>JACJYT010000001.1 GCA_020635975.1 Chitinophagales bacterium
GCTTTGCGTTGCCACGTAACCAAGAGCAATAGCTATATGGGTTTTACCTGTACCTGACGAACCAATCACATAATGCGTATATTTCATCTAAACGTATAAAAATTTATTATAAGTGGCATGCACTTTATAATAGCTCTTTACGCATAGAACGTATTGTTTCTAAAACTACTAATAATCTTATTCACTGTGAACTTCCTGATGGTTCTATCGCTGCTTTTCCAAACTGGATGATGAATCCAGAAATATGTGCTCAATTCTCTAAGGGTACTCCTCAACTTTCCTTAGATGCTTTAGGAATACTCCATAGCTTTTTATCTGAGATACTAACTAAGAATTCAGCTACATTTGAACCACACTTAAAAAAGCAAGAGGTGTCTAAAAATGAAGAAACGAAAAGCAAATCAAGTAATACAATTAAATCTACCTTTTATAAAAAATGTGAAAAAGGAAATATTGGTTAGTTTATCGAAAGAAGAAAAAATAGAGCTTATTCAAGCATTAGCAGAACTAATGTTTGAATACAAAGAAAATACTAATTTCGCTTTTAATAATGAGTACTGTGTGGATAAGAAAGAAGGATAAAATGTTTCAATTTAGCAAATGGTACTTACCGATGAGGGTAGGAAAAAGCTATGAATAGATCAAAAGAGGGGAAAGTGTTTTCATAGTATCTGATTACTTTGTCAAAAATTTAACTTCAACTACTAAGGTAATTAAAGAAGATACTATCGAGCCTTAACTACTAAAATGGTTAATAAAAATAATTAATTTATGGATAATATTATGAATGTAAAAATTACAACCGAGCACCTAAAACGTCGTGCTATTGTTTATATACGTCAATCTTCTCTTACCCAAGTTTTAGAGAATCTAGAAAGTAAGCAACGTCAATATAATCTTGCCAATAAAGCAAAAGAATATGGATTTTCTCAAGTTGAGGTCATAGATGAAGATTTAGGACGATCTGGAGCAGGTACTGTGGAACGGCCTGGATTTTCTAGAATGCTTATGCTAGTTTGTGAAGGAGGTGTTGGAGCAATTTTTTGTATTGAAGCTTCTAGGCTGGCTAGAAATGGTCGAGATTGGCACCATCTAATAGATCTCTGTAGCCTTGTTAAGACACTAATAATTGACCCTGAAGGAGTCTATGATCCATTAATTGGTAACGATCGTCTTTTATTAGGGCTAAAAGGGACAATGAGTGAATTTGAATTGAGCCTTTTTAAACAACGTTCAATTGAGGCCCTAAGACAAAAAGCAATTAGAGGAGAGCTAAAATTTTGTTTACCTATTGGGTTTTGTTGGACACGCAATAATAAAATTGAGCTGGAACCAAATAAGCGAGTTCAAGAAGCTATTAAACTGGTATTTAAGAAATTTATTGAACTAAGAAGCGCTAGACAAGTTTTACTTTGGTTTAGAGAAGAAAGTATCTCTTTACCAAGAATTAGTTATAATGAATTTGGGCAAGAACTTTTATGGCAACTCCCTATTTATAAAAATATTCTTTCAATTTTAAAAAATCCTTTTTATGCTGGTGCTTATGCTTTTGGTAAAACTGAATCGCGGACAAAAATCGTTGAAGGAAGAGCTAGGAAAAACCGAGGACATAGGAAGCCTATGGAACAATGGTTAGTGCTAATAAAGAACCACCATACTGGATACATTTTATGGGAAAGATTTGAAGAAAATCAAAAAATACTCTCGGATAATGCACATATGCAAAGCACAGATAGCCCCAAATCAGGACGTGGTGGTAAAGCTTTATTAACTGGGCTTCTGCGGTGTGGGCATTGTGGTCGCATGCTACACTTAACTTATTGTGGAACTGCAGGAAATGTAGCTAGGTATTATTGCAGAGGAGCACATATAAATTATGGTAGAGAAAGATGTATCTCTTTCGGTAATCTACGTGCTGATGAAGCTATTAGTCTTGAAATTCTAAAAGCAGTAGAAAATGATGCTATTGAAGCAGCATTTAAGGCTGCAGAGCAAGTTTTGCAACAACGTGAAGATCATCGTAAAGCTTTGTTATTAGAACTTGAGCAAGCTCATTATGAGAAAAATCTTGCCTGTAGGAGATATGAAGCTGTAGATCCTAATAACCGCCTAGTAGCGGACGAATTAGAAATAAGATGGAATCAAGCACTCCAACGTGTAAAAGAAGTTGAGGATGGTTTAAAGAAATTAGAGGATATACAACAAAAAATCCTACTCCCAGATCATACAACTTTTCTTTATTTAGCTAAGGATTTATCCACTGTTTGGAATTCTGCCTCTACAGGAATAGATTTAAAACAAAGGATCTTACGTTTGCTTATCTGTGAAATTATTGCTACCGTAGATAAAATAAAAAATGAGATAATTTTAATAATACATTGGAAAGGAGGGCGTCATTCTGAATTGAGGATCCACAAAAACAGAACTGGCCACCATGGACGTAGCAATAGTATGGAAGCTGTAGAAATTATCGCACAAATGGCAACCAAATTTTCTGATAAAATAATAGCTTCAACTTTGAACCGCCTTGGTCTTAAGACTGGCACTGGAAATTCATGGAATCAATCTCGTGTAAGATCAGTTAAGAATTATCAAAGTATTAGGACTTATAATACCAATATGAAGCATATTAATGTTACCTTAAC
>JACJYT010000010.1 GCA_020635975.1 Chitinophagales bacterium
GCACTAGCAACTAAGTTTGCAAGAAACACATAGAAAATAGCATCTTCTTCTTTTAGATGAAAACCAAACATGTCATTTTGGTTCTTGAGCAAGGGAAAAAGTAAAAAGAAGTTTAAACCAACGGTAATGATAACATTGAATAATTTGATTTTAATATAGCTTAAGGGCTTTGCTTCTAAGCGCAGTTTTGCAAAGGGAATATTGCTCATCGTATCGAAGGCCAGAATAAAAGCAAGCATAATAACAATAGACTGCAAATTGGGATATTGTAGCGCATTAGCTATGTTTTGCGAAAAGAGTAGAATTAGTATTAGAAAGAAAGATGTACTAAGGCCAAGGCTTAATAAACTTGTGGAAAATACTTTGTTCTGATTTTCTTTGTTATCTGAAGCATAACGAAAGAATGCAGTTTCCATGCCGTACATCAATATAACATTGATAAAGGCAACATAAGAATACATTTCTATAATAATTCCTAATTCACTTTGTCTACTACCGAAAACATAGGTGTGAAAAGGCGAAATTAGCCAATTGAGAGAGCGAACTAAGATGGTACTAATACCATAGAGTGCGGTTTGTCCTGCAAGTTGCTTTAGTTTGCTCAATCTGGATGTTTTAAGAATTATTCATAAATTTATGAAAAAATTAGGCATGCGCTCGACATTAGTTTTTATTTTTTCAATATTTCTCTGCTTCTCCCTATTTGCCCAAAAATCTAAAGGAAAGCAGAAAGCAAGTAATTCTGAATATCAGGGAGAAATGCAGGATGGAAAGAAGCATGGCTATGGAAAGCTTGTTTTTGATGACGGCGGCATGTACGAAGGCCAATGGAAGGAAGATAAAAGGCATGGTGGTGGTATTTATTATTTCCCCAATAAGGATAGATACGAGGGTGCATTTGAAGACAATATGATGCACGGTATTGGTACTTATTATTATGCAGATGGCAAAAGGTATTTTGGATACATTCAGTACGGAAGTATAACAGGACAAGGCACTTGTTATTATACCAATGGGGATGTTTATGATGGCTTATGGGTGAATTCTCAGAGAGAGGGTCATGGTAAATATACCTATAGCAATGGCAATGTATATGAAGGAAATTGGGAGAATGATGAGAAGAATGGCGAAGGCGTATACCTTTATGCCAATGGGAATAAATACACGGGGCAATTTCTTTCTGGTAATAAAACGGGCTATGGAATTTTTGAATGGTCGGATGGAGAGCGTTATGAAGGTCAGTTTTTAGAAGGTAAAATGAATGGTAAAGGAATTTACTATTTTAGAAATGGTGATATTTATGAGGGTAGATGGCTGAATAATGAGTTGCATGGAAAGGGTGTTTTAAAAAAGGTAGACGGAACCATCATTCCCAAGAATTATAATATGGGTAGAGAAGAGTAAAATTATGTTACTACCCTTTTACTTAGAAGATTGTGTTGAAGCAGGTTGTGATGAAGCGGGAAGGGGCTGTCTTGCTGGTCCAGTAGTGGCTGCTGCCGTGATTCTGCCAAAAGATTTTTCTCATCCCTTACTCAAAGATTCTAAAAAATTAAAAGTAGCGCATAGAAATCAACTCCGAAAAATTATTGAAACAGAGGCGCTTGCCTTTGCGGTTTCTTTTGTAGATAACCACACCATAGATCATATTAATATTTTAAAGGCTTCTATTCTTGCTATGCACCAGAGTTTGGATAAATTGAGCTTAAAGCCCGAACATATTATTGTAGATGGAAATCGCTTTTACAAGTATAAAAATTTGCCACACCAAACCATTGTAAAGGGGGATGACAAATTCGCTTCGATTGCTGCGGCTTCCATTTTAGCAAAAACTTATAGAGATGAATTTATGGAGGAAATGCATAGGCAATATCCACAATATGCATGGAATCAGAATATGGCTTATGCTACTAAAAAACATAGGGAGGCCATAGAAAAACATGGACCTTGTCCTTTGCACCGTAAGAGTTTCAAATTATTGGCCGACACACAACTTCGAGTAGATTTATAAAAAAAGCTCCAAATTTTGGAGCTTTTTTTATTTCTTAATCTAGGCTAGGTATTACTAAAACCTGACCTGGATAAATTTTGTCTGGATCTTCTAACATTGGTCGATTTGCTTCGAAGATAATGTTGTATTTATTTGCATTACCGTAAACCTTCTTAGCAATTTTTGAGAGGTAATCTCCAGAAACTACTGTATAGAATTGCGTTTCAGGCTCTTTTTCAATTTGCTCTTCTACAAGCACTCTGTCGTCCACTGCGTCAATACCTTTAATGTTTCCTGCAGCCATTACAATTCTATTTTTTTCTTGTAAGGTATCTACCTTGCCCTCAAGAATTACTGTGCTGCCTCTTAGAATGGCATTAACGCCCTCCGTTCTTAAATTAAATCTATTGATGTGGTTAATTAGAGCATCGTTTTTCTCTTTATCAGAAGCAGTTTTTTCTTCTTCCTTACCAAACAACTTTGCTCCAGCGTCTTTTACAAATGATAATAAACCCATATTTTCTTTTTTTTAAGTTTTATAATAAAAGCTATTCGGCAAGAATTGTGCCGAATACTTATTTTTTTAATCCTATTTCTCTCAATCGTTCATGTAAGTACTCTCCTGAAGTGATAGCGTCGTATTGAATTGGATTTTCATCGCTAACACAGCTTTCTAGGCAAGATAAATCCATGTTGCTTCTTGGGTGAAGGAAAAATGGAATGGAATATCTAGATGTATGCCATAATTCTCTGGGTGGATTTACCACTCTATGTGTAGTAGATCTAAGAACATTATTCGTTAGTCTTTGCAACATATCGCCAACATTGATTACCAAGTGGCCTTCTGGAGCATTAACAGAAACCCAATTTCCATCTTTGTCTTTAACTTGTAAACCTTCGGCAGAAGCACCAGCAAGAAGGGTAATTAAGTTGATATCTTCATGTTGTTCTGCCCTAATGGAAGATTTTGGTTCACCTACAATGGGTGGATAATGTATGGCTCTTAAAATACTATTTCCATTGTGAATCTTTGGGCTGAAATAGTTTTCTTCTAGGCCCAAATACAAAGCAATAGCTCTTAAGAGATGAGCTCCAGATTGCTCAAAAGCAGTGTATAATTTTCTTCCGATTTCTTCAAAATCTGGGAGCAAATCAACACGGATATTTTCTGGATATTCCTCTGCGATTTGGTCGCCGTCACTAACTACTTGGCCCATTTGCCAAAATTCTTTTAAATCTGGGGCATCGAAGCCTTTGGCGTGTTCCCTTCCAAAGCTGGTATATCCTCTTTGTCCAGCATTTTCTGGGTCTTCATACTTTAGCTTTACTTCAGTCGGAAACTCAAAAAACCGTTTTACTTGCGTGTAAAAGGCATTGATGTATTCGTCGGGAACGCCATGATTTTTAACGGTAACAAAACCTACTTCTTCCCAAGCCTTGCCCAATTCATTGATAAATTCCTCTCTTTGTTCCTTTGTTCCATGTACAAACTTAGATAAATCTACTGCGGGTATATTTGTTATTGCCATTTTAGTATTGGTTTTACTACGAAATTATGCTTTTTTATTCATTCCATGTGATATTTTCTATCTTGGCGAAGCTATTCGCACTTGCTTGATCATAATGAAATACAATGCCACTCTTCCACTTGCGTTGCTCAAGAAAGTCGAGGGCCTCTTCAATATTTGTAATTTTTACGATATTTCTTTCTGCGTAATATATCAGTTGCGGGTCAACAGATAATTTACCTAAAATGAACACTACTTGATCCTTCTTGGCTTCTGTTTTCACTTGTTCGCCTAAATCCATACTTTGCGCGTAGTAGTCATTTTTAAAAGAATATGCACCTGGTTTATTGATGTAAAAGTAACTTAAAATAGATAGCAGGACTATGGCAGTTATCCCGCCATTTAATTGATAATTACTTAAGGTCTGTGCTTTTTTAAGTTTATCGTATAAGATGGCAATTAGTACGCTTAAAAACAGTGAGCCGTAAAGACTAACAAAGTCATGTCCAGAATAGTTAAGAAGAAAAAAGTGAAGTAGAATGACAGGCAAAGTCGAAAGCCATAAAAAGCGATAGCCATTTTTAGTAAAAACTATCCTAAGTTTTGCTCGGGTGATGGTAAGGTAGACGAAACCTACTAGCAGTAAAAATAGAGGAAAGTAACTAGTAATATAGCCTTTCAGCATTAAGTAAATTAGATAGGCTAGGTGCTTTAATTGTTGCAATAGACTTGTGTTTTCGGACAAGGACCCACGTTCGCCTAAGCGATTGAGCAACTGATTTTTGAGGACATCAAAGCCTGCAATTAAACTGTATTGATAAATAAATAAAGCCAAGGCGGCAACACTTACCAAGAGGGTGATTAGATTTAGGGGGATAAAAACTTTTTCTTTTCTAAGCTTAATAAAGGAATACAAGAAGACACTAAAAGCAAAAAATAAGCCTAGCCAGGAAGTGTAAATCATTAAAAATAAAAAGATGGCGTAAAGAACCAGATATTTCGGAGAAAAGAATTTTTTCCTCATCAAAAGCTTGAGCATGGTATAAACACTCAGCACGAAAAACAAATGAACAAGCATGTCGCTCATATAGGTGTTCGATTGAAACCATAATACTCCTGCGCTAAAAAGATATACTAGGTAGCCAACTATGCCCGACCAATAAATACGGGCAAAGGGCTTCTGTTCTCCTAATAGACAAACTATTAAATAGATAAAGAGCGCACAGATAAAGTTTACCAGAAGATGAAAAATTTGAAGGTTTAAAACATTGACTTTTAAATGCAATAATTGAAAAAAAGCATAGGGTAAAATATAGGCAAAAGGAGGATGAGAAACATAATAATAATTCCCTTCTTTATCTAGCATTTCGCCAGTTGTTGAAGCCCAATTATTGATGTATTTATCTGCTTCATTGGGATAGGACATAACAGGATTAAAACGGTATTTCCAAGCACCATCTTTTTCCCAAATACTCATTACCCGAAGGGAAACTGCACTTACAAATTCGTGATGTTTAGATAATGGCCTATTAAGATTTGGTATTCTAATTAAAACTGAAACGAGAAAGATTCCTATTAGCAATAATATAGTGGGTATGGAAATAGTTCTTTTCAAAGACTTAGTTTTTGAGCAGCAAAATTACTATTATCCATGCAAATTTCCTTCATAAAAGGAAGATTAGTGTATTTAGAGCAAAGCAAGAGAGGCTTTTAGATTAATTCGACCTAAAATATGTCGAATTTCTTTTAAAAATCTTCATTTTTGCATAAAATTATCATTATGCTTGGAGGATTAAAACTTCCTACCGATCCGCGTTGGGTCAATTTAGCTGAAAAGAGTATAGAGGACATACTTACTGATCATGCTTATTGCGAGCAAAAAGCGGCAACTAATTGCATCACTATTATTCAAATGTTTCCAGAGTTTGAAGAGATAGTGGAAGCTTTAATGCCAATTGTTACGGAAGAGTGGGGGCATTTTCGAATGGTTGTAGACCAACTTAAAAAGAGAGACTTAGGTCTTGGTCGACAAAGAAAGGATCTTTATGTAAATCGCTTGCAAGCGAATATTATTCAAGGAGGATCTAGAGAGCATCAATTGGTAGAAAGACTTTTAGTTGCAGCGCTTATCGAAGCTCGATCGTGCGAACGTTTCCGACTTTTATCTTTAGATATTAACGATGAAGATTTAAAAGCTTTTTATAAAAATCTTATGGTGAGTGAAGCAGGTCATTTTAGACTTTTTTTAGACTTAGCAATGACGGTGCTTCCTAAAGAACAAGTTTTAGCTCGCTGGGAGGAATACCTCATCTTAGAAGCGGATATTTTGAAGAACTTGGAGTTGCGAGGAGACAGGATCCATTGAAAATAGTGTTCCAATTAATATGGCTTAAAATTGATGAGGGTTTTTCTAATTTGGAAAATTTCTTGGCTGTAGTTTTTGTTATTGGTGCTTATGTCGTTTTGAGTTTATTATTTAGACGTTTAATGTATGGTCCCATTCAAGAAAAAGCAATAAGCGTCAAAAATTATGTTATTCCTTCTAAAAATAGGACTCAAATTGAAGGGGTATTATCCAAATACTTCCCTTATTACCTTGCACTAGATACAGGTCTAAAAAAGAGTTTTATTCTTCGGGTTGAAGTTTTTCTGGAAATTAAGCAATTCATTCCGAGGCATATGAATGGTAATGCCGATATTAATATTTTAATTGCTGCAAGTGCAGCTCAGTTGAGTTTTGGTTTAAAAAATTTTGAAATTTTACATTTTGATAAAATTCTCATTTATCCGGATTCCTATTTCAGCTCTATTCGAGAACAATATCACCAAGGAGAAGTTAATGTAAAAATGAAGTTGATCATTCTGTCTGTAAAGAGTTTTCTTTTGGGTATTCAGGATGCGAATGACGGCATTAATTTAGGCTTACATGAATTTGCACATGCTTTAAATATTGATGCATTTATAACTCGTCGTTCCTTGTTCTTTACTAAATTCTATAAGGAATGGCAATTTTTTGCAGAATTGGAAATGGAAAAAATCAATGCTGGTCAAAGCAATTTTTTACGAAAGTATGCTAGCACTAATCTTCAAGAAATGTTTGCAGTTTGTACAGAAAATTTTTTCGAGCGACCAGCACAATTTAAAGAAGCCATGCCGGAACTTTATCAAAGTATGGTGATGGTTTATCGTCAAAATCCTTTAAATCCGAAGAATCCTTTACAACTATAACTTATTTCAGTATTTCCTCTTCAATATCTTTTTCAACTTTCAAGTTGTCAATAATAAAGTCTTGTCTTTCTGGAGTGTTTTTGCCCATGTAATACGACAAGATTTGCTCTATAGAGTTTTCTTTAGTTAAGATTACTGGACTTAGACGAATGTTTTCTCCAATAAAATCTTCGAACTCATTCGGAGAAATTTCTCCCAATCCTTTAAAGCGGGTTATTTCTGCCTTTCCTCTAAGTTTTTCTACAGCTTCTAATTTTTCTTCTTCGCTGTAGCAATAGAAGGTTTGCTTTTTGTCTCTTACTCTAAATAGTGGAGTTTCTAGCACCTTAACATGTCCTTCTTTCACTAAATCTGGGAAAAACTGCAAGAAAAAAGTTAGTAGTAATAAGCGAATATGCATGCCGTCTACATCGGCATCTGTGGCAATGATTACGTTGTTGTAACGCAAATTTTCTAATCCCTCTTCTATGTTTAATGCATGTTGAAGTAAGTTGAATTCTTCATTCTCGTATACAATTTTTTTCTTTAAACCATAGCTATTTAGGGGTTTACCTCTTAAGCTAAATACAGCTTGCGTTTCTACATCACGAGCTTTAGTTATAGAGCCACTTGCAGAATCTCCCTCTGTAATAAAAATAGAAGTGCTGATGTGTTTCTCATTTTTTTTATCGTCGAAATGATAGCGACAATCGCGAAGTTTCTTGTTGTGAAGATTGGCTTTTTTTGCTCTATCTTTTGCTAGCTTTTTAACGCCAGCCATGTCTTTTCTTTCTCTTTCGCTTTGTTGAATTTTCTTTAAAAGCTTTTCGGCTACTTCAGAATTTTTGTGAAGGAAATCATCTAGATGTTGCTTTACATAATCGCCCACAAATACACGCATACTGGTTTCTTCATCAATGTTGTTAGAACCTAATTTGGTTTTTGTCTGACTCTCAAAAATCGGATCTTGCATGCGTATACTAATAGCGCCAACAATAGAGGCTCTAATATCTTGCGGATCAAAACTTTTGTTGTAAAATTCTCTAAGGGTTTTAACAATGGCCTCTTTAAATGCATTCAAATGCGTTCCTCCCTGCACGGTATGTTGCCCGTTCACATAGCTGTAGTATTCTTCGCCATAGTGGTTATCATGCACTAGGGCGAATTCAATATCTTCACTTTTAAAGTGAATGATAGGATAACGAATCGCATTCTCATCAGTCTTTCTTTCTAATAGGTCTCTTAATCCTTGCTTAGATAGAAAGCGTTGTCCATTATAGTTTATAGTTAAGCCACTATTCAAGTATGCGTAATTCCAAATTTGATTCTCTAAATAATCAGGTATGAATTTGTACTTTTTGAAAATAAGGTCGTCAGGAACAAACTCTACTGCTGTACCATTAGCTTCTGTCGTGTTTTCTTCGCTTTCTTCCAGCAAATTTCCTTTTTCAAAAATTGCTATTTTCTTTCTACCTTCTCGAACAGATTCTACTTTGAAATTACTAGATAGGGCGTTTACTGCCTTTGTTCCAACACCATTTAAACCTACGGATTTTTTAAAGGCTTGAGAGTCGTACTTACCTCCCGTATTAATTTTGGATACCGCATCTACAACTTTACCCAATGGGATGCCCCTTCCATAATCTCGAACAAAAACTTTTTTTTCTTCTACAGTAATGTCCACTTTTTTACCGTGCCCCATCACGAATTCATCAATACAGTTATCAATGATTTCTTTAACTAGTATATATATTCCATCGTCTTGCGAAGAACCATCTCCTGTTTTCCCAATATACATGCCGGGGCGAAGACGCATATGTTCTTTCCAATCTAGGGATCGTATATTGTCTTCGGTATATTTTACTTCTTCACTCATTCTTCTTGCTACTTAATTATTTAAACACTAAATTTAGATAATTACACACGAATTAGTTTTATATTCGCTAGAAGAATGTAAACATTAGGGTGTTTATTTAGCGATATTTGAATACTAATCAGATGAGTTTTAGCCTTAAGAACAAAATATTACTAATAGACGATAGTAGTGCGGAACCGATTCTATTAGAGAATGCTATTATGCAGAGTGGTAGGAATATTATACTAGAAACTTTCGATAATAGTTTTGATGCGGTAGATGAGTTAAAACGAAGATTAAAGGAAGAAAAAGAAAGCTTGCCCAACCTCATTTTACTAGATTTGAATATGCATGGCTACAGTGGTTTGGATGTTTTGAGAATCTTAAAGAAGGAGAATGATTTGCGCTACATACCCATTATAGTTATGACCTCTTCAGATTTGGATAGTGATATGGTAGATTGTCTTGAGGCAGGAGCCTGTAGTGTTTTGGTAAAGCCAACTGGTAACAGTCGCTATGTGGAAGTGATACAAACGATTAACGATTATTGGTTTAATACAGTGAAAAGATTAGATAGTGGATTCTATTAACAAAATAAGAATTTTAGTAGTGGAGGATGCGCCTGGTGACGTATTCTTAATAAAATTTTATTTGGAAGAATTAGGTCCAGATTTTTATGAAATTCAAAGTGTCGACAAACTTGCGGATGCCCACTATAAAATGGAGCGCGAAGCCTTTGATATCATTCTTTTAGATTTGCATTTACCCGATTCTGAAGGTATGATTACCTTAACGAATTCTATTGAAAAATTTCCTGACGAAGTTTTTATTGTTTTAACCGGTTTGTCTGATCAAGAAATTGGTTTGGAAGCTGTAAAGAGGGGCGCTCAAGACTTTTTAATAAAAGGAAGAATTGATAGTAAAACTTTAGATAGCTCTATTAAATTTTCGTACCAAAGATCCATCTTAAAAAGAAAGGTGAAAATATTTGGAGAAGCTTTAGGCTCTTTAGAGCTAATGCACGATTTTCTAGTTCTTATTCTAGACTTAAAAGACGATTCTATTTTGCATTCTAAAGAATTGCCATCTTATCTTCAAATTGGCGATAGAACCTTGGATAGTCAGGCGGATTTGGTAAATCATTTTGGTGGTTTAGAGGAGATAAATGATGCTATACGCAACTCTACGGAAGATTCTATCATTCGACTTTCAGCTAGTTCGGACAAAGCCTCTTACAAACTCGTATTCAGAAGAACTTCCCTTTTAAAAGAAGTGGTTGTTGTTTCTATAAAAAAACTTTAATAAATATCGGTTAGGATGTCGGAGGTGAAGAGATTGTTCGTTCCGATTTTTCTAGGAGGAATTTCTCCAACTTGGTATCCCCAGTTTTTTTCGTTTACCAAATAACCATTAGGATAGTAGCCAAAAGAAACTTCCATATAGTTTATGGAAAGTGCCCTATTCTGAAAACGGATTCCTAGGCCATAACCTTGATAAAGGGTATTACTAAATAAGAAATCTGAGTTATTTGTTCCTACCCAACCCAGGTCGGCAAAGAAAAAGAAGTTTCCTCTGCTAGTCCACCATTTAACAGGCGTATAAAAAACGGATTCGGTGTTCAATACGAAACTTTTAGTGCCGATTAATTGCTGGGTATCAAAGCCCCTAATTGCACTAGATCCGATATTGTAAAACTCAGAATAGGGTCTGTAAAAACTTAAGGTGGCATTGGTAGTTAAGAATTGTCGGAAGCCTAGTTTTCTCAATTTGATTCTATTGGTGAAATAGGAATTGATACTTTGTATGGTTACTTGCTCAAATCGTTTATCTCTTAAGAAAGCACCAACTTTGATTTCATTTTGCATGAAACCGAATTTTTCATATTGTTTGCTATAATTAGAGGTGATGCCTGAAAAATATCTACCACCTAAAAATTGATTGATTTCGTAACCACCAATAAAAGCAATATTAAAGCCCTTTGGAACATAATCAAATTCTCGAAAAGAATAAAGTTCTTCAAAGCCATACCAATCTCTATTGGCTAGTCCAAAGCTTGCTAAATAGAATTGTTTGTTAACGAAATTTTGAAAGGGTTGTCCTTCTGGAATGACATAGTTTTTAGTAATACTGCCTCGTGTAGAAACAATAAAACGCATGGTGGGGTGTTTGAGGTTAAACTTGGGAAGTGCAAAAGATCTTGCTAGCCAAATTTCCGAATGAAAATATCGATTATTATAATCGGATGAAATGGTATTGTCTTCAATTTTTTTAGCATTATTACTAATGGAAAGTTTACCTGCGTATTTGGTGTTGTAGGCAAAGAACTTTCTTTTTAAACTAAAGGTATAAGACTCGCTTAAGTTTTGCCTATTGTAATTTAGTTCCAATTGCACCTGAGATCGAGCTATGTTATTTACCTCATAAAAGACACCAAGATCATAGGGATTTGTAGGATTAATAAGTCCACCGCCATAAAATCCAGTACGCTGAGCTACCCCGAAAAAATCGTAGAAATTGGCACCTAGTTTTAAGGAAGTTGGACTGCCAGCAAACAAAGCTCGCCAATGACGGTTGTCGTGGGCATATATTTTAACATCTACCCCACTAATAAAAGTAGAGGGGTCTATTTTAATTAAGGCATCCTTGTAAATCGTGCTTTCTCGAATGTTCCTTTCGGTATCTGCAACGAGTTGGGGGTCTACTGTAGAGCCTACTTTAAATAGAACTTGTTTTTGAATTAAACTGGAGCTGAACTTACCTCTTTTGTTTTCTACAAACTTGGCATCTTCCACGCAAACTCTTTCATAAACTGGCTCGTCGAAGCGATCGACAATAAAAATTTCTATAGAGTTGATTACCTGACCTTCATACGGATCGAAGTAATGTCGAGGGGTGTAGTCTCTAACGGCCTTCTGCATTAAGTTGAAATAGTCGATAAATTTTTCTTTTTTTGGCGACTTAAAATGGAGATCTATGGCAGTGCTATCTGATTGAGCAAAGCCAAAAGCCAAAATCATAAAATTTATTAAAAGGACTTTTTTAAGCATAAGGAGCTTAAAAATAAGGAACTTTGCGCTATTGGAGGTGGTTTTAAGAAGAAATCTAGCTTATGAAGATGTTAATTTTAGGAATTTTAAGTCTTTTTAGCTGTAGTTTAAAAGCATCTACAGGGAATAGTTATACCGAGCTAGATTCCGTTGTTTTAGGAGCGGGATGTTTTTGGTGTGTGGAGGCGATTTACCAAGAGTTAAATGGGGTGCTTCAAGTAGAATCTGGATATATGGGAGGTTCTATAAAGAACCCAAGTTATAAAGAAGTTTGTTCTGGTTTAAGCGGACATGCAGAAGTGGTTAAAATTAAGTTTCATCCGAAGCTAATTAGCTTTGAAGAGATCTTAGAAGTGTTTTGGAGCATTCACGATCCAACAACTTTAAACCGACAAGGTAATGATGTGGGAACGCAATACCGTTCCGTAATTTTTTATAATTCGGAAGAGCAAAGGAAGATTGCTTTAGATTTAAAGCATGAGTTGAATGTGGCAAAACTGTGGTCCGACCCAATAGTTACGGAGATAAGTAAGGCAAAGGATTTCTATTCGGCAGAAGCTTATCATCAAAATTATTATTTAGAAAACAAAGCAAAAAATCCTTATTGCTCTTATGTAATTGCTCCGAAGCTGGAGAAATTCCGGAAGCTTTTCGAAGATAAGCTACGGAAGAAATAGTTTTTTTCTCTTGAGGTCGGTGTTTCTTGTGGTCGGTGTTATCACCGTACCACGTTCATTTGTAAAAAGTGTAATTGGCATACCTCACTCTACTTACAATTACTAATTGCCTTGCTTGATTTAATCATTATAGCCCTTATTTGGAATTTGAAAATTCTACTTTTAAATAATGATAGTTTTTCATACTGCCACTTGTCTAAATTGGCAACTGCTCCTAGCCAAAAATAATAGGAAACAGATTATTTTGGATAGTGTCTCTTGTGGTCTGTGTTATCACCGTACTACGTTCATTTGTGATAAGTGCAATCGGCACACCTCACTTTACTTGCAATTACTAATTGCCTTGCTTGATTTAATAATTATAGCCCTTATTTGGAATTTGAAAATTCTACTTTTAAATAATGATAGTTTTTCATACTGCTACTTGCTTAAATTGGCAACTGCTCCTAGCTAAAAATAACAGGAAACAGATTATTTTAGATAGTTTACAGTTTTTGTGTAATGATAACAGGATTTATTTGATAGCATTTGTTATCATGCCCAATCATATTCATTGGATTTGGGAAAAACGGGAAGACTGGCGAGATAAAAATGTAAAACAAATGTTCTTAAAATACACAGCACAGCAAATTAAATTTGATTTGGACGAGACCGAACTGCTCCTCTATAAATGCACTCAAGCGGATAGAAATTATCATTTTTGGGAAAGAAGAAGTTGGAAAGCTGAAATGACAAATAGAAAGGTGCTAGAACAGAAATTGAATTATATACATAATAATCCTGTTAAAGCTAATTTAGTAAGCTATCAAGAAGATTATCTTTTTTCATCAGCTTCCTTTTATGCGCAAAAAGAAAGGGCATGGAATTTTATAACACACTATATGGATAGAATATGATTGGTTTTGATAAGTGGAGTGGTGCGGTGATAACACCGACCACAAGTGAATAGAAAGGTGCTAGAACAGAAACTGAATTATATACATAATAATCCTGTTAAAGCTAATTTAGTAAGCTACCAAGAAGATTATCTTTTTTCATCAGCTTCCTTTTATGCGCAAAAAGAAAGGGCATGGAATTTTATAACACATTATATGGATAGAATATGATTGATTTTGAAAAGTAGAGTGGTGCGGTGATAACACCGACCACAAGTGAAATTAAAGAACTATAATATTAAAGATTACTGCAATGATGAATGCCAAATGCGTTAAAAATAAAATAACTAAATAAACGCCCCTATGCTCTTTTCTAAACAAAATTGGCTTCCAGCTAAATTTAAAAGCTTCATGAAACCACCATTCTGCAAGTCGGACAAATAGGTAGTATACTGGAAACCCAAGCATTAAAGGTAATATCAGTAATAATTTTTCGATGATACTTAAATCCACAATAACAAAATTACAATTTACCTGGGTTTGCAAATGCAAATATTAGATAAACAAAAAGGCATAATGAAAATACAAGTGATAGTAGTGATAGAAATAGTTTTTTCTCTTGTGGTCGGTGTTTCTTGTGGTCGGTGTTATCACCACAAGTGAATGACTCAAGTTGACTTGAGTCATCGCGGAAGGCCCGTAAATAGGGTGTTTTAGCCTTGTTTGTGGAGCTGCAGGGATTCGAACCCTGGTCCGGTCACGATACCGATATACTTTCTACAAGCTTAGTAGAATGAAAATTGTCGGGTCTTAGCTGCTCAAACTACAAAACTACTAAAACCTTAAATCTGTCTTTACCATCTTAGCAAGTAGATTAATCTTGCTTAAGAAGGACCCGAAAAGATAATGCCCTATCGTAAAATATCGGATGTCAGATACAAAGGACAAAGGCTTCTAATTCCTTGAATTAGGCAGCCATGGCAAAG
Source organism: Chitinophagales bacterium (assembly GCA_020635975.1). Taxonomy (GTDB): domain Bacteria; phylum Bacteroidota; class Bacteroidia; order Chitinophagales; family UBA8649; genus JAFMKE01. Next base: position 14,146 of record JACJYT010000010.1, read on the forward strand.
TTAGACTCGCCATTTAAAATAAAAGTCGAAAATTGGGATTTACGAGTGAACTTACAACACTCGACCTGCGGGTATACCCATATTACATGCCGTCAATTCCGGTCAGCCCCATTAAGCAAAGAACTATAAAGCAAAGGTACAACTAATCTTGTTTCGGTGTACCCCCTACCTGTATAGATAAACCCATTTTTTCTGTATTAGTTCCACTAACGGTAGGATCTTTTGAAGTATTAGTAGAAATTGACATCGTATTTTTTTGAGAATTACTGAAGTCTATGTTAGCTCCAGATTTTTGCCAATAGCCTTCATTGAATACCCATAAGCCAGTTTTTTGGTTTCTTTCCCAATAGCCATCTTGCCATTTATGACCTTCTTTTACTTCAATATATTGACCATCTTGCCATTGGTATTTGCCGTTGATAAATTCCCAATGACCTTTAACCCAAGTGTGATTTTCACTAGGAGCTTCTGGAATGATTTCATTTTGAACCTTGTCGGCCAAAGGCGTCTTGATTCCCTGAGCGTTTAAACCCAAAAATAAGAAGCCAATAAAAAGTGTAGTTAAGGTATATTTTGTAAGCATTAGTAGTTGTTTGTCTGCTTAACTACGAAATTGTGTTTAATTTGGTTTCAAAATTCTGCATCTTTGCACTACTTATGATAGCGAAACTACTAATGAAATTGTTCGGGTGGAAGGTTCAAGAGAATCTTCCTGCTGGTATAGAAAGATGTGTTATGATTGCGGCTCCCCATACGAGTAATTGGGATTTGCTCTTTATGATGTGTACTTTTAAAATTTTGAAAATACCAGTACGCTTTACCATTAAGGATAGTTGGTTTAGGTTTCCTTTTAATTTGTTTTTTTCGGCCTTGGGTGGAATTCCTATAAATAGAAAACCTGCCCTTCCAGGCGAAGAACGAGAAAGCATGGTAGAAGCTATGGCAAAGTTATTTGCTAATGATAGAAAATTATGTGTTGTGGTTACTCCTGAAGGAACTCGTTCGAAAAGGGAAGAATGGAAATCTGGTTTTTATCATGTAGCAAGCCTAGCAAATGTACCTATAGGCTTGGGTTACTTAGATTATAAAAGAAAGATTGCTGGGGTGCATAAACTACTTACACCATCTGGAGATATGGAAAAAGACTTAAGAGAAATTATGAGTTTTTATAAGGATATTGCTCCGAAACATCCCGCAAAATTTAGTGTCGACAAGCGATTTATTTAGAGGCATTTTCTTGAACTAGACATTGCATAAGCGTTTGTCCTACCGTCTTTAGTGTCTTTTTGTCTATCGCGTCTAAATTGTCTTTATGGGTATGCCAATACCAGGCAAATCCCGATTCTGTGGTTTTATCGTACTGGATGATATCGATGGTGGGAATCTTAGCTATTTGATTTATATAAAGGTGATCGTCTGTAATAGCTGGTGTTTGTACATAAGAAAAATAAGAGCTGTAATTTAGAGCATGGGCTATAGCCCAAACTTTATGCAAAATATTATTTGCAAAATATACAGAAGTCCCTTCCATGGTAAAAACCGCATTTGGTCCGCCTACCATGTCTAAAAGTATTCCATATTCGGCGGTATAGTTTGGTACATGGGGATTGGCAGCCCAGTATTGTGAGCCAAGACAGTAGGAATTTGGGAAATAATCTTCTTCGCTAAATGCTGGTTGTCCGTAATCTTCCGCATCAAATAAAATTAAGTCAACACCAAGATCAATGGGCTGATTCTTTAGTTGTCGAGCGATCTCTATTAAAACACCTACACCACTTGCACCATCGTTTGCTCCTAAAATAGGCTCCTGAATACCTTCTTGATCCTGGTCGGCAAAGGGGCGAGTATCCCAATGAGCACAAAGTAATATTCTCTTACTTGCTTCAGGATTAAAAGAAGCAATTATATTGGTGGCTTTTAAAATTTTAGCATCGAAGGCTTTTAAGTCAGCATTTTGTGCAATTACCGTATCTGCGTAGCTAGCTAGTTTACTCATTAACCAAGCTTTGCAAGCCTGGTGTTCACTGGTGTTGGGTACTCGTGGACCAAAAAGTATTTGTTTTTCAATGAAAGCGAAAGCGCTATCCTCAGAAAAAATGGGAGATTCTAGTAATGTTAAGCTTTGATCAGCTGTTTCAATAACTTTTTTGGGTTCGGTTTTACACGAAAAAAGTACAACAATCCAAGCTAATAGTGAGAGTTTTTTCATAATTCAATTTTCTAAGCTAGTTCATGGTCCAACTTGCACCATCTTTCGAATCTTTAATTTTTATGCCAGCTTCTGCTAAGTGATCTCTAATTTTATCTGAAGTCGGCCAATCCTTATTTTCTCGAGCACTGCTTCTAATCTCAAGAATTAATTCCATTAACTTATCTACTGCTAAATTATTGTCTTTAGTTTCTGAATGAAGTCCTAAAATATCTTCTACAAAACTCTTCATGTCTGCCTGTAATTTACTAAGTACAGCTTCGCTTACAAACACACTTTTGTCATTTATCTTATTAATTAATGCAGCTAAATCAAATAATACTGCAATGGTTTTTGGAGTATTAAAATCATCGTTCATTTCCAAGCGTAATTTATCTAGAAGAGTCAAAATTTCCTTATCTGTTTCTTCTGTATTTTGCTTACTGCTTGGCAAGGTAGCGCTTAATTTGTAGGCATTCATTAATCTTGCATAACCCTTTTCAGAAGCCTCTAAGGCTTCATTAGAAAAGTCGAGTGTGCTACTATAATGCGTTTGGAGCATAAAAAATCGAACTACCATCGGACTAAAACCTTTATTTAGCAGTTCGTGTTTCCCTTCAAAAAGTTCCATGGGTAAGAAGGCGTTCCCCTTACTTTTGCTCATTTTATCGCCATTAACGGTTAGCATGTTGCCGTGCATCCAATAACGAACAGGGGCTTTCCCATCAGCTCCAACACTTTGTGCAATTTCGCATTCGTGATGAGGGAATTTTAAATCCATACCACCGCCATGAATATCAAACTCTTGACCTAGATATTTTGTGCTCATAACCGAACATTCTAAATGCCAACCTGGAACCCCAACTCCCCAAGGAGAATTCCATTTCATAATGGTTTCAGGGGAAGCAGCCTTCCAAATGCCAAAATCTGCAAAAAATCTTTTTTCATCTCCTCCCTCTAAATTGTCTCTGGTTTGCTCTAACAAGTCCTCTACTTTTCTGCCGGATAACTGGCCATAATCATGTTTTTCTAGGTATTTTTTTACATCAAAGTACACCGAGCCATTTACTTCATATGCATAGCCATTATCTATAATTCTTTGCACCATTTCAATTTGTTCTACTATATGACCGGTGGCCGATGGCTCAATAGAAGGCTCAATGAGATTGAACAATTTGGCAACGTGATGAAAACTATTCGTGTATTTTTGAACTATTTCCATAGGTTCAATTTTGTTTGCTTTCGCCTTTCTTTCTATTTTGTCTTCCCCCTCATCGCCATCATCACTTAAATGCCCTACATCTGTTATATTTCTAACATACCGAACTTTGTAGCCCAAGAAACTGAGATAACGGTAAACTATATCAAAACTAGTGAATTGTCGGAGGTTGCCGAGATGTACTTCGTCGTAAACTGTTGGACCACAAACATATAAGCCAACAAATGGCGGGTTTAAGGCTTGAAAAACTTCTTTTTTTCGACTTAAGGTATTATATAATTTTAATTGTGCTTCCATAAGCGCAAATATAGGCTTTTGTGCAATTTACAAGCTTTTTCTCGCTAAGATATTTCCACGTACTAGGCGGTTTTATCTAAGTTTATCTTTAGAAACTTAGATATTGAGTCTTTCTAATAGATAAATCTATGTAAATTTGCGCTTTTAGATAAATCTATGTAAATTTGCGCTTTATATCCATTTAATCCGAATACATGAAGAAATTTTTACTACTCTCATTTTCCATTTTACTTTTTACGGCTAAAGTTTACTCACAATGTGCTTGCGCAGCAACTAATTATGCCAGTGTTGACGTGAATTGCTGGGTGCCTGGACAAAGTGCAACGATTACAACTTGTCAGTATGGGGGCGAACGTGCTACAATTTTAAATACAGTTGCAGGAGCTGTCTATAGAATTTCTTCTTGTGGTGCCGGCTATGATACGCAGTTGTCTATTTATACTACTTCTTGTGCTTTTGTAGCCTATAATGATGATAATGGGCCAGCTTGTGGCGGTACCGCATCTTCGGTTCAATTTACTTCTCCCGGTGGAGATTTATATTCTGTATTAAACCAATACTATTGTAGTACTAATACGACTTGTACAGGTATTAGTATTCAAATGATATCTATGCCAGTGCCAACTATGGCATTTGGAACAAATTCATGGAATGTACACGCCTTGCAACATGGGGGTTATAATTTCAATGATCAAATGAATTTGACCAACGTTTATTATAAGGGTTTCTACAATGATGGCAACTTGAATATTACTTCTACAAATAGATGGGGTACTAACGATTCTCCTTCTTTTGCAAGTGGCTGGAATGGTTGCTCAGTAGGTTCCGATAATCACGTGGTAGTGTATAAACGACAAGGCTTCCCTTGTGGGGAGTACGAAATCGACTTAAATACGCATGATGATGGTGTTCGTTGTTATGTGAATGGCTTACAAGTATACCAACTTGATGGTTGTTGTGCAGACAGAGGAATAATCTACAGAGGCTATTTAGATGCTAGTTCTACGGTCGAATTTAGGGTAAGTGAAGGTGGTGGAGGAAGTAACCTTCAAGTTAACTTTAATCCTGTGAATCCATTAACAGCAAGTGCTTCTTATGCATCTGCTGCTGGGTGTAATAAAATGAATATTACGGTTAGTAATGCCAATGGTGGGGCATGTAATTGGATCAGTACTAATTTTAGCGCAGCTCTTCCTAGTACACAACTTAATGGTTCTGCCACTTATACTGGTGGTGGTTGTCGTCTTACCCCTAATTCTGGAGGACAATATGGTAGTTTTGCCATTGATAATCCTAACGCATTTAATGCCTCAGATGTAAACTTGAATTATGATTTCTTTTTTGGCAATGGAGGTGGAGCCGATGGAATGAGTATCAGCTATGGAGCAATTGCCATGAACTCCAATAATGGCGAAGCAGGGAGTGGATCGAATTTAATCATTAGAATGGTAACGTACAGCGGAGCTGGACCTAAGGTACAGTTAATCTATGGTGGAGTAGTTTTAGAAACTTACAATAGCTTTCCTTGGCGAGGTGCTCAAAGAGCCTGCAGTATGAGCATAGTAAATGGTTATTTGACTTATGTGATTGCGGGTACCACAGTCTTTAGTAATGTAGATTTAGGCGCAGCTTATCGCAATGCAGATAAATCCTCTTGGAGATGGGTCTTTGCTGCTAGAACGGGTGGTGTTAGCGATGACCATTACATTTATAATCTTCACATTACCGCTAAAAATTATGAGTATTCCATTGGGTCAGGATGGCAAAGTTCTAATGTATTTTCTAATTTAGATGGAGGCAATACCTATACTGTTCAAGTGAGACCAAAATGCACTACATCTTGTGCTACTACTATCCGAACAATTAGCTTGCCTAACATGAACCCAATTCTTTCTGCCACACCAATCTCTCCGACGTGTAATGGACTTAATAATGGTTCTATCGATTTATCAGTTTCTGGAGCTATCCATGGAGCGCGAGTAGTAAAAATTGTGCAATTGGATAATGAACCATTTAATACCAACGAAATTCTTGCTATCCAAGCGGGTACGGGTGTAAATGTTGCCTTAGCTTCTAATGGTGGGGTTCCAGAGCAAAGTTCTTCGCTAAATCCAAGTCTATATCCTGTAGCTTGGTTAAATGATGGCAACTTTCATAATGGAGTAGGAGCTCATACCAATACTGGGGTTGGTCAATGGCAACGTGTGTATTGGGAAGAACCAGTTTCTCTAGAAAGTATACAACTATGGAATAGAGACGATTGCTGTGACTATCGATTAGATAATATAAGAATTGAAATCTATGGGGATGTAACAGAAAATAATTTGTTGTTTAGTCAAGTGGTTAATGCGAATAATGGTGTAGGAACTTCTTATACTTTCAATCCTGTTAACGCCTTCTCTAATCCTACGAACACTTTTGCTTGGAGTAATGGAGCAAGTACAGAAGACATTAGCAACCTAGCGCCTGGCTCCTATAACGTAAGTGTTACAACAGCCAATTCTTGTGTAGTAACATTAAACGGAATTACTGTTCCAAGTGTAACTGCACTTAGCTTATCAGCAACTACAAGCAGCTCAAGTTGTAGTGCCAGTGCGGATGGTAGTATTAATTTAAGCGTTTCGAATGCTCAAACTAGTGCCTTACCGCCAGCATTTAGCAATTTAGCAGTTTGGACAAAGGGCGATGCTGGAGTGGTAAAAAATAAAGAAGGACAGGTTATTCAATGGCAAGATTTAAGTGGTAACGATAACCATTTTTATACTACCTATGGTAATAATGTTCAAGAAGTAAATGGCGCAATTAACGGACAAAAAGCCATAAGGTTCAATGCTCAAAACATCATGGAAACGGGCAACGTAGTTCCAGGTAATTACACGGTAATTGTGGTGGCTAAAATGAATTCAGGAGCTAATAACAGACTTGTTTCTTCTGGTTCTACCAATTGGCTTTTAGGCTGGTGGGGAGGAAGAGTAGATCAGTTTTATTCGCAAGGATGGGTGCATAACCCAGGAACAGGGGTAAACCAAAATACTTATATCTACACAGGAACAGGTGATATTGGGGCGGATAGCTATTCTCTATATAGAAACGGAAGTCTTTTAGCTACTAATAATGCGGGTTCTACTGCTCCTGGTTCCATTTCTTTAGGTGGTTGGGGAACAGGAAACACCGAACTATCCAATGGAGACGTAGCCGAAGTGATTGTGTACAATAAAGTACTAAGCGCTAACGAGCGTAGGGCACTAGAATATTATTTGGCTCAGAAATATGGAGTGGCTGGTCCAACGGCGGTTAGTCCTAGTTTTTCTTGGTCGAATGGTGCTAGTACTGAGGATATCTCAGCCTTGACTCCAGGTAGCTATACGGTAAATGTTACGGATGCATCAGGTTGTTCTGCTAATGCGAGCTACACGGTGAATAATGGTGATGTTACACCTCCAACAATCACTTGTCCGGCCAATATTGTGGTGAGTACTAGCGTAAATGCTTGCTCTGCCAATGTTAGCTATGCAACCCCAACTTTTTCGGATAATTGTAGTGGAGCTACGATTAGTAGGATAGCTGGTTTGGCTAGTGGATCTAGCTTCTCTAAAGGAGTTTCTACGGTTACTTATAGAGCAACAGACAGTGCTGGAAATACAAGTGATTGTAGTTTTACCATAACGGTTAATGATACACAAGCTCCTACAATTTCTTGTCCATCTAATATTACCGTGTTTACTACAGCAGGATCTTGTGGCGCAAACGTTAGTTATGCCACTCCGACTAGATCTGACAATTGCCCAGGTGTTACTGCGGTAAGAATAAGTGGACCTTCAAGTGGTAGCTTTTTTAATTTGGGAATTACCACAGTAACTTGGCGAGCAACAGATGCAGCGGGACTCACTAGCGATTGTAGTTTTACTGTTGAAGTTCTAGACAATATTCCACCAACAATAAATTGTCCTGCCAATATTACGGTAAATACGGATCCAGGAACTTGTAGTGCATTAGTTAACTATTCAACACCTACTTATTCGGATAATTGTGCTGGTGTTAGTATTGCGAGAACATTAGGATTGCCTAGTGGTTCTAGCTTCCCTAAAGGAGTATCCACAATAACATATAGAGCTACAGATGCTGCTGGAAATATTACCGATTGTAGCTTTACAGTTACGGTTATAGACAATATTCCACCTAGTATTACCTGTCCTTCTAACATCACAGTTAATAATGATGTAGGCTTATGTGGAGCAGTAGTAGATTACAGTACGAACTTTAGCTTGACTTTAAATCCAACCGACGACGCTCATGTTAACAGCACAACGCCAAGTACTAATTTTGGAACTTCTAGCTTAATGAATGTGGATCGATCTACGCAAAATACTTTTTTAAAGTTTGATTTAAGCTCTATTCCATCTGGTGCTACGATCACTAGTGCGGTATTGGAAATGACCGTAAATGATGGTTTTGCTTGGGGTGGTGATGGCAATGTTTACAACACCTTTGTTGCGGATGATAGCTGGACAGAATCAAGCATTAATTGGACGAATCAGCCAAGTGCTACAACTGCACTGGGATATTGGTGGCAATGGTGTGATGCAACAAGCTGTTTGAATGCGGTACCTAAAGTAAAAGTTAGCAATTCGGATGCTGCCTTGAGAACTCAAGTTCAAACAGAGATCAATGGGGATGGAACTCTTTCTATACGCTTGAATAGCCCTGGTTATTATACCCAATACTTTTCTAAAGAACATGCTAGCGCTGCAGAAAGACCTAATTTAGTGATAAATTATAGTTTGGGTGTGCCAAATGTTTCCGATAATTGCACAGGTATGTTGAGTTTAACACAAACCGCAGGTTTAGCATCTGGAGATGTTTTTCCAGTAGGAACTACAACCAATACCTTCTTGCTAACCGACGCGAGTGGTCTAACCGCTAGTTGTAGTTTTGATGTAATCGTTAACGAGTTGGCACCGACTACCGCGGCAGCTGGAAACGATCAATATTCTTGTTTGGCAGGAGATGTAAGTTTAGCAGCTAATAGTGTAGCGGCAGGAGAGAGTGGAACTTGGACTTGGTCGCCAAACACGGTAAGTTATGTTTCAGGAAATGCTTCTTCTGCAAATGCAGTGGTTAATTTTGCTGGAACAGGAACTTATACAGGAACTTGGACAATTTCGAATGCCTGTGGAACGCAAAGTTCTGATGATCTTGTAATAGAAGTAAATAAACCAGATGTAGTTACCCTAAATGCTGGAGCTACTGGTACATGTACTTCTATTGGAGAAAATGAGTGGGTTCATTTATATGATGCAGGAAATAATATTATAGCTTCTGTAAATGATTTAGGTCAAGCAATGGGAGATGTTACTGTGAGTGTGCCTACTGTTGGAAATGCAAGTCCTTCGAATGTTTGCTACAATGGCATGAGTGCTTATATGGGAAGATTCTTTAGCTTTAGCGCTTCAGATACAGCATGGTATGGCAATTCAGTGCAAGTTCGACTCTACTTTACAGCAGCAGAATTAGCATCTTTAATAGCAGAGGCAGGTTGTGGTGATGCGAATGGCTGTGAAGATAATGATGATGTTTGTGGAATAGAGGATCTAGTTGCAACCAAGTATACTAGTGGTTCGGCTCCGGGTAGTGTAGGTGGCTTGTTCTTAAATCAGATTGGAAATGGCTTTGATAATGATTTTATGGCGCACTATGTAGATTTTGAAGTTTCTTCTTTCTCCGATATTTATTTACATGGTTCAGAAAGTGGCGTTCCTTTGCCAGTTGAGTTATTGCGTTTTGAGGCAAAAGCGGTAGACAATAAATATGTGAAATTGGAATGGACGACAGCCACCGAAATTAACAATGCTGGTTTTGATTTGGAAAGAAGTATGGATGGTCTTAGTTATACTAAAATAGCATGGATAGAAGGACATGGAACAACAAATGTCTTGCAAAATTATGCTTATGAGGATATGGAACTTGCTCCAGGTCAATACTACTATCGTTTGAAACAAATGGATTACGATGGTCAGTTTGAGTATAGCCAGGTTAAAGCTGTTAAGCTTAAGGGGCTAGCTAGATATGAACTTAGTGCTTTCATTCCCAACCCAACAAAAGGAGAAAGTAAATTAGTGTTTAGCACTAGTGAAGCAATGGAAGTAAGGATTGTTATTACAGACTTAAGAGGAGTAATAATCGATAGTAAGCTAGTTCAACTTGCAGAAGGCATTCAAGAAATTTACTTTGATTTAAGTGCTTATGCCTCTGGAAGCTATATAGCAAGCATTAGAACTAAAGATACTATGGAAACAAGAAAATTAATAGTTACTAAGTAGTCTTTAAGTGACATAGAAAGAGGGAGGATAAATTTATCCTCCCTCTTTTTTTAGTTCAAGAAGTTTAGAACATCTTGAGCGCTTTCTTCAGCTTTTTCTTCCATGGGCACATGGCCGCATTCAGAATAAACGATTAATTCGGAGTTTGGAATGTTATCTTGAAAAATACTAGCTAATTCTAAAGGTATCCAGATATCATTTTCACCCCATAGAATAAGAGTTGGACAGGTAATTTTTTTCAAATCATCTACATCTCCTTTTTCAATTTGTCGCACTTTATAGAAAAAAGCTTTTCTATTCCCCGCTCGTTGCCCTAAATCTGTATATCTTTCTATAAGCTCAGGTGTCACTAAATCATCATTGTAATATACTTCTCGTAAGCTTTTCCCAACAAAAGGACCAGTATTTATCTTTTCTATATTGTTGAAAAGGAAATCTATTTGAGCCATTTGAAATACTAATGGCTTTTCTCTATTTGCCAGAAAGAAACCAGAGGGGTCTACTAAGATTAGCTTTTTAACTCGATCTGCATGTGCGGCCTTTGCTGCATAGGCCCATGCAGTATGCCCGCCTAAAGAATTTCCAGCAAGATAAAAGCTATCTATTTCTAATTTTTCTACAAAGGCATCTATTAGATTAAGGTAGGCTTGAATGGAGTAATCGTTGTCAGCTGGCGGACTAGTTAAGCCACCTCCTTGCATATCAATGCTGTAGGTGGTATATTTTTTAGAAAGTATATTTTCCCATTTTTCCCATGTATGTAAACTTGAAGAAGTGCCATGAATTAAAATTATAGGCATGCCTTCTCCTTTTTTCTTGTAATGGACATTTAATCCATTAAGTTCAACAAAATGGGAGCTCTCGTCGCTGTACTTGGCTAGTAAGTAGTTCCAGTCACTTGGTCCTTGGTAAATATAGATTCCAAACAACACGATTACTAGAAGGAAGAATAGGAAGATGTACTTTCTCATGGTATATTTAGCTTAGAATATGAAGCTATGCTTTTTTTACCTTGAAAAAAAGATTTCTAAAAAAGAATTTACTCGTAATTTTATTTGTGTAGTAGATAAAATAGAATTAACTTTGCAGTCCTTAAAAATTAAGATATGAAAAACGGAATTCATCCTGAAAATTATAGAAAAGTTATTTTTAAAGATATCTCTAATGATGAAGCTTTCTTAACGCAATCTTGTGCGCCTTCCAAAGAAACTATGCAGTGGGAAGATGGCAATGAATATCCTGTAATTAAAATTGAGATTTCTAACACTTCACATCCTTACTTCACTGGTAAGATGAAATTTGTGGATACAGCTGGTAGAATTGAGAAATTCAACTCTAAATACGCTAGAAAGAAATAAGATTCTAAATTATTGTAAAGCCCCTCGATTAGAGGGGCTTTTTTTTGTACCTACTTATCTAATTAGGAACGCTAATTCGTTTTTTGAAGCCGACATTGGTGTCGGTATATGTTTTATCTAGACTTTAACTAAGAAGAGTCTTGTTTAAGCTTTTAATAAGGTTTGACAGCTAGCTATTAGCTTTTTATTACAGAAACGAATTCCTATTAATTAGGTGCAAAAAAAAAGCGCAAGATTTACTTGCGCTTTTTTTTTGTTATTTAGCTTCTTACCATTGTTTCTTTGACTTGAAATTGTTACCACCTTTCATCGTGTTTCCACTTGGCGATCCAACTCTAATTACAGCACAACGGAAACCAATTTCAGAAGACGATTCTTTCTGATCTAAAAATCTTCTAGTTCCTGGAGATAAGAAATAAGCTCTGTCATTCCAACTACCACCTTTATAAACTCTACTTTCGTTGTTAATTAAAGAAGAGATACCGTAAGCGTACATGTAGTCTTCGCCATTTAAAGAAGACTCATCACCATCTTGGTAATCTCTTACGTCACCAGTACGGTAGTTTCTTCTAGTTGCTACTTCCTCATCTGTTACTAAACGGTACTCTAACTTACCAGTAGTATCGTTTTTAGCAGCAACATTACCTTCATCATCTAAAACAAGGGTTTTGAATTCGTTACCTCTAAAGGTATTGAAATCGTTTGCATCTTCGAAAGTTAACGGTCTGTACACGTCTAAAGTCCACTCACTTACGTTACCTGCCATGTTGAATAAGCCATAATCATTTGGCATATAAGAATCTACTGGTGCAGTAATAGAAGCATTATCATTTAAGTTACCTGCAAGACCCATGTTATCTCCTCTACCTCTTTTGAAGTTAGCTAAGAAATCTCCTTGCCAGCCACCTTTATAGTATCTTGTTGTAGTACCATTCCAAGGATAGATTTTTCTATCGGTTACTCTTTCTTCTTCAGGGTGAGGTAAGTTTCCAATTAATGCTAAAGCTGCATATTCCCATTCTGCTTCTGTAGGAAGTCTGTAGTCAGGTAATAAAATACCATCAGAAAACTCTACTTGACGGTATTCTTCACCATTTGGATCTAAGTTCTCCATAGGTTTTTTACCTTGAATTCCTTCATACTGTCCAGCTAAATAAGCATCTGTATTAAAGTTGTCTGCATTAACTTGATTTGGATTCAATTCAAGAATTCCTTCTCTTACTAAAATCATTTCATTAACACGATCTGAACGCCATTCGCAGTAATCCATGGCTTGTTCCCAATTAACTCCAACTACTGGATAATCATCATAAGCAGGGTGCGTAAAATAATATTCTACGTAAGGCTCGTTATAAGCTAACTCATCTCTCCAAACTTCTTGATCTGGTTCTGCTTCTTTAACGATTTCTGGGTAATCGTTACCGAAAGTACGATTTAACCAATAAAGATATTCCCTATAATCGATGTTTCTAACTTCTGTTTCATCCATGTAGAATGAAGAAACGGTAATTCTTCTTGGAAAAGTATGGTGTTCATACATTACATCTTGTTCTGTATTACCCATCACAAAGGTTCCCCCTGGTATAAATACCAAACCAGGACCAGTTTCTTGACCTAAGTAAGGTTTATTTTCAAAACCACCCCAATCTGGGTCGTTGTATCCCCAACCTGTTGTTGAAGATTTCTCTTTGCTGCAAGAGCTAAGACTTAACAATCCTAATGTTGCAAGTCCGAAAGTGTAAGCTAAAACCTTATTTCTCATTTTTTTTAAAAGTTTTTACGAAAGTCCGCTAATTTAAAACAATTTTATTTAAAAATCTAAATAATATGGACAAGATATAAAACCTTGTACAGATTTTGGGTTTAATGAGCTTTGTTCCTTAGTAAAATTAAATACAAAAGAGAACTCATGCGACCCTGCCGTTCCTTTTAATGGCGACACATTAATGTCGAAAGTGTAGCCAAAACGAAGCACTCCTTTTTTAAACCCAACCCCACTAATAACGGAATCAAAGTTATTTATAGTATGCCTCATCCAAATCCCGGTGTAAAAAAAGTCATATCCAATTAAACTACCTACGCTTATTTGGTTGAAATTGTTTTGATAAACATACAATATTTGGGGAGAAAGCCAAAATTTCTTTTCATAACCCTTACCAAAAGTATAAAACGCACCACCATTTAGCGCAAGTCGAGATCTATTTGTTGCATCCCCGAAATAGTCTTTCTCGGGTATTAAATTATGCAATGCTATGCCCCCATAATATTTATTGGAGAAAAAGACTGCTCCAGTATTTACATTAAAATGATGGGTATTAAAATTTCCTGGAGGAATTTCATTAGTTGCATTAGGAATTCCTATACTCTCATAAAATCCAGTTAGAGGATTAATCTGGTCATAGAAAAGTAAATCGTACCAATTTATATAACGATGGGTATACACGCCACCTAAGCCTAATTTAATTCCAAATTTTCGAGACACTCTAATTTGAAAGGAATACATGGCATTAATAGAGTTCTGAACTATTTTGTTGTTAGAAATTCTATCCGAGGTCATCATTACCCCGATACCACCATGCAATTTTTCGATATGTTGGTCGTAGCTAATGCCATAGGTAACAAAACCCCCATTGGGGCCATCTCCCAATTCTGGCCATTGGTTGCGATAATTTATAGCTAATCTTGGTCCGTAGGATATCCCAGCTAAAGCATTGTTTAGATGAAGGGGAGCCGCATAGAATTGACTAAACTCGGCCTGCTGAGAAAATAGCAAGCTCGGCAGACAAATTAAGCCTAGTAATAAGAACTTTAAATTTTGCAATGCGCTCTTCATGAATTAGGTTGCGAATATAGGAACGCTTATCCTTAGTGTAAAATTATTTGCCGAATAATATTTATTTGACGCAATAATGACTTCTTAATGTCGTTTTTCTTGCACAATGAGCGTTTTACTTCTAATTCCAAATGGTATATTTGCATGATGAGCAGAGTAATCCTTCTCTTTATTTCTATTTTCTCGCTTGGCTTTTCTAGGGGGCAAGTCTACAATTTGCGTATCGAATGGAATATGCAAGTGAATTTTGAGGGAAGTAATCTATATATAGAAAGTTTCAAAGAAGCGGTGTTTCAAAAGGAAAATGGGGTATTGCCCACTTATAATGTTTGGTTGAATTTGCCAGGGGATGGGGCTGAGCCTAGTTTTACGAATCTCATATTCGAAGAATTGCAGAATAGTAACATTAGCAAGCAAGGAATCAAAGAAAATATAGAATTTACTGCTGCTGTTGGGATGCAAAGAAAAGAATCCAGCCTTTTGATTTCTTGCGTGCCGCTTAGAGTGAACCCTTTTACTGGTAAGATAGAGAAATTAGTTGCTTTTGATGTACAGCTTAATCCTAGTTATCAAGCAAGTTTTAAAGCACAAAAATCCTATAAGCCTAGTAGTGTCCTAGCTAGTGGTTTATGGCATAAGATTGCAGTACCAGCAGATGGAATCTATAAAATTGATTTTGACTTCTTACAAAACAACAACATTAGCTCTTCCAATTTAAGCTTTTCAAATTTTGGTGTTTTTGGACAAGCAATGGGTTTGTTGCCAGAGGCAAATTCGGAGGATAGGGTGGACGACATCGAAGAAATTCCTATTAAAATTAAGGATCAGAATGGCAATGGTATATGGGAGAATGGTGATTATATTTTGTTTTATGGAAAAGGTCCGCATCTATGGCATTATGACCAAGCTAACAATACTTGGCAGCATGAAGTAAATATTTATACCGATGAGACAGGATATTTTATAAGTCCTACTCAAGGAACTGGAAAACAAATTCCGCTTGTTGCTTCTGCAGGTTCTGCAAATGCTAATATTAATAGTTATACCTTCCGCGATTTTTTTGAAGAAGAGCTCAATAACTTGATTTATACCCAGCTTAGTTCTACAATGGGGTCTGGTAAGGAATGGTATGGTAAAAGATTGAGTAATGTAAACAACACGCAAAGTTTTAATATTGCTATTCCAAATATTCTCTCTAGTTCTGCATCCGTTCTAAATCTACGTCTCGCTGCAAGTTCTTATGCAAGCTCCTCGAACTTTACCCTAAGAAATAATGGAAGTAATATTTTTACAAGTTCTGTAAACATTACCTCTGGAGGAGATTATCCCAACGCGGCTAGTGCAAATATGGCAAGTTTTAGCAGTGTTTTAAGTAGCAATAATAATTTTGAATTAGTATTTAGTAATGGCGACCCCCAATCTAGCGGATTTCTGGATTACTTAGAAGTAGTTGCCAATTGTAATTTAGCGCTTCAAGAAAACTTTTTACTATTTCGTTCTACCCAAAATTTGGGTGTTGGAAATATTAGTAGCTTTAATTTAACTGGAGCAAACACGAATACAGAAATTTGGGATGTAAGTTCAGGGACAGAAATATTCCGAATTAATGGAAATCTTTCAGGTTCAAGCTATCAATTCTCTGCTACAACAGATAAATTAAGAGAGTTTGCAGCAGTAAATACTTCTTCTACCTCATTCGCGCAACCTAGATATATTTCAAGTATTACAAATCAAAACTTACATGCTTTAAGTCAAAATGAAATGTTTATAATTTCGCATCCAAGTTTGCTGCCAGCAGCAGATCGTTTGGCCAACTTCCATAGAGAAGAGGGGATGCGCGTTGCTGTTGTAAATTTAGACCATATTTATAATGAGTTTTCATCTGGACAACAAGATTTAAGTGCAATTCGCGACTTTCTAAAAATGTTTTATGAAAGGGCAAATAACCCTGCCGATTTACCGAAGTATGCTTTGCTTTTTGGAGATGCTTCCTTCGATTACAAAGATCGAGTGGATGGAAACGAAAATCTAGTTCCTACCTTTCAAAGTCAAGAAAGTTTCTCGCTAACTTCTTCTTATTGTACAGATGATTACATTGCGTTTTTAGATCCCAATGAAGGTTCTGATTTAACTAATGTTAGTAATCCGAATAAGGTGGATCTGAGTGTTGGTCGAATTCCAGTGGATAATTTGGAGGAGGCTCAAGGAGTGGTAGATAAAATTTTAGCTTATAACACTTCTACAACCATGCAGGATTGGCGAAATATTTTAAGTTTTGTTGCCGACGACGAAGACAATAATCTTCATTTTGGACAAGTAGAACAGTTGAGTGCTTTAAGTACTGTAGATAATATTGATTTCTACAATATAGATAAGATCTACCTAGATGCCTATACCCAATCTAATAGTGCTGGTGGAGATAGATATCCGGATGTTAACGATGCCATACTGAGAAAGATTAGAACGGGAAGCTTTTTAATTAATTATACGGGTCATGGTGGACCTAAAAATTGGGCGCAAGAAAGGGTTTTTAATATAGAGGATATTCGGAATCTAGACAATATCGAGCATCTACCTTTATTTATTACGGCAACTTGTGATTTTAGTCCTTATGATGATCCTGATTTTCATTCTGCTGGAGAAAATTTAATTACTAATGCGAAGGGTGGAGCTATTGCTCTCATAACCACAACTAGATTGGTTTATGCCCATCAAAATTTTGATATGAATAGTCGTGTATTGGACTATCTTTTCCAGCTTTATGAAGGACGAATGCCAACGATAGGAGAGGTACTATATGAAGCAAAGAATAGTGCTAGTGTTTCTGAAAATAACAGGAAATTCGTTCTCTTAGGCGACCCAGCGCTTACTCTAGCTTATCCCGTGCACGAGGTGATAACGACTAAAATTAATGGCGTAGATATTAGTCAGATAGATACATTAAAAGCCTTGAGTAAGGTGCTAATAGAAGGAGAAGTTAGAACCAGATCTGGAGCTCTTTTGAATAATTTTAATGGTGTTATTTATCCTTCTGTTTACGATAAAGTGGCTACTTATTCTACCAAGGGGCAGGATGAAGAAAGTCAGGTTGCAGAATTTCAATTGCAGAACAATATCTTGTTTAAAGGAAAGGCTAGCGTAGTGGCGGGTAAGTTTAGTTTTGAATTTATTGTACCTAAGGATATCAATTACGCTTACGATAATGGCAAGATTTCTTATTATGCCGCAAGTAATTTTGGTTTGGAAGATGCACATGGTTATAGCTATAATTTTTTGGTTGGAGGAACAGCAGATAGTATAGTAAATGATGATTTGGGTCCTTTAGTAGATGTATTTATCAACGACACAAGCTTCGCTTTTGGAGGTTTGAGTGATGAAAATCCCATTTTATTGGTAAAGCTGAGCGACGAAAGTGGTATCAATACAGTAGGTAATGGAGTAGGCCATGACATTGTTGGCTTGTTGAATGAGAATACGCAAAAGCAATACTTGTTGAATGATTATTATTCCGCAAAATTAGACGACTTTACTAGGGGAGACGTTGAGTTTCCTTTTAATAAACTAGAGGATGGTAGGTATACCATTAGAGTGAAGGCTTGGGATGTTTATAATAACCCAGGAGAAGGATATACGGAATTTGTAGTAGCATCTTCTGCAGAGTTAGCTTTGCAACATGTTTTCAACTATCCAAATCCCTTCACTACCAATACATCGTTTATATTTGAGCACAATAGACCAGGAGAATTTTTGGATGTTTCTGTTCAGATTTTTACCATCTCTGGTAAGCTAGTTAAAACGATTAGGACGAATGTTCAGTCGGAAGCATATAGAGTAGGTCCAAGTGAGATTACCTGGGATGGATTAGATGATTTTGGAGATATGATAGGTAGAGGCGTATATATTTATAAGCTTAAAGTACAAGCGGAAAGTGGATATAGTGCTCAAGAGTTTGAAAAATTAGTAATTTTACGATAAATTTAAGCCCGATTTAAAAGGTATGAGAAAATTAGAAATTAAAAATTTAGGTATAGCAACGCTTATTGTAGGTATGAGCATCTTAGCAACTAAGCTAAATGGACAGACAACTGGCGAAAAAATACTTAATGCGAATACTATCACTACTGCTGTTCCTTTTTTAAGAATTAATCCAGACGGAAGGACTGGAGCAATGGGAGATGTAGGAATGGCTGTAAGCGCCGATGCAAATGCGGTTTTCTCTAATACCTCTCGTTTGGCTTTTATCGAAAGTGATTATGGTGTAAGCATGACTTTTGTGCCTTGGCTAAGAGGTATTGCCACAGATGTATACATGGCAGACTTGGTTGGATACTACAAGATAAAGGAAATGCAAACGATTGCGGCTAGTGTTCGTTATTTCTCTTTAGGCACGATCAATTTTACAGATGATTTTGGTGCTGAAAATGGTACTGGAAATCCTAGAGAATTTGCTGTAGATATTAATTACGCAAGAAGATTAGGTAACAAATTTAGTTTAGCAACTGGTCTTCGTTATATCTATTCAAATTTATCTACGAATCAGTTTACAGATTATAAACCTGGTTCTGCCTTTGGAGCAGATTTATCCATGTTTTACACCAATCCATTAAAAGTAAAGAAATTAGAAGGTGCTAAAATTAATTTTGGCTTGGCCTTTACCAATATTGGAAGTAAAATGACTTATAGTGGTAATGCTTTAAACAAGGATTTTATTCCAACTAATTTTGGTTTTGGTTTAGGTACAGAGTTAGATATTGATGAACATAATTCTGTAAATATTTATGCCGACATCAATAAACTATTGGTTCCAACTCCGGTACCAACAGAAGAACTTTACAATGTTGCTAATGATCCTAATTCTGGAATTAAAACAGAATATGATAAAGACGACAATTCGATAGCGGATTATAGAGAGAAATCTTCTGTAGGCGCAATGTTTACTTCTTTTGGAGATGCCCCAGGGGGATTCAAGGAGGAGATGAAAGAATTTATGGTTTCTGTGGGAGCAGAATATGTTTATAACGACATGTTTATGGTTAGAGCGGGTTATTTTTACGAGCCTCCTACAAAAGGTTCTAGAAGATTCTTATCTGCGGGTATTGGCTTAAAATATTCTGTAGCGCAGTTAAATTTTGCTTATGTGATACCTACATCGGCTCAAAGAAATCCTTTGGATAATACCATGAGATTTACCTTGTTGTTTGATTTTGTTAAGGGTGGGGGTAAAGCAAGTAATCCAGATACAAATTCAGTTCAATAATAAGCGAACTAAGAATTATTCCTCAGTTTGTTTGTCTAGACTTTCTTTATGGATTTTTTGAAATAGGTCTAGAATAAAGTTTTCGCTCAGTCCATTGTTTTTACCCATTTCTAAGGCTCTTCTTACGGTATCTGCCCATCTTTCTGCTTGATGAATGGCAATACCATTTAATTTCTTGTATTTACCTATTTCTTTAGCTATACTCATTCGTTCTGAAAGCAATTCTAAGATATAATTATCCAAACGATCTATTTCCGTTCTAAATTCTTTAAGTTCGCTATAGTCTTCTGATTTTGCTACTGCTTTTTGCTCCGTATTTAAATTTAAGAGTAGAGCTTTTAGCGCGAGTGGTGTGAGTTGTTGTTCTGCATCACTCCAAGCCTCACTCGGATTACGATGACTCTCCATCATAAGTCCATCGAATTGCAAATTCATAGCTTGTTGCGCTACATCAAATAGTAAATCACGTTTACCAGCAATGTGACTCGGGTCGCAGAGAATAGGCAGCTCGGGTGCCTGGCGACGTAATTCAATAGGTATTTCCCAATTTGGAACGTTGCGATAGATGGATTTAGAATAGGTGGAAAAGCCCCGGTGTACGGCCGCAATATCTTTTAGTCCGACTTGCTCAAGGCGTTCAATGGCACCCAACCACAAGGCTAGTTCAGGATTGACAGGATTTTTTACAAAAACTGGAATATCGACTCCTCTTAAAGCATCCGCAATTTCTTGAACAATAAATGGACTAACGGTGGATCTTGCGCCTATCCATAATACATCAATTCCAGCTTCTAGAGCTTTCTCCACATGATTTGCATTGGCAACTTCGGTAGCTACGGGCAGATTAACCTGCTTGCCCGCATTTTTTAACCAAGATAGGGCGATAGAGCCAATGCCCTCAAAAGAATTTGGTCGGGTTCTTGGTTTCCAAATTCCTGCTCGTATTAAACTAATTTGTGGACATGCAGTAGCTAGTTCGGATATGGTTTCATGTACTTGTTCTTCCGTTTCGGCGCTGCATGGACCTGCAACAAATACCTTAGCTTGTTTAAATAAGTTGAAGTCGAATTGGGAAGCTGTTTTGGACATCTAAAAAGTAGCAAGTGTACAAGAATAAACATTAAAGCCTTAAAATAGTTTCAGGGCTTAGGAGATAAATGTACGAAATGAGAAGCTAAGTTAGATAATATTTTAGTTCTACGATCTAATCATACAAGCACCTACCGTAACATTCGTTCCTTCTTCAATCAAAATGAAACTACCTGTGATACGATTGCGGTTGTAAGCGTCGAAAAACAAAGGTTGTGTAGTTCGAATCTTGATTCTACCGATATCGTTTAAGCCAATATTTTTGTCGTCTTCTAATTTATGTAAGTTATTTACATCCATTTTGTACACGATTTCTTTCACCACGCAACGACAGCTCTTAGTAGTGTGCATCAAAGAGTATTTTCCATTAAGTCTTAATGGGTTTTTGTCGTCCATCCAACAAATCATGGCATCAATATCTTGCGAAATTTCTGGCATATTTCCAGTTCTCACTATCATATCCCCTCTACTTACATCCACATTATCTTCTAAGGTCATAGTAATTGACATTGGAGAGTAGGCTTCTTCTAAAGGCTTTCCTGCAAACTCAACAGATTTTATTTTGCTAGTAAAGCCACTAGGTAGGATGGTAACATCATCCCCCTTCTTAAATACACCACCAGCAACTCTTCCTGCGTAACCTCTATAGTCGTGGTATTCGTCAGAATGAGGACGAATAACGGTTTGTACTGGGAATCTAGAATCAATATGGTTGTGGTCGTTAGCTATATGAACATTCTCTAAATGATACATAAGAGTGGTACCTTTATACCAGTTCATATTTTCCGATTCGTTTACCACATTATCTCCTAATAGGGCTGAGATTGGAATAAAATTAACATCTTTAACATTGAGCTTAGAAGCGAATTGCTTGTAATCATTTTTAATTTTATTAAAAGTTTCTTCACTAAAATCTACCAAATCCATTTTGTTAATACAAATTACAACATGGGGAATTCCTAGTAAGGAAGCAATTAAAGAGTGACGTTTAGTTTGTTCTACAACGCCGTGTCTTGCATCCACTAAAATAATTGCCAAGTTGGCTGTAGATGCTCCTGTAACCATATTTCTAGTGTATTGGATATGTCCTGGAGTATCTGCAATAATGAATTTTCTTTTAGGAGTAGAAAAATATCTGTAGGCAACATCTATGGTAATTCCTTGCTCTCTTTCCGACTTTAATCCATCGGTTACTAAGGCTAAGTTAATGTTTTCATCACCACGTCTTTCACTGCTTACCTTAACAGCCTCCATTTGATCTTCAAAAATAGATTTACTATCATAAAGTAATCTACCAATTAAAGTACTTTTACCATCGTCAACACTTCCTGCTGTAGTAAAGCGTAACAATTCCATTTTTGAATAGGATTCTGCGTTGAATATTTCTTGTTCCATTTGTCTTCTTCTCTTATGACTTATTATAACAACTTGTTTCTCTTATTAATTGGGAAATTACTAGAAGTAGCCTTCTTTCTTTCTGTCTTCCATAGCTGTTTCGCTACGTTTGTCATCTGCTCTATTTCCTCTTTCTGTTTCGCGCGCAGAAGCAACTTCCTGAATTATTTTTTCCATGGTATCTGCATCACTTAAATATGCTCCTGTAATGGTAGCATCCCCCATGGTTCTAAAACGAACTTGCATATCTTTTACCTCTTCGCCCTCTCTTGGCTGCACGAATTCAGAAACTGCTAGAATGGTTCCATTACGAACTACGCATGGTCTAACATGAGAATAGTAGGTTTTAGGAAGTTCGATGTTTTCCTTAGCAATGTATTGCCATACATCTAATTCGGTCCAATTAGAAATTGGAAAAATTCTAAAATGTTCACCAAAGTGTTTTTTACCATTGAAGATATTCCATAATTCTGGTCGTTGATTTTTAGGATCCCATTGTCCAAATTCATCTCTGTGCGAAAAGAAGCGTTCCTTGGCTCTTGCCTTTTCTTCATCTCTTCTTGCTCCACCTAAAAGAGCGTCAAATTGATGATCTTCGATGGCTTTTAAAAGTGCTGGAATTTGCGCAACATTTCGGCTAGCGTTAGCCCCTTTTTCTTCTACGGCTAAGCCGGCATCGATAGCCTCTTGTACAGAACCTACAATCAATTTAGCATCTAATAAATCAGCAAGGTAGTCTCTAAATTCTATGGTTTCCGGAAAATTATGTCCCGTATCAATATGTACTAAAGGAAAAGGAATTTTTGCTGGGAAAAATGCTTTTTTGGCAAGATGAGTTAGTAAAATTGAATCTTTTCCGCCAGAAAAAAGAATTGCTGGTTTTTCGAATTGAGCCGCAACTTCGCGCATTACGTAAATTGCTTCTGCTTCTAATTCGTTTAAATGGTTAATATTATAGGCCATGTTATCTAAATGTTTAGGACTTGCTTTCTATTTTTTTGTAATGAGTGGTAATACGAAATCTAAAACTTGTTGTACAGATTCTTCAATACTTTGGTTTTCTGTTTTTACAATTAAGTTAGGATTAGCAGGACGCTCGAAAGGGGCATCGATGCCAGTGAAGTTTTTTATTTCTCCTGCTCTAGCTTTTTTGTATAAGCCTTTAACGTCTCTTTTTTCGCATATTTCTATCGGGGTATCAATAAATACTCCAATATGATCGTGATCTCCGATAATATCTTGAGCGATTTTTCTAATGCTTTGCGTTGGACTAACAAAACTACATATGGTTACCACTCCAGCTTCAACGAAAAGCTTGGCAACCTCAGAAATTCTTCTAATATTTTCAATTCTATCTTCTAAAGAAAAGCCCAAATTGTTGCTAATTCCCATACGAATATTATCGCCATCTAGCACTTGAACATAAAAACCTCTCTTAAAAAGTTCTTTTTCTAATCCTTTTGCTACAGTGCTTTTCCCAGAGCCGGACAAACCAGTAAACCAAATCAACTTGGAACGCTGATTTAGAAATTCTTCTTTTTCACCTCTCGATACGAGCTGATCAAAAATTGGATGAATGTTTTCAGTCATATTCTGATTTCAGCCCGCAAATTTAGTATTATTAATCCATAATTTTAAACTCTTTCCTTCTTTATTGGTTAAAAGTAGGTGGTGAATAGAAGTAATTTAGGCAATATTAGTAGATTCGCAAAAAAATTAAATAGCTCATGAAAAGAACAGCCCTTTACGACAAACACATTGCCCTTGGGGCTAAAATGGTTCCGTTTGCAGGATTTGATATGCCTGTATCTTATTCTGGTATAAAAGAGGAGCATCTTAGAGTTAGAAGCGACGTTGGCGTTTTTGATGTGAGTCATATGGGTGAATTTCTCTTAACAGGTAAAGATGCTGAGGCTTGCTTGCAATGGATTTGTTCTAATGATATAGCAAAAATGAAGGATATGCAATGTCAATACAATTGTTTTCCAAATTTTGACGGAGGAATTGTAGATGATTTAATCGTCTATAAATGGAATGATACAGAATATAATTTAGTTGTAAATGCCTCTAATATTGATAAGGATTTTGCTTGGATTAAAGAACAGATAAAAGCCAAATCTTTCGATGTAGAATTGAAAAACCTGTCGGACGAATTAGCGTTAATCGCTGTGCAAGGTCCAAAGGCTTTGAGTTTGTTGCAAGGCTTAACAGAAATAAATTTATCTGCCATTCCGTACTATTATTTCGATGCAGGAAGCATTGCTGGGGTAGAGGATATTGTTATTTCGAATACTGGATATACCGGAAGTGGCGGCTTTGAAATCTATGTGTGGAATAAAGATGCGCCTAAGTTGTGGGATGCTATTATGGAAGCGGGACTTAGCTATAATGTTCTTCCTTGTGGATTGGCAGCAAGAGATACCTTACGTTTAGAAAAAGGCTTCTGCTTGTATGGGAATGATATTAATGATTCTACCTCGCCTATAGAAGCAGGACTAGGCTGGATTACTAAGTTTAGTAAGGACTTTATTCATGCAGCCTATCACAAAGAATTAATGGACGGTGCTTTAAAGAAAAAGCTAGTTGGTTTTGAGATGATCGATAAAGGAATTCCACGTCATGATTACGAAGTACTAGATGCTGATGGAAAGAGCATAGGCCTGGTTAGTTCTGGTACGCAATCTCCAAGTTTGGATAAGGCTATTGGCTTGGCTTATGTAAGTCTTGAACATTCTTCCTTAGGTAGTGTTATTTATATTGCTAATAGAAATAAAGCTCTAGCTGCTAAAGTTGTCAAACTTCCATTTGTATAGATAAGACAAGGAAATGAAGGAGAATCCTATAGATAAGGATAAAATAACGGAGAACCCTCACAATCTTCCTTATGCCCATAATATTGGTAGTGCTTTAATAAAACCGATAGACAAGGCTAAGGTGAAGGGAAAGGCAATGGCTGCCATGTATGAACAAACCGAAAATCAAATGGAGCAGTTGAGAGAGCAGATGCAATTACTTGCTTCTCAAGCACAAAAATTGCATGATAGAGTGCGAGTTTCGGAAAAAATTTATCAAGCCGATATGGGGTTTGAGCCTTTAGTCGGACATGAATATTATCTCTACCTTAGAAGCAATGGCAGGTACTTACTTTCTTTAGTTGCTCCTGAACAATGGGGTTCGAAGCTGCCTTTTCAAAGTTTTGAAGCTAAGGTGAAGTTGTTGGCGGATCATACTTGGGATATGATTGAAACTTGATTTAGGTATAGAAAGTGATAAAAGGCACAGTCTACAATCGAAAGTGCAGGTAAATTTGTGCTATAAAAATTAATAATTATGGGTATCAAAGAAATAATCAATCATCCTAATGCAACTTTAGTAGATGTAAGAACTCCAGGAGAGTTTATGGGCGGACATGTAGCAAATTCTATAAACATTCCTTTGAATGAAGTGCCAGACAGAGTTGAAGAATTTCAAAAAATGAGCAAGCCAATTGTGGTTTGTTGTTTGTCGGGCGGAAGAAGCGGACAAGCAGCAGCTTTTCTTACAGCAAATGGAGTAGCTGAAGTATATAATGGTGGAGGTTGGATGGAAGTGAACGCTTGTGTAATGATTTAAGCTTTCCTTTTAAAGGTTTAGAAAATATTTAATCGGTCTCTACTATTAGTTCTATATTTGCCTTGTGTTAAACACTGTGCTCATTATAGGCTTAGTAAATCCAGAACCTGAATCTTCTGCAGCAGGTTCTCGCCTGTTGCAGATTTTACTTTTTTTTAAGAAGATAAACTATAGGGTTGTATTTGCAACATCTGCAAATGCTAGTTCCTTTTCGGTCGATTTGAAGGCTTTAGCAATTGAACATTTTTCTATAGAATTGAATAGCGAAAGCTTTGATGCCTTCTTAACTACAATTAATCCGAATATTGTTCTTTTTGATCGTTTTATTACCGAAGAACAATTCTCTTGGAGAGTTGCAAAGCAATGTCCTAATGCCTTAAGAATTTTAGATACAGAAGATTTACATTGTTTACGGCTTGCAAGACAAGAAGCTTTGAAGCAAAATTTAGCTTTTACAGAAAGCAGCTTATTGAATTCGGATCTAAGTAAAAGAGAAATAGCTAGTATCTATCGTTCTGATCTAAGTCTAATAATATCCGAATATGAAATGCAAATTTTAAAAGAGGTGTTTAGACTTCCGCCAACTCTTTTGCACTATTTGCCTTTAATGCTTGATGAATCTAAGTTGTTGGCATTAGATGAATTACCTAGCTTTGAGGAAAGAAGGCATTTTGTTAGTATAGGTAATTTTTTACATCCACCTAATTGGGATGCTGTTCAGTACTTAAAAGCGGAACTTTGGCCTTTGATAAGGAAACGATTACCTGGGGTAGAATTACACATTTATGGTGCCTATGCAACTGAAAAACATCTTCATCTAAGCAACACCAAAGAGGGTTTTATAGTGAAGGGAAGGGCAAATTCTGCATTAAAAGTAATTTCTAATGCAAGAGTCTTATTAGCGCCACTACGCTTTGGTGCAGGAATTAAAGGAAAACTGCTAGAAGCCATGCAATATGGAACTCCAAGTGTAAGCAGCTCGATTGGAGCAGAAGGCATGGGAAATAAAGAGAATTGGAATGGGGCCGTATGCGACGATCGCGAAAGCTTTGCTAAGGAGGCTCTTCGCTTGTATACTGAAAAGGATATATTTCTACAAGCACAATTAAAGGGAAGAGAGATTATTCGAGCTAAATTTTTAAGCAGTGCATATCTTGATGCCCTCGAAGAGCGAATTCAAGATGCTCAAGTTCATCTTTCAGCTAAACGTCGAGAGAATTTTATTGGAGCAATGCTTCAACAAGAAAACTTGCTAAGTAAAAAATTCTTGGCCAAGTGGATAGAAGAAAAAGCGAAAAAATAGTTTAGATTTCCTCAATTGCAGCAATGCCGGGTAAGGTCTTGCCTTCGAAATATTCTAGCATAGCTCCTCCACCAGTAGAAACATAACTTACTTTTTCATTATAGCCAAACAAATTAACAGCTGCAACCGAGTCGCCACCACCAACCAAACTAAATGCACCATTGCTTGTAGCTGCTGCTACTGCATCTGCAATTGCTTTGGTTCCTTGTTGAAATTTAGACATTTCAAAAACTCCCATTGGACCATTCCAAAGAATAATTTTAGAGGCCATAATACAAGAAGCGAACTCCTTTTGGGCAAGTGGTCCTATGTCGAGACCCATCCACCCATTTTCAATATCCGTATTTAAAGCGATTTTCGTATTTGCATCGTTACTGAAAGCATCAGCAACTAAAGAATCTGCAGGAAGAAGTATTTTCACGTTTTTAGACTTTGCCTTTTCCAAGATTTCTAGGGCTAATTGGGTTTTATCCTCTTCTACTAAGGAATTACCAATTTGACCTCCCTGAGCCTTGAAAAATGTATAAGCCATTCCTCCTCCAATAATGATATTATCAGCAACATCAAGAAGGTTCTCAATGATTTTGATTTTATCGGAAACTTTAGCGCCACCTAAGATAGCGGTAACAGGCTTATCCGTACTTCTTAGAACTTTATTCGCATTTTCAATTTCAGCAGCCATAAGGAACCCAAAGCACTTATCCGATTCAGCAAAAGAATGTGCAACTATAGTGGTTGATGCATGTGCTCTATGGGCGGTGCCGAAAGCATCGTTTACATAGATGTGACCATGCTGGGCTAAGAGTTGCGCAAAATCTTCATCTCCTTGAGTTTCCTCCGGATAAAATCGCAAGTTTTCTAATAATAAAACTTCACCTTTTTGCAAGGATTTGGATGTAGAAAAAGCTTCTTCACTAACACAGTCATCTGCAAAGAAAACTTCTTGATTGAGTACTTTTTTTAGGTAAGGAAGCAGATGTCGAAGGGAATATTTATCCTCAGCACCAAGCTTTACACTTTGAAATTCTAATTTTGGTCTACCGAGATGCGACATTAAAACAACCGAGCCACCGTCTTTAAGTATTTTTTTTATGCTTGGAAGAGCAGCATCTATTCTAGTCGTATCACTAATTTCATGCTTCTCGTTTAAAGGAACATTAAAATCAACTCGAATTAAAGCGCGTAAATTTTTAAAATTTATCTCTTGTAGGGTTTTCATAAGCTTGTTTTTACTAGCTGCAAAAGTAAGCAAAAGCGCTATTTTTTATAGGAAGTATTTTTATCTAAAAAAAAGAGAATAAAATTTGCAGAAGTTTTAAAATTCAGTTTATATTTGCAGTCCGAAAACGAAATGCTCCGTTCGTCTATCGGTTAGGACCTCAGGTTTTCATCCTGGAAAGAGGGGTTCGATTCCCCTACGGAGTACAAAGGAAAAGCCCCAATCAGAAATGATTGGGGCTTTTTAGTTTTTGTGTCTTGCACCTTATTAGCTAAATATATCGGTAATTATCTTATTTCAATCTTGCCTCGCTTCAAGTATTTATCTACAACTATTTGGTAGTAATATAGTCCACTTGCCAGAGCGTCAAGAGAGAATTTAGCCGATTTATTAATTATGGTTTCTTTCACTATTTTACCATTTTGGTCGAAAAGATAAAAAGTAAATTCCTCATTAATGTCGCTGTAAATGTTCAACTCTTTAGCTCTACTTAATGGATTTGGATAAACAAGGATGTTTTGAACTTGCTGGAGATCCACTATGCTGTTTGGTGTTGTATCAAGATCCATAGTGTAGCCTTTATTTAAAATAGCAAATTGTCTGCTTAAAGAAGTAAGGCTGTCGAGATCGTTAAACCAAATTTTTCCGGGACTACCAGCGCTTGCATCATCGGCTAAATCGAGGCTATCCCAATTGGCAATGTCAGAATTAAATGGTCGATAATATAGGGCAAAAGAGTCTGGGCTGGCAGCATCTGCTACACTCACTAAGTTAGCATTACCAAATTCGATATATTCTATACCGTCAAAACTTT
The DNA here is from genome assembly GCA_020635975.1 of Chitinophagales bacterium. GTDB lineage: Bacteria > Bacteroidota > Bacteroidia > Chitinophagales > UBA8649 > JAFMKE01. The sequence continues at coordinate 43,050 of JACJYT010000010.1, forward strand.
GATTGGTGCCGTAGTTATTGATAATCCAATAAGTACCAACGCTCGGAAAAGTGTCGGGCAGAATATTAGGATCTAAGTTTAAAGCACTAATTACAATTTCGCCATTTGGATTATTTAGACTAGTAAAACTCAAAGTGCTGTTGGTATTTGTGGCATGGTAGATGCCAGATGCAGAAACACTGAACCTATCGCTTTTGCCACCCCCTACTGGCGCACCCGAAATTGCTCTTTGCGCATTTCCAATAAGATTGGCATGAAAGCCATTGGCTTTATCGCGCACTTCTCCAAAGGCATTGTTAAATTGATAGTAAGCAAGTAAACTTAAATCTTCATTCGGTGTTTTGCTTAGGTGCATTTGCTCTCTAATCTCATTCTGACTTAAAGACCTTTTCCAAATGCAGACTTCATCAATTTCACCTAGGAAATTCCTATCTGTCCAACCCTTGTAAGAGCCAATAAAAGAGACATTTGTAAAATCACAGCTGTCCGTAGAAATTACGTGGGTAGACGGAATGCCATTTAAATATAGCGTTATTTGGCTAGGTTCTACTACCATGGCAACATGACTCCATTCTCCAACAGGAACAAAAAGTCCACTTGCCCACCACCATTGTCCACCGGGCCAGTGATAGGCTAATTCCATATTTGCCCTTAAATTTAGTCCACCAGTTGTATTTTGACCTCCAATAACAATTCCACTAAAAGCATTAATGGTATCGCTTGGTTTTATCCAGGCAGAAAAGCTCATGGTGTTGCTAATTAGGTCAAACTCTTTAGTGCTCACATAGTCGCCTGAGTTTTGTAAAAAAAGACTATTGCCTGGCACAGAATCTAATTTGCAGCCATCATGAATGGTAATAAAGTTGTTTAAGCTTTGACTTGCACTTCCAGAAGTATCGCTAACCGTAAGACTAACATCGTAGGTTCCAGCAATAGGGTAAACTACTTTAGGATTTCTTTGGTTGGAGCTTGAAGGAATCCCTCCAGGAAATTGCCATAGCCATGTTGCTCCACCTTCGCTTAGAATGGAATAATCTGCAAAATAAACGGTGTCATTGCTGCAAGCTATATCCTTACTATTTACCGAAATTTGAGCAATTACATCACTTGCTTCTACAAAATTGGCTTCATAAACACTTCGATCTCCTGCATTTCTAATTTTACCCTTTCTGTAATAGGGTACCAAACGAGTAGAATAGCAAGCACTTGGAAGTTCATCATTGTAAAGCATCCAATTAGACATGCTATTGTTTTTATAGTAAACAGCTCGGCGCGTTCCTAACCAAATTCCCCCATCGGTGCCTTGTTGATGAACCATATTTACTATCATTTCACCGTCTAAATCACTTGTGCTGATATTTACCCAAGTTTCACCACCATCGTTCGATTTAAATACCTTGTAGCCATCCAAACTTTCGAAATAGCCTACTCGAGCAAAAAAGATTTCCATAGCATCATAGCTGCTAACAGCAAGAACATAAGGTCGAGAAGCTAGACCGTTTATCTCGGCAGAGCTAGGTGTAATTTCTACCCAAGTTTGTCCTTTGTCATCGCTCCTCCAAATTTGCTTTGCACCATAATAACTGGCATAAGTGCTTACATAGAGGATATTAGCATTGGCGCGCGAAATTTCGATTTCGCCAACATTATATGCAAAGCTATGAATCAAAGTATAGGTACTTCCATTGTCGCTCGTATAGTAGAGCCCTTCCTCAAAACCGGTATAAAAACAAGTATAGCATTCATAGTCAAACACGAGTTCACTTTCACGTCCAGCACCATCCGCATTAGGTTTGTTGGTGTACGGATAAGTGCTCGCTGAAACGCTTCTATCGCCACTTAATTTCTTTCTATTATAGTCGGAATAAACAACACGTCCATCTCCCGGATTTACAAAACCTCGGGTATTATCTCCCCCATCCGTTGAAATCCAACCATGGTTAAAAACATTGTTATCTTTTAAAAGGGTGCCATTATGATAGGTGCCCCCTAACATTACTTCTCCATCCCAGAAACCAACGCCAAATCCCCAAAAATCTGTTCCTTCGATGCCCAACATCCTACGTTCAAAAGTTTCTCCACTATTATCTGAATAGAATATTCCACCATCGCAGGCTATCCATAAATCATTTTCAAAAAAACCAATATCATGGATGTCGGCATGAACATAATTGTCTTTGTAAGAATGACTCCATTTGGATGGACAGCTGAAGCTTTGTCCAGCATCTCCTGAAACCCAAAGATTTACTCCGCCAACAAAGATGGAATCTGCATTGGTAGGAGAAACGTCAAAGGCTAGGTCGTAATAGTACTGTCCCCCAGCGTCTTGTCCAGCATCATCCCAACCCATTAAATTAATATTCGTGGGAGAAGGAGTTCCACCTGGACTAGGTCCACAACAAGTAAAAGTCCATGAGTTACCTTCATCTTCACTTAGGTAAATGCCATATAAACCGGTGCTAAAATTCGCATTACCCGTGGCTAAGGCATAAACCCTATTTGGGGCATCTGCACTAACGGCAATCTCGGTTCTTTTTTGTTCTTCACCCACCCCTGGATTAGGCCAACCAGTATTAGAAAGCGTAAAGCTTTGTCCGCCATCTATGGATTTATGAAACTGCGTTTTGTTGCCACTTAACTTAACTGCATAAATTATATTGTTATTTGTGGGGTGTTGTTCGATTTCTTGAATTTCTCCGCTTATAATTTGGCTAAAACTTATCCCACCATCGTTGCTAGAATACATTCCTTTATCGGATGCTATTAATAGGTTTTGATTGCCATTAAGAATTACAATATCCCTAATTTCATGAACTAAGGAATTAAAGCTAGCATCTCCAATTTGCTGCCAATTAGTTCCTCCATCTATGGTCTTATATAGTTTGCCATCATCTCCTCCAAAATACACGATATCCGCATTGTTTGGGTCGATTTCTAAGGCATAAATGGTTTTAATCATCATGTATTTTGTTAAAGATTGCCAGGTTAAACCTTTATCAATACTTTTCCATAAACCTGCATTGGCTGTTCCTGCATATAGTAGGTTAGGATTGGAACTAGCTTGTTCAACGGTATACACGTGGGCAGCACCAGCAGCATAAGATCGGTCAATAGCCTCTTTGTCGAAATCGAAAGGACCTAAAGATTGCCATGCACTATTCCCTGCTTTTAGAGCACGTAATTGATTAGATTTTTCTAAATATGCATTTTGATTAGCTAGCCAAGTTTCCTGATCTATTGCACTCTCAGGAATACTTTGATGGTCTATCTTATATTTCCATCTTTTAAAATATTGCGTATGTTCATTTTTAACGAATTCATGACTTTCATAATAGAGTTGATACAGCTCTTCTACTTCTCCAAAATTGGAGTTAGCTTTATACATTAATTCTACCCAATTCGGAAGTTTATTTTCAAGTGCAGATTGGGAATAAAGCAAACTAGTTCCTACAAAAACTAGCAGAATTAAAAGTGTTTTTCTCATAGTTGAATGATTCTCTGAATTTCAAAGATAGCAATCTTCATTAGTTGCAAGTTTAAGAGCTCGACTAATAGATTAATTTCAAACTACTTTGGTATCTTTAGAAGCAAATACAAAGAATGAAAAGGAGATATTATTTCTATACTTTACTTTTTCTAAGTCTACTTTCATGTAAAAAGGAGAAACAAAATCAATGCGCCGACACCTGGGAAGAAGATGTGCCAGGTTATTGGTTTCTTGGTGATTTGCACGTGCATGCAAGTGGTGCAAGTAACGATACTGGGGGCGACTCTTACCCGATAGATATTAGGAACAAGGCAATGCAATTAGGACTAGATTTTGTTGTGCTTACCGACCACAGCAATAGCACAGGCAGCGATACGGATACGACCTATGAAGACCCAAGCTTGTTCAATCTTGGTCCGGAATTCCCTTATTGGGATTCGTGTCTAGCGCTTAGTTTGAGCAATCAATTTTTATTTGTTTGTGGAAATGAAATCAGTCCGGTTAACCCAGATAATAGCATTCCAACAGGGCATATTGGCTGCATACCCATGGATTTAGTGAATTTTGATAAGCAAGTAGTCTTTATCGACAGACCAAAGGGTTCCGTTTCGGGAGCAGATGTGCTTCAGCAAGCCGATCAAGCCGGATGCTTTAAAATTGTTAATCATCCTTATGCAATTAATAGGTGGATTGCTTATGATTGGACAAGCTATGATTACGATGCTATTGAGGTGTGGAATGGAACCATAGGTTACGATGATTTTGATAGATTTAGCTATGATGCTTGGATTTGTGATTTACTACATGGAAGAAAGGTTACAGCTATTGGAAGTAGCGATAACCATAGAGTAAATACGCTTGCGCCGGGCGAATTGTTTAATCCAGCTTTGGGCTATCCAATGACTGCTGTCTTCGCCGAGAATCTTACTTGGCCCAATATTATTAAGGGCTTACAAGAAGGTAAGGTTTCTGTAGTGGAAGGCTCTAGTCGGCTTTATATTGACGATTATACCGAAGCCAAGTGCCATGCTAAGGGTAAAGATGTTGCATGGATTCGTTTACGAGGTCAGGTGGATGCTCAATTAGTAAACCCGGTCCTTACTTTATATCATTTTACTTCCTGCATCGATCCCCGACCTAGCACAAGCGAATACCCAGAGCTTAACCAAACTATAGTTTTTCAGAAAACTTTGGATCCAAGCTCTAGCTTTGATGAGGGTATTAAAGTAAGCGGAAAGCAAGGGGTTTACGCTGCAAAGTTAAGTGGAGATAATTTTCATTATTGGGCATTAAGTAGAGCGATAGTAATTAATTAAAAAATTATACTTACCTTTGCACTTTATTTTAACCGAGCAGGTTAATTGTTGGGGGTTGTCCGAGAAATTATAATTAAAAATATTTTCCTTCCAATAATTAACAACTCCCAAATATCGCAAAACAATGCAAAAATTTCAAGATCTTGGTCTTGATGCGTCTATATTAGATGCATTGGCCCAAAAAGGCTTTAGTGAGCCAACACCAATTCAAGAGAAAGTTATTCCAATTTTACTTCAACGTGATCGCAACGTGGTTGGACAAGCGCAAACCGGAACAGGCAAGACAGCTGCTTTTGGTTTACCTATTGTTCAAAATATTGAAGAACGTTCTGGAAAAGTTCAAGCAATTATCTTAGCTCCAACCAGAGAGTTAGCTGTTCAGGTTGCTGAAGAAATGGATTCTTTTAAAGGTAAGAAAAGATTACAAATCACTACCGTATATGGTGGTCAGCCTATCGATAGACAAATTAGAGAATTGCAAAAAGGTGCAGACATTGTTGTTGGTACACCAGGTCGTGTAATTGACCTAATTAAAAGAAACAAACTGCAACTTAGCGAAGTAAAATATTTCGTATTAGATGAGGCAGATGAAATGTTAAATATGGGTTTCATTGAAGATATTGAATATATTTTAAGTGAAACAAACGACGACAAACAAGTACTGTTATTCTCTGCTACCATGCCTTCTAAAATTTTGAAGTTGGCAAAAAAATACATGGGCGATTATGAATTGCTTCATGTAGAGAAATCTCAGGTTACTACAGAAAATACAGAGCAATTGTATTATGCCGTAAGTGCTAAGGATAAAATGAAAGTATTAGAAAGAATTATGGAGATGACTCCAGATTTCTACGGAATTGTTTTCTGTAATACTAGAATGGGAACGGATGATGTAACACGCGAATTGAATAAAATGGGTGTGGCCGCAGAAGCCTTACATGGTGATGTACAACAAAATCAAAGAGAAAGAATCTTACAACGATTTAAAAATAAAGCTTGTACCGTTCTTTGTGCAACGGATGTTGCAGCTAGAGGTATTGATGTTAATGAGTTAACTCATGTTATCAATTATCAATTACCTCAAGATCCAGAAGCCTATGTGCATAGAATTGGAAGAACTGGACGAGCAGGAAATAAGGGTGTTGCAATTTCATTGATTGCTAATGGCGAGAAAAAACAAATGAATATTATTCAGAGCATTTCTAAAGTTCAAATGACTAAGGCAGAGTTGCCAAGTGCTAAAGAAATGATTCAGGCTAAAATGGATAAGATTTTTGCTGATATCATAACTACAGAACTTACTGAGAAAGATGCTAATATTTTAAAACTTGCTACTCGATTAATTGAGTCTAATGAATCCAGTGATGTACTTACTGCTGCACTTAAGTACTTTTTAAAGGATGAACTTCAAGCTAAGAATTTTGAAGAAATTAAAATGCAAAAAGATCTTGGTGGGACAAAAGGAAATGGCGAAGTACGTTTGTTTGTTGCCAAAGGAAAGAGAGACAGAATGTCGCCTCAAGATTTGGAAGCTTTTATTTGTGCTCAATCAGGTATTGCTAGCAATGCTTTTTTAGATACTTTTATGCTCGATGAGTTTTCTTTTGTAACCTTAGAAAGTGATGATGCCGATGTGGTTCTAGCGCGTTTTAAGAACATTACCAGCGATGGTAAAAGCGTTATAACCAAAGCGAAACAACGCGATGGAGGAGGAGGAAGCTCGAGAGGAGGCTCTAAATTTGGAGCTGGATCTAGAGAAAAGGATAGTAAATTTAGAAGTGGCGATGGAGGTCGAAGAAATGATTCGAGTAGCTCTAATGGCGGCAGACGTAGAAGTACGGAAACCTCAAGTAGCTTTGGTGGCGGACGTAGAAGATCGGAATCTAGCACCTCATCTAATGCAGGAGGACGAAGAAGAAAAGAAAGTTCAGGCGCTGGAAATCATAATTCTTTCTATGGTAAACCTAGCGGAGAGAAATCTAAGTTTAAGAATGCTAAATATTAGTCAGAAAGCATTATTAAAAGATAAAATTACTTCTAAACTCAAAACTTTAGAAGAAGATATTTCCTTTTTGGAAGAAACTACGCGCCCTATTGCACCTGAAAATGCAATAGGGCGTGTTAGTAGAATGGATGCTATAAATAACAAAAGCATAGCGGAAGAATCCTTGAGAAATGCTAGATTGAATAAAACTAAATTAGAGGAGGCCTTACTTCGTTTAGCGGATTCAGATTTTGGACTTTGCTTTAAATGCAAAGAAGCTATTGATTTTGAGCGTTTGCTTTATTTGCCAGAAACTAGAATTTGTGTAGCTTGTAGGTAAACTATAGTTTACAGTAATACTTCATTGGTATCCGCCAAAATGGGCAATAATAGCGAAAGTTGTCTCTAGACTAATGGACTTAAGTTTTTGGAGTGCTTTATGGATGCTACTCTACAATCCAACAGGACTTATCTTATTTTAAGAGCTAAAACTTCTAGTATTTTACCTCTACATGAATATCCTCGCTATTTCTAATTCTTAATTTAGATCTAAGCTATTTAATATATATCGTTTTAACATTGGCAAATTCTTTTAAGGCCTCTTCTCCTAATTCTCTTCCATAACCACTTTTTTTGATTCCACCAAAAGGAAGTCGAGGATCCGATTTTACCATGCTATTCACAAATACTGCGCCCTCTTCCAATTCAGCCGCCATTTCCATGGCAAGTGCATGATTTTCTGTGAAAATAGATACGCCAAGTCCAAATGGGCTTTCATTACTTAGTTTAATAGCCTCGGCATTATTAGAGAATTTTTTGATTACGGCCAAGGGGCCAAATGTCTCTTCCTGAAAAACAGGAACCTGAGTATTTTCAACTTCAATCAAACTGCTCTCAAAAAAGGCTCCTTTTCTTCCACCGCCCTTTAAAAGTAGTGCACCTAAATTTATAGAATCTTGAATTTGTTTTTCTAATTCTATGGCCAAACTTTCTTTTGCTAAAGTACCTAAAGTACAGTCCTCTTCTAAGGGGTTAGTAGCAATAAGTTTATCCATTTGTGTAAGCAGCATCTCCTTAAATTTCTCATATATTTTTTCATGCACCAAAAAACGCTTTGCGGCAATACAACTTTGTCCAGCATTTTGAAACCTAGCCCAAGCTATTTCAGCAATATGTTTTTCCAAATTAGCATCTTCTAAAAGGATTAATGCGTTACTGCCACCAAGTTCTAGTACGGTTTTCTTTAAGGCTCTACCCGAGCTTTCTGCAACGGAAGCACCTGCCTTTTCACTACCCGTTAGTGTAACCCCTTTTATAGCTTCATTCGCTATGATATTTGGGATCCTCTCACTTTCAATAATTAAATTTTCACAAATACTAAAATCCAATTTTAACTCTAAGAAAAGTTCTCGGATGCTATTACTGCATAAGCTAACATTGCTTGCATGTTTGAGCAGCAACACGTTGCCCAGTAATAGATTGGGAGCTAAAACTCGAAAAAATTGCCAAAAAGGGAAGTTCCATGGCATAATGCAAAGAATGGTTCCTAGGGCTTCTAAACGAATAAAGCTTTTTTTCGCATCCGTTTCCACTATTTTCGGCTCTAAGAATTTTTTTGCATTTTCCGCATAATAGGTACAAACCCAAGCGCATTTTTCAATTTCTGCTTTAGCCTGACTAATGGGTTTTCCCATTTCCATTGCTATCAACTTAGAGAGGGAAGCTTCTTTTTCGCGAAGCTTTTTAGCTAGTTTAAGTAATTGTTCTGACCTAAAAGACAAACTCTTTTTCTTCCATTGCGGATAGCCTTTTTCTAAAGCCTTAATTTTGAATAAAATTTCTTCTTCGTTCATCGCTTTAAAAGAAGCTAGCTCCTCTTGATTATAGGGATTGATACTTTTGATTTGGCTCATATTGCTAAGTTAATGCTTTCTAAAACTACTTAAAAAAGTTCTTTCTTAATCGGATAAATGATAAATTTAACAAGTGAAAAATTCTCAAATAAGATTGGTTGTAGTTCTCGGACTAATTGCCATAATGTGCATTGTTTCTGTTCAGTTTTATTGGCTCAGAAAGGCTTACGATATTAAAGAAAGACAGTTTACAGAAACTATACATACTGCTTTGCAAAATGTTGCCGATAACTTAGCCAATATTAACGACGGCGTTTTAGGTAATGAAGATATTATTTCTCAACTTTCTAGCGATTATTTTGTGGTAAACATCAATGATGTTATTGATGCCAATACCTTAGAATATTATTTGAGAAATGAGTTTGAGAAGTTTCAGGTTAATTTGGATTTTGAGTACGCTATCTACGATTGTGGAAGTCACCAAATGGTATATGGTAACTATGTTAAATTGGAAGATAATAACAGAGAAGAAGAAATATCTACCTATCTACCAACCTATGATGAATATACCTATTATTTTGGTGTGTATTTTCCAACTAAGTCAAACTTTGTAATCAATAATTTACGCTTGAGTTTGGTCTTTAGTTTAATCCTTCTTTTAGCTGTGGTTTTCTTTAGTTATGCTATTTATGTTATTCTTCAACAAAAGAGACTCTCCGAGTTGCAAACGGATTTTATAAATAACATGACCCACGAGTTTAAAACACCTATTTCCTCTATTTCCCTTTCTGCCGAAGCTATGCTCAAAGCCAAAGAGGTTCAAGATAGTCTTCGCTTAACGAACTATACCAAGATTATTAAGGAACAAACGGATCGACTTAATTTACAAGTAGAAAAAGTTCTTCAAATTGCTCATTTAGAAGCTAACGACTTGGTTCTTAAGCCAGAGCGCATAGATTTGGTAGATTTGCTACACACCGTTATTAGAGGAGCAAAGCTCAACTATGAAAAATTGCATGGAACCATAGAGCTAAATTGCAATTTAAGTCAATGTTATATTACTGCAGATAAAACACACCTCACGAATATCTTACACAATCTTTTAGATAATTCCTTGAAATACAATAACAATGTACCTAAGGCAATTTTTAGTTTATCTCAAAATCAGCAGGGAATTGTATTGAGTTTAAAAGATAATGGCATAGGAATTGATGACAAATATTTAAAGCAGTTATTTGATAAATTTTTTAGAGTCCCAACAGGCAATGTGCACAATGTAAAAGGCTTCGGTTTAGGATTGTTTTATGTAAAGCAAGTTATTGATAAACATAATTGGCAAATCAAGCTAGAATCTAAATTGCATGAGGGAACAGAAATAAAGATATGTATATGAAAGAGTTAAAGATTTTATATGTAGAAGACGACCCAAGTTTAGCTTTTATTACTAAGGAGGAATTAAGCGCTGAATCGTATCAAGTAGTACATTGTGCCGATGGCGAAGAAGCTATCAAAGAATTTGAAATACAGCATTTTGATATGGCAATTCTAGATATTATGCTTCCAAAAGTAGATGGTTTTGCAATAGCTACGCACATAAGAAAGAAAAATGAAGAAATGCCTATTTTGTTTTTGTCGGCCAAGTCTTTAGAAGAAGATAGATTAAAAGGATTTTCTATTGGGGCCGACGACTACCTTACCAAGCCATTTAGTATGGATGAACTGCTCTTTAAAATTAAAGTATTTTTGAAAAGAAGAAAACTACTGGTAGAAGGAACAGTAAGTAGCTTTGAAATAGGTAAGTATAGTTTTGAACCAAACAATCTTCTATTGAAGTGTGAAGATTATATTCAAGAATTAACGGCAAAGGAAGCCGACTTGCTGGCCTTGTTTGTTGCTAGTCCAAAGCAAACCATTAAACGCGAAGACATCTTGGTTAAACTATGGGGGAAGAACGATTATTTTTTAGGTAGGAGCTTAGACGTATTCATTTCTAGATTAAGAAAGTATCTATCCAAAGATGCCGCTATAGAAATTCAAACAGTTCGCGGTGTTGGCTTTCGAATGGAATACTAAAAAAAAACCTCCGACCTTTAGGCGGAGGTTTTTTTCTATTTTGAGTTTTTCACTACTTCGTACCAACCATAGTAATAGTTCCAGCTAAAGCACCAGACATTACCAAAGTACTATTTAAAGTGTTATCGTCAATTTTAGTTCCGTCCACCTTGAAAGTCAATTCAACTGGTAAAGGAAATCCTAAACCTAAATCAACTTCAGTAATGATTGAAGTACTTGGCACATTGTAAGTATTACCATCTACACTAGCTTCAATACTAACTTCTAAAGGTAAATCTACTGCAGAACCAACAATTGTTGCAGAAACATCTAAACTTACCTCAATTCTAATTTTATCTGGCTTCCCATTTACAGTTGCAACACTAGTAGTCGTGTTTCCATTAGAATTTGATAATCCACCTGAACCAGTGTAAACTACATCGTAGTTTCCAGCAAATTTTGCATTCGAAGCAGTTGCACAATCTTCACCTTCATATCCAATCGGACAATCAGAACTTGTGTTTTCGCAAACGCCATCAACACAGATATATCCTGCTGGGCAATATTCGTCTTTACACTCTTCTTTTTTACAAGCGGCTAACAACACTAAGGTCATTAAAATAGGAAATAATTTTTTCATTGATTTTAAATTTTTTTTGTGAATTTAAATTAAAAATTTCAAATGTCCTACATTCTTTAACATTTAACTAGTGTAAATATCCTATTTTTGCACTTCTTATATGTATTACAATAGAAGAGTAGCATATTATACCTTGGGCTGTAAGCTTAATTTTTCGGAAACCTCTGCTATTAGTAGAAGTCTTCAAGATAATGGCTATACTAAAGTTGACTTTTCTGAGTTAGCAGATTTTTATGTTGTAAATACCTGTTCCGTTACCGAAAATGCAGATAAGAAATGCAAACAAATTGTAAAGCAAGCTAAGAAAACGAATCCTGATGCAAAGGTTATTATAATTGGCTGCTATGCCCAATTAAAACCTGAAGAAATTGCCAGTATTAAAGGAGTAGATTTAGTTCTTGGTGCAAATGAAAAGTTTAAACTCCATGAGCACTTAGAAAATATTGAGGAGCTTAGTAATAAAAAGCTAATTGCGGGTGCAATTAAAGAAGTTTCTTTTTATTCAGAAGCTTATTCCTTCGGAGAAAGGACAAGAAGTTTTGTGAAAGTTCAAGATGGATGCGATTATTTTTGTAGTTTTTGTACGATACCTTTGGCACGTGGACGAAGCAGAAGTGCTTCTGTTGAAAAAACCCTTGCTTTAGTAGAAGAAGTAGCTAAAACCAAGGTCAAAGAAATAGTTTTGACGGGAGTGAATATAGGTGATTTTGGAAAGTCGGAGGATGGTAAAAAAAGAGGTTCTGAGAATTTTTATCAACTAATTCAAGCTTTGGATAAGGTCTCCGGAATTGAGCGATTTAGAATTTCTTCTATAGAACCCAATCTTCTTCGATCGAATATTATAGAATTTGTTGCTAAATCGAATCATTTTGTACCCCATTTTCATATTCCCTTGCAAAGTGGTTCGGATCTTCTCTTGCAAAAGATGCGAAGAAAATATGATACTAGCTTGTATCGTAAAAGAATTGAAAAAATTAAGAGTTTAATGCCTCATTGTTGCATTGGAGTAGACGTAATAGTAGGTTTTCCTGGCGAAAGCGATGAAGAATTTGCAAAGACTTTAGACTTCCTCAAAGAATTGGATGTTTCCTATTTGCATGTTTTTACCTATAGTGAAAGAGCCAACACAAAAGCGGTATTAATGGGAGAGGTGGTGCCTTTAGAGAAGAGAAGAGAAAGAAGCAAGATTTTGAGAATTCTATCCGAGAAGAAAAAAAGAGCCTTTTACAGTCAATTTATTGGTACAGAACAAAACGTTCTCTTAGAAGCAGAAAATGAAGAGGATAGGATGTTTGGTTTCACCGAAAACTATATTAAAGTTAGTCTGCCTTATAATGAAGATTTAGTTAACACTATTCAACGTGTAAGACTAGACGAAATATCGAATTCTGGAGTGGTAAAGGCTAGTCTAGTTTTAAACGAATCTTGGGTTTAAATTATAATTTATGAATTTTATTTTTTTAAGAGCTTACGCTACCTTACCGGAGTTTTTTAATGCTTTGTTTCAAACGGATGCTTTTCCTAATATACCCTTCAATACCTATGGTTTTTTCGTAGCTATGGGCTTTATGGTTGCTGCTATTACAGCCTCAATTGAGTTAAAGAGGAAAGGCGAACTCGGACTTATACAGCCTATTCCAACTACAGAGCTTGTTGGGGCAAAACCTAAATGGAATGATTTTGTTTTTCCTTCTCTATTGTGGTTCTTTATTGGGATGAAGTTTCTCGGTGCTTTGCTACATGATAGAAGTTTGTTAACTCAAGGACAAGAAACAGTTGCCTATTTGTTTTCATCAAATGGTTATCCTATTTATGGATTTATTAGCGCTGCCTTAGCCTGTGCATTTACTTATTATAAAATCAATAAAGAAGCCTTAGCAGAACCAAAAGAAATTAAGACCAATATACAGCCTCAGGAGCTGATTGGCGAGTTAGTTTTTGTTGCTGCTCTTTTTGGAGTAGTTGGCGCAAGTGTTTTTGAGATTATTCAGCCCAATTCAGACATGACCTTGTTAGAGTTGTTTAGTAACCCAATGAATTTCTTAAGTGGTTTAACAATTTATGGTGGACTTAGCTTTGGAATTCTTGGAGTGGGCATCTATGCTTGGTATCGTAAAATTAAACCTTTCGTTCTGTTTGATTCGCTTTCTCCGGGCTTTATTTTAGCTATGGCTTTTGGTAGAATGGGCTGTCATTTTAGTGGTGATGGTGATTGGGGTATTGTTAGTTCGAATCCGCCTCCTGCTTGGTTGCCAAAGTATTTCTGGAGTAATACTTATGCCCATAATGTAATTAGTGAAGGCGAACGAATAGCAGATTGTGTGGGTCCTTATTGCTATGAACTAGCGCAAGGCGTTTTTCCTACAGCCATCTATGAAATTATCATGTTTTTGATTTTATTTTTAATTATGTGGGCGCTTAGAAAAAAAGTAACTCATCTACCTGGCTTTATGTTTATGCTCTTATTTGTTGTAAGCGGAATTGAGCGTTTCCCTATTGAAATCATTCGTGTTACGGATAGATTTTCGTCATTTTTTAATTTGTCGCAAGCACAAATTATTTCTGTTGGAATGATAATCGTTGGAGCAGCTGGGATGATTTATCTGGCTAATAGATATAAACTTAGAAAAGTTTAAAAATAGTTTAGACAAACAAAAGCCCTAGAATCATCTAGGGCTTTTGTTTTTAAAGACTAGTCTGGGCTATTTCTTTTTCTTTATCTCATATGTGGTCATCTTGTTCGATTTTTGAATATATTCTTGTTCTTCCGTACTCAAGTTTTCATAATCATCCAAGGATATAGAATAATTTTTGTTGGCTACTTTTTGGCGTTCTATCTCCTCAGAACTTCCAAATTTTTCTTCACTCAATTTGATGTATTCCGCATTCTTCTCTAATATTTCTTTAGCAATTTCAAAGTTCCCTCTGTCAATTTCTTCAGCCGCTTCTTCCATTTGTAAATTCGATTCAAAAAGAGTTATTTGCTTCATCGTTAGTTTGTTAAAGCTGTTTTCTACAAGTGCTAGATCATTTATCGGACGAATGCTGTTCATATTTTCCATATGAACTTTTTCTACTTTTTCCTTACTTAAATCTTCAAAATCAACTAGGCTTGTAAAAACTAAATCATCTTTATAGAAGGCGTCTAGACTAAATTTAAACAGAACTGCCTTTGTTTCTTCAGAGTACATTTCCCCTAAATTTATGCTTACGGTATTTGGACTTGCATCATAAGTATAACCATACACTCTCTCTAATTGCAAGGCTGCACCTGGATAGTTCACTTCTAACACGACATTTTTCGCAACTAAGGAAAGAAGTCCGTTCATTTCTTTTTCGAAAATTGCAGGAATTTCCTTAGCCTCGTTTATAAAATAATAGTTTCCTCTTCCTTGTTCTGCAAGCTCGGTCATGAGGTCCTCATTAAAACCAGTTCCTATTCCAAAAGTAGAAAGAGAAATATTCTCATTTTTTTTCCATGAAGCAGCAATTTTTGCTAATTCAATTTCGTCGGTAATCCCTTCATTAGCAAGTCCATCCGAAAGTAAAAAAACTCGATTAATATAATCTGCTTTGTAGTTTTCTTTAACAGCTTCAAAGCCTTTAATCATGCCACCACTTAGAAAAGTACTTCCCCCACTATTAATTCTTTTAATCTTAGCAATAATTTCTTCCTTGTTAGTGGCAGCGCTAGCCGCGTGTACTACTTGAACGCCATCTTCATAGCTAATAATCGAAACATAATCTACAGCAGAAAGAAGGTTTACAGCTTGAATTGCAGCATCTTTGGCATAATCTAGCTTTTCACCTTCCATAGAACCACTTCTGTCTATTACAATGGATAGATTTAAGGGAGTTCGTTGCGCTTCTTTTTTGAAAAAATCGGCTTTTAGTTCTGTATATAAGTAAACGTGATATCTCGGTTCGTCTATGTAGTAGTAGGCATTGTCGATGGAAGCAAGAAAGGTTAAACTGCCATTTTTGCTCGTTTGCACTTCTTGGTTTGCTTCTATTTTTTCAGAAGTTTTGAGCGTATTCGAATTTTCTTCTTGCTTGGGTTTACAAGAGCTCCATAATAGAAATAGTAAAAATAAGGCACTGAAGTTTTTCATAGAGATGGATTTTAAGTTAAGATGTGTTTCAACGTAAATTCCACAACAATTGGTACTCGAAATGCTAATATATCTTGTTTTTTAACAAATATTTGTTTTTAGATTCTATTCGATCTCTAGAAAAAAGGATTGTTTTTTTTCTCAAATCCTATTTGAGTTTTTTGTCCATGGCCATTGTAAACAAGCGTATCGTCGGGTAAAGTAAAGAGCTGTTCTTGGATAGACTTAAGCAATAGCGAATGGTTTCCTCCAGGAAGGTCTGTCCTTCCAATACCCATAAAGAATAGCACATCACCGGCAATTACCAAGTTGTCTGCTTGACTATAAAAACTTAGACTTGCAGGAGAGTGTCCTGGAGTAAATAAAGCTTTTAGACTGCTTGTGCCAAATTCTATTAGATCGCCTTCTTCTATAAATTTTTCTATTTCTGGTGAAGCTTCAAAGTTAAAACCATACATCTTACCATGAAGTGGGGCAGCATCCAATACAGCTTTTTCTCCTTGGTGTGCTTCTAGAACTAGCTGGTATTCCTTAGCGATAAAAGCATTGCCACAGATGTGGTCGAGATGACAATGGGTGTTTAGTAGTCTAACTGGCTTCAGATTTTCTTTTTGAATAAAGCTCTTTATTTGTTTCCTTTCGTTTTCGCTATAGCAGCCTGGGTCTATAATGATGCACTCTTTTGTTTCGTCATAAAGTATATAAGTATTCTCTTGAAAAGGATTAAAGGAGAAAGAAGCAACATGGATCATTTTTGTTCGTTTAGTAAAAGCTTAGCAAATTTTATAAAATTAAATTATAGTATACAAACTATTCTATGTAATTTTCGTTTTGAATAAGATATGCCGAAAAACTTAATAAACATAGTACTTGTAGTTCTTCTAGCAGTATTTAGTTCTTGCTACACAAGCGAAGTATTCGGACAAGCTTCACAAATATCTTTCGGGAAGAATCGAGTGCAATATAAGGACTTTGATTGGCAGTTTTACGAAACAGACAACTTCAGAATCTATTTTTATCAAGGAGGTCAAGATATCGGCAAGTATGTCATTCTAAGCTCTGAAAAGTGTTTGTCGGAGGTTAATGAACTACTAAATTTTAAGCTTTCGAAGAAGCTGGATATTATTGTTTACAATGATATTTCAGATATGCATCAAACTAATATTGGTATTAAGAATGATGTTGAAAGTATAAGTGGTACGGTTCACCTTAAGAACAACAAACTGTTTATTTATTTTAACGGAAAGCATAGCGAAATAGATAGACAAATTAAAGAAGGCATTGCTCGTTTATACTTGGCAAAAATGAAGTCGGGAACCGGATTTCAAGAAGTAGTACAAAATACTTTTACCATGAACTTGCCTTTTTGGTTTACAGAAGGTTTAGTAAAGTATACGGGAAATAACTGGGATACCAAATTAGAGAACGATTTACGTCAAGGCATTTTATCAGGTCGTTTTAATAATTTATCTAAACTAAAGCCAGAAGAGCAAGTTTTGGTAGGGCATTCGATTTTTAGGTATATCGAGGATAATTACGGCGAAGAAGCAGTTGCCAATTTACTTTATTTGGCGAAAGTGAATAGAAGTGTAGAAAGTGCTTTTCTCTTTGTTACTGGAAAATATATGAACAGTGTGCTAGAAGATTGGTACAGGAAGAATAATGAAAGATTCAAGCAGGAACTTGCCCAATTCGAAAGCTTAGATGAAGAGGCCATTCTAGCACTGAAGAAAAAAAAGGATTTTAAAAATTATCAGGCTAAGCTAAGTCCCGATGGTCGCTATCTTGCTTATACCTCTAATGCTCTTGGAAGATGGAAGGTGATGGTTTATGACTTGCAAGAAAAGAAAACTCGAATAATTATGAAGGGGGGATTTAAAACGGTTTCTTTGGAAACGGATTTGTCGGCCCCTATGTTGGCTTGGGAGCCCAAGGGCAAAAAACTAAGTGTAATTTACGAGAAAAGAGATTTTTTCTACATTAAGCATTTTGATTCAGAAAATTTTGAAGTAGAAGCTAAAGCTGAAATTTTGAATAAGTTTCAGAAAGTATTTGATTTTGCTTATGCAGAGGATAGTAGAAATCTTTATCTCTCGGCAATGCAGAAGGGGCAAATTGATATCTTTAAATATTATTTACCCTCCAACAAGCTTACTAACATTACCAACGATTTTTATGATGATTTACAAGTAAGTTACTTTAATAGCGAAGGCAGATCCGGAGTTTTATTCATTTCCAACAGACCAGATGATCTTTTGCTAAGTGCACGCCTAGACACCCTTTTGCCCAACGCTAAATTTGATGTTTTCTTTTACGATGAGAATAATCCTTTTCAAGCTCTTACTCAAATTACACAGACGCCATTAGCAAATGAAAGCCTGCCACAAGCTTTTAATGATAGCACTTACACATTTTTGAGCGATATGACGGGGATAAATTCTCAATATGTTGGTGAAATTATATCGCAAAAAGTCGGGGACAGAAGAAAGTATGTTTATTCTGTCAATGAGACGGATAGATTAGATTCAATAGAAATAGATTTAGACAAAAACTTAGAAGATGCTTTGGCTCAAGATCAAAGTTTAAAAGAAATTATTTCAACAAGTATAGTTCCAGTTTATAAACTTAAAGGAAGCAACCAACTTTATAAAAAGTATTATGAAAGTATGGAGGAGATTTCTTTGGGGAAATATTGCGAGCAACAAGTGGAATTTTTAAAGCATAATAACAAAGCAAGTTTTTTGCTTCAAGATAAAGACTTTAGTTATGCAGGAATCGATGACAGTTCTTCCTTTATTCTAGAACAGCTTGATGAATGGGAAAAAAACCAAGCCGTTCAGGTGGAAAAGATAGAGTTAAGAAAAGATACAGCCTTTGTAGAGCCAATTCGAACGCCAATTTTTCAGAGTAAGTTTGATACTTGGGAAAGTATATCTGAAGCGCATAAAAAGGCCTTTCTTAATGAGTTGCCAAGTGCAGAAAGCGGACAAGAAGATACGGGATATAAATTTTCTAGAACTAGACAATATTTCTTGAAATTTATGACAGAGGATATATCCTTTAGTTTGGATAATTCCTTATTGGTGAATAGTTATCAAGCCTTTAATCCAGGAAACCCAGTATTCAATCAGCCCAGTTTAAATAGTATGATTCGTTTTGGTATAACCGATTTATTTGAAGATCATAAGATTCATGGAGGCATCCGATTACCTTTTAATTTCAGGGGTTCAGAAATTTATATTAGCTATGAAAACTTTAAAAAGAGATGGGATAAAAGTTTGACCTATTATCGCAAGTCGAATTCGGAAGATGTGGATGATGTAAGTAGGAATAATCAAAGTATAGGAAATTCTGTTCCTGGAACTATCAACACAAGAACAAATTTAGTAGAATCGCAACTCAAATATCCTTTTAATCAATTGAACAGTATGCGCTTCAAATTAGGATTTAGAAATGATAGGAATATTGTTAAAGCAAGTGATATTACGACTTTGCAAATGCCTAATTCGAGTAGTAATTGGCTTTATTCTAGAGTGGAATTTGTACACGATCACACCCTGAATGTTGCAAAAAACATTAAGAATGGTTTACGACTTAATGTGTATTACGAATTTCAAAAGGAAATACCAACTAGAGAAGATGAAGTTCTAAATCAGAGTGTTCAACTACCGGTTTTTAATAATTCTTATCTAATGCTTTGGGGTTTTGATGCCAGACATTACCAAAAGCTATATAAAACTATTATTTGGGCTAATAGGTTGGCCTATAGTTCTTCCGTAGGAACAAAAAAGATGATTTATTATTTAGGCGGTATCGATGGTATGTTACGGCCTCAGTTTAATCAAGAAACTATCGTTAATCAAAATAATACTTATGCTTTTCAAAGTTTAGCTTTGAATATGCGAGGGTTCCAACAAAATATTCGAAATGGTAATAGTTTTATGGTATGGAACTCCGAAATTCGAATTCCTATTTTTTCTGCCTTTGCTAGGAAAGAGATTAAGTCTAGCTTATTAGAGAACATACAAATTGTTGGTTTTGTAGATGTAGGAACGGCATGGGAAGGATTTTCTCCCTTTGGAAATGGTAATATTGCTCAGGAGATTAGACAAAATTCGGTATCTACCGCACGCATTGATATCTATAAGCAACCGGTAGTACTCGGATTTGGAAGTGGTTTACGCACCGAAATTATGGGCTACTTTATACGCGCCGATTTGGGTTGGGGTTATGATACTGGGAAAATTAACAAGCCTAGGTTTCAGCTTGCTATGGGCTATGATTTTTAAAATTTTAGAAATAGAAAGTTTTGAAAGAAATTTTACAATACAAATTATTTTCTTGGAATGGCCAAGCAATTTTACTAGAGAATTTGTTCATTGCTAGTATTATTGTTGTAAGTCTACCTTTAATGTTTTGGCTGTTTAAGAAATTCGTTCTTAACCGATATTATAGAAGGAAAAATATGGATGAAGGCCGAGTTTATGCCTTTAACCAGCTATTAAAATACTTCGTTTATGTTATTACCTTGATGCTTGCGGTTCAATCTCTAGGCTTCGAGTTATCTGTAATTTGGGCGGCTGGAGCCGCCTTATTGGTTGGAGTTGGATTGGGTTTGCAGCAAACTTTTAATGATTTTGCATCAGGAATTATTTTACTCTTAGAAGGAACGGTTCAGAAGGGAGATTGGATAGAAATCGGAAATACCATAGGTGAAGTAAAGAAAATTGGCTTGAGAACTTCTTTGATAACGACGAGAAGAAACATCTCTATTATTGTTCCAAATTCTAAGATTACAGTAGATAATGTAATTAATTTAAGTCATAATAATAAGGTTATTCGACATGATATTGCTGTTGGAGTTGCTTATGGAAGCGATACGCAATTAGTTAAAAAAGTACTTTTAGAATGTGCTCAACGCCATTCTAAGGTGATGCCAGGTGCTTTTGTTCGTTTTGTCGATTTCGGAGATTCTGCCCTGAATTTTGAGCTTTTATTTTGGTCTTCTGAATACCAACAAATAGAAGATGTTCGAAGTGACTTAAGATTTATGATAGACATTGCTTTTAGGAAGCATAATATATCCATCCCTTTTCCTCAAAGAGATTTGCATATCAAAGGAGCTGTGCATGCACATTTCAACGATAGGATAATAGAAAAACAAGATAAAAAGTAGCTCTAGATAAGATGGGAGAGGTTTACTTTCATAAAAGACCCTACCATAAAGAATATATAGAGCAATAGAAATAAGATTCCAAAGGTTTTTGGGGTGGTTTTGAAAAAGCTCGCTGCAATAAGTAAAATGGAAGATAAGAGCATTAATGGTAAACCAAATTGAATAAAACCTTCATCCGAAACGAGATAAGGGTGCTTGCTTAAGTTGCCAATCAAAGCGGGTAGTCCAAGTACAGCTAATAGATTGAAAATATTAGATCCTATTACATTACCTAAAACAATTCCAAATTGCTTGCTTCTTACAGCTGCAACGGTTACTGCTAATTCTGGCAGGGATGTTCCCAGAGCTAGGAGAGTTTGAGAGATGACATCACTTCCTAATTTAAGACTTGTGCTTATGCTAGTAATAGCATCTGTGGTATATTTTGCACCGAGCCAAATACCCAAAATGCTTAAACTAAACAAAAGATATTGTTTCTTACTAATGCTTTTCGTTTCTTCTTCATTCGTACTAACTGGTGCATTGTTAGAGTATTTTATCACATAGATGAGATAAAGAACTAGAAGTAACAGACATATTAAGGCTTCTAATATAGAAACAGATTTATTGTAAAGAAAATAACTAACCAAGATCGATCCAAATAACATCAAGCTGAATTCGAACTTATGCGCTGAAAAACGTATAGTAAAGCCCGAGCTTAGCAGTATTGCAATGCCTGTTATAAAGAATATATTGGCCACGTTAGAGCCAACAATAGTTCCAGTTACAATATCCGATTGATCTTTTAACACAGAAACAACACCAACAGCAAGTTCTGGTAGAGAAGTTCCGAAGGCAACTACCGTAGCTCCTATAATAAAGGATGGTAGCTTAAATTTTTTGCCTAAAAGTTCTGCCATGAAAACAAAATAGTCGGCAGACTTTAATAAAATCGTTAAGGAAATGGCTAGAATTACGAACCAAAGTAAGGTAATGAATATGGGAGGCATTGCTAAATCTTTCGAACAAAAGTAAACAGATTGTTAAGAATATTAGGTGAAATGTAATGGGCTAGTACAGAAACTATTCCGCTTCTGCCACTACCTCTTCTACTTGAGGCACCATTCTCTTGAGCATTGCTTCTATTCCATCTTTTAAAGTAGCAGTGCTGCTTGGACAACCAGAACAAGCACCTTGCATAATTAGGGTAACTTTACCATCTTCAAAACTTTTAAAAGCAATGTTTCCACCATCCATTTCCACAGCCGGCTTAACATATTTATCTAACAACTCTATTATTTGCGCATCGATTCCTTTAATTTCTGCTTTTTCCTCTCTTTCCTTCTTTTTTAGAGAATAGAAAGCATCGTCCACTACTTTTTTGTCGCTTAACAAGAATTCTTTTAGAAAAGCTTTTAATTCAAAACTCAATTCAAACCATTCTTCCTCGGTATCTTTTTTAGAGATAGTTACAAAGTCATTAGAAATAAAAAGACTATCAATATAGTCAAATTCAAACAAGGCCTTTGCTAAAGGGGATAAATGGGCTTCTTCGAGAGTTTTACACTCGAGCATTTCGTTAGGAAGAATAGAACAGCTTGCAACAAATTTTAACATTTTTGGGTTTGGCGTACTTTCTGTATATATTTCAATAAAGCTAGGTCTTGAATTATTCATTATCAACAATTTTTGTACAAAGGTAAACTACATAAGTACTATTTTGGTTTATTAAGTATCATTTTATCTACCTTTGTACTTTTGAAATATGAGTGATTCTATCAAACATGAATGTGGCCTTGCTTTCATACGCTTGCTAAAGCCTCAGCAATATTACATCGACAAATACAAGACAGCTTCTTATGCCTTAAATAAAATGTATCTTCTTATGGAGAAGCAACATAATAGGGGGCAAGATGGTGCTGGTTTAGCATATATTAAGTTAGATACTGTACCAGGCGATAGTTACATTAATCGTTTGAGAAGTATCAAACAACAGCCTATTCAAGATATTTTTAAAAAGGTTTTTAATGAGTTTAACAACAAAACGAAAACTTTTAAGAAAGGTAGTGTTAACGCAGAATGGTTAAAGGAAAATGTTTCTTCTGCTGGAGAATTATTTTTAGGTCATCTCCGCTATGGAACGCATGGTGTTAATTCTGTAGGTGCTTGTCACCCTTTTATAAGAAAGAATAATTGGCGAAGTCGAAATTTGGTTATGGCAGGTAATTTTAACCTGACCAATGTAGATGAGTTGATTGAGTTTTTGGTAGAAATAGGTCAACATCCAATAGAGAAAAGAGATACCGTTACGGTAATGGAGAAAATCGGTCATTTCGTCGACAGGGAAGTGCAACGAATTTTTGACAAGTACAAAGCGGGCAATTACGACAATAAGACCTTATCTGAGTTTATTGAGAAGGAAATGGATATTGCCCAAATATTAAGATTAGCTGCGAAAGATTTTGATGGTGGCTATCTCATGGCAGGCCTAGTGGGGCATGGCGACGCTTTTATATTGCGTGATCCAAATGGAATTCGACCAGGATATTATTATCAGGACGACGAAATTGTGGTCGTTGCTTCGGAACGTCCAGCCATTCAAACTAGTTTCAATTTATCTAGTGATAAAATAAAAGAAGTACCACCAGGTCATGCATTAATTATTAAGAAAGATGGTAAGATAAGTATCGAGGAATGTTTGCCGGCAAAACAGAAATTGGCCTGTAGTTTTGAGAGAATATATTTTTCTAGGGGAACGGATAGTGAGATTTATAAGGAAAGAATAAATCTAGGATACTTGCTTACTGAGCGGGTTATGAAGGAAATCAACTACGACTATGAAAATGCTGTGTTTTCTTTCATTCCTAATACTGCCGAAGTGGCTTTTTATGGTTTGCTTAAAGGAGTTGAAGAGCATATCAACAACCACAAACAAAAGGTAATTGAATCCAAGTCTAATTTGTCAAGCGTAGAACTTCAACATTTATTAAATCTTCGTCCTCGTGTAGAAAAAATAGCGGTAAAAGATGTTAAGATGCGCACTTTTATTACCGAAGATGCTGCAAGAGATGAGATGGTTTCTCATGTATATGATATTACCTATGATTCCATAAAGCGTAATACAGATACTTTGGTAATGATAGATGATTCTATTGTAAGAGGCACTACCTTACAAAAGAGCATTTTGTCTATTTTAGACCGACTTGGTCCTAAAAAGATTATTATAGTATCCTCAGCTCCGCAAATCCGATATCCCGATTGCTATGGCATCGACATGAGTAAAATGCAAGATTTTATTGCCTTTCGGGCATTGATTGAGTTGATTAGAGAGAATAAGCTAGAGTATAAACTAGATGAAGTCTACAAGCAATGTAAAGAAGCAATTTTAGAAAAAAGATCTTATGAAAGGAACTTTGTTCAAGATTTATATGCTTTATTTACTTACGGACAAATTTCGGATAAGATTAGTGAGATAGTAAGACCAAATCATATTTTTTCTGAAGTTAAAGTAGTTTTTCAGCAGGTTGAAGATTTACACAAGGCTTGTCCAAGTAATTTAGGCGATTGGTATTTTACAGGGAATTATCCTACTCCTGGAGGGAATAGAGTGGTAAACAAAGCCTTTTTGAATTACATGGATGGCAACAATGAAAGAGCCTATTAATGATAGCAGAAGTAAAGGATAGTATTTCTATAAAATTCGCAGGAGATTCTGGCGACGGCATGCAGTTAACGGGAACGCAGTTTACGGACAATACGGCTTTATATGGCAACGACTTTGCTACTTTCCCTAATTACCCAGCTGAGATTAGGGCTCCACAGGGAACCATTCATGGGGTATCTGGTTTTCAAATTCACTTTGGGAGCTTCGAAATAAATACCCCTGGTGATGAGTTCGATGTTTTGGTTGCAATGAATGCCGCAGCACTCAAAGATTCCTTAAAATCGTTAAAGAAAACTGGACTCTTAATTGTTGATATTGCTGGTTTTGACAAAAAGAATTTGCGATTAGCAGCTTTTGATCCCGAAGAAGATCTATTAGAAGAATCTAGATTTAGTGATTATCATTTTATAAAAATTGATATTTCATCCTTAAGTAAAGAAGCCTTAAAGGAAATTGATTTGGACCCTAAGCAAAAGGATAGGAGTAAGAATATGTTTGTTCTTGGACTCCTTCTGTGGATGTATGGTAGGAATTTGCAAAGTGTTGAAGATTTTATAGAAACGAAATTCAGAAAAAATCCTCTGTTAAAAGAAGCTAATTTGAAGGTTTTGAGAACAGGATTCTATTATGGCGAAACAGCAGAATTACAATCGTATAAGAAAGAGATAAAAGCGGCAAAGCTAGAACCCGGCACATACAGAAACATTATGGGTAATAAAGCAACTGCATTGGGTGTTATGACGGCAGCCTTTAAGGCAAATTTAAACTTGTTTTATGCCAGTTACCCTATTACTCCAGCCTCAGATATTTTACACGAGCTAGCCAAACATGCAAAGGCGGGAGTACAATCTTTTCAAGCTGAAGATGAAATTGCTGCGGTTTGCGCCGCTATTGGAGCATCCTTTGGCGGTGCTTTAGGCGCTACAGGAACTTCAGGTCCTGGAATGGCCTTGAAGTCGGAGGCGATAAATTTGGCTTTAATGCTCGAGTTACCTTTGTTAGTTATTGATGTTCAAAGAGCGGGTCCTTCTACCGGTATGCCAACCAAAACAGAGCAATCTGATTTGTTATTTGCCATGTATGGACGTAATGGAGAATCGCCTATACCAATTATTGCGGCTCATAGTCCGGGAAATTGTTTTGAAGCCGTTTATTGGGCTTGTAAAATAGCAATTGAGCATATGACTCCAGTAATTTTCTTAAGCGATGGTTACTTAGCCAATGGCAGTGAGCCATGGAAAGTTAAAGATTTAAAGGATCTACCTGAGATTCAGCCTGTTTATCTCTCTGCAGAAGATACTCAAGAGGAAGCCTTTTTACCATATAAGCGAAATGCCGATTTGGTGAGATCTTGGGTTCAACCGGGAACGAAAAATAAACAGCATAGAATTGGTGGTCTAGAAAAGGAGCTTGTCAGTGGAAATGTAAGCTATAGCCCAGAAAATCATCAAAAAATGACGGATATTCGAGCGGAAAAAGTGGCCTTAATTGCTAAAAAATTGCCTGAACAGACTATAATGGCTGGAGCGAAGAGCGGTAAAGTTTTGGTTATCGGTTGGGGAAATACAACCGGAGCGATAAAGTCTGCGGTCCTAGAGCTATTAAAAGAAGCTAAAGAAGTAGCTCATGCTCAAATAAATTTTATACATCCTTTCCCAGAAAATTTGGCTAACATATTGAATTCTTTCGATAAGATTCTTGTTCCTGAATTGAATAATGGCCAGTTAATAAAACTTTTAAAAGTAGCTTTCCCAAATAATAAATTTTATGCTTTAAATAAGATTCAGGGCATACCTTTTAAAAAGTCGGAGATTAAGGACGCAATTTTAAACTTGTTAGGATAGATGCAGATAGGTGAACTTACAGCAAAGGATTTTGCAAGCGATCAAGATTTGAGATGGTGCCCGGGCTGCGGTGATTTTGCCATATTAAAGCAAGTACAAACCGTTCTTGCAAAATTAGGACATAGCCAGGAAGATACTGTTTTTATTTCTGGAATAGGCTGTTCTTCGCGATTCCCATATTACATGAACACCTATGGCATGCATAGTATTCACGGTAGAGCGGCGGCAATAGCGAGCGGTTTGCGACTAACCAGAGAAGATTTAAATATTTGGATAGTTACTGGAGATGGAGACTCGATGTCTATAGGCGGAAATCATTTGATTCATTTATTACGACGAGATTTAAATGTTAACCTTCTTTTATTTAATAATGAAATTTACGGGTTAACAAAAGGTCAATATTCCCCAACTTCTAAAAAAGACCTAATTACGAAGTCTAGTCCCTACGGAAATCAAGAACGAGCTTTTGATACTCTTGCGCTTTGTTTTGGCGCTGGAGCTAGTTTCATAGCAAGATCCATTGATAGAGAAGCTAAGCATCTGCAAGAGATTCTAATTCAGACTAATGAGCATGAGGGGAGTTCTTTTTTGGAGATTTACCAAAATTGTCACATTTTTAATGATGGCACTTTCCAAAATTATTCGGATAGATCTTTACAAAAAATCAATGCCTTGTTCTTAGAAGACGGTAAACCTTTAGTTTTCGGAGAGCATCAAGAATTGGCAATTAAATTGGATGGCTTAAATCCTAAAGTTGTCTTGAAAGATGAGTACAGCTTGGAAGATTTATGGATTCACGATTCTTCCGATAGAGTGAAAGCGTCAATTCTTATAAATGAAGTAGATACACAAGAAAATTTTCCTAAACTGTTTGGGGTCGTATATAAAAAGGAAAAGCTTAACACGAGGTCCAATTCTCCTAATAAATTAAGCGAAAACTACTTATTAGACTTGTTGAAAGGTTCTAATTCTTGGCTCGTTAAATAGAGCTAATCGAAATAAAGCATTTTTTTAGTTTGTTTTTTTATTTTAAAGGCTTAGCTTTGCGTTTAAAGATGTACATAACATTTTTATTTAAATAGATTCTATGAAAAAATTTATTACCCTATTTTTATTCTCACTGTTAATCATGGGCGTGAATGCTCAGGAAACTGATAAGAAAGAGAAACCTGAAAAAGAGAAAAAGGAAAAGACATCAAAGGATAAATCTGATAAAGGAAAAAATACAGATGCCGATGTTTTTATTGGAGAGCCTGAAGGTGAAAAGTTTCAAAAGACCGAAAGAGAAGAGGTTTCCAAGCCTTTGATGCCACTTTATGATGTAGAACAAGGTTTTAATCAAAAAGGCAAGAAGAAAAAGCAAGAAGATGCTTTTTTAGCAGATGAGTATTATTTTCCTGCTAAACCTAAAAATGCTTGGCAAGTTGGTGTTACTGGTGGTATAGCAATGATTAATGGAGATATTAATCAAAATTTCTTTAAAGGAGACAAGCCTGCTTTACCAGGATATACTTTTGGAGCATATGTTAAAAAGCCTTTTAGCTATATGTTTTCTATGAGAATGAAATATTCTTATTTAGAATTCTGGAATACCGATTGGCAACCATCTACTTTGACTAATGACCAAATACGTAATACCAGAGCAACTGGGGATGATTGGGCATATAGCAATTATACTATGCCAGGTGATACTGTAGCACATCCATCAAGAGTGAATTATTTTCAAAACTCACATACAGTTGCACATGATTTAACTTTAGACGCGATTATTTCTTTCGGAAACGTTCGTTTTCATAAAGAAAGAACTAAAGTAGTGTTCAATGTATTTCTTACGGGTGGTGGTATGTTGTTTAGAACATGGACAGATGCTTATGATGCAGATGGTAATCCTTATGATTATGCTAGTATTGTTGGAAATCCAGATTATACAGATGCTTCTAAAAAGGATGTTATTAAGCAATTGAATGCCATGAGAGATGGTGTTTATGAAACTCAAGCTGAAGCACCTACAAATGGAGAAGCAGCCCAGCTAATGGGTTATAGTTTTATTCCAGTGTTCGGATTAGGTACTGGTTTCACATTCCGTTTGAATAGAATTATGGATTTAGACCTAAGTGCAAGAATGATGTTTACTAGAACAGATTATTTGGATGGTGTGCGTTGGCAAGAACCTGAAGGAAATACTAAAGGTACTTTTCCAGGTAGTCTGGATTCTAGAGGTATTACTAATAATTTCGATACTTACCTAGCAACGGAAGTGGGTTTTAATTTTAAGCTAGTTGGTAAGAAAAAAACTGAGCCAACAACCTTGTTGAATCCAATGCATTATACTTATCAAAAAATTGCTGAAAATGATCCAGAAGATGCTATCAATGAATTATTGAAAGATGATGACAACGATGGTGTTCCAAATAGATTAGATCAAGAAGAGAATACTCCAGAAGGTGCTCCGGTTAACCCTAAAGGTATTGCATTAGATAGTGATAGTGATGGAATAATCGATTTGAACGATGAAGAGCCTTTCTCTCCTCCAGGATTGCCTGTTAATGAAAAAGGTGTTGCTCAGTTGCCTCCACCAGTTGATGATGGAAGTGGAACAGTAATTTGTGATAACGTAGTTTTCCCATCAGTTCATTTTGAGAAGGATCGTTATAACATCCAACCTGAATTTTATGCCCATCTACACAATGTTGCAGACAAAATGATTTCTTGTCCAGATATGAAAATATTAGCAACAGGAATGACAGATAAGGATGATAACGAGAAGTATAATGAGCAATTATCTTGGAATCGTGTTAATGCTGTTATCGATTATTTAACAACAAACTACGGAATTGATAGAAGTAGATTCATTGTTAAATACGACGGCGAAAATGCTGCAAAAGGTACTAGCGCAGCTGAGCAATACAGAGAAAGAAAAGTTTCTATGGAGCAAGCTGCGGATGATGCAACTGGAGATAGTAATCCTGCTGCACCACACCCAGGTATTAAAGCTGGAACAGATAAATAGAAATTAACTATTATAAATAGAAAAAGGCGATTCGAAAGAATCGCCTTTTTTGTTTCAAATTGCTTTTAAAACGGATTTTGTAATGAACTATTTTTACTTGTTTTGGCATTGAAATCTTCGATTTGTCTAGAATAATATCCTTAAGTTTTGCTAAGTATTAAATTATGTTAATCTTTTAACGTGAAATAGAATACTTGATTTCGATTTTTTTTATAGTTTTGTCTTAACCAAAATTTAACTTTATGAAAAAACTATACGTTTTACTATGCAGTATTATGTTTATAGGTGGCATTTTTGCTCAAAGCGTTACCGGTCTCGTTACTGATGAAAAAGGGGAACCCCTCTTCGGTGTTAATGTTGTAGAGAAAGGCACCTATAATGGAACTACCACAGATTTTAATGGTAAGTACACGCTAGAATTGACAAGAGAAAATCCTGTTATCGTTTTTAAGTTTGTAGGTTATAGAGACCAAGAGTATACTTATTCTGGTGGTCCTATAAACCATCAAATGAAGATAGATGAAATAGGATTAGATGCCGTAATTGTTACTGCATCTAAAAAACAAGAAAGAGTTTTAGATGCACCAGCTTCTGTAACTTTAATTAATTCTTCAAAAATTGAGAACACAGCAGCAGTGGTTGCAACAGATAATTTAAAAAGTGTTCCTGGTGTAGATATTATGCCAACAGGTTTAGTTTCTTCTAATGTTTCCGTAAGAGGATTCAATGGGATTTTTTCTGGTTCTATGTTAACCATGGTAGATTATAGATTTGGTAGAGTACCATCCTTGAATGTGAATGCCTTTCAATTAATGCCTAGTAGCAATGAGGATATTGAAAGAATTGAGGTAGTTCGTGGTCCTGGTTCTGCTCTTTATGGTCCAAATGCTTCTGATGGAGTTATGCACATTATTACCAAATCTCCATTAAGTATGTCAGGAGATCATAATGCAGAAACATCAATTAGTTTCACTGGAGGTAGCCGAAGTGTTTGGGCCCCTAGTGTTCGTCATTCACAAAAAATTAATGACAAAATTGGTTTTAAGGTTTCTGGTGGCTACATGCAAGGTCACGATTTTGAATATCAAGATCCTAGAGAACCTGGTTACGGTCAACCCTATTATTTCGGAACAGTATTGAATGGAACAGAATTCGTTGTAGACTCGGCACAGGGTTTGCAATCTTCTGGAAGAAACTTCTTTATTCAAAAGTATAATTTCGATGCTAGAGTAGATTACGCGGTAACAAAGGATATCGATTTTACCTTTAGTTCGGGCTATGCCAACACTACCAATTTAGAATTAACTGGTTTAGGTGCAGCGCAAGGTGTTGGATGGGGTTATACCTATGGCCAATTTAGAGCACGATGGAAAAATTTATTCTTTAACTACTTTATTAATGCTTCCAACTCTGGTGATACTTATTTTATTCCTCAAGTTTCTGATGGAGATGCTGTGCCGTACAATTATCAAACTTTGGTAGATAAATCAAAATTGCATGGTATTCAAATTCAACATAATTCGAAAATTAGAGACTTGTTTGATTTTACTTATGGTTTTGATGCAATCCTTACTCGTCCTTTTTCTGAAGGAACTATCTATGGAAGATATGAAGAAGACGATAACATTAACCAATATGGTATTTACGGACAAGCAGAATGGCACATTAATAAGAAAGTGGATTTCTTAGCAGCATTAAGAGGAGATTACCAAGATAGAATTAAGGAGTTTATGGTTTCGCCTAGAGCTGCTTTTGTGTATAAGCCTAGTCCTCGCCATACTTTACGCTTAACTTATAACAGAGCATTTAGTTCTCCATCTGCTTTAACAACGGCTTTAGATTTACCAAGTACCTTCATTCCGAATGGAATGATTGGAAGAGGATTAGGAAATCCATCTGGCTTTTCTTATAATTATGGGGTAGATGGCTTCGCACAATTTAGAACACCAACTTCTTATGGAAATACAGGAGGAAATTGGTATAGTGTTGGAGATAATTCTCAAAATTATTTATTATTCCAAGATGTTACTGAGTCTATTGGTAGGGTTCTTGGAACTGCATTAGCTGGTTCAGAGGATTTGGGTGTACAATTGATTAGTGCTATCACACAAGGACTTGTTGATGCAAATTCTCCAGTGAATGATGTGAACCTAGTAGTAACTGATTTTATTACCAACAAGCAATACGATTATAAGCAAATTACCGACTTAGAATCGGTAAAGAGTACAGTAACTCAAACGGTTGAAATGGGTTACAAAGGAATTATTAAGGATAAATTATTCCTTTCTGCAGATTTGTATTACACGCAAATTAATAATTTCATCAGTCCTTTATCGCCTGCTTCTTATAGAGTGCAATTTGATCCAGCACAATTATCTGGTGCCATTGCTGCTCAAATCAATGCAAATCTTCAAAGTGTATCGAGTTTTGGAATTACTTATAATGAGTTGCTTTCTGGAGGTTTTTCTTCATCACTTAATTTAGATGCAAATGGAGATGGAAGTGTTTTTGAAGAAATTATGGGCTTGTTAGCGGGTAATCCAAACGACCCATCGTTTAATGGATACATTTACGATTTCTCTGTAGGTACTCTCGCTCCAGAAAGCGATTTAGTAAATTCGGATTTGATTTTAACTTATTTGAATCTTGGAAAGGTGGATGTTGCCGGAGCTGATTTAGGAGCAACTTACGTAGAGAAATTTGGAGAAACAGATTTCACAGTTTCTGGTATGTTCTCTTTTGTTAATAAGGATAGAATTGCCTTAGCTGGTGCATCAGATGGTTATATCGCATTAAATGCTCCAAAGTATAAAACTGCTTTATCTGTAGAAGCCGGAAACATTGCGAATACGGGTATAGGAGCGGGCATTAACTGGAGATGGCAAGATGCCTTCCCTGCAAACTCTGCGCTTTATGTAGGGAATGTAAGTGCGGCCAACTTAATCGATTTAAGCTTATCGTATAGACCAAGTTTTTCTAAGAATACTCTATTATCTGGATCCTTCTATAACATTACAAATAATAAATTTCAACGTTTCCCTGGAACACCTTACATAGGTTTCTATGCGATGTTTAAAGTATCTCATACTTTTAAATACAACATCGGGAAAAATAAGCATGCAGCAGAGTAATTTTTGCTATAAATCTAAGAAAGCCATCCGTCGATTGACGGATGGCTTTTTTTATGCCCAGAATAGTTTTAAAACGAGGTCTTAATAGTATATTTGTTAGCTATGCAAGACTTAAAGATTAAACGATTATTAGTAGCCAATAGAGGCGAAATTGCCATTCGAATTTTTAGAGCAGCTACCGAATTAAAGATTAGAACAATAGCTCTTTATACTTACGAGGATAGGTATTCTTTACATCGCTATAAGGCAGATGAAGCCTATCAAATTGGAGAAGAGGAGGAACCTCTAAAACCCTACTTGGATATCGAAGAGATTATTAAGCTAGCCAAGAAAAAGAAAATTGATGCTATCCATCCGGGTTATGGATTTCTCTCTGAAAATGTAATTTTCGCTCGTCGTTGTAGAGAAGAAGGAATTATTTTTGTTGGTCCTAGTCCAGAGTCTATGGAGCAACTGGGCGATAAAGTGGCTGCGAAAAAAATTGCCAGAGCAACTCATGTACCTGTTATTGAAGATAGTCAAATAGACATGAGTGAGCTTGCTAACGCTCTTTCAGAAGCGAAGAAAATTGGCTACCCAATAATGGTTAAAGCTGCAGCCGGCGGAGGAGGAAGAGGAATGCGAGTGGTTCGCAATGATGAAGAATTAAGCAAGGCCTTTTCGGAAGCAAAGAATGAAGCACAAAAGGCCTTTGGTATAGATACTATCTTTTTAGAAAAATTTATAGAAAGTCCGAAACACATTGAAGTACAGCTTTTAGGCGATCAAGCTGGGAATTTGGTTCATTTATATGAAAGAGATT
The DNA here is from genome assembly GCA_020635975.1 of Chitinophagales bacterium. Classification (GTDB taxonomy): domain Bacteria; phylum Bacteroidota; class Bacteroidia; order Chitinophagales; family UBA8649; genus JAFMKE01. The sequence goes on from JACJYT010000010.1 coordinate 76,100, forward strand.
GCTCCGTTCAAAGAAGATTTCAAAAAGTGGTTGAAGTGGCACCTGCCCCTTCGCTCAAACAGAGTACAAAGGAAAAATTATACCAATATGCCTTAGATATTGGAAAGTATGTGGGTTATTACAATGCGGGAACCGTAGAGTTTTTACTAGATAAGGAGGAAAACATTTACTTTATCGAAGTGAATCCTAGGATTCAAGTAGAGCATACCATTACGGAAGAGGTAACAGGGATTGACATTGTTCGCTCCCAAATTTTAATTGCTTCGGGTTTAGCACTTTCACATCCTAGTATTTTCATTAGCAATCAGAATGATGTGCACTTGGAGGGTTTTGCCATTCAATGTAGAATTACAACCGAGGATCCTGAGAATAATTTTCAACCAGATTACGGAACGATCATAGCTTATAGAAATGCTGCGGGGATGGGAATTCGTTTAGATGAAGGAAGCTCTTATGCTGGTGTAACGGTATCGCCTTTTTTCGATAGTATGCTAGTTAAAGTATCTGCCTGGGGAAGAACGCTACGTGGGGCCTCAGAGCGCTTAGAGAGGGCTCTAGTAGAGTTTAGAATTAGAGGAGTAAAAACCAATATTCCTTTCTTGCAAAATGTGGTAAAGCATCCTGTTTTTGTGAATGGGGAGCAGAATGTAGGCTTTATAGAAAACCATCCTGAGCTCTTTATTTTTAGTGATAAACGAGATAGAGCAACAAAAACATTAAAGTACATTGCTACTACCATCGTTAATGGTAATAGCGATGTAAAATTTGTTGACGAGAACAAAAAGTTTAGACATCCACATATCCCAAGTTTTGATAAATTCAATGGCTTTCCTAAAGGAACAAAGGATTTGTTGAATGAAATGGGTGTAGAGAAGTTTTGTAAGTGGATGAAAGATGAAAAACAAATTTTGTATACCGATACCACTTTTAGAGATGCACATCAATCGCTTTTAGCTACCCGAGTAAGAACAAGAGATATGTTGGCAGTTGCTGAAAGCTTTGCCAAAAACCACCCGCAAGTTTTCTCTATGGAAGTGTGGGGCGGAGCAACTTTCGATGTATGTATGCGCTTTTTAAAAGAAGATCCATGGATGCGATTAAAGTTATTGCGCGAAGCCATGCCGAATATTCTAACCCAAATGTTACTAAGAAGTAGTAATGCTGTGGGCTACACAGCTTATCCAGATAACTTGGTTTCTAAGTTCATCGTTAAGGCAGCAGAAAATGGCATGGACATCTTTAGGATTTTTGATTCTTTGAATTGGACAAAGTCTATGGCGCTTAGCATTAAAACCGTAAGGGAAGAAACCAATAGTATAGCCGAAGCTTGTATTTGCTATACAGGAGATATCTTAAATCGCGATAAGCAAAAGTTTAATTTGCAATATTACTTGGATTTGGCAAGGGAGTTGGAAGACATGGGGGCTCACATACTAGGCATTAAGGATATGGCCGGTTTGTTAACTCCTTATGCAGCAGAAAAATTGATTCATTCTTTAAAAGAGAAAATTGATATTCCTATTCATTTGCATACACACGATACTTCTTCCGTTCAATCGGCAAGCTACCTAAAGGCTATTGAGGCAGGAGTAGATGGCATTGATGTAGCTTTGAGTAGTATGAGTGGACTTACCTCGCAGCCAAATTTCAATTCGATAGTTAACATGATGAAAGGGCACGAGAGAGAATGTGCTATGAACTTACCGAGTCTAAATGAATTCTCTAATTATTGGGAAGATGTTAGAGAGTATTACTATCCTTTCGAATCGGAATTAAAGGCGGGAACTGCCCAAGTTTATGAAAATGAAATTCCTGGCGGACAGTACAGTAATCTTCGTCCGCAAGCAAGGGGCCTTGGTATAGAAGATAAGTTTGAAACCATTAAGCAAAATTATAAGATTGCCAATGAGTTATTTGGCGATGTAGTTAAAGTAACGCCTTCTAGCAAAGTAGTTGGCGATATGGCCATGTTCATGACCAGTAATGGCTATACGAAAGAGGATATTCTGAGTAAAGGAATGGAAATATCTTTTCCAGATTCTGTAATTAACTTTTTTAAAGGAGATCTTGGGCAAGTATATGGAGGTTTTCCTAAAGAATTGCAAGCCATTGTTCTAAAGGGGCAGAAGGCTTATACAGAAAGGCCAAATGAACATCTTGCACCAATAGATTTTGAAAAGGAGTTTAAGCTTTTTAAAAAGAGCTTCGGTAAGCATAAAACAGAATTAGACTTTTTAAGCTATAAGCTCTATCCTAAAGTTTATGAAGATTTCCATAATTTTAATGAGCAATATGGTGATGTTTGGGTAATTCCGAGTACAACATTCTTCTATGGAATGAAACAAAATGAAGAAATTCTTATTGAAATTTCTCCAGGAAAGACCATTATTGTGAAGTATTTAAACATTACTGCTCCAGATGATAAAGGCTTTTGTCAAGTTTACTTCAAATTGAATGGACAAAATAGACACATTCAAGTAAAAAATGAAAAACTAAACATTGAGGTAAAGTCTAATAGAAAAGTAAGTGCAGCTAATGAGGTGGGTGCCCCACTTCAAGGAAAACTTACAAAAATTCTAGTAAAGCTTGGCGATAAAGTGGAAAAGAATCATCCGCTCTTTTTAATTGAGGCGATGAAAATGGAAAGCACTGTAGTTGCACCTAGTCAGGGTGTAGTAAAAGAAATAATCTTGAAAGACAATGAAATGGTTCAACAAGATGATTTGGTTTTAATATTGGAATAAGTCTAATAAATTTCTTTGATTAGATATTCTTGTTTGTTGAAGCTAAACTTCTCACCTTCAGGAAGCAAGCGCATATATTGGTAAATCGGAGAGTCGAAAGCCAAGCCAATAAACTCTTTGCCATCCACTTTAAAACTATGGTTGGCAACGCTTATAAAGAAATTATACTTGTCGGTTATTACAACAGCACCCGGACTTATAACTTCCTTTATTGAAATGTCTAAGTTCTTTAATACTAAGAGGTCGTTTTTAGCCTGAATTAGTTGCAGTTCTGCACTATGCACCATATCTGTGCTAATGCCTTGACGAGCATAATCTTCTACGTCTTTAGTATCCTCTTCGTCTATATCAGCAGCTACTAAATATCTTTTTAATAACAAATCGAAATCTTTAATGATTTCTTCTTGATGTTGGATTAAACTATCTAGGATTAATTCTTTGTTAAGCATAAGTTTATATTTATAAGTACAAATATCTTCAGTATTGTGGAAGATAAAAATGATAAAAAGCAGTTTTATAGATGATTTTTGTTAGTATATTTTCTAATGTATAATTCGGGTTGGAAGCTTATCGGAGCTTAATTCTATCTAATTCTCGCTTGTTATCCTTGTCCTTTAAGCTTTGACGCTTATCGTGCGTTTTCTTTCCTTTTGCTACGGCAATCTCCAACTTAGCAAAACCTCTATCAGATAGAAATAGTAAAGTGGGAATAATAGTTAGCCCTTTTTCAGTAATCTTTTTGTGAATTTGTCGAAGCTCTCTCTTATTGAGTAGGAGTTTTCTAGGTTGGTTGGGGACATGGTTATAGTGGGTGCCAAATGTGTATTCTGCTATATGCATGTTTACCACATAAAGTTCCCCTTTTCGCATTTGACAAAAAGCCTCATTAATGTGGGCTTTCCCAGATCTAATTGCTTTTATTTCGGTGCCAGTTAATTGGATTCCACAAACATAGTTTTGCAATAATTCAAAATCGAATCGTGCTCGTTTATTCTTTATATTTATGGGAGTCTGTTTCACGCTGCAAAGATAAAGCATTTTCAGTAATAAGCGCTTTCTTTCTAGCAACTAGGGTATTAGCTCTTCAACTGGTCTATTTGCTAGGTGGGAATTTCATGCATCCTCTTTGTCCTAATCTACTTAACTTTTATATGGATTTTTGTTGTTTGGGTGTATAACTTAATCCACTTTCATAAATTCTTATTTATCAAGTATTTAATCTCTATTGTGCACCTTGTTTCAACAATTATTTTCAGAATTCAACAGGGTTTATCCACAGACTGGAATTTTGTTGTGGGCAAAATGTGAGTAAAATTTGGTGGTAAAAAATGGGAGAAAGTGGGAAAATGTGTCAAAAGTGTATACTTTTATGACAGATTTAAATGTTTAGTGGATAACTAATGAGCTTTTTAGGTGAATATGAAATAAAGTTGGACTCAAAAGGTCGTATGCGCTTACCGGGTGCTCTTAAGCAGCAGCTTAATCCGGAAGTGAAAGGTCGTTTTGTGATTAACCGTGGTTTCGAGGAGTGCCTAGAGATTTACCCCTTAGATGTTTGGCAAAAAGTGAGAGCTAAAGTGGAGCGTTTGAATCAATTCAAAAAAAAGGAAAGAGCTTTTATTCGTTACTTCTTAAGAGGAGCTACGGAAATCGTATTAGATGGAGCGGATCGTTTGAATATTCCAAAGCATTTGCTAGACTATGCGGGAATTGACTCGGATGCCATTATAACTCCAGGTAAGAATACTTTGGAATTGTGGGATAAAGTGAAATATGAGCAGGAGTTGGCAATGGATTCAGAATCTTTTGCCGATTTAGCGGAAGATGTATTAGGAGATTTTGATTTAGATATAGAAGATTCAAAAGCGGAATAATTATGGAAAAACCAGTTTACCATATTTCCGTTCTTTTGCAAGAGTGCATCGACGCCCTGCAAATTATGCCCGATGGAAACTATGTCGATTTAACCTTTGGGGGAGGGGGACACTCTTCAGAAATTCTTAAAAGATTAGATACGGGAAAGCTCTTTGCTTTCGATCAAGACGAGGATGCTTATAACAATGTTCCTGAGAATGATCGCTTGGTATTTGTGCCTCATAATTTTCGTTTTCTAAAGCGTTTCTTGCAATATCATGATGCTATTCCGGTTCAGGGAATTCTTGCAGATTTGGGGATTAGTTCTTATCAAATAGATGCCGGTCACAAGGGTTTTTCTACTCGTTTCGAAGGGCCAATGGATATGCGTATGAATCAAGAAGCTTCTCTAAAGGCAAGCGATATCTTACACGATTACTCCGAAGAAGCTTTGGTGCAAGTGTTTTCGCAATATGGGGAAGTTAGGAATTCTAAAACTTTGGCGGCGGCTATCGTTTCTGCAAGAAATAGCGGTTTGCGTTTTGAGAATACTTCGGCATTCATTTCCTTTTTGGAGCCCCTGAAAATGGGAGCTAATCCACAGAAATATTACGCGCAAGTTTTTCAGGCTTTGCGAATAGAAGTGAACGACGAATTAAATGCCTTAAAGGAGATGCTGATGCAAAGTTGTGAGGTATTGGAAGAAGGCGGCATATTGGCGGTAATTACCTTCCATTCTTTGGAAGATCGCTTAGTTAAGAATTTTTTAAAAACAGGAAGTTTTGATGCGACACCCGAAACGGATGAGTTTGGAAGAAGAAAGAAATCCTTCAGTTTGCTTCATAAAAAGCCAATTGAAGCTAGTGCTAAAGAATTGAAATTAAATCCAAGATCGCGTAGTGCAAAATTGCGAGTAGCACAAAAACTGGGATAATGGACGAGCAAAGTAAGGACATACAAAATGAGGCTGTTCCTTCTTTTCAAGAGAAGCTAAAAGCGGTATTGCGTTTTGATGAACAGAATTGGCTAAATAATCTGCCTTTGCTTCTGTTTATTGGACTATTAGGTGTTTTACACGTGGCTAATAACCATACCGCAGAGAATAAAATTAGAAGAATGAATGCTCTTGAGCACGATATAAAAGAATTGCGCTGGCTTTACATGACCTCTAAAGCGGAGTTGATGTATAACAGCGAACAAAGTGAAGTAGCAAAAATGGTAAGTTTTATGGGTTTGAAAGAGTTAACCAAACCCGCCTATCAAATCGAGGTGAACAAAGATGAGTATTAATAAACGACAAGAAATAATGTGGCGCATGTGGGTGGCTATACTGGTTCCAGTATTGGCTGGCTGTGCTATTATATTTCAGTCTTTTAAAATACAAGTTTATGAAGGTCCCGCTTTGCGACAATTAGCAGATAGTTTAACTATAGTTTCTAGATCTATAGAAGCAGAAAGGGGGAATATCTATTCTGAAGATGGAAGCTTGCTTTCTACTTCTTTACCACTTTTTGAGATTCGTATGGATTTCAAGTCAGAGCCAATGACAGATGAAATCTTCAATGCTAATGTAGATTCTTTAGCATACATGATGAGTGTAAAAATTGGCGCTAAATCTCAGGCGGGATACAAAGCCGAACTGCTTGCTAATAGACAAAGTGGAAATCGCTATTATTTGGTTAAGCGAAATGTTAATTATCCCGATTTAAAAGAAATGTACGAGTGGCCTTTCTTCAAATTAGGGAAATATAAGTCGGGCATGATCGTGCTTCAGAAAAATAAAAGAATCACTCCTTTTGGAGTGATGGCAGAACGTACCATTGGTTTTAAAAGAATTGTTCCTAATCCAAGTATCGAAGGAAAGATGGATACCATTCGTGTGGGTATTGAAGGTCGTTTCGATGAGTATTTGGCAGGAGTAGAG
>JACJYT010000011.1 GCA_020635975.1 Chitinophagales bacterium
GATGCGATTGAAGAAAAATCACGATCTAAACTTGATAAGATTATAAATCATTTCAAAACATGAGATTGCTTCTTCAGCTAGCACCTCATCGCAATAACGGTGAGTATTGAAAACCGTCCTCCCCACTTTTGGAGGGGGGAGCTAGAGGGGGGTGAAATCTTGACCTATCGATTGGTCGACTAATCGACTTTATGACATTTAATCTAGTCAACTTGCTATTTCTCTAATCAAAATCTTCGGTACTTTTATCACACAAGAGCAAAAATTCCCGACTTAGCTTTGTGCTCTATGTTAGAAAAACTAAAAACTTACAAGTTTCAGGTGCTTGCTATTCTAATAGGTGCAGGCTTAGGATATACCTATTATGCTACCATTGGCTGTTCTAGTGGCTCTTGTGCTATAACATCTTCTCCCGTCAACTCCACTTTATATGGTGCAATGATGGGCTATTTATTTCTAGGAATTTTTAAAAAAGATAAAAAACAAAACCATGATTAGATTATTTTTCTTAAGTGTATTAGCCATTAGTTTACACGCCTGTATGGCTCAAAGCAAAGCGAAACCCCTTAATACCACGGAATTTATCAGCTTAGAAAAGAACGATAGCGTATTAGTAATTGACGTTCGCACTCCAGCAGAAGTAGCAGAGGCTTATATTGCAGGAACAGACTATTTCTTCGACATCAACAATGCTGATTTTGCTAAAAACATAGAAAGTTTAGATAAAACTAAAAGCTATATAGTATATTGCAGAAGTGGTAAAAGAAGCACAAGCGCAATAAACTATATGAGCGCTCAAGGTTTTACGAATTTGTACGAATTGAGTGGAGGAATTTTGGCTTGGGAAGATCAAAGTTTACTACTATCTAAGTAATGCAAAAATTTATTCGAGAGAATTTTTATGGTTTAATGGTATCCTTAATACTGGGACTAGTAGCGCACTTTTTAGCTCCTCTGATTCCCAATATTAATGGTGTAATCTTAGCTTTTCTCTTGGCCGTAGTGCTCGGTAATTTCATAAAATTACCCGATGGGGCAAAGGAAGGCGTTAATTTTTCGAGCTCCAAGCTCTTAGAAATTGCTATTATTTTTCTTGCCTTTAGTATTAACTTCAAAAGTATAGCGAATTTAGGTTGGCAGAAATTTACCTTCCTAATTCTAATGGTATTCCTTGTACTAAGTGCCACTATAGTACTTGCTAAACTCTTCAAAACTAAGGATAGTACGGCTTGGTTGGTGGGCTTCGGAACCGCAATTTGTGGTTCTTCTGCCATTGCTGCGGTTGCTCCTGTAATTTCTAAGAATAAGGAAGATGCGGGTATTGCCATAGCTGTAGTTAATCTTTTAGGAAGTCTTGGAATGATTGTACTTCCTTTTGCTTTAGCCTTCTTTGTTTTAGAAGATAGCAAAATAGGCTTTATACTTGGTGCTTCTTTGCAATCGGTTGGTAATGTAGCCGGTGCTGGCTATGGATTAGGACAAGAAATTGGGGATGCTGCCATTACCGTTAAACTAGCTCGAGTTGCTCTTTTAAGTCCTGCAGTTATTCTCTTTTCTTTTTTTATTAATAGAGGAGAGGGTGCCAAAGAAGGTGAAAAAATAAGCTTCTCTTTGCCTTACTATTTGTGGCTTTTTATTGCTATTACTATAGCTAATTCCTTGCTCAATCTCCCTTCAGAGTTTTTAGATTTTGCAAAGGAATTGGGCAATATTTTACTTACCATTAGTATGGCTGCTATTGGACTGAAAGTTAGTTTTAAGTCTCTATGGCAAAGTGGTAAAATGGCAATAGGCTTCGGATTAATCATCTTTGCCGTGCAAACCTTATTGGCTGTACTTGCGGCAATTATCCTCTAACAAAATCTTCTAAATAGGCATAGTTAGGATTCAGCGTTCCCTCTTTATTAGTTATACTCGCTCTGTAAATCATATCGTTTACGGGTCTCAATAATTCAGGCAGTACAAATTCAATAAACTGATTTCCGAAATCAGCAGAAGCATCTCTAGGTAGTTCATTGGGTAAATTATCGATGGTCATCATGTCTATTACATGCTTTTGAAAAGGAGCCTCTTCCTGTTCTGTTAAAGGATTGTAACCAAAGAAAGGATCTGAAATAGTTGAAGCTTTGAGGGTAGATGGAATAGAAGAAACAGGTGCAATATCGCAGGTAATGTCTGCTATCACTTCGATGCTAAAATTCTCTTTTTTCATTTCTTCTTTAGTAAACAAAGCGGGAGCCTTGTTATCCCAGTAAATGCCATTTACCAGCACATTTGCCTTTTCAAGGTAAGGCGAAAGTATGCTATGATAGCCAGATGGATCTTTATAGAATGCTATATCAAAGTCGTTCTTTTCGCCTTTGGCAAACATGTCTTCTGTACTAAGTTGACAATAAACCGCTTTTGTTCCACTATAACTTAAGAATTCCTCTTTGCTTAAAGCTTTTATTCCCATTAAATCGAATACCTCTGCAGAACCATTAGAAACTCTGCCAGAACCAGTTAATACTAGTTTTAAGCCTTCTAAATTTAACTTGCTATAAGAGGCACTTGCCTCTTTAAAGTCGAAGCAAAGATGCATGGCTTTTAAATCGAACCTAGCTTTTCTTTTCCCCCAAGTTCTTATGCCATTATGTGCGCCAACAATGCCGGCCCATCTACCAAAAGCGATTACTCTTTTAGAGCTTTCATCCGTAAGAGTTTCGTAATCTACTAATTGAATTTTCTTCTTCAAAATTTCTTGTAAAAGGCTTCTATTGTATGCTTGCTTTTTGATCGTATGCGAAAAGAAAAAATAGGTCTTATCTGCAATGAGCTTATCCATTTTTACCTCTTTAACTCCAAGTAGAATATCGCAGTGACTTAAGTCTTCTTTAATTTCAATTCCGAGAGCTTCATATTCTTCATCTTTGTAGCAACGAGAAGCTGAACTTTGAACCTGAATGCTAATTTGAGGCTGCGATTCTAAAATTTTCTTGCAGTGATTTGGGGGTAAACATACCCTACTATCGGAAGGGATTTTGGTTTCGCGGATAATTCCAATTCTCATAGTTTCTCTTTTAGGTTTGCTAAGATAGCGAAAATGGAAGGCAGCTAAAAGGACAAAGGAGATTAATAGGAATTATGCTATTTTGCCCCAAGCTTTTTTACTTTGTTGTTCTATCAAGTATTCTTTTAAGTATTTGTTTTCGTGTTTATCTAGGAAAGGGTCTTCTTGTAAAATATGGATAGCTACTTGTCGAACTAGTGCCAATATTTTACTGTCCTTAACCAAACTAGCTAGTTTTAGATCTGCAACACCACTCTGCTGGGTTCCTTCAATATCTCCTGGGCCACGTAATTTTAAATCTTCTTCGGCAATTCTAAAACCATCGTTTGTTTCTACCATAATGGCCATTCTTTGCTTACTTTCTGTACTAAGTTTTAGTCCAGTCATTAGAATACAATAAGATTGATCGGCACCCCTTCCTACCCTACCGCGCAATTGATGTAGCTGACTTAAGCCAAAGCGCTCAGCACTTTCTATAACCATGATACTGGCATTAGGAACATTCACTCCTACCTCTATTACCGTAGTAGCCACCATAATTTGTGTCTTCCCTTTTACAAAACGCTGCATTTCAAATTCCTTATCTGCAGGCTTCATCTTGCCGTGCACCATACTAATGCTATATTGAGGAAAAAAACGCTTAACGCTTTCATAACCATCCATAAGATGATTAAAATCTAAGGTTTCCGATTCTTCAATTAAAGGATATACTAAATAAGCTTGTCGACCTTTTTCGAGCTCCTTTGCTATAAAACCGAAAACTTCTAAGCGACTATTTTCTCGGCGATGAATGGTTTTTATGGGTTTCCTTCCAGGGGGTAATTCATCTATAATGGAAACATCCAAATCACCATAAAGAGTCATCGCTAAGGTTCTCGGAATTGGGGTGGCGGTCATTACTAAATTATGTGGAGGCTTGGTGTTTTTCTTCCATAACTTCGCTCTTTGTGCTACCCCAAAACGATGTTGCTCGTCTACTACCACCATGCCCAAATTTTTAAATACAACGGGATCTTCTATCAAGGCATGAGTTCCTATAAGAATATCTATTTCTCCTAAAGAAAGGGCTAGAAGTAATTGTTTTCGGCTAGTTCCTTTTACAGATCCAGTTAACAAAGCACAAGTAATTCCCGTTTTCTGAATCAACTCACTTATTCCCTCCATATGTTGCTGGGCGAGAATTTCTGTGGGAGCCATAATGCAAGCTTGAAAACCATTATCAATGGCCATCAACATGGTGAGTAAAGAAACTATAGTTTTACCGCTTCCTACATCGCCTTGAAGCAAGCGATTCATTTGCTTACCACTTAGGGTGTCTTTTCGAATTTCTTTCAATACCCTCTTTTGAGCTTCTGTTAAAGCAAAGGGTAGATGATTTTCATAAAAGTCTTTAAACTTGTGATCTACCTTTTCTAATAAAAAGCCTTGATTTTGGATGTTTCGATTGATTTTAACCCTAAGTAAGCGCAATTGAATTAGCAGTAATTCTTCAAATTTAATTCTAAAAATTGCCTTCTCTAAACTTGGTCCATCTGTTGGAAAATGCACCTGGTGGTAGGCCTTATTTCTACTTAGCAGTTTGTAGGCATCTAATACCTCTAGGGGCAAAACTTCGTTTAAGTCGATTGGACCTAAAAGCTCTAAGGCATTATACATCAATTTTGATAAGCCCTTAGAATCTAGATTGAATTTTTTAAGTTTTTCTGTAGTAGAGTAAACTGGTTCTAAACTATGATCGCTTTGCTTTAATTCTCCGATTGTTTTTATTTCTGGATGGGTAATGCTATAGCTTCTTCCGAATTTGTTGGGTTTTCCGTAAATTATGTAATCTGCACCTACTTTTAAGGATTTTTGAATCCAATCAGTTTTTGCAAACCACACTAAATCTATACTTCCCGTGCTATCTTCAAAACGGCCCTGAAGTCTCATTTTTCTTGCCGCCCCAACTAGGCGTAAGGCGCTTAATCGACCTTTAATTTGAATAAACTGCGTGTTTTCATCAATTTCTTCAATGGTATAGAATTTCGATTTGTCGACGTAACGAAAAGGGAAGTGATGTAACAAATCGCCCCAAGTAAAAATATTTAATTCAGCTTGCAAGATTTCTGCCCGCTTCGGACCAACACCTTTTAAGTATTCAATATTTGTATGAAGCTTATTTTGCATAAATCTTGGCTAATTTAAGAATTAATGTTTTCAATTAAAGTTCATTTGTTCAATATAGTTAAACTTAATATCTTCGCTGCTATTAGCAGGAAAATGTTCAGAGATAAAAAGCTTCTTTACAATAGACTAAGCTGGGTTCTTATTCTTGGCTTTTTGCTTTGGCTTTTCTATAGTTTGGATGGCCAATCTTTCGTCAAATTAAAGCAAGAAGCAAGTAATTACTCCTTTACTGGTATGCTCATATCCTTGTCTATTTTGGTTTTTTGCTTTCTTCTAGAACTTGTTTTTCTACCTTTCAAAGAAAGCTCCATTTATAAAATTCTTCACCCCAATCAAAGCATAATTGCCGACTTAGTTATTGGAATTGCTTATTCCTTAGGCATATTCTTTATTTTAAAATCGATTCTTTACTTGAGTCTGGATAACTACTTTCCTGGCTTGTTTAAGATTAGAAGCCCTCAAAGTGTAAAAAATTTGACTCTTTGGTATTTTCCTTCCTTAATTTTCTATCTTTTAGTTGCCGATTTTTTTAAGTATTGGTTTCATAGGCTTTCGCATCAAATAGAATTTATTTGGCAAATTCATCTCTTTCATCATGCATCTACAGATTTTGTAATACTTAGTGGACAAAGAATTCATCCCATAGAACACATCTTGAATAGAATTTTTGTAAGTCTTCCGTTGATAGCTTTAGGCATTCGAGTAGATATGTACCTCAGCGTTTTAATTCTACTATTGTTTGTAGAAAAGTTACAACATTCTATGATTAACTGGGATTATGGTTGGATAGGGCGACATATTATTTATTCGCCACTTGGACATAGAATTCATCATTCTAAGCACGAAGAACATTGGGATAAAAATTTTGGCGATTTATTTGTGTTTTGGGATAAGCTTTTTGGGACCTATTATCAAGGAGATAAGTTGGATATTGAAATTGGCTTAAAGGAAAATTGGATGAATGAGCAAGGTGTTTTATTCGATTTGTGGCATAGTATGTATTTAGCCTACAAGTCTTTTATTCAATCTTGGAAGGACAAAAATTGGCAAGCAATTCATTTAAGAGATAAAACAAAAACGCCCACTTTAAAGTGAGCGTTTAACTAGTCATTTTCTTTACTTTCGACTTTGAAAGGCTCGATAAGCCCATAATAAAATCAAAGCTCCAGCAATAGCGGATGCCATATTGGCAAGACTAAAATTATTGCCTCCAGCATCTAAACCAAGAAATCTGCCAATGTAACCCCCAACATAAGAACCTCCGATTCCTAAGAGTATGGTAACTAGCCAGCCACCGCCATCCTTTCCTGGCATTATCCATTTTGCTAATGCTCCAGCTACTAAGCCGAAGATTGTCCATGCTATTAAATTCATCATACTATTAAGTTTGTTTCCTATGAATATAGCAAAAAAAAAGGATTTATTTGAATTTATGTACAAATAATCCGCTTCGAAGTTTGGGTTCGAACCAGGTAGATTTAGGTGGCATTACCTTACCACTATCGGCTACGCGCATAAGTTGTTCCATAGTTACTGGTGGAATAGCGAAGGCTAAACGCATCTCTCCACTATCTACTCTTCTTTCTAATTCATCAAGGCCTCTTATACCACCGATAAAGTCTATTCTATCGTCGGTACGTTGGTCTTCTATACCTAGTAGCGGGTCTATTACATAATTACTTAAGATGCTAATATCCAAACTTTCTATGGGATCCTTGGTGTTTTTAATGCTATCGTCGGCGGTTAAACGGTACCATTGTTTATCTATATATAAACCAAATTCACCTGGCACCGAAGGTCGCACTTGTCCTTGAACTGCTTCTACCGTAAAGTTAGACAAGAGAGCGGTTAAGAATTCTTCTGTAGAAATATTAGGCAACAAATTTTTGATTACTCTATTGTAATCTATAATCATTAACTGATCTGCGGGAAAAAGTACAGAGAGAAAATAATTGAAATCTTCGCGACCAGTAAACTCTGGATTTTCTTCGCGCATTTTTAAGCCAACTTTAGCCGAGGCAGCAGAACGATGATGGCCATCGGCAACGTAGGTATATTTCACTTGTGTTTCAAAAATAGAAGTCAATTGTTTGATGGTAGTTTCGTCGGTAATCAACCAAGTAATATGCTCAATACCGTCGGAGCTAATAAATTGGTTTTCTGGCTTGTTTTTAGTTGTCCATTCTTCAATGATTTGATCCACTTGCTTAAGTGGTTTATAGGCTAAAAAAACTGGACCGAGATGAGCGCCAGCGGTATACATATGGTCTATTCTATCATTTTCTTTTACAGGTCGAGTATGCTCATGTTTTTTTATTACATCGTTTAAATAATCGTCGATAGAGCAACAAGCTACGAGTCCTTTTTGGAGGTGATTTCCCATTCTTTGAGCGTAGATATAGAGCAAAGGCTTTGTGTCTTGAGCTAGCCAAGCGCGATCAATAAAGCTATCTAAATTTTCCTTTCCTTTAGCATAAACACTAGCATCGTATACGTTAATAGCAGGATCTAAATCTACTTCAGGTTTATTAATTCTCAAAAAAGAATAAGGATTGTCTTTTGCCAATTCTCTAGCCTCTTCGCTATTCAACACATCATAAGGGAAGGAGGCAAGTTGCTCAGCTATGGATTTTTCAGGACGAAAGGCTTTGAATGCTTTGATAATGGCCATGGACGTTAAATTTCCCGTAAACTTAGTTAATTTAGTATTAAGATAATGCAAGAAGTGACTTAAAAATGAACAAATTACTGATAACGGGAGCAAGCGGATTTGTTGGAACAGCTCTTTGTAGAATCGCCATAAACCGAGGATTTTCGGTCTTGGGCATGCAAAGACAAGCATCTAGTACAGCTAGTTTTGAAAGCTTAGTTAGCGATTTAAGCAAAACGCAGAGTTTTGCTTTCTTAGATAGGTATTCCTTAGATGGCATTATTCATTTAGCCGCCAATAGCGATGTTAATGCTTGCGAAAACTTTCCAAAAGAAAGCTATCTCCTGAATGTGGTTGCCAGTAAAAATCTCGCAACTTATGCTAAAAAAAGAAATATTCCCTTTGTATTTGCAAGCAGCGATCAAGTTTTTGATGGAGAAAAGGGAAACTATTCTACCCAGGACCAAGCCTTGCCATTAAATCAGTATGGCAAGCAAAAATTGGAAGCAGAAAATGCTTGTTTAGCTAGCTATACTAAAAGTGTTGTTTGTAGGCTACCCTTAATGCTTGGAGCCCATGGTGGATATGAGAAAAATTTTATTGCTAACTTAAAAGAAGGGAAGGTGCAAAAGCTTTTTACAGATGAAATACGGAGTGTGGCTCAGGTAGACGAGATAGCAAAATCTTTGATAGAAGCTTTATCTTGGGGTGGGGGCCTATATCATTTGGGTGGACCAAAGCCCATGAATCGTTATGAAATAGGTTTGTATTTGGCAGAAAAATATCATCTAGCCAGCGCCCTATTAGAACCAGCCAAACAAGCGGATGTATCTATGGCTGCTGCTCGACCAAAGGATGTGAGTATGCTTTCTATTAATCCCTAAAAACAATTCTACCCCACATCTTTGGAAGCATGCGCACAATGGCCATTTCCTTCCATTTGTCCCTAGCATTAATAGCTGGAGAACCGAAATAGGTGCCTCGGGCAGGCAAGTCCTTATCTACGTTAGAAGAGGCAAGAACTACCGCTTCTTCTCCGATATTTATATCTTTAGAAACACCAACCTTTCCATATAAAATTACCTTATCTCCAATAGAGGATTTACCTGCAATAGCAACTTGCGCACAGAGTAAGCAATTTTTGCCAATTACAACGCCATGCCCAACATGAACCTGACTGTCCAACTTCGTTCCTGCTCCGATAATAGTATCTCCAGAAACGCCGCTATCTATGCTGCAAGAGGAACCAATTTCTACGTCATTTTCAATAATTGCTCTGCCAATGGTATGCATTTTTTCATATTGCTCACCTTTCTTATGAAAATAGTAAGCATCACTACCTATGGTAGTATTGGCGTGGATAATAACATTGTCGCCAATTTCTGAATAATCATAAATAGTAACATTAGGATGTATGAGGCAATTTTTACCAATTTTTACGTAATTACCCACAAAAACATTGGGTTGTAAAATAGTAGCTTCGCCAATTTCCGCCAAAGGCGAAATCATAGCAGAAGAGGGAATAAATGGACGATAATCTAAAGCCAATTGATTATATACTTCAAAGGGATTAGCAACCACTAATAGGGTTTTTCCTTTCGGACAAGAAAGTTCTTGGTTGATGAGAATAACTAAGGCTTTGCTAGCAAGTACTTTCTCAAAATATTTAGGGTGGTCTACAAAGGTGATGGAATCCTCTTGGAGCTTATGAATTTCGTTAATACTTCCAATTAAATTATCTTCTTTTCCTATTAATTTGGCATTGTATTTTGCAGCAATGTCCTTTACGTTCAAGGCTCTATTTAGCTTCATTTATGGAATTTTCTTTAAGTGCGTTAAGCGCTAGCCAGCTCATTAAGCCTAGACTATGCAAAAATGCCTCTTCGTCTATTTTAAAATTTGAAGTATGCAGTCCATTGCAAGAATCTTTTTCTACATTGCCCGTTCCTACTCTATAAAATAGAGCTGGGATTTTTTGAGAATACCAAGCGAAATCTTCTCCGCCCATGCGAGCTGGAATTTCTTGAATATTCAAATCGGCATCATAAGCCTTTGCCCAATCAAAACAAGAGCTGCTTAGGGCTTCGTCATTAAACAAGCTAGGATTTCCTTTAACAATACTTACTTCGCAGCTTGCACCGCTAGCTTTAGCAGTTTCTTCTGCAATTTGACTTATCCATTGATGTGCTTCCGCTCTAAAATTTTCATCCATGGTACGCAAGGTTCCTGCAATATTTACTTCATCCGGAATAACATTAGTAGCCCCAAGTGCTTCTACTTTTCCAAAGGATAGGACTGCCGTTGCGAAGGGCGATTTTTTTCTACTAAGAATTTGCTGTAAACTTATAATAATTTGTGCGGCTGCATAAACTGGATCTACTAATAAATTAGGGAAGGCAGCATGTCCACCCTTGCCCTTTACTTTTAGATAAAGTTCGTCGGCACTTGCCATAAATTGTCCCGACTTGAAACCAAAACTACCTGTTGGCAATTCTGGCGATACATGTTGTCCGATAATACAAACAACTTTTGGATTTTCTAGCACCCCAGCCGCTATCATGGCCTCCGCACCGCTAGGTATCTTTTCTTCAGAAGGTTGAAAAATCAATTTTATTGTACCTTCAAACTCTTCCTTTAAACTATTTAAAATTACTGCTACTCCCAATAAATTAGCACTGTGAAAATCATGTCCACAGGCATGCATAACTCCAGGATTTTTGGAGGCATAAGGAGCTGTATTTGTTTCTTGAATAGGAAGAGCATCCATATCTGCTCGAAGTGCAATACATTTCGATTCTGGATTTTTTCCTTTTATTAAGGCAACAATTCCCGTTTTTGCAATTTCTTTTTGATGTTCAATTTGATACTTCCCTAAGATTGAAGAAATAAAGGCTGCCGTTTCCACTTCTTTAAAGGCAAGTTCCGGATTTGCATGAATTCTTTGTCGCCAAGAAACCACCTCTTGATGCAGTGAGCTACTAAGTTCTTTGATTTTTTCTTGATGCGACATAAAGAACTTACTTATTTAACTTTAATTTCATCTTTTACCAAAAAGGCCGTTGGGAAAACCGAGATTATTTCATCAAGATATTTTCTAGCTTCCATCTTAGTTTTAAAATCGCCAATACGAAGTTTGTAATAGGGTTGGTCGTATACTATATATGCCTTAAATGCAGTGAATTTGGTATATACTTCTGTTTTTTTGGAGTAAACTTCGTCTCGATTACTGCTATTTGCAATTTGTATCCTATAGCCTTCTTCAAAATCGTAATGTTCATTTTTGTCGAGGTGGGCATTTAAAACAAAGTCTAAATCGAAGTTGGCGCTGATGCTAACTTTGTCGTTTATAATCATACTCGATTGAGCAGTACTCCAAGTAAAAGAGCTAATAAATAAGATGGTAATTAGACTAAATCTCATGGCTACTTTTTTACAAATATAAGTATCTTTTCTTAGAGTAGCTTGACTCCTGCACTAGCGCCAATTCTACTTGCTCCTGCTTCTACTAAAGCTAAGGCTTGTTCCTTGTTTTTGATACCCCCAGACGCTTTGATTCCAATATTGGATGGTAGATTGTTTCTCATTAAGCTTATATCTTCTGCTTGAGCACCACTTGTAGAAAAACCAGTGGATGTTTTAACAAAATCTACTCCTGCTTCGGCGCAAATCTCACAAGCTTTTACTATTTCTTCTTTCGATAAAAGTGCTGTTTCGATAATAACTTTAAGCTTTCTATTTTTTAAATGAGTAAGCGTACAAACCGATTGGATATCGTTTAGAACAAAGTTAAAATCGCCGTTTTTAAAGGCAGCAATATTTAAAACCATATCAATTTCGTCGGCTCCCTCATCAATTGCCTTTCTGGTTTCCTCTACCTTCGAAGGGGTACTGTTATAGCCTAAGGGGAAGCCTACCACACTAACTACTTTGCACTCTGTTTTGCTTAAAACTTGCTTTGCCAGTTTAATGAAATATGGTGGAACACAAACTCCAAAAAATCTATGTTCTTTAGCTTCTTCACAAAGTTTTTTTATTTCGCTTTCTGTAGCATCTGCTTTTAAAATAGTATGCTCAATTTTAGCTGCTAGCCCTTCCATATTATTCTAGTTTAAAACGCCATGACAAGACTTATACTTTTTGCCACTTCCGCAAGGACAAGGTTCATTTCTACCTACTTTTGGTTCTGAGCGAACCGGCTGTGCCTTTGCTGCTTCTCTTTCTGAAGAATTTTGATCATCGGCATCCGATCTAGAGGTTTTCAAATTATCCAAATTAGTTCGTTGAACTTCCTGATTGGTTCTTACATTATCTGGATTTTGCTGATGTAAATTCCCTTTAAATAGGAAAGAGGCAATGTTTCTATTGATGTCGGAAGCCAAAGCTTTAAACATTTCGAAGGCTTCTAATTTATATACCAATAAAGGATCTTTTTGCTCTAAAGAGGCATTTTGAACTTCCTTTTTCAAATCATCCATTTGGCGTAAGTGATGTTTCCAAGACTCATCAATCATAGCTAGAGAAATGTTTTTCTCAAATTCTACCACGAGTTGCTTCCCTTCGTTTTCGATATTTTTATCAACTGGAATCACCACATTTAGTGCCTTTTTGCCGTCGGTAAAAGGAACTACTATATTTCGGATCGATTCTCCTCTATCTTTTTTAATTTGTTTGAAGAAAGGCAGGGTTCTTTCTGAAACTTTTTTCGTTTTATCTTTATACAAATGGCGGAGCTCGTCATACAGCATATAAGTTAAATCGTTGGCACTCTTTTTAAGGAAAACCTCTTTACTGATGCTACTATCTAAAGCAAAGTAGCGAATTAGATCTAGTTTGAAATTGTCGTAATCTTCATTAGATTTATTCAAGAGAACAATATCTTCGCTTATTCCGTGGAAAGCATCCATAATATCAACAGATAAACGCTCTCCGAAAAGGGCATTTCTACGCTTTTTATAGATTACCTCTCTTTGCATGTTCATCACATCATCGTATTCTAACAAGCGCTTTCTAACACCAAAGTTGTTTTCTTCCACCTTCTTTTGGGCGGTTTCTACATTTTTAGTAATCATGGAATGTTGAATAACCTCTCCTTCTTTAAAGCCTAATCTATCCATCCATTTGGCCATGTTTTCAGATCCAAACAAACGCATTAACTTATCTTCTAAAGAGATGAAAAACTGGGTACTTCCCGGATCTCCTTGTCTACCCGCACGACCTCTTAGCTGTCTATCTATTCGTCTAGAATCATGACGCTCGGATCCAATAATTGCTAAACCACCTGCTTTTACTACTTCTGGACTCAGTTTAATATCTGTTCCCCTACCCGCCATGTTTGTTGCGATGGTTACTGCTCCAGCTCTACCGGCTTCGGCAACAATATCTGCCTCGCGTTGGTGTTGCTTAGCATTTAAAACTTGGTGCTTTATTCCCTTTATACTGAGCATTCTACTAATCAACTCCGATATTTCAACACTAGTAGTTCCAACCAATACTGGTCGACCAGCCTCAGTTAATTTTTGAATTTCTTCGGCTATGCCATTAAATTTCTCTCTGGTTGTTCTATAGATTAAGTCGTCTCTATCTTCTCTCTGAATTGGCTTATTGGTTGGAATCACCACAACATCTAATTTGTAGATATCCCAAAACTCTTGACTTTCAGTTTCTGCCGTACCCGTCATACCACTAAGCTTGTGGTACATTCTAAAAAAGTTTTGCAAGGTAATCGTTGCCATGGTTTGAGAGGCTGCTTCTACCTTAACATTTTCTTTTGCTTCTAAAGCTTGATGTAGGCCGTCAGAAAATCTTCGGCCGTCCATAATACGTCCTGTATTTTCGTCTACGATTTTAACCTTACCATCCATTACCACATATTCAATATCAATTTCGAATAGGGTATAGGCCTTTAATAATTGTTGAATAGAATGTAAACGCTCAGTTTTTAAGGCATAATCTTGCATTAATTGCTCTTTGAGCTGCATTTTATCTTCATCCGATTTTAAACCTTTGTCTATATCGGCAATCTGACTACCCACATCTGGTACTACGAAGAAATTTGGATCCTCGCCCCCAGCAGTAATCAATTCTATACCTTTTTCTTTAAGCTCAACAGAATTTTGTTTTTCTTCAATCACGAAGTACAATTCCTCATCAACTATATGCATTTCCTTTGATTGGTCTTGCATGTAGTGGTTTTCTGTTTTCTGTAAGATTTGCTTTACACCTTGCTCACTCAAGTACTTTATTAAAGGCTTGTTTTTAGGTAAAGCTCTATAGGTTTGCAAGAGGGCGAAACCTCCTTCTCCTGGCTTAACACCAGTACTTCCATTCTCTATTAGCTTCTTGGCTTCATTCAAATATTTATTCGCAATTTGCTTTTGAGCTTCTACTAATCTTGAAATTCTTGGCTTCAATTCATAAAATTGTTGCTCATCGTTACTGTCCACTTGACCACTAATAATTAATGGTGTTCTAGCGTCATCAATCAATACAGAATCCACCTCATCGATCATAGCATAGTGAAGCTTTCCTTGAACCAACTCTTCCGGATTTCTTAGCATGTTATCGCGTAAGTAGTCGAAACCAAATTCGTTATTCGTTCCGTAGGTGATATCTGCTTTATAGGCTGCAATTCTTTCGGCAGAATGCGGTCTGTATCGATCAATGCAATCTACCTTGATGCCTAAGAAATTAAAAATCGGACCATTCCATTCACAGTCACGAGTGGCCAAATAATTATTTACAGTAATGATATGTACGCCCAAGCCAGGAAGGGCATTCAGATAAGCTGGTAAAGTAGAAACTAAGGTTTTACCCTCCCCAGTTTGCATTTCAGAAATTTTACCTTGATGCAAAACAATACCACCAATTAACTGCACATCATAATGCAACATGTTCCAAGTAACTTGCGCTCCAGCGGCTGTCCATGTATTTTTGTATACAGCACTACTTCCTCTAATTTCCACAAAAGAATTAAAAGCAGCCAAATCTCTATCCATGGTGGTGGCAGTAGAACTAATTTCTGTCGACTTACTAAATCTTCTAGCAGTTTCTTTAACCACGGCAAAGGCTCTTGGTAGAATTTTCTCTAGGATTTCTTCAATTTTCTTATCCTTTTCCAACTTGAGGGCGTCTAGCTTGTCGTAGATTTGCTCCTTCTCGTCGATATCCATGTCTAAGTTATCTTGCAACTCTTTGTTTAGAGCTTCTATTTGGCTATCAACTCCGCTAGTATACTCTGCAATTTCTTTACGGAAAACTTGGGTTTTAGAACGAAGCTCGTCGTTGCTAATTTTTTCTAGACTTTGATATTCTCTGTTTATTTCATCTACGATAGGAAGAATTTTTTTGATATCCTTCTCGTGTTTGTTTCCAAATATTTTTCCAAAAATTTTCTCTACAAAATTTGCCATGCTTAACGTTTAATCTTTTAGGAGGCTCAAAAATACAAGTTTAATTTGTTGCACCAACTAAAAATCCTAGCGCAAACCATTAAATAACATTTTTTGTGTTTCAAAAAACATTCCATTGCTAGAAATCGGAAATTTTGGCGCAAAGACCCTACTTTTGCCGCTAAGGAAAATAAACTTATGAATATACTTATTTTAGGATCAGGAGGTAGAGAACACGCATTTGCATGGAAAATAAAGCAAAGTGCTCTTTGTGATAGATTATTTGTTGCACCTGGAAATGGTGGAACGGCAAACTTGGCAGAGAATATTGCTTTGTCTGAAACAGACTTTGATGCTATTAAAGCTTTTGTTCTAAAAGAGAATATAGAAATGGTGCTTGTTGGGCCAGAGCTGCCTTTAGTAGAGGGAATTTACGACTATTTCCAACAAGAGAGTAGCTTAAATGGGGTAATGCTAATTGGACCATCAAAGCTGGGAGCTCAATTGGAGGGAAGCAAGAGCTTTGCTAAATACTTTATGCAGCGCCATAATATTCCAACAGCGGCTTTTGAGGAGTTTACCTTAGAAAATTTAGAAGAAGGTTTTGATTTCATAGAAAAGAATAAAGCTCCTTTCGTTTTAAAGGCTGACGGTTTGGCAGCAGGCAAAGGGGTTGTAATTACGGAAAGCAGAGAGGAAGCTAAAGAAAGCTTAGCAGAAATGATTAGAGATGCCAAATTTGGAAAGGCAAGCTCTAAAGTAATTATAGAAGAATTTTTAAAGGGAATTGAGTTTTCGGTATTTGTGCTAAGTGATGGTTCTGATTTCCTTATTCTTCCTAATGCAAAAGATTATAAGAGAATTGGCGAAGGCGACCAGGGATTAAATACTGGGGGAATGGGGGCTATATCTCCAGTGCCTTTTGTTGATGAGAAGCTAATGGAAAAAGTAATTGAAAGAGTGCTTAAACCGACGATAGAAGGCTTAAAGAAAGAGGAAATAGTATATAAAGGCTTTATTTATGTAGGATTGATTCTTGTAGACGGAGAACCTAAAGTTATAGAATACAACTGTAGAATGGGTGATCCTGAAACAGAGATTGTAATGCCTAGATTGGAAAATGACTTGCTTAGTCTTTTACAAGCTTGCTCTGAAGAAAAATTAGCGGATGTAGAAGTAAAACACAGCGCCTTGCATGGAGCAACTGTTGTACTTGTTTCTGGAGGTTACCCTGAAGCTTATGAAAAAGGAAAAGAAATGCAAATACCCTTAAATGATGAAACCCTGTGTTTTCATGCGGGAACCAAAATTCAAGATGGCAAGCTTCTCACTAATGGGGGTAGAGTTCTAGCCGTAAGCGCCTTGGGGACAAGCTTAGAAGCTGCTTTAGATAAAGCGAAAAAGCAGGCAGAAGCAATTTCTTATACTGGCAAATATTATAGAAGAGATATAGGCTACGAATTCTAAAAATTCTAATTTTCAAAAAAATTAGGCCAGAATCCACTTGAACTTGTGGAAACATAATTAGGACTTAAAAGACAGGGATGAGGCTTTTTGCTAGGCCATGTCTTATCTTAATGGAAAGAAACTACTAAAGATGAAAAATTTACTTATCCTGAGCTTGCTTAGTTTTGTTTTTTTTCAAAGCAGTTTAGCACAGGAAAAAGGAGCGTTTAAATCCATTCGAATTGGACTAAGTGTTTCTCCAGATTACAACTTTAGGAATTTAAAGGCTCCAGAGAATTTACAAAACATTGTAGCTGCAAGAGATAACTCAGAGCTAGCAAAATTGGGCTATACCGTGGGTATCCGTTTTGTTTTTGCTTTGCGAAAACACTTTGCTCTAGAAACAGGAATTCTTTATGCAGATAGAGGATATCGATCCAACTTAGGTCTTGTAGACCAACTCGGCAATTCTATAGGAAATGCGGATTTGAAACATCATATTAATTATCTTGAAATACCTTTAAAAATGAATATTGCCTTATTGGCTAAAAAGAGAATTCACTTCTTTTTGTCGGCAGGATTAAGCGGAAATATTTTTCTTTTTGAAAATATTGAGTATGCCTTTGACTACTTTAGTGGTCAAAGTGAAGAGAGCACTTCGAGGTCGAATCAAAACAATTTAAACCGATTAAATTTAACTGCCTTAGGTGGCTTAGGCATAGATATATTTCTTACTAAGAGATTCAGTGTGCGTGCGGAGCCTATATTTCGTTATGCTCTAATTTCTGCAAGCGATACTCCTATCAAACAATACCCGTATTCTTTTGGTGCTAATCTAGGTTTATTCCTTAAGCTATAGCTACCAAAGGACGCTCACTTTACCCATACTTTTTCTGCCTTCTAGGTAACTATGTGCTTGAGCAAGTTCTTCAATTTTAAAAACTTTTCCTTCTTTAGGATCAAGTACCCCTTCTTCTACTAAACGAACTACATGATCTAGGCAACGTTGCAAAACAAAGGGACGGTTATCTGCTATTCTTAGCATATTAACGCCAAACATGGCTTTTGAGGAAAGCATAAACTCTACTGGATGATAGATTCCAAAGCCGAGTCCAGTACCAATTTTTTCAAAAACATTGGAACCAGTCATGTCTGAAGCCCCAAAAAGTAAAATTCTACCTCCCGAACCAAGAAGTTTAATCCCTTTCTTAACAGACTTCCCACCTACGGGATCAAAAATAGCATCGATACCAGAATCCCCTACAATTTTTCTTACTTCTTCGGCAAAATCGTGGGTTCTATAATTGATGGGGTGTTGTACCCCCATTTCTTTTAAATATGCTAATTTGGCATCCGAGCCCGCTGTACCGAAGATTTCACACTTTCTATATTTTGCTAACTGTACTAAGGCTGTTCCCACTCCACCTGCAGCCGCATGAATTAATACTTTATCGCCTTCATATAAATTCATCATTTCTTCAAAACAATAATAAGCAGTGCAATATTGCGTAGTTAAAGCGGTGGCTTTTCCAAATGGATAATCTTTAGCTATTTTAGCACATGCCCGATAATCTGTTATCGCATATTCTGCATAGCCCCCAAAACGGGTCATTGCTGTAACCCTATCTCCTACTTTTACGGTATCTACTCCCGATCCAATTTCAACAACTTCACCAACAACATCGTAGCCAATAATTGCGGGTAGTGGCGGACAATCTTGATAAGATCCTTGTCTTGCCATAATGTCGGCGAAATTCAATCCAAAACCTTCTGTTTTGATTAAAACTTGTCCATCTTGAACCTTTGGAGTTTCTACTTCTCTAATTTCAAAAGAATTCTCGGCACTCGAGTTTCTTACTAAGACTGCTGCTTTCATAATATAAATTTTAAAGGTTTAAGCCTACCAAGAATAAACCTGAATTTGGGTAAAAATAAGCGAACTTCCTTATATTCAAAGCATGAAAGACAATTCATTTATTCCTTTAGCATTTAAAAAGCTAGAAGAACAAGAAATTAGAGAAAGAGCGCTGAATTTTTATGAGAACATTAAAAGTAGAAGAAGCGTTCGTCACTTTTCGGAGCAAAGTATTCCAAAAGAAGTAATTGAGCATATAATTCTAAGTGCAGGTACTGCGCCGAGTGGGGCTCACAAGCAACCATGGATCTTTTGCGCGGTAAGCAATAAAGAACTTAAAGATAAAATTAGAAAAGCAGCTGAGGAGGAGGAATATTTGAACTACACCAAAAGAATGAGTGAGCAATGGTTGAAAGATTTAGAACCCTTCAACACCAATTGGGAAAAGCCCATGTTAAGCGATGCCCCTTGGCTCATTATTGTATTTAGAAAGGCCTTTGATTTAGTAGAAGGAGAAAAAATAAAGAACTATTATATTAACGAAAGTGTTGGTATTGCTTGTGGTTTTCTCTTGGCTGCCATTCATGAAGCTGGCTTGGTGTCTTTAACCCATACGCCTAGTCCGATGCAATTTCTTTGTGAAATTTTAAATCGACCAAGTAACGAGAAAGCCTATTTATTGATACCTGTGGGATATCCCGCAGATAAGTGTGAAGTACCTAAATTAGATAGAAAAAAATTAAACGAAATAAGCGAATTTTATGAATAAAAGAAATGACCTATTAGTAGATTATGTAATAGAAAACATAAAGAACAGAAGAACCATTAAGCCCGATGCCTGTAATGGTGCTATGATTCCAGACGAGGAAATTTGGCAAATATTAGAATGTGCTAATTGGGCACCAACACATGGTTATACAGAGCCTTGGCGTTTTATTGTTTATAAAGGAAAGAGTAAAGAAGATTTTGCCTTAGCGCACGCAGAAATGTATAAAGCTGCAAGTACAGAAGATAGTTTTAAACAAGTAGCCTACGATAAATTAATAAATAATGCCAAAGGTTGTTCGCATATTATTGCTTTGGTAAATAAGAGAGGAACAAATCCTAAAATACCAGAAATTGAAGAACTCCAAGCAACCGCTATGGCTATTCAAAACATGCAATTAGTTGCCAGTGCTATGGGCTATGCTGCCTACATACATAGTGGAGGAATGACTTATAAAGAGGAAATGAGAGCGTATTTAGGCTTTGAACAAGAAGACAAAGTTCTCGGATTTTTATACCTAGGAATCCCGGTGTTGGAACAAGCCCCGGGTAGGAGAGTTAGCAATATCCAAGAGAAAGTTCTTTGGAAATCCTAATTTAGTTAGCTTTGCAGCAGATGAAGACTTATATAGCAAAAACCCTATTTGGATTAGAGGACGAGTTAGCAAAAGAATTAGAAAATTTAGGCGCTCAGAATGTTGAAGTGCTTAACAGAGCTGTAGCCTTCGATGCAGATAAAGCATGCTTGTATAAAGTACATTTGTATAGTTTTTTAACGGTTCGCGTAATAGAGCCTTTCTTTACTTTTAGTGCTAGTAACGAAGAAGACTTGTATCAACAAGTGAAGAATTTTCCATGGAAAAAATATATGAGTGTTGATGACAGTTTTAAAATCGACCCAGTAGTTTTCTCTTCTACATTCAAGCATAGTTTATATGCTAGTTTGAAAGTGAAAGATGCAATTTGCGATTATTTCAGACAAGAGGAAGGCAAACGTCCCGATGTAAACATAAAAAATCCGAATTATATTTTTTCGCTAAATATTAGAGAGAATGATGTGCAGATTGCAATAGATGCTACAGACAAGTCTCTGCATCAAAGAAAATACCGCTTAGAAGGCGGCCTTGCGCCATTAAACGAAGTCTTGGCTGCGGGTATTATTGCCTTAAGTGGATGGGACGGAAAAATGCCTTTCGTAGATGGCATGTGTGGATCTGGAACCATGGTAATAGAAGCTCTATTGCGTGCTAATCATCGACCGCCAGGCTTTGATCGTTATAAATTTGGCTTTATGAATTGGCCCGACTTTGATGAAAAGTTGTGGAAGGAAATTCGTGAGGAAGCAGAAGCAAATATTCGTCAGGATTACCCCAACATTAAAGGAATCGAAATTGATTCCAAGATCTTTGGTAATGCAAAAGAAAACATGGTACGGGCAGGATTTATGCCAATTCACCATTTAGAAATGGGCAACTTTTTCAACTATAAACCAAGAGAAAAGGAAGGCTTTCTATTTTTAAATCCACCTTATGACGAAAGGATTAAAGATGAAAGTATCAACGAGTTTTACGAAAAGATTGGCGACCATTTAAAAAAGAATTTTAAGGGTTGGACGGCTTGGATAATTTCTAGCAATGTAGAAGCTAGAAAGCATATTGGATTAAGAACTGCTGCAAAAATTAAACTTTTTAATGGGAAGTTGGAGTGTAGATTGATGAAGTTTGAGTTGTTTTAAATAAAGGTTCCGAACCCTTTAAGGGTTCGGAACCATAGCCAAAGCCTCGTCAGTATTAACTTTCCGGGCGAATTAAAATTTTTCCGTAATCGTATCCTTTTTTGGATAAAATGCTAAGATTAGAATAGTAGAAGATTGGATTACTTCTAAGCTTTTTAAGCTGTAGGTAAGAAGAAAAGTTTCCGCTTGAAAAAGCTAATTCATGTATAACTCACTTCTCTAAACTCAAATCTCTCTTCTCATACATTCTATCCAACCAAGCTATTATATCGTCTTTGATTAAATCAACATTCTCTACCATGATGGCATGGTCGCAATTTGGATAAACTTTAAGTTGCTTTTCACATTGCAGTCTATCGTAAATTTTTTGGGTATATACTAAAGGAAAAACAATATCCTTATCGCCTTGAAAGACAAATATAGGTAGTTTTATTTCTTCCACTCTTTTGGCCATTTTTGCATTAACAAGCGATTTGGCTGCTCTTAAGCTGATTTTAGAAATGGCAAAGGGATCGTCTACAATAAAGTTGTGCAGATTCCCGAAGTATTTCACTTTAATACTTTTTAAATCTAAATAGCTTAAAGTGGAAACTTTGAGACCAGGAAACATAGAACCAGCTGCTCTAATTAATGGTTGAGCTAGTTTGGCAAGCTTAGGATATCGAGCAATAGTATGGGTTTCTTCCCACCCTAAATCAGCAAAATTCTGACAAATAACACTATCCACTTCTAAATCTTCGGCTGCTAAATAAAAACTTACAATTCCACCCTGACTACTGCCCATTAAACTCACCTTATCGTTGAATAAGGTTTTCGCATGAGCTACTACATTTCTTACATCTAACATCAATTCTTCGATGGTATAATCTCCTCTAGAACCCTCACTTCTTCCATGTCCTCTGGGGTCCATAGCAATTATATTGTAGCCTTTTTTGCCAATTTCATACAACAATTCTGCATAGCATAAACCATAAACTGAGGTGCCGGGCACAAAAACTAAAGTTGGGGCATCCTTACTAACCGTATGGATATCGATATTTAACTGAAGATTGCCAGATGTAATCAAAGTACTTTCAAAGAAATGCAAGATGTCGGGGAAACCCAACTCTTCAATCATATGTTGAAAGTAGTCTTCGGCAGTTTCGAATGTTTCTTTTCTAAAGCGAATATTTTTGGCTAGTTTATTCTTCCTCATTTTGCAAAATGCAGCCTTTTATTATAAAATATTGACCAATAGCATATAAGGGCATAATTAATAAGCGGGCATACATTTGAGCCTCAGCAAAGATATTTGTAAAGCGACTTAAAGCTATAAAACTATCCGAAACCATAAACATTAAGGCACCTAAAAGTACCCAGCGAAAACTTGCTTGAGAAACCTTTCCATATCGGTTTATTGCAGAGATGACCATAAGCATTATGACCGAAGCGTATACGATAACAGGAACGCTCATTTCTTGGAAACCAGGTACATCTGCCTCAAAAAGTTTCTTTAATAAGATGTAGCCATACAAAACAAAGATAAGTGCTAAGTAGGGTTTGGTTTTTAAGATAGATGCAGCTTGAGTTTTGCTCTTCAAAAAGGCTAGGATATATAGAACATGGGCGATAAGAAAGGATGCCAAACCAAGAAGAAAGTTAATGTCTGTTTTGAAAATCATAGGCATTAAAAAGTTATCTCCCCACCAGGAAAAGAACAAGGAAGCCATGATGATCTTATCGAAATTAGTTTTTAGCTTAGTTTCCCTAAAATACCAAAACATTAGAATTGGCATCAATAAGGGTTTGAAAGTCCAAATACCATATGGCAGTGCTTTCATGTCAAAAACTATATCTCCTAGCATTTCAAGAACTAAAACCAGGAAATAAATAAGAATAAGGTGCTTTGATTTCATAAACTAGGGCTTAGGTTCCCAAAGGTAGGAAATTTATTCTTACAGAAGTTTTCGAATAAGCAGAGGAAGTAATAATAAATCGGAAATCACTGCGGTTAATAAAGTACCCGAAACAAGCACACCAACAAAGACGATACCTGGAGTTTTTGAAAAAAGTAAAATAAGGAATCCAAAGAATAAGATAATCGAAGTAATAATAATTGCTTTTCCAGTTTCTAGAAAACTTGTTTTTAGCGCTTCTTCTATGCTTTTATTTTTTAGTCGCTCGAGCTTAAACTTACTTAAGAAATGTATGGTATCATCTACAGCTATTCCAAAGGAGATAGCAAAAATTATAGCCGTAGGCGCGTCTAAAGCGATATTAAAATATCCCATCAATGCCCCGCCAAAAAGCAAGGGAAATACATTGGGAATCAAGGAAATAATTACCATTTTAATATCCTTAAAGAGCAAGGCCATAATGATACTAATTGCAAAAAATGCTAAGGCCAAACCGCTTAGTAAACTTTGTCGAATATACTCGTTGTTTTTATCGAAAATAACTCCAGTACCCGTTAGCTTAACCTTTATAAGTGAACTATCTATTTCTTCGGTAATAAATTGATGGAGTCGCTCGCTAATTAAATCGACTTGATTCGAACCGATGTCTTTAACTTTGGCAGAAATTCTAGCTTTACTCTTATCCTTATTAAGTAGGACATCGCTAAAGTTGGTAGGAATTTTTTCTGCATATTTTTGTATTTTAAGAAATTCTGATTCTGAGCTTGGGAAGCTGTAGAAAGAAGCTTTGTCGGCGTTCATGGCTCTATTCAAGGTCTTATAGAGCACGGTTATAGAATTTATCCCTTCTATGGCCTCTTCTTGTTTTAAGAATTCTTCTATTTTATGGATTTCATAGAGCAAGGGGTAGTTATCCATTTTTAAGCCATTTTGTGCCTCAATAGCTAGTTCAAATGGACGAAATCCGGCATAGTTCTCTTCGAAGAATCGAAAATCCTCAGTAAGCTTTACGCCACGTGGAAGGGTATCGTAAATTTTTACATCGGTACTTATTAAACTTATTCCAATTAAGCATACGGCAAAGTATATAAAAGCTCCAATAGAGATGCTTTTGCTTTGCCCCTTCGTCCATAAATAGAATTTTAACAAAGTGTTTTTCCAAATTTGGTGCGACTCATCTCTTCGTATAATTTTTTCTGGTGGTATAAGGGCTAGCATGGCCGTTGTAAAGCAAATTACTACTGCAAAGGCAACTAGTACACCAAGAGCAGCACTAATACCAAAGGACTTAACCGGATAAATTCTAGATGTAGCCAAACTTAAAAAACCTATAGCTGTAGTAAAAGAAGTTAGAAAAGTGGCAAGCCCAATTTCTTTAACCGTTGTTTTAATAGCTTGCTTTTGATCGCCGAGTTTAAGGTATTCTTCTATGTATTTGTTGGTGAGGTGTACTACATCACTTACGCCCACAATTATCATGATTATCGGAAAGAGTGAGCTTAGCATGTCTAACTCAATCTGAAAGGCACCGAGTAAACCAACAAAGAGTAGCAGGCAAACCAGCATAGAAAGGATGGCAATAAAGACTCCAATACTTTTTCTGAGTATAATCCAGAATACTAGAGATACCAGAAAAGCAGAAATTAAGGTGCTCAGAATAAATTCTTTAATTTGCTGTTTTACAAGTACATCTTGAAAGTAAGCTCTGCCAAGAAGGTGATAGTTCTCTTCGGGAACTTTGTCTAATAAAGCATAAAGATTCTTCATTAAAGATTCTGAATCCTTTTGGTTAAGCGCATTTTTAGTCTTTAGCACCACCACTGTAGATTTACAGTCTTTGGCCAATAGTTTACCATAAATTCGTTCATCTTGAACGAGCTTTAAACTGTCTTTGGCAAGATCTCTTCCTTCTTCTAAATGTAAGGCTGGAAAGGGGGGAGAAAATCCTCCAAATTGTAATTTTACAAAATATTGAAAATTGGTAATAGAGTTAGCCTGAACCACTTCATCTAAGGCAAGACTTTTGGTGGTAAAGCTATCTATTTCTAATAGAAGGTTTCGCTTAAATATGGAGTGCGAATCTGTAAAGGCTACAAGAAGAAAATTGTCATCGTCTTCAAATTCTTTTCTAAACTCGTAAAAGTAGGCAAGGTCTTCATCTCCCTGTGGGAAAAAACGTTCTAAGTCGAAAACGAAAAGCAATTTGCTCGAGAAGAACAATGCAACTAGGCATAATAAAGCTACCAGCGCAATGATTTGTTTCCTAAAATTAAAGAGATTCATAAGCCACCATACTTGTATGTAATAAACATAAAAAGGGAAAGATAGTTTGGCACTAAAGCAATTATCTTTGCTAGGCTTAACTCCAAGAGAAATCTAAATAAGTGGCTTAAAGCTAAGGATGATTTTTTCAATATCTGCGCCATAGCGTTGCTTTCTATCCATGCTACGCGTCCAACATACTACTTCGTAGAATTTACCCTGGCTCTCGAAAGCAGAATGCCAATAGTAGATATTTTCATCTTCCATCATACCATACATTTGAACGTCAATCGCTGTGAAATCGGCATTCTCTCTATAAAATGAATCGGTAACTAAGGGCTTGCTCAACAATTCGTAGTTTTTAAGTACATCCAAGCCTTCTTTCTGAAATTCTAATAAGGTTTTATCTTGTTTATCTTCAACTCGAACGATACTATAGGTATTTCTATACGCGTTTTTATATTGCAGAACGGCTAGAGGGCTTAGATCATTACACTCTTTCATATAGTCTGGATAGGCAATGATAAATTGATTTTCAAAATTAACTTCTTTAAATTCTTCAGAATATCCACAAGAACTTAGAAGGGCAGCTAAGGCGAAGAATAAAGAGATTTTAATGACTTTCATGGAGTTGTTTTCTTAATGTTTTAGCGCGAAGATCTGGTCCATTATGACTCCAACCTGGAGGCATAAAGAGATATTTAATTTTATTCTTAAGTCCGGGAGCATTTTTCACATCTTTAGCTAGGGCAACAAATTCATGACTAGCAATTACAAAAGGATTATAACTGTTAATGTTGCTAGTAATACCATAAACAACTTTTTCTTCGTCTAGTTCCTCTTGAAAACTACCAAATAGTCGGTCCCAAATAATTAGAATGCCCGCATGATTTTGGTCTAAATAGCGAATGTTACTACCATGGTGAACTCGATGGTGTGAGGGGGTATTAAAAAACCATTCAATTGGTTTTGGCAATTTTCTAAGATATTCGGTATGCTGAAAGAATTGGTAAACTAAACTAATGGTTTGCATAGTAAAAATCATAAGTGGGTTAAAACCAACTAAGGGCAACCACGACCACCACAAGTATTTATAAATTTGCTCTGCCCAACTTTGACGTAAAGCAGTACCCAAATTCATTTTAACAGAGGAATGATGATTAACATGGGCAGCCCATAATATTCTCACTTCGTGACTAAGGCGATGGTGCCAATAAAAAGTAAAATCATCGGCAAAAAAGATTAAAATCCAAGCCCACCATTGCCAGCCAATTTCAAAAATTCGGTATTGATAGAGGAAGGTGTAAAATAAAAGAGCTAAGAACTTCATTGTAGCTCCAAAGAAAAGAGAACCAAATCCCATGGCCAAGCTAGAAGCTGTATCTTTTAAATAATATAGGTCTTTTTTCTGATAAGCAGAAAGAGCAAATTCAACAATAATAAGTAGCGCAAAGATTGGAATACTATAAGCAAGTACAATATTATCTAGCGACAATCCCATTAGTCTTCTTTTTCTATATAATTCTCTAAACGTATACCTAAACTCATAATGTTTGCTAAAGGGTTCTCTCGCATTTCATGACTAAAAACAACACGATAAGTACCTGGCATGAAGCTCTTATTATAGTAATCTTGCAGTTGAAATTGCAAATTACAGATGTCTCCAGAACATTCGCCAAACCAATGTCCGTCGGGTTGCGACATAGCTATATTGATCGGGGTGTTATACACGCTATCATTAGGGAAATGAAGCTGCATGTTAAGCCACATATTCCGCCATCCAAATTCGAAGCGATGGCGAACATTTAGAAGGAGGTTTTTGTGAAGCTCATCTTCTATTTGAAATTCAAAGCTCAAGCTATCATTTTGTTCCCACTGGTAATTAGAGATATCTATGTTTTTTTCGTAAACCACATTTTGGTCACAAGATTGTAGCGAAAGCCCAAGTATTATCAGAACAAAAAGAAGTATTCTAGGCATTTTTTTTATTGCTATTATTGTTGTTTCTATTTCTATTTTTTCGGTAGTTGTTCTTCTTCTTTTTCTTTTTCTTCGTGCCACTTTCTAAAGTACTCAAGCTAACGCTTCCCACAAGATCTTCACTATAGCTATCTTCTATTTCTCTAGCTGCAGGAGTATCTACGATATTAAAATCATCTAGGCTATTTGGAAATTCGTTATTCTTATTCATTTGTAGCAACTTGGCAACATCTTCAGAACTTAGTTTATAATATTTGTTGCTTTTGTCTAAGTTGTATGTAAGTTCTTTTTTGAAGATATCTGTTTTTCTTAAGTAGGCTACTCCCTCTTTCGTTTTTATCTTATCTGGGTTTTTAGGTATGCCTTTTAATGCATCCATATAAGTGTCCAACTCGTAATTCAAACAACATTTTAATCGACCGCATTGTCCAGAAAGTTTGTCGCTATTAATGCTTAATTGCTGATACCTAGCAGCTCCTGTAGAAACACTATCAAAGTCACTTAACCAAGTAGAACAGCACAATTCTCTTCCACATGAGCCAATTCCTCCAATTCTTCCAGCTTCTTGACGTGCGCCAATTTGACGCATTTCGATTTTTACTTTAAACTCACTAGCAAATTGTTTTACCAAATCTCTAAAGTCAATTCTGTTTTCGGCCGTGTAGAAAAAGGTGGTTTTTTTTCCATCTCCTTGAAACTCTACATCTCCAATCTTCATATCTAAATTTAAGCTTCGCGATATAACTCTTGCTTTTACAAGCATTTGTTTCTCGTTGGCTCGAAGCTCATGCATTTTTTCTATGTCTTGGTCATTAGCCTTTCTAAGAATAGATCGAATAGTATCTGCGCTTTCTTTTACATCTTTCTTTTTCATTTGAAGTTTAACCAATTCTCCAGTTAAACTTACTTCTCCAATATCGTATCCTTGTGATGCATCTACAATAACCATCTCCCCACGAAACAAATCTAGTTTCGCATCATTGCGATAAAAAGCCTTTCTAGCGCCATTTTTGAAGCTAATTTCTACTAAGTTGAAGTTGTAATTGTCAGAAAGCGGTATGTCCGCAAACCAATCGAAACTATTCATTTTGTTGCAGCCCCCTGAACTACATCCTCCTGAAGAGCCACACCCTGCTGTACTGCAAGCCATATTTATTTTATTTGAACTTTTTCTTGCGAAAGAAAAAGCAAAATTATCAATTATTATTGTCTTAGAAAACCGACTTCTGCTTCAGCAAAGCCTTTATTTTCATACTTGTACTTAAGAAAGCAATTTTCGCATTTGCATTCCGTACAATTTGATAGTGCAAGTTATTGATTATTTGGGAAATGCTTAGCATCTTTTGCCAACTAATTGTTTCCACCATTTTAAGTGCAACAGTTTTTTCTGTAGCATTTAATTTACAATTTAAGCCATTTTTTGCAGCCAAAGCTTCCCGAATAAAAAATAGGGCATATTGAATGAAGGTTTTTTGATTTTGTCTTCCAGTAGCTCCCATGCTTTCCGTCCAATCAATCAGTTGTTGGGCAAAACTAAGACTTGGTCGAGCGTTTTGTTGAATAATCAATAGCAACCAAGTTCGTAAACTTTCAAAATAGTTATTATCGGCTTGACCAAGTAATTGCTTGGCTTCGATCCACGATCCATCAGAAATTTGTGCAAGTTTTAAGGCTTCTTCTTGACTTAAGCCAAGTTTTTCTTGGAGGGCATTTTCTATATCCTCCGTTTTTAGCTTTTGAAATTTTAGTATTTGTGTTCTACTTAAAATGGTAGGCAAAATGGCTTCTTGCGATTGGGCAATAAGAATGAAAATAGTATTGGCAGGCGGTTCTTCAATAATTTTTAAGAGTCTGTTGCCTTCTTTCTGAAGATATTCAGCCCCCCAAATTATTTGTATTTTATACTTGCCTTCAAAATGTCTTAGTCCATGCTGCCTAATTATTTGATTGCATTCTTCTGCGGTGATGTTTCCCTGCTTGTTTTCATTATCTAAGAGGGCTATCCAATCAGAATAACTAAAATAGGCTTCGTCTTTTAAAAAGTTTCTCCACTGCTCTATATCCTCCCTGGCCATACTTCTAGGTCCTATGGTAGGATAGGTATAAAAAATATCTGGGTGAGAAAGTTTTTCCGCTTTAATACAAGAACTGCATTGCCCACAGCTATCTTTTTCGTTCCTATTCTCGCAATTTAAATATTGAGCGAAGGCTAAGGCCATGCTTAGTTTGCCGCAACCTTCAGCGCCAAGAAAGAGCATAGCTTGACTAACCTTTTCCGCTTGTGCCGAAAGTAAAAGTTGTTCCTTTATAGATTCTTGAGCTATGACTTGTTTAAAAAGCATCACTTAATTAAAGAGTGTGTAAATTTACATAATTAATGCTAAGGATAAACTCTTTAGCAATGCAATTGTTTAATTAGATATGAAAGTAGCAGTATTCAGAAAGGCACATTTTAATGCCGCGCATCGCTTGTATAACAAAGCATGGACAGAAGACAAGAATAATGAGGTTTTTGGCCTTTGTAATAACGCTAATTGGCACGGACATAATTATGAACTAGAGGTTAAGTTGGTAGGCGAAGTAGATCCAGAAACAGGTTATGTTATTGATTTAAAAGTACTTAAAGATATTATTAAGCAGGAGGTGGAAGAGCGATTTGATCATAAAAATTTGAACTTGGATTGCCCCGAGTTTGCATCTTTAAACCCTACTGCAGAAAATATTTGTGTAGTAATTTATGATTTGCTTCGAGCTGCCATAGGAGACCAATACGAACTGCAGGTCAGGCTCTATGAAACTCCTAGAAATTATGTAGAATATCCAGCCTAAGTAGCTTTAGTGAATTATTGATCGATAAATTACCCCTTGAATATCGGTGCGAATATTTTCTTTTGCTAAAGTATTCTCTGTAGCATAAGGGTAGGTTCTATTGGAAAGGAAAACGTAAATCAAATTATATTCGGGATCCGCCCAAACACAAGTTCCAGTAAATCCAGTATGACCAAAACAGGCATCACTTACTTCAGAACAAGTTGGTCCACCTTTAATTTTCCCATTTTTATCTCTTATTACCGGTTTGTCAAATCCTAACGCTCTTCTATTATCCTTTTCTGTATAATGTTGCGAATTGAAGTACGCAATAGTTTCCGACTTTAAAAATTGTTTTCCCTTATAGTAGCCATTATTTAATAACATCTGAAATACCGCTGCTAAATCTTGTGAATTGCTAAACAGTCCGGCATGTCCACAAACTCCGCCAAGCATAGCAGCACCTGGATCGTGCACATAGCCTTTTATTTCTTGCTTTCTAAATATGGTATCTTTTTCTGTTGGAACAATTCGGCCTAAGTCAAATTTGCTTCTCGGTAGAAAAGAGATATTTTCAAGTCCCATTGGTTTATAAAACATTTCTTGAACATATTGATCCAAGCTCTGTTTAGAAATTTTTTCTACCAATTGCATTAGGAGGTAAAAGCCTAAATCGCTGTACTTATATTCTGGTTTTTCTTTAATCTTTACCCCCGATATGGTTGTCCAAATTACCTCCGTAGAATCCTTGCAAATAAACAAATCGTCGGCAACTTTAATACAATAAGAAGCATTACTATCTACACTATACCAATTGTTGTAAACGGAATCTTCAACAGTAGGAACGTAAAACGGAATCCATGCGGGCAAACCCGATTGGTGCGCCAAAATCTCTTTTATTACTAGGCTTCCAACAGTGGTTTCTTTTAATTGTGGCAGGTAGGTTTTTATGTCTTTATTAAGGTCTATTTTGTCTTCTTCATAAAGCTTCATTACTGCCAAAGTGGTAGCTGCAACTTTCGTAATGGAGGCTAAATCGTAAATACTAGAATTGGTAATGGCATCATTATTTTCATAAGTACTATTACCAAAAGACTTGTTGTAAACTATTTTGCCATCTTTTGCAACTAGAATTTGACAACCTGGACTTGCCTTAAGCGCAATGGCTTTTTTCGCAAAGTAATCAATAGAATCTAATCGAGAGGCATCCATTTGCACCTCACTTGGAAGCGCATATTGGAGAACATCTTCATTCTTAAATTCTATACCCGTATTCACTTTAAACCTTCCTGCGCTTACTGGCAACTTTCCATTAACTTCTATGCCACCAAAAATTGCTTGACCAGCTGCTTTTTGAGAAGCTTCATTTTCTTCATAGGCAACTACAAGCGTTTTGAAATCTTGAAAGAAGCTGAGACTATATGGACTGCCAAACAAGATTAAAACCAATTCCTTCTCCTTGTCTAATTGCTTAAGAAACTCTAATTCTGCAGCACTTATTCCGAAGTTTTTGGATTTCCATCTACTCATGTCATAGAGTCCAACAACTACTTTATCATAATCTTTGAACTTAGCAAGTTGGGTGGTTATTTGCGTGCTTTGTAAGTCGTTTGCTATGAAAAAGTGATTTTTAAGTCCAAAGTTTTCGCAACTGCTATGCAAGGCTTGCTTGCTTCCTTTACCCAAAGAAAGAAGTGCAATTTTATCTGCTTCCCTTGTTTTTAAAGGAAGTAAATTCTCTTCGTTGTTTACTAGGGTTATGGCCTTTTCAAAGAGGAGTTTATTAAATTCTATGGCTTCCTTATTTTGTAAGACTTGCGCTATGTTTTTGGTAGAAACATAGGTCTTTTGATTTAAACCCAAATAGTATTTATATTCTAGAACTTTTTTAAGTCTTTCATCCAGATATGCTTCGCTAATTTCACCTTTTGAAAGAGCAAGTTTAATGGCAGCGATGGCTTTCGGGATATTACTAGGAATAACCAATACATCATTACCTGCTAAGAAGGCCAATTTGTCTACTTCTCCAGCATCGAAGAATTTGCTTGCGCCTTGCATATTAAGAGCATCCGAAAAAACTAGGCCTTTAAAGCCTAGGCTATCTTTTAGCAGTGTGCTAACCACTTTTTTAGAAAGGCTTGAAGCTAAATTTGGTGTTTTATCTAGGGCAGGAATATTCAAGTGGGCAACCATCATTCCCATCATTCCATTTTCTATAGCCACTTTAAAGGGGTAAAGTTCCAAACTATCTAAGCGAGCGAAATTGTGTTTTATGATTGGTAAATCTTGGTGAGAGTCGGTGTCTGTGTCGCCATGTCCCGGAAAATGCTTGCCAACAGCCATCACCCCTTTACTTTGCATTCCTTGAGCATAGGCTAGGGCTTTTAGAGCCACATTGTATTTGTCTTCACCAAAACTTCTATCGTTAATAACGGGGTTGTTAATGTTGTTATTGATGTCTAGTACAGGGGCCAAGTTTATATTAATTCCTAAGGCCTTGCATTCTAGTGCAATTCTTTCGCCCATTTGATAAATAAGTTCGTCGTCTTGTATTGCACCAAGGGTTAGTTGGCGAGGGTATTGAATGCTACTATCTACCCGCATGTTGATACCCCATTCGCCATCAATAGAGATAAACAAAGGTAGTGTGGTGCTTTTTTGGAAACTATTAGACCAAGTTGCAATTTCTGTTGGATGGCCTTTGAAGAAGATGACTCCACCTATTTGATAGTTCTTGATAAGTTTTTCAACCTCTAGTTTGCTGCTTTCCCCTTGAGTAGGGTAAGCACCAACCATAAAGAACTGAGCTATTTTTTGATCTAAGTTTAAGCTAGCACTTACAGAATCTACCCAGGCATTTTTTTCTAATTCGTGGATAATACCATCACTACTAGGCAAATAAGTATGTTTCACTCCAATTGATTGGAGTGATAAGGACATAAAAACTATTAAAATCCACCAGCCTCTTTTCATCTTGTAAATGTAAATCTAAGTAGTATAAGTTCTACTAAAACCGTGCTAAAATGAATCAACGCGCAAATGTGAATAAACATTGCGCTTAGCCTACTGGATTCGCATTAATGATCCTTGAAATTTAAGAGGCTTGCTCCACTCTAAATGGTTTTCTTACTTCAAAAGGTTCTGGTTTTAAGTAAGTAGTGAGTGGTTTAATGACGATGTTTGGAATTCTACTATTGTGTTTGAGTAAGGAAAAGCCCTTTTTTGGAACCGCTCCAACTGAAGTTTTTATTTCACTTGCTGTTCTACCAAAGTGAATTTGACTTATTCTTTCTTGAATCCCTTGTTCGATACAATCGTATAAAATTCTTTGATACACACAATGCTCCTTATTGTATTTGTAATCTATGCCTATTAGATTAATATTTAAAGCTTTAGCATCTACAAAATAGCTAATAAAGCCTAGCATTTCGCCCTCATGATAATAGGCTCTAAGTTTAAATTTTTCGGGATAAGCTAACTTGAAGTCATAAAAATAGTTTTGGCTAATTTCTGCAAGCTTAAAGCTAGCACTGCTAAGAACATTTTTATACAAGCTGAAAATTAACTTCGTGTTTTCTTTGATTTCTTCGGCAGTCAGATCTTTAATAAGCAGGGAATTGCTCTTGCTAAAAACCTTTTTCGTCCTAACCCTATATTTCGATACGATACTATCTAAATAGTCATCGAAAGTTTTCCAAGATTCTTGAATATCAAAAATTAAATCCGGTTCTACTTCAAATAATCGGTAAGACTTATTTACCATAATATCATGATTAACTAAATCTTCTTCTCTTAAATCACTAATTAAAAAGGCATCAATTTTTTGCGACTTAGAAAGAGCTTTACATGCCTGATCTAGGATTTCCCATTTTTCTTTTGCGCTTACTTCTTTATAAAAAATTTGGCCTTTGTCGCCAGTTAAGAAAACATTGCCTAGCACGGCTAAATTCCAATTTACTCTTTCTAATGCTAGATCGACAATAGCTTCTAAGCTCTTATTTATAATACAATCTTCTCCCTCTGGTATATAAGATCGCAACTCATCGCCCTTAAATGGCATAATTTGAAAATACAACAAAGCCAATTTTTCCTTTTGTTGGAAAACTTCCACAACTTGATGCTGAATATGTTTTGAAACTTGGGCACTTTGCTTTATAAAGCTAGGAGTGCTGAAAAGTGAGCTGGCGGAAATTTCAGAAACTTCGCTTAATGAATTTGCGGGTAAAACTCGAAATTGATATTCTGAATTCTTACACTTGCTTTTAGATTTTATCATTTTTCTCGCCTAGTTTAGAGCTTACGAGTTCTTAACACGGCAAACAACAAAATTGTTCCTAAGAAAATGGAAAACAGATAACCAATTAAGGAAAGATACGGAATTCCAACACTGCTTGCAATGTACTTGTCATCCATAGGAGAAATGGCTAGGATGGATGAACTAATCATTAATGTAAAGATGATAAAAGCAAGAATAAATCGGTTAATCACTCTATCCATTTTGCGAAGCAAAGGCTCGAGGCCTTGATGTTCTATTTCAAGATGAAGTTTACCTTGTCTTGTCTTCTTTAAAATAGCTCGCAGTTCAAAGGGAATGCTATTAACTAGTGCCGAAATTTCGCCCATTCTATTCCAAGCTTCTTCGGCTAGTTTGCTAATGGAGTATTCTTCTTTTAAAAGTTTGAATCCGTAGGGTTGAACAAATTCATTTATATTAAAGTTAGGGTGGATTTGTTTTCCAATGCCCTCTAATAAGCCCATCGCTCTAAAGATAAGCGTAATGCTTCCTGGTGGTCGCATTTTATATTTGAGCATAATTCCTTGCAAACTAAGAATTAGATCTTCTATCTTACTTTCTGATACCTCTAGACTCCCATATTCTTCTATAAGATCTTGCAAGTCGTACTCGAGCATACGAACATTCTCTACCTCGTGACTAATGCACAATTTTCTTAAATTGGAGGCCATGTTTTTTGAATCACCTTTGGCCATGGCAACGAAAACTTGTGCAAAAGCCATTTTATCTCTTTGCATCAGTTTGCCTGTCATTCCAAAATCGATTAGGCAAATTCGTCCATTTTCCTGAATGATAATATTACCAGGGTGTGGGTCAGCATGAAAATAACCAAACTCAAAAATCTGAGTTAAGTAAATATCCATTCCTCGTTCTGCTATTTTTGTAGGATCTAGATCCCATTCTTTTAGCTGTTCTTGATCTGTGATTTTACAACCTTCGGCATATTCTATTATCAAAAGTTTATCTGTAGAGTATTCTCTATATGCGCGAGGAACATAGAAATCTCTTCTACTTTTGTAAAACTTTCTAAAGTGCTCAATGTTACGAGCTTCATGCTTGTAATCTAGTTCTTTGAGTGTGCTTTTTTCTATTTCTAGAATACTATCTTCAATGGCTTCATAAACTAAACCATTACTTTCTATAGCCCCTTTTAAATAGGGTAAGAGACTTTTAACTATCTCCAAATCTTGCGATAGAAGTTTGCTTACTCCTGGTCTTCTTAATTTAACTACTACCTCTTCACCAGTTTTTAGCTTCGCTTTATAAACTTGACCAATGGATGCAGATCCTATTGGTTTTTCATTGAAATACTCAAAGATTTCATCTATAGGTAAAGAGAGTTCTTCTTCTAATATTTCTTTAGCAACAGAAAATGGAAAGGTCTTCACTTCACTCTGAAGTTTTCTTAATTCTGTAATTAGGCCTTCCGGCAGAATATCGGAGCGATTGGAAAATATTTGAGCTATTTTAATAGCCGTTGGACCGGCCTCTTCGCAAGCCATACGAGCTCTCTCCCAGGTGCTAGTTTCGCTAACTTTTCTATCGTCTCTTGTCCAATTAAGTAATAAACGCCTAGGCACTAAGTTTTGAAGGAAAGAATTAAAAACCACATCTTCAAAACCATATTTGATTAGAATCTTTATGATTTGCCTATATCTGCCTATATGTTTGAAGGTGCCGTCTAACAACATTCTGTAAAAATAATATTATTGCAATGAAAACAAACTATTTATTAGCCAATTGTCCGCAAGCAGCATCTATATCTTCGCCTCTACTAATCCTCACTTTAGCTGTTACTCCGTTTGTCTCCAAATATTTTATAAAGGCATCTCTATTTCCTTTTTTTGCCTTATTTAACACTACGCCCTCCACCTGATTATATTCTATGATGTTTACAAAAGCGGGAACCTGACGACAGAGTTTTAACAGGTCTTTGGCATCTTCCAAGCTATCATTGAAATCTTCGAAAATTATATATTCGTAGGTGATTTTGTTGCCTGTTTTTTGATAAAAGTATTGGAGCGCTTCTATTACTTCTTCAATAGAATTGCTTTTATTAATGCCCATTATTTTATCTCTTTTTTCATTACTTGGAGCATGAAGCGACCAAGCAAGTTTAAAAGCTTTTCCTTCATCTGCTAATCGCTTTATTCCTCGAGCAATACCAACAGTAGAAAGCGTAATTCTTCTTGGAGCCATCCCTAGTCCGCTAGGAGAAGTTATTTTGTCGATTG
This sequence comes from Chitinophagales bacterium, assembly GCA_020635975.1. Taxonomy (GTDB): domain Bacteria; phylum Bacteroidota; class Bacteroidia; order Chitinophagales; family UBA8649; genus JAFMKE01. Next base: position 36,528 of record JACJYT010000011.1, read on the forward strand.
CGCTCATAACATTGTCGTAGTTAAGCAATGGTTCCCCCATTCCCATAAACACAATATTACTAAGAGCTAAATTATAATTCTCTTGGGCTTTTTGGTTTAGAAGAACAACTTGGTCGTAAATTTCTCCCGGACCAAGATTCCTTTCTCTTTTTATCATTCCTGTTGCACAAAAGGCGCAACTAAGTGTGCAACCTACTTGAGAAGAAACACAAGCTGTCATTCTTTTATCGCTAGGAATTAATACACCTTCTATAAGTCGATTGTCGTAAAGATTAAAAGCTAGTTTAATTGTTCCATCTATACTTTTTTGCTCCATAGCGATAGAAGCATTTCTAATTTCATAGTGCTCGCTCAAATGCTTTCTTAAGTCTTTAGGAAGGTTTGTCATTAACTCAATATCATTCAAACCTTTGTTCCATAACCAATCATAAAGCTGTTTTGCTCTGAATTTTGGTTGCTTTAAATCTAGAAACAAGTCTTCAAGTTCTTTTTGGGATAATATTCTTAGGTCTTTTTTCAATTGATAATCAGTCTTTTAAGTCGATAAGGAAAGAATCTTTTAAGAAAACAAAAAATTCTTTGAAACAAAGTTAATCCGACTAGCGTAAATCTCCGTATATAATCAAAACGAAAAACTTACGACCATGAAAAAATTTACCTTATTCTTTAGTATTTTATTCTCTGTTATCGCTTTTCAAACTTTCGCTCAAGAAAATCCTTACTTCATTATAGAAGAAGATGGTGCGAATTATGATATGTATTTGAAAGTGGAAAATGCTTCTAATCTTCAAGCGATTACTATTACTGGATATTCTAGTATTTCTGGAAAAACTGAAAGAATTAAGGTAGACATCAGTGGTTCTGATATTGATCAATTAAGCAATAACATAGCTAAAATCAATCAGCTAAGTAAAGAAAATGATATTGCTGTTTATCATTTATCTACTCTAGATAAGCAAGGAAATTTGATTGATTATCCTTCAGTAGAAATTATGTTCCCTTCTAGTTATTTAGAGACCTACGAAACGGTAGCTTTAGCAGACTAGTTACCTAAGTTTCTTAAGTTTTTCAAAATTATTTGTAAGTCGAGATTAACACTATAGTTTTTAGCATACAAAAGGTTTAAGCGTTTAAGGCTTAAACCTTTTTCTTTTTTACTTGAATCGAATGGACTAAGCACTCCTTCTTTAATTTTAGGAAGTTTATAGCTTTCGGTTTTTTCATTATTTTGGGAATAGCCTACCCAAGTTTTTTTGCCAAATAAGATTTGAAAAAGATTGGAAAGGTAGTTTAACTTGTTTTCAACTAGCCAAATATTTATAGCTAAACTGAGAATTAGAAGTACGCAAATTCCTAGGTCCAACAATCGTTTTGATATGGCCGATCGCTTACTAGCAATTTTTAAATTTACATCTATCGCATAGAGGTCTCCAGCAGAGTTCTTCGAATTACTTCCTATTATACTCAAACTTTCTTGAGGAAGAATCTTATAGTTAAGTTCGTTTCCTAATTCGGTCATTAGGGCGATAATTTTATCGCTCGGAACGTCTTTATTGCAAAAGATAAGTTCTTCAATCTTGTATAGAGAAACGATATCTTTCAAGTTAAGGAAGTCTCCAAGAAGTGGATCTGATTGGAAGCTACCATCATAGTTTATGAAGCCTACAAACTCAACATTCTCTGCACTTTCATTTAGCAAGGATAGTGCCCTTTGTGATTCTGATTCATTTCCAACTATCGCCAATTTTGTTTTATCATTAAGTTGGAAAACTGCTTTTTTGTGCCATATGAAATGATATAAAAATCGGTGAGCATGCATAGTAAGAATAGTAAAAGCCCCCCCTAAGAGTATAATGGCTCTTGAATATCGCAACTTCTCTGGAAAGAAACCATAAATTGCTGCAATTACTAAGGTTCCGATTAAAACACCTTTCCAAATGGCTTTAGTTTTATAAGCTTTGTCGTAGATTCCCGATAGGGCCCCAGAAAGTATCCACACGAGCACATAGAACGGCAGTACATAGATAAAAAATTCTTTAGGGTAATACGCAGCACTACCTTTTACCTCTAGGCCGTATAAAAAGGCTATACCAAAAATCCCTAGATAGGAAGTAGTAAAATCTAGGATGGTCATTAAACTTTGCTTGAAATAATTATTAAGTAGGGTCAATCCCCCTTTAATAAAAATTGCGAAGTAGATAATAAAACTATATAGTTTGGCTTGATTAGGGCTGTAGTGTTTTTTTGCAAAAATCAGCATGGCCTCGTAAAAAACTTTGACATAATTTAAGCTGCCTTTTTTGGTGCTTTCGCCCTTATAATGTATGATGCTAGTATCGGCTAAATAATAATTTTTATAGCCATTTTTTAAAACTTGATAGCTTAGATCTATATCTTCTCCGTACATAAAGTAATCTTCGTCGAAGCCACCAATTTTTTGTAGCAAGTCTGCTCTGAAAAACATAAATGCACCAGATAGAACTTCTACTTGGTGATTTTCATTTTGGTCTAAGTAGGCCAAATGATATTTCCCAAAAACTTTGGATTTCGGGAAAAGACTGGAAAGTCCCAACATTTTATAAAGTGCCACGCTAGGAGTTGGAATGGAACGTTTTGATTCTGGCAGGAAATTGCCTTTACCATCGATCATTTTAACTCCAATAGCACCACAATCTTTGGTTTTTTCCATGAAATCAATACAAACTTGGAGAGTATTATTTTGAACCAAAGTATCCGGATTAAGGAGAAGAAGGTACTTTCCTTTTGCTATGGAGATTCCCTGATTATTAGCTCTACCAAAACCAACATTTTCTTGGTTCGCGATAAGGGTAATTTCGGGAAATTTCTTTTGAAGCATTTCAACGGAGTCGTCCTGAGAAGCATTGTCTATAACTATGATCTCAATAACTAAATTGCTACTTGCTTCTTTAATAGAAAGTATGGCCTGTTCAATGAAATAGCGAACATTATAATTTACAATTATTATAGAAACATCTACCATCAATTATTAATTAGACTTCTAGCATTGCTTAAGGATTCTTCAGAAATAGTTTCTCCACTCAACATTCTAGCAATGGCTTTTACGTGTTGATCGGGATCTAACTTAATAATATTAGTCTCAGTGATATTTTTTTCTTCATTTTTATAAATGAAAAGATGATGTTCTGCGCGTGCCGCAATTTGAGGGAGATGGGTTATCGCAATAAGTTGGTGACCTTGACTTATTTCTCGGAAAACTTCGGCAACTTTTGCAGCAACTTCTCCAGATATGCCCGTATCGATTTCATCAAAAATTAGACTCGGAAGAGCGGTGTTTTTTGCTAATAAGGCTTGAATGCTTAACATTACTCTAGAAAGTTCTCCTCCTGAGGCTACCTTGTTCAAGGCAGTTGGAGGAAAGCCTTTGTTGGCGTTAAATTTAAACAGAATTTGCTCATTGCCCGCTTTACTATACTCTTCTTTTCTAGTAAGTTCAATTTGGAAAACCGCATTTGGCATGCCAATTTTACTTAAACTTTTTTGGATGGTGTTTTCCATCTCAGGTATTGCTTTTACTCGAGATAAATGCAAAATTTGAGCGGCGTTTATCATGGCTTTTTCTGCTGCTTCTCTGTCTTTGCGGATTTGTACAAGTTGATCTTGTTTTGAATCAATAGATCGAGTTTTTAGTTCTAAGTCCTTTCTAAGCTCTTCTAATTCTTCTAAAGAACTAAGTTGATGTTTTCTAAGTAAACGATTTGCCTCATTCACCTGTTGTTCGAGAATGGTGTATCTTTCTGGATCGAATTCAGCATTCTCCGCTAAATTTTCAAGTTCCTTTTTGAGATCGTCTAATTCAATAATACAGCTATTAATTCTATTTGCAAGTTCCTGATAATCTTTACCGTAGTTACTGAGGTCTTTAAGTTCATGAAAGGCTTGAAGCAAGATTTGAAGTGCCGACTGTTCTGGGCTATCTAAGTAAGCAACAGAGGTATATAACTTACTTTTTATGCTCTCCACGTTTTTTAATGCATCTAATTCTTCTTCTAATTCTTCTAAAGAAAGCTGCTCTAGCTTTGCATCAATAATTTCTTGCAACTGAAAACTGTAGAAATCAAAATCCTGCTGTAATTGTGAAGTTTCAAGTTCTAATTCTTTGAGACTCTTATTCAGTTTTTGAAAATTTTGAAATTGATCTTTGTATTGGTTGAGCTCTTTTTCGTTTTTAGCTACTAAATCTAGAATAGCTAATTGATAGCTTTCTTTGTTTAGTTCTTGAGTTTCATGTTGCGAATGTAGATTTACTAACTTGCTCGCTAATAGTTTTAAAGTCTCTAAGTTTACCGGTGTATCATTAATGAAGGCTCTTGATTTACCACTTGCACTTATTTCTCTGCGTATAGTTGTATAGTCTGCATAATCTAAATCGAGTTTGTCAAAAAGTTTTTGAAGCTTGTAAGTACGAATATCGAAACAAGCTTCAACGGTACATTTGTCATCTGCGCGATACAAAGATTTAGCATCTGCTCTTTCTCCAAGACACAAGGATAAAGCACCAATCAGAATAGACTTACCTGCTCCGGTTTCACCAGTGATAATGTTTAATCCTTTGTCGAATTCTACGACAACATGACTAATAATAGCGTAATTTTTTATTTCTATGGATTGAAGCATATAGGCACTGCAAAATTAGGAAAATAGATAAAAGGAAAATGTAAATACTAGTAAAATTTAGTGCGTGTATTATTCTAGGCTAAACTTGTTCAGTTTAACTTAGAAAAAAACCCTTGAAGTAATTCAAGGGTTTTCACAATTTAAAATTTTAATCTTCAGAGCCCGGCTCGTCTTTCAAAATCGGACTATTAATTAATGCTGTCCTGATTTTGCCTTCAATCTCTTCGGCTAATTCTGGATTGTCTCTAAGTAAATCTTTTACACCTTCTCTACCTTGACCGAGTTTCGTATCGCTGTAACTGTACCAAGAGCCACTTTTTTGCAAGATGTTTAGATCTACTCCAAGGTCAATAATTTCTCCAATTTTAGAAATTCCTTCTCCATACATGATATCAAATTCAGCTTTTCTAAAAGGTGGAGCCATCTTGTTTTTTACTACTTTAACTCTTGTTCTATTACCTGTTAGGTCTTCTTTGTCTTTGATTTGTCCGATTCTTCTTATATCCAAACGAATGGAAGAATAGAACTTAAGTGCATTTCCTCCTGTAGTAGTTTCCGGATTGCCAAACATAACCCCAATTTTATCTCTCAATTGGTTAATGAAGATGCAGCAACAACCCGTTTTATTAATACTTCCTGTCAATTTTCTCATCGCTTGCGACATTAAGCGCGCTTGTAAACCCATTTTAGAATCGCCCATATCGCCCTCTAATTCACTTCTTGGAACCAAGGCGGCAACAGAGTCAATCACGCAAATATCTATAGCTCCAGAGCGAATTAAATGCTCTGTAATATCTAAGGCTTGTTCTCCGTCATCTGGTTGAGAAATAAGTAGTTCATCCACATTTACCCCTAATTTTTCTGCATAGCTCTTATCAAATGCATGTTCAGCATCAATAAAGGCTGCAATACCACCTCTTTTTTGTACTTCGGCAATTGCGTGGATTGCTAGGGTTGTTTTACCAGAAGATTCTGGTCCGTATATTTCGACTACTCTTCCTCTAGGGAACCCGCCAATTCCTAAAGCCGCGTCTAGGGTGATAGAACCAGTTGAAATGGTTTCTGCCTCTACAACAGGAGAATCGCCTAATCGCATTACAGTTCCTTTACCATAAGTTTTGTCTAGCTTATCTAGAGTTAATTTAAGCGCTTTTAATTTTTCGTTATCTGCCATAATTTATCTTTTATCTTGTTCGTACTATGTTTATTGTTACAAAGCTACTTAGTCTAAACGCAATGAATTTGCGTTTAGATAAAAAGCTAAATTTAATTTTTAATACTTAATGCTACTGGACAATGATCAGAACCGTATATCTCATTATAAATTTCTGCATTCTCCATTTTTTCCTTGAAAAATTCGCTTACAAGAAAGTAATCAATCCTCCAGCCTACGTTTCGCTCTCTTGCTCCAGCTCTATAACTCCACCAGCTATATTTAATTTTCTCAGGATGAAAATATCTAAAGCTGTCTATAAACCCACTTTTTAATAAATTGTTCATCCCGTCAATTTCTTCTTGCATGTAGCCTGCACTTTTATTGTAATTGGATTTTGGGTTAGCAAGATCTATATCGGTATTTGCAACATTAAAATCACCGCAAACAATCACTGCCTTTGTTTTTTCTAAATTTTTTAAATAAGCTAAAAAGTCTTTATCCCACTTTTGTCTGTATGTCAGTCTTTTTAATTCACTTCCCGAGTTAGGTACGTAGACATTAACCAAGTAGAAATCTTCATATTCTGCACAAAGCACTCTTCCTTCTGTATCATGAACATCAATCTGAATATCTCTACTAATAGACAAAGGCTCCTTTTTACTTAGAATTGCAACTCCAGAATAACCTTTTTTCTCTGCAGAATTACAATAAATTCTATAATTTTTAAGCTCGCTTAAGCTTTCCAAAACTTGCTCGTCTTGCGCCTTGGTTTCTTGCAAACACAAAACGTCTGCTTGCATTGTAGAAACGGATTTAAAAAAATCTTTCTTTACAATTGCTCTAACTCCATTTACATTAAAAGAAATTAATTTCATATTATCTTGATTAATCCATTGGAAGTTTAAAAAGTTCTTTAACAAGAATAATTTTAGTACCCTCTTTTTTTGTTGTTATACTTTGAATTTCTAATTGGTATTTGTAGCCTGGCTCATAACTAAAACCTTCAATTACTCCTTCGAAGATTTCATAATCTCCATTACTTCCCTTTTTAATGGAATAGCAAAGCCTTTCACTTCCTTCTGAACAAGGAACTTGTTTATTTGCAATTATCCATTTTTCTATGGTGCTGCTCTCTAAAGATTTTCCACTAGAATTTTGCGAGGTCTTGCAGGATAATAATAGCACGACTACAAGTAAAATAAGCTTATTTATATTTTTCATTTTTCAATTATTCAAAGGAAACAAATTTATACTTTTAAAAGTGAATAGGAAGCTTAGTAGCTACTTTTTCTTCCACTCTAAATGTGCTAGTACGTAGCGCAGTTCTGCAAAGCTTGTTTCAAATGGAATTTTTTCTTTTATTCTACTAATGGATATTTCTTTTTCCGCTTCAAAATATGGAGTTATTTTGGCAACTCTCGTTTCATCTAGTAAATCGTAGATATTAATGCGTCCTTTTACAATCCATTTAGTAAGATGTTGTTGAATAGTACTTACTGCCATGTTTCTAGTAAGGGCTATTTCTTCCGGACTTTCCCCTTTTTTGAATAGTTCTAAACTTAGCTCAAAAGTGGCTCCTTTACCCATAGCCGAAGTATTGTTTGAAGCACCACTAGGTAGATCGCTAAATTTTTTAATACTAGCTGAATTATAAAGACTAGTATCTAAATATTTGAGCTGATAAAGTTGAGATATTTTTAGCCAGAACAACTTTTGCAAATCTTTACAAAAACTGACATAGCTTTTAGTTTTTGATTTAAAAACATATTCATTTATATGCTCTGTTAAGGGCAACAGAAGCTTATTAAATATTTCCTCAGTAAAATAGTGAATTGCTTTTTCGCATCGGGAGAATAAAATAGGGGTATCTTCTTCTTTAAAACTTCTGAAGATTTGATTTAACTGGGATTTAAATTTCTGTTCTACATCTTGAAGGTTTAACCAAACTTGATGGGAATTTTTTGCCAAACTAAGACACTTGTCTTTTTCTGGCAATTCTTTTTGGGCGATGAACTCTTTCCATTCTTCTATCTCTTCTCTGAAAGTATAGAAAGAAAATGCTTTAAAAAGCATCCGTTTCGCATAATCTTCTTTAGCAAATTTTAAAGCTTGGTCAAAGTTGGAGCCTACATGATTAGCAGCATGAAATGCCACAATTCTCGGATCTACAAAAATATTTCTCGCATTAATTTTAGTTCTGAGTATAAGGCCATCTAAATCCGTACATCGACTTAATGCAACATAGGCTTGCCCTGGAGCAAATGACTTTCCAAGGTCTATTATGGCCTTTTTGAAAGTTAAACCTTGGCTTTTATGAATGGTTATTGCCCAAGCTAAACGAATTGGATATTGCATAAAGCTTCCAAGCTTTTCTTCTTTTACCTCATTGCTTTCCTTGTCTAGAGTATAATGGATGTTTTCCCATAACTCTTGTTTTAGGGTATAATTTTCGCCGTTTTCTATAAACTTAACTTGGATAAATTGATCGCTGAGATTAGTAACTTCGGCAAGCTTGCCATTATAATACATGCCTTGTTCTGAATCGTTTCGAACGAACATAATTTGTGCTCCAACTTTTAGCTCAATTTCTAATTCAGCAGGGAAGGCGTTTTCATTGAATTGTCCTTCAATTTTTGCTTTATATTTGATTTTGTTGCCGGCTAATTTTTCTAGTTCGTTTGAATTTATACTATCAGCTTGATAGTTATGTGTACATAAGGTAATGTATTCCTTATCGGAGGAAGAGGCGCTTTTATTATTAAGCTCATTCAAATTAAGTAAATCATCCTCGCTAATTTCTCCATTTCTAACATGGTTTAAAATATCTATAAACAAGGGATCGGCTTGTCTATAAATATGTTGGAGTTCGATGGTAAAAGCATTGGCATTTTTCCAGGCGTAACTATCAAAAAAGAAAGGACTATCGTAATACTCTCTTAAAACATTCCAGCTATCTTCACGAACAACAGGAGGTAACTGAAACAAATCGCCTATAAAAACCACTTGAAGCCCCCCGAAAGCTTCCCTATTTTGGCGAACATTTTGTAAAATGAAATCGATAGCATCTAGCAAGTCTGCTCTTACCATACTGATTTCATCAATAATCAATAAATCTAGCTCTTGCAGCAACTTCCTCTTTTCTTTGCGAAAGCGCATATGCTTTTTTAAAGAACTTCTATTATTTGCCACGTTCAAATCTACAAAGTCGTTGTTTGGAATAAAGGAAGTTAGAGGCAAGCCGAACATGGAGTGAATCGTAACTCCGCCTGCATTTATTGCGGCCACACCAGTTGGAGCAACTACTGCAGTATTTTTATTAGTTTTTTTGAGAATATTTCTCAATAAAGTGGTTTTTCCAGTACCTGCTTTTCCTGTTAAGAAGAAAGATTGCGAGGTGTTGAGAGCAAATTCTTCAGCATAATAAGCTTCTTGATTAGACATGCTGTAAAAGTAAAAAGTATATTTTTAAAAAGAGCTTTTAATGACTTACTATGCCTTATTCGTGGATATCTTTATAGATTCGATGCGCATTTAAATTTAATGACTGCGTATTTCCTTGGTCTCTTAAATTGCAAAACATAAATTGTATACCTAAGCTTTCCGAGCTGCTTAAATCGAAGTGATATCCAGCAAAAACAGTTTCTTCATCGCCCTCAAATTGTTTTGTTTCTTCATCTTCAAAGGTATAAAAGGAGTACAAACTTAAATTAGGATAGAAGCTATCGAACTGATCTTCCCAAATATTTTTTTCATTTTTTCGTAGTAAAAATGCCTTGTGCCAAGTACAATTATCCTTATCTTCTGCATGGTTAATGGCTATAAAGCTGCCTTCACTATCGGTGTACAAACGAGCTTCAAAAGATTCTTCCTTTAAGGCAATGTAGTTTGTTTCGATTGTGTTGTTCGAAATGGAATGGAGATGGCTAGTATCGATATCCAAATAAAGTAGGTATTCTTTAACTACACTATCTAAAAGACTACTTTCGTATATTTTTGTCCCTGAGTTATACGTAGGCAATAGCTCTTCCTCCTTACTTGTTGGAAGTTCTAGTTTATTGGAGCTGGGCTTGCACGACAAGAGCAACAAAAGAAGAAAGAATGTGCTTAATTTCACTCTTTTACTATTTTTATATTTTTAGTATCCAAACGTTTTTCAAGCCAGCGTTCTATTTCCTCGTATTGAGATTCTTTTATTTTACCTTCGGAGGCTAAGAACACTAAGGTACTAGCGCTAGATGAAGAATCTTTTTCTGAATAAATGGTACCCTCACTAATTCCAAATTCGCTAATACTTGGAAAAAATATGCGCAACTCTTCACCAATAGCTTCTGGGTTGTAGAATTTTTTTGAGTTACTTTCAAGTTCAAGCTTCAAGTTGCCTATAATAGAATCTTTATCGGCTAGTTCTTTAGCATGCGCTAAGCTGATTTGATCCATTTGATTTTGTTCATTTTTAAGAATCTCTTTTAGTTGAGTTCCTTGCTTTATTTCTAGAACACAATTTTCTAATCGATAATTTTCTAAATTGGCTTTCTTCTTTTCAATTTGGAGCGAATCCATGTAACCTCCAACGTAAAGGGTAATTTTATTGTCTTTGCTGTTCTTATATTCAATTTGCTTGTTTAGAACATAGTAACTTTCGTTGCTAAACTCTTTTCGAATATAATTATTGGCTTCAATTTCAAAGCCCGACTTTCTTACAATAGTATATCCAAAATAGATACTTGGTACTACCGTGAAAAATACCAGGGCATAGATTATCCTTTTTACATTTTTTGCTCTCCCTTGGTCCATATACTCTGCATGGCGAAAATTTAAAAATTGAACTACCATAAAGGTAGAAGCACTTATCATTACACTATTAATGAAGAATAGATATAGTGCTCCGAAAAAGAAACTTAAATTTCCTGTAGCGAGTCCATAACCCGCTGTGCACAAAGGGGGCATAAGTGCTGTTGCGATGGCTACGCCTGGAATGGCATTGCCTTTTTCTTTACTTGAACCTGCAAAAACCCCCGCTAGTCCACCAAAGAAAGCAATGAGCACATCCCAAAAGGTAGGTGAAGTTCTTGCCAGTAATTCAGATTGCGCTTGGCTTAAAGGAGAAATAGAAAAATATAAAGCGGAGGTGATAATACTAAAAATTACTGCAATCGCAAGATTTTTAATGGCTACATTAATTAGCGGTAAATCATTAATTCCAGCTCCGAGTCCTAAACCCATTATTGGACCCATTAGCGGAGAAATTAACATTGCTCCAATGATTACAGCAGTTGAATTAACATTTAGACCAATGGATGCAATAAAAATGGCAAAGATTAGCATCCATAAATTAATTCCTTTAAATACAACACCTTTTCTAATCGCTTCAACAATTTCACTTTCGTTGTCTTGGTCCTGACTCAAGCTAAACCGTTCTCTCAAGAAAGCCAAAATAGCTAAATAAATTTTTTTCATTATATAAGAATTTCAATTTAAAGGTATTGATTTTCAATTAGAATTTAGCATTTATGCCAAAATGACATAGGTTTAAGCTTTAGAATGGTTTTTGCATGGATTAAATCAAATAAATGTAAAAATGAATTTTTTAGTTAAAACATTGATCTCTGCAGCGGCAATTTTATTGCTTAGTTTTTTATTGCCAGGGGTCCAAGTTGAAGGGCAACTTTTATATGCCTTATTGATAGCTTTAGTATTGAGCTTTTTAAACAGTTTGGTAAGACCAATTTTAATTTTTTTAACCCTACCTGCAACCATAGTTAGTTTAGGTCTTTTTTTACTAGTTATTAATGCGGTAATAATTTTGATTGCAGATAAATTCTTAGCTGGATTTTCTGTCGACGGATTTTGGTGGGCGCTTTTGTTCAGTATACTTTTATCTATTATAAATAGTGTAAGTAACAAAGTAATTTTAGAGAGAAGTCCAAAAAATGTAGTAAGGAATCAGAATGGAAATAAGGTTATTATTATCGAAAAAGACTAATTTCACTTAAACTTAAAATGTATTTGAAATGACACTAGGATTTTTAGCCTTACTAATTGTACTATTTCTTACTGGGGTAATGATGTACAACGGCCTTATTAAGAAAAAGAATTATGTAGACGAGGCTTTTTCTGGGATGGATATAGCTTTAAAGAAGCGACATGATTTATTGCCTAATCTGATTGAAACGGTTAAAGCTTACATGAAGCATGAAATGGACTTACTTACTAAAGTTACGGAATTACGAGCCAAGGCTATGAATCCGAATCTTTCGGTTAATGATAAGGTTCTTGCAGAGAATCAGTTAAGTCGTGCGGTTGGAGGCTTAATGATAGCAGTAGAAAAATACCCAGATATTAAAGCGAATACTAATTTTATGCATATTCAGGAAAGCATGAAGGATATAGAATTTGAAATATCAGGAGCTAGAAAACACTATAACTCTACGGTTACTGAGTTTAATAATGCGGTAGAAATGTTTCCAACTAATGTGCTTGCTAAATTTATGGGCTTGGCTCGTAGAGCATTTTTTGAAATACCTGACACAGAAAGAGAAAATGTTGATGTGAAGGGTTTATTTGGTAATTCTTAATTTAAAATAGTATTCTATGGAATCGATATTGAATAGTCCATATTTCGTTTTGTTTGCCATATCAATGGTTTTTGGTTTAATCGGAATGTTTGTTAGTGGGCGCTTAAAAAGCAAGTTTGCCAAGTATTCGGCAATGCCTTTGTCTTCTGGTTTAAGTGGTGCACAAGTTGCTGAAAAGATGTTGAGAGACCACAATATTTACGATGTTCAAGTTCAATCTGTACCTGGGCAATTAACCGATCATTATAATCCCGCGAATAGAACTGTAAATTTAAGTCCAGAGGTATTTCAAGGAAGAAGTGTTGCTGCGGCTGCCGTTGCGGCTCATGAATGTGGTCATGCTGTTCAACATGCAAAATCTTATGCATGGTTGCAAATGAGAAGTAAGCTAGTACCTATTGTAAGTGTTAGCTCAAATCTTATGCGCTATGTGATGATGGCTGCTGCATTTGGTTTATTTGCAGGTGGCTTGGGAGGGATCTTTATTCCAATAGCCTTAGCCTTACAAGGTGCTTTGATGGTTTTTGCTCTTGTCACTCTTCCTGTGGAGTTCGACGCAAGTAATCGAGCCATGATTTACCTAGACCAAAGTGGTATTGCTGGAAGAAGAGGGGAAGAATACGAAGGTGCCAAAGATGCTCTTAAGTGGGCGGGTATGACATATTTTGTTGCAGCCTTAGCCTCTGTTGCGCAGTTCTTGTATTTATTGATGCTCTTTATGAGAAGAAGATAGGACTTAAGAAGTATTAAGTTTTGTTAAAGCCAAGTTTTGCGTCTAAGTTTTATTCGAATTATCCAATTTATTGTGTGTAAATTCGTTTTATTCTAAATTTGGATTTATGAAAATGTTAAAAAAATGGAAGCTCATTTTAGTTGTTGTACTTTGTGCTTCTCTCGGAATTGCTGCAACCAATACAACGGAATATTTTGAGATTTCCAAGAATTTAGAAATTTTTGCAACCCTTTATAAGGAGTTGAATTCTTACTATGTAGACGACATTGATCCAAATGAGTTTATGCAAGAAGGAATCGATGCCATGTTGCATTCTCTCGATCCATATACAAGCTATTATTCTGAAGCAGAAATTGAAAACTACCGTTTTGAAACAACAGGAAAATACGGAGGGATTGGTTCTTTAATAAAGAAAAGCGAAGATTATATCGTTATTTCTGAACCTTACGCAGGCTATCCAGCCGATAAAGCCGGTTTGATAGCTGGAGATAAAATTGTTTCTGTTGATGGAAACATGGTAAAAGGTAAATCGTCGGATGAGGTTTCTAAATACCTTAAAGGAGAACCAGGCACAAAAATTCAGGTTAAAGTTTTGCGACCACTTGCTGATGGAACAGATAAGGAAATGAATATTGAAATAGTTCGAGAAGAAGTTAAGGTGAAAAACGTTCCTTACTACGGAATGGCAAATGAGAATGTTGGCTATATCAAACTGAGTAATTTTACGCAACAAGCGGGTAAAGAGGTTGAAGATGCTTATAAAAGTTTAAAAAAGGAAAATCCTAATTTAAGCGGCGTAGTATTAGATTTAAGAGGGAACCCTGGAGGTTTATTGCACGAAGCAGTAAATATTTGTAATGTATTTATTGATAAAGGGCAATTAATTGTTTTTACCAAGGGTAAGGTAGAAGAATGGGATAAGGATTTTAAAACGATTAATGAGTCGATAGATACAGAAATTCCTTTAGTGGTTCTTACCAATAGAGGTTCGGCTTCTGCTTCGGAAATAGTGAGTGGGGCAATACAAGATTTAGATAGGGGAGTAATAGTTGGTCAAAAAACTTTTGGTAAAGGTTTGGTTCAGACCACCAGAAAGCTTAGTTATAATACCCAGCTAAAGGTAACCACTGCTAAATATTATATTCCAAGTGGAAGATGCATTCAAGCAATTAATTATGCGGAAAAAGATGAGGATGGCGCGGTTTCAAGAATCCCCGATTCCTTAAAAGTTGCTTTCAAAACAAATAATGGAAGAATAGTTTATGATGGTGGAGGGATTGATCCAGATTTGGTTCTTGAGGTTGAATACCTATCAGATATCAGTGTAAGTCTTAGTCGTAAGGATTTAATCTTCGATTATGCTACCACTTACAAGGCGAAACATCCTGAATTGCGTGGAGGGGTTAATTTTAGAATGAATCAAGAAGAGTATGATGCTTTTGTAGCTTGGTTGCAAGACAAGGATTACGATTACCAAACGGAAAGCGAAGCTTTTTTAGACAAGTTTAAGGAAGCTGCTGAAGAAGAAGAATATTTTGCTGCTATTGAAACGGAGTTTGAATTATTAAAAGAAGAGATAGGTCACGACAAGAAAAAAGATCTTCAAAAGCAACAAGCAGAAATAATGCAGCTCTTAGAGAATGAAATTGTAACTAGATATTTTTATCGTGAAGGAGCCATCCAAAATAGTTTTTCTTACGATAAAGAAATGATGGAGGCCTTAAAAATATTAAAGGACAAATCGGTTTACGATAGTTATTTGAAAGTCCAAAAATAGAGAAGAGACTTAAGAAATGGAGTTTCTTACCTTTTCCGTGTAGGCTCTTAAAGAGCTTTTGAAATCAACTGCTCTTTCCTGCATATCTTCTAAAATCCATTTCGCTGCAAAGAGATGTGTGAGTTGCTCTCCATCATCATCACCTTCTACTTCGATTTGAGGTTCTTCTTCATTGATAATGGCAATTTCTGCCTCATCTAGCATTTCTAAAGTATAATTTGCCTCTATTAATTTTTTGATTGCAGGTATTTTCATTTTATATAGCTTTTGTTAATTCTTCAACAGCTTCTATTTTAGCACTTGGAAAACCAGCAGCTAATTGGCCATTTTTAAAGGATGCGAAAAAAGGAAGATTGTTTACCCCCGCTAAAGCTCTTAATTCTGGGTTAAGCTCAGCATTAGCTTCTGCAAAAAATACATCTTCATATTCCGCTTTCTCACTTAGAGCTTGAAATTTTGGAGCTATTAGTCTACAAGACCCACACCAGCCTGCGTAGAATTTAATTACTACTTTCGAATTTACTTGAAGTAAGTCTTTATAGTTTTGATCGTTTAATTCAATCATTTTTTCAAATTTAGAAGGAAAAACACACGGAAAGCGAATTATGTTCCATCTAGTTCAATTATTTCTTTTTTGCTTTTAGTTCATCGGTTAAAACTTCTTCTATATTTTCTCGACTGACTACATACAAGTTAGCGCCAACAGCATCCACTATCTCTTTAAGTTGTTGGAAATACAAGCTCGATTTGTTGAATAGGAATATACTCACCACGATATTTTTATCTCTGGTTTTTTCCAATAAGGCTTTAAGTTCCTTTTGTTTATTAAAACTTAAATCTCCATCGGTAGTAACTATAATTCTATTATTAAGTTCTTCTTTAAAATTTTCTTTAGCTATACTCAAAGCCATTTCTAAGCCAGCTATAATATCTGATTGTCCGGATGGAGGTATGTTTTCAATTTTTGATTTGATTTCTGCAATATTAGTTGCACTTTCTCCATTTAGAATAACGCTAGCCTCACTAGCATAACTAACTGCCGATATCTTATCTTCTAAGCGCATAAAGGCCAATAACTTGTAAAGAGAGCTTTTGAGTATTGGCATACGATCTTCGGTGTTCATGGAAAGGGAGGCATCCATTAGAAATATGGTATTGTTAAAGGCAATATTTTCAAAAGAAAGAGAAGGTTCTATTTTATCTTCTTCTAATTTTGTTTTACAAACAAATTGATCACTTTCGGTTTTAGATTTAGCATAAATGAATGGGATATTCATTTCTTTAAAAATTGTATCGTATTCACTCAAACCTATTTCTCCTTCAATCAAATCTTCGTAGCTTTTTATTTTAGCATCTAAGCGAACTACCTGCATACAAGAGTCATTAAATTCGGCATCTACCTCAAAATCCATAATGAAACTATCATAATCGCCACTCAGGCTAATACTTTTAGATTGGGCTGCTAAATATAGGTGATTTTGGTACTGTGCAATAAACTTTCCTTGGTCCAAAATCATATTTTCAGCATAAGCGCCACCTATGGCATAAGCGTATTCTGGATATGCCTCTTTATCTAGTTTTAAGAGAATTAAATCTTCGGTGGGCGCTTTACTCAAACCAAGTAAAAGATAGCCGTCTTTTAATTCTAGCATGTCCTTAAGACTAATACTAGTATAGGGCAGAATCTCATATTCATATGCCCAGTTAACACTTCCATTTTTTAAGGTATTAAAAAGACTAATACTATAATTGTTATCGATGCCATGATTATTGCTAAAACAGGCAGCAATAATGCTATCGTCTTTGATGATCATATCGCTTAAATAGGCGCGGGCAAAGTCTTGTTTAGAGTTTAGGAAATAATTGCTCTGAATTTCATCAAAACTGGATGCATTAAATTGAGAAATTGAAGCCCTATACTTATCAGATTTTGCTTTAATGCCATATCTGCCACCGCTGTAGATGGTATCATTTTCTATTTTAGAAATAGCAGAACTTTCGTTACCACTATAGTACCAAGTGGTAAAATTTTCTGATTTACCCTTATGTATATTTAGTTGTAAAAAGAATATTCCAAATTTGCCTTTTGCATATTCATCGCCACTTATTAGTATTGAGCCATTATAGATATGAAGGTTGTTGGGCTTTAAGCTAATCCCCGTTTTTCTAGCCCAGTTAATCTCCGCTTTTTGATAATCATAGCTTACAAAGAATTCGTCGAAAATATCGCTACCAGAATCATGTCCGTAGCCGCATAAAATTATTTTTTCATCATCCACTATGAAGTCGCTTATAAAATTTTGATGCTCGGAAAATTCGAAATATTTTTTCCAGATTAATTCTCCATCAAGACTATATGAAGCCAAATAACATTGTTTAGAAGAATAGCCACTTACAAACAGTTTCTTCTGGTAAACCTGAATGCCGCAAACCCCATCATCTATAGCTGGATTTCCTATATTTTTAAGAAAGCTTTGGGCTTTGATGTCAGAGAGTAGAATGCCGAAAAAAACTAGTAATTGGAACTTACTAAGCAGGGAAATGAGCAGCTTGTTGAGCTGAAATTCTAGAATAGTGAATGCTTGTTTTAGGACCTTAGTTTTCGTCATAAAGATCTTCCTCACTCACTAATTTAACAAGATCTTCATTTTGTAGTAGTTTGGAAATAGCTTTAAATGGAGCACTGATAATAAGTTCATTTTCTTGTACTCCTTCTACAATTTCAATATAGCTATCGTCTTGAATACCTGTTTTTACTTCTGTTTGAATGGCTTGATTATCTTCTACTTTGAAAACAATTTGTAATTTTTCATCGAAGGCACCCTCTTCGTCTTTGTCGCGGAGACTTACACTCTGTATAGGTACACATAATACATGGTCTTTTTTGTTGGTTATTATTTCTGCCGAAGCCGACATGCCTGGTCGGAAAGGTAGTTTAACATGATCATTTAACAAATGAGCATAAGAGCTTGAAACTAGTTGAATAACTACTTCAAATTTAGTAACCTGCTGATCTAAACTTACATTAGAAGAATAAGCTACTTGGCTTACTATGCCTTTGATTTTGTCGCCAAGATAGGCATCCACTTCAATTATTGCTGTATCTCCTTTATTAATGCGCAAAACTTCGTTTTCGCCTACTTCTACTTTCAATTCCAAAGCGCTAAAATCGGAAATAGTAATCAATTCCGTTCCTGCCATTTGTGCAGTTCCAACAACTTTTTCACCTAAGTCGACATTAAGTTTTGAAACGATGCCGTTCATTGGTGCGTAAAGTTTGGTTTTACTCAAATTTTCTTTGGTTTGTTGAAGTCCAGCTAAGGCACTTTCGGCTTGAAATTTATTCGCTTCAACCGTTTGGCTTGCCGCTTCACTTTCTCCAATTGCACTGAAATACTGACTCTCAGTTGCTTCAAATTCACTTTGAGATATTACTTGTTGGTTTAGGAGCGCCTTTTTGCGATTATAATCTTTTTCTATGATTGCTAGTTGTGTATCGCTCTGAATTTTTCTAGCCTTAGCATTTGCTAGATTGGCCAAAGTTTGCTTGTAATTTGCTTCAGATTGTGATACGGAAGACTCGTAACTATCCGCATTGATTTCTAGAAGTAGTTGTCCTTTACTAACAGAATCGCCTTCGCTAACATAAATATGCGTTACTTCTCCTGGTAGTTCTAAAGAAAGTTGAACTTCTTTAAAGGGATATATTTTTCCATTGCAATTAACCGATTCCACGATACTTCTATAGCTTGCTTCTTGAGCAAAAACTTCTAGAGCATTTCTATCGCTTAAGGCATCCTTTTTCCAAATTACTAGTGCCAGTAAGATGAACAATACAAGAGCTAAGCTTATTAATATTTTTTTAGACATGGCTTAGAGTTTAAAAATTCAGTTCTCCAGTTTCGTAAAATTGAACAATTACTTTTCGAAAGAAATATTCGTACTTTGATTGAACCGTACTCACTTCTGCATTTATAAAACGATTTTTTGCGGTTTCGAACTCATAAGAATTTAAAATGCCTGCTTTAAATTTCTCATTAGCATAATTAAAAGCTAATTCAGCAGCTTCATGATTGCTTACATTGGCTTCATATTTTTTAAATGCAGCTTTTAAATTGGTGTAAGCCGTAAAAACTTCTTGTTGCAAATTGTTTTCTTTATTTTTTAAATCGTATTCCGTTTTCAGAATATTCAATTTAGCATTGTCAATTGCAATCATTCGCTGCCATTTTCCAAAAATTGGCACAAAAAGATTCAATCGAACACTTTGATTGAAATTATCGTTCAATTGGGCACCGAAGCTTTTATTACCAAAAGTTGCTTGCTCATAGCTTGTAAGAACAACTTGGCCGGTTCCGCTAACCACTCCTATAGCTTGCGTAACGGTTTCAGAGCCCTTTTGTTCTTGTGCCGCGCTAAAGTAGTTTGAACCAAGGTAAGCAGAAATAGATAAAGTAGGAGAAAGACTCGATTTGGCTGCTTTCAACTGATATTTGGCTGCTTCTGTTTTTAGTCGAAGTACTTCTAAATTGGGTAAATTCGACATGGCGTTAAGAGAGAGCATTTTAGCTTGGACAGGATAATTGTCCATTTCAGAATCTTCTATATTTAAGCCTTCAATGGCAAAATCCTCAAAAGGATCTAATTGAAGCAGCAATTTTAACTCGTTTATTGCAGTTTCAAAATTATTTTCGCTAGTAACTATGTTTAACTCGTCATTGGCTAGAAGTGCTTCCACTTCATATTTATCCCCTTGTGCTAAAACTCCTGCCTTAACTAATTCTAAAGTATTACTTAGTTGGTTTTGGGTGAGTTTCTTTTTTTCTAATGCGAGCTGATAGGCTTCATAGGCTAGTAAAGTGTTTAGGTAATAATTAGCCACTAAAAGTCGGGTATTATTTTCCAACTCTTTTAGTTCTAATTCGCTAGCATTCAAACCGCTTTTAGAAGCTTTGATTTGAAAAATCCTTTGTAAGCCTTGAAATATATTGTAATCTGCATTAAAGCCTAAGCTAGTAGAGTTGGTTGTTTGCTGAACGAATTGATAAGTTAAGGGGTTAATGGAATTGGCAAAATTGAATCCTTCTGTAATGGAGACATTAGCATTGGGTGTATACAAGTCCATTTTGTTTTGAAGGTGCGTATTTTTTGCGTAATCAATATTTAGTTTAGATAAACTTAAATTTATGTTGTTTTCCATTGCATAATTTACGCAATCCTCGAAAGACCAAGTTTTTTGTGCTTGAACGATGTGAGCGCAAAGGAGTAGAATGAAAAGAAATAATCTATGCATCTTGTGCTTTTTTAGTTGGTTCCTGAATTTAATACTTTAATGTTTGCAGTAGAATCTATTCCTTCCAGTATTTCAATAAATAGACCATCTGATAAACCAGTTTTCACGTATTTTTTTTCGTATACATTATCGGCAATTTGAACTTCAACAAAGCTAGAATCTCCTTCAAAAATAAGATTTCCTTCATTGATGCTCCAAACATTTTCTCTTTTCTCTATGATAATTTCGGCATTCGCACTGTATCCAGCTCTTAAATTGGTGTTTTCTGGTATATTGATGCTTGCTTGTATGCTAAATTTAACGGTTCCTTCTTCTTCTATTCCTTTTGGAGCAATGAAGCTTAATTCTCCGTCAATTTCAATATTGTCGAGGGCACCAACACTAATTTTAACCGGCATTCCTTCCTTTAATTTGCCAACTTCACTCTCATCCACGGTACCAGCAAAGTAGACATTACTTAGGTCTGCTATAGATACAATAGTGGTACCTTCATTAAAAGTATTACTTTCAATTATGTTGTCCCCAACTAGGGCTCCCAATTCAAGTATGGTTCCACTAATGGTTGCTCTAATCAAATTTTGCACCTCCCCTGAATTTTGTACGGCCCCATTTTGGATTACCTCTAGACTTAATTCTGCTTCATTTAATTCTTGTAATCTGAGATCATAATCAAATTGGAAGCCAGAGAGTTCTTGCTGAGCAATTACGCCTTTTTCGAATAGGACCTTATTTCGATTAAGCTCTAGTCTAGAATTTTCTAGGTTAAGGGCAGCTTTTTTTATAGCTTCTTTGGCTCTAGTTAAATTTTCTGCGTTTGGAATAATTTTCACTTTGGCAATAATATCTCCTTTCTTTACAACATCTCCAGAACCAAAATATAATTCTTCTAAGATTCCCGAAACGGCAGATTTAACCTTTACCTCTTTCATCGGCTTTATATTCCCAGTAGCTAAGGTGTTTTTATAAATACTTTTTCTTTCCAATTGTGTGGTACTAAAAACAGTTTCCGGGGTGGCATTTTTATCCATATAAAATTGGATTAACCATGCCATGCCAAGTACTAAAAAAATAGCTAAAAGAATAAAAAAGACTTTCTTCATAAACTACAAAAGTTTGTACAAATATAACTAAAAAGCTCAGAGTGGGGTGGTATAGTGTGTTGTGAAAGCCGAAATATTTGTTAAAATTTATTTATGTGTTTTATCGTAATAATTTAACATCAGACCAATTATAATTTTCTTACTTTTATTCGTTCATATGTTACATAGCTACTTTTCTAGTTTTCAGTTTTTGTTAATCGTAAGTTTTTTGCCTTTTTCTTTATCTGCGCAGAATACAAGTCAAAGTATTTATGGTCAAGTAGTAGATAAACTAAGTAAGGAAGCTCTAGTAGGAGCAAGTATAGTTATTCTAGATTCAGATCCCTTTGTAGGAACTACCAGCGATTTGGAAGGCAAGTTTACATTAGATAATGTACCTGTTGGAAGAGTTTCCTTGCAGGTTAGTTATATAGGATATGAGGTGCTTAATTACCCAGAAATTATTATAAGTTCTGGTAAAGCACTTCATTTAAATATTGATCTAGCAGAGTCGGTAAAGAGCATAGGCGAAATTGTAGTAAATGGAAAGAGAAATAGCTCTACCATGAGGGTTCAAAATGAGATGGCTACGGTTAGTGCCATGTCTTTTACCTTAGAACAAAGTACAAGATATGCCGGTAGCTTAAATGATCCGTCTAGGTTGGTGCTTTCTTTTCCTGGTGTTCGTAATCAAGGGGATGTGCAAAATGGAATTTCGGTAAGAGGGAACACCCCCTCTGGTTTGTTGTGGAGTATTCAAGGTTTAGAGCTTCAATCTCCTAATCATTTTGCTAGGGATGGTTCTTTAGGTGCGGTCAATATGATAAATAGTAATCTATTGCAAGGAGTTGATTTTTATACCGCTGCCTTTCCTGCTCAATATGGTAATGCGGGTAGTGGTGTTTTCGATTTGAAGATGCGAAAGGGGAATTCTACAAAGTACGAGTTCAGCTTAGCCGCTGGTACTTTAGGAATGGAGGCTAGTGCCGAAGGTCCTTTTTCAAAAAAATCGGATGCAAGCTTTTTGTTTTCTTATAGATATTCTACACTTGGCTTGCTAAGTGCTGTCGGTTATTCGGTGGGAGGAAATAGCGCTCCAGGCTTCCAAGATTTCAATTATAAGATAAATTTACCTACAAAAAAATTGGGGGTTTTTGAATTTTTTGGCCTTGTGGGAGATAGTAAGATAAAACCTTTAAAGGTAAAAGCAAATGAGGGAGATTGGTCTGATAGCTATAGAATGGGCGTTTTAGGGATTCAAAATAGCCTCAAAGTAAGTGCGAAAACCCATTTAACTTCCTCTTTAATGTATAGTCAAAGTAAAGGAGCTTATTATAATGAAGGAGAGCGACCTAGATATAATAATTCTGGACTAGTGCCGGTTTACAAGGGTAAAACTCTTTGGGAGGAAAGTTTTCCAATTATAGAGAGACGCTTACAAGCCGATCTTAAATCTACTACAAAAATCTCGGCAAAGCATAGTTTTGAAAGCGGTTTAAATTTAAGCTATATTCAGCTTAATCAAGAGTTTAAGCGCTCTGCCAGCAATTACAATTACAATTCTAAACAGGATGTCTTTGTTTTAAAAAGTTATCAAGCAGATAGTTCTATTGCCTTAGCCAAAACGGCACAGATAAAAGCCTTTCTTCAACATAAATTAAGACTCACCGAAGCTTTGAGTTTTACTCTTGGAATTCATGCCATTCATTCCTCTCTTATGAAATTCACTAGTATTGAACCAAGATTAGGCATGAATTATCGCTTTGGAAATGGACACGCGCTAACTGCTGGTTTTGGTATGCATAGTAGATTAGAATCTTTAGCTTTTTATGCCAATGAAAGCAAATATTACGACCAAGTAGATCTTGTAAATTTTACGGCTATAGAAGCTTTTGGTTCTCCTAATAAAAGATTAGGGGCAAGTAGAAGTGTGCATTTAGTTTTGGGAAACAATTTGCAATTAGCCGATCAATTAAAACTCAAAACAGAACTTTATTTTCAGTATTTATATGCTATTCCTGTGCGAAAGTTTTACGATCCCTTTGATCAGTTCTCCACTATAAATTTTCAATATCCTAGTTTATTTACCTATAATTTTGAGTTTCAAGAAGTATATGCTAATAAGGGTAAAGGACTTAATTATGGAATAGATATCAGTTTGGAAAAGGCCTTTATTAGAAATTATTATATTCTCCTAAATGCTTCTTATTATCAGTCAAAGTATAATACGCCTTCTACTCAGGATGTTTATCAAGTTAAATGGTTGAATACTAGATACAATGGGAATTTTATTTTTAGCGCTACTGCTGGAAAGGATTTTGAAGTAGGCAAAGAAAAGAATAATAGAATCAGCATGAATTTTAGAAGTATTTGGGCAGGTAATAATCGTTCTTATACTTTTGATTTTTATGCCGGAGAAAAGCCCTTTGAAAATAAGCTAGCTAATTACTTTAGGTTAGACACTCGTATAGCTTACTCAAGAAATAAGGAGAAGTATTCTTGGACGCTTTCTTTAGACATACAGAATGCAAGCAATAGAATAAATGCGGCTAGCAATCCTCAAATTAATAGCACAGGAATTATACCTTTTTTGAATTATAAAGTAGATTTTTAGCCCTTAAAGTGTAGGTTAAATGTTGAAAACCTAAATCGTATAAAGACCATGCTTAAGAGCAAAATTTTATCTTTGCAGCACTTAATAAATCACTATGCAAAAAGATAAAGAAATTTTCGATTTAATTCAACAAGAAGCAAAGCGTCAAGAAGAAGGAGTTGAACTTATTGCTTCCGAGAACTTTACTAGTCCTCAGGTAATGGCTGCTATGGGCTCTTGTCTTACCAATAAATATGCAGAAGGTCTGCCCGGTAAACGCTATTATGGCGGCTGTGAAGTGGTGGATACGGTTGAAAACATAGCGATAGATCGATTAAAAAGATTGTTTAAGGCAGAATGGGCAAATGTTCAGCCCCATAGTGGCGCACAAGCCAATGCTGCTGTAATGTTGGCCGTGCTTCAAGCTGGAGATACCATACTAGGCTTTGATTTGTCTCACGGAGGACATTTAACTCACGGTTCTTCGGTTAATTTTTCGGGAAAATTGTATCACCCTACTTTTTATGGCGTAGAAAAGGAAACGGGTAGGATTGATATGAATAAGGTGGAAGAAAAAGCTTTGGAAGTAAAGCCTAAACTAATAGTTTGTGGAGCGTCTGCCTATGCTAGAGATTGGGATTTTAAGAGATTTAGAGAAATTGCCGACAAGGTTGGTGCTTTACTTTTAGGTGATATTAGTCATATAGCAGGTCTAGTGGCAAGTGGTTTGCATAGTAACCCAATGCCATATTGCCATATCGTTACTACAACTACGCACAAAACCCTTAGAGGTCCAAGAGGTGGTGTTATTATGATGGGCCAGGATTTTGATAATCCTTGGGGCTTAAAAACTCCAAAAGGAGAGCTCAGAAAGATGAGTGCGATTTTAGATTCTGGGGTTTTCCCAGGTACGCAAGGAGGTCCATTAGAGCATGTAATTGCTGCTAAAGCAGTTGCTTTTGGTGAAGCCTTAGAAGAGGATTTTAAAACTTACTCGAAGCAAGTAATCAAAAATGCCCAAGCTATGGCGAAAGCTTTTGTAGAAAGAGGATATAACCTAGTTTCGGATGGAACAGATAATCATTTGATGTTAATCGACCTTAGAAACAAAGGGATTAGTGGAAAACTAGCAGAGGAAACTCTTGGGAAAGCCGATATTACTGTAAATAAGAATATGGTTCCTTTTGACGATAAGTCGCCATTTGTTACTTCTGGTATTCGAATTGGTACACCAGCAGTAACCACAAGAGGCATGAAGGAAGAAGATATGTTACAAATTGTAGACTGGATTGATTCGCTACTTATGCAAAATGATAAGCCAGAAGTTATAGAAAGTGTAAAAAAGTCTGTACATTCATACATGAGAAAATTTCCTCTATATGTTTAAAAAAGTATTTTTATCGATTTGCATCCTCTTTACTTTAATTATTGCAGCATCTGCACAGGAAAGTAATTTTGATTTGGCCTATGAGGCTTATTCTGAGGGCGATTACAATAAATCTATAGATTTATATAGCTTATATCTTGATGAGTATGAAAGCATTAATGCTCATTTCAATAGGGGGTTGGCTTATTATAAGCTAGGAGATTATGAAAACGCCATCTTTGATTATACCTATGTAATTAAAGAAGATCCAGAAGATTATGAAGCTTGGTATAATAGAGGTTTAGCTTATTATGACGCGGAAGAGTATGATCTATCCATTCAAGATAATGAAATGGCTATCAGTTTAATGCCAACTTATGATAAGGCCTACAACGGACTTGGTTTATGCTATGCGGCTAAAGGCAAACATGAAGATGCCATTGATATGTATAGTCAAGCTATTTCTTTAAAATCTTCTTCATCGCTTAGCTATTATAATCGTGCTCTTTCTTATCAAGATTTATATATGTATGATGAAGCCGAAGAAGATTATAACAAGGCAATTAAGATTAATGACGAAGACCCAGACTATTATTGGGGAAGAGGAGATTTATACTACGATATGTATTATTACGAGGAAAGTATAGATGATTACACGAAAGCTATTGCTCTTGATGACCAAAACGAGAATTTATTCTACAATAGAGGAATTTCTTACTACGATAATGAAGATTACGAAGCAGCTGAAAAGGATTTTGAAGCAGTATTAAATTTGGTACCTAATGATATAGACGCTAAGTGGTATGTTGCTTTATGTGCGAATGAAATCGGAAAAGAAGAAAAGGCTTTGGCATTCTATAATGAAGTAGAGGAAGAAGATCCAGATTATGAGTATTTATGGGCGATAGATAAAAGACAATTAGAATTGAAAATTTTTCTTAAGAAAAATTGGCTTTACGGCCTCGGTATTATTGCTTTTATTATAGCTGCTATTGTTTTTATGACTAAGATGAAGAGAAACGATGAGCAAGTGGTAAGAAGATTCGACTAGAGGCTACACTGCGAAACTTTCCCCGCACGAACAAGTTCTGCTCGCATTAGGATTTACAAAGTGAAAGCCCTTACCGTTTAAGCCATCTGAAAAGTCTAAAGTCGTATTAGCGATATATAGGAAACTTCGTAAGTCGGTTACTAATTTAATTCCCTTATCTTCAAATTCTTGATCATCTTCTTTTAGCTTATTATCGAAATCCATCCTGTAACTCAAGCCAGAACAGCCTCCTCCAGAAACACTTACACGTACAAAGGTAGATTCAGGTTGCGCTTCTAAAAGAATCAATTCAGCGATTTTGTTTTTAGCAGATTCCGATACAAATAACATAAGATTTAAAGCTTTTGTGTAAATTTAAACAATTGCATTGTAAATTTGGTTTCCAAAGCCAAGCAAATCGATTATGAAAAAAATTGAACATATAGGCATTGCCGTTCGAAATTTGGAAGAAGCGAATTCACTTTACTCTAAACTGTTTAATGCCCTTCCGTATAAAGAAGAAGAAGTTGCTAGCGAAGCGGTTAGAACTTCATTTTTTAGAGTTGGACCTAATAAAATTGAACTCCTTCAAGCAACTAATGAATCTAGTGCTATTCATAAATATATAGACAAGAAGGGAGAAGGCATACATCATCTTGCTTTTGCAGTGGAAGATATCTACCAAGAAATGGAAAGATTAAAAGCAGAGGGTTTTCAAGCACTAATGGATCAACCCAAGAAAGGTGCGGATAATAAGTTAGTAATCTTCTTCCACCCTAAAACGACAGGTGGGGTTCTCATAGAGCTTTGTCAAGAAATTATTTAACTTAATTGGTGGTCTCGCCAAAACTCAAAAACCTCTTTGGTGTTTTTTTGAGGTATGTACGCATAACTCTCTTTTAATTTTTGATTGGAAAGAACAGGTCTATATTGAATAAATTTTAAGCTTTCTGGTCCATATTTAATAAGTGATAATGGTCTTAAAATTGCAAAAGCAGTTTTTAGAAGAAACAAGGGAAGTACTCTAGCAGATTTGCCTAAAAGGGAAGCAAGCTCTATCGATGGTATCGCTCCATCACCGGCAACATTGTAAATTCCAGGTTTTCCATTTAAACAGGCTTTCCAAAGAATCTGCACTAGGTCTTGATCCCAAATAGCAACAAAGGCGCTAGGATAGCCTTGAATGCAGAGAAGTTTATCCTTTTTTAGATAGTCTGTAATGGGGTTGTTGGTTGTTTCTCCTAGTATAGTTCCAACTCGGAACACAAACTGCTCCATCTTTGGATGTGTTTTGGCTATCTTCTTTAAGTATTCTTCTACTAGATATTTATGATTGCTATATGGAATGTCGGTATTGCCAAGCATAGGCATATCTTCGCTCAATACGGTTTCTACATTGCTAGGCCAATAACCATAAGCCGCTCCACTGCTGGTAATAATAAATTTTTCGACCCCTTGTCGCACGCAAGCATTAATTAGATTCTTACTTCCATTAACATCGACATCGTATTCGAATAGAGCACTATTCGTTCCTGTAATTGAAATAATGGCAGCCAAGTGCACCACAATGTTGATTTGATGTTCCTTTAGTATTTCTTCAATTTGTTTTGATCGGATATCTAATTCTATATAATCTACCCCTTCTAAGCGTTTATCTGCCTCTGGTTTTTTTATATCTAAAGCGATTATTTTCCCTAAATCTTTCCTGTTTTCAAAACAGCTTGCAAGAAATTGTTTTCCAATATACCCCTGACTCCCAGTAATTAGAATATTTTTCATAATGCATTAAAGTTAAGTCCTTGTTTTAAGATTACAAAGTCGTGAAGCTTAAGTTTATTTTTAACTTTACGGCTAAATTGTAATATCATGATAGCACTTATAACTGGGGCAAGCGCTGGAATTGGAAAGGCTTGTGCTTATAAATTTTCAGAAAATGGCTACGATTTAATTGTAACCGGAAGAAGGGAATCCAAGCTAAAGGAGCTTCAGTCCGAATTGGAAGCAAAGTTTAAGAATAAGATTAAAATTCTTGCTTTCGATATTCAAGAAGAAAGTCAGGTAAAGGCAGCGTTTACCAATCTTAGTGCGGAGTGGATGAATATAGACGTTTTGGTTAACAATGCGGGCTTAGCTCTTGGTAGAGAGGGCATAGATATGGGTAGTATGGAAGATTACAATACAATGATTGATACCAATATTAAGGGCTTGCTTTATGTATCGAAAGCGGTTATACCTAATATGAAAACTAGAAAAGCAGGGCATATTATCAACTTAAGTAGCACTGCTGCAAAGGAAGTATATCCTGGAGGTGGGGTTTATTGCGCCACCAAACATGCTGTGGATGCTTTAACCAAAGGGATGCGTATTGATCTACTTAGCTATGGTATCAAAGTGAGTAGTATTTCTCCTGGTATGGTAGATACGGAATTTTCTAAAGTGAGATTTAAAGGGAATGAAACCCTAGCCGCAGAGGTATATAAAGGTTTTACCCCACTTTATGCAGAAGATGTAGCAGAGGTGATTTCTTACGTGGCTAGTTTACCAAAGCACGTTAACGTAAATGATTTGGTTTTAACCTGTACTGCACAAGCTAATTCTTTCTTTACGCACAAAGAATAGTGGCTAATTTTGAGAACTAATCCAAAAATTATTAATACCAGAACCTAGGCTAATTTTTAGAAATTTTTCTTGTATTAGCTCTAGCATAGCAAGAAAGGTGAATACGGCTTGAACGCGATTTTCTAAGTCGGAAAATGCACTAGCAAAATCTATTTTTTTGCCTTTTCTTACCTTTTCAAGAAGATAGGATTTCTGTTGCTTGATACTAAAAGGATATTTTACCACAGTATGCACGGGTCTACTTTCTCGTTCATCCATTTTTTGCATCACTCTTTGGAAGGCTTTCATTAATTGGTATAAATCTAAATTTTCAAGCTCCGCTTCAGTAGAATATAGTTCTGAAATTCTGGAAATTTCTTTCTTTGTATTGCCTCTTCTGCTCTTCAATAAGCGATCAGCTTCCATGAGTCGCAAGCTTTCTGTTAATTCCTTAAATTGTTTGTACTCAATTAAACGTTGAACTAGCTCTTCTCGAGGGTCAATCTCCTTTCCATCGGCATCTAATTCTTTTCGGGGAAGTAAGGTTTTCGCCTTGATTCGCATTAAACTAGCAGCAACTAGAACAAATTCGCTGGCAACTTCAATATTTAATTGGTCCATCTGGTGGATGTATCCTAAGAATTCGTCTGTGATTTTAGCAATAGGAATGTCGTAAATATTCAATTCGTCCCTTTCAATAAAGAATAATAACAAATCAAAAGGACCTTCAAACTGAGGTAGCTTTATTTTGTAAATTTCTTCATTTCCTGCTATGTTCTCTTGCTTATTCATTTCTTAGAACAAAAATACATTTTATTTTCTTAGTCCTTTGCAAGCTTAGTGCGCTTTATCTGTAGAATGTTTAAGGCAAGTCTAATCTATAATTAATTTTTTTACTTCATATTTATTAATCCTTTCGAATACTGCCTTACTTCAATTGAAATTAGTATTTTCGCAGCTTATTTTAGAGGAAAGTGATAGCATATATAAAAGGTAAAATAGCGCATAGAACTCCTACATATCTTTTTGTGGAAACACAAGGCATTGGATATCAAGTGTTTATATCCTTACACACCTATGAGCGACTTAAAGACGCAAAGGAATGTGTGCTATTTACACGTATGGTTATAAAGAGCGAGAATCAAAGTGTTTCCGCTTTTTTGCTTTACGGATTTTATGAAGAATCCGAAAAAGAATTGTTTGAAAAACTTCTTTCTGTATCGGGAGTAGGCGCATCCACTGCCATTATGATGCTTTCTAGTTTCAAAACGCAAGAAATAATTCAAGCCATTTTAAGTAAGGATATAGGCTTGATTAAAAGCATAAAAGGTATAGGTCCAAAATCGGCAGAAAGAATAATTTTGGAATTAAAAGACAAGTTAGATAAGCTTCCACAATTTGATAAAGAAATAGGCGTTATAGACAATACATTTAAGGAAGAGGCCTTAACTGCTTTGATTTCTTTAGGATTTAACAAAACTACTTGTGTGAAGGTGATAAACAATATTTTGACTGTCGACAATACGGTTTCTACTGTTGAAGAACTTATAAAACGCAGTCTAAAACAACTCTAACAATCAGGTTTATTTGTGAAGGAAAGATTGAAGCTACATATAGGCATTCTTGCAATTCTACTTTATTTTGCTGCTGAAGCACAAGATACTAGTAGCACGAATTTACCTTATCCTTTAATAGATCGTGAAGGCGACTTTCTAAATGATGCTGAGAATAATCCGTTTTACCTGGACGACCCAGATGTAATAGAGCAAAACGTAGAATATGATCCCGAAACGGATTCTTACATTATTACGGAAACTATTAATGGAAGAAACATTAAAGCGCCTACTTACATGACTTTCGAAGAGTATCTAGAATACACTTTGCAACAGGAAAATGAAGATTATTGGAAATCAAGATCAAGTACCGAGAAGCTCCTCAGAGATCGCAATTTAGATTTACCTTTCGATCCAGAATATAATCCGAAGAAGGCAGGAGGCATTTTTAGAGGCTTAACTATCGATATTCGACCTCAAGGTAATGTAGAAGTAACATTAGGTGGTAATGTCCAAAAATACGACAACCCCAATCTTCCCCAACGCGCCAGAACTCAAGGTGGTTTTGATTTTGATATGAATATCAATATGAACGTTACAGGTAAAATTGGTGACGCTCTTGCAATGACCATTAAGTATAATAATCAAACTGGCTTCTCTTTCGATAATCAGTTTAAATTACAATATACTGGCGATGAAGATGATATTATTCAATTGGTGGAAGCTGGTAATGTTAGTTTCCCACTTCAAACACAACTCATTACAGGTGCTCAAAGCTTAAGGGGTTTAAAGACTCAAATGCGTTTTGGTAGATTAACTATGACGAGCATAGTTGCAGAGCAGCAATCACAAAAGCAATCCGTAATTTTAGAAGATGGTGCACAAACGCAAACCTTTGAAATAAAAGCAGATCAATACGAAACAGATAAGCACTTCTTTTTAAGTCATTTCTTCCGCGATAATTACGACCAATCTCTAGCAAATTTACCGAATATTTTATCTCAAGTGAATATTGAGGAAATAGAAGTTTGGGTTACTAACAGAACAGGACAAACCAATAATGTGAGAGACATTGTTGCTTTCTTGGATTTGGGAGAGTTAGATCCATTTAATAACCAAGTAAATCCTCTGGCTGGTCAGACCTTGCCAAACAATAATGTAAATGATCTTTACAATAGGCTTACGGTAGATCAAAATTTAAGATTGAGTAATAATGTAGTAGCCAATCTTCAAGGCCCTAATTTTAATTTTGAAGCTGTACAAGATTATGAAAAAACTTATGCTAGGTTGCTTTCTTCTTCAGAGTATGTTTTAAACAGAGAATTAGGCTATATTTCCTTGCAAACAGCCTTACAACCAAACCAAGTACTAGGCGTTGCCTTTAAATATACTTACAACGGACAAGTCTATCAAGTCGGAGAATTAAGTAGAAATGTTCCGCCAGATTCTTCTTCGGTTACAAAAACCTTATTTGTAAAAATGTTGCGTAGCTCGGCTATTCGACCAGATTTACCAACTTGGGATTTAATGATGAAAAACATTTATTCCCTTGGAGCCTACCAAATTAGTTCAGAAGATTTCCGCCTAGACATTTATTATTTAGATCCAGGAGGAGGACAGAAGAGATTTATTCCTAAAGGCAATTTGAGCGATCAACAATTGATTAGAGTTTTAAATTTGGACAGATTGAACAATCAAGGGGATCCTCAACCCGATGGATTGTTTGATTATCAGCCAGGAATTACAATAAATCCTCAAAATGGTAGATTAATATTCCCTGTTGTAGAACCTTTTGGTTCCTTCCTTAGTCAAAAACTTATTGATGCTGGTAATCCAGAGTTGGTAGACGACTATGCCTTTACCCAACTTTATGATTCTACTCTTTTCTTAGCACAACAATTTCCAGAAAAGAATAGGTTTGTTATTAAAGGTAGATACAAAGGTAGTGGAGGCAATAGAATTCAACTTGGAGCATTTCAACTGCCAGAAGGATCCGTTACGGTTTCTTTAGGGGGTATTCAATTGGTAGAAGGACAAGATTATAATGTGGATTATAATTTAGGAGTGGTTACCATTATTAATGAGGGTCTTTTAAGTTCTGGACAACAAATCAAAGTAGATTACGAAAATAATGCTTTGTTTAGTTTCCAGCAGCGCTCCCTTATGGCAACTAGGCTAGATTATCGAGTTTCAGAGAAAGTCTTTATTGGAGGAACCATCATGAAAATGAAGGAGAGACCATTTTCACAAAAAGTGAATTTGGGAAGCGACCCAATAAACAACACTATTATGGGATTGGATTTTCGCGTTAATAGCGATCTTCCTTTCTTAACAAGGGCTTTAGATAAACTACCTATTTATAGTACTACGGAAATGTCGAACATTTCTCTTCAAGGAGAAGTTGCTCATTTACGACCAGGGCACAATCGTTTTGTAGAACAAAATGGCGAGCCAACTATTTATATTGAAGATTTTGAAGCTTCAAGCAGTGGTTATGATTTAAAAGGCAGTCCGCAAACATGGCGTTTAGCTTCTACTCCAAAAGATGCTAAAGATAAATCTGGGAATGTACTCTTCCCAGAAGCAGACTTAAGCAATAGGGAGGAGTATGGTTATAATAGAGCAAAACTATCATGGTATAATGTTGACCCAACTTTTTTCCAACAAAATCAGTCGCCAGATGAGGTTTATGATAATAAAGAAGTTAGGACTAGTCATTATGTTCGACCAATATTTCAAACGGAATTATATCCGAATAAAGACGTGGCTATTGCCCAACAAATTTTTACCTTCGATTTAGCCTACTACCCAGAAAAACGTGGTCCGTATAATTTTGAATGGAGTAATAGTGGAACTCCACCTTTTAGTAGAGGGGTGCGTCCTGATGGAAATTTAATAGCTCCAGAAACACGTTGGGGTGGAATTATGAGAGGAATTGATAATAACAATTTCGAGGTGGCGAATATTGAGTATTTAGAGTTTTGGTTACTAGATCCTTTCATTTATAATGATAACAGCAAGGGTGGACAAATGTATATCAACTTAGGGAATATCAGTGAGGATATCCTGAAGGATTCGAGAATGCAATATGAGCATGGTATTAGCTCAGACCCAAGTTTAATGGATAGCACCATTTGGGGGCAAGTTCCAAAAGCGCAACCTATCATTAACACCTTTAGTAATGAGGCTGCTTTAAGAGAAGTGCAAGATGTCGGTTTTGATGGACTTAATGACGCCAGCGAGGCTATTACCTATCAAGATTTTTTAAATAATGTGCAAGTAAATCCAGCAGCTAAAGCACTATTGGAAGCTGACCCTTCATCCGATAATTTTGCGCATTACTTAGATCCGCAATACGACGGATTTTCAAATATTATTGAAAGATATAGAGATTATAATAATCCAAGCGGAAACTCTCCTTTATTAGATGGAAATACAACTTTGTCGGGTTCAAATTCTCCGGATCAAGAAGATTTGAATAGAGATAATTCCTTGAACGAGAACGAACAGTATTTTCAATACATTATCGATTTGTTTCCTGGAATGAATGTAGATAACCACCCTTTTATCGTATCGCAAACCGAATTCTCAGCCACAACTTTTGATGATTATCCTCAACCTGCTTGGACTTGGTATCAGTTTAGGGTGCCAATTTATGATTATGACAGTAAAGTAGGAAATATCCAAGATTTTAGATCTATTCAGTATATGCGTCTATTCTTAAGTGGTTGGGAAGATTCTACTTATTTGCGTTTTGGCTCTCTAGAATTAATAAGAAATCAATGGAGAACTTACCAATACGAATTGAGTGATGCGATTGACAATCTTCCTTTAGATGAGGATGCAACTTTTTTCAATGTTACGCAAGTTAACATTGAAGAGAATGGTGGCAAAGACCCAGTAAACTACGTATTGCCTCCAAATATTATTAGAGAGCAAGGTGTGGCAAGCAATGCTAATCAATTAGTAGCACAGAACGAGCAAGCCCTATCTGCTAACGTTTGTGGTTTGAAAGATGGAGATTCAAGAGCCGTGTTCAAAAATGTTAACCTAGATTTTAGAAATTACGATCGCTTGGTAATGGATGTACATGCCAATCGTTTTCCAGGAGAAGCAATTCAGCCAGATGGTTCTTTAACCGCCTTTATTAGATTAGGTATAGATTTTAGAGATAACTACTATCAAATAGAAACGCCTTTAGAATTTACACCAGATGGAGATTATACCGATAGTGAGGGAGATAAAGCATTAGTATGGCCGGAGTCTAATAGGTTTGAAGTTACGCTAAATGATCTTACCGATGCTAAGAAGGCAAGAAACGCAGAAGGTTGGCCTCTTACAGTACCATATACCTTCCTAACAGAAGGTAATAAAATAGTTACTATCAAAGGGGTTCCAGATTTAGGAGCGGTGCAAGTTGTTATGTTAGGGATTAGAAACCCTTCGCAGAATGATTTAAATAATCCACTAAACGACGACGATGGCTCTGCGGGTTGTGCCGAGGTATGGTTTAATGAACTTCGTTTATCGGGTTTTGACGAACGACCAGGTTCGGCGGCATTAGCAAGTATGTCTATCAAGTTGGCAGATTTGGGGAATGTCAATTTGAGCACGAATTTACATGGTATTGGTTTCGGACAAGTAGATATGCAAGTGGATCAACGATATCAAGATACCTATTATCAGTATGATTTCAATACCAACTTACAACTGGGTAAATTCCTTCCGGCCAAAGCGAATATCATGCTTCCTTTTTATGGTGGAATATCCCAAACTTTTAGCACTCCAGAATACGACCCTTACCAATTAGATATAAAATCTAAGGATCAGATTAAATCTATTTCTGTGTTTGATAAAGACTCTTCTTTAGCTTACAAACGTCAGATACAAACCATAGTAACTAGAAAAGGCTTCAATTTTACCAACGTTAGGAAGCTTCCAGGTGAAAATCAGAAAAGATTGTTTTTCTTTAGTCCTGAAAATATTGGCTTAAGTTATGCCTACAATGTAATTGAGCGAAGTGACCCCTTCATAGAGAGTGATTTGGAGTTTACGCACATGGCTCGTTTCGACTATGCGCATAGCCTACAACCTAAATATTTGTACCCGTTCAAAAAAGTTATTAAAGGAAAGAGTGCTTATAATAGCATTCTCAAAGAATTGAATTTCAATTTCTTCCCTTCAACCATGGCCTTTAACACCCAGATGAATAGGCAGTACGGAGAGCTTAACCTTAGAGCTTTGGATGGGGAGGATTTTACCTTGCCTACCACCTACAATAAGTTCTTTACTTGGGATCGAAATTACACCTTTAAATACAATCCTTTCAAATCTTTGACCATAGATTACAATGCTAGCAATGCTGCTAGAATTGATGAGCCTTTTGGAAAGATTGATACAGAAGAGGAGAAAAAGGCTATTTGGACTAACATAGGACAAGGAGGAAGAACCACGCTTTTCTCTCAAGGCCTTAATGTAAATTACACCCTACCTATTAGTAAATTGCCAATCTTAGATTTTACTAAAACTACGGTTAGATATGGTTCCGGTTTTAATTGGATAGCAGCTCCTTTAAGAGCAGATGCAGATGGAAATTATATTCAAAACCCGCTTGGAAATACCATGAGCAACAACCAGCAAATCAGGTTAAGTAGCGATTGGAGTTTTGATAAATTGTACGCTAAAGTGCCTTACTTAAAGAAATTTACAGGAACCAATCCAACGGCTGGAAATAAAGAAGCTACAGATAAGAAAAGGGAATCCATCATAAGTGCAAGACAAAAAATTGATGAGGATATTGCCAAAATTAAAGATAAGAAAGCGGAAGAAAAAGATCGTTTAAAAGCCTATAAGGCAGATGAAGAGCTTAGTGAAGAAGAGAAAAAGGAAAAAGTTGCAGATTCGAAAGGCAAATTGAAAACCTATAAGCTCCAAATTAAGAAGAGAAAGCAAGATAAACGTAAGAAACAAGCACCGGCTTCTTTCTTTGAAAATTTAGCAATGCAGCCTCTGCTTAGTTTGAAGAAAATTTCTGCTGCTTATACAGAGAATAGAACAACCAGTTTACCGGGTTATATGCCAGACACAGACTTCATTGGTGTAGATAGACAATCGGGCAGTGCACCAGGTTACGGCTTTGTATTTGGTGGTCAACCAGGTTATCAATGGTTTAAAAATTTCGATCCGAATAAGCGAGACCAATGGTTAGATGAGGCAGCAGGAAAAGGATGGATTTCTTCTGATTCTCTTCAAAACCAAAAGTTCACTCAAACCTATTCTCAGAACATAGATATTAGAGCAACTTTAGAACCATTTAGAGATTTGCAAATAGATTTGAATATTACCAAAACGAACTCTGTTAATCATTCTCAATTCTTTAAAGTTACCGATAGTAATACTGGATTCGACCATTATTTACCTGCCGATTTTGGTACTTATCAAGTTTCGGCTATCACCTGGAAAACCATGTTTAAGAAATACGATGATGATTGGTTGAATGAGACTTATAGAACTTTTACGGCAAATAGAGAGATAATTTCGGATAGATTACAGGCTGTTAACCCGAATAGTACGGGTGTTTTTGAAAATCCAAGCGATACTATCAATCCAATTAATCCGAATTATGCAGAAGGCTATGGTCCAACTTCACAAGATGTCTTAATTCCAGCCTTCTTGGCCGCCTATCAAGGAAAGGATGCGAATAAGGTGGCACTTAACCCTTTTAAAACTATTCCAAAACCAAATTGGCAAATTAGTTATAATGGCTTAACAAGATTCAAATGGGCTCAAAAGGTATTTTCTAATTTTAGTATCCGTCATGGTTACAATTCTACTATTCAGGTAAGTAGTTTCCAAACGAACTATGATTATGATGGCAATGGTTTGTATACGGAGCCTTTTAGTAAAGATAGCTTGAATGGAAATTTCTACTCTCAATATAATATTCCTTCTCTTATTATTAACGAGCAGTTAAATCCTCTTATCGGTTTCGATATGACTTTCAAAAATGGTTTGCAAGCAAGAATAGACTATAAAAAGTCTAGAACAGCCACCATTAATTTTACGGATTTCCAAGTAATTGAAAATCAATCTTCTACTATTGCCGCTGGAATTGGATATAGGGTGAAAGGATTAAAAATGCCGTTTAAAGCCAAGGGGAAAAAAGTTATTTTGCACAATGATTTGAATATGAGATTTGATTTTTCATATCGAGATAATGTGATTGTAAATCACCAATTAGATCAAGGGGTTTCGCGTCCAACTAGTGGTTCTACAGTGATTACGGTTTCCCCATCTATAGATTACGTAATAAGCAAGCAGTTGAATATAAGAATCTTCTTAGATAGAAATAGAACGATTCCAAAAACAACGGCTTCTTTCCCGACTACCACTACACGAGCTGGTGTAACTTTACGCTTTAGCTTAGCTAATTTCTAGTAAGAGATTTTTACAGGGGTTTTTTAAGACAAGCCAAGAACTTCTTTCTTATTGAAAGAAAGCTAAAAAATATTTGTAGAATACAAATAAGCCTATTGCTATAGCGAGCAAGGCTGCAATTAAAACTGCAGCAGCAGCACAATCTTTAGCAACCTTGCAAAGAGGGTGGATATCCTTACTAATACGGTCGCAAACTGCCTCTATTGCCGTATTAAAGAGTTCTGTTATCCATACTATGCTTACGGCAAGACAAAGCAAAAGAGCTTCGAAACTACTGATTTGAAAATAAAGAGCGCAAAATAATACTACGAAACTTGCAACAAAATGGAATTGCATGTTTACCTGGGTTTTCAATGCGTAAACAATACCTGCGAATGCGTATTGAAATCCTTTAAAGAATTTTTTCATAGCTTTTGCTTTAAAAGGCTAGTCCTTGCTTTCTTTGTTTAATTTCTTATCCTTAACATTTTCGTTTAAGAAATCATTGAGTTTGTCTAAATCCATATTAGATTTAATCTCTCCAAAGGTATTAATTTTGAAATCTAAACCTTCTAAGTCTTTGTGTACTTCTGGCTTGCCAGCTACTGGTTTTTTTTTAGGCATAAGATTAAATTTATAAGCTTTTGGCTAATGTTATTCCTTTATGGAGTCGATCTGAACAAATTGATTTTCCTAATAAACTCATCACACTAAATACCGGCGGTCCTTGCATAGTACCCGTAATTGAAATTCTTAATATGGGTAGAACTTGCCCAAATCCTAATCCTGCCGCTTCCATTTTGGTTTTTACACAAGTTTCAATTTCTTCCGCACTGAAAGTTTCCAAACTGTTTAAACTATTAATGAGATCCATAAAGAATGGCTCTTTAGTTCCATCCCATTTTTTTACTAAATTTTTAGTGTCATATTCTCTTACATCTTCAAAGAAATAATAGCCTAAGGAAGGGAATTCATGAAGAAACGTGGCTCTCTCTTTGATTAAGTCGCATATAATGGCGAGTTTTTCTACACTCGCCTCATATTTGTGTTTTTCAAAATCCTCTTTGGTTAGAAGTGCTAATTCTTCATTAGATTTTGATTTGATGTATTGCTGATTGAACCATTTGGTTTTTTCAAAATCGAATCGTGCCCCAGATTTACCAACTCTTTCTAAACTAAAGGCTTCCACCAATTCTTCTAAAGTAAAAATTTCTTGTTCAGTGCCTGGATTCCAACCCAATAAAGCCAACATATTAACAAAGGCATCTGGAAGAAAGCCTCTTTCTCTATAACCTTGACTTTGCTCTCCAGTCTCTGGATCCGTCCAATTTAGCGGAAAAACAGGAAAGCCTAAGCGATCACCATCTCTTTTGCTAAGTTTTCCTTTGCCATCAGGCTTAAGAATTAATGGAAGGTGAGAAAAACTAGGCATCTCCCAGCCAAAACTTTCGTATAATTTAACGTGAAGTGGTGTAGAAGGCAACCATTCTTCTCCTCTAACAACATCTGTAATTTCCATCAAATGATCATCTACCACATTGGCAAGATGGTAGGTTGGCATACCATCAGATTTTAAAAGGACTTTATCGTCTAGCTGATTGGTATTGAAACTAACCCAAGATCTAATCTTATCTTCAAATCGAACTTCTTCATTTCTTGGCATTTTGTAGCGAATAGCATATTCTTCTCCAGCTTCTAACCTTTTTTGAACTTCATCTGCAGGAAGAGTTAAAGAATTCTTTAAATATTGTCTAGTTACATTATCATATTTTGGCGATGGATTTCCTTGCTTTATAAGCTCTTCTTTTACTGTAGGCCAATTATCATCGGAAGTGAAAACATAATAGGCATGTCCCTTTTCAATTAGTTCTTCAGCATATTTTCTGTACATGGCTTTTCGTTCGCTTTGTCTGTAAGGACCATAGTTTCCGCCGAATTCAAAACCTTCATTAGGTTCAATACCACACCATTTTAAAGTGTCAACAATATATTGTTCAGCCCCTGGCACAAAACGAGTTTGATCGGTATCCTCTATTCTCAAAATAAAGTCGCCTTGGTTCTTTTTGGCAAATAAATAACAATATAAAGCGGTTCTAACACCGCCCATATGCAAGGGGCCAGTTGGACTTGGAGCAAAACGAGTTCTAATCTTTTTAGACATTTAGATATATTTACAATTTATTGACAAAGCGTTTCGTTATATTTTTTTAGAGATTGCAAATTTACAGAAATTAAGAACCACTTCAAAAGATGTATTTACCCAAAACCCCTAAAATTGCTAAAAAAATATTCCCAAAGCTAACTTGGCAGCAAGATAAGGAGGAAAATACTATTTATCTTAGTTTTGATGATGGTCCAACTCCAGGAGTTACAGAATGGGTTTTAGATTGCTTAAGAAAGTACGATGCAAAGGCAAGCTTCTTTTGCTTGGGTAAGAATGTCGTCCTTCATCCAGAAATTTTTGAAAGAATTATTTACGAAGGACATTCCATTGGAAATCACACTTATAATCACTTAAATTCTTGGAATACAAGGAATGAAGATTATCTCTATGATATAGAGTGTTGTCAAAGGGTTTTTCATAGCACCTTGTTCCGTCCACCTTATGGTAAGCTAAAACCAGGCTTGCGCACTAAGATTTTGAAATCCTATAAAATAGTAATGTGGGATGTAATGAGCTATGATTTTGATGAAAAGCTCAGTGCTAATCAATGTATAGCCAATGTTTTAGATAATGTTCAAAAGGGCTCAATAGTGGTATTTCATGATAGTATTAAAGCCTTTCCTAGATTGAAAGAAGTACTTCCTAAGGTTTTAG
Organism: Chitinophagales bacterium; assembly: GCA_020635975.1. GTDB lineage: Bacteria > Bacteroidota > Bacteroidia > Chitinophagales > UBA8649 > JAFMKE01. The sequence continues at coordinate 77,171 of JACJYT010000011.1, forward strand.
ATGCTCTAAGCAAGAGATCTTATCAACTTAAGGCTTTGTAGCATAAAAAAGCCCAGAGTAAGATCTGGGCTTTTTTATGACTTCAAATATTTCTATTTTATAATTTCTATGTCTACTCTTCTGTTTTCAGAAAGTTTTGGCGATTGTTGGAAGTATTCTCCATAACCGTATAATTCGGCTCTAGAACCATTGAAACCTTTTTCGCTCATATATTTCCAAACATTTTGCGCTCTTCTTAAAGAAAGATTAACATTGCTGTATTCATCGCCGGCCTCGTCAGTATATCCTTTGATTTTCACCTTGTAATTTGGATTAGCCTCAAGAATAGCTAATACTTGATCAATTTTCTTTTTCTCAGTAGCGCTTACCAAATCACTTCCAGAAGCAAAAAATACAGAATTAGTTCCAGCACCAGTTCCTACTAAAGGAGAGCTTGGGGTAGTTGGAGTACTAACAACTGGAGTAGTTGGTACAGCAGGTGTAGTAACCGTCGGTGTTGTTACCACCTCAACAGCATCTTTTGGACAGCCATTGTTAGAAGCTACACCAGCAAGTTCTGGACATTTATCGTATTTGTCAACAATACCATCTCCATCTGTATCAGGACAACCAGCATAACGCTTATCTCCTTTTACATTAGGACAAGAATCTTTATCGTCAGAAACGCCATCTCCATCAGAATCAGCCATTGGGCAACCTTTGTTGTCCATAGAGCCAGCTTCTTGCGGACAATTATCACGGCTATCACCTAAACCATCTCCATCACTATCTGGGCAACCAAAGAATTCAGCAGTACCAGCAGCAAAAGGACATTCGTCTATTAAATCAGGAACACCATCACTATCAGAATCACTTACTTCAGTATCCTCAGTTTTTGTTTCTTTCTTGCCTTTACCAAAGTTGTAAACTAAAGAAGCTGAGTGTTGCGTATAATCGTAAGAATTATCAATGTTTAACTTGTAAGTAGATTGAATATTAATCGTTAACCAATCAGCAGGACGAATATTTAATCCAATGCCAAAAGGAACGTAAGTATTTACATCATAATCTACAATGCTGTTAAAGCCAAATCCTGTATGAATGTATGGAGCTACAACCGCACTTTCCTTGAAAATATATCCATTGTTAAATTTGTATTCTATGTTAATACCGGCATCATAAATATGCTTCAATTGGTAAACATCAGCAACAACATCTGGATAAGCTGTAATCGTTGGATACCAAACTTTACCAAAAGTAAAATCTAACTTCGCATTAAATGAAGGGTTAATATATCTTCCTACAAAAATCCTTCCTGCACCTTTGTAATTATCGAAATCAAAATAAGATTTGGTAATTGGTCCAGAAAAATCGGTAGCACTAATTCCTGCTCCTACAGCCCATTTATGACTTTCATTTTGAGCTATTGCAGCTAAACTAAGTGAAGCAACTAATAGTAATGTGAAAATTTTCTTCATTTTAAACTATGTTTTAGTATATAATTTGGGCACAAAAGTAACACAAATATTTAATTTGAATGGTTTTCTATTCATTTTAATTTTTTATTTCTAAGGTGTCTTTCGCTGTCTCTGCTTGTTTTTTTTGCTAAATTTTTTTTCATAGCCTCTTCAAGATTAATGTCATTTTGATTAGCCATGCACATTAGTACAAATAAAATGTCTGCCATTTCATCTTCAATAGAATGTTTAGCCTCTTTATCTTTAAAAGATTGCTCTCCGAATTTTCTAGAGTAAATCCGCGCTAATTCCCCTACTTCTTCCATAAGAATGGAAAGATTAGTTAGATTGTCAAAATATCGTACACCATATTTTTTTATCCATGCATCAATTTCCTTCTGAGCTTCGCTAATTGTCATTTTTGTTATATTTTACACGCAAAATAAGGAAATGAAACGTAAATTTTGGGCAATTCTTTTATTCTTTGCTCTGCTAAGCGCATTAGTGTTTGGGTTTCGTTATAAACTACTTAATCTTGCTGCTAAGGGGCTGGTTGCTACTGATGAAATTGTATCATTAGATTATGCCTTTGTTCTTTCTGGAGGGGCTAAAGATAGAGGAAGCTTTGCGGCAGAATTGTTTCAGACGGGTTCTGTTAACCATATTGTCTGCACTGGGGCAAATTTATCGCCAGACCTTGAATCTTATGGCATTAATCTAGAGGAGTCTTTCCTAACGAAAATACAAATGGAATCTTTAGGTGTTCCCTCCGATAATATTTCTATCCTGCCTTATGGAACAAGCACCATAGAAGAAAGCGATTATATTCTAAATTTTTGCTTAGAAAATAAGCTTGAAGAAATTGCTATAATTAGTTCTTTATTTCATACGAGAAGAATAGCCCTAGTTTTTATGAAAAAATTTGAAAGAGAAGGCGTCTTAGTTAGAATTTATGGAGCGGCAAGTACCCAATACTCAGAGAAAAGCTGGTGGAAAAGTGAAGCGGGCTTAATTGCCTTAAACAACGAATATGTTAAACTGATTTATTATTTATTTAAATACTAAACTTCACTAAAATAGGGTAATGGTCTGAGAGTTCTTCGCTCAAGCGCTTGTATGAATTTATGGTGAAAGTAGTATCGAAGAGTAAATAATCTATTCTCAAAAATGGACTGGGATTCACGTAGGTTTTCCCAAATCCAAGTCCCTTTTCTATAAATGCATCTTTTTTATTTTCACTTAAAGTTCTGTAAGCATAAGAAACTGGTGTGTCGTTGAAATCGCCACAAATAATACTAGGGTAAGGGCTAGAGTTTATGCTTTCTAGAACCTGTTGACTTTGTTTAGCTCTGTTTATGTAACCCTTTTTTAATTTTGAAATTATTTTTTCCATGGATTTACCATCTTGCGAATCGCTGAAGTTTTGTATGAAATCGTAATCTTCTTGAGCAAATTGATTGCTTTGAAGATGCACATTGTAAAGTCTAAATGTATTGCTCGCATCTATTTCAATATCTGTATATATGCACGAGTTTAGTCTAGTGCCCTCTACAAAAGTTAATTTACCTGTATTTAAAATTCTATAATCTGAAAAAATAACAAGTCCCCAATGAGAGTTTTCATCTGAGCTGTATGTTTTTGCAAAATAAACGTGCTGATAATCCAATTGCTTTTTTATATCCTTTAGATTAGTAAACTTGCCCTTATCTTCTGTATAAAATTCTTGAAGACATAGAATGTTTGGTTTATTTTCCTCTAATAGCGTTAATATCTTGTTTCGAGTATCTTCGTTGCCACTCCAATTATATAAATCAAAGTTTTTTACGTTCCATGTCATGATGCTTATCTGCTCTAATCTCGCAGAGCTTCCAGAGATAGAAAAATTTGCTTTGTTACTTGTCCAAGTTACAATTAAAGCAAGTAAAGGAATAAGAGCCAGCTTTTTAGTTTTGGAAAAAACCTGTATAAAAAGAAAGAAAACTACTATTATTAATAGAAGGGGATAAATTAAACCCAAAAAGGCAGTTGGCCAAAATTTTAATGGATTAATAGAGGCCGAATAATGCACTAAAACCAAAGAAATGGAAAATAGTAAATTCAAGAAAAGTTGAAATTTTTTAAGCATTATCTTTTAGGCTAAAGTTCCTTGTTAAACGAAGGTAATTTGTTTCTAGTTTTTACTTGCTCTAAATAAATAATCTTTTTCCAATTTACTTAAACTTTCGTAACCATAAGTAGAAATTTTATCAAGAATGGCATCTATTTTATCTTGGTCTATTTCTGAGATTTTATCAGATTCTTGTTTTGGCTTTTCTTTCTTCCATGCATGCTTTCTAGTATCGATGGAGTTCATTCTGAATTTCAAGAAAGCTAGAAGGTAATCTAGAACCTGGTTAAAAGGCCGGTAAATAGCAAATCCTTTTTTGTCGAATACGACATACGCAAATCCGAATAACAATCCACCGAGGTGAATTATTCCCGTGCCAATGGTTTCTGATTTACCTAAATAAATCAATTGCAAAACGATTAGGGAAAGAGTAAGCCATTTTAAAGGTATATCTAGAATTAGGAAGAGTTTAATCTTGTAATCTGGATAAAGAATACTAGAAGCTGCTAGAAGAGCCATTATAGATGCTGAGGCGCCAACGATTGGAGAAGGAGGGATATAAGCGAAAGAAAATTGACAAACAATTCTATAGAGAAGGGCCGCAAAGATTCCTCCTAGAAAATATAATGGAACTAACTTTTTAATCGGGTAATTGTTAAGTAATACTTTTCCAAAAAAGTATAGCAAAAGTATATTAATCAATAAATGCAAAATGCCATCATGAAAAAATTGATAGCTAAGTAGGGTGTAAAATTTCCATGGCACAATTTCTGTCTTTGAGCTGAGGTAGAAAGTTTGCTCTAAGACATTTTGTAGAATACGAGAGTCTTTGAAAAGGATCAAATCAAATACATTCAATGATATTTGAACAAAGTAAACTCCGCAATAAATTAAAATAATACGGATTAAAAAATCACCATGTTTGAAACGATTTTTTATGGCATTTAAGAAGGATGAAATCTGAAGTTTCATGGCTAGTAAAAGCTATTTCTAGTTTTTTGCCAATATTTTACAATTAGGTATCCTACCAATGCCCCGGTTAAATGTGCAAAATGAGCTACATTGTCTCCTGCAAATTGCTGAAAGCCAAGGTACAGTTCAATGGCAATATAGATTAGAACAAAATATTTTGCCTTTAAAGTGATCGGCGGAAAAAGTAGACGCAATTCTGTATTGGGAAAAAGCATTCCAAAAGCAGTCAGAAGTCCAAATATAGCCCCAGAAGCACCTACCATAGGAACAAAGAAGTCGGCCGAAACTAAGCCCTCGCTATAGGGAAACATAGTTTGGATATTAGGATTTAGATAATATTCTAAACCAGTAACTAAAAGGTATAAAATAGACGCAAATATCCCTGTGGTAAAGTAAAATATTACTAATCTTTTAGCACCCCAAACTTTTTCTAAAATAGTGCCAAATAAGTATAAAGCATACATGTTAAAGAAAATGTGCATAAAGCTACCATGCATAAAGAAATGCGTTACTATTTGCCAAGGCTTAAAAAAAGGAGAATCTACATACCACAACGCTAAAACAGGCGATAATTTGCTAAATGGAGAAAAGTCTGCACAAAACAGAACGAAAAAAATAAGGTTTGCAATTATTATGTGTTTTACAATATTACTATCG
>JACJYT010000012.1 GCA_020635975.1 Chitinophagales bacterium
GGCTTTGGTAGAAAAAGAAGCTGCCATCTTGGTTAAAGATACCGAAGCAAACGATAATCTTGTGCCTAAAGCACTAGAGCTTTTAGCAAATGAAAAACAACAAGAGCTTTTGAGTAAGCAAATTAAACTTTTCGCCAAACCTAATGCCGCAAAAGAAATAGCGCAAGTGGTTTTAAATAGTATTGCATGGTAGATATTAATAAAATATCGAGAGTTTATTTTTTGGGAATCGGAGGAATCGGTATGTCTGCTCTCGCTCGTTATTTTAAAGCGCAAGGTAAGATTGTTAATGGCTACGATAAAACTCCATCTCCATTAACAGAAACCCTGGTAAAGGAGGGTATCGGGGTGCATTATACGGATGATGTTTCTTTATTAGATAAAGATGCTGAACTAATAATTTACACTCCAGCTATTCCAGCTAATCATCTGCAAAAGCACTGGTACTTAGATAATGGCTTTCAAATTTTTAAGAGAGCTCAGGTTTTAGGTTTTATTTCAGAAAAAAGATTCTGCATCGCTGTGGCAGGGTCTCATGGTAAAACTACAGTTTCGGCAATGATTGCACATTTACTAAATCAAGGAGAAGGTTGTACTGCTTTCTTAGGTGGAATAGCAGCAAATTACCAATCGAATTATATCCATACTTCTGATAAATATTTAGTAGTAGAAGCCGATGAATTTGATAGATCATTTTTAACCTTAAAACCGAATATTGCAGTTATTACCGCAATCGATAGTGATCATTTGGAAATTTATGGAAGTCTAGAAAATATCGAAAAGGAGTTTATTCATTTTACGCAAAATATAGCAATTAACGGAAAGCTTGTTCTCAATGAAGATTATAAACACATTGAAAAAGAACTGAGAAAGGATATACAAGTTTTAAATTATGGTCAATCTGCAACCAGCGATTGTCAGTTGGCAAAATTTGAAGTTCAAGACGGAAAGTTAAAGTTTGACGTGGTTTTTAATTCTCAAGAAATAAACAATTTATTGGCTTCTTTTGGAGGAATACACAACCTTGAAAATGCCACAGCTGCCATTGCTGTTTGCAGTATTTTAGGAATGAAAGAGGAAGATATTAGAAAAGGAATATCTAGTTTTAAAGGAATTTATAGAAGATTTGAAAGACATGTTGAAAATCGCGATTATATCTATATCGACGATTATGCTCATCATCCTAAAGAAATAAAAGCCTTAATGAAATCTTTGCGGTTTCTATATCCAGATAAAGAAATTTTGGCGATTTTTCAGCCACATCTTTTTTCAAGAACACAAGATTTGTGTTTAGAATTTGCCGAAGAGTTAAGTGCTGCTAATGAAGTGATTCTATTACCAATTTATCCGGCTAGAGAAGAAGCCATACCTGGAGTTAGTTCAGAGTTAATATTATCGCAAATCACCTTGCACAAGAAAGAACTTGTGGAGAAATCTGCTTTGCTAAGTGCTTTAAAAGAAAGAGCAAAAGGCAAGGTTTTGGTTACCATAGGGGCCGGAGATATAGATCGTTTTGTTCCACAAATTAAAAACTTACTCAGTGAATAAGAAGTGGAAAGCAAATATGATTATTGGACTTAAGGTTTTGAGCATTTTTGGCTTTGCTGCTTTATTCATAACCATTATGATTAGTGCTAGTGTTAAGATGAATGATGTGATTTGCACTGATGTGGAGGTGGACATTAGCCAGAAGAATGATTTGAGATTTATCGACGATCAAGATTTGATGAATTATATTAATAATTACGGACAAAGTGTTTTGATTAATCAAAGAATTAAGGATATAGATAAAGCGGCAATTGAGGCGCGTATTGAACAAAATTCTTATGTAGAGAAAGCGGAAGTATTTAGCAATTTCGAAGGGAGCATCAAAGTAGATGTGAAGCAAAAATTACCTATATATAGAGTATTCAACAATAAGGGTGTTAGTTATTATGTAAGTGATAAGGGACAAAGCATACCGATTTCTACTAAATTTACTCCTAGACTTATTGTAGCTACAGGTAATATTCCTAACGACAGCAATATGGATCAAAACCCTATACACCAAGACCTAAGTAAAATTGTGCAATTTATTTCTGCCGATAAGTTTTGGGATGCCATGATAGGTCAAATCCATGTTGCAGAAAACGGCGACTTTATTCTTTATTCCAAGATTGCTGAACACTCTATTTTACTAGGTTCTACAGCAAATTTGGAAGATAAATTTCGATATCTACGCATCTTTTATAAAGAAGCTTTGAAAAATGTAGACTGGAAAATTTATAGTAGAATTAATTTAAAGTATCAAGGACAAATTATCTGTACAAAAAAATAACAAAGAAAATGATGGGAAACGAACAAATATTAGTCGGCTTAGACATAGGAACAACAAAGATTTGTGCCTTAGTAACTCGCAAGAACGAAAACGGGAAAACTGAAGTTCTTGGCATAGGTAAAGCACCATCCCATGGTGTTATGCGTGGAGAAGTTGCTAATATTGATAAAACTGTACAATCTATTATACAGGCTGTTAAAGATGCCGAAAAGCAAGCTGGGGTGGAGATAAAGTCGGTTCATGTTGGTATTGCAGGACAGCACATAAAGAGTATGCAACATCGCGGAATTCTTACTAGAGAAGATTCGCAAAATGAAATAAGCAAGGAAGATATTAAGAGCTTGATTAGAGATATGCACAAGCTTGCCATGAATCCAGGCGAGCGTATTATCCATGTTCTTCCTCAAGAGTTTTTTGTAGATTCTTTCCCTGCGAAGAGCGATCCTATTGGTATGTGTGGTAGTAGACTTGAAGCGAATTTCCATATTATCACAGGTCGAGTTGCGGCAGCACAAAATATTGAGCGTTGCGTTGAAAAAGCGGGCCTAATTATGGAAGGTTTGATTCTTGAACCTTTGGCTTCTGCGGCTTCTGTTTTAGATGAAGATGAAAAAGAAGCAGGCGTAGCTTTAGTAGATATAGGAGGTGGAACAACCGACTTGGCTATCTTTCAAGATGGTATTATTCGTCACACTTGTGTGATTCCTTTTGGAGGTAATATTATTACAGAAGACATCAAGGATGGCTGTAAAATAATGAAAAATCAAGCCGAGCAATTGAAAGTGAGATTTGGTTCTGCTTTAGCTGTGGAGGCTAAGGATAATCAGATTATTTCAATTCCAGGTTTGAAGGGCAGACCACCTAAAGAAATTTCTATGCGTAACTTGGCCAACATTATCCAAGCTCGTATAGAAGAAATTTTTGAACAGGTTTATTTTGAGATAAAAGCATCGGGTTATGCCAATAGATTAAATGCAGGCATCGTTATAACAGGAGGAGGATCGCAATTAAAGAATATTAAACAATTGGTGGAGTATGTAACTGGTTTGGATGCAAGAATTGGCTACCCAATAGAGCATTTAGCAAAAGGTTATAACGACGAACTAAAACATCCCATGTTTGCAACTGGTATTGGTTTGGTGGAAAGAGCTTTCAAAGAAGAGGCTCGAACCAGTATCAAGATACCAGTTAAAACAGAAGAGAAAGTAATGGTGGAGCATGCCGAAGAAGAAGTTAAAGAAGAAGATGTTATCCAAGAGGCAAAAACTAGAAAAGTGAATAACTGGTGGAAGGATATGTTTAAAGGTATTCCAGATTGGTTAATGGACGATAACAATGAAGATTTTAAAGATTAAGAATAGATAAATATTGAGCTATGAATATGAATTTGCAATTTGATTTACCAAAAGAACAATCATCCATCATAAAAGTTATAGGTGTTGGAGGTGGAGGAAGTAACGCAGTTAACCACATGTATGCCTTGGGCATAAGAGGCGTTAATTACGTAGTTTGTAATACAGACCAACAGGCTTTGGATTTAAGTCCGGTTCCTAATAAAATTCAATTAGGACCAGAAATTACACAAGGTTTAGGAGCTGGTTCTCGCCCAGAAGTAGGCGAGCAAGCAACCGAAGAATCGGCTAAAGTTATCCAAGAATTGTTGAGCAAGAATACCAAAATGGTATTTGTAACTGCCGGTATGGGTGGTGGAACAGGTACTGGTGGTGCTCCTGTAGTGGCTAAGATTGCTAGAGAGATGGGAATCTTAACAGTGGGTATAGTTACTACACCATTTAGCTTTGAAGGCAGAAGAAAACTTTTACAAGCAGATGAAGGAATTCGAAGATTAAAAGAAGAAGTAGATAGTATCCTGATTATTTCTAATGACAAGATTAGAGAGATTTATGGTAATCTTTCTAAATCAGATGCTTTCTCAAGAGCGGATGATGTGCTTACTATGGCTGCTAAGAGCATTTCCGAAATCATTACGGTTCCGGGAGAGATAAACGTCGATTTTGCCGATGTAGAATACGTGATGAAGAGTAGTGGTGTTGCTATAATGGGTGTGGCTAGCGCAGAAGGAAATGATAGAGCAATGCGTGCCGTTCACTCAGCAATTAATTCGCCATTACTTAACAATAATAACATTACGGGTGCTAAAAATATCTTAATTAATATTAGCTCGGGTACTAAGCAAGTAACCATCGACGAAATTACCGAAATCAACAGCTTCGTTCAAGATGCTGCAGGTAATGATACAGATATCATTTTTGGTACTTGCGATGATGAGTCTTTAGGCGATAAGCTAAGTGTAACCCTAATTGCTACTGGCTTTCAAAATATGGAAGAGCAAAAGGCGCCAGTGCAACAGCAACGTCAGCTTTTTAAATTGGAGGAAGAGAAAAAGGAGGAGCCAAAAACTAACTTGCCAGAGCAAATCGATTTTAAGTTAAGTAATCCTCATGTTAAGGAAGATAAAATTGAAAATAATAGCTTCTCTTTTGATTTGTTTACCGATAAGAAGGAGGAAAATTTGGACTTTACTTTTCCAAATCTTTCTTTAATTAAAGAGGAGGAAATCGAGAAAGAAGAGGAAGATGAATTTGGTTTTGAAGTGAAAGAAATTTCTGAAGAGAAAGAAGAGGAAAAAGAAGCCTATAGTTTCTATACTACGCCTAAAGAAGAGCAGAGCGCTCCAATTCAAGAGAATAAGCAAGAGAATGTTCTAAGCGATAGAATTAGAAGACTAAAGGATGTAAGCTATAAGTGGGATAATATGAATAAAATTAAGGAATTGGAAGATATTCCTGCTTACGAAAGAAGAGGAGTTAACTTGGATCAAGTTCCTCATAGTAGTGATAATAATTTGTCGAGATTTTCTATCGATAGCTTTGATGTAGATGGAGAAAGAAGACCAGAGATTAGAAGGAATAATGCCTTTCTAAACGATAATGTAGATTAATAACTATGCTAACTAAACAGAAGGTCCTAGTTCTCGGTAGAACTAGGATTTTTTGTCTTAAGCAGTGGGAAAAAAGACTAAGTTGAAGTTTTTTAATTAATTTTGATAGCATGAAAAAGTACTTACAAAAATGGAAAGAATTACCCTGGTATTTTAAGAATATCTACTTTGCTATTTTTGCTTTTTTTGTACTTTGGATGCTCTTTTTTGATTCTAATAATCTCTTTTATCAATGGAAGTTGAGTAAGAAAGTTGCCGAATTAGAAGAGCAGAAGGAATATTTCACCAAGGAAATTGAAGAGGTAGATGCCCTTAAGGATGAACTTTTTTCTACCGACGAAAAAAAGGAAAAGTTTGCCCGAGAAACCTACTTTATGAAAAAGGATAATGAAGACGTATTCATAATAGTAGAAAAAGACTAATCATGAAATACTTGAACCTTATATTCTATATAGTTTTTGCTCTTGGTATTGCGCTTTTTTTGAAACGTAAGTTCTACGTTCCTAGCTTGGAAAAGGAAAAGCTAGTTCTTACTAGCTATGAAGGAGAGGCCATAAACCTTACCGAAAAATCGGACAAGGTGCTTGTTTTAAATTTTTGGCAAACCTGGTGTGGTCCCTGCAAGCAAGAAATGCCATCTCTAAATGAAATGTCGACCGTATGGCAAGATCTCGAAGTTTATGCCATTAGCGATGAGCCTTTGGAAAAAGTAGCCAGCTACATGACAAAGTATCCTGAAATTAATTTTGTTCACATAGAGAGTATCGAAGAGCTTGGAATTACCCAATATCCAACTACTTATATCTTGAATAAAAAGGGTGTTAAGGTTTATAGTAAAATAGGAACTAAAGATTGGGCCGACCCCAATTTTATAGCAAGTCTAAAAAAGAACTGGGAGAACTGAGTTCTGTGTATTAATGATTATTAAATAAATCTATCACTTAAAAAAGCGATCTAATGATTTTGGATGTAGTTTTTGTACTCTTGTTAATTGCTTCCTTTTATAATGGTTATACTAAAGGAATTATTTACTCTGTTTTGAGTTTATTAGCTATCGTTTTGGGCATCATCATGGCTATGAATTTCTCTTCTCTAGCTGCCGTATGGTTGCATAATAATTTCAATATTCCTTCCTTAATCATGCCGGCATTATCTTTTATTTTGGTCCTTCTAGCCGTAATAGGAGCAGTCAAATTAGTGGCAATTCTAAGCGAGAAATTTTTAAAAGCAATTATGCTGAATTTTGTGAATAAACTTGCAGGGGGATTGCTTTGGTCGCTGATAACGGTACTGATCTTTAGTTTATTAGTCTACTTAATTTCCAAAACAGGTGTGTTTACTGAAAATCTTATGGTAAGCTCTTATAGTTATAGATATATAATGCCGCTCGGTCCTTTTAGTCTAGATTTAGTTAAAAGTTTAATTCCTTATTTAAAGGACTCCTTTGATTTGATTAATGAAACTGTGCAAGAAGTAGCACCTCAAGTATAGCATCTTGGTATTATTAATAGATAATTACGATTCCTTCACCTATAATCTTTACGATTATATTCTTCAATTGGGCAAAAGCTGCATAGTACTGCGCAATGATGAAAAAAGCTTGAAAGAACTAAGTGCTCTAGAATTTACCAGTATAGTGATTTCTCCAGGTCCTTGCCGACCGAGTTCCTCCGGTATTACTATGGAACTGATTGCAGCTTATTATGATAAGTTACCAATTTTAGGTATTTGCTTGGGACATCAAGCTTTGGGCGAATTTTTTGGAGCTAAGTTAGATTATGCAGATAAACAGATGCATGGTAAAACATCTCGCATAAGCTTAGATTTGAGAGCAGAGATATTTAAAAATTTGGAACCAGAAATAGAAGTGATGCGCTACCATAGCTTAATTTTAAAGAACATTGGCTCTCCCTTAAAACTTATAGCACAAACTGCTAGTTCCGAAGTTATGGCCATTCAACATGAACACTTCCCCTTAGTGGGTTTACAATTTCATCCAGAGTCTATTCTAAGTCCTAATGGCTTAGAAATTTTAGCCAATTGGTTTAATTGGATAGAGAGCCTAGATGCTTAAAGATGGAGCTTAGAAAGGTAAAATCAGCTTTGTCTAATTTTCTTCAAAACAGTATTTATCTAGAAACTCTTGACTAGAGGAATAGCCTAATTCTACGGCTTCTTTCCAATCTTTACAGGCATTCTTTATGTAATTGGCTTTTTGATAAGCTTGTGCTCTCCAATCTAATGCACTGATGTAGTTCGGATTAATTTCTAGAACTTGGCTGAATTCTGTTATCGCATTTTCAAAATCGGCGTAGTAGAAATTGCATAGCCCTTTCTGAAACCATGCTTCGTAATCCTTATCATTTTCCTCTAAATAAAAGGCATAGGCTTCATTAGCTAAGGGATAATTTCTTTGATAATAATAGCAAAGACCCAAAGTTTTATAGGGTGCTCTAACCTTAGAATTAGACGAAATAAGCACTTGTAAATCTAACATACACTTATCGTACTCCTTAAGTTTGAGATAGCATTCTGCTCGGTTTTTATAGGCTTCTATGTAGGTGCTGTCTAAAGAAATTACTTTCGAGAAGTCTTGAGCAGCCTTATCAAAATTCAATAATTTAAGATTACTTAGAGCTCTATTGTAATAGGCGAATTGAAAATCTTCTTTCTGCTCTATGGCTAAATTAAAAGAGTAGATTGCTTCAGAAAAATTTCCTTGATAATACAATTTAACCCCTTCTCCATAGCAATCAAAGGCAATTTCCTGATTTTGACTGAAGCCTAAGAAAGGTAGAATAAATAAAGCAAGTACTAATTTTTTCATTGCGCAAAGATAGTTTTTTTTCGAAGCTAATTCTCTTCTATACTCCATCTTGCACGAGGTTCAAAACTCAAGTCACTAAATAAAGCCTTTTGGTATTGAAAGTGGGCTGTAATAGCAATCATTCCCGCATTATCTAGGCAATATTGAAACTCGGGTATATAGCTAGTGTAGCCTTTTCGCTCTAGTGCTTGTAATTCACTTCTTAACAAACTATTTGCCGAAACCCCACCTGCTATGGCAATTTCCTTAATATTTAGGCTTTCTGCTGCATGCTCTAATTTAGCTATAAGAATTTCTACAATAGTTTTTTGTAGAGAAGCACAGAGGTCTTCTAAGTTTTCTGCTACGAAATTTTGATTTTCTAAGCTTTGCTTTTGAACGAAGTAGAGCACTGCCGTTTTTAAACCGCTAAAGCTAAAATCGAATTCGCCAACTCGGGGTTTTGTAAATTTGAAGGCATTGGGATTACCATTCTTTGCAAGCTTGTCTATCATTGGTCCGCCGGGATAGTCTAAGCCAAATATTTTAGCACATTTATCAAAGGCTTCTCCCGCTGCATCATCTATGGTACTGCCAATAATTTTCATTTCTAAATAGTCTTTAACCAAAACAATTTGAGTATGTCCACCAGATACTGTTAAACATAAAAAGGGAAACTTAGGCTTAGGATCATCTATAAAATGAGCAAGTACATGAGCCTTCATGTGGTGCACAGCTATGCTTGGTATATTTAAAGCTTGAGCCATTGCCTTTGCAAAACTACTCCCTACCATTAAGGAACCCATTAGCCCTGGTCCACCCGTATATGCTATAGCATCTAATTCACTTTTTTTAACAGCGGCTTTTTTTAGGGCCATGTCTACCACTGGAACTATGTTTTGTTGGTGGGCTCTAGAGGCTAACTCAGGTACCACACCGCCCCATTCCGAATGAATTTTTTGCGAGGCAATAATATTGGCAAGTACTTTGCCGTCTTTTATAAGCGCAGCAGAAGTGTCATCGCAAGAAGATTCGATTGCTAGTAAAGTTATAGGCTTCGCTTCCATGTTTATACTTATATTTGTTGATTAGAATTTTCGTCGAGTGAACGTAAAAAAAATATTTAAAACAAGTGCAAAAGTAACACTAATACTGTTTATCCTAATGGTATTCTTGTTGACTACTTTATTTTTTGCCTTGCGCTCCTCTAAAGTTCAAACCTATGTAGCACAAAAGATAACTGATGTTATCTCGGAAAGATTGGGATTACCTATCCATATTTCTAAGCTAGAGATAGAATTCTTTAATGAATTGCAAATAGACGATTTATATATAGAAGACCTTAATCAAGATACCTTATTCTATTTGCAAAGCTTGAATGCAAGATTTAGCTACTTTTCCTTGCTTCAAAAAAAGATTCTTCTCAATCAATTAGAAGTTCAAGAGATATACATCGATATTAACAGAGCGTATAATGATAGTCTATTTAATATTGATCACTTGGAGTTGTCTAGTTTTGGCAATAAAGCAAGTTCAGAAGAGAAGGATAATTCTGCATCTTCTTGGGATTTGCAATTAGAGGATCTTGTATTACGAGATATTCGTGTGAACTATGAGGATAAATACGCTGGTTTTGTATTAAATTCCTCCTTAAAGGAATTACAAGTTTCTTGCAGATACTTTCGATTAGGAGATAATCAAATTGAATTGCAAGAAAGTATTTTAAGGGAGGCGGATATCAACATCCTGCAATTAGTGGCAAATCCGACTTACCTTAAAAAGGATAATCCTATAGAAAGTATTTACCTGCCATTTTATCTGGAGAATAGTGCTTTGCAAATCGAAAATTCTTGTTTTTCATTTAATAATGCGAGAGCCAATAAAAGTGCCACTACTAAGTTCGATCCAAATCACCTAAGTCTTAATCAGATTAATGCTCAAGTAGAGAACATTCTATTTGCTTATGACAGTCTTTATGCCGATTTGCAAAGTTTAAGTTTAAGGGAGAATAGCGGACTTAAAATAGAGCATTTACAGAGTAATTTTAGCTTTGCTAATGAAGACCTTCTCTTCCAAAATTTAAGCTTGAATACAGCTAGTAGTTCTTTAAATGCTAATGCTTCCTTATCCTACTCTAGTTTGCTTGATTTTAGGAATTTTATTGAAGAGGTACGTTTTGATTTGGATATTTTGGATGCTAAAATTGACGCTCGAGAAATTGCCTATTTCGTGTCAAACGATAAAATTAATTGGAATAATGAGATATTAATAGATGGCCATTTATATGGCAAGGTAAGTAGTTTTAAGTCGAAGGACTTACACATAAAAACCGCAAGGAATTCTATTTTCGATGGGGAATTTTCTATGAATGGCTTGCCCAATATTAAAGAAACCTTTATTAGCGGCAAGGTGAATCGCTTGCGAACGGACTTTAGTGACATTATCAGAATTTATCCATCATTGCCCCTGCCAGAGAACTTAAGAAAATTAGGTTTATTAGATTTTAAAGGAAATTTTGATGGCTTCTTAAACGATTTTGTAACCTACGGAAGATTAAAGACAGATTTAGGTATAGCGCAAACCGATTTGAATTTTAAATTAGATAAAGAAAACAATGCTTATTATTCTGGAAATTTCGCTTTAGAAGATTTTGATATTGGAAGATATTTCGCCAAGGAGGATATTTTTGGCAAAGTAAGCTTAAATGGTAGTGCAAAGGGAAAAGGAATCAAGTTAAGTACTCTCGATTTAGAAATTGATGCCTTGATTGAAAAAGTGGAAATTAAGAATTATTCCTACAATCAAGTTCAAATTAATGGTCATTTAAAAGATAAGTTTTTTGAGGGTCACCTCGATATTGATGATGAAAATTTGGCCTTGGTTTTTGATGGAACCATTGATGCCTCGCAGGCAAAACCTAGTTTTAAGTTTGAAGCGGAAATGAAAAATTTCAATCCGAAAGCCTTAAACTTATGGAATAGAGATATGAATCTAAAAGCGGACCTTTCTGCGGATTTTACAGCCAGTAATATTGATGATTTAATAGGTAAAGTTCGGGTGAATGATTTGGTAGTGGCTACAGAAGATAAAAGCTATGATCTCGGAAACATTGTTTTGGAAAGTAATGTTTTGGTAAATGGCGAGAAGAGATTTAAGTTGCTTACGCAAGATTTCGATGCCGAAGTAGAAGGGGCTTTCAATTGGTTGAAAGTGCCAAACGCCATTAAATCGGTGCTTATTCCAAATTACAAGGATAATGCTAGTAATCAGTTAATGCGTTTTGAGCTGAACATTAGAAAGAATCCAGAAATATTAGCGCTATTTGTTCCTAAGTTGAGCATCTTAAAGCCTAGCATCATTGAGGGGAATTTCAATTCTAACACCCAAAGCATGTTGGCTAGAATGGATGTTCCCTTGATTCAATATCAAGATTTTAGTGTTTTTAATTTAAGTTCCAATATCTATGTGAACCAGGGTAATTTTGATATGATCAACTCAGTTCCTTTGGTGTATTACAAGGATAGTGTACTATTGCAAGATCTTGCTTTTTTAGTGAATGGCCCTAGAAATAATTTAGATCTAAAACTCTATACCGATGGTGCCGAAAACACTTCTATTGAGCTATTAGCCAATATGGTAACTAAAAATAAAAGGGTAAAGTTCGTTTTTGAACCTTCTAATATTTTTATTAATAAACAATTTTGGCTTATCGATGAGCATAACGAAATTACTATAAGTGAGCGTGTTCAATCTAAAAATTTGAAACTTTATAATGGAATTTCAGAATTACTAATCGACCTCGACTTGGGTTCAAAAGATCAAAAAGCAGATGTTTATTTAAGTAATATTTTTATTCAAGATTTCACTCAGTTTTTGGCGGCTAAGGATATTGAACTAAAGGGCATAGTAAATGGTCGCATGGGAATGGAAATGTTAGAAGGAGAACCTGGTTTTTTTGGAAATTTGATGGTGGAGAATATCGAAGTGAATTCGTATAAAGTGGGTAACCTAAATGCTAATGCCAATTTGGATCTTTCCAGCAAGAAGGTTAAAATAAATGCCAATCTCTATGGAGATGATAACGAAGTAGATATTAATGGTAGCTACTCTTTTGATTCGAAATCGAGTCCGAAAGATATTGATTTACAGTTTGATGTGAAGAACTTTGCAATTTACAGCATAGAAGATTTCATAGCGCAATACATTGATAATGTACAAGGTACCGTTTCGGGAAAGCTTAGTCTTAGCGGACCGCGAACGAAGCCCGATTTATTAGGCTATTTAGACATTAACGATGTTACCACCACCGTTACCTTCTTACAAACTACTTACAACATTAAGGAGCATAGGGTAATATTCGAGAAGAACGCCATCAATTTGGGTAATAATATTAGAATTACCGATATGGATGGCAATGAGGCCTTTGGAAAAGGTAAAATCCTACATAAAAATCTTAAAGATATTGCCTTAGATATCGATGCTTGGTCGGAAAAGATTATGGGCTTAAATACGAAATATGGCGACAACGACAATTTTTATGGAAAGGCCTATTTAGATGGTAGTGTTAGTTTTAAAGGTCCGGTGAATGATATCGTTATCAATGTGGCGGGAGAAAGCGAAGCTAAGTCGGAGGTATACATTCCTCTAAGTGATGGAGGTGTTGCGAGCGATTATCAATTTTATACTTTTAGGGAAAAGGAAAAAAGTGAAGAAGAGAAGTTCTTAACCCAAATTACCAAAGAGTTAAAGGTAAAAGGCTTAACGGTGAATTTAGATTTAGATTTAGATAATGATTGTAAATTGAGCATCATTTTAGATGAGGCTGCTGGGGATATATTAGAGGTAAAAGGCGAAGGAAATGTTAAAATTGCAGTACCTAAAGAAGGGGATGTTCAGTTTTATGGGGCCTATGTAATTAACGATGGCGACTATCTTTTCACTTTACAAAACATCATCAATAAACGGTTTAGAATAGAGCCAAATAGCTCCATAGTGTTTCAAGGAGCTATAGAAGAAACGCGGGTAGAGGTAGATGCGGTATATGATTTACGGGCGGCACCCAAAGCGCTGATTGAAGATTATTTGCAGAGTGCCGCAGATGAAGAAGTGAGTAGTGAAGCTAGTAATAGAGTACCCGTTAAGCTGCTTTTAAAAATGAGAAATCGCCTGTATAATCCCGATATTAATTTTGAAATTCAGGTTAGTCAGTTGAACCCGAAACTGCGGAACTATGTAGACAGAAAAATGCTAACCTTACGACAATACGAAAATGAAATGAATCGTCAGGTTTTTGGTTTATTGGTTCTGAATCAATTTTTACCACCGCTTAGTAGTTTAGATCAAGTAACGAATGGTATTAACATTAATGCAAGCGATGCAGCGAACACCGTGAGTGAATTTTTGTCGAACCAACTGACTCGTTATTTCAACGATTGGTTGTCTTATTTTTCGGATGATGTAAGCTTTAATTTTAATTATAGAAACTACGAGCAAGACCCTAGCACGATTAATAGTGTACAAGATCTTGCACTTAGAAGAGAATTACAATTAGCGCTGACCACGCAATTATTAAATGACAGAGTAACTATTAATTTGGGCGGTAACGTAGATTTTGGAGCCAATCAATTGGGTACTCAAAGTAGTACTTCAGATAATACCACTTATTTTGGTGGTAATTTTAGTATAGAATATGCGCTAACAGAAAATAGAAGGTTTAGAATAAAGGCCTTTACCAATACCAACTACGATTACTTTAACCAAGGCAACAGCACAAGGGCCGGGGTGGGACTTTCTTTCAAGCGAGAATTTGATAAGATTTCCGAATTTAAAATTGATAAGGAAGAGTTCAAAATAAAACAAGCTAAGAACGATAGTATTAAAAAGCAAGAGAAGGCGATAGAGCCATAAGTTTACAAGCATGCTTGGTGAAGTTGGGAGCTAGCTCCTAACTTTCTGTTTTCTCTTGAGCTTCTTTTCTGGCTTTCTGTTTGGTTTTGGAGCAGCTACTAATCTTTTCAAATGTATTCCTATGTGGCAGGCAACTAGCGCTCGACCTAATAATTTTTCGTACGGTCGGGAGCTACCTCCCGACCTTTTAAATTAGTTTATAAGGTTTAAAGATAAAAGCAGTTAGATAATCTTTTCTATTAGAAAAAATGCTAAAGCTTGGTAAATAGAATAGACGTTATTAGATTGTCAGTAGTAAGACCCGAGAGTACTGACATTGTAGCAAATGTTACTTCCTATTAATCCGAAGCTGAAAGCCTTCGGACAGAACCTGAGTAAACTTCGAAGAGTTGAATTTAGAAATGTAGATAGAAGTTACTAACCGATACTAACCGTTACTAACGGTTTGTATCGGTTAATAACGGTTAGCAATGATTACAACCCGATTTTTACTAGTTTTTCTAATTGTTTAGCCTAATAATACTTTATATCTCAACTTTTCTTCTCGAAGCTTTTCCCTTTCTTCTCTAACTATCTTGTTCTAAGAAAGAAAGCGATTCCGCACAGAAGAAATCCTGCTAGCTTTCCTTATCTTTGTATAATGAATCTTTCTGAAACAGAAGAAAATTACTTAAAGGCTGTGTTTCACATCTGTCAAACAGAAGCTAAAACCGCCTCTACCAATGCTATTTCGGCACGCTTGCAAACCACTGCAGCTTCTGTATCGGATATGATCAAAAAGTTGGCCGATAAGGATCTTATTGCTTATGAAAAATATAAGGGCGTTAGTCTTACCAAAGAAGGTAAGCAAATTGCTATTAGATTGATACGGAAGCATCGCTTATGGGAAGTTTTTCTAGTGGAAAAATTGGGCTTTAAATGGGATGAAGTGCACGACGTTGCCGAGCAATTAGAACATATTAAGTCGCCAGAATTGATAAAGAAATTAGATCTCTTTCTAGACTTTCCAAAATTTGATCCTCACGGAGATCCCATTCCCGATGAAGAAGGTAAAATGCATAACTTGGCATTGCAAAAGTTGAGTCTTTGTCTAGAAGGTAATGTAGTGGTTTTAATGGGAGTGGCCGATAGCTCAGTAGATTTTTTGCAGTACTTAAATCAATTGGGTCTGCACCTGGGATTAGAAATTCGTATTGGTAAGAAATTTCCCTTCGACCAGTCGCAAGAGCTCGTGCTAGACGGAAATAAACAAGTGGTGGTTTCGCAGCAAGTGGCTAGCTTTTTACTTGTAAAGCAGAACCCTGCTTAAAGCTTGTTTTCTAACTACAGACTTTTAAGCTTTATACCTAGATAATAAGTTCTGGGGGTACTCGGACCGTAAACATAATTGCTATCCCTATTTTTCCCAGTATCAAAGTCGTTTTGATAAGCGTTTAGTATGTTCTTTATACCCCCATAAAGTTCTAAATCATGATTTAATTTAAGCAAATGGAAGGTGTAAGCTATTTTCGAACTCCAATCCGAAAATCGTGAACTTTCTACCATTTTATCTAAGGGGAAATTTTCGGCCCCGCCAAAATGTGCAATTTGCATTTTCCCAGTAAAGACATAATTTAAGTTTAAGGTACAATTTTTGGTCGGATTGAAATTAAGGTTGGCAAAACCATAGGCATTAGGTGATCTTAGAAATCGAGAACTTGGCTCGGTACCTTGAATATATTCCACCGGATTTTTATAGCTAGTTTTTTGTATAGTGAAGCCAGATTCTAGTTGCATTTTTTTGTTATAATTTGCCCTTAATTCCACGGTAAGTCCACCAACGATTGCGTCTTGATCATTGCTTTTCTCAAAGACCTCGCCAAAGGCATCTTGTCCGATATGTTTTAAAACGAAAGAGTTTTTCAACTTGGTGTAAAAGCCTTCTACTGTAAATCCGGCTATCCATTTCTTGCTTGCTTTGTCAAAATTAATAGATGTGCTTATGCTTTGCGATCTTTCTTCTCGCAATTCGGGCGAGAGTTGCACTCTAGAGATACCCCCACCAGCAAAGGCTATATGTAAGTCGGTATCAAAAGCTTGAGGTGCTCGAAAACCGGTACCATAACTAAAGCGAAATTGCGTGTTCTTTTTGAGGGTGTAAAGCAGAGCAAGGCGCGGACTAAAGATCAATTTGTTGAGTAAGTTATGTTTATCCATTCGAAGTCCGGAGAGTAGATTGAAGTTTTTTGCAAAATCCCAGTCGCTTTGTACGAAACTTCCCCAATTTCGAGTGCCTTGGTTTATCGAATAATGGTAGCTAGCAATCTCGTCGATAACTTGATCAGAGATAAATTCCGTACCAAAACTCAATACGTTTCTGTGTTTCAAAAAATTGTTAAGCTCATGGTTAACTTGCATACCTCCCTGAATGGTAGTAGAACGAGAGTTTCCGTAAGGTGGATTTTCGATATGTTCTTGAAGGGCAGCTAGACTATCTGGTAAAATGCCCGTATAATGTTTTCTTTGGGTATTTTGGAAGGCAGCATATAGAATTAAAGAGGATTTGTAATTGTTGAAGTTCACTTGATAATCTGCGCTTCCCATCCATATATTATGGTAACGCTCTTCAGCTTGTTGACTTTGGAAGGCGGGTTTGTCGGTAATTTCTCCCCCCAATCTATATTCATATAAGTAGCTTAAGGCAATTTCTAGTTTTTGATTTTCTTTGGGCTTATAAAAGCTGTTTAAACCTAAGGCAGTATTGTTCAGTTTTGGAAGTTCAGAGAAATTATCGTGGTTGGCATCATAGAATTCTCTGTTCCTTTTATTGATAAAAAAGCTAGTTCCTGTATTCTTTAGTTTGCTGATTACATTGATGTTTGCATTAAAATGAAAATCGCTAGTTTGTCCATTGATATTCTGATAGAAAGAATTGATTTCGTAAGAATTTTTAGTAGGCAATTTCGTAATTACGTTTACGGTACCCCCAATAGCACTTGAGCCATAAAGCGAGGAACCACCACCGCGAACTATTTCAATTCTGTCAATCATGTTAGCCGGTAATTGCTCTAAGCCATACAAGCCCATTAATGGACTAAATATTGGTCTACCATTAATTAGTATTTGAGAATAGCTACCCGTTAAGCCATTCATTCTAAGTTGGGTATAGTTGCATGTTTGGCAATCTGTTTCTATGCGAAGACCGGGTTGAAATTTAAGTCCTTCCGAAAGATTACAAACTTGTAATTTATCGAGTGTTTTGCTGTCGAGAACATTTACAATAATACTAGATTCCGTCTTTCGTTTGAAAGTTTTAGATCCAGTTACCACTACTTCAGAAAGTTCTTCACTTAGGATGCTATCCATTACGAGGAGATGATCTTGCGCTATACTAAAACTAGGGAATAGCGCAAAAATGCCTAAAACAAGAAGGTAGAAAAGGATGTTACTTATAGTAGTCATTTACTTACAGGAAAATTGAAGTTTAGTTCTAAGCATTTTTCGCTTAATAAAGAATCACTGTCCTAACAGGGCACTAAAGGAGCGTATTGCTCCAAGAAAAGTCTAGCTCTTATCCAAGAGCTACATCTAATATCATCATTACAATAAAACCCCCAATGAAACCTAAGGTGGCTATATCGGTATATTTATCTCTTTGTGTTTCTGGAATTACTTCTTCTACAACCACATAAATCATCGCGCCGGCTGCAAAAGAAAGGGCGTAAGGTAGAATGGGTTCGATATACAATACTGCTAAGGCACCAATTACCCCAGCTACGGGTTCAACTATAGCACTCATTTGTCCAAAATAAAAACTACGTGCTCTACTCATACCATTTCTTCTGAGAGGCATGGATACCGCTAAGCCTTCTGGAAAGTTTTGAATGCCTATGCCTATAGCCAAAGAAACCGCAGCTCCGATGGTAGCGCCGGGAAGACCTGCAGCAACACCTCCAAAAAGAACCCCTACAGCCAAGCCTTCCGGGATATTGTGCAAGGTAATTGCCAAAACTAAAAGCGTTGTTTTTCTCCAATTGGTTTCTATTCCCTCTTTCTCGCTTTCTTTAAAATTAATATGAAGGTGGGGTAAGTATTTATCGAGTAGATAGAGGAAGAGCGCTCCTGTAGCAAAACCAGTTGCCGCTGGAATCCAGGTAAAATGGGGAGAAAAATCTTCGGCAGCCATTTCTAAGGATGGCGATAAGAGCGACCAAAAACTAGCGGCAACCATTACGCCACCGGTAAAGCCTAACATGGCATCTAGCCACTTTCTACTTAAATCCTTAAAGAAGAAAACAAGAGAAGCCCCAAGGGCAGTTAAAAACCAAGTGAACATGGTAGCGATGAATGCCGCTAGAACGGGATGTATACTTTTAAAAAATTCTAACATTTTTAGCTATATCTAAATTAAAATTTAGACAAATCTAAAAATATATTTCGACAATGCAAAAAATTAATTGAAAATATAATTGTCAACTAGGGCTTAACAGCCAATTTGGCTAGAGAAACTAAGAAGCGTTTCATGAGTTTGCCCTTGTTGCCATCTTCGTCGCCATCTTTAATACTATCAAAAAAGAATTTGGTATTCATCAGCGAGAAAAGAGCACATTTGTTGTGGCCGTATTTTTTACCTCCATTTCTTACAAAAACTCTTTCTGCACCATTTTCTTTCATTTTATCTCTTGCAATAAAGGCATTTTTATAGCTTACTTGTTCATCGGCATTGCAGTAGCAAAGCATCATCGGACTTTCTGGTTTCCAATCGTAATTGTTGTTTAAACTAAGTACTTTGGTAAAGATGAAATCTGGATTGCTTTTAAATTCTGCAATTAAATCATCGCGCATCATATCCGAAGGTACTTCTGGCAGTAATTTAGACACCTCATTTAAGCTGTGTTCATGGTTTAATTTTTCTTTGATAACCGATCTATAGGGTTCTTTAAAAACATCATAGATATCGCCATCCCACATTTGGTATCTTTCTTCTAGAGAAAGCAATAAATACGGCAAGTAGGCTTGGTGCTTATATTTTTCAAACATAACGCCCGATTGTATTCCTGTCATATCATATGCCCCGCTCATTGGCGCAGAAGCAGTTACTTGAAATTCGTTTGAATATTCTTCTTGAATCATTTTATGTGCCGCCATAGCTGCATGTCCACCCTGCGAGTAACCTGTTATAAAGAGCTGCTCATTGGTTTCGAAAGAGATTTCTTTTTTAAGCTCACGAACCGCTCTTAACATGTCGATATTAGAATAAGCCTCACTATCAGCAATTTGGTAGAGGTGGGTTTTTTCTCCTTTACCCAAGCCTATATAATGTGGGTATAGAACCAAGTAGCCATCGGTGGCAAAGGCAACACAGCCCGCCATTAGTCCACCTAGTTTCATGTTCATTTCTTTTTTCAAAGTAGTACCATGATTCATAATCAAGGTAGGTATTTCTTCTTCTACCTTTTGTGGCACATAAACAAAGCCTGAAGCAAGTATTTCGCTTCCATCATGCCATCTTGTTTTATACATAATTTCATAGCCGGCAACTTCGTATTTTACAGGAGAAATAAACTCTTTAATCTTGCTTTCTTTCCACTTCGCTTTTAGGTCTTCTATAGTATAGCTTTCTACTAATTCGTAACTAACTAAAAATTCATTTTGCGCTTGAGCACACAAAAATAGAGATATACAAACTAGGGTATTAAAGAGCTGTTTCATGGTTTTTATTTAAAGGACTAAAATTAAGCGAAAATTCGCAAATTATCGAAGAAGGGAAGGCTAAATAGAGTAATTTAACTTTTCTTTTATATGGCTTAGTTTAAGAGATTACGCCACTACCAATAAGTTCTTGATTTAAATACCAAGCAGCAAATTGTCCAGGTGCAATGCCTTTCTGAAAATTATCGAAAAGTAGGTAAGTTCCTTGGCTAGTTTTGTGTAAGGTACAGTCTTCTAAATCTTGCCTATAGCGTATTCTTGCCTTACACTGCAAACGCTCACCAAACTGAGGTTCTAGATTTTTTTGTAAGAAATGTAAATCTTCATTTGCTAGCTTGAGGGCTTTTCGGTGTAAGCCGGGATGCTGCTCGCCTTGTCCAACATAAACAATATTATTTACCGTATCGGTAGCAAGAATAAAAAGTGGGAGGGGAGTACCGCCAACATTCAAGCCTTTTCTTTGTCCGATAGTGAAATAATGCGCACCAGGATGCTCTCCCACTACTTTGCCATC
This sequence comes from Chitinophagales bacterium, assembly GCA_020635975.1. GTDB lineage: Bacteria > Bacteroidota > Bacteroidia > Chitinophagales > UBA8649 > JAFMKE01. The sequence goes on from JACJYT010000012.1 coordinate 20,198, forward strand.
TTCTTCTTTATAAACAAAGGGACTTGCTAAATATTCTAAATCATCACTCTCCCAATTCTTTGCATAAGCATTGAAATTAGAAGGGATTTCTATGATTTTTCCAGTTTTTGGTTTTAATTGCTGTTGTAAAAATTCTGGTAGTCGAACTTTACCAATAAAACAGAGTCCTTGCGAATCTTTCTTCTCTGCTGTAATTAAATCTTGGGCTTTCGCTATGGCCCTTACTTCGCTTTTATCTAAATGTCCAATAGGGAATAAAGCTTTCGATAATTGTTCTTGACTAATTTGACAAAGGAAATAGCTTTGGTCTTTGTTTTGGTCGTGACCAGCAAGTAGATGGAATACTTCTTTTCCGTTTACAATAGTCGAAGTTTTCTGACAATAATGCCCAGTGGCTACAAAATCTGCTCCTAAAGCCAGGGCTTTTTTCAGAAAGAGATCGAATTTCACTTCTCGGTTGCAGAGAACATCGGGATTTGGTGTTCTACCAGCCTCATATTCCTTGAACATATAATCTACAATACGATCTTTATATTCTTCAGAAAAATCGATTACATGAAAGGGAATTCCAAGTTTTTCCGCTACTAGAAGCGCATCATTACTATCTTCTACCCAAGGACATTCCTCCGAAATAATTACATCACTATCTACCCAATTTCGCATGAATATAGCAATTACTTCATAGCCTGCTTCTTGCAATAAGTAGGCGGCTACGCTGCTATCCACTCCTCCAGAAAGACCTATAACTACTCTTTTCGACATAGGTGCAAAGATACGCTTTGAAAATTGTAGCTTTGTAGTTAAAGCCTATTATTTTATGTTAACGCAAAGTACTTTAAACTACATTTGGATAGCTATTGCTGTAGTAACCTTTTTTTATCTTTTGTTTTTTAAGACGGCACCTTATGGTAGGCATAGCTCCGACAATTGGGGACCAACAATTTCGAATCGCTTAGGCTGGTTTTTGATGGAATTACCTGCTTTAGCCTTGTTTTTGTTTTTTTTCGCCAAGAACTTAGAATATACCAACCAAGTGTTGGTATTATTTGTGGTGTTTTGGTGTATCCATTATGTGAATAGAGCAATTATTTTTCCCTTAAGAATTAAAACGAGTGGCAAGAGAATGCCCATCGTTGTGATGCTTTCAGCAATCGTATTTAATACCATCAACACCTATTTCATTGGCTCTTTTTTGGCTAGTCATCCAGAATTGTATCCGCAATCTTGGTTGTATTCTTGGCAGTTTTTGCTTGGTTTTGTGCTTTTTGCTGTGGGCTACTTTATCAATCAATACAGCGATTATTTATTAATTAATCTTCGCTCCGACGGCGAAACCAATTACAAGATTCCTAATGGCTTTTTATTTAAGTGGATTTCTTGTCCGAATTTGTTCGGCGAGTTGGTAGAGTGGTTAGGATTTGCGGTGATGACTTGGTGCCTACCAGGTTTTACTTTCTTTATTTGGACTTTTGCTAACTTGGTGCCACGTGCAATTTCTCATCACAAGTGGTATTTAAATAAGTTTGGAAATTATCCGAAAGATAGAAAAGCTATTATTCCGTTTTTGTTTTAGCCTTAAATACAATCTATAATTACAGGCTCGCTAAGAACCACATTAGAATAATTACCGCTTCGATCTCTAAGTATGATTTGGTATTGAAGCGTGTCAAATGCACAGCCACATTTGCAAAATGTAGGGGGTGCGGCTAAATCCAATTCGCCAGAAACAGCTTTTATAGAGCCATTAGGTTCCACATCGGGCACCGCTAAGGAAGCAAAACAGCTGTCTCTTTGGTCGATCAAAAAGCAAGAGAAGAAAGGATCTTTAAAACAGCTAGTATCGCTAGCATATTCACAATTATTATTGCCACAGCTAGCTGTGCTGCCATCAACAAAACCTAAATTGCCATCCCCATCGGTAAACTTAACAGTTAGGGTGAAAGAATCGCCTTCGAGTACCGAAAGTCGAGAACTAGAAAGGTATTCTATAACGGGTTCTAAAGGATATTCGGGTTCTTTTACACAAGAAGATAAGCTAAGAAAAAATAGCCCTAAAACGAGTAAATTAAATATGTTTTGCATAGTACCTTTGCAATATTAACCAATTTTTTGCGAAAATAGTATTATGCTTTCTATAGATATTTTTAATCCAAAAGATAGTTTTGAAGAGAAAGCCCTTATGCTATTTGCTTTTCAGGCCGAAGCAAATCCTGTTTATAAATCGTACCTAGAACATCTTAAGGTTGATGCCGCTTCCGTTCAAACTATCGACGAGATTCCATTTTTACCTATAGAATTTTTTAAAACCTCCAAGGTGTTGAGTGCTAATTTGCCGATAAGCCGGGTTTTTAAAAGCAGTGGTACTGGCAATGCTAGAAGCAAGCATTTTTTAGTGGATGTAGCCTTGTATGAGGCTAGTTTCCTTCAAAACTTTGAGCAAACTTATGGTTCATTAGAAGAAATTTGCCTTCTCGCTCTCTTGCCTAGTTATCAAGAAAATCCAGATTCTTCCTTACTTTATATGACGGATAATCTTATTGATAGAACCGCACATAATGGAAGTGCCTATTTGGATTTGGAGGATGTTCATTTATTGGAGAAATTGAAAAAAGCTCAAGCTTCTGCTTTAACAACCATTTTAATAGGCGTTAGTTTTGCTCTGCTAGATTTGGCGGATAAGTATGCGGTAGATTTATCTAAGCTAACTTTGATAGAAACAGGGGGCATGAAAGGAAGACGCAAAGAACTAACTAGAGAGGAATTACATCGCATTTTAAAAGATAAGTTTAAGTTAAAAGCAATACACTCAGAATATGGTATGTGCGAGTTGCTCAGTCAGGCCTACTCCAAGGCAGATGGTATCTTTCATTGTCCAAGCTGGATGAAGGCTTTTACAAGACCTCTTTTAGAGCCCTTTGGTAATTCGGAATTTGGACAAACTGGCGTATTAAAAGTAATAGATTTAGCAAATGTTTATTCTTGCGCTTTTATAGAAACCGCCGACTTGGCAAAAGTATATGAAGATGGAAGCTTTGAAGTTCTAGGCAGGATAGACCATGCAGAACTGCGAGGTTGTAATCTAATGTATCAGTAGGTTAGGAGCAGTTCAAGTTCGTCTTCTTTATCTTTTTTGTGCTTCGAATCTTCTAGAATATCGTATAAATTAATTAAGGCGAAAAGAAGATTTTTAAACTGCATTTTATTGTTTCTTGGCATGTTTAGATAGGCTGCTTCCAAACATTCTTTAGCTTCATCATAATGTAGGGTTTGAAGCAAGCACAATCCCTTGTTCGTTTGAATCTCCAATTCTATCATGATGTAATTCTGTTCTCTGCATAGTTCTAGACCTTTGTTGTAATGATGCATGGCCAATTCGCAATTAGCTAGCTTGCTGTAATAGTTGCCTAAGTTTCTTTCTAAACGAGCTTCGATTAACTTGCTAGGATGAACTTTTAAAGCATTTTCTATTTTTTCAAGAATCATTTTTGCTTTTTCATCTTGATTATTCGCGGCATAAATTGAACTTAAGTTAAGTAGGGCTTGAAAGTAGAAACTTCGCTCGCTAGCAACATTTAAGGACAAATGCTTAAGTGCTAATCTACTCGCCGCTATGGCTTTGTCGTACTGTTTAAACTCTAAAAGAAGCTTGGATTTATTTATTAAAGCAGAGGCATTATATTGATTGAATTCGCAGGGAACATTTGCTGCAGAATCGTAATATTGCAGGGCTTCCTCAAAATTTCCTAAATTATAGCATATTATGCCCACTGCCACATAGCTTGCTTGTAAAAAAAGGAGGCTTTCATTTTTTTCATAAAAACTAATGCTCCTTTTGAGTAATTGAAGCGCTTTGTTGTACTCTCCAGTTTCAATCTTCGATCTGCCCGCATAAAAATCGGCGTGAGCCATATGCATTTTATCTTGTACTAAGCTAGCATTACGTCTGTATTTTTCAATTTCCAACTCAACATTTGGGTGATTCTCCCTAGCTATTAATGCTCTAAGGGCCAATCGTTCTTCTTCTAGGTTCAAAGCAATATTAAATTTCTTCTAAGTTAAGATAATCTCTACATCCTTGCGCGTTTTCTATTAGAAATTTTACGCTTATCTTCGTTTTATGTCTTTTTTGAAATCTTATAATAATTTTTTTCAGAAATATTTTCCCAATCCCTTTACGATTGCTATCGCATTAAGCTTTATTAGCTTTCTTTTGGCTTTCTTTTTTACACAAAGCGGCGAACTTCGCTTAGCCTATGTAGCAGATTTAGCAGATTATTGGTATGCGGGTTTGTTTAAAGCAAGTCTCTTAGAGTTTACCATGCACATGATGCTAATTTTAGTGTTGGGACATATATTAGCCCTTTCTAAACCAATAAAGGCACTGATAGCAAATCTTTTGCAATATTGCACCTCTACCAAATCGGCACTAGTTTTTGTAAGTCTTTTTAGTTTGTTTTTATCCCTTTTTAATTGGGGTTTTGGACTTGTATTTTCCGCGATTTTTGTGAAAGAAATTGGGGCTAAATTTCAAAGAGAGAATAAAAAGATAAATTATCCAATTTTGGCGGCCGCTGCTTATGCAGGGATGATGGTTTGGCATGGAGGACTTTCAGGTTCAGCTAGTTTAAGCGTGGCTAGTACAACACACAGCTTTGTAGAGCAAATCGGAGTTATTAGTGTGCAAGAAACGCTTTTTAGTTCGATGAATATTTTTACTTCCTTACTATTAGTTCTTGCTTTGCCGCTTTTTTTAGTTTTTATTGCAAGTAGGCTTGGCACAGAGGCCGTTCCCAGTATTAGTACAAATGCAAAGATGGAGAACTTAGAAGAAAGTACTAGTCCTATTGAAACTTTTGAAAGTAAAACCTTCTTAGGTAGAATTTTAGGTTTTGCTTTTCTAGGCTATTTTATTCTTTTGGCCTATCGTAAGCTAAATGTGGGTTCAAGTTTTTTGGAAATACTAAATTTACAGAGCATCAATTTACTTTTATTAGGTCTTTCCCTTCTTTTTCATGGCAGTTTTAAATCTTTTCTTCTAGCAGTAGAAGAAGCTATTGGCGATGTAAGTGGAATTTTGATTCAATTTCCTTTATACTTTGGCATCATGGGTCTTATTCAATCTAGTGGCATGGCCCTCCTGATTGCAGATGGTTTTAGTCAAATTTCAAATTCTTATACTTTACCTATTTATACTTTTTTAAGTGCGGCTTTGTTGAATATTTTTATTCCTAGTGGCGGTGGGCAATGGCAAGTTCAAGCTCCCATTATTATTGAAAGTGCCAAGGCCAGTGCTGTTGCTTTACCGAAGTTAATTATGGCAATGAGCTACGGCGACCAGCTAACGAATATGCTCCAACCATTTTGGGCCTTACCCTTGCTTAGTATTTGTCAGTTAAAAGCTAAAGATATTTTGCCTTATTGCTTGTTTATTTTTGCACTTGGGGCTGGCATCTTCCTATTGAGTCTAGTTATTTTTTAAAAAAGTAAAATAATTTGGCCATATTTGCAACTCAATTGCATTAAGCTTTGTTTAAGTCCTATGTCTAATACAGTAAAACCGCATCAACACGACCATAGTGGCCTAAAATTGAGTGTTATTTTATCTACTCTATGCTTAATACATTGTCTTACATTTCCATTTTTAATAGCCCTATTACCGATTTTTAATATTGCTTTTCATCCTCCGGAATGGATAGAGTATTCTTTGCTTATATCTACAGCTTTACTTGGTTTTTATTCCATGCGTCATGGAATTTCTTTGCATTATCATTTTTGGTATCCTTTAGTAATGTTCATTATAGGATTGATAGGAGCTTTTGCTATTCATATTTTTGCGAGTCATGAGTTAAACTTCATAACGATTAGCATAGAGGTATTTTTTGCAGTACTTATAGCTGCTTCTCAAATTATAAATTACCGCTTAAGCAATAAATACGGATGTGTAAGCAAGCATTAGTTCTCCAATTCCCAAAGAATGTCTAACTTTGTTAAGTGAAGAATTCGAGAACTACTATTGCCAAAACTAGCATTTTAGATTTATTAAGTAAGTCGGATGTTGCCTTAGCCCAACAAGACATTCAACAAGAGCTTGGCGATTTATGTAATAGGGTAACAACTTACAGGGTTCTAGATCGTTTGCTAGAAGAAGATCTTATTCATAAGGTAATCGATTCTAGTGGTATAGCCAAGTTTATGGCTTGCAAGCACGAAGGAGAAAGCCACAATCACAATCATCATCATCTTCATTTTAGCTGCAAAATTTGTCAAAATGTTAGCTGTTTAGATCATGTAGTTCCCAAGTTTAATCTACCCAAAGACTACAGCATAGAAGAATATAATTTATCGGTTAGCGGCATTTGCCCTAATTGTCAGTAGTTAAAAATCTTTTTTTCATTATTACAAATAACTCGTTATTGTGGCGAGGGGAAATGGAATTGTAAGCGGTTTCCATTTGAACTAATTCGAATTCCTTATTAAAAAGCTCCAAATATTCTTCTTTGCATCCACCAAAGGGAGGCATGTCTTGATTAAGCGGAATTTGGAAAAGTAGTCCAACTAGTTTGCCCTCAGGCTTTAATAAGCTATGCATTTTGCTAACGTATGCTTTTCTTAAACTTGGATTCAAAGCGCAAAAGAAGGTTTGCTCTATAATTAAGTCAAATTGCATATCTAGTTCAAAGAAGTCGGCAGAAAGTAGTCGGTTTCGAGGGAATTCGGGTATTCTTTTTTTGATATTTTCTATAGCTTGTTGCGCCCAATCTACCACATAAACATTGTTAAAGCCCAAGAAATGAAGATATTCTGCTTCGTAGGCATTTCCAGAGCCTGGAATTAAAATCTTTAGCGATTTATCCTTTAATTGCTCAAAATAGGCCTTTAAAGGGGGTGAAACTTGACCTAAGTCCCATCCTGTTTTGTTTTCTAGATACCTATCTTGCCAGTAATCTGCATTATTTGTTTTCATACAATAAATCTTAGTGAATTTAGTTATAACTTTGTTACTTAAAACAAAATTCCTTAAAATGAGTGAATCGAATAAAAATTCAAAGAAAACGGTATATCTAATAATAATCTTTTTATTGTTACTGATAAATTTAGTAGGAGCCTACTATCTATTCAAAGGGCAACAAGACATTGAAGCAAAGACTGAAGAAATTGTAGACTTAAAAGACGATTTAGGCGAATTGCAAGCGGATTTTAATGCGCAATTGGCTGAATTGGAAAAAATGAAAGGCGTGAATGCAGAGTTAGATGTTCTTTTAGCAGAACGTGAAGCGGAGATAAAAGAGCACCTAGCTGAAATTGACAAATGGAAGAAGCAAAGCAGCTATAATGTTGGTGAGGTTAAAAAACTGAAAGACAAGCTACTAGAATTTGAAGAAGAAAGAATGTCTTTCTTAGCGCAAATTGATGAGTTAACTGAGCAAAATGCGGAGTTAACAGAATTGAAGGAGCAGTTAGAAGTGGATTTAGCTTCAGAAAAGGAAACTACAAGTATCTTATCTGAAGAGAAAGAATACCTAGCTGGAAAGTTTGAACTAGGCTCTTTATTACAAGCTGATGAGCTAACTGCAAATGGCATCAAGACCAAAGATAATGGTGTTGAGAAAGAGGTATACAAGGTGAAGAACGTAGAGAAAATTTTAGTTTGCTACCAAACTGGTGAAAACAAGGTAAGAGAAAAGGGCGAAGTGAAGATGCAATTGCGTTTGTTAAATCCTAGCGGCGAAACCATGTACCTAGAACAAGAAGGTAGTGGAACTTTTACAAGTAAAGAAAACGGCAAAGAGCTTAGATTTACTAAAGAAGCTTCATTTGCTTACGACAATAGTAACAAAAAGATTTGTATTTATTGGTCGCACAATATTACTCAAGCAGGTATGTATACCGCAGAAATTTACCAAGAAGGTTACTTAGTTGGTATCAAGAAATTTGAATTGCAGTAGTTTGTAATTCTTAATTTAACAAAAAAACCATCCGACATCTGTCGGATGGTTTTTTTATGTCTAGAAGTCATCGCCTCCGTCGGTATATTCACTCTTTTTAGCTTTAAAATTATTAATCTTATAGCTCGCTGAAAAGATTAAACTTGGTCCACGAGGGTTGTTTATTCTAGATGAAGTGAAGTTATTTCCTTCGGCGTAACTTCTACTAATGTAGGTGTTAAACATATCTCTAATTTGCAAGCCCAAGCTTAATTGCTTGTCGAATAAATCTTGTTTTATTCCACCGTCGAAGCTCAAAGTATATCTTTCTCTACCTTGGGCATTTACTATTGGACTAGAATAAGAAGCATTAAATTGAATTTTGGTATTTTTCTTTATAGTAAAGTAATTATTCCATCTTAAGTTATATGAAAAAGAGGAACGATCGAAAATTTCATCGGCATAGGATCCTTTAAGTTTAAAATAGAAAATGTTAGCCAATAAGTCGGTATTCCACCAAGAAAGTGGCAATAAACTTAGGCTCGATTCAAGACCTACGGAAGAGGAATTGCCTATGTTTTCGGGAAACTGCTCGGTTAGTTCATAGCTTAGAGGTATTCTAACAATTTGAGTTGAATTAACTTCTCTTCTAAAATAGAGTTCATTACTCCAGGAACCCTTCTTTTTAAAATTAAATAACCAGCCAGCTTCTATGCTGTGGATATATTCTGGTAGTATGCTTGGATTCCCTCTAAACAAGGTATTAGCATCTGTATATACCGAATTGGGTTCTAAATACCATCCTCTTGGTCTATTGATTCGCTTGCTATAACTTATAAAGAATTGGTGCTGCTCGCTTGCATTATAGGCTAGATGCAAGGAAGGAAATAAATCTAAGCGCTTCACAAGATAAGACGTATCTCTATTAAGTACTTCTGAATTTCGGTTGGTATTTTCAGCTCTTAAACCGAGTTGATAGCTAAATTTTTCCCATTTACTAGAGAAAATTCCATAAAATGCTCGGATGTTTCTATCGTATTTTGTATCGCTGTAAAATTGATTTTGATCTTCAAACTCTCCGCTAGTCAAATTCAATTGATAGGCAATGTTCTCATCTCTACTATTGTTTAATTGCTGCATCATGCCTATTTCGAACTTGCTATGATCTTTAATGGGAATGCTGTAGTCTACATTTATTCGCAATCTATTTGAGGGACCTTCTTCAGTACTTAAAGTAGCAAAAATCAGTTCATTATTACTATCTTTCCTTTGGTTATCGATTTCTTCATTAAATCCTCGAACATTGAAAGAGCCATGTACACTTAGTTTGGATTTGTTTTTAAAATCATAGCCATAGTCTATGCTAAATTCATGAAAAGGTCCTTCTCGTGTGCTCTTGTTGTAGTTCGTAAAGCTCTCTTCTTCTCCAGTTGTTCTATTGATAAATTGGAAGTCGAGTTCATCATCAAACACCATTTTAAAACCTCCATATTGGTAATTGAAGGCTATATATTGTTGCTCCGTTGGTCGGTATTCTAGGCCAGCTTTAATGCCATAGTTATTGTGGATTCTATTTTTGCTACCATCGTTAATGGTGCTTACTGTAGTATCATTTAAACTCGTGTTAAGTTCAGAAGAATAGCTGCCTGGATTTTCTCTGTGGTTGTAATTACCCGATATGGTATAGGTAAATTTTTTCCTACTAAGCACAAAGGTTGCGTCGCCCCCGTAAGTGGAGAACATTCCTCCACGAGCATTTATGATACCACTAAAGCCATCGTTCGATTTTTTCTTGGTGATGATATTTATAATGCCAGCAGTACCTTCAGCATCATAACGGGCAGAGGGATTAGTGATGATTTCTATGTTTTCAATAGTGCTAGCAGGTATTTGTCGTAAGGCATCATTGGCATCTAATACTGAAGGTCGACCATTAATAAAGACGGTAAATCCTGAGCTTCCTCTTAAGCGAATATCGCCATTAATGTCGCTCTGAATAGAAGGAACTGTAGCAAGAACATCGGCAGCAGTACCATTAGAGGCGGCAATTTGCTTATCCACATCTACCACTTTTTTATCCAATTCATATTTAACGGAAGACTTTAGGGCGGTAACTTCTACCTCCTTTACTATTTGGGCATCTGTGCCTAAGTAAATGGTTCCTAAATCTATAGTAGGATTTTCCTTGCTCAAGCTTAGATTTTCAATGGTTTTGCTATCGTAGCCAATAAAAGATACCTCTAAATTGTAAGTGCCAGCTTTTAGTTGATCTAATAAGAACTTACCATACATATCGCTCACTATTCCGGTAACCAGAGCTTGATCTTCACTGTTATACAAGGATATGGTACAATATTCCATATTTTCTTTACTCTTGTTATCTTGAACGATTCCACGAATACTAAAATTGGTTATTTGTGAAAATAAGGGCGAACTAGTCAGAAGTGCTAGAACTCCAAGAAAGTAAAATTTAGGCATACTTGTAAATTGGGTAGTAAAGATAATTTATAATAAGCTCTAAAACTTTTTATAAATGTTAAAAGCTCTAAAGACTTATACAAGTTCTGTTACTAAATCGGGATATTCTAAATCGAGTTTTTCTAAAGTTTCTACTACGATTTTGGCTATTAGATATTCTTTATACCATTTATCATCTACTGGAATAATGTGCCACGGGGCCGCCTCTTGTGTATGATCGATACATTCTTGGTAATATTTCATGTATTGGTCCCAGCTCTTTCTAGTTTCCCAATCTCCATCGCTATGTTTATAGAATTTGTCTCTTTCTTGCATGCGTTCTTTTAAACGTTGTTCTTGCACTTCTTTAGAGAGATGTAAATAGAATTTCAGTACTATGGTTTTGTTATCCTGCAAGCTTGCTTCGAAATTATTGATTAATCCAAAACGTTTTTTTGCCTGAGCATCGTCAACAAAACCGAGAACTCTAGTTACTAAAACATCTTCATAATGCGAACGATTGAAGATTTTAATTTGTCCTTTCTCTGGACTTTCCTGATGGATTCGCCATAAGAAATCGTGCGCTAGTTCTTTCTTTGTTGGCACTTTAAACGAAGCAACACTGATTCCAAAAGCTGGAATTTTAGAAAAAACATTTTTTACTACACCGTCTTTACCGCTAGCATCCATGCCTTGCAATACCACAAGCAAACTATATTTTTCTTGAGCGCGCATTTTATGCTGCAAGCTTGCCATGCGCTGCTTTAGCTCTTTAGTAAGTTCTTTTATTTCGTTTTTATTGCTTCCCTTGGGCGCCCAAGTGCTGATTTCGCTAAGTTTCATGCTCTAAATTTTAAATAATATTAATATCGCCTAAGCCTTCTCTTACTAACAAAGCTTCTTTACCTGTGTAATCAATAATGGTGGACGGAACATTTTTCCCGTAGCCCCCATCTATTACTATGTCTACTATTCCTTCGTAACTTTCTCCCAGCTCTTCAGGGTCGGTCATATATTCTAATACCTCATCGTCGTGTTTGATAGAAGCTGAAAGTATTGGTCGGCCCAAAACCTTAACAATAGCACGGGGAATAGCATGGTCGGGAACGCGAATTCCAACTTCTTTCTTTTTGTAATCAAATATTTTCTGAATCGCTTTATTCGCATTAAGAATAAAAGTGTAGGGACCAGGTAGCACCCGATGCATTAATTTGTAGGTAGGTGTTGGTAAATTAAGCGTGTATTCAGATATGTGACGTAAATCGTAGCAAACAATGGAAAAATTGGCCTTGTTCGCCTTGATATTTTTAAGCTTACAAATTTTCTCATAAGCCTTTTTATTACTGATGTCGCAGCCAAGGGTATAGACGGTATCTGTAGGATAGATAATCACGCCACCATCTAGAAGGCAGTCTACCACCTGATTTATACGTCTTTCATCTGGGTTTTCGTGATCTATTCTTAATATCATGCTTCTAAAATACTTAATAATTCGCTTATTATCATGGCTGTTGCTCCCCAAATTGTTTTTCCTTCTATCTGGAAACTTGGACTTTCAAATTGAATATTCAATTTTTCGTTATGGTAGAGAAACACTTTTTGATTATCCTTATTGAGCAAATCTTCTACTTTAAATTCTAAGATTTCTTTTACCTCTCTTTCTTCTTTGATGAAATTTGCTTCCTTTTCAGTATAAGCTAAAAAAGGATAAATAACAAAATTACTTGGGGGCACATACAGCCATGTGAGTTCTAAAAGAATATCTTTTTTGTTTAGAATTGCCCCAACTTCCTCTTTAGCTTCTCTTAAGGCAGTGCTTTGTAAATCTTCATCTTCTGGGTCGCGTTTACCTCCAGGCAAACTAATTTGTCCACTATGTGCCCCCTTGTATTCGTGTCGCTGCGTAAATACAATGTAGCTTTCCCCATTTTTTTCATAAAGTAAAATGAGCACAGCACTTTCTTTTGCCTCGAACTTTTTAAGCTCTTCTTTGTTAAACTTTTTTCGGTTTGGAGGACTCATTTTACTCTGAGCCATAAAACCGGGTAGTTTATCAGGATGAATTTGCTTAATTTTGCTTAAAATTTGAGAAATATGCATGAGTTAAACTTAGCTTATGCAAAAATAGTCATTGTAGAATGAGAAAAAGATTTTTATTAGAAGGAGAACAGAATGGGAGTCCAATTTGGATAGGAGTTGCCTTTAAGGATGGAGAGGTAAGTGTTTTTTTGCATTTGTTTTTGAAGAAGGAAGTTAGTAAGGAAGCGTTGCAGGCTTGGGTAAGAACGGGCAAAGATATGCCTGAAGCCATGCAATTAATAGAAAGAAGTGTAGGGGATGAAAATTTATTGCCCGAGGATATCAAAGTAGTTAATGTAGGTAAGGTACGCGATATAGAAATCGAGTGGGCAGATAACTTAATGCAAACTAGGATGATGCAAGGATTTGCTGGCGAGTTGAATTTGCTAAAGGATAAGGTCTCCGCTTTGGAAGATTACAGTCAAGAGGTTTTTGATGCCTGTTCTTCCTTTTGGGAAAGATTGCTTGCCTTTAAGAAAGAACAAATCAGTTTAAGTAATGAGATAATGGATGCTTACAAACAGGATTTGGATATTTTGTTTGAAGCATTGAAAGCACTTCGTCAGGATTTTAAGAAGGAGAAGATCTTAAAGGCTCGAGAAACCAAGCTAAGTTTGTTAGGTACTTTAGATAAAGTAGAGAAAGATTTAAAAGGTGGTTTGGGGGCAAAGGCAGGAATAGCCCAGTTAAAAAAGGCAAGAACTACTTTAAACGATGCGGGTTTGTCTAAGGCGCATTATGAGGAGGTGCATACTCGCATTAATGATTTGTTTGCTAGCTTGAGCGAAATTAAGAATAAAGTAGAGGATGGCAAGACCAACAAGCGTATAAGCGATTTGGAAGAAATTAGTGCCAAAATGCAGAAATCTTTAGAGTGGGATGAACGGGAACTTGCCAAAGAGCAAAAAAATAGAGAGCGCAGTGAGCAGATTTTCCAAGTGAAATTACTCGATGCTAAAATAGAGATGATTCAACAACGTGTAGTGGAGAAGCGAGAAAAGTTGGAAAACATTTTAAGCACACTAAAGAGCTTAAAGAAAAAGCAAGCTTAGCCTTTAATCCAAGATAGAATCTCTTCCGACATGGGAGTAGTTTTTGGAGAGATTACTTTTTCCAGTTTACCGTCTGTACCGATAAGGTATTTTTGAAAGTTCCAAGCTACATCACTATCTTCTACGCCATTCAAAGCTTTCATAGTAAGGAATTGGTATAGTGGATGCATATCCTTGCCTTTAACTGAAATTTTAGACATCATTGGAAAGCTTACGCCGTAGTTTTTCTGACAAAAACTAGCAATTTCTTCATTGCTTCCTGGTTCTTGCGATAAAAAGTTGTTGGCAGGAAAGCCGATAATGATAAAGTTTTGGTCTTTATATTCTTTGTACAGCGCTTCTAACTCTTCGTATTGGGGTGTTAAACCACACTTAGAAGCGGTATTGACTATCATTACTTTTTTACCTTTTACGCTAGCTAGGTCGAAGGTATTTCCTTCAATATCTTCTACTTGAAATTGATAAATACTTTGCGAAGTGTCGAAATTTTCTGTCATAACTTGAGGGCTGCCACAACTAATGATGGCTAATAAGATGAATAAAAAACCTTTCATTGAATGTATGTTTTCTAAAGAACAACCAGAGTGCAGAAAAGGTTCAATTCGTAGAGTGAGAAGCTTCTGGCTATAATGTTGGCAAGTTGATGAGTTTTATGTTGATAGGTATATCTTTTCTCACGGAAGCTAACTAGCGATATGGGATATTTCCATTTTTTTATCAATATGGTGGATATAAAATTGGAATATTTCCATTAATAGTGTAACTTTGAACTCATGGAGAACAACTTAGCTATGGAAGCCCAACGATTTAAACGTTTAAGAAAGGATTTAGGGCATACACAAGCTTCCTTTGCTCAAGAACTAGATATTAAATCATCTACTATCGATATTGAGCGAGGCAAGATGCGCTTGCCAGCACATGCTCTTATTGTTTTGATGAAAAAATATGGGGTAAATCCGCTTTGGCTTTTTGGCGAAAGCGAGGAAATGTATGTAAAGGAAGTGAAAAAGGAAGTTTTGCCTAAGGTGGTAAGCATAGATAGCGCTGGCGATGAAAATGTTCTAATGGTAAATGCTAAGGCTGCAGCTGGTTATCCTTCTAATTTAAGCAATCATCAATGGTATGGGGCTTTACCTGCTTTTCATATTCCTTTGCCTAGTTTTAAAGGGGTGAGCATAAGAGCATTCCAAGTGGAAGGTTATAGTATGTTGCCTATATTACAACCCAATGATTGGGTATTTGCCAAGGCGGTACTACACTTAAGCGATATCCAAAATGGAAATGTTTATGTAGTGGTAACAAAAGATTCGGTATTAGTGAAAAGGGTCTTTAATAAAGGGGCTAATGAGCTTCTTTTGATATCAGAAAATAGCGAATACCCAGATATTTATTTAAAAAAGGCAGAAGTGCAAGAACTATGGCATTTTGCCAGCAAGATGAGTTTTGATTTGGGTGCAAGCTCCGATCGTTTACAAGTAATTAACGACAAGATAGATTTGCTATTACAAGAAATTAAGCAGAAGTGAATGTTAGAAGTTTCATCTTTGATTTTCTAGAATTAATTTTTCTATCCTTCTATTATTTTCCATACTAGGAACATGCTTAGAATGTTCAAGTAGCAAGGTCTTTTTTAAGGAAGGAAATATTTTCCTTGCTCGTTGAAGCATTTTTTCTCCAGGAAAAAGTAGATCGTTCTGAGCAGCTATTAAATGAATGGGCGTGCTGATTTTTTTTGCTGCTTCCTGGCTAATTACGGGCACTGGATTAAAGTCCATTTTGAAGTATTTAAATACCTTGCCGAGATACGCCAATGCAAACTTGTCTTCCTCGCTAAATAATTCAGCTAGGAATTTTTGGAGGTGTATTTTCTTTTCCGAAAACATATACATTCTCATGGGTAGAAACATTTTGAAGATGGCCTTCAATGGATTTCCGTTTACGATGTAAGCGGGTGCGGTAAGGAATACTTCTTGGATATTCTCTTCTTGGTATTCTAAACTTTTTAAAATAACCAAGCCACCAAAAGAGAAGCCAGCCAGACTTACATCTTTCAATTCAAGCTGCTCTATAATTTCATGCATCCACTTGCCATAAGACCTATCTTTCATACTCAATCTTGTTTCTGCACTTTTGTTAGGTTGTGCTAAAACATCTACAGCATAGAGCGCATACTTTTTACGCAGATTAGCATAGCATTCTAAAGCTATTGGGGCACAGCCATTAGAACCATGCACAAGAATCATCGCCGGCTTACTCAGATCGCCGCTTACAATCACATTGCTTTCGCCAAAGCTCGTTTGTATTTTTTGATAACTATAATCCCATCCTAGTGTTGCTAATTTTTCATCGTAAAGAGCCAATATTTCTCTTTTTCCTTGCTCAGATTTATATAGAGAATTCATTTTTTATTAATTTAGGACAAATTTACTAAAATTATTTAATTTAGGACAAATTTACTAATGAAAAATACAAGAGATAAAATACTGAATGCCGCGCGCAATTTATTTAATAAGCAAGCTTATAGCAATGTAACGATTAGAATGATAGCTAAAGAATTACAGATTAGCTCTGGAAATTTGAACTATCATTTTAAAAAGAAGGAAGAAATTTTAGAAGCCTTGTATTTTGAAATGGTTGCAGAATTTGATGCGAGAGTCGAGAATTTAAACAAGACAGAATTCGATTTAGAAACAGTTTATCACGATATAAAAATCAGCATGGAAAGAATGTTATATTATAGTTTCTTTTGGACCGATTTATACAATCTTCTTAGAGCGAATAAAAAAATAAAGAAGCATTTCCAAAAAGTTTACGAACATAGATTTAATGGTTATCTCTTTCTGTTTGAACAACTAGCTAAAAAGGGAATTATGCATCCCTTTGGTACACAAAATGAAGCAAAATTATTAATTGAAAGAATGCTAGCTTTTAGCAATACTTGGATCTATAATTCGTCACTTTATGATAAGAAAATAAACACAAAATTAATTGAAGAGGAAGCTAATAAATTACTATCCTTTCTATATCCCTACCTAAGCAAAACTGCAAAGCTTCATTTCGAAGAATTAGCAAACAATTGAGAAGATAAATGCTGGATTTTTAACCACTCGAAAATTAGTTTGAATTTTATGTAACATTTTCTTCTTTTCTGTATCTAAAGCTTAAGAAAAATCAAAAAGGATGAGAAAAGAAAGCAAGAAAATTCTAGAACAAATTCTAAATGAAAATAGGAAGACAGATGAAATTTGAAGAAATATTTGAAGCCTACTGGCAAAGGGTATTTCGACTTTGCATGGGCTACGTAAACGATTATCATCTTGCACAAGATCTTGCCCAAGATAGCTTCGTTTTGGTTTGGCAAAACTTGTCGAATTTTAGAGAGGAAGCCAAGCTGGGAACATGGATTTTTAGAATCGCATCGAATCGTTGTTTGCGTCAAATTGAGAATCAAAGTAGAAATGTAAATAGTTCTTTGCCTCCCCATTTAATAGAAGAAAAGCAAGAAAGTATAGAACCTCGAATAGCCTTTCTATACCAGTGCATTTCTGAACTTCCTGAAATAGATAGAATTATAATTTCTCTGGAATTAGAGGATATTAAGCAGGCAGAAATTGCTAATATACTGGGTCTTAGCGAAGCAAATGTGCGTGTAAAAATTCATCGGATTAAAGAAAAGTTAACTAAAAAATTTAGAGAAAATGGACACTAATATAAACTTCAAAAGCTTGTGGTCTGAACAAAAAATAGCCACTGTAAATTCTAAAGAGATTATGGAAAAAATAGCTGCTTTTAAAAAGAAAAACCTGCAAAGAATTATTCTTACGAATATCGCCTTATTATTCACTTCGGCCTTTATTATTTTTGTTTGGCTGTATTATCAACCTCAATTTATTTCCACCAAATTGGGCATCGTACTTTGCATACTAGCCATGCTAATCTATTTGCTAGTTTACAATAAAAGTCTTTCCTTATTCACTGCTAAAAATGAAAGCTTAACGAATCAGGAATTTCTGAAAACCTTCAAACTAATCAAAAAGAAGCAGCACTTTATGCACACTAAAATGCTGAGTTTCTATTATGTTTTGCTTTCTCTGGGGCTAGCCCTTTATTTGTATGAGTATACCTCAAGAATGACGCTTGTCTGGGCTTTCGTATGTTATGCTCTGTCCGCAGGATGGATAGCACTAACCTGGTTTTATTTCCGACCGAAACAAATTAAAAAACAAGAAAAGGCTTTGCAAGAAATTTTGAGTGGCTTAGATGGACTTAGTGGACAAATGAAAGAGAATTGAGATTGGAGTACTAAGTACTTGATTCTTATTGTTTTGTTTAAATTAATGAGTTCTTAGAACATAAATGTCTTTTGAAAATGCTTCGGCTCCTTCTCCTTGGGGAAGGTTGGGATGGGGCCATTAGTATAGAATTGAGATGTGAGAATTGAGAATTGAGATTTGAGAATTGAGAATTGAGAATTGAGATTTGAGATTGGAGTACTGAGTACTAAGTACTAAGTACTCAGTACTTTGTAGTTCCCTGATATAGCCTGACCGCAGAAGTCTAAATTCATCCATCCAAAATTCGTATCTTTAAAGTCATTATTTCTCAAAGAAAGCAATATGAAAAAAAACATCGTACTTTTTATTCTTTTAGTTAGTGCCAACTTTTCGCTTTTTGCGCAACATAATCTGCAATATAGCAAAGTGAAAATTTGGCTAGAGAACAAGAGTCTCAGCGAGCTGCATGCACTTGGTTTGCCTACAGACCATGGTTCCTACAAAAAGGATACTTGGTTTATTACTGAATTAAGTAGTGAAGAAATTAATGTTATTGCTAACGAAGGTTTCCCCGTAGAAATCTTGATAGAAGATGTGCAAGCTTTTTATCTTGAAAGGAACCTAGAGCCAGCAAGCAAAGCTTCAAAGTCTATAGCTTGTTCTTCTACTGATTTCGATATTCCTACTGTTCAAAATTACAGCAATGGAAGTATGGGTGGATTTTTTACCTATCAAGAAATCTTGAATAATTTGGATTCTATGCAAGCTAAATATCCTAATTTAATTAGTGCCCGCGCACCTATTGGATCCTTTACTAGCATAGAAAATCGCCCTATATATTGGTTGCGTATTTCTAATAATCCGAACCTTGATGATATTTCTAAACCCGAAATACTCTATACCGCCTTACATCATGCAAGAGAGCCAGCAAGCATGCAATTGTTAATTTACTACATGTGGTTTGTACTAGAAAATTACGACTCTAATCCAGAATTACAATATGTAGTAGACAATACAGAAATGTATTTTGTGCCTTGTGTCAATCCTGATGGCTATTTATACAATGAAAGCACCAATCCTAATGGCGGTGGGATGCATAGAAAGAATAGACGAAATGTAGGTGGAAGTAATAAGGGAGTAGATTTAAATAGAAATTACAGCTATGAGTTTGGAGGAGTTGGCTCCTCTGGTAATACCAACGACGATACCTATAGAGGAACTGGTCCTTTTTCTGAGCCTGAAACACAGGCCTTAGAATGGTTTACAGTGAATCACAATTTCCAAATTGCTCTGAACTATCATAGTTACGCCGATGATCTGCTTTTTCCTTGGGGATATACCAACGCACAAGAATGCCCCGACCATGATTTGTATTTGGCGCTAAGTGATTACATGGTTAAAGAAAATAACTATAATAATTATCAAAGTGCTTTCTTATATGAGGCAGCAGGAGATAGTGATGATTGGGGCTATGGAGAGCAAAACGACAAACCGAAGGTGTTTTCAATGACACCAGAAGTGGGAAGTAATAGCGATGGTTTTTGGCCTGCCCAAAATAATATCTTGGGCATTTGTAGAGAGAATGTATTTCAGAACTATGCTGCGGCTAAATCTTTATTAGATAATTATGAAATTAAGGATTTGTCGCCCAGCATTTTGAGCAATCAAAATTTTAATCTTGCTTTTGAATTACAACGATTGGGTTTACAAAATACGAGCTATACCATGAATCTAAGCGCTTTAGATGCGAGTATTTCGAATCTAAACAATCCTCAAATTGTAAATAATTTAAATTTTGGCGAGCTTCGAACTTTTAATATGACTGGCTTATTGGATCCGAATTCTGTTCAAAACAATCAACTCACTTTTGTATTGAGTATAGCAACAAATAACTATACTTTTTACGACACTATAGTAAAGTATTTTGGCGAAGTACAAGAAGTTTTTTCTACGGAGGGAGCAAATATGAATGCTTGGCAAAGTACGGGATTTTGGGGCTTAGATAACGATAATTATTCGGCACCAACCAGCATCAGTGATTCTCCATCAGGTAATTATAATAACAATCAAGATAATAAGCTGCTATCCAATCCTATTGATTTGACAGAAGCGGATGTTGCCGTTTTAGAATTCTTCGCAAAATGGGAAATAGAACAAGGTTACGATTATGCTCAAGTAAGTGCGAGTATCCTAGGTTCGAATACTTGGACAAGACTTTGTGGAAATTATACGAAACTTGGTAATGCAGATCAAGAAGAAGGCGAGCCTCTTTATGATGGCGTTCAAGCTAGCTGGGTTAAAGAAAGTATGGATTTAAGCGATTTTGTTGGTGAGAATATTATCCTGGAGTTTAGAATGAAAAGCGACGGGGGAGTAAGAGATGATGGCTTTAAATTCGACGATTTGAAAGTTTTAGTTTTGAGCGATTCTACAATTACTCCAAATGCTGTAAGAAGCATAGATAAAGCTTGGGTTAATGTTTATCCAAATCCTACGAAGGAGCTTCTAAATATTCAAGTTTCTAGTCAAGAAGAGGCAAATTCTATTAGCATAGAAAATTTACTAGGACAGCAAGTTTTGCAAGAAGTATTTAATGGAAGGCAAGCTCAAATATCAACTAATGGTTTAATGCCTGGCAACTACTTCTTATACATTAAAAAGGATGATGTAGTTCTTGGTGTAAAGCAAGTAGTAATAATGTAGAGCTTAAACTTAGTAGTCTATAAATCTAACTCTCTAACTCTCTAACTCTCTAATTCTCTATTTCTCTATTTCTCTAAATTAGTCTCTATTGTCTAGTATAGGCTTAGGCATCGGCGGACTGTCGGGCAAGCCTATGGAGTAATGAAAGATTTTTTCTACCCATGTCCACTTTGAGTTTAACCATTCAAAGCCCTCATAGGTTCCGTCGGGAATATAAGTAAACCATGCCCCTTCTTGCGCTTGACTTGGAGCAACAACATGGTCGTAAATAACTTTATTCTGCTCTTTGTCAAAATTTAAGCGAACACTTGCTTTATCAATATATTCAACAAAGAATCTATTCTTTATTGTAGTAACTTCATTGCTATCTGTAATAGACACTAAAGGCGCACCAAACACAGGCTTGCCTTCTTCATCAAAACTCAAAAATTCCATTAGTTTTCTATTGCTTACAAAATCGGCTTCATCAAATCCAAAAAGCGTATAATAATTCTTGCCACCAACTTGGTTTTGTAAACATTGATAATAGATGGCACCATACCAATTATCGAAACTTAGAATATCTTGCGGATGAACATCCATGGTATCCGAATAATCAAAAAGAGGAAAAAGTTTTAGACTTTCAGAATTCATTTGCAAAGCACCATAATATTTATGAGTGCCTAGAGGCTCTTTTAGTTGCCAAGTAAAAATTCTAAAACTGCTGTCGGGAGCATAAACTTTCATAATAGAGTTCAGCGAATCGAATGGATAAGCAAAGGAATTTTTATCCTTTAAAATGGCTACAAAACGAGGAATGAAATCATGAATGTGCTTTACGCGTTCTTCGAACGATAGACTATCCATCTTAAAATAACTCACCTCTTTTCGCAGTACTTGTTCGGCAGCTTCAAATTTAGCAAGCTCCTTTGCGTTTAGGTTTTGCGACCACGACAATAGACTAATACTCGTTAATAAAATGCTAAATAACAACTTCATAATTCTATTTATAGCTTACTAACGCAAAATACGTGCCTTTTGATATACTTACTTGCTTAGATACATCGACTTCAGTTTGATTAACTCTCTGAAGTGAGCATCTTTGGTATCTTTTATAAAATAAATTGCCTCTCCCGTACTTTTCATTTCTGGTCCAAGTTCTTTATTTACATTAGGGAACTTATGGAAAGAGAAAACGGGCTCTTTAATGGCGAAGCCATCCATTTCATTTTTAAAATTAAAATCACTTAATTTTTTATTGCCTAGCATCACTTTTGTAGCAACGTTTAAATAAGGTTCTTTGTAGGCCTTGCTAATAAATGGTGTAGTTCTAGATGCTCTTGGGTTGGCTTCAATTACATAAACCTCTTCGTTTTTAATGGCAAATTGAATATTGATCAAGCCCTTTACATCTAAAGCTCTTGCTATTTTATCGGTATATTCTTCCATTTTGCGAATTACCTCTGCGCTCAAAGAAAAAGGAGGAAGTACCGCATTGCTATCTCCAGAATGTATTCCTGCAGGCTCAATGTGTTCCATCACTCCCATCACATGTACTTGATCGCCATCAGAAATGGCATCTACCTCTGCCTCAGATGCTCTATCTAAGAAATGATCAATAAGTATATTATTGTCGGGGTGATGCTTAATAATCTTCATTACTGCAGTCGTAAGCTCATCGTCGTTAATCACAATTTTCATTCTTTGTCCACCAAGAACATAGCTTGGTCGAACCAATACCGGATAACCCACTTCATGTGCTACTTCTATGGCTTCTTCAGCAGTTTTTGCCGCACCATATCTTGGATAAGGAATGCCTAATTCTTTTAACTTATCAGAAAACCTTTCTCTATCTTCAGCCATGTCCATATTGTCATAGCTCGTTCCAATAATCTTAATACCAAAATCTCTCAATTTTTTAGAGAGTTTAAGAGCCGTTTGTCCACCCAATTGAACAATAACTCCTTCTGGCTTTTCATAGTCAATTAGCTCTCTTAAATGCTCCCAAAAAACGGGTTCGAAATACAATTTATCCGCTATATCAAAATCTGTTGAAACAGTTTCTGGATTGCAATTCATCATGATGGCCTCATAGCCTGCTTCTTTGCACGCTTGTATACCGTGCACACAGCAATAATCAAATTCTATACCTTGTCCAATTCTGTTCGGACCACTACCCAAAACTATAATTTTCTTTTTATCGCTAGCGATACTTTCGTTCTCGGCTTCGAAAGTAGAGTAGTAGTAAGGAGTCAAAGCTTCAAATTCTGCAGCACAGGTATCTACCAATTTATAGACGCGCTTGATATTCATCGCATGACGTTTTTCGTATACCTGATCTTCTGTTATATTTCCCATTAAATAAGCTATCTGGGCATCCGAATAGCCCTTTTGCTTGATGTCTAACATGAAATCTTTAGAAATGGTATCTAAACTTAGCTTTTGAATTTGCTTGTCTAGATCTACGAGCTCTTGAATTTGGTACAAATACCATTTATCAATTTTTGTCATTTCAAACAACTTATTGATTGGTACGCCTAAGCGAATAGCATCTTTAATGCGGAATATTCTATCCCAAGTTGGTTTTTGTACTCCTTCAAGAATATCTTCGGTTCTCATCCAATGTTGTCCATCGGCTCCCAAACCAATTCGGTTATTTTCTAGAGATTGACATGCCTTTTGTAGAGCTTCTTGGAAACTTCTACCTATAGCCATTACTTCGCCAACCGACTTCATTTGTAATCCAAGCTCGGTATCTGCTCCCTTAAATTTATCAAAATTCCATCTTGGCATCTTCACAATTACATAATCCAAACTTGGTTCAAAGTAAGCGGAAGTATTTCCTGTAATTTGATTTTTAAGTTCATCTAGAGTGAAACCTATAGCCAGTTTAGCAGCTATCTTAGCTATTGGATAGCCCGTAGCTTTTGAAGCCAAAGCCGATGATCTCGATACTCTTGGGTTCATCTCGATGGCATAAACCTCTTCTGTTTCAGGGTTTACCGAAAATTGTACATTACATCCACCCGCGAAATTGCCTAATTTTTGCATCATTAGCTTCGCTTGGTTTCTCATTTCCTGATATACCTTATCGCTTAAGGTCATAGCAGGAGCTACGGTAATAGAATCTCCAGTATGTACACCCATCGGGTCGAGGTTCTCTACCGTACAAATTACCACTACATTGTCTGCCTTGTCTCTTAAAAGTTCTAATTCATATTCCTTCCAGCCAATTACCGCTTTTTCTACTAAGACCTCATGAGTAGGAGAGGCTTCCAATCCTCTAGTTAGTTTTACATCTAAATCTTCTTTGCTGTGAACAAAACCTCCTCCGTAACCACCTAGCGTATAAGACGGACGAATTACTAAGGGAAAGCCCAATTCTTGAGCAACTTCTTTACCTTCTAAATAGGAGTTAGCGATTTTAGAAGGGCATATCTTTATGCCTAATTCTTGCATGAATTTTCTAAATTCTTCGCGATTCTCTGTTTTTTCTATAGCATCTAAATCGGCACCTAGAACATTTAAGCCATATTTTTCCCATATTCCCATTTCATAGGCTTCTTTCGCCAAATTCAAGGCGGATTGTCCACCCATTGTTGGCAAAACTGAATCAATATCTGGATGCTCGCTTAAGATTTTTTCTATAGAAGCGATGTTAATGGGATCCATATAGATAAAATCTGCTGTCATCGGATCCGTCATGATGGTCGCTGGGTTATTATTCAAGAGGGTAACTTTCACCCCTTCTTCTCTTAACGAACGAGAAGCTTGTGTTCCTGAATAATCAAATTCGCATGCTTGACCAATAATAATCGGACCACTACCTATAATAAGAATGTGTTGAACGGAAGAATTTTTAGGCATTTTCGAAATTTTCTTTGATTTCGGCAAAAGTAAGGTATAGATTTTACCTAATTTTGAATTTTGTAAGTTTATAATCCACAAAATATATACAATTGGCAATTATTTTCTTTTTGGGAGCATTATTATTGGCTGTTGCATATATATGGTTAATACACTTTTATGTAAAGGGCTGGTTGAAAACTCCCCACCAAAACACAAAGTTGTCGCAAATCCCTGTTAATGGGATTACCGTAGTGGTCTCAGTAAGGAATGAAGAGGCTACCATCAAAGAATGTTTAAAGAGTATTTTAGCCCAAAATTACCCCAAAGAATTAATGGAGGTTATTGTTGTGAATGACTTTTCGACAGACAATACCTTAAAAGTATTAGAGGAATTTGCTTCTCAAGTTCGCATCTTTCGCTTAAGAGAACATTTGCCTCCTGAATTTGCACAAATAGCAAATAAGAAGAAGGCAATTAGCCTTGCAGTAAAAGAGGCACGTTTTGATTTAATACTCTGTGCTGATGGAGATTGCACTTACGGCCCAAATTGGATGCTTAGCATGGAACAATACTATGCCAAGTATAAGAAGAAGTTTGTGTCGGGCCCAGTTGATTATAATGATACCCAAGGTTTTTTGAAGAATTTTTTAATGATGGACCTTGCCGCTATGATAGGGGTTACAGCGGGAAGTATTGGACAGAAAAAGCCGGTTATGGCCAGTGGAGCTAACATGCTTTTTGAAAAGGCTGCTTTCAACGATGTGGGAGGCTATGAATCTAATGAGCACATTGCTTCTGGAGATGATGTATTCCTAATGCAGAAAATATTTTTAAAAAATAATAAAGCCATTGGTTTTGTAAAGAATACGGAAGCATTTGCAACCACCCCCTCGCCAAGAAGTTTTAGTGAATTTCTAAATCAAAGAATTCGTTGGACCAGCAAATCGAGCAAGATGGTAGACCCCCAAGTAAAGCTCATCTTGGTGTTTAATTACTTGTTCTATTTGTCTTGTTTCCTGAGTCTTTTTATCTTGCCTTTTTATAATTTAGTTTATTTGTTTCTCGGAATCTTACTTTTGTTTTTGAAGATTTTGATTGATAGCTTGTTTTTTGGAAATATTCTAGCTTTCTACAACAAGAGCTACTTGCTGAGAAGTTTGTTAGTTATGGAAATATTGCATATTTTATATGTAAGTGCTATGGGGGTTCTAGCTCTTTTTGGTTCTTACACTTGGAAGGGTAGAAAAATAAAGAAGTAAATGAGTAGTTTGAGTCCAAATAAAAAAGCATGGCAGAAGTTTAAAAAGAACTACTTGGCGTTGTTTGCTTTAGGCTATATTGCTATTCTTTGCTTCTTGGCTTTTTTTTCTTATGTACTAGCTCCAGATCCTACTCCGAATGCAAATGAACAATTTCAAAAATTGGCTCAGCGTTCCCCTGGATTTAGCATAGAAATGCTCCAATTGAAATCTTCTAAAGAGGAGAATTCAAACTTTATTTCTTATCTGTTTTTTGGTAAAGAAAGGTCCTATAGCTTGTTGGCCGTCGATTCAGTAAAGGAGATTTCTGACTCAGTTCTAAAAGTTTATCCCTACGAAGGGGTGGAATACACAATTTCGAGTGCTGAGCTAGCAGATTCAGATCTAAATAATTCGATGCTTACAAAAACCTTTTATTTAGGTACGGATCAATTAGGGCGGGATATTTTAAGTAGGCTTTTATTGGGGAGTAGAGTTTCATTAATGGTGGGTTTTTTTGCGGTTCTTATATCTAGTAGCATAGGCATATTCTTAGGTGCTTTAGCGGGTTTTTATCGCTCCTGGGTAGATAGAATTATTCTATGGAAAATGAGTATTTTTTGGTCTATTCCCACCATCTTACTTTCCATGGCACTTTATGTAAGTTTGAAATCCTATTTTTCCTCTTCTTTATGGTTAATTTTTATAGCGATTGGCTTAACGATGTGGGTAAGCATGGCAAGAATAGTTAGGGGGCAGATGATGTCGTATAGAGAAATCCAATTTGTTGAAGCAGCTGGAAGTTTGGGATATTCTGATTTTAGGATTATATTTAGGCACATATTACCAAACTTAATTGGACCAATAGTTGTTATTATGGCGTCTAGTTTTGCAAATGCTATACTTGTTGAATCTGGCTTAAGCTTTCTTGGACTTGGTGTGCAGGCACCAGCACCCTCGTGGGGCGGAATGTTGAGCGAGTTTAAAGATTTTATAGGAACAGACTTATCTTATTTGGCTGTACTACCTGGTTTTTTAATTATGTCCTTGGTATTGGCATTCAATTTAGTAGGTAATGGATTAAGAGATGCTCTAGACACAAAAAATTAGTGAAGTGAACGAAGAGAATATTAAACAGTTATTAGCAATTAAACAAAATCAACTTAGTTCCCTACTAGAGTTAACAAAGGCTATTAATAATAATTTTTCAAAGGCTGCCTTACTCAAATTGTTCGAGTTTGTTTTGAATGGACAATTAGGCGTCAAGAATCTTGCAGTTTTTGTAAGAGAGGAAAATTGGATTCTAGAGATAAGCCAAGGCAATCCTGAAGTTGCTTCAAAAATTGATCCTAAGCGGGATTTGACGAAATTTGAAATTATTCAAGATGTTACTAGGTATCCAGATGATTTGTACGATGGCTTTGAGATTATTATGCCAGTGGTACATAAAAAAATGCCTTTAGCTTATGTTTTGATAGGTGGCTTAAAATTTAGTGAGTTAGAATCGCGAGATGACACCTTGAAGTTTATTGAAACTATTGCCAATTTTATTTTGGTGTCTTTAGAGAATAAAAGACTTTTTAAAATTCAATTACAACAGGAAAGAATTGGTAAAGAAGTAGAGCTAGCATCTGAAGTACAATCGATGCTAATTCCCTCTATTTTACCAAGTAACGAGTTTGTTAGTTTTGGAGCTTTTTACAAACCCCACGGTAGTATAGGTGGAGATTATTACGATGTAATTAGCATTGACGATTCTAGTGTTGCTTTTTGTATGTGTGATGTTTCTGGAAAGGGCTTGTCGGCAGGAATGATTATGGCTAATTTTCAAGCCCAGCTTCGTTCTTTGCTGAATAAATATGATTCCTTAGAACAATTGGTCGATTATTTGAACTTTCGACTTTACGAAATTACCAAAGGGGAAAGGTATATTACCATGTTCCTTGGTGTATATAATTTTAATAACCGGAAATTACGCTATGTCAATTCCGGACATAATCCAACACTTCTTCATCAAAATGGGGAGATTCAGTATTTAGATAAAGGCTCAACCATACTAGGTGCTTTCGATAATTTACCCGCCGTGGTTTCCGGAGAAATAGTACTTGCGAACGATGCAATGGTCTTGTGCTACACGGATGGCTTAACAGAATTGGAAGATGATTTAGGGGAAATGTATGGTTTGGAAAGACTGAATGCATTTTTGTTTAAAAATCACAAAAATGATGTTAATACTTTTGTAGAAAATTTAAAGCAAGAAATGATTTCCTTCAAAGGCTCTAAAGACTACAATGACGATGTTAGTGTTCTTGTAGGTAGATTTCTGTAAAGTTATTTTTCTCATTTAAAACAGAACAATTGAGACGCCATTTCATTCTTATCTCGTTTTTCCTCCTTCAAATATTTCAAGTTAATGCTGCTTGGAAACTCATTCTAACATGGAATGAGAACGATTCTTTGGCTAGAGTAAAGGTTTTCCCCAATTTAGTAGACAACGCATCTACTGAAATATATTTTGAAACTAACATCCTAAAACAAAATGCTAAGGGAGATTTTTTAACCAGCATTCTTCATCAAAAGCCAAAGTCTACAGAGCAAAAAATGCAAAAAGCTCCACTAAAAGTAGATGCGGAGATGCAATTTTTTAGTTATGAAATTAATCTCTATTCTAGTAGTCACGTGCCAAGTAGAGCACTCCTTTCTTTTGGAAATTTAGATCTCATTAATTGGTCGGAAATTCTTTTTAACACCAATGAGGATTCCTTAGCCTTAGAAATTGAAGTTGATTTTAAAGGGAAATCTTATAGCCTTGGAACAAAGTATTTAAGGCAGTGGCAAAACGAAATTACCAAACTACAGGAAACGAAAGCGCTGTTGTTTATCAATAATGTTACGATTTACTCTAACGATAATTCTAAAGAGCTAAAAGATTTACTTGCAAAGAGCTTGCTTAATTTTAAATATTTAAAAGAGAAAAAGGAGGTTTATCTCTTCTTTGGCGAAGATAGTCTTCCCTCTGCAGGCCTAAATGTAAAAGGGCTTTCTTTAATTTATATCGATAAGAAATTGAAGCCGAGTTCCTACTTTTCTGAAACACAAAAGATACTGCTTCATGAGCTTTGCCATTGGCTCAGTTCCTATGAAATTCGCCCCGAAAAAGAACAAGTTTTAATAGACAAGAATTGGCTCGCCGAGGCTAGTCCAGAATATTTAAGCCTGCGCTATTTGCTAAGAAACAAATTAATTAGCGAGTTGGAGTTTTTAGAAGAGATGGAAATTAAACTACGCAAGGCACAAGAGTTTTCGTCTAAATCTTTGCATGAACTCTCTTTAGGCCTTTATGATAATCCCGCTTATATGGATGCTTATTATAGTAAAGGAGTGATTGCTCTTCTTCTCTTAGATTTGAAATTGTTTGATCTTTCCAAGGGTAAATTAACTATAGATTTAATTGTTAGGAATGCCTATCCAGAATTAGATGATGCCGTACAAAGAGAAGTTCCGAATGTGCTAAACGAAATGGAGAATGAGCTAGTACTAAGTTCAAAGAATTTTGATTTAAACAAATATCTCCCCATTGTTGGTTTGATTTACGAAAAACAAAAAGTACTCCCTTTTTCTAAAGAGCAAAATTTGGCTCCAATAAGATGGGAAAATATAAGTTTTAATAAACTTGCAGATGCTGAACAAAAATCAAATTGGGAGCGTTTCATAGCTAATTAAGAAAATAGAATGAATCCAGAAGCTAAGATTTTTGATGATATTGTTAATGCCCGTCGTTCAGTAAGGAAATTTGATAGTGGCTATAAGTTCGACCATCAAGCCGTAGACAGAAGTATAGATCGTGCAATTTTATCTGCCAATAGCAGTAATATGCAGTTGTGGGAATTTTATCGTATTACAAGCGATAAGGCGAAAAAAGATATTGCTGAAATTTGTTTAAACCAGAATGCCGCTAAAACTGCAAATGAATTGTTAGTTTTTGTGGCTCGACCAGATTTGTGGAAGCAAAGACGAGGCAAACTAATTCAACATTTCCAAAGTATAATGCCCGATAAAGAAGAGCGAAAAGCAAAATTAACCTATCAGTATTATGAAAAATGGATTCCGAATTTATATGATATTCGTTTCCCTTGGTTTAGCGATTTAGCAAAAAAAGCCTTGATTCTAAAAAATAGTTCTAAACCTTTTATGCGCGATATTTTTAGCAGGGATGTGCCCATAATATGCCATAAAAGTGTTGCTCTCGCTGCCCAAACTTTTATGTTGAGCATAAAAGCAGAAGGCTATGATTCTTGTCCGATGGAAGGTCTTGATTCTGTTCGATTAAAGACTTATTTAAACTTGCCTAAAGCTGCAGAAATTTCTATGGTAATTGGTGTGGGTAAAGGTCTCCCTGAGGGCGTTTACGGAGATCGTTTTCGTGTGCCTAAATCCGATGTAGTATTCGAACTTTAAAACAAATGTTGAGCAAATTCTAGT
Organism: Chitinophagales bacterium; assembly: GCA_020635975.1. Lineage (GTDB taxonomy): Bacteria > Bacteroidota > Bacteroidia > Chitinophagales > UBA8649 > JAFMKE01. The sequence goes on from JACJYT010000012.1 coordinate 50,236, forward strand.
TTATTTGCCTCTAGCTTTTTAATTCTTCTAACTTTGCAGTGGATTAGTTTCTTGTTATGAATAATAATTTAACTTTCGAGGATTTTAAACTAAACAAATTTGTTTACCGAGCTCTAGAAGATTTAAAGCTTACTAGTCCTACAAGCATTCAAACGAAGGTGTTTTCGCCGGTAAAAGCGGGCAAGGATGTAGTAGGTATTGCACAAACTGGTACGGGTAAAACTTTTGCTTATCTACTTCCTGTTTTAAGTCTCTGGAAATTTACCAAATCCCCCTATCCGCAAATTTTGATTATCGTACCAACGAGAGAATTGGTAATACAAGTAGAAGAGGAAGTTAAAAAACTAACTAGCTACCTGAGTTTCGAAGCCACAGGGGTTTATGGTGGCGTTTCTATGCAAAGACACCGCGATGCTGTAGATGAGCGCTTAGATTTAGTAGTTGGGACTCCTGGTCGTTTGTTGGATCTAATTTTAGATGGTTCTTTGAAAACCAAAGATTTGAATACTTTAATTTTAGATGAAGTAGATGAAATGCTTAATTTAGGTTTCAGAACTCAGCTTAAAAATCTAGTAGAATTGTTGCCAGAAAAGCGCCAAAATCTGATGTTCTCAGCAACAATGACACCCGAAGTAGAAGAGGTCATTTTGCAATTCACGCAATTCTTTGATAAAATTGAAGCAGCACCTTCAGGAGCACCTCTAGAGAACATTGAACAGCTAGCCTACGCAATTCCCAATTTTAATTCAAAGTTGAATCTTTTAAGTCATTTGCTGCATTCTGATAAGGCAATGACCAAGGTCCTGGTTTTTACTAGTACAAGAAAAATGGCGGATGCGCTTTACGATCGGATGGCGGATGTATTTGAAGATCAGCTTGGTGTAATTCATTCTTCTAAAGCTCAGAACAATAGATTTAACACAGTGAACAATTTTGAAGATGGTACTTATCGTTTTATCATCGCCACCGATATAGTAGCTAGAGGTTTGGATATCAGCGGGGTAAGTCATGTTGTAAATTTTGATATGCCTGGAAGCCCAGAACAATACATTCACAGAATTGGAAGAACGGGCAGGGCAGATAATAAGGGCGTAGCCATATCCTTTTTTTCGCCCAAAGATGAAGGCTATAAAAAGGAGATTGAAAAATTAATGGCTTTAAAAATCCCCTTACTTAATTTGCCAGAGGAAGTTCAAATTAGCGAAAATTTGATAGACCTGGAAACGGAAAAGGAACATCTTGCTTTGGATAATTTTTATAAACTTTCAGAATCTGGCTCTGCTTTTCATGAACGAGCGGCTAGGAATAAGAAAGTAAATAAGAAAATAAGGCATAAGGATTTAATGCACCAAAAATATGGTAAACCAAAAACAAGAGGGCCGAAGAAGAAAGGGAAACGCTAATTATTCTTCTTTTAAAGCGCTCAATTCTTTTTTCTTTGCTTGAATTACTATTAAAGTAAACCAAATAACTAACCAACTTACCCTAGCTTGTAATCTGTCATAAGTATTAGCCAAAGATGCGGTGACGATAGCATTCAGAAGAATGAGCATTAAAATTGCAAAGAACATAAGTTGAAGCCTGTGGTCTAAAATGATACGCCTCTTTTCTCCAGCTACCAGCCACATAATAAATGCGAGAGATAAAAAAAGAAAGCCTTTATAAACAAAATTAAATTCCTTAAGATTTAACTCTTGTTTCCATAAATTGCCATTTTGTCTAGCTTGTAAATAAGGCTTTAACTCTAGCTTAAAGTGTTTTTCTATTTGAGTGTAAGGCGGACTAGAAGCTTCTCGGTACCAATTGGATTCTAGACCAGAACCTAAATCTATTTGAACTAATTGCGACAAAGAGCTATAGGCTGCGTTGTAGGTATAGAGCGCAAGGTGTTTTGGACTAGTCAATATCCCGAATAAAATTTGGCGATAACTTTCCTCCGTTGCTTGCCAACCTCCTTCTAGAATCAAAGGGCTTTCTTCTGACCACAACAGACTTCTGCTGTCTTCGGGGAGTTGGTCTTTATAGGCGCAAAGACTAAACTCTTGGTCTTCACACTTATCGTTTAAAAAGGATTGAAGAACACCGCTATCTAACATTTTACCCATTAAAAAAACATGTCCGCCCTTCGTTATTTTAAAACTAGAATCGATAGTGTAATTTAATCCAGAAGCGAGCAGTAGAGAAAGTGCAAAAAGTATTAATGTCGGTCTAAATTTAAACTGGATTTGAGCTCTCATTAAACCACTTTTATCCAATAGGAATAAGCTAAGAACAAGACCAAGGAGGATTATCGAGTTCGAAAAATGTACTTGCAAAGAAAAAATAAAGATGAGGGCATACAGAGCTCTGTGAATTTTATTTTCTTCGGTCCGGTATAGTAATAAAATAAGGGAAGCAAGTACATAAAAACTAAATATATCGGGCATTATTTGGCTAGAGTACCAGGATAAACCCGAAAATAAACTTAAGGGTAAGAGTAGAAGCATAAAGCTACTATAGCTGAGTTGTTGATAGGCGATTTTTGATAGTTTAAATAGGCAATAAAAACTAATTAAGGCTTGGATATAGATAACCAACCAAAGGCTAAAACCTAAGCTGAAAATGCGAATAAATAAACCGTAAAATATGGGTCTATCATTTGGAATCAACATTTCCATTCCGCTTTGAATATAAGTGCCAGTATCTGAATAAACCAAGGGGTAGCCATTATAGAAAGCTGGGAAAAGGAGCAGCAGAGGACCAAGTAAAAAGAAGAATATTTTTTTAAACATTATACGCTATTTTCAGATTATTCTTGAAGTCTTATTTCTCTTTAATCTTGGCTAAAGTATTGATTAAATCCACTACCTTTTCCGCCTTTTCTGGGAATACATTACATCTAAACATGATACAGCAATTATAATTCTTGAGATTGCTATTTAATATAGGGCGCATAAGAAAGGATTTTTGGCTGATGAATTTTTCTGGCTCCTTCAGGTACACAAAAATGGTATCGAATCCAATTAAATCGGATATTTCTGCGTATTTAATATTTTGCCATTCAATCTTTCCTAGTTTTGGAAAATTCATATTGTCTTCTATCCCCGTATCATCAATTTTTAAAAGGGCTTCATTGTTAAAGGCCTTTCCGTAATTGAAAAAAAAATTGAAAACTCCAAGAAATACTAAAAAGATGGTCCAAAAGTAGATACCAAGCCAAGCAAAGAGTGCAGCAAGAAGAAAAAAGACAAATCCAGAAAAGAAAAACAAACGAACTCTTTTAAGGTTGGGATAAATTAGTATTTCTTTTGTTTCCATTTTCTTACTTTTGTTCTAGTAAAAATACCAAACTCCATGAAAAAATTGATAGAATGCGTACCTAATATTTCTGAAGGAAGAGATGAGCTAAAGATAAAAGAAATTTATAGTGTTGTAGAAAAAGTGCCAGGAGTCAAACTACTGGATGTAGATCCAGGGAAGGCTACTAACAGAACCGTAATCACCTTTGTTGGAGAACCAGATGCGGTTGTAGAAGCAGCTTTTCAGCTGATAAAAAAAGCGCAAGAATTAATTGATATGAGCAAACATAAAGGGGAGCACCCGCGTTTTGGGGCTACAGATGTTTGTCCTTTTGTACCAGTTGCCAATGCAAGCATGGAAGACTGTGTGACTTGTGCGAAGAAACTTGGAGAGCGCGTTGGTAAGGAACTAAATATTCCTGTTTATCTTTATGAGAACGCTGCAAGTGCGCCCAATAGAAAGAATTTGGCCAGTGTTCGTGCTGGCGAATACGAAGGCATTGCCGATAAGATTAGAAAGCCAGAATGGAAGCCAGATTTTGGTCCTCAAGCTTTTCAAGCGCAATCGGGAAACATTGCTATTGGAGCAAGAGATTTCTTGATTGCCTATAACGTAAATTTAAATACCACCTCTGTTAGAAGAGCAAATAGTGTAGCCTTTGATGTTCGGGAACAAGGGAGGGTGCAAACTGAAGATGGAAGTCCAACAGCGAAAACTCTTTTGGATAAAGATGGAAATCCTTTGAGAATTCCTGGAAGCTGTAAAGGAGTTAAGGCAATTGGTTGGTTTATTGAAGAATATGGTGTTGCCCAAATTTCAATGAATATTACCAATATTAGTCAAACCCCGCTGCATAAAGCATTTGAGGAATGTGAAAAATCTGCTTATCTCAGGGGCCTAAGGGTAACGGGAAGTGAATTGGTTGGATTGGTGCCCTTAAAAAGTATTTTAGATGCAGGGAAGTACTTCCTTAAAAAGCAAGAAAGAAGTGTAGGAGTAAGTGATGAAGAATTGATAAAGATTGCCGTAAAAACAATGGGTCTAGACGAACTGGCTCCTTTCGATCCGAAGAAAAATATTATTGAATATATTTTGGCAGAAGAAGAAAAACGACCTTTAGTGGAGATGGATTTAAAGGCATTTGCCAATGAAACGGCAAGCGAAAGTCCTGCTCCTGGTGGAGGAAGTATTGCCGCATATTTAGGCGTTCTTGGAGCAGCACTAGGTACTATGGTGGCAAATTTATCCTCTCATAAAAGAGGCTGGGATGAACGTTGGGAGGAATTTTCTATATGGGCAGAAAAAGGACAAAATATTAAGAACAAATTACTTTGGTTGGTAGATGAGGATACTGCCGCTTTTAATAAAATTATGGATGCCTTTCAATTGCCTAAAGGAACGGATCATGAAAAAGAACAACGATCTGAAGCAATTCAAGAGGCCACAAAATATGCCATTCAAATTCCTTATCAGGTAATGGAAACCGCCTTTTCTTCCTTTGATTTATTAAAGAATATGGCTGCTATTGGTAACCCGAATTCGGTAAGTGATGCTGGGGTGGGAGCGCTTTGTGCCAGATCCGCAGTATATGGCGCTTATCTCAATGTGAAAATAAATGCTGCAGATTTAAAGGATATGCAATTTAAAGCGGAAGTGCTAGAAAAAGCGGAAGCCTTGCTTCAAAATGCGATTGTAGAAGAACAGGAAATTCTTAGCATTGTGCAGAATAAGATTGCCTAATATTTGCAATTTTCTTTTTATACGATTTTAGCTTGTATCTTTGGCACTACAACTTAGAATGCTACTTAAAAAACTAAGTTCTTCGCTAAATTTATCCTATGAAGAATATTTTTTTCCTAAGTCTGGGGCTTTTACTTTTTAGCTCTTGCACCTATTATATTGGTCCTAATAGATGGGCACATAGTTTTCCTGAAAAGGAATATGTTGTTCCGAATGATGAAGCTCAATTTCGCTATAAAAGCAGCGAAAATAAGTATCTTTTTGAAGAGGTCTTCCAGCAGCAGGCTCAGAGAAATTACATTCAGTGGAGTACTAAATTTCAAGATACAGTTTTGGATACAAGAGTTATCCTAGCTAAACTACTAAGTTTTCAAGATATAGAGCAAGTAAATGCAGATATTATGCGTTTTAAGGCTTGGGGGACCACTGGCACCTCTAGTAAACTAAATAAAAAAGGAGATTATGATTTTTCGGAGTTAGTTTGGTCTTACATAGTTTGGCAGTTCAAGGAGGAACCCTCTATTTTATTTCCAGCAACTGCCCAGCACATAATCGATAATTTAATTATCGATAACGGAAGTAAAACAGAGCTTAGAGCACCCAAAACCTTGGGTTTGATTAGAGAAACAGAAAATCACATCTTAATGAAGGAGGGTAGTAGGTATCTAAAAAACCAATGGCTTTTTGATCAAACTGGATTAGCTCAATACGACAATAAGCTTAATGGTATGGAGAAATTTCTAATAGATCATCTACACGAAATGAAGAAAACGGGCTTCTACGAGTTTAATGCTACCCCTTATATTTCTTATACCCTAGATGCGCTTCATTTAATTTACAATTTTGCAGAATCGGAAGAAATTAAAAATCTAGCTAAGGAAGTTATGGATGCCGAAAATTGGCAATATGCCTTAGGATCATATGATTATAAGCGATTCGCACCTTTCAGACGAAGAATGGAGCATATTAACGATAAAGGTTTGTTCGATGATAGGCATGGGACTTATATTAGAATGGAAATGACGAAGATTAATCATGATAATGTAGCGCTTAATAACTTACCGTGCTGTTATGATAGGGTGGGTCTTGTAGGCTTAAGTTCTTACCGACTTCCAGAACAAACGGCACGTTTTATAGAAGATAAACCCAATAGCTATTTGGCAAAAATTGGACACGGTATCAAAGCCTCCCCCGAAATTTATTACGGTTCTTCGGCTTATTTGCTGAGTGCAGGAGGACTTCGATGGGGTAAAAAATCGCAAATTTCGCCAAGAGTCACTGCTTTGTTTTTGGATGATGATGCTAAAACCATCGAGGAATGTTTTCACATTCCAGGAAAAGGAAATCCCAACCAATGGAACAATACGGGTGTCTATAGAAATTTTGCCGTTGGCAATCAAAACGTACAAGTTCCTAGTGCTTACCTCCCAAAAGAATGTTTTAATGCTTGGACAGTCTATCTGGTGGATAGTGATTTAGAATTGCATGTTTGTGTTTATAATGCCCCAAATTTCGGATTAATCTATATTCATGAAGGGACTGATTATAAGAAGGTACTAGCTGAAAATTCTACTTTAAATAAAGTAAAAAGTAACTTTTATTTTTCCGAAACAGAATATCTTAACTACGAAGTAAAGGCCAATAAAAAATGGGTAATTAGAAAGATAAATGGTGAAAAACAGCTGCGTAGATTTGGGAAATGGCCTCGCTTTGATGTAGATTTTTCGAAGTAACTAGAAACTACTTATTTCTAAAATATTAGCTTTTATTTTTTCACAAAGTTCATCTACAGGTAAATCGTTTTCATCTAAACCAAAAGGATCTTCAATTTCTTCGCCAATTAACTCTATCCCAACCATAGTATAGAAAACTATTATAACAACAGGAATAGACCACCAATGTAATTGTCCAACAAAGCCAAATGGTAGCGTCAAGGCATAGATCAGCAGAACTCGCTTTAAATGCAAGGCATAAGCCATAGGTATTGGGGTATTTCTAATTCGTTCGCAAGCGCCAAGAATATTGATTAGTTGATGAGTTTCTGTTTCCAATACTATCAATTGCTCGCCACTAATTAATTCTTGTTTATACATCTCCTTCAATGCTTCACCAATTTCATGTAGAATTAAATTGGGTTTGTGCTTTGCTTTTTCAAATTTGCTAAGAGTAGCTTGTGGAACTTCTTTTTGTACCTCAGAATAGTCTTCTTCGCGTAAGTGTTCTTTCATGGTATAAGCAAAGGCATAAATTAAATGCAGTACTTCATCTCGTTTGCTATAGTCTTCGGCTTTAACATAAAGTTTAATCTTCAAGGCAAGGTTCCTAGTAGTATTTACTAAGGCACCTAATTGCTTTCTTCCTTCCCACCATCTATCGTAGGCGCTATTCGTTCTAAAAACGAGAAGCAAACCCAAAACTAACCCCAATACCGTATGAAAAGTTGTGCTAATTTCTAAATTTAGCCACTGGGTTTCTTCATTCAAAAAAATTAATCCTGTGGTAAGTAAGGCCATAAAGACCACACTCATCCACATGCCTTCAACATGCTTACTGCCATGGCGAAAGATGAAACTAAACCAATTTTTGTTATCGTATTTAAGCATATCTAACTATTTCAACTAAAATAAACTTCCTGCTTGGGCTGGTGGATTTTTTCCAAAATGTTTGAAGGTTTTCTCTGTTATTTCCCTTCCTCTGGGAGTTCGTTTTAAATAGCCTTCTTTTATCAAAAAGGGCTCATAAACTTCTTCTATGGTTCCTGCATCTTCACTTACCGCAGTGGCTATAGTGGTCAATCCAACTGGACCACCAGCAAATTTTTCTAAGATGGTTTGCAATATCCTATTATCCATTTCGTCCAAACCATTTTCGTCCACATTTAAGGCGTTTAGGCCATATTCTGCAATATCCTTTTGAATGCTTCCATCCCCTTTAATCTGAGCAAAATCTCTAATTCTTTTGAGTAATAAGTTGGCAATTCTCGGAGTTCCTCTGCTTCTTCTTGATATTTCTAAAGCTGCGTCTTTATGAATTTTCACCTTTAAAATATCTGCACTTCGCTCAATAATTCCAGCAAGTGTGCCTACATCATAATACTCCATTCTCATGCTTATACCAAAGCGACTTCTCAAGGGAGCGGTAAGTAAACCAGATCGTGTAGTAGCACCTATTAGCGTGAAGGGAGAAAGGTCTATCTGCACTGTTCGAGCATTTGGACCCGTATCTATCATGATGTCTATTTTGTAATCCTCCATAGCGGAGTAGAGGTATTCTTCAATAACTGGACTTAAACGATGAATTTCATCAATAAAAAGGACATCATTATCTTCAAGATTAGTTAAAAGTCCAGCTAAATCTCCTGGTTTCTCTAATACAGGACCTGAAGTAACTTTTACGTGAACTCCCATTTCATTGGCAATAATGTGCGACAAGGTCGTTTTCCCTAAACCTGGTGGACCATGAAGCAAAACATGATCTAAGGCTTCATTTCTAAGTTTAGCGGCCTTCACAAAAATCTCTAAATTTTCCATGATGTGTTTCTGTCCGTCGAAATCTTTAAATTCAACTGGACGCAAAGCTTTATCTATCTCAAGATCTTCAGCTTTTAGCCGCTTTTTTTCAGGGTCTAGGTTGGAATTCATTGCCATGCTAAGATAGAATATTATTTAGAGAGCTGAGCTCAAATACGTAATTTTTAGAAAGGATAACCTATGGCTAAATGAAAAATGGAATATTGCCTAAACCAAGAGTTTTTGCCAAAGCCAAATTCGAAACTCTTTAAGGGGTATTTCCTGTCATCGCTAAATCGGGGATCAACAAGAGGCAAAGAGAAATCCGTCCTTATAACGAAGTAATCAAAATCTAATCGAAGTCCGAAACCAGCTCCTAAAGCGATAGCATTTATAAAGTTTCCTTTTGCAATTTCTCCACCTTCTCTAGCATCATCTTTCCTCAACAACCATACATTTCCGGCATCTACGAACATAGCTCCTTTAAACCACTTGTAAATGTCAAAGCGTAACTCGGCATTAGCTTCTAGTTTGAAATCGCCCGCTTGGTCATAGAAAAAATTCGGATTGTCGATATTTGCCGTATCTGCATAAGTTCCCGGACCTAAAGCCCTGATTCTAAAGGCTCTAATACTATTGGAACCACCCACATAAAACTGTTGGAAATAAGGTGCTACACTACTGTTTCCATAAGGTATTATGAGTCCTGCATTAAACCTAGTATTAATGGTGGAATGTTTTCCTAATTGAAAATTATGAACTATGTTTCCTTCAAATCGAGCAAACATAGAGTATTCTCTATTCAGAATATTGTAGGGAACAGAATTGTTTCGTGCTTGTTTGGTAAGGGCAACTATACCGTGAATCAAATTACCAGCAAAGGCAACTTTACCTTGAAAAAGAAAGTAAGATCTATCGCTCTCCGACTTTTTATTGTTGTACAAAAAAGTATAGTTAGAGCCTAATATCATCTGCTCATCGAAACTTCTTCTTAGAGAAGGAATTTCGTTAATTCTGTCGATGAAATCTTGTTCTTTTTTAGGAATTAGAAGTAGGTTAGTAGCAATAGGATTATAAAGGTGTCGTTTGTTGCTAGTTTCGTTCCATTCATAACCGAATGAGAAACTAGTACTGTGTAAAGAATAAAATTGAATACGTCGTTCGAAGTTGTATTGAACTGAAAATTTAGTTTTTACATTATTGTTTTTAGAAACATTTTTTAAAGGAAAAGGCACTAAAAATTTATTCAAGTAATAGTTGGCTTCTACCAATACATCGGCGTTGTTTAAAGGCGTTGTATATCCCTTACCTACATTAAATTCTACTCCCGAACTTAGTTTTAGCTCTAATAAATCCGCTATTTTAGAAAGATTCTTGTTTTGATAAGTAAAGGAAAGGGAACTACCTGTTAAACCAATAAAGTTATGGTTTGCTTGCAGGTCTACCGCTATGGTTTGTTTTTTTGCTGGTGTTATATAAATAAAGGTATTTAAATGGGGCTTGTTTTCTATATATACTGTTTCAAACTGGATATCCACAAATTTGAAGGTTCCATAATTAGCCAATTTTCGTAAAGTTTTTTGATAATCTTCAAGTCGAAAGTACTGTCCTTTTTCAAAGAAAATAGCACTGGCCAATACTTTTGGTTTGAACTTGTGCTGCCTACTCAAAAAGTGATAATTTTTAAACTGGATGGTGTCCATTTTGCTGCTATCCGAGCTAGCTAGATTGTAGTCGGTGTAAACATAAACCTCATTAATGGTGTATTTCCGATGAGGAAGATCGGAAGACGGATTTTCAATTTTAAGATAAATATCTACGGCGGCTTGCGCATTATTACTATCAATTTCAAAAATCACATAATCTTTTCTAAAATTGAAATAGCCTACATTCCTCAAGAAATTACTAATTCGTTTTCTTTCCTCATCGAGTACATCGATGTCGAAGGCATTGCCTTCTTTTAGTAGGCTTTCTTTGTTAGCTTGTTCTAAATGAGTAAGCAGTGTGTTACTTGCTTCGGGAGTATAGATTTTGTTGATATGATATAATTCCCCGGGGTCTATACTGTATTTAAGGGTCACCTTTTTGCCCTTAAAAACACTTTGATAGCTCACTTTTGCTTGAAGATAACCTTTGTTAAACATCGACAATCGGAAATTCTCGGCACTCTTCTTACAAAGTTTTTCCTCAAAAATAGTTGGTGCTTCTCCAACTTTATTTTTCAACCACCACCGAAATTTAGTTTCTCTTTTATTATAAGTGGTATTATATATACTTAAACGAAAAGGAACGAGTCCAAACATTTTAGTGTTCGGTTTTTGAACCTCTAGGGCGGATAATTTTTCTTTTATTTCGTCCTGATTTTTAATTTTCTCTGTGAAACTAATCTTATTACTGACAAGCAAATGCTCATTGCTTTGCAAAGAAGAGGTAATGTCACAACGACTAAAAAAAATAGCCGTAAGCAAACAGTAGCCTACAAAAAGGATATATTGCAAATTAGTTCTTATAACTTTGTCTTATGATTAGCAATAAAATTAGCAATGGTCAAATTAAACAAATTCGTTTATTACAAACGAAGAAGTATCGACAAAAATACGACCAATTTATTGTAGAAGGTGTTAAAAGTGTTCAAGAATTTCTACGAAGTGACTTAGAATGCCTAGGGCTATTTACTAGCGTAGAGCATTTTATTGAGTTTCAAGCCTTATGCCCTCCTGGTATTATTTACGAAACTAAGCCAAAACAGATGGAGCAAATTAGTGCTCTTAAGAGTCCTCAAGAAGTTTTAGCCATTTTTAAGATACCTAAATTGAAGAACTTAGATGTAAAGGCAGATTTCATTCTTGCTTTAGAAGATATTAGGGATCCAGGAAATTTGGGTACAATAATAAGAAGTGCAGATTGGTTTGGATTTAGCCAAATTGTTTGTTCTAACACTTGTGTCGATTGTTTTAATCCGAAAGTTGTTCAGGCCAGTATGGGCTCTTTGGCACGAATAAAAGTTTTTTATCTAGATTTAAAGACATTTATTGAGTCTAACACAGAACATCAATTGGTATTAACTGATATGAAAGGGGAAGATTACAGAAGCTTTGCTTGGTCTAAAAACATTATAGTTATTGGAAACGAAGGAAAAGGAATTTCTTCGGAATTGAGAAGTTTGCAACATGCCAAAATAAGCATCCTGAAGAAGGGAGGGGCAGAGTCTTTGAATGCGGCAATAAGCGCTTCAATAATTTTAGCAAATCTAGCTTAAAACTATTCAATAGTTACGCCAATCCCCCTGCTGCTAATGGCATCTTTCATCGGACGAAGTTTGTCTAAGCTGCCTTCTTTTACCGCATACTTCCCTTTGGTGTGAATTAAGATGGCGCATTGCTCCGCTTGTTCTCTCTGGTGTTTACATACTTCAATCAAAGTATCTATTACCCAATCAAAGGTGTTTACCTCGTCGTTGTGAACAAGTAATTGTTTCGTGTCAATCGTTTGTTCAAGCGTAAGCACATCTTGCTCGTATTTTTCTTTATAATTGGCCATAATTAAGTTGTTTGAGCCTATCAAAGTTACGAAAAAAAATCTTTTTTCCTATTTATTAACAATGTGAGCAGAAATTATTTTTGCTAAAGAAATGTGCGCTTATATTTGCCGAAAATACGATTCATGCAACTGTCTAAATTTATTCAAAGAGTTCCCTCTTCTGCAACCATTGAAATGGCTCAAAAAGCTCGAGATTTGAAAGCTCAAGGTAAGGATGTTATTAGCTTAACCTTGGGTGAGCCAGATTTTGACACCCCAGAGCATATCAAAGAAGCGGCTAGACTTGCAATGGAAGCTGGAGATACTAAGTATACACCTGTTCCTGGCTCTTTGGCTTTACGCAAAGCAATTGTAGATAAGTTTAAAAGAGATAATGATTTGGATTTTAGTGTAGATCAAATCGTAGTTTCTTGCGGCGCGAAACAAACCATTGCCAATATTGCACTCTGTGTACTAAATGAAGGCGATGAAGTGATTTTACCAGCGCCATTTTGGGTTAGTTATGAAGGAATTGCAGATATGTGTGGAGCAAAAAGTATTATTCTAAAATCTACCATAGAAACCGATTTTAAAATCTTACCTAAGGATTTGAGCGCAGTACTGAACGAGAAAAGTAAACTCTTGATATTTAGTTCACCATGCAATCCAAGTGGTTCTAGATTTTCTAAATCTGAATTGGAGGCTTTAGCGGAAGTAATTCAAGAATATCCTAATTTGATTGTAGTGAGCGATGAAATCTATGAATACATTAATTTCACCGAAGAAAGACATTTTAGTATTGGTAGTATCGATTCTATTAAAGATAGGGTAGTAACTGTAAATGGTATGAGTAAGGGTTTTGCTATGACAGGTTGGCGTATTGGCTACATGGGGGCTCCTTTATGGTTGGCCAAAGCTTGTACAAAACTACAAGGACAATTTACTTCTGGAGCTTGTTCTATAGCTCAAGCAGCCTCAGCACATGCCTTAAATAGTTCTCCAGAAGAAACGATCAAAATGAGAGATTCTTTCTTGAAAAGAAGAAATTTGATGCTAGAGCTTTTAGGAGAAATTGATGGATTGAAATTGAATGTTCCAGATGGTGCGTTTTACATATTTCCAGATGTAAGCGCGTACTTCGGAAAGTCTTATGAAGGAAAGACCATTACTTGCCCGAATGATTTGGTGATGTATTTATTAGAGAATGCCTACGTTGCCACTGTGGGTGGAGAATCCTTTGGAGATGATAATGGTTTGCGTATTTCTTATGCCGCTAGTGAAGAAAGTTTGAGAGAGGCTGCTAAAAGAATTAAAGAAGCTTTAGATAAACTTAAGTAGCTATAAAAAAGGGAAGACTCTCCATCAAATTGCTTTGATAAAGAGTCTTCCTCAACCCTAAAAACCCCATTTTTAGTCTAGTGTAAAACTAGTATATTTTTTATTCTTTCAAGAATCTTCTTTCAAATCATCTTGCTTTGTAAGTAACTCTCCTTTATTAAACTTATTCTTTAAGGATAAAGTTGCATGAAGTAGCTCTTTTTTTCTAATAAATGACAATTTGATGACATTGCCAGGTCTATACTCTGCTAACTTCTCTTGAAGCTGGGCAACATTTAGAATATTTTCACCCTCAATGGCTACAATTACATCCTTGGCTTGTAAACCCGCAAGCTCAGCTGCACCATTTGGCATAAGACTTTGAATTAGAACTCCTTTTGCCTCACTTAATCCTAGTTCATCAGCAATTTCAGCATCTACCGTTTCGATATTAACACCAATAAAAGCTCGCTGAACGATGCCAAATTCCTTTAAATCTTGAACTACTTTGGCTGCTATATTTGCGGGAATTGCGAAAGAATAGCCCGCAAAACTTCCAGTTGGAGTAGCAATAGCTGTGTTTATTCCAATTAAATCGCCATTAGGATTAACTAATGCGCCACCCGAATTTCCTGGATTTACTGCGGCATCCGTTTGAATGAAACTCTCTATAGCTGTATTAGAGCTTCCTTCGTAATTTTCTAACAAATGGATGTTTCTTCCTTTAGCGCTTACAATACCTGCAGTTACCGTAGATGCTAGATTGAAAGGATTACCAACAGCTAAAACCCATTGTCCAACTTTTACGGAATCGGAATTGGCAAAATTTAAATGAGGTAAATTTTTTGCTTCAATTTTTAACAAGGCCAAGTCGGTATCCTTATCTCTTCCTATTAGCTCGGCCTTATAACTTTTATTGTTACTTAAGCTGATATTAATTTCATTGGCGTTTTCAATTACATGGTTATTGGTAATAATGTAACCATCTTCTGATAAAATAACCCCACTTCCACTGCCTTTAGATTCTCTTTGCTGCAAGTTTTTAGGATCGCCAAAGAAATAGCGAAAAAAATCGTCGCCATAAAATTGCAAAGATTTATCAGTATCTACTTTGTAGCTTGTGTTTACATGAACCACTGCAGGAGTTACTATGCTTGATGCTGCAACAAAATCTGGACCGCTAAGATTGCCTGTAAAGTTCACCTTCTGAAAACTAACTTGTTCTGTTTTGTCTTCCATAGTAAGACTTTCTTTTGGCGTAAATTTCGACCAAGAAATACCAATTATTGCCCCTAAACAGGAGCTTAAAATAAGGAGAAAAAAATTTTTAACTTTCATCTTTTTAAATTTTAAGCTTTAATAATTAAACGAATTCTTTTTACCAAACGGATTTTGTAAATTTGTAAGTATAAATATAAAAGCCTTTATAGCTCATTTGTTCCCTTATTAACAGCCTTTAACACCATGAATATCAAGTTTGCAAAATATCAAGGAGCTGGTAATGATTTTGTTCTAATTGATAATAGACAAAAGCTTTTTCCTGAGGGGAATTCAGTTCTAATTAACAAATTATGTGATAGAAGATTTGGTATAGGAGCAGATGGCTTAATCTTGTTGGAGAATAAGGATTCTTATCACTTCTCTATGGTCTATTACAATTCAGATGGAAGAGAAAGCACCATGTGTGGAAATGGAGGAAGATGCTTAGTTGCTTTTGCTCGTCATCTAGGAATAGAATTTACGGAAGCCAAATTTAGTGCTATTGATGGCGATCATTATGCCTTTATTGATGAGAATAATTTAGTACACTTGGGCATGATGGATGTAGATTCGATAGAACAAATTAATGAACAAGATTATTTTTTGAATACGGGTTCTCCCCATTATGTAAGAATAGTGGATGAGTTTCCAGATAATTTTGAAGCAGTTGCCAAACAAGTTCGTCACAGTAAACGCTTTGATAAAGAAGGCGTCAATGTTAATTTTATTAAATTGAATAGTGAGGGCTTAATTATTAGAACTTTTGAGAGGGGAGTGGAAGGAGAAACCTTGGCTTGCGGCACTGGTGCTGTAGCTGCTGCAATAGTTGCTTCTAGATTTATCCCTTCAAAATCTATAGCTGTAAAAGCTTTAGGGGGTAATTTGCAGGTTAGTTTTGAAAAGCACTTTCGAAAAGTTGTATTAACAGGACCTGCGGAGTATGTTTTCGAAGGTAGTATAAGCATTTAGAACTCGCTTTACTTTAAAAATGTCAATTTAAAGCTTTTAAAGGCGGTTTTGAGCTTTTAATTTCAATTAACTTCCTTATCTTTGTAGAACGCTCAAATTTTATTTGAGTAATTTTTAACCTAAATCAAAACTATGAAAAGAAATTTACAATGTAATTCATTACGGTTTACGTTCTTTTTAGTTTTTGCCTTTTTTGCAAATCTAATGAACGCCCAAGTAACCTATGTTTCAAGTCCGGTTTTTAGTGGGGGAAATCCAGGAGGGACTACCTTCGCGGAAACTTCTACTACCGGTTGGACAGTTGTGCCAGGCTTAGCTGGTTCGCTTTCGGCAAATGCTTGGTCTTCTCCGGTGACTATCCCTTTTGCGTTTGACTTCTACGGAACTCCGGTTACCGATTTTGTAGTCTCTGCGAACGGCTTGCTAACTTTTACCACTTCTGTGGTAGGTACGCCTCCTAATGCTAATGGTCCTTTACCTGATGCGTCTTTGCCAAATAATACTATCGCCGTTCTTTGGGACGAGTTCACAAGCGCTCCACCAACTGGCTCTAACGATTTGGTATATACCCAAACATTTGGTACCGCTCCAAATAGACAATTATGGGTGTATTGGTTTTCTTACGAATATGGAAACCCTTCTGTGAGCTTCCAATACAATGCGGCTGTCTTAGAAGAAACTACTAATAAGGTTTATGTAGTAGATGTTTATGGAAGTGCAACTCCTAGTCTTACAGCAACAGTTGGGGTTCAAAAGGATGCTACAACAGCTGTTATGTTTGGTTCGAATGTATCTCAAAATGGTAATGGAACAACAAATACTGACAATGAATATTATGAGTTTACTCCGATTTTATTGATTAATGATAATGCTGGGATTCTCTCCATTGATGCTCCAAGTTCACCATTGACCGTAGGTACGCAAAATGTGGACGTTACCTTGAAAAATTATGGTTTAAATGATTTGGATACGGTTACAATTTATTGGACAGTTAATGGTACTCCACAAACTCCTTATGGTTTTTCTGGTCCCTTAGCTTATAACGCAACAACTTCACTCACTATTGGAACTTACAATTTTGTGGCTGGCACTACGGATATTGAAGTGTGGACATCCATGCCAAATAATACAATAGACAATGAAAGTTCTAATGATTCCGCAATGGTATCATTATGTACTAGTTTGTCTGGTTTATATACAATTGGAGGAGTAGGTGCAGACTATGCGGATGTATCGGATGCGATTGCTGCCTTAAATTCTTGTGGCGTTAGTGCTCCTGTTACCTTCAATATTACAGCAGGTACTTATACCGGACCTTATGTACTCAATGAGGTGGTAGGTGCTAGTGGCGTGAACACGATTACTTTTGATGGTGGTAGTGCTGCTACAACTATTTTAACACATAACAGTGTTGGACAGTATTCTACGATAGAGTTGAATGGTGCTGATCACATTATATTTCAAAATTTAACAATAGAAAATACAGGAACTGCAAATGCTTGGGGTATTCATTTTTGGAATCAAGCCGATAGCAATACTGTAAACAATTGTATTGTTATTATGGATAACACGGTAACTACCACTACTGTAGTTCCTATTATTGCAACGAATAGTACCACAGGTATTAGTTCTACTGGAAACAATGCCAACTATACTACTATAAGTAATACTGTAGTTAATGGGGGGTATTATGGCGTAAGGTTCTATGGAAACACTTCTGCTGCTACAGATCAAACGAACAATACTATTTTGAACTGTACATTTAACGATGTTTATGCTTACGGTTTATTCATGTATTATCAAGATAATCCTATTGCTATAGGTAATACCGTAAATGGAACTAGATCGGCAACGGGCTATGGAATTAACTTTAGTAATAGTCGTCATGGTGAAATTTCTGGAAATACGATTACAGATATGAATACCTACGGTATTTACATGTTAACGGTTAATGGTACTGCCCAATCTAATACGGATAGATCTTTAGTTGCTAATAATATGGTAACTGCTATTGGAACGGGTGATGGATTTTATATGACAAGTTCAACCGATGTGGATGTGTTTTTTAATTCCTTTACAGCAGAAAATGATCAAGCTTTATGGTTATCTACTACCGCAACAACTTATGATATTAGAAATAACATTTTTGTTGCATCAGGTAGCTCTCAGGTGGTTGATTTAGATGCAACACCAGCAGCTTCAACTGGAAACTTAAATTACAATATTTATTTCCATTCGGGTGGTGGCGATTTGGCTATTGTAGGTGCAACTACCTATACTACTTTTGCAGATTGGCAAACTGGTGACCCTACACAAAATGTTAATTCATTAGGTGGTGATCCGTCTTTTGTTGGTCCGTCAGATTTACACTTAGTAGGTGTTTTAGCTGATGGTGCTGCAACACCTATTGCTAGCATTACTATGGATATTGATGGGGATGTGCGTAATGCCGCAACTCCTGATATAGGAGCAGATGAATACACACCACCATCTTGTAGTCCACCAACAGCTTTGTTAGTTACGCCAAGAGCGTTCATTGCTATTGTAGAGTGGACAGCTTCTGGAGGTAGTACATGGGATATTGAATATGGTCCTTTTGGATTTACTCCTGGTACGGGTACTTTTATTTTGGGAACAACTTCTAACCCAGACACCTTAACTGGCTTAAATCCAACTACGGATTACGAATTCTATATGAGAGAAAATTGTGGTGCTACTTCAAGTCCTTGGGTTGGCCCAGTTGCTTTCACAACTACTTGTGCGCCATTCGTTCCCACTTTTGTTGAAAATTTTAGTACTTGGACAACAGCAGCAAGCTTGCCAATGTGTTGGGCAGAATATGATGGTGTAGATACAAACAGTATTTTAGGAGCAAGTCCTGCTACAGGCGGAGCTTGGATTTATGATGGTTTTGGAAATAATGCGGCAAGTCCTTACTCAGTTACTGCTACAACAGGAAGTGCTAGTGTTGAACTTTGGAACCTTGGAGATTCAGATTGGTTAGTAAGTCCAGAAATAGATTTATCTGTTGGTGGTCCTTACCAGTTAGATTATAACTGGGTAATTACTAATTGGAGTACGACTGCTGCTTCACAGATTACAGGGGATGATTATGTTGCTCTTTATGTTACTAACGATGGTGGTTCTAGTTGGACCTTGTTGGCTACTTATGATTCTTCAACTGTAGTTACTCCTTCTTTATTAGGTGAAACGGCTGTTTTTGATTTGACAGCTTATTCTGGACAAACAGTACAGTTCGGTTTTTGGGCAAATGAAGGTACGGTAGATGATGCTAGTGATGTTAAATTCTTTATGGATAACTTCCGTGTGCGTCCAATTCCTACTTGTCCTGAGGTAATTAATGTTGGAGTAGATTTTGTAAGTGCTAATGATGTTGTTCTTAGTTGGACAAATGGTGGTTCTGAAACCGCTTGGTTAGTAGAATATGGAGCTCCTGGTTTTACTTTAGGAACTGGAACAACGGTATTGGTAGCTTCTAACCCAGGTATGGTATCTGGACTTATGCCAGAAACTTCTTATGATTTTTATGTAAGAGCCTTTTGTGCTGCTGGTGATACTAGTTCTTATTCATTCAGTGCAACAGCTACCACGCTTTGCGCTCCTGTAGGTGCTGGCTTAGAAGACTTTGAAACAGTAGCTGTTGGTGCTTTTGGCGATCTTGGAAACTGCTGGTCTACTAGTCCAACAACAGGCTATAGATGGGAATCTGAAAACTCAACTGGTTTAAATGAAAACTCTTTAAATACGGGTCCTTTTTACGATCATACTTTAAATCCAGTTGCAGGTGGTATCTATATGTATACCGAAGCTTCATCTGGGGCATTAAACGATACGGCTTATTTAAACAGTCCTTTAGTAGATTTGTCTGGAATGACTTATCCTCGTATTTCGTACTGGTATCATATGTATGGTGTAGCTATGGGTGATTTGTTATTACAAATCAATGATGGTTCTGGTTGGACTACCTTAAGCACTATCAGTGGACAGCAACAAACAGCGGGTAGCGATGATTGGATTAATGTAAAAGTTAACCTTTTCGACTATCTTAACGATACCGTGGCTTTTAGATTTGCGGGCGTTAGAGGTCCTGATTTTGAAAGTGATATGTCTTTAGATGATGTAGCTATAGAAGAAGCACCAGCTAATGATGTTGCTGTTGTAGCGATTAGCTCGCCTTCTAGTACATGTGGTATGGAATTAATGCCTATCACAGTTACTATAGAAAACTTAGGGGGTGCAGACCAAGTTTATGTTCCTGTAATTGTAGAATTAGCAGGTGCTGTATCTGGTACTTATACTATAGTACTTCCGGCAATTGCAGCTGGAACAACAGAGACCATAACTTTGGATTCTATCAATACCCTTGCGGGTGGTACCATCTTAGTTAATGCTTTTACTGCTTTAGCAACGGATGAAGTAATGTCTAATAATGCTTTTTCTACTATAGTTGAAATCGGCGCTGTTCCTATGAACTTGCCAATGATGGATCAAGCTATTTGTGAAGGTAGTACAGCTCAATTCTTGAATTCTTCTCTAAGTGCAGAGGCAAGATGGATTTTAGCAGCTAATGATTCTGTATTATTTGTAGGAGATACATTTAATGTTGCTCCAACGGTATCTACAGCTTATGAAGTCGAATGGTTTAACTTAGCTACAGAGAATGTTGGTGAAACAACACCTCCAACTGCTGGATTTACTACAAGTACAACTTACTATGGTTTAAGATTTAATGCAAATTCAGATTTTACCTTGAATAATCTAACCATGTATCCAAATGGAACGGGTAACGTGACTATTGCTCTATACGATGAATCAACGAATACCGTAATTGATCAAAGAACGGTTGCTGTTACCGATGGAGGTACTGCTTACTCGCCTTTTGTTGCTGCATTGAACTGGGATATTCCAGCTTCTGCTAATCCTTATAGATTAGCTTATTTTGGAAGTTTAGGTATTACTAATTTAGGAAGAAGTACCTCAGGAGCTTCTTTCCCTTATTCTACTTCAAATGGTGAGGTAGTTATTTATAACTCGGCAACTACTGCCACTACAGGAACTTCAACTACAGCTTATTACTGGTTCTACGATTGGGAAGTAAGTCTTTCTGGTTGTCCAAGTGAAAGAACAGCGTTTAATGTGAATGTAACTCCTTCAACTTTAGATTCAGTTGATGTAACTGCTTGCGATAGTATGATGATTAATGGTGTTCAAGAAAGCACGCCTGGTTATTATACAGAAGTTTTAAGTTCTACTAACACAGGTTGTGATAGTGTAGTTGTTTATAACCTTAGCATTATCAATTCTACAACTTCAAGTAGTACCATCGATCTTTGTTTTGGTTCAATTTATACTTTAGTAGATGGAACAACAGTAGATACTGCCGGAACCTACACTGCAGTTATACCAAATGCTATTGGTTGTGATAGTATCGTTACTGTAACAATTAATGAGTTGTTACCTGCAAATTCAGCTTGGTCTGATAGTTTCTGTGCAGGTTCAGATTATACTTTACCAAGTGGTGCTGTAGTTTCTTCAGCAGGTATTTACACCGATGTATTACTTGGACAAGCGAGCAACGGATGCGATAGCATTGTAAGTGTTACCTTAACAGAGATTGCTCCGGTAACAAGTGCGCAAGCTGTGGATGTTTGTAATGGTTCTTCATATACTTTACCAGACGGTATGGTGGTAAGTGACGCAGGGGTGTACACAAGTACAGTTGCCGCTGCTAATGGATGCGATAGTATCATTACAACTACCGTTTCTCTAGTAAATACTTTCAACGTAGTTCAAAATGTTCAAATTTGTTCTGGTGATACCGTATTTGTAGGTTCAAATGCCTATGATTCAACCGGTACTTATGTAGATGTATTAGTTAGCTCAGGTGGATGCGATAGTGTAGTAACTACCAATTTAGTGGTGTTTACGGCTATAAATGTAACCATTGGTGGTGTTAGTACAGTTTGTGAAAACTTAGGACAAATCAACTTGGATTTAGATCCAATTGGAGGTGTTTTAAGTGGTGCTGGTGTAAGCGGAACTAGTTTTGATCCTGCAATAGCTGGTGTTGGTAGTCATTTATTAAGCTATACTTTTACAGATCAAAATGGTTGCTCTGCAACGGCCTCTTTAAATGTAGATGTAGTAGTTTGTACAGGTATTGATGATTTAGAAGGAATTGAAACTGTTTCTATCTTCCCGAATCCTTACCTAAGCACGATCAACATTTTGTTTAACGATGCTAAAGCTGGCGAATTGAATGTGAAATTGTTTGATCTTACAGGCAGAATTCTGTTGGCAGAAAGTTTCAATACTGCATTAGGAGTTAATACACTTAAATTGGAAGTCCCTGCTAATATAGCAGCAGGCGTAACCATGATGCAATTAGAAAGAAACGGAGCGGTGTTTAATACTACTCTAATCAAACAGTAAATTTTTAAATTTCTAATACTAAGAAAGGGCTTCATAATCTATGGAGCCCTTTTTTAATTTTTATAGTTTAAGCCCTTCTATAATGTTCTTCTTGAATTGAGGGGAATAGTATTGATTGTCAATGAATTATATTTTTTGATGTATACCTAAAAAATATTCATTAATATTTATTAAAAATTACATTTTAGAAACAATATCTTTATGTAGAATAAACCAAATTTTATGAAAAAGATCTTACTATTTACATTACTAAGTTGTATGTCGTGGATGAGCGTTCATGCAACTACTTGTGGAAGTGCCGAGGTTATTAACCCCGCTTCCTTACCCATTTCTGGTCAAGCCATTGTCTGCGGTGCAGGAAATGACTTGAACTCAACAACAGTTCCAACAGCGTGTGGGGCTGCATCAAATAGTTATAAAGGTGGAAACGAAGGGCTATATACCTTTACACCTACCACTACAGGAACCTATACGGTGAGTATTTCGGGAGTAACTTATACTTCAATTTTTGTTTATGCGGGTTGTCCAACCAGCGGTGGCACTTGCGTGAATTCTATTGGTAATTCAGCTACTTCTAAAAACTTAGCCGTAGCGCTTACTGCAGGTACCAATTACTACATTTGGTTTGATACTTGGCCAACTCCAAATAGTCCATGTCCAGGTACCTTTAGCTTAAGTCTGTTTGTTCCGCCAGTTGGCGATAATTGTTCAAATGCGCAAGACTTGGCTTCACTTACTAGTCCTTATGCTGGTACTACAGTTGGCTATGTGAACGATATTACTACGAGCTGTTTGGATGGAACAGCAGGAGATAGAGTTTTCTTTATGGATGTACCTAATGGATATACTTTATTTATTGGTCAAAGTGCGAATGCTTACGATTCTAAACACCGTATTGCTTTTGGTGGTGCTTGTCCTGGTACTACTGAAATAAACACTGGTTATGTAGGGAATTTTCCAACAACTATTACATCAGGAAACATTGCAGGTTGTTTGGATGACAATGATCTGACACATTACTATTATAATAATGCTAGTGGTGTTACACAAAGAGTATATTGGGTTCAAGACAATTATAATACTAGTTCCGGCACATTTACCTTGGAGTGGCAGCTAACTGCGCCTCCAGCTTGTCCGGATGTAACAGCTCTAAATGCCACAAACTTTAGTACTACCAATGTAGACATTTCTTGGGGAGCTGCGGCAGGTGCTACAAATTATCTTTGGGAGATTCAACCTGTAGGTACTCCTCAAGGTACAGCTGGAGCTATCTCTTCTGGTTCAGGAGCTGCAATAACAGCTTCAGCGTCTGGCACTTATGTTTCAGGAACTACTTACACTTTATATGTGAATTCAGATTGTGGAGGTTCGACCGGTAATTATCAAAGTTATAACTTCACCTTGAACATTCCTCCAGCAAACGACAATTGTGGAGCGGCAATTACTTTAGCATCATGTTCTGGTGCACCTCAGAGCTTAGCTGGTACTACGGTTAACTCTACTGTAGATGCTGTTTATTCTAGTTGTGGTGCAGGTGGAAATAACACTACAGAACGAGGTGTTTGGTATACCTATGTTGGCGATGATAATGAAGTAACTTTAACTACTTGTGATGGTTCAGGAACTGGCTATGATTCAAGATTAACGGTTTACACAGGAAGCTGTGGAAGCTTTACTTGTGTAACTGCTAATGATGATATGTCACCTGCTTGTGGTTCAGGTTCTTTCCGATCAGAAGTAACTTTTAATGCTTATACTGGAACTACCTACTATATTTTTGTTCATGGTTATCAAGCTGGTACTGGCTTAAGTGCAACGGGTGCATTCATTTTGAATTGGACCTGTGCTCCTTTATGCTTACCAATTCCATCTAACGATGATTGTGCAGGAGCTACTTCTTTAACAGTTTCAGCTACATGTACGCCGGTTTCTGGTAACAATACATGTGCTTCTGCCCCTTTATCTAATCCTAGCTGTTTTTCTGCTTTTGCAACTTTACCAGATGTTTGGTATTCTTTTACAGCAACTAGTAGTTCAGTATTCTTGAATATTACTAATGGCACAGCAACAAGTTTAGGCTATGCAGTTTATGACGCTTGTGGAGGAACACAATTGTTTTGTAATACGGGCGTGACAAGTGGTGCGGATAATTCTCTTACAGGTCTTACAAGTGGCAATACTTATTTAGTACAGGTATTAAGTGCTGCAGCAAGTGCTGGTACTTTTGATATTTGTGTTAAACCAGTACTTCCTCCTGCTAATGACGATTGCTCTGGTGCTATCACCTTAGTACATGAAGCAGCGGGATCTTGTACAACTACAAGTTCTACTTTAATCGCATCTACCGCTAGTATGGCTGCTTGTGCTGGTTCAGGTGTAAATGATGTATGGTTTAAATTTGTGGCAACATCAGCTAACGCTACTATTAATGTAACGGCTTCTCCAGATGTAGTTACTCAAGTTTTCCAAGGTGGTAACTGTGGTGCATTAGGAACGAGTATTGCTTGTTCTGATCCAGAAACTGTGAACTTAACAGGTCTAAGTGTTGGAACTACCTACTTCGTAAGAGTGAACGCTTGGTCTACTTTTACAACGCTTGGAAGCTTTAATATTTGTGTAACAACTCCACCACCAGCTCCAGTTAATGATAATTGTGCCAATGCAATTGTGGTATACAGCGGTTATACAGTTACAGGATTTAGTACGGCAAATGCTGTTGTTGGTGCAGATATTACTTCTTGCGTGTTTAATGACACTCGCGACGTATGGTTCTCTTACACACCTACA
>JACJYT010000013.1 GCA_020635975.1 Chitinophagales bacterium
TTCAGCCATTGAAAAGTCAGGAGAAAAGTATCGGTGGAAAGTGTTGCTTTTAGATGACCAGATTGACAAGGAACATGATTTGGTGAAGCAGATGAAAACCAATAACATTCAGGTAATTTGTGTGGATAATGCCGATGATGCAGAAGATGAATTAAAGAAAGATTGGAAGAAGGATAATGCCATCATGGTAGTGATTGCCGATTACCGCCTGTTTGAATACATCAACGGCATTAAACACCATCAAAAAGTGCAGGGCTACCAGTTTCTGAAAAATATCGCCACTTCCGACCATTTGGTTCGCTTAGTTGCTTTTTCCGGGTTGCAGCGAAAGTTTTTATTGAATAGCTTTAAGCATTACAACATCCGAACGGAAGTAAAATCAAAAACCGATTACCTGAACTCCAAAGAAACCCGTCAGCTTTTTTGTGAAGAAATCATTGAACTGGCAGAAGAAAATTGGGAAGCCATAGAAGCATTACCCACCAAGTGCGCAGGTTTTGAAAAATACCTAAAAGATGCTTACAAGGAATTTCGCTTGCATCCCGATTACAATAAAATGGAAAGTAATATTTCTATCACAGCCAGAGAATATATTTGGGAAATACAACAACAAATTGCGCAGGGGGAAGAGATACGAATTGGAGCTATTGAAAATATCAAATCACCATTAGCCAAAACCAAGAAAGACCCCGAAGCATTTTTCAAAAGATTGCAGAATTACCTTACTGCAAGACGCATTGCGTTGTGGCTGCATGCAGCCAACAAAAAAGGATTGGGCGTATTCATTGATTCAAGAAGAATTGCAGAAATACTCACCGACCAAAAATATCCAACGGATGCTTATAGACAAATACTCAGCACCAATTTAGGGTTGAGTTTAGATGATTTTCCGAAAAACATCACCATTGAAGAAAGGCGTTGGTTGCATTATGATATGCAGTTGAATATTTTCAGGGATATTGAACAGATAAACCCTGCATTTCAAAAACTCTCAAAGATTTACAAAGAATATATTTCTGCCAATGACACATTCAAACAACAAGTAACTAAAGCAAAATTCATACTTCACCATAAATATAAACTCTACGATTATTCACTTTCATTCAAGAATGATTTTAGTCCTGAATTAAAAACATCTACTGATGTCAGGGTTCTTTTTCTTTGGATTGCCAATCAAATAAGAAACGATAATACCAAACATGATACCATTAAGCCATTGGTATCAAAACTTCGCTTCACGCTTTTTGAATGCAGAGATAAAGTGATTTACCTGAAAAACTTGTTTCAGTATTTCAATGACATTTATAGCGTGTTGAATAAAGAGCAGGTTGTTCTTGCCAACCCATCAGCCAAAGTAAAAGATAAATTCACCTTTCAGGAAAAATCAATTGCTAAACGCAATGATTCATTTGAAAGAGCATACCACTTGTTGAGTTTGGGTGATTTTCCAAATGAGAAAGACCATGCCGATGTTTTTAATTTATTTCTGAAAGGAGAAGATGTAATCCGGGAACATGGAAGCGAAATACTGAAAGACAAAGCGAAGTTTTTAAGTAAAGTAACTAAAGCAATTAATGATGAAAACAGACCCTTGGGAAATTCGCTTGATGAAGGATTTGGCAAACACAACCCAACCGATGATGAAGATTGGGCTTATGAAAACGACTCGGAGGATGATTTTGATTTTCCTGATGATGATTGGAACTAACGCTTGATAACTCATAGAACACTAACAAATGCAGAAACATTTTGAAAAGGCAATGAGCATAGCCATCAAAGCACATGAAGGTCAAAAAGATAAAGCCGGTGCGCCTTATTTGCTGCACGTATTAAGAGTGATGATGAGTGTAGAAAAAATGGATGAAAAAATAGTTTCCCTGCTGCATGATGTGGTAGAGGATTCAGAAATGACCTTAGTAGGATTAGCAAAAGAAGGATTTCCGAAGAAGATTTTAAAAGCCGTTGAGCTGCTAACGAAAACAGAGAGTAAACCATACAAAGATTACATTCAGGAAATAAAAAATAATGACTTGGCACGAGTGGTGAAATTGGCAGATTTGAAAGACAATATGAATATCACCAGATTGAAAAAAGTTACAGAGAGTGATAAGTTGAGAATTAAAAAATATAAAGCGGCTTACAACCTTTTAAACTCACAATCATGACAAAAGGCAAAGACACGATTCTACTTATTGATGATGATTTTTCAAACTTCATAGATGGTTTGGCTATAGCTGCTAAGGGCAATCGGTTAAAAATGGAAGGTTCGTCATCCATCGCAAATGGTATAGAACATTTCAGAGCAAATCAAAACAGCGTTGGCGCAATACTTTTAGATTTGAGTTTCACACCCGGGAATTATGAAGGAGTTGAGGGTTTAGTGCAAATTAGATCAACCAACCAACTTGTCCCGGTTATTATTTTAACTGGTGGAAATTCCAAGAATGAATTGAGCAAAGCAGTTGAGTGTATGCAAAAAGGAGCATATCACTATTTCTTAAAAGGCGAACTTAATATTCCAACCTTATTCTTAACACTTACCAAAGCCATTCAGCAATATGATGTTAATGAAGAAAACGAAAGGCACTCCAAATTAAAGGAGGAGTTTATAAGCAAATTGCCCACCTACAATAAAATGCTGAACACAACGGAGATTATCATAAGTAATATGCTGAACGGTGAAATGATGTTGCCGCCAACAATTGAAGGTAGAGTTAAAGAGTTCAAGAGTTTTTACAATAAGCTGTTGAGCAAAGAAAAAAAAGAAGGAAAAATCACGGAGCCATTTAAGCGCATTACTGACATTGCCGGATTTAGAGTGATATTCTACAATGCAATGGATTTGGAAAAAGCAGTTGAAATAATTAAATCATCTAAGGATTTTCTAGCAATAGATGGAAGTTCCTCTATTGTTGCCGATGACAAGACAAATACATTTGGCTATCGGGCAGTTCATTTTGATTTAAAAATTAATCCGGCTTTGCGGCTTCACCTGAAAGAGTATGAAGGGATTGATGACATTCCGTGTGAAATTCAGTTCAAGACAATATTTGCGCATTCGTGGAGTAAGGTTCACCATGCCTTCTCCTACAAGCAAAATGGAACAGTTGCTTTAAATGCTGAAACACAAGAAATGTTGAATGAAGATTTCAATGTAGCTGCCAAGAACTTGGAGGATATTGAAAACCAAATAACCGCATTGTGCAAGAAGTATGCAGATGCAACAAATAATTTTCCTAACGGCAACTAACTCAACCAAAAACAATAAGTAACAACTAACAATAAAAATCTAAGCTTATGTGGTTCATCAAATCATGGATATACAAATCAAGATACGGCAGCTTGCCTTTCAAAATGCGCAACTTCACTGAAAGCTATCAGGAAGAATGTCGTGAAGTCATCAAGGATGAATTCAAAGCCATTACTACGAAGTTGCCGCACATCTGGATACGTATTCAGTTGAAATTTGCCAAGCAAAAGATGCATGATAATTTTACTGATATTTTAGGTCGTTCCATCAAAGTAAAGCAACCGATTTTCACTCAAAATGAAATTGCTAAATACAAACAGAATAGATGGATTTATGTTGGCGTTCTATTCCTTATGATATTCTTTGAAAGCATTCTATATTCAATGATGGCTTCCTTATTTATGAGTAAGCAGACATTAAAGGATATGCCGGGAATTGAAATTGTGTTTGGTCTTGCCTTTGCTATCATTTTTGTAGCAGCCCTTCACTTTGCATTTAAGAGTTTATGGGAATTTTTTGAGGCAAAATTTTTAATTGAACGAGATAATCTTTCAAAAGTCGAGTTAAAGCCGTTTTACAAGAATCTCGTTATCGGAATTTTCATCATAGCTGTTTTCATTATTACAAACACCTACACTGGTTTCATACGTGCCACTATTTTTGAAGGCTCAGGCGCAACCTCAACAAGTCTAATAATGCAGAAACTGCATGGTCCATTACTTGTTTTCTCAATAGCCATTACATTTATTGTTGCATTGGTTATGGCATTGTTGGAAAAAGAAATTGTAGAGAAGTCTGAAAAATACGCAGTATTTAACAACTGGAAACGCCAACAAAAAGAGCATAAAGTTTATAATACGCAGGTTAAAGATATGCTGAAAAAATGTCTTGACCGAAAGAATGTGCTGATTGATGAATATTGGGGTGTAATGAAAGATTTGCAGCGTGTTTTTGAAATTGAAGTGGATGCTGATAGGAAAGAATTATATGCAGAGTTAAACGCAAAAATTGCCAACAATGAAATAGACTTGTTGAACATAGATGAAATCACTTACCAGAAGTATCTTCCGGTGGCGATAACCCGACATGAATTATTTGAGTATGGTATTGCAACTGATAAGGGCATAAATGAAACAATTGATGATTTACAAGGAAAAGTTGCTTTGATAGAAGAATTTGAGCGGAAGAACGCATCAAATGGCAACGAAACTGACAAATTAGAAGAATATAAAAACACTAATGACTAAAAAAATTACACCATGAATAAATCAACAGACATTTTAGCAATTACTTTTCTTTTCATTGCAACAGCATTAATAACTTCTTGCAAATGGGGGCAAAAAAGAGAAGAACCTAAGGGTAAAAATATTATTTGCCTGATTGACTTTTCAGATGCCAAAAATGCAAATGAGAGACTTTTGTTCTACATGACTTCCATTAAGGAAAATATAATCCCAAAATTGGGCTTGTATGACAAGGTAACTGTCCTTCCTATTGACAGAGCATCTGTTACAAACTCTTCCGACATCTTCTTGGCAAATCTGGCACAGAAGAACTTTGAACCGGAAATGGCAAGCCCCATGGAAGAGGAGCAAATTATTCAGGACAACCTAAAAAAATACAAGGACACCCTATCTATTGCGTTTGAACAAAGTTTTCAGACAGCCATCAATAACCGTAACAAGACAAGTCTCGGCACAGATATCTTTGGCGCATTGGAAGTGGCAAAAGACAAACTTAGTTCACGTGACGACAACTATATCTTCCTTTTCAGCGACATGATGAACTGGACAAACACTTTAAAGATGGAGCCACAGGACAAAGGGTTCAATGCAAGCACTTTGGAACCCTCATTAGCGAAAGTTCCTACCGTTGACCTTTCTAACTCGACAGTTCTTGTATTGACGGGTGAACAAGTTGATGTAAGTGCCGACCACTTCATCTTGGTAAAATCGTTTTGGACAAAGTATTTTCAGTCAAACAACGCGAAGCTATACGACTATAATTCAGCTTCATTGACAAAGCTGAAAGAGATAATGAATTTGACAAGTGAATAATGCCTCGCTCAAAAGCACACACATTTTGCAAACCGCTGCAAGCCGACCCGCAAACCCAAGTTTGCAAAAAGAGTGTGCTTTTCTTCCACCCAAGAAGAATTTTATTTTTTCTTTTCCCATCCTTCGGTGTTTTTAATTTTTTGCCAACGCACCGAGCGACACATAAATACAACGAACTTAAAATAATCTGAAAGGGACGCACATACACTTTACATTTAGACGCTTAACTCGACAGGTGGACAGAAGGGCATCTGCCAACATCGGTTTTGCAAAAGCGGGGGTGCAGTTCTTCGATTGACAGTTAATTCGTATAATTGAAGTGTAGTTTTTCAATTGAACGGTAGTGCTGAAATGCCCCGCCTTCGCAAAGCCGAAAAACGTTGGCAGAAATGGTAACGGGACACGGCACATACAGACAAGCTAAGCAAGGCGGACAACCACCGCCAGACTGACTTTTGGACTGAGATAAAAAGTGGAGTAGCAGCCACTCAAAAAAACAGACCTGTCCTGTTCAGGTATTTTCAACAGGGGCGGTTTCGAAAGGCCTTACGAGCAAGAATTTAAAAACAGTAAAAAATAAAGCAGATATGAAAAAGAAATTACAAAAATTAGCCTTTGGGTTGCTTTTAGCAGCAGGATTAACTACTAACACTTTTGCCCAATGGCAAACCGTAGGCAATGCAGGATTTTCGGCAGGAGATGCACTGAATACTTCCCTTGCATTTAGCTCAAGTGGAGAGCCTTATGTTGCTTACTCGGATGGTGCAAATTCACAAAAAGCTACGGTAATGAAATTTAACGGAACAAATTGGGTAAACGTTGGCACAGCAGGGTTTTCGGCAGGAAGTACTTTAAACAGCTTGTTAACAATAGCATTCAGCCCAAGCGGAGAACCTTATGTTGCTTACTCGGATGGTGCAAATTCACAAAAAGCTACGGTAATGAAATTTAACGGAACAAATTGGGTAAACGTTGGCACAGCAGGGTTTTCGGCAGGAAGTATTACATACGGCTTAATAGCATTTGCATTCAGCAATAGCGGAGAACCTTATGTAGCTTACCGTGACGGTGCAAATTCAGATAAAGCTACCGCAATGAAATTTAACGGAACTAATTGGGTAAACGTTGGTACGGCTGGGTTTTCGGCAGGCGTTGCAGGTGGTGTTTCCCTTGCATTCAGCCCAAGCGGAGAACCTTATGTTGCCTATCAGGACGCTACAACTTTTCAAAAACTTACGGCAATGAAATTTGACGGAACAAATTGGGTAAACGTTGGTACGACTGGGTTTACGGCAGGCGCTGCAGGTGGTGTATCCCTTGCTTTTAGCCCAAGCGGAGAACCTTATGTTGCCTATCAGGACGGTGCTACAACTTTTCAACAACTTACAGCAATGAAGTTTAACGGAACAAGTTGGGTAAATGTAGGTACTACAGGATTTACGCCAGGACAATCAGTTTATCCTTCCCTTGCATTCAGCCCAAGCGGAGAACCTTATGTTGCTTTCTCGTATGTTGGAAATTCACTAAAAGCTAGCGTAATGAAGTTTAACGGAACAACTTGGGTAAACGTTGGTACACCAGGATTTTCGGCAGGGCCTGCACCTTTTCTTTCCCTTGCATTTAGTTCAAACGGCGAACCTTATGTTGCTTACTCAGACGGTGCAAATTCAGATAAAGCTACTGTGATGAAGTTTGCGGAAAATACTATGGGCATCAACGAAGGTGGTTTTCAAAATACTGTTTCCGTTTATCCGAACCCCGCCAATAACTTTGTAACGCTTTCTGATGTACCAAGCGGTTCTTCTGTAAGAATTTTGAACATTACCGGAAAAACTGTTTACAGTTTGATAGTTGCAGGCGAACAGACAACCATTAACACTTCAGACCTGATAAACGGTATTTATTTAATCCGTATTGAAAACAACAGAAACAGCGTCAGCAGAAAATTGGTGGTTAATAGATAAGATTTTCAAACAGTCCCTGCTTCTACAAAGAGGTGGGGACTGTTTTACTGAAAACTAAACGAACAAACACCAAAGACAAGGACCACATGCTGCCAACATACAGTTTTGCGTCAGGCGGGTGAAGTGCAAAACTCAACATTAGTTCTTCGATTAAACATTAGTAATAAATTCGGCAGGCGAGCTTCTATTTCCCCCGCTGTCCTTAGCCTGAGCGCAGCGGTGGCTAAGCGACTAATCAAGTAAGGAGTAGCTTGCAGCTACGATAACGAAAATTCATTCGTAAATTTGAACTTTGATTAATCCTTGAATTCCAGCGTAGTCTCTGGCACTGCTAAAAATATATTCTTCTGCTTTTTCAACTATCATGGCTTCTACCGGATTGTTATGTATATATTCTAATTTTTGAGAAGCAAAACTATCTTGATGAGGAAGGAGTTCAATGGGATGATTATCTTGCCTCCAAAATTGAAACTTTTTGTTTCTTTTATTAGATCTTGCCGCTTTCTCGAACATCCATAACATCCAATTTCTCCTACTTTCTTTAGTATTTTTCTGAATTTCAGAAAGGATTACTTTACTAGTAAATGACTTGAAATCTCGTATTATTGCACTTAAATTACCTTCTTTAGCTTCGCAAATTAAATGCACATGATTGCTCATGATGCACCAAGCATAAACAATTAGCCCTTTTTCTTTTTGGCAATAATTAAGACTATCCACAACTTTAAAAACATAGTCCTTTCTAGTAAAGACATCTATCCATTCTACTACCGAGAAGCTTATAAAGTATATTCCATTTAGATTTTTTATTTTATATCCTCTATTCGACATTTAGCAAAGCTATGAACAACATGGAATTAGCTTAATCTTAATGATTAAATGATGGTTAAAAGGAATGTTTCTTCTTTCCATATTTAGTATTTGTAGCTGCAAGCTACAACTAGTACTTAATCCTTAGCCACCGCTGCGCTCAGGCTAAGGACAGCGGGGAATCAAAATGTACTGCTAGCAACATCCATTTCTCCATAGCTCCAAATTATTTGCATAAAACATTTAGTAAATTCCGTATATTTAAACACGTAATGTAAAAGTAGCTGCAATGCTTACTAGCTAAACCTTAAGGCAAATAAAAACAAACATCCTGCAACATGCAACAAGATATAAAAGAACAGATATTTGATAAATACTTTGTGAATTGCGAAAAAGCTCAACTAATTTGTAATGATTTAAAAATTAAGCGAAGTGAATTTTCAGAAATTGCGAAACAAATTGACAACGAAAGACAAGATGAACTCAAAGAAATGAGGAGGATTCGTCAACTATATAACAATAAACAAGGTGAAAATTTTGAATTTACAAATTTCAATGAATTTTATAAATGGTACATAACACAATTTGAAAAACAAAAAGCTTGTTGTTACTACTGCAAAACGGAAGAATCTGTTTTAACTAAGTTGTTTGAGAAAAAATATACCTCAGTGAAAAGACCAAATAGAGGGAAACACTTAGAAGTTGAAAGACGTGATTCTGATTCAAACAAATACAATAAAGATAATTGTGTACTAGCTTGTTACTTCTGTAATAATGATAAAAGTGACATTTTCTCAGAAGACCAATATTTTGAATATCTAAAGGATAGAAAACAATTCTTTGACAAGCAATTTCAATCTTTAAAATGATTTCAGATAGAGATACCAACACAATCTATTTTTCCACGTTACTTAAAACAGATTCTCGATTTTCAGAGACTTTGAAACAAATAATTTCGACACTGGATACTTTTGGAGCAAAGTATAAATTTCTACCAGACACAAAGGACATTTGGGTAAGAGATTTCATGCCAATTCAAATTAATGATAATAAATTTGTAGAATATCGCTATGACCCAGACTATTTGCAAGGTAACTGCAAAGGTAGTCGAGACTTAAAAACATATCCGGATATTGTTTGTAATTCAATAAACCTTTCGACGGAGAAATCAGATCTAATAATGGATGGTGGGAATTTTGTAAAATCATCTGATTGTGTTATTCTGACAGAAAAGATTGCTACAGAAAACCGATTTTTTTATTCCAAAACGAACTTGATTAAAAAGATTCAGGATACATTTCAAGTTGATAAAATTGTTCTAATTCCGCAGGATAAATTAGATGAATACGGACATTCAGACGGAATGCTTCGATTTATGGATAAGGATACTGTATTAATTAACCACTATTATAAAAATGATTCTGTAATGCAAGGCCGATTAAAGAAGGCTGGCTTAAAAACAGAATTCATTGAATATAAAGTAAATAAAAGAGATAAACGTAATTGGGCTTATCTTAATTTCCTTCAAACAAAAGACTTTATCCTTCTTCCAAAATTCGGAATTGATGAAGATAATCAGGCCTACCAGCAGATTGAGAAATTCTATTCTGAATATAAAGGAAAGATTGCTCAGATAAACATGACTGACATTGTTAGATTTGGAGGTGCATTGAATTGTATTTCATGGACCACAAAGGAATAAAGGTGTTAATTTAATTTCCCTAATAGGTGGTCGTAAATTTTCAGGTGAAGTGCATATTCAAGTATTCGGCCACAAATCAACTCCTTCATAGGTGAATACAAACGCAGCCCAATCTCTCAAACCTTCCATGCTGCAAAACCCAAAATCTCCTTCCAACTTCCTCCTTACCTTAATCAACCATAATCCCCTTCTCTAACCCTCTATTTCTCTGATTTTCTACTTCTCTATTTCTCTAATTTTCTATTTCTCTATTTCTCTAAAAAAAAGCTTGGCGAATAATTGCATAAGTCGCTGGTTTTTACTAAGTTTAGAGGAAAATATTAAGTCCATGTCGAACGCTATTATGCTAATTGCAATTCCTATCTTTTTTATGCTAATTTTTGTGGAATATTTAGTGGCTAAAAGGCAGCATAAAGAAGTGTATCGTTTAAATGATACCATAGCCAATTTGAACATTGGTATCGGAAATCAAGTGATTAGCGTTTTAACTAAGGGCTTGATTTTTGGCATCATTTATTGGATCTATGAGCATTGGGCTATCTGGAATATTCCGGTTAATGTGCTCAGTGTTTTTATCTGTTTCCTACTCTTTGATTTTATTTATTATTGGGCGCATCGTTGGGGACATAAAGTCAACTTTTTTTGGGGAGCGCATGTGGTGCACCATCAAAGCGAAGAGTATAATTTAAGTGTTGCTTTACGTCAACCTTGGTTCCATCATTTAATTTCCTTCTTTTTATTTTTACCCTTACCGCTACTCGGCTTTAACCCCCTTGTTATTGGTGGGGTTTCTCTCTTTGTTACCTTATATCAATTTTGGATTCACACCCGAACCATAAAGTACATGCCGCGTATCATAGAGTTTCTATTTAATACCCCAGCGCACCATAGAGTACACCATGCCATTAATCCAGATTATATCGATAAAAATCATGGGGCGGTTCTAATCATTTGGGATAGAATTTTTGGCACCTTCCAAGCAGAAAAAGAAGAAGAAGTTTATGGCATAACCACCGCCTTAGAAACTTTTAGTCCAGTTCTTGCCAACACCCACTATTACACCGATTTATGGAAGATGATGAAAGACCTAAATTGGAAACAAAGAATTAAGTTATTGTTCGCCCCTCCAGGCTGGCAAGAAGGCGGCCGACCAGTAGAAGAATTAATTAAAGAAGTGGAACTCGACAGAGCCAAGTATAATCCAGAAGTGCCTTTAGGTTTTAAAGCCTATGCTGCCTTACAATTTGTTTTGATTTTATGGGGCTCCGTTGCCTATTTGAGTAATTTTGAAAACTTATCCTTAGCCCACCAAGTCTATTTTGCCGCTTTAATTATATTGTCCTTAGCCATTTGCAGTGGCATCCTCGAAAGTAAGAAGTGGGTGTATTTTGCCGAGTACAGCAGACTACTCTTAGTAGGGGTTAGTCTTAATGCGCTCTACTATTTCAAATACCTCGACTGGTTCTTGGTGGTGTTGGTTGCTAGTGGTATTGGCTTAGTACTTTTCTACACTTGGTTCAGTATTTCCTTGGGTAAAAATTACCGCGAGCTCTTACTCCGTTAAGCCTCTAGAAATTTTAATGCAAGCTTAGGCCTAGACTTAGTTTTTTTACTTACTTTTGCGACTTATTTATAATGAGTCTAATTAAGAAGAATGAAATTAAGTCTATCTTTTCTGTTAAGTTGTTTGTTATCTATTGCCTGTAGCCAAAATCTTCTCTTATCGCTTAAAAATGAACAAGGCGAGCCGGTTTCCTTTGCTACCGTTAAAAATCTTTCTTCTGGTAAGACCTATGTCTTAGATGCCGAAGGGGAAGTGTATTATCCTTTATATTCAGAAAAAGATAGTTTAGAAATTCAAGCCTTATCTTATCAAACCACCATTTTCGTGTTAGATAGAAGTATGAAGAGTCCAGTAAATATCTCTATTAAAAGTACTTACCAAGAACTTGCTTTAGTAGAAGTCTATGGGGCAGGAGCTGCCGCCTTTGGTTTTCAGTCTAAAAGCTTGGCCGCTTCTTCTGTTTTTTTAGATAAGAAAGCTTTAAGTAAATTAGAAAGCAACGATATTAACCAAATTCTCTATACCATACCTGGAGTGCAAATTCAACAAGAAGATGGCTATGGTCTGCGACCAAATATTGGCATGCGTGGAACAGGAGTGGAACGCTCTAGTAAGATAACTTTAATGGAAGATGGGGTGCTTATTGCTCCCGCGCCTTATGCCGCTTCTGCAGCTTACTACTTTCCTAGCATGGATCATATTGAGGGAATAGAAGTTTTAAAAGGAAGCAGTCAGATTGCTTATGGTCCGCAAAGTAACGGTGGCGCAATTAATTTGATAAGCGATAGAATTCCCGACGATTTTAGTGTAAATGCCAAAGTATCTCTAGGAAGTTTTCTAACTAGAAAAGTACAGGGTTCTGTTGGCGATAGTCAGGAGCATTTTGGCTATTTGCTAAAAGCCACTTATTTCGGCTCTAATGGCTTTAAAAATTTGCCGAATGGTAATAATACGGGCTTTGATAAAAGCGACATCCTAGCCAAGCTTCGTTTCAACACAAAAAGCGATGCTAAAATCTTTCAATCTTTCACGGTTAAATATGCCTATACGCAAGAGAATACCAAGGAGACCTATTTGGGCATTACCTTAAGTGATTTTGAGCAAGATCCTTTGCAACGTTATGCTGCATCCGCTCTAGATAATATTCAAAGTACCCACACTCAAATTCAAGCCAATCATTTAATCGTTCCTCTTAAAAAGCTATCGATTAGCACTACCGCTTACTTAAATAAGTTTTCTAGAAATTGGTTTAAATTGGATAAGGTAAGCGTAGATGGCAGTACTAAGGTGGGTATTGCCGATGTTTTTGAAGATGAGGCCTTGTATGCGGCAGAATTGGATTTAATGCGTGGCACTACTTTCTTAGAATCGAACCAACTCTTTATTAGAAATAACAATAGAGCCTATACTTCTAAAGGCATCCAAACGAATGCCTTGTATAATTTTGGAACGAAGATAGTAGAACACAAAGTTCAGCTAGGTTTGCGTTTGCACCAAGATGAAATGGATCGTTTTCAATGGGATGATGTGTACACCATGACAGCAGCATCTTTAGAACTTCTAGCTGAGGGAGAACCGGGTACAGAGAGCAATAGAATTGAAGGGGCGAAGGCCTTTGCTGGTTTCCTGCAATATGCTGTCAAAATTAAAAACTTTAGCTTTAGCTCTGCGCTGCGTTTAGAGCATATGCATTTCACGAAGAATGATTTTGGTAAAAACGATCCTTCTAGAACTGGCGTAAATGAAGTTATAACAGAAAATAAAGAAACGGTTCTTTTACCTGGCTTCAGCGCTAGCTACCAATATGTAAAGAATAATTTCTTTTTTGCGGGCATTCACAAAGGCTTCTCACCGCCAAATGCCAACGAAGAAACGAAGGCAGAAGAAAGCTGGAATTTCGAAACGGGAGCAAAGGGTATGTTTAAGGGTCTTGCCTACGAGGCCATCTTTTTTATGAATAGATACACCAACTTATTGGGATCGGATCTCTCTGCCGTTGGCGGAGGCGGAAGTACTGAGTTGTTTAATGGAGGAAAGGTACATGTATATGGAGCTGAGCTTTTGTTAAGTTATAATGTTTTAGCTAAGTTCAGTTCGAAACTAAAACTACCTCTAGTGGCTAGCTATACCTTTACCGATGCGCGTTTTCAATCGAGTTTTGAAAGTGATGGTCCTTGGGGAACAGTGGCGAAAAATGATTATTTGCCCTATATTTCGCAGCATCAATTTTCTACGCAACTTGGCGTGGAACACAAGCGTTTTGATTTAAATCTAATCTTTAAGGCTTTAAGCGCTATGCGTACTAGTCCAGGACAAGGAGACTTAGAAAAAGACCATGCAACTCCATTTTTCTATCAACTAGATTTCTTAGCTCGTTACAAAATCAATCGTATGTTTACGGTTTTTGCTAAAGCTAATAATTTCACCAATAATGTACAGCGCATAGCAAAACACCCTAGTGGCTGGCGACCTAATATGCCGGCTTATGTAGAAGGGGGCGTGAGCTTCGCTTTCTAGTTAAAAGCAAGACGAGTTTATTTGTTGAATTCCTTATAATCTATGGAAGGGTCGTAATCATTCTTGGTTCGCCAAGAATGCAACTCGCTTCGAGGGTCTTTGGATCGAAGAAGAGGAAATAGCAGCTGCACATACCAGGGCTCTTTAATTTGATTCCAAGCGCCAAAGCGAGTAGGGTACTTGCGCGTTATTTTAGCAGTACCAAAAAGTACATCCCACAAAAAAAGAAGATTACCGTAGTTGCCATTGGGGTGCGAAACACCATCTTCGGCAGTAAGTCCGTGGTGCGCAAAGTGGGTACTTGGGGTTGAAATCGTTCTTTCTATGATCCAAGCTAAAGGACTCAATACCTTGTATTGGTATAAAAATCTATCCCATTTCGTTTCGCTGTGCGCTAAGAGGATAATCGTTAATTTAATGGGAAGATAAAATAGGTAAACATAGCCCATACCCATATAGACCAAGGCTGCAGAGAACCAAATTCCTGGCATTAGAGCATAGTAAAGTGTGGCATTTCGGTAGGTAACTAAAACGCCCATTTCTTCTACTACATGGTGTGGTCGGTGCAGTTTCCACATAGCGCGACTAACATGCGATAAGCGATGCCACCAATATTGAGTCATATCGTCGAGAATTAAGAAAGCGGCTATATGCCACCAAATAGAAGTATTGCTATAATAATCTTCTAAGCCAGGTAGGTAAGTACCCATGGCCCAAAGTACAAAAAAGAAAATGGCAGGTTGAATTAAGGTAGGTAAGGTGAGCAAGCTAATAATTTCTATAGTGAAGTCGTTCTTCGTTCTTCTATCCTTAAAATAAAGTCCACCGAGAGCCTCTAGTATGCCTAATACCAATAAAACGATGCCACTTGCAAGTTTACTCCATGTTGCTGCTTCCATTATCGTATACGAGTTCTACATGTTGATTTAGGATGCCATTTCTACACTCAGTATTTCTTTCCAAGCTAGATAGGCCGTTCCCAGCAAATGGAGCTGGTCGTTGGTAAATTCTTTTTTCAAATAGCCCTCTGCATCTGCAAAAAGAGGATGCAAATCTATAAAGGGTACATTTTCTTCAATACAGAGTTTTCGAAGTCGCAGGTTAAGCACACTAATTTTGGTATTATCGTGACCAAAAAGGACGCATTTACCTACAGGCAAAACCGATTGCACATAAATTTTTGTTGCTGGCGAATGGCTTTTTATGCTATCTAGTATCTTCTTGTAGTTAGCAATAATTTGCTTTGAACCAGTACCTTTTGCTAAATCGTTGGTGCCGATACAAATAAAGATTTTAGAAGGCTGGTGTCGAAGCACTTCATCTATGCGATTCAATACCCCTTCGCTAGTATCGCCACCAATGCCTCGGTTTAAGATATTTTTCTCTGGCCAAAGCTCTTCCCAATTACCTCCTTCAGTAATGCTATCTCCAAGAAAGATTATGGAATTGGACTCGTTTAGACAAGCTTCAAACATGCTCCGTTTTTGTTGATGACGTGGCTCTAAAATATAACGATGAGCGAGTAACTTAAGCAACTGCTTCCCGAAAACTAGCAAGAGCACTAAAAGGCAAAATACCAGCAAATTAATGCTTAAGGAAGTGATTAAAAGTCCGCTCATTTTATCTAAGTTAGAGTTAAAAGCTAGAATCTCCAAACAAATTTTCTAGCAAGTTCTTCATTAATTCAATCTTATCCTAGCTTCTTACTCGCTATCTTCTGTTTATGACATAATTAGGATGAAATTCTTATAACTAGAAGCTATTCTTAACTATATTTGAATTTCATAAGTTTTTGCATCTAGCTTAATTAAGTTTGAAGAACAAATTAATAGCCATAATATTTTTAGCTTGTATGTTTGTACCTATTAGTCTTACCCTTGTTGGGCTTAAGTTAAATAGGTATTTGATTACGGAAAAAATTAAAAAAATTAAAGAGGAGGGCAGTGAAGAAGAACAGCTCGAAGTCTTAATTTTTTCCTTGTCGCAGTTGAAAGAAAATTTAGAATGGGAGCACGATTATGAGTTTGTTTACAAGAATCATTATTATGATGTAGCTAAGATAGAAGAGAAGAATGGCTTATATTATCTGTGGTGTCATAAAGACGAGAAGGAAACTAATTTGGTAGGCTTACTTCACGAACTTGTAAAAAATCTCAACTCCAAACAAAAAGGCTCTAAAGTAATTTTCAAAAGAGTTCTAAGTCAATATTTTTTTAATTTTAAAGTCCGCTTGTTGCAGGATCTTAAAATTGGAAAATTATCTCGACTCTTATTTCAAGGAAGCTCTTTTACCCCATTTTCTTTAATTTATCCTCCTCCGAGTCCCCCTCCGGAATTAGCTTAATATGCAATACAAATTTGTAGCTAACTAGCTAGTTTATCACAGACGCTTGTCTTGGTATCTCCTAGGCTTTAGCTTCATTTTTACTTTTTACAGCCGAACTATGCCCTAGAACTTCGATGGGATAGCTATTACTGCATGCTGTCTAAGAACTTCCTTTTAAGAAGCCTTTGCAGGATAAATCAAGAACTCATTTCATATGCCCCAGCATCGCTATGCATAGGGCATAAAGAAGGGATTGATTTGCAGCACTTTTAATTCGGAAAAGCTAATCTAATGCATACTTCTGGCTTAAGATGTATGGGAGGTTTGTACACCACCTATGCCGGTATTTTATTGAATATTAACTTAAAAATTATTTATGAAAAAAATAGTAACAAATTTTTTTGCCACAGTCTTATGTCTAAGTGCCATGGCTCAAACCAACTCTGTTAAAGGGGTATTAAAGGATGCTCAAAGCCAGCAAGCCTTAGTAGGAGCAAATATAGAATGGAATAAATCGAAGGGTATTAGTACCGATGAAAATGGTGCTTTTACTCTGAATTGCGAAGGCTCCTTAAAAATTAGAATTAGCTATATCGGGTATCAAAGTCTAGATACAACGCTAGATTGTTCACAAGCTAATTTTACTTTAAGTCTTCAAAAATCGGTTCAAACAATAGATCAAATAGAAATTACAGCGAGCTCCAATCCGAATAGATCCCTCTTATTGCAGCCAGAATCTTTGGTGAAAATAGAAACTTCGGAAATCCAAAGAGGACAGGGTTTGTTTCTTCACGACGCCATCAATACCAATGTGCCGGGTGTAACAATGTCGAACAGAACGGTTTCTGCTGGACAGCAAATCAATATTCGAGGTTATGGCAATGGCATGGGTATTAGAGGCGTAAACAACAATTTCGATATGCAAGGTACCAAGGTTTACCTAAATGGTATTCCGCTAACCGATGCAGAAGGAAGTACCCTACTCGACGATATCGATTTTAATTCTGTTGGAAATGTCGAAATACTAAAAGGTCCTTCGGGAACTCTTTATGGTTTGGCAATTGCAGGAGTGGTGAATTTAGAAACGCTAGAAGCACAAGAAGATAAAACGAGTATTAGTCAAGAAGTAATGGGCGGAAGCTATGGCTTATTGCGCACGAACACTCGCTTTGCTTACAGCAAAAACAAAGCACAACTCTTCTTAAATTATGGTCACCAAAGTTATGGTGGCTTTATGGAGCACACTGCATCTAAAAAGGATTTTTTTAATGCCGTGGGTACTTTTACTTTAAGTGCTAAAGAAAAACTGAGTGCCTATATGGGCTATACCAATAGCAAGGATGAACGTAATGGAGAGCTGACCATAGAACAATACGATACTTTGGATTATTCAGGTAATGCAAGATATATTAAAAACGATGCGCATTCTTCGGTAAAAACCTTTAGAGCAGGTTTAAGTCATAGCTATGTTTTTAATAAATACATTGCGAATACCACTACCATTTTTGGTTCTGGTCAAAGCATGGATAACAGTTCTGCCGGCGGTTGGACAGATAAAAGTCCCTTAAACTATGGTTTCAGAACTACTTTTGATAATAGTTTCGATATTACGGAGCAAATTCGATTAACAGGCATCACCGGTTTAGAAATGCAAGCAATGAATGCGCAAACTGTAGGCTATGGCATGGGCGCAGATAGTACGAATTTAGCGGGCTATAATATTATTACGAGCTTGCGCAGCGATCAAATTACTAAAAGTTTTACCTATTCGTATTTTTCGGAATGGACAGCGCACTTGCCTTATGGCTTTAGTTTCAAAGCGGGGGTAGGATTGAGTAATATGCATATCCGATTGGAGGATCGTTTGTGGGGATTAAATAACAATACGCCAACAAACACCAAGGCTAAATCTTATGAAACATCCTATAAAAATTTAGAGGCATTCAACCTGGCTATCAATAAAGAATTCTCTAAGGTGGCTTCGGTTTATGCTTCCTATTCGGAAGGCTATAAAACTCCTGTGGGTTCTAATATTATTATTTCTACAACAGGGCAATTGAATACGGGACTTAAACCAGAAAAAGGTAGACAAATAGAATTAGGTACTAAGGGTAGTTTCTTAAACCATCGTTTGTTTTATACCCTAGCGGCATTTCATGCCGAGTTTAAGGATAAGTTTACAACCGAAACGGTTCAAAATCCAAGCAATACAGCCACCTTGTATTCTTATATAGTGAACGGTGGCAAGTTAAATAATTATGGCTTGGAAGTTTTAGTGAAGTACGAAATCATGAAGAATAAAGATGCTTTTATCAGCTCTTTGCGTCCTTTTGCTAATCTTACTTATTCTAATTTCAGGTATAAGGATTTTGCCTACGAAAAAGTGGCTAAAGATGGCAGCGGAGCAGATTCTACCGTGGTGGAAGATTATTCGGGAAATAAAGTGGCAGGAGTGGCACCTTTGGTATTTAATGCTGGAGTGGATGTGCTAACTAAAATTGGCTTATATGGCAATATTAATTACAATTTTAGAAGCAAAATGCCTTTTACTTCAGATGGCTTGAACGAAGCAGATGCTTATCATTTGCTAAATGCAAAAATTGGATTTAGAAAAACGATAAAAGCCTTTGCTTTCGATGCCTATGTGGGTGCTAATAATCTTACTAGTACGCAATATTATTCGATGTTGTTTATTAACCAATTACCCGATGCTTACATTCCAGCCCCAAGAAAGATTAATTTCTTTGGCGGAGCAAGCCTGAGTTATTCGTTTTAATTAGATTTCAAAGGATGTCTGCTCTTGAGCAGGCATCCTTTTCTTTAAATAATTTAGCTATGAAAAAGATAATTTTATGGAGTTTCCTCCTGTTGGGACTCGTATCCTGCAAGCGATTTTTTAATAAAGAAAATACGCAAGCACAAGAAGAACGTATCGTTTGTATTTCTAAACAATACAGCGAAATTATATTTGCTTTAGAGGCAGAACAAGACTTGGTGGCTGTTGATCTTTCGAGTACCTATCCACCAGAAATTAAAAATTTACCTAGCATTGGTTACCACCGGGCTTTAAGTGCTGAGGCGGTTTTGGCTATGCATCCCACTCTAATTATTCACGATAATAATATCGGACCAGAATATGTAGTGGATCAATTAAACCAGCTCCAAATTCCTATGAAAGTTTTTGATACCAAGGCCGAAGATTTGGAAACTACAGAAGCTCTTATTAAGGAAATGGGAGGGTATTTTCATCAAGAAGCTAAGGCAGAAGAATTAGTGCAAAAATTGCGAGAAGATATGGCGCTCGCCTTAAAAAATAAAGAACAATACGAGGGCTTAGCGCTTCCCAAAGTTTTAATTATTCACTTTGGTAGAGCGAACAATGTGTATTTAGTAGTTTCGGGAGAGGGTAGTGCTGCAAAAATGATACGTTGGGCAGGAGGGGAGATTGCTGTTGACCCAGA
Organism: Chitinophagales bacterium; assembly: GCA_020635975.1. Taxonomy (GTDB): domain Bacteria; phylum Bacteroidota; class Bacteroidia; order Chitinophagales; family UBA8649; genus JAFMKE01. The sequence goes on from JACJYT010000013.1 coordinate 19,652, forward strand.
AAAAGGAATGAAGCAACTATCTGCAGAAGTGGTGGCTGAGTCGAATCCAGATATCATTTTATTGACCGATTTTGGCTATGACCAATTGGCTAGTTTAGATAAAATTAAAGAATTGCCTGGAGTGGGTGCTACTAAAGCAGCACAAGAAGATAAAATTTATAGGGTAGAAGAGCATGATTTAATTTATTTGGGACCAAGAACTGGAGAGAATGTACTCTTGTTACAAAAATTGTTGCATGGAGAAAATGAAAAATAAAGCGTTCCTCATTTACTTGCTTTTGTTTCTCTTGGTCTTGCTAGCTATACCTTTAGCTGCGAGCTTCGGGGCTGTTCAAATTACTTTACCCGAGATCCAATCTGCTTTGTATAAAGGACTTACAGCCAACCAGGATTTAAGCTTGCACGAAGGTATTTTTCTGCAAATTAGATTGCCTCGAGTATTGCTTTGTCTTTTTGTTGGTGCTAGCTTGGCGGTGAGTGGTGCTTTGTTACAAGCTTTGTTTCGAAATCCAATTATTGAACCTGGACTCATAGGGACCTCTAGTGGAGCGGCATTGGGAGCATCTGTTTATTTTGTACTTGGAGCTAGTTTGCCATTTCATCTTGGCGAATGGACCTTGCCAGTTCTAGCCTTTGCAGGAGGGGTATTTGCTACCTTAGTGGTAATGCTTTTTGCTCAAAGTGAAAACCGTTCTAAGAACCAAGTCTTGCTCCTACTCTTAATAGGTATTTCGATCAATGCCTTGTGCATTAGCATGATGGGCTTTCTATCTTACATTGCGCGCGATCCGCAAGCTCGATCTATTACTTTTTGGAGCTTAGGAACTTTCTCGGGAGCCAATTGGAAGGCCGTATTTATCGTTGGTTTTTCTACTCTAACTAGTGTGTTTATGTCCTTATTTTATGCCAAAAAATTAAACACCTTGATTCTGGGTGATGAAGAGGCGATGTATCTCGGAGTTTCCATAAAACGCTTGAAAATAATAGTATTGGGCATTAATGTTTTGATGGTGGCAACGGCTACTGCCTTTGTTGGGGTAATTTCCTTTGTGGGTTTAATTGTGCCGCATGTATTGCGACTCTTGCACAATTCGGAAAATACTTATCTCATTATTGCTGGTGCTATGGCTGGGGGCTTACTTGTCTTAATGGCCGATTTTGTTGCTAGAAATCTATTTGCTCCCGCCGAGTTGCCTATTGGTATTGTTTGTTCTTTTATAGGCGCTCCTTTGTTTATCTATTTATTGAAAAGCAGTAATAAATTCTTATGATAAAAGTTGAAAACTTAAGCTATAGCGTGAAGGGGAAAAACTTGTTGCACAATCTTGATTTAGAGATTCAAAAAGGCAAGATTCATTTTATTATAGGTCCGAATGGCGCAGGAAAATCTACTTTCGTTCATTTGGCTGCAGGTAAGTTGGAAGCGGGCAGCAAGAATATTTGGTATGAAGGTAAGCAGTTAAGCGAGTTTTCTGCAAATGCTTTGGCGAAGAAAAGAGCGGTATTGTCTCAGTTTACAGAGATAGCTTTTCCGATTCAGGTGCTCGATGTAGTGATGTTGGGGCGCTATCCCTATTTCACCAATAATCCTAGTAAAGAAGACCGAGACATTGTAGAAAAATGCATAGCATTATTAGATTTAGAATCGTTTCGTGAGCGCAATATTTTAAGTTTAAGTGGCGGCGAAAAACAACGAGTACATATCGCACGAGTATTGGCGCAAATTTGGAAGGCAGAGAAAGAGGAGCAAGCGGTTTTGTTTTTAGATGAACCTCTAAACTCCTTAGATATTTATTATCAAATCTTTGTTTTGCGCTTACTAAAGCGTTTGCAAGAAGAGCAAAATTTAACGATTGTTGGTGTTGTTCATGATTTGAATTTAGCTGCACAATACGCCGATGACTTGTCAATTTTTTATGAAGGACAAGTTGTTGCTACGGGTTTAGTAGATGAAATTTTCACCCAAGAGCATATACAGCTTTACTTTCGTTTAGAGGGGAAGCTACTAGAATTTGAGGGGAAAAAGCAGCTGCTTTTCAGCTAGATATTTTAATGGTGTCGAGTGTTATGCAGGTGTCGGGAGCGTCCTCTCAACCATTGCTTGTGAGGTCGGGAGCTTCCTCCAGACACCTACAAATCCCTCATCGGGGTCTCTAAGCGAGGACCCTGATGCTATATAATTAGGATGCTAATTCCCATTGAGTTAGGAGCTTTCTCCCTTTACCTCAACAATTATTTTTGCTCTTGTTTTAGCTGTTCGATAAAGCTAAGTGCCTCATCATTCGACTTTAGCTCAATGACTTGCTCGCCAACTTGAAGTGCTCTAACAGCGAGCTCTTTTATCCAAATTTCTCCTTTATTGGCTTTACTTTTAAAATATTGTACCTGAATAATCCAAAATCCCTCCTTGTATAAATAGTCGAAGTAGGTATAATTTATGCCTTCGGTAAGTCCCGCTATGTTCTTGCTTTTTCTCTTGCCATAGTCAATTTGAGTAATTACATTACCTTGCTCGTCATATTCGAATTCTGAAATTTCATATACCTTTTTACCATTTTCGAAATAATTCAATACAGATTTTACTACTAAGTCATTTTTTAAATATTCTGTTTTTTCGACTAGGGTTGTCCAGTTTTTGCTAAAAATACTGTCTTTGCTGAAGATGCTTTCGTTGTTTATTCTTCCCCCTAAATATCTTTCTTGTTTTACTAACTCGCCTTGGTTGTTGTAGTAGTTTTTATAGCTTTCTTCAAAAAGGCTTTGGTAGCCCTTATTCTCTTCACCAGGTTTTTCTTTTTTTATATTGATTTCTTCTGAGTTTCCATTTTTCGAGTAGCTGTAAGTGCTTTGCACTAATTCGCGTTGCACATTATTACTAAGTTTATCTACACGATCGGTGCCAGCTAGTTTTCCAATAATTTTGCCATTCGAATAACTATATTTTGTGTGATATTGCACGAAGTCGTCCCCGCTTAATTCTTCAAGAAGTTTCCCCTCGGCAAAGACATATAAACGCTTGTATTTAGGAGTAAGTTTAACTTGATTTGTGCTTTGGTCTATACTATAAGCAACAGATGTTTCTTGCAATTTTGTTAGGTTTTCGGGTAAAGCAAAATCTTGACAACTTGAATTTTCAAATTGTGCCAAGCCGAAGGAAGTTTGTAGGAAAAACAGGAAGAATAGAATGTATTTCATAGTTAATATTTTGATGGTTTCTTTTTTGTTTTGCTTTACAAAACAAAAAGTTTTAGGCCAAAGCATCAATACGGCATTTGTAGTATTTTAGCTCTAAAAGTAGGCACTTTAGATTATTATTATTTTTTCGATTCAGCATGTTTAAGCATTTCAAGAAATTGATTTTTGTCCATTTTTCCCACGGCATAATCTAGAACCTCACCTTTATTATTAACTATTATACTTGTAGGTGTTGCTGCTACTTTATAGTAGTTCACGATTTCTATTGTGCTTGGCGAGGCAATATCAATTTGGATTGCATGTAGCTTAGCATTAACTATTTTTTCTACTTCGGAATCGGCGAATACTTCACGTTTCATAATTTGACAAGGAGAACACCATTTACCTGTAAAAAACAAAAGAGTGTTTTTGTTAGAGCTAGAGTTAGAAAGTTCCTCGATAGAAGAAATTGGTTTTGCCCATTCAATTTGATTGGAGGGCGAGTAAAAAGAATAGCCTGCATAGGCCAGGGATAAAACTAGAAAACTAAGCCAGAAAAATTTCCAAAATAGGGCTGCTTTGTTTTTAGTAGCTTCTTGACTAGACTTAGTGGCTGTATTCATTTTTTAGTTTTAGACTAAAGTTTTAGACTGCAAGATAAGACTGCAGCTATACTTTGTATAGGAATAGCTTCTAAGTTAAGTTAAACTTAAGGAGCAAGCGAATGAAGCAAGGAAAAATATCGTTTTTATTCCTCTGCTCACAGGCTTCTTAAATGGAAGGGATGGCCTCTTCCAATACTAGTTGTCCACTAGCGTCCCAATAGCTAACCGTCATTTCCAACATATTGGTAGTCCATTTTTCCACGCCTGCTTCGGCAGCTTGTTTGCAAAATGTGAGATAATCACTTTGCCCTTTTTGATGCTCTGTTAGGGCTTGTTTTAGACTAGAGGTGGAGCTGGTCTTGTGGATTTCTAGCTGGGAATATTTAGCCTCGGCTTCTAAAGTAAATCCATCAACTCCGTAGTATTTGGTACTGCCATCCGTAACAAAATTATCGTAGTGACTAATACCTAAGTCTTTTAAATCTTGCACATATTGCGGGAAGTCTGCGCCACTTTTTACTTTCTTATGTGCTTGGTAAATTTGTTCGATACTAAACATAGGGAGATTTGGTTTTTTTGATTAGAAATAGGATAGATTTTAGTGTAAAAGGTAAATAGTGGGGGTTAAGTTTTAGTAAATTTCATTTTAGGTTTTGAAATAAGGATTTTGACAAATATTAAGGAGATTGCTTAACAAATTAACTATTCACTTAGGCATATTTCTGGTAACATTTTAGAGTAAGATTCAAATTTATCAATTTTCAATAAGCTATCTCGAACATCAATTAATTGATAAATTAAAACTTTGGGAGTCATCCATTCTGCAAAACTAATCCTTCTTCTCTCTATTCGTGAAGAATTTAGGTAATCTTGCCATTCAATTTTTGGAGTATTTACTAAATTTATTTCTTCAAGAAGTAATTGATATAACTCATAAGTCTTAGCAGAATCGGATAAGTTAAGATAGATTTGTTTCTTTATATCTGAAGGAAAGGCATAAGGCCAAAAATTGATAGAATTTTTATCATATAAGCACCAGCCTTGATCTTTTACATTTCTAACAACGATGATTTGAAGGATGATTGTATCTAGCGATACCGGCTTGTTGGATGAGAATGCTGATTTTAGAATAGCAACTTGATTGTAAGAACTTTCAGTACGATATTTTTTTAGTGCTTCAATAGTTTCGGAATTAAATTCTAAGCCATAGTTAGCTCTAGCATATTCCAATTTCATATCCACAAATTGGTGCTCTTCTTCAAAGTGCTTAAAGTAGGCTTTGTTAATGATTTCTTGATCTAAACTTGTAAAATTGTATAGCGTAATAGTTCCTAGAATACAAACAAAAAACGAAATTGCCATCCATGTTCCAACATGATAAACACGCCGTATGCTTATCCAATTATATAAGAAAACAACCAAGGGTAACAATAAAAAAATTATTCCAAAGTCTTCATACAATTTTAGCTGATTATCGTAGCTTGATCTAGAAAACAGAATAAAAACTAGAAGTGTACCAAAGCGAGCAATTAACATTAAGATTAACCAAAAAAACAAGTAGCTATTTGTTCTAGCTACTTGCGAATAAATTGTAGACATTCTTTTTTTACTAGGAACTTGATGCAACCAAATCCAAAGGGTAATGGAAAGTCCGAGAACTGCAGAAATGGAAGCATAGAAATAGTTATAAAAATGAAGTTCGTTTTGATCTAAAATCATTAAATCTGCAGAAGAGCTAGTAAGTGTTCTAAGAATTTCTCTTGAGTAATTAAATAGATAAGATAAAGTAAATGCAGTGAGAATTCCGACAAAAAGTCCAAAATAAAATCTTGTAGATCCAATACTTTTAATGGAGATTTTTTCTTTCCCAAATCTTTTCTTCATCATTGGTATAATTCTAAAGTAGCGATGAGCTTGAGTGAGTGCTTATAGTTCTTATTATAAGTCATATGTAAATATAAAACATTCTAATATTTTAAGAAAGCTAAAGAAAAACCGTTTGGCAGAACTTAAGTGTACAATCTAATTTGAATTACCCTCCTCAGGGTCTCTCAACGAGGACCCTGAGGCTATGGCATTCTGATACATGCAAAAGCCTACTACTTGTATTCTAGATTTTTTGTAATGCAAGGAAGAAACTGCTTGTAGAATAGTAAATTTTCCAATCATTGCCTCTCCCTCTTCTTTAATTTTGTGTAAAGCCCATGCCATTGGTATAGGCATATACTAGGAAGTAGATGGAGAAAATTAATCTCGCTTGGTAAAAGTTAAATGCTTGTCTTGGTAACTTATAGTAAAGCCAGCAACTTTACTATCTTCCTTAAAGAAAAAGCGCTTTGTAGAAGGCTGCTCCATATGAATAAACTCGAAATCGGAAATGAAATACATTTTTCGCTTCTCCCCATTACTCCAATAATAGTAAGTTTCATTCTCTTTAGTAATCTCAACTTCTCTAGCTTCTGCCTTAGCCTCATAAAAACCAAGATACTTGTCTAAATCTATTCCCTTTTGCTCTATTAAGCTCTTTGTCTCTCTTTGCGGAAAGCCTTCCCAAGCATACAAGTCCATTAGGGTATTTCGTACTTCATTTAGAAAAGCAGAATTTTCGCTGTTGATCAATATCGCCAATCCGTTCCCATTCTCTAGACTGCCACAAAAAGTACCGCTAAAGCCACGATTGTTGGCATCATGACAAAAATATTTTGCACCCCGACTTTCATTAATAAAGAAGCCCATAGAAGTACTTTCATTTAAATATGGAGTAAGCATCAATTCGGTATTTTGCTTGCTCAAAATTTTATTCGACTTGCCCAAAAGCGAAAGCTGAATTTCTATTATAAATTTACATAAATCGCTAGCTGTTGTCCAAATTCCCCCCGCTGCCTGTTCAACCAAAATCGGGTATTTTGTGGCTAACGCCTTGCCCTCACTATCATAGCCACATGCGGCATGCGCTTGTTTATGCTCCGGTATAGGTTGGGTAAAAAAACTATGCTTCATCTCTAAAGGAATAAAGACCTTCTCTTCCAGATACTTGTCGTAGTCTTGCTTTGTAACATCCATCAAAATAAGCTGCGAAATTAGGACCCCACCACCAGAATATTCCATTTTTAAGTTGGGTTCAAAAAGAGATCGAACTGCCGAAGAATTTGCTGGAAATTCACCATCTAAAATTTGCGGTATTGTGGGCAAGCTATCGCCAAAATCATAGCCTTCAAAGCCATGCGTGTTTAGTCCGCCAGTGTGACTCAATAAATTGGCCAAGCTAATAGTTTGATTTTTGGATTTCTCGTCATAAGGAAATTTCCAAGAAGTCAAATAATTGTTAATGTCGTCGAAGAGATTTACTTTCCCTTCTTGCACTAAGTTCATAAGGGCGTATGCGTTAATTGCCTTACTTATGGATCCAGGCTCAAAGACGGTTTCTTCTGTTACAGGAAGCTGCAAGTCGTAATCTGCATAACCATAAGCTTTTGCCCATTCTATCTTGTAGTTTTTAACTAGGGCTACGCTAAGGCCATTTACTTTGTAGAATTTCATTCTTTCTTCTAAACTCCATTCCTTTACTCCTTCTACTTTAAAGGCACCCAAATTTTCTTCAAATTGCTTAATCTTTTCCTCAATTTCTTGCGCGCTATGCTCTTTTGAGTTTGGGCTAGAAGATTTTGATAAGCTATAGATGCCGAAACTAATGCCCAAAACTAAGATTAGGATTAAGGCAATAAGTAAATTTTTAAGCTTAAAATACTTGGACTTCCTTAGCTGATTTTTGGAAAGAAAGATGGCGTAATTTGCTAGACTAAAAAAGATAAAATAACTCAAGGCCCATCCTATTACTGGAATGTTAGGGTCAATCTTGCTGTCGGCTAAAAAGAATTTCATCGGTCCATAAATGTAGGGGTGGATGTAAGCAAATTGGAAACCTACTCCCAAAAGGGAAGCCATCAATAAGGCCATGCCAATGCCAATTGGAATAATGAAATTTCGGATGTTTAGACTTAATAAATATTGCAAGCTTAGAATGGGCAAAGCATAAATAAAGTAGGTAATATTGCCCTTTAAGAAATCTTGCCAAGGAAAAGGACCAAGAGGATAACTTACATCGCTAAAAAACAGTGCAGGTAGAACAGCACTTAGATAAATGCCTAAATTAAAGATCAAGAAAAATTGAAACAATGCGAAGAAAACGAGCATGTATTTCGCCCAAAAAATAGTGCTTAATTTTTGCGGACTAGTATAGACTTGTTTCCAGGTGTTGTTTCTAAACTCAATTTGCGTTATGATACTCGATGCTAAAATTATTCCTGTAGGAAGAATAAGCGTTGACATAAATTGCCAATGCTTAGTAAATAGTTTCATCCAAATTCTAGGTGTGGAATTCATCATGGCCGTATTGCTGTGTTGCACTAATCTGGAAATAAGAATAAGCACCGGAATGAATAAAGCTCCTGAAATAGTTAACCAGACAATAAAACTATTCTTTGTTTTAATCCACTCACTTTGAAAGCTATAAATAAGTTCTTTCATCCCTTACTTTATAAAGTTCATAAATACATTTTCCAAACTACTTTGACACTTACTAAGCTCATAGACTTCAATATTGTTTTGTACTAATAAGCGAACAATTTCTGCGCTGTCCTTCTCCGAATGGACACTAATTTCTAAACTATCTTCCTGTAAGATGGCCTGAAATTTCGAGGCTAAAAGCTCTAGTGCTTTTTGGTTGTTATTGCTTTGTAGCCTTATCGTGCTTTGCTTGTTTTTTAAAAAGCTATCCAGTTCTCCTTCATAAACTATTTTGCCTTGGTGAATTAAACCTACGTGGCTAACTAGTTTTTCAATTTCGGCTAGCAAATGACTTGATAACAGAATGGTAATGCCAAATTCTTTGTTCAATTGAATGAGTAATTCTCTCATTTCAATAATTCCATTAGGATCTAGTCCATTGCTTGGCTCATCCAGTATTAATAATTCGGGCTGGTTTAAAAGAGCTATGGCTAAGCCTAATCTTTGTTTCATGCCTAAAGAAAAATTACTTGCTTTTTTATCCTTAACATCTCTTAGGCCAACCAAACTAAGAACTTCCTGAATTCGAGGCATAGGGCATTGATAAATTTTTTGCCAAACCAATAAGTTCTGATGGGCCGTTAACTGTCCGTAAATGGAAGGATACTCTATTAAGGAACCTACTTTCTTAAGAATTTCAATGCGATTTGCAGTAAAGCTTTTGCCGAAAATTTTAATGTTGCCGCTTTGCTGTTGTAATAGGCCTAAAATTAAGCGGAGGGTGGTGGTTTTGCCCGCGCCATTGGGTCCAAGAAATCCATAAATACTTCCTTTAGGAACATGAAGACTTAAGTTATCTAAGACGATTTCATTTTGCTTAAATTGGTGAGATAAGTCTTTTATTTCAATGGTATTCATTCGTAGCTTTTTGAGAATAATTGTTGGTAGCGGGTGACACGCTTTGTAGAAATTTTTGTTAGCTAGTTTTGGAGCATCTTTTTTCTTTCTGTTAAAAATAGTATGTTGACCCTAATAGATAATTCAAAATTTAGTTCCTATCAAGTGAAACGTAAGTTTCAACTAAAAAAGTATGGGGAATTTAGTCCTTCCAATAGTTTTGAACTAAGTTATGGTAATGTTTATCTAATTCTTTCAAATTTAGCTTTTTAGAGAGCCATTTCACAAGAGGGTAGTCGAAAAGAAAGTCGATCATAGCGTATAGAAATTAAGTAATTGAACAAAAATTGCACTTGCTTCAAATTTAGATTAGGAAGTTTTATTAGATGAACTTAAATAGGTGACAAAAGAGGGGACAAGTGGAGTAAAGTCTGCTATTTGGACCTGTGTTATTGTGTGGCAAAGCAGAAAGAAAAAAATACAAATAGCTTTTTTAATAAGTAATGCTTATTAATTTTTGACTGTAATCCTTAGCTTGGGTTTCTGCTAAATATTTCATGTATTCGTAGAGTAAATTATCTTCATAATTTTCGTCTTCCTCGTCTAGGTTAATTAGACTGTAAAATTCCATTTTTTGTTCTTGTTCGTAATAAGCGATCAGGCTGGTACGGATTTTTTCTGCTTCCTCGTCCATTTTCTTAAAGATAGTATTGGTATAGGCTTCTGTGTTATACAGATCCCCTAAAAATTCGCCATTTTCGAAGATAAATAGACAAGATAGTTTTTCCTTCAAAAATATTTCTTTGTAGGCGTCATTTCTTAATTCGTTGGTGAAATAGAGTTGGTATTTTAGCTCTTCTGCTCCTGCTTCAATCTGTCGCTGATAATCCATTAAAGCATCTTGTAGATCATTCATTTTATAATCATAATATTTATCTTGAGGATCTAGGTTTTGCATTTTTTCTTGTAAGGAGCTCATTTGGGGTAAAACTTGAACATAATAACTATGCTTTAAGTCTTCAATCTGTTTGTTCTTATTTGCCGTATCGGGGTCGGCTTGAAAAATCTCGTGTAAATCTAGTTTTCCAAGCAAATCTTGCGAGTAAGTGTAAAAAGGTAAAATACTAAGAAGTAATAAATAGGCTAATTCTTTCATGTTATTGGGGATATTTTGCTAAGCACGAGCCTTGAAGTTAGCTTAAAATTTCAAGAAGCACAAATCGACACTTCTTCTACATGGCATTTCACTAGGTAGAAAGTGCTGCTAGAGCTTGAAGTTTGTTGGCTTTTCTGTGCAAAATATTTGGAAAATAGGAGCAAGCTAAAATGGGAAAGAAATAGTTTTATTCCAGCGTTTTTTAACTCTTTATTGCTTGGTAAGGCCCTGAAATAAGGCAATTCTGTTGCCTTCTGTATCTTCAAATTCTGCTACTAATCCAATTCCGTTGTCGGTGACTGGGTAAAGTACTTGTCCTCCATTAATTACAGCTAAACCCAAAGTTTCTTCGATGTTCTCGGTATGAAAATAAACTAGCACGCCCTCCTTTGTAGCTTTGTATACCTCTCCTTTGGCTAAGGCTCCAGAAATTCCACTTGCTTGAGAATAGAAGGGGAATAAGGCCATTTCATAGCCATCAATTTGCTCTTCTTGAAAGTGAAAATTAAAAACGGAAGTATAAAATGCTTTAGCTCTGCCGATATCGCTAACGGGTATCTCAAAATAGACAACAGGGTTAGAGGGAGCGGACATCAGCTAAGTTCTTACAAGCCTAAAAGTTCTTTTCTCAAGCTGCTGTTCACAGGATTATCTGAAATCCAAATACCAAATAAGGCTTTCTTAAAATCTTGTCCTTCTATTGTGCTTTTAAGCACCGCATTTTTATAGATTTCTGTACCTAAATCAGGCACATAAACTATTTGAAATACATCACCAATCTTAATTTCTTCGGCAGAGAAGGTTTTCAGCATCTTATCAATTCTTGTTCGTATTGCGCTCGTATTGCCTTTTGTACTGCTATCAAAGCCTTCGTTTATGGCTTCGCTCATGTTATCGCTATTAATCATATCGGAGGTGATTTCAAAGCGTACTACCATCATTTTATTAGCATTAAGCAAGGCAGCACCATCGCTACTTTTTGCAGGTAGATACAAGCCAATGGTATAGAGTTTAAAGAAAAGTTTAGAACGGATTCCAGCGCCATTCAATACTAGTTTTTGTTTGTTTATTTGCAGCTCTGCAGGTAATGTTACACCATTTAGAGTTACTTGGGCTCTACTGTTAAGGCTTAAAGCGATAACAAAAGAAAAAATTAAAAGTAGTCGCGTCATTATTTTAGCTTTAGAAGCTCCAAGTTACAAAAGATTTAAGGGAACTAAAAATCCTTAACACAATTCTATTTCAGAGCTTTTTGGTAGGCAAGAGAAAGTTCTTCTATTTTTTCTGCGAAATTGGCTTCGTTAATATGCTCTTCTTTCAACATTACATTAGCCTCTACAAACACGGCTTTCATTTTTTCTAATTGCACAATTCTATCGCTTATTGTTTCCAATACATCTTCCGACAAAAACATACGATAACCATCTTTAGTTTTGGTGATAGGTAGGGTAAGCTCTTTGCCTGTTATTATTAAGGTCAATTGCGAAATATTATTAGAGTCTGGTTCTGTAGCAGAGATGAATTCGTAATCGGAAGGGGAGCGCTCTTTCATCTGAGCACCCACCAAGCTCACGTTTAATGAAAAGCTTCTGAGGTTTTTATCTAAGATGCTATCTAATCGTACTTCGATCTTTCCTTCTTCATTTTCTTCAATATGCTCTGGAAATTTTTCACTCAAACTTATACGAAATTGCTCAAATTCCTCAAAACTTTCTTCTGCTAAAGCATCAAAATCGGCAATGGCTTTGGCTGAGATTTCATCATAAAAATAGGGAAGAGGATCGTCGTTTTTATCTTGTTGTCCGATTAAACCCATAGAAAGGACATAGTTTTCGGGAGTACTTGTATCATAGGGGTTTTTAGCACAAGAAATAAGCAGTATTAGAACAAAGAAGAGGAGTCTTTCTGATTTCATAAATTGGTGTTTTAGAGGATACAAAGATAGAACTTTCTTCTTGTAGTTCTTGGTGCTCCATAGTATTTACTCTTTTAGTGAATGCGTAAGGTCCATAATCTTTCTTGTGGGTGACTAAAAGCTGCTTCAAGTTCTTCGGCACTAGAAAAAACGAGGGTGTCTTCTTTTAAAATGCGTATTTGATCGAAGATACTAAAATCGGGATCTTTTGCTATGGCATCGTGCAAGGGGAAAATTTCTTCTGGTAGCAAACGATAAAGATTGACGTGATTTACCGTGTCTATGCTCAAGGCGGTAACCTGCTCAAAGCCGGGAAAGTTGTTTTGAAAAGCAGCATAGTAGCCCTCGTGTAAATGTTTTTCATTAAAACTTATTTCTAAGAGGAGTTCGGCTTTGCTGTCATTAATAATCTCAGCGCGGTGTATAGGATCGCAGGCCACTAAAAAGTTACAGCTTAAAAAGATGAGAACTTTTCTTAACATAGTTTGTTTTTGATTTAGTGCGTTCAAGGTGAAAGTTTATTTCTTTTTGTAGGCATCATGAATGCCCTCGCCCTTAAGAATTTTTTCGTAGGCAGCTTCAATACGTGCTTTCCGAGTAGCGCTTTGTTTTGCATCAGAGAAATGAAGAATATAGCCTCTTTGTCGACCAGGACTCAAAGCCTGAAATGCTTTTTCGAAGTTTTTATCTTCTTCCATTTTTTCTATTAGTTCACTAGGAAGCGGTTGCTCTTTTTTAACAAATACCGGTTTAAGTTCTTTTTTCTCTATCTCAATAGCTTCTTGAATATAGTGGCTAATTATATCTTGGATGGCAAGAATTTCTTCCTTAGATCGAAATCTAAAGAGACGAGCTGCTTGGGTGTTTTCTCCGGCTTTTTCTAATAGTTTTTTGTCGTCCTTTAACAAGGCGCCTTTGAAAAAACTTAAGCTGCAAAATTCTTTAAAGGCAGCTAGCATGAGGACGTTCTTTTGCTTATAAGTATAGCAAGGTATAGACCATTTCAGTTCCTCTTTTAAGCCAGATTTTAAGGCGATTTCTCGCAAAAGTTCTATCTCTTTTCTCCAAGAGTTTATCTTACAAGCAGGACTAGCGCCTAAGTGGCAACGCATACAACCGTCTCTAAGATATTTATCGATTAAGGCATTCTTGGTGTTTGTCATTGGATTTTTAATTTTCTTTAAGCAGATGCTTCCAGTCGGTGTTGTATTACTTTTTTAATAAGCACTAAGGGGAGTTCTTCATGGTGCTTAAAATGTAAGCTAGATTTGGCTCCCTTTGCTCGATAGGGCTCTAATAGATTTTCTATTTTTTCGAGGCCAAGAAGGGGGTAGATGCCGATATGGTTTTTAAATGCAGCTAAGTAAAGGTAGTTTTTATTCAGTCGAAAAGCGATGATTTTATAACTAATACTTTCTTTACAAGCAGGGTAGGTCGATTTCACTAAACTGCGAATTTGTTCTAAGCGTTCTTGAATGGAAGGTTCAAACTGTTCGAAATATTTTTCTACGGTATTCATTTTGCACTTAATAAATCTAATGATTCTAGCTTGCTTATAAAATTTAGCGATACTTATAAATGAATTATTCTTTATGGTAATTTCGAAATCAATAAATGGAGATTTTCGATTACTAGAGAAGCTTCATTATTCATAATATAATGGCCAGAGTTTGTTGTTTGAATATGCGTAAAATCGCTTACGCCATTTTGTAAAAGTTCATGAGCATCATACCAATCTTGACGGGTTTTGTTGTTGGCTTCATCTGCTGCAATATTCGCTTGGTCATTTTTCATGCTGGTTAGCACGGTAACTGGAACATCGGGTAAGTTGGGTAAAAGGGAAGTGTATTCTAAATCTTCTATCAATTCTCTTACCTCTTTCGTCCCTCCAAAATCAGGACCATAAGCATCGCTAAAGGAAGTGTAAAGTAAATCTTCTAGTTCTTGACTAGGTTCGTTATAATATTCATGAGAAGGATCTATAAACAGCAATGCCGCTGTTTTGTTTGGGTTCTTTATGGCATAATCTCGAATAATTAATCCACCTAATGAATGTCCAACTAATATCACTTTTCTTCCCTTTGAGAAATGATCTATTAGCGCTTCCAATTCAATTCTGAGACGATCTATATTTCTTGGATTGTTGTCTATTGTTGAATTTCCATATCCTGCTCTGTCGTAGAGTACAAGGTCCATTTGCTTGCTTATGTCGTTAGCAAGATTCTTACTTAGCCAAACGGAGTGGTCATCTCCCAATCCAGATTCACAAACGACGAGGTATTCGCTATTGCTTTCTACGGAGTAGCTTTTTAAGTGGTGACTTGTTAATTCCACAAAGTTTTCTTGAAAGATGTTTGTCGGCTTCTCCTCTTTGCCGCAACTTGCAAATAGAAATAGGGTAATGATAACTGGAAATATTTTTTTCATCCTTAGGGTTTTTATACTTCACATTTTATAGGTCATCTGTAAAATGTTCTTTTCGTTTTGGTTTTGAAAATTTATCAAGATTATATTCCTTGGATTTCCCTTTTGGTATAGAAAGAGATTCCCAAGTTCTATTTTGCACTATTTTACCTATAAAAACAATTTGACCGATATGATAGGGATAGTGTGCAAGTTGTCTGTTAATAGCTTCCAATACGGTATGCCCCATATTTCTTATAAAAATCACCTTTTCTAGATCATTTTCCCCTAGCTGTCCTAAAGCATTAAATAAGCATTTCCATGCCTCATCCCATTTTGCTAATAATTCTTCTTTGGTCTTCAAATCATTATCAAATTCCTCATCCCTTTTTCTCCATTCTTTCTCCCCGTCGCTAGTTAAAAAATCTGTCCAACGAGATAGCATATTCCCATGTAAATGTTTTACTATTGTTGCAATACTATTACTTTCATCATTGATTTGCCAAAATAGTTTTTCTTCAGGTATTTGGTCAAAGGTTTTTTCACCAAGACTTTTATAATATTCGAATTGTTTTGTAACACTTTCTAAATAGCTATTCATTTGTCAATTTTGCCTTAATTTTCTAATAATTTTGTAAATATATCTGCCACTACTTTACTTTATTTTTTAAGATTATAAATCCTATAAGTTGCAATAGCAGTCCTGCAGGAAAAAGCAACATTACAACGCAAAGTAAATAACTTAAAAGATGAATATAATTGGCTTCAGGTCCCGTAAAAGTAATAATCCAATTTAAGATTAGATCGAATAAATTATTCTCTCTAATAACTAAGTAGATTGGAAAAAAGAAAGCGAATAGCACTGCTAAAACACTAAGCCATTTTGGTACTGCAGATCTTCGTTTTTTAAAGTTTTCTAGAACGGAAGACATTATTCTTTTGTTGGTTCCCAAAGTTCAATTTTATTGCCATCGGCATCCATTATATGAATGAATTTGCCATAGTCGTAGCTAGTCAAACTATCCAAGATAGTTACCCCATTTTCTTCTAATTGCTTTATTAAAGCTTCAATATTTTGCACTTGATAATTAATCATAAATTCTTTTTTCGATGGCTCGAAATAAGCATCTCCAGTTTTGAAGGGAGTCCATTGTAAGGTATTTACTTGTTCCGGATTATTCAGATCTCTCGATTCGAAGCTAGAACCCCAAGCATTTACTTCTAAACCTAGGTTATTAGCATACCAAGTTCTAGTTGTTTCAGGATTGTCAGAAAAAAAGAAGATGCCGCCTATGCCAGTCACTTTTGGGGTATTGTCTTCGTTGGCATTGGAGTTTTCGTTTATTGGTCTTGTTTCTTCCATAGTGCTTGTTTTATTCGTCTCAGAATCACAACTTATAATTAGGGATAGGCACATGATTATTGTAGTAATTCTTAGCATAAAATTAACTTTTTAAGATATAAAGATAAAATCAAATTCTATTCTTTGCTAGTTATTGTATCATCGGGTGCTACCAATTCCACTTTTATTCGATCTGGGTCTTCAAAAAAGAGCGCGTAATAATTTGTACCACCAGCAAAGGGATATTTGTCGTCGTAGAGTAGAGGAATTTTTTTTCTATTAGTTTTTTGCGAAAAGTATCTACCATGGCTCTAGATTCTGCATGAAAGGCAAGGTGGTTAAGTCCGGTTCTTTTTCGGTGATATTCTTGTTCTAAATATTCCCTTTCCGTTTGAACAAAAACGAGATAAGTGTCTGCTAATTTATAAGAGATACCCTCCTTCCAAACTTGAAAAATTTCATAGCCCAACTCACTTAAGAACCATGTCCAGAAGGTCTTACTTTTATCTAGATTACTAACATAGATTTCAATATGATGTAGAGTTCCTTTCATGAAAAATACAAATATTAGTACAATTTACTTATTTGGTAGGATATATAAGGCATAGTTAGTCATATTCTTGTTTATTGAATTATATCCAATACGAAATATGCCATTTATTTTGAGTGGTGAAGACTTATGTATTGGGACTAATTATTGCGTCAAATTAAGATCTAAACATACTTTTTATTCCTCATCATCAAGTACTTAAGTCGCTAAAGAAAAAGTAAAGAAAATTTTTAGCGAAAATTCGCTAAAATGTAAAATTCGCTGCATATATTTGCAACATGCAAAGTACCAGTGTAGATAAATTAAACATTAAAGCCGAAGTAAATGCGGCTTATGAAGAAATATTAAGTGCAGAAGCCCTTGAATTTATTTGTGCCCTACAAGCTAAGTTCAATGCGAGAAGATTGGAGTTGCTTGCTATGCGCGATCAATATCAAGCAAATTTGGATCAAGGCATTATGCCTGTTTTTCCACCAGAGACAAAAGCGATAAGAGAAGGCGATTGGAAATGTGCGCCTCAACCCAAAGATTTATTAGATCGTCGAGTAGAAATTACGGGTCCAGTAGATCGTAAAATGGTTATCAATGCACTTAATTCGGGTGCAAAGATGTTTATGGCAGATTTTGAAGATAGTAATGCGCCAACTTGGGAAAATACCATCGAAGGACAGATTAACCTTCGCGATGCGAATCTTAGAACCATCTCTTATGAGAATCCAGCTAATGGTAAACAATACGCTTTAAACGCTGAGGTAGCTACTTTATTGGTTCGTCCAAGGGGTTGGCACTTAGTTGAGAAACATGTAGAATACAATGGCGAAGTATTTAGTGGCTCTCTTTTTGATTTTGGCTTGTATTTCTTCCATAATGTTAAAACGCTTTTAGCCAATGGTAGCGGACCCTATTTCTATTTGCCTAAAATGGAAAGTTATTTGGAGGCTCGTTTATGGAATGATGTTTTCGTTTTTGCTCAGGATTATTTAGGAATTCCTCAAGGAACTATTAAAGCTACTGTTCTAGTAGAAACGATTTTGGCATCTTTTCAATTAGATGAAATTTTATATGAATTACGCGAGCATTCTGCTGGCTTGAATTGTGGAAGATGGGATTATATTTTCTCTTTCATTAAGCGATTCAGAAATGTGCCAGGCTGCATACTTCCAGATAGAAGTCAGGTTACTATGGGCGTTCATTTTATGAAATCTTATTCTGAATTAGTTATTCAAACTTGTCACAAGCGTGGCGTACATGCCATGGGTGGTATGGCGGCACAAATTCCAATTAAAGGAGATGAAGCAGCGAATAATGCCGCAGTAGAAAAAGTTCGTCAGGATAAAGTTCGCGAAGCTAAGGCAGGCCATGATGGTACTTGGGTGGCTCATCCAGGCTTAGTAAAAGTAGCAATGGATGTATTTAATGAATACATGCCAGCTGCAAATCAATTAGACAAATTAAGAGAAGATGTTGCTGTTAGTGAAAAGGATTTGATTACGGTTCCTGAAGGCACAATCACCGAAGCGGGCTTAAGAATGAATATCAATGTGGGTATTCTTTATATCGAATCGTGGTTGCGTGGGGTAGGAGCAGCAGCTATTTACAATTTAATGGAAGATGCCGCTACTGCCGAAATTTCGAGAACGCAAGTTTGGCAGTGGATTAAATATGCCGCGAAGATGGAAGATGGTAGAGAAGTATCTTATGAACTGTACAAGAGCTTATTGCCAGAAGAACTAGAAAAAATTAAGACTTATGTTGGAACGGATGCCTACGAAAGTGGCAAGTTTGAGCAAGCCGTAGAGCTTTTTGATAAGTTAATTAAGGAAAAGGACTTTGTAGAGTTTTTAACCTTACCGGCTTACGATTT
The DNA here is from genome assembly GCA_020635975.1 of Chitinophagales bacterium. Classification (GTDB taxonomy): domain Bacteria; phylum Bacteroidota; class Bacteroidia; order Chitinophagales; family UBA8649; genus JAFMKE01. Next base: position 38,064 of record JACJYT010000013.1, read on the forward strand.
ACTAAGCTAGAATAAAGAAATAGAAAAAACATAACTAAATAATAAAATTAAACAAGCATGACAAAGCAAGAAAGAATCGATAAGATAGTAGCGGATTGGAACACCAACCCACGTTGGAAAGGCGTAGAAAGACCTTATACGGCAGAGGATGTAGTTCGTTTACAAGGATCTTATCAGATTGAGCACAGCATCGCAAAGATGGGAGCAGAAAGATTGTGGAAGAAATTAAACTCTCAAGACTGGGTTGCTGGTTTGGGTGCTTTAACTGGAAATCAAGCAGTACAAGAAGTGGCTGCTGGATTAGAAGCTATTTACTTAAGTGGATGGCAAGTAGCAGCGGATGCTAACTTAGCTGGACAAATGTATCCAGATCAAAGTTTATACCCTGCTGACAGTGTGCCAAAGGTGGTAGAAAGAATTAACAATGCTTTATTAAGAAGAGATGAGATTCAAAGCGTAAGCGGCGAAGGCGACATCCATTGGTTAGTGCCTATCGTTGCCGATGCAGAAGCAGGTTTTGGTGGTAACTTGAACGCTTATGAATTGATGAAAATGATGATCAAAGCGGGTGCTTCTGGGGTTCACTTTGAAGATCAATTGAGTTCTGCTAAAAAATGCGGACATTTAGGTGGTAAAGTACTTGTACCTACTCAAGAAGCTATCAATAAATTAATTGCAGCTCGTTTAGCTACGGATGTAATGGGTGTTCCTACCTTAGTAATTGCAAGAACGGATGCCGATGCAGCCAACTTGATTACTAGTGATATTGATCCAAGAGATAGAAAATTCATCAAGAGTGAGGAAAGAACAAGCGAAGGTTTCTTCCACGTAAATAATGGTATTGACCAAGGTATTGATAGAGGTTTAGCTTATGCTCCTTATGCAGATTTAGTGTGGATGGAAACCTCTAATCCAGATTTAGCTTACGCTAAGAAATTTGCAGATGCTATGCATGCTAAATTCCCAGGTAAAATGTTGGCGTATAACTGTTCTCCTTCTTTCAATTGGGCAGCTAACTTAAGCGACGAAGATATGCTGACTTTTAGAGAGCAAATTGCTGCTATGGGTTATAAATTCCAATTCATTACTCTAGCTGGTTTCCACGCTTTAAATACTTCTATGTTTGAAGTGAGCAAGGCCTACAAAGAAAGAGGCATGAAAGGATATAGCGAATTGCAAGAAAGAGAGTTTGCTTTACAAGCGCACGGTTTTGCAGCAGCAAAACACCAAAGCTTTGTAGGTACAGGATATTTTGATGCCGTTCAAAACATCGTTCAACAAGGACAATCTTCTACTACAGCTATGGCTGGTAGTACAGAAACAGAACAATTTCACTAGGATAGATAATTAGAAAAATAGATACTTAGAAAAATAGTTCTTCTAATATCTAGTTTCTAAAAGTCTAGCTATCTAAAAATTAAGTTTGGTTTGGAAAAAAAGAGCTCGTATCCGAAAGGTGCGGGCTTTTTTGATTGGAGGGCGGCTTGTGGATTGTTCGATGTTTCGACTGCTAGATTGCTCGAATGTTCGACATGCGACTTGTCGATAGTGAGATAGATAGAAGGTGTTGTGCTTTAGATCCTAAATCTGAGCATTTTAATTCTTCTTCAAATACTTGGTTAAAATAACGATGGTTTGTCCATCTACCTTGCCCTCAATCTGTTCTGCATTGTCGTGTACCAAGCGGATGTTGTGCACCACAGTTCCTTTTTTTGCCGATAAATTAGCGCCCTTCACATTTAAGGTCTCTGTAATAACCACTTTATCGCCATTGCTTAATACATTGCCAAAGGCATCTTTGTGTACTATAGCTTCTCCTTCTTCAAGGCCTTCCTTTGCCCAAGCTTTTGTCTCCTCGTCTAAATACATCATGTCGAGTAAATCTTGTGGCCAGCCCTCCGCTCTTAATTTATGCAGCATACGATATGCCACTACTTGAACTGCAGCTTCTTCGCTCCACATACTATCGTTTAAGCAACGCCAATGGTTAATATCGATTTCTGTCTTTTCTTGTAATTGATCGCTGCAGGTCTGACAAGCATAAATACTCTTACTCGCAAGTGTCTCTGTATGCGGGGGAACAATATATGCGGCTAAGTTTTCTTCACTGCCGCACAACTCGCATTTATTGCCACTGCGGCTTTGTAATTCTTTTTCTAAACTCATGATGTGTTTTTTATTTCTATTAATCTTCTGCTAAAACAATAATCATATCGCCTTCTTCAAATACTAATTCTTCTGCTTTATTGGGATTTAAATACAAACCATAATTCGCTTCCGAATCTCTAAAATCTTTAGCTAAACGATAGCCAATGGCCACTTCGTTTCTTTGACAACTCGCTTCTAGAACCGTATAGAAATTTAGTTTTTCGCCAAGTTTAACATAGTTTTTTGCTGGTCTCAAATAAATTTCAGATCCATCAGCTTCAAAAAGAATGTCGTAAACTTTTTTCAAAAATTTATTTTCACTCATTTGGGTTAGCATCAAACTTACTAAATTGTCGCTAACAATAAAATCGTCGGCTTTGGCCACTTCTGCCAATTCTTTGTTTCTAATATCTAACATCTCCGAAACAATGCTAAATTCCTTGCCAACTTGTTCGCTCATATTTCGAAGATGTAATAGGCAAATCAAGGTTTTGGCATCACTTTCTTGAATATCTTCTCCAGAATAGCTCAAAGCAATAATATGGTCGTAGTTCTCAACGCCCAGTTTTTTCAAGGTACTTTTGTCACTTATATTGCCGAATTGGAAATGAATATCGTGGTTCGGGATTTCGAGATCTAAGTCTATGAGCTCTTGCTCTAGGCCTTCAATTTCGGCTAAAACCATAATCTTAGAACCTTTTGCTACATAATTATCGAGCTCTTCAATAATTCTAATACCCTTGTCGTTCCAGCCCAATATTAAAGTGCTTTCTTGTTTTAAACCTTCCTCCGGGCCAGTTTGTATTACATCGTGTTGAATGTCGAATTCGCTTTTGCCCGACAAAATTATCGTATCGTCGTCTTCTGAAATTGCTATGATTTGATCTCCAGCTTCAATCAGCGTATCTCCAGGTGGGTTAATGAGTACTTCTCCAGCTTTTGTAAAAATTCCGAAAACACTCGAACTTTCATATTTAAACAAAGCATCTCTGAATTTAAGCCCAACTAAGCTTGCTTCCTCATTAAAGTAAATCTCGTCGCCTTCAAACTGAAGTAAATCGGAGTAGACCAAACTTAAGCCAGATTGGCGACAGGTTTGGGCTGTTACTCTAGCAATTAAATCGGAAGAGAAAACATAGGTGGTTTCTTTGCCTCCAACTAGCTCGGCAGCTTCTAGGTTGGCTAAGTCTTTAATTTCTGCTACAATATGATAAGTCTCTTTTTTTCTTTTTTTACTATTTGTAATGGCTAATACTGATTTAATAACGTGGGTATCGGGGTTCGCTGTGTCTTCTGGAGAAAGCACAATTATTGATTTGGCTTCGTATGGATTTACAACTTCGATGCTTGGACTTTCAAGCGGACTACCGCTTCGAACAATAACTTGCGTAGTTCTTAGGTTTTCTACCTGTTCTCGAATTTCATCTTCCATCTCTACCTTATCGCGATCTGCTAAAACCACAATTTTAGCCGATTTTTGATTTTCGTTAGCTATGGATAGCTCTTCGATAATGGCAAATATTTTGGAGCTCCATCCTAAAATCAAAGTATGATTTTCTTCTAAAACTTTGGATTTCCCCTTGCGTAAATCATCTAACTTACCTTCTAAGCCAGAAGTTAAAATACCAATTAAAGTAGCCAGAATGAATAAGCCACCAATGGTAACTATTAACATAACCATACGCAAAGGCCAACCAATGTCGGCACCTAAAGCCCCAGCATCTACTGCTCTCATAAAACTTTGCCAAGAGCTTTCTAAAAAGTTCATTTGCTCTCCTTCGCTATTTGGAATACCAGTTAGGCTTAAGAATATTCCGGCAAGGATTACTATAATCAGCGTTAAAACAGCTAGAAGTCCTATCATAGCCGAAGGACCGGAACTAATGATGTTTTCAAATTTATATTGCAGTCTTTCCTTGAAACTTGATTTTGGCATGTGGAGAATTTTAAGCTTGCAGAATGTAGGCTTTAAAATTACAATTTTATTTCTTCTATTGCTAGATTAAATCGGCTAATGCAAATCAGCGCTAAATTTATAAAGTATCTTGTCTGTTTTTCTGGTAGGCTTCGGTAAAACTAAGTTGATGCAACTTGCTATCTACCCATGCTAAGTAATCAAAATTTCTAAGCATGGTTTTTTCATTTTCCTCACCTTGAAGTAGCAATAAATCTTCTTTAAATTGCCTGTACCTTTCTTTTCGCTCACTTTTCGGAAGCTTTATTAAGCTTGCAATAGCGCTAAGAATAAGGGCTTCTAATGGGAATAGTAATTTTCTTCTCTTTTGAAATTTCCTTAAATTGTTGATGCTATAACTAAGCAACTGCTCATTACCTAATTCGTAATGGGCTAGGATACCCACTAAGCTTGCAGATACGATGAGGGACTCTGCAGCTTTTTCATTCCTTTGATTGATTAAGATCTCGGTATAATCGAGACATTTCTCAAAATTATTTCTAGCAAAGTGAGCGTACATAAGCAGGTAGTGGAAGCTAATTTCGCTATGCAAGGCAAGCTTGTTTTTATATTTCTTCAGTCCTTGAAGTATGCTGTCTTCTAGTTCTATGATTTCTGCAAACTTTGCTTGATTTAGAAGGTAGTTAAGTTCTAACTGATTAGCTGACCGGAAGATTTGCGCTTCGGTATCTTGGAGTGACTTGTAGACGGGGATCTTGCTTAGGGCCTTTAACTTTTTTAGGCCTTGTTCAAAAGCTTCTAGCTTTCTAAGTTGCAGGCAATCGATTAAATAGTTGTTTAAAATTGCTAAATATTTTTGAGCATAGCCTTCCTCAATTAGCTCGTTTTGTTCTATTGTTTCTAAAATTTTTAGATTGTAGCGACTCGCTTCTAGAGTGTTATTCTCCAAGAAACTTTCTAAGGCTTTTAGCTGGAAAAATATTATTTGGGCCGACTTACTTAGCGCTCGACTTTCGTGGCTTAAGAGTGAGTCTTGGAACCAAAGTCGCAATTGTTGTAGGTCCTCTTTTGACTTAGCTTTTATTTTTTGAAAGTGAAATTTATAGATTTTACTGAAAAGATGATTGTAGTCCTCTAAGTTTTGTAATTTACTTAGGCAGCTTTGGAACTTGGCATTTCGCTCTTCCAAGCCTTCCAAGGCACTATCTTGGTAGTAGTTTTTTGAAATGATTTGATTTTCAACTTGATGTAGACTCAAGTACAGACTAAAGTGTTCTTTCTCTTCTGCCTTTTGCATGGTCTTTTTTAAGAGTTTACTAGCTTCTTTATTTAAACCCTTTTCACTTAATATTTTCACTTTGTGCTCGTCAATTTTAAGCATTTCCAAGCTAGAATTGACCGTGTGGAATTGATGCAAGCAATCTAAAATGTAATGAAATAGTTGTATTTTAGCTACACTCAAAGGGGTTTTGTTATTGTGGTAGTTTAGTTCTTGGTCAGATTGAAGCTGATTTTTATTAATTTCTTGAAATAATGTGACTTGTTCCGTCTTAGCACCAGCACTATGTCTTTGTGAAAAAAGTTGGAAATAGCGCTTTTCACTTGGACTTAGTTGCCTTATTAAGTGATAAAGTGATGTAGAATTTGTTTTCAAGACTTTTAGTTTAAGAGGACTTAAATATCTTATTTTATTTGGTATTATTCATAAAAATAGAAACTTAGACTTTTAATTTACTTAAAAAATTTGACTTTAATTAAATAAGAAGAAGTATCACTTTTGGACTATCATCAAAAAAAGAAGGTATGAAAAAGTTAATCATAGTTAGTTTAGTAGCTTTTCTAGCAGCTAGCAGTCTGCGAGCAGAAAATTGGATTAATCTCTTAACTAGTTCAAAAATTACGGAACTTCAGCATAAGGATAATCAACTTTATATTGCAAGTTGGGGTGGTTTTTTTGTTTATGATTTAAACTCGGCATCCCTTACTCAGCATGTAAAAACAGAAGGTTTTTTATCTAATAAAATAGAGGACATTGTGGTACTTGCGGCCAACGATATTTGGATAGGAACCTACGAGAATGGTGTGGCTCATTTTGACGGTTCAACTTGGACGAATTATTTGCTTCCTAGTCTTTCTAGTTTCAACCCTATTTTGCTTTACAACATCGAATACTATCAAGGTGCTTTATATGTTGCTACCAGTGGCGGACTCCTGAAATTAGAGGAAGAAGAGTTTGAAGTCTTAGATCAAAATCCGGTTTGGGATTTGAGTATAGGAAGTGATGATGTTCTCTATACGGCTAGTTTTATACCGGGCTATTTAAGTGGTGATTCGGTGGTGCAATATGAAGACTGTCCCGTTTTTTCTTACGGTTCAGCTTATGTTTTACAAGATCAAAATAGGCTGTATTTTTCTGCTAATGGGCAACTCGCCATTTTTGAAAATGGGCTTTGGACAAGTCAAGAAATTTCAAATGGCAGCTTTGTAAACGATGGTGTTGAAATTATTTTAGATAAAAATCACCAATTATGGATGAATTATAACACGGTTGGCATTTTTACTCTAGTCAATGATTCTGCTGTATTAGTTCATTCTAGCAGTCAGTTGAGCGCTAATTTCGACTACTCTTTTGGAACTGCTCTTGCTTTTACGGATGATATTTTAGTAATTGGCGATAAGAACGAGTTGTGTTTTATTTATAATGGAAATATGACGGGTTTAGATATTAGAAAGCATCATTTAGTTAGCAATTACATTCAAGATTTGGACTATGCGATGGGGAGAGTCTATCTTAAGAATGGTAGTGAAATGGTTCAGTTTAATCCCAACAATTTTCAAGCTTCACCTGTAAATGCCTTAGCTGGTTCAAGCGATTTTGAAGCTTGGGAACCGGTTTATGCGGCTTATAACGATGAACTTGCTTATTTCAATAAGACTAGCGGACAGTTATTCTATAAAGGAGTTATGCAGCAGCTTTTTGATCCCAATGTGCTTCCATTCAGCTATGCGATTATTGATGCGCGCATAGATAAGAACGATGCACTATGGGTTGGTACTTATCAAGGTTTATATGAATTTGCCAACGGCACTTATACTAAATTCGACACGAGTGATGTGGAATTTACTGGGCAATATTTTGGATGTATAGGGGAAGATAAGTTTGGCAATATTTGGGTGGCTTCTAACAAAGAACTTGCTATGCGCGATGGCAATACTTGGAGCAATATATACTACGCAGAAGATTTGAATAATGTGTTTGGTGGTGCAGGTTTAAGTATGTTGTTTGATGAAAACAATACTCTCTATTACAGTTGTTGGGCAAATGGTGTTTCTATTTTAGAAAATGGAGTTTGGACGAATATGAATACACAAAATTCGGGCTTGAGCGATAATATGGTCCGAGAAATACTACTGCATGATGATTTGCTTTATTTTGCTACCTATGCGGGTTTAGATGTTTTTGATGGTCAAGATTTTATTAATTACAACAGTATTAATTCTGGCTTATCCAATGATCAATGTATGAGTTTAGCGGTAGATCAAGAAGACAATATTTGGATAGGCACGGCAAATGGAATTAGCGTATTTAATAAGAATGGTATTGTTTCTGGACTTTCAAATAAAGAGAAGTCTGGCATAAATATAAGAATGTTCCCGAACCCAAGTTCTCAGTTTATTACATTAGCTAGCCAAGAGGCCATGTTGCAAGTTGAGGTATTTGATTTAAAAGGCAACATTGTTTATCAACATAATCCAGCTAATGAAAACACGGCTAAATTAGATTTGAGTAGCTTAGTTTCGGGGATTTATTTTGTTCGAATAAAGACATCGAGCTCTATACAAACCCAGAAATTACAAATTTCACATTAAGCTTAGTGTTTTAAAGCGAAGCTTTGAGCATGCGATTTTTGCCTTGTAAATCTTGTTTAAGCTCTATTTTACTAAAGCCTATTTTTTTAATAAGTTCCTGTAAATCTAGTGCGTTGAATTCGTTACACTCCAAGTAAAGTATCCCATTTTTATGGAGGTGTTTTAAAGCGAAGCTTGCTATTTTTTCGTAAAAAATAAGAGCTTCAGAATTCTGCACAAAAAGGGCTAAATGCGGTTCATAATCTAAGACATTAGGATGCATTTTAGCCTTTTCCTTTACAGGGATATAGGGAGGATTCGAAACAATTACATCAAAATTTCCGAGCTTCGTCCAAGTATTTTCGTCAAGAATATCTGCTTGAATAAATGCTACTTTCTCCTGGTATTTTTCCGCATTTTTTTGTGCAATTTCCAAGGCATCAAAAGAAACATCTAAAGCAGAAATTTGAGTTTCTTTGGTATTTACGGCTATACTAATTGGGATGCATCCGCTTCCAGTGCCAATGTCTAAAAGAGAGTTAAACTTTGCTTTGTCTTCCAATATCCATGCAACTAGTTCTTCGGTTTCTGGACGAGGAATTAGAACGCTATTATTTACTTCAAGTTCTAAATTGAAGAACCAAGCCTTCCCCAAGATATATTGCAAGGGTTCGTGAGCAAGAAGTCGCTCCAAATCCTTTTCTAAACGAATAAGATCTTCTTCTTTTATAAGGACTTGTGGACTTAATAAGGCTGCTTTTGATAAATTCAATCTTTCTTCTGCAAGAATCTGAATAAGTTTTTTGGCTTCTGAAGGGCTATAAATACTAGCCAATTTATTTTGCCAATCTATTTTAAATTCTTGCCAATGCATAGCCTTATAAAGCGTTTTAATCAATAAGAACCAAAATACTTACGAGCAAACCACTCGATACTTAATAGAGCAAGAATCAAAAAGAAAAGACCAAAAAGATTGATTATAGGTCGGGTTTTAAAGCTCTGATATAAAGTAGCTTTAATATCTTCTTTTGCCAGCAAGAGCTTAGCTAATTCATTTACCTGACTAGATGGAAAAAATTGACCATTAGTATGTTGAGCTAATTGTTTTAGTAGCAAATGATCGGCTTGAGTATAAAGGCCTTCTAACTTATTTTCGCTAACGCTAAAAGCGCCTTTCGCTTCGAGTTGTTTGCCATTATAGTTGGTGCTAGCAACATAATTATAGGATCCAATAGGCAAGGACTTGGTTTTAAATAGATAGGCTTTTTCTGTTTTGCTGAAGGCAAATGGATAGTTTTTACCCTCTTCATCGCTAATAATTAAATCGGCGTTTGGCTCATTTATTAATTCGTAATTGTCATTATAAAGCTCAGCTTCAAAAAGAATTTCTTCTCCTTCGTAAAATATGTTTTTATTGGTACTCACTCTAAATTTTCGCTTATCGCCTTTAAGAGCAAGGTAGTTTAGTGTTTTTTCAATGATTTCTTGAAAAGCTTGGTTCGAATTGTTCTCTTGAAAATCATATAAGCGCCAACGCCATAAGCCATCTCCTAAAAGGACAGCACTTCTGTTGCTCAGGTTTTCTTGAAAAGCAAGAAGGGGGTAGTCGCTCTCTACAGCTCCTATTTTTTGCTTTAATAAGGCTTTAGTTCCTATACCTAAGTTAAAGCTGCCGAAGGGAACCAAAAGAGGAGGGAATTTTTTAAGTTTTTGACTCGTAGCTTCGCTAAGTTGGAAGGAGGCAAAGTCTTTATTCAGATATGCAGCTGCATCATTGCTTTTATCGCCGCTAGAGCTAACATTTACTAGCTTTTGAATGTTGCTAAAATTAGCGTAGTTGCTGCTTGATCCAGTAATGTACCACACCGGAATTTTAGATTTTTCTATTTGGGCAATAGCTGCTGCACTGGCATTGTTTTTAGAAGGAATTTGATGTAAAATTACCAAACTATAGGCATCTATCTGCGCATTAAAGCGATTAGCATATTGGACCTCTAATTCAAAGCTTTTGTTTAAGTCAATTACACTTTTAATTGCTGCTATATCGGGGTGCGGACCATCTGCTAGTAAGAGAATTTTTTGGCGATTGTCGATGACTTCTACAAAGAAATCATAGGCATTATTTTCTAGGCTTATTTCATTGGGGAAAGATTCTACATAGACTCTATACTTTTGTATGCCTATACTTTTAGCTTTGAAAGTGAAACTCGTATTTTGCTCGTCAAAATCTTTTGTAATTTCTAAGCTTTGGCTACTTATTTCCGAGAAAACTCCTTTGTTTACTGAACCAAAATGAATTTTATAGTTTTTGCCCTTTAGCTGACTAGCTAAAAGTTTTACTTCAACTTGCACCTTATCGTCGAGGTAGGCAATTTTATTACTAAGAACCTGAACAATTTTAGCATCGCTATGTTGACTGGTATCTCCTAGTCCGATGGTATATAAGGGGAAGTTAAATTCATTATATATAGGGTTGTTCCCTTCATTATAAATTCCATCACTAGCAAAGATAACGGCACCAACATTTCTGTTGTAGTAGAGTCCATTTATCTCTTCCAAGGCCTTGCTCAGATTAGAGGCTTTGCCTTCAAAATTTAAGGTATCTATTGCTCTAATATCTTGGTCAAAAGTAAAATAATCGATTTGGTAAGACTTTGCCAATTCCTCGAGCATTTGATTGGTGCTTTGAATGTAATTACTCGAGTCTTCTGTATTCCAATGCAAAGGAATAGAGGCACTGTTGTCGTGTACAAAAACAATAACTGGTTCAATCTTTTCGACGAAGTTGCTCTTAATAAGAGGGGAGAGGAGTAAAAAAGAAAGGAGACTTACACTTAAAAAGCGCAATAAAGCCAAGCCTCTTTTGATCCAAAGGAACTGAGGACCATCCTCTACAAAGTGCGAACTTTTGTAATAGAGTGCAAGAGAATAGATGGCTCCAAGAGCTAGGCAAAAGAATATAAACCAAAGAGGATATTGAAATATTAAGCTCATTCTATCTATTCAAACCTCCACAAACGCTGAGTACTTGTCCGTTTACATAAGATGACAAATCGGAAGCGAGGAACAAAGCAGAATTGGCTACTTCTTCTGCACTTCCCATTCTTTTTAAGGGAATCCCTGCTAAGAATTGTGTTTTTAAATCCTCAGAAAGTTCTTCGGTCATGTCGGTTTCAATAAAACCGGGTGCAATGGCATTGGAACGAATATTTCTAGAGCCTAATTCATCGGCTATTGATTTTGTAAAGCCAATGATTCCTGCTTTGGAGGCAGAATAATTCGCTTGTCCAGCTTGACCTTTCATGCCCACAATAGAGCTAATATTTATAATACTGCCTTTGCGTTGTTTGAGCATAATATAGGAAACCGGCTTGGACAAATTAAAGATGGATTTTAAATTCGTCTCGATTACGGCATCCCAATCTTCTTCGCTAAGGCGAAGCAAGAGGTTATCTTTGGTTTGTCCAGCATTGTTCACTAGAACATCAATGCTTCCAAATTCTTGGTGAACGGCTTTGCTTAGTTCTTGTGCTTCCTCATAAGAAGCGGCATTCGATTTATATCCTTTTGCCTTTATACCGCTGGCGCTTAGCTCTTTTTCTAGGGCCTTGGCTTTTTCTTCTGAAGAGAAGTAGGTGAAGGCTATATTCGCACCGTGTTGCGCGAAAACTGTAGCTATGGCTCTACCTATGCCTCTAGAAGCTCCAGTAATTAATGCCGTTTTATTTTCGAGTAATTTCATAGGTTTAATTTAGCATTGCGAATTTACTAAGAAAAACGCAAAAGCAATTATTTAGGACTTAGGAAGTGCTTGAAACAAAAAAGACTTGCCCGAAGTCAAGTCTTTTTCCATAAAAGTTTTTAAATTTTAAATTTCTCCAGCAAGAACTTTAGCCATAGTTTCTCCGATATTGGCTGGAGAATCTACTACATGAATTCCGCATTCGCTCATAATTTTCATTTTAGCAGCTGCTGTGTCATCCGCACCACCTACTATAGCACCTGCATGTCCCATGGTTCTTCCTTCAGGTGCAGTTTGTCCAGCAATGAAACCTACTACTGGTTTTGTACCATGAGCTTTTATCCATCTTGCAGCATCTGCTTCCAAGTTTCCTCCAATTTCTCCGATCATTACAATGCCATGAGTTTCTGGGTCGTTCATTAATAATTCTACAGCTTCTTTAGTAGTAGTTCCTATTATTGGGTCGCCACCAATTCCTATAGCTGTAGTGATGCCCAAACCAGCCTTAACTACTTGATCTGCCGCTTCATAAGTAAGGGTACCCGATTTAGAAACGATACCAATATTTCCTTTTTTGAATACAAAGCCAGGCATAATTCCAACCTTTGCTTCTCCTGCGGTGATAACACCAGGGCAGTTAGGACCAATCATTCTTACGTTCTTACCATCAATAAAAGCTTTTACTTTTACCATATCTTGAACTGGAATACCTTCTGTAATGGTTACTATCACTTCAATTCCCGCATCTGCAGCTTCCATAATAGCATCTGCTGCAAAAGCTGGTGGAACAAAAATAATAGTAACATTAGCTCCTGCAAGTTGTACGGCATCAGCAACGGTATTAAAAACTGGTTTGCCTAAATGCGTAGTACCACCTTTGCCCGGAGTAACACCACCAACTACATTGGTTCCGTATTCTATCATTTGTTCTGCGTGAAAAGAACCCTCTTTACCCGTAAAACCTTGAACTATAATCTTTGAATCTTTATTAACTAATACTGACATCTTGTTTAGATTTTGAAATAGACTGCGAAAGTAAGTAAAATTTTAAAGTTTGTCTAATTAAAGCTAGTTAATGCTCTAGAAAAAAAAATCGACTTTGCTATAGAGCTTGCAATATGGAATACTTGGGTATAAAAAGAAAACATCTTAGTCAAGCTAAGATGTTTTCTTTTTATAAGGCATTTAACTTAAGAATAGGAATCTAAAAGATCCTAAGCTAAGCTAAGTTGTCTTTCTTATTTCCCAATCTTGATGGTGGCACCTAAAGTGGCAAAGGCAATAGGGGTGTAACCGAATTCTCCATATATCGCAAAGCGATTATTTGAATTAGGGTACCAACGCAAACCTTGTGTAAAGCCTATATCGAAGGAGCCTGAGCTTCCAACATTACGAACCATGATCAATTCGTAACCCATCCAAAGTGTTGCATAAAGCTCAAGTTGACTTTGCTTTAGATCTGCACTTACTTTATCGTCTAATAATTGCCACCAGTGGAAATTTCCTCTTGCACCAAAATCAACTGCATTAACTCTATTACCAAAGAAAGTTGAGCCAATATACGGACCAACACTTACGTAATCGTGCACTCCGAAATCGGCGCTAAAGAAGAAACTTGGATTAAATCCATTATTTCTTGCATAATTGCTTCCTAATCCAACACCTGGATTTAACAAGACATTTCCTTTCTGAAAACATTTTTGAGCGTCGGCACTGCCTAGGGTTAATAGACAAATTGCCAAAATAAAACTTAGTTTTTTCATAATATCGTATTTAATAATTAAAAAAATGAGTTCCTAACTTACAAACGTAGAATTGCAAATTATTAGTGTAAACTAAGCCGCAATTCTTATGCCAAAGATAGCGCTTTTTATGATTTTAGCTGTATCTAATTAATTTTAAATGAATTACTTATGGCCAATAATAAAAGAGAAGCTAGAACTTAAGTTTTTTTAAAGTTTGAATTGGAATTTCTAAGCTGCTTCGTTGTTGTGGCTACTTTTTTGTAAGCAATTTTGAGTTTTCAAGCTGTTAAGGAAATGGGCACTTCAATTAGTTGCTATTCATTTTCATAAATAAAAGCATGGCACACAGCATCTTCTTAAGTGACTTAATCGAATAAGTAGCTTTCCTGGCTATATGCCATTTGCCTTACATTCTCAAGAACTTGATGCATGTAGTTTTTCCAAAATAAATGAACAAAAAGATAGTTGAAAGGGTAGAGCAGCGGCTGATTTGCATGTAAGGAATAGCTATAAATTACTTGAATTTTATTTGCTGCTAATTCTTTTGTCTCCCATTCGCCAACAAATTTAGAGAAGCCTAAAATCCAAGATTGAAAGCTATCTACTTGTATTTTCCAATAGAGATTTTCCTTTCTTTCTAATACGTGATCCATGGAAGCGAAGCCCCCTTTTTGCCAAAAAGATTTAGCCGTCTGTACTTTTTTGCTAGATCCCACTTTGCCCCAATTTTCATCTTCTGTAGTATGCGTTACTTTCGGCATAAAAATAAGTCCGGTATGCACTTTAGATAAATCGCAAAGCATGGGTGTTTTAAATGCTCTTTCTAAAGAACATTCGAAGATGGTTGTAATAGCGACTTTAAAAATCATGGTTTTTTCTCTTGTGTTAAGTTAGAAATGGAGGAGAAGGAGCGTTTTACATTCTCTTCTTAATAGAATAAGATAATTCTACCATACCATTGTTATAAGCTTTTAGCTCCATCAAATTTAAGCATAGTTCTTTGGCTATAAAATCAAAAAACAAAAGTCCACCCCCCAAAAGGATGGGAAGAATACTTAGTTTAATTTCGTCTAACAGGTCGTGTTGTAAGAATTCTTTGCAAAGGTTGGAACCGCCAACAAGCCAGATATTTTGGTACCTTCCTTTTAATTCGGATTCAACGAAAAGAGGAAGATCTCCAGAATAAAATTTAATGTTAGTTCGCTCTGTTTTTAGCTGGCGATGACTAAGTACATAAGTAGTTTTGTCGCCATAAGGCCAACCATAGTTTTTAGAAAGTTCTTCGGCTAATTCAAAGGTATGTGAGCCCATTATATAACAATCAATTGTATTAAGCGTGTTCTCTGGGCTATCTAGAGCTATGCCATCTTCATAGTTACTACTAGTTTCAAACCAAGAGATGCTGTTGTCTTTTTTGGCAATAAAACCATCTAAACTAGAGACCATATGTAGCGTAATTCTTGAATTCGAAGTTTTCATACATTATCTAATCAATGTCAAATTGCCAGTTTTTGTTTCTGTTTTTCCATCTGTGTATTCAATTTCTGCAACAAAAGAATAAACGCCGATTTCTTGCTTTTTCCCTTTGTATTCTCCATCCCATCCTCCGTTAGTAGAAATAAGTTCATTTTCAAAAACCAATTCTCCCCAACGATTAAAAATTCTCAGTTTTACACTTTTGGCTTCATTACAAATTGCTCTGTACACATTGTTTACTAAATCGCCATTTGGAGAAAAGGCTGTTGGGAAAGCGCAATAATTAGCTGGATAAAGCAAGCTAATCAATACCTCATCGCTACTTTCGCAGCCATAGCTATTTGTAAAACTAAAGGTATAGCTTGTATTTTCAGTTGGAGAAGCTATTGGGTTTAAGCAATCTGCACAGGATAAATCAAAACTAGGCGACCAAGAATAAATTCCTTGTTCTGAACCAAAGATACTTGGACTAAGAACAATAGAGCTAGCTGCAAGAATGCTGGTATCCTCTCCGGCATCTACTTCTGTGCTCGTATTTACCAAAATATCTATGGTGCTAGTATCTCCGCAAGTTCCGGGTATAAAATAGCTTATGCTGTTTATTCCAAGAGCTAAGCTCGGGTCAAAAATGCCATTAATTGAATCGATGATTCCAAGTCCGCTCCAAATTCCTCCTGCTTGGACGGCTTGAAGCTGAACATAGGCATCTTCTTCGCAATGTGGACCAGAAGTAAGAATGCTTGCATCTGCTTCGGCTAGGATGCTCAGGTCTAGCACTAAAAGGGAATCGCAGCCATTAGCAGCTGCGCCAGGAAAGCTCAAGCTTGCGGTATTATTGCTTGTAGTGTAGGTGTTGCCATCTAACCAAGTATAGGATCCACAAGCACTTATCTGATCGATTACTGTAATGTTATTGGTGATGGTCAAGTTCAAGCTTAGCACAGAATCACAAGCGTTGGCTGCACCGTTAGAGAGGATGTAAGTTGCTGTATTGTTGTTGGCTGTGTAGGTGATTCCATCTATCCAAGTAAAACTTTCACAAGCCGTTCTTGTATCGGTAGAATAGACTGAATTGGAAATAATTAAATCTAGATATACGATGGAATCGCAGCCAGAGCTAGCACCACCTGGGATGGTAAAACTAGAAGTGTTGTTAGAACTTGTATAACTAATTCCATCTATCCAAGTCAAAGAATCACAAGCAAATCTAGTATCTGTTGAGCTTGTAGAATTTTGAATAGTTAGATTGAGGCTTACTATAGAATCGCAGCCAGCTGCTGCGCCACCAACTATGGTGTAACTCGCCGTGTTATTGTTGCTAGTATACGTAAGTCCATCAATCCAAGTCAAAGAATCGCAAGCAGATCTTATATCTGTTGAACTTACCGCATTTTGAATGCTTAAATTGAGTGTCACAATAGAATCGCAGCCATTTGTTGCTCCTCCTGGGATGGTAAAGCTTGCCGTGTTGTTGTTCGAACTGTAACTAAGTCCATCAATCCAAGTAAAGGAGCCACACGCTGTTCTGGTATCTATGGAATTTACTGCGTTATAAATAGTCAGATTTAAGTTTACAATAGAATCGCAGCCACCAACAGAAGCACCTACCATGGTAAAAGTTGCGGTGTTGTTAGAACTCGTGTAGGTGAGTCCGTCTATCCAAGTGAATGAGCCACAAGCGCTTCGCACATCCGTGCCATTTATTGCTCCATTAAAACTTAAATTTAGCGTTATGATAGAATCGCAAGCATTTGCAGCTCCGTTCGGGATTGTAAAACTTGCCGTATTGTTATTGCTGGTATAAGTCACACCATCGATCCAAGTAAAGGAACCACAAGCGCTTCTTGTATCGATAGAGTTAACACTAGAATTTATGGTCAAGTTTAGGCTAATAATAGAATCGCAACCGCTAGCTGCTCCACCCGGAATGGTATAGCTAGCGGTGTTATTCGAGCTGGTGTAGGTAAGTCCATCAATCCAAGTATAAGATCCACAAGTTGAAACTAAATCTATGGAGTTTACCGCTGTATTGAAACTTAAATCGAGGTTTATGATAGAATCGCAGCCACCCGATGCACCACCAACAATGGTGAAGCTAGCTGTATTGTTATTGCTGGTGTAAGTTAGTCCGTCTATCCAAGTAAAGCTACCGCAAGCAGTTCTAACATCCGTTGAGTAAACGGCATTTTGAATGGTCAAATCTAGGCTGATTATAGAATCACAGCCATTGGCAGCTCCACCAGCTATGGTGAAAGTAGCGCTGTTGTTAGAACTTGTATATGTAAGTCCATCAATCCAAGTAAAGGAACCACAAGCCGTTCTCGTATCTGTAGAATTTACAGCATTTTGAATGGTCAAATCTAGGGTGATAATGGAATCGCAGCCATTGGCAGCTCCGCCAGCTATGGTGAAAGTAGCGCTGTTGTTGGAACTTGTATATGTTAGTCCATCAATCCAAGTAAAAGACCCACAGGCCGTTCTCGAATCTGTAGAATTTACAGCATTTTGAATGGTCAAATCTAGGGTGACAATAGAATCACAGCCATTGGCAGCTCCGCCAGCTATAGTGAAAGTAGCCCTGTTATTAGAACTTGTATACGTAAGACCGTCTATCCAAGTAAAGCTAGCGCAAGCAGTTCTGGTATCGGTACTTAAGGCATTGGCATTTACAAGTATGTTTATGCTTTGAGAAGCCCCACAGCCAAGGGTGTAGGTGATGGTATTGCTGGGGTTAGCCAAACTAGGATTAAAAGTTCCAAGACTAGCATTAGTTATTCCAGACCCAGACCAAGTTCCACCGCTTTGCACAGCGCTCAAGTTAGTTGCAGCCTCGTTCTGACAAAAAGGACCAGCAGGATTTATGCTGGCATCGCAAAGTATATCACAAGGACTTACGGTGTCAATATCGAAAATAGTATATACTGTACCAGCATTATCAATTACTTGAATAGAATCAGCTCCTACTGGAGGTGTTACTGTAGAACCTGCGCCAAAACCAACCCAAGCATAATTATTTTGCCACACGCCTCCGATACAATTTCCGAAAACAACAACCCCCGTACATACTTGTCCGGTATAGGCCCAACTCGACCACGAGAAAGGGGCAGTTCCTCCTGAAACACTTAGATCTCCGTTAGTTTCGGCACAAACCGATAAGGCACTACAATCATTAATAGTAATTTCGGTAGTATCTGAGCCACAAGCAAGAGTATATACTACATTAAAAACACCCTGACCAGCAATAGCGGGGTCAAATAGCCCAGTGCTAGTATTTACGATTCCTGGTCCACTCCAAAGCCCGCCAGGAGTAGAAGAAGTAAGTGTGAATGCTGGATCGCCAAGACATAAATCTTCTACTGGACAAATAGTTGGGTCGCAGCAAATACTAGCGATTTGAGCGCAGGCAGCAACATCAAAAGATTCAACATAACCTTGTCGAACATTGGAGCTAGAGCTTCCAGTTGAACCTGCGGCTATAATGTTTCCGTTGGAAGTTAATTCCACATCATAAACATTAAAGTTGATGCTAGTATTATAAATGGCAAGTTGGTTTAGGTTTTGGTCGTATTTAATAACACTATTCACCGAACCTACATAAATATTGCCGCAATCATCAATAACAATACCGCTATTTCCTACATTGTTTCCCCCAAAGCCAGTATTCCAATCGCCATTAGGAATGTTAGCGGTGGCAACGATACTTGCGTCGCTAAATTTTCTTTTTTGCAGTTGATTAGCTCGATTTACAAATACATAATCATCGTAATAGGCTATTGCTTCGATACCAGTGTTGTTTACTCGCCAATTTTCACATTTATAGCCCAAGGTAGTGCCCGAATTAGCACTAAGTAAGGTAGAATTTGGTCCGCACAAACTGAAGTTTTGATTGATGTAACCGAGCTGTTTATGTGTCATGTAATAATAATTTCCATTTCCACATGCGGTAATAGAGCGAACTTCCTCTATACCCGCTAGCGAACTATTGTTTGGTACTTCTACACTAGCGGTAATATTACCAGTAGCTAAATTCATGTCGTAGATGTAGGGAAGAGGAGGTAAAGTTCCCCCTGTACCTGCAATGATTAATTTGCTTTGATCACAATTAAACTCGATGTTCCAAAATTCCATGCTAGAAAAGAAACCACCAGGACTGTTATTGTTCCAAAGAACCGCACCTGCAGGACTAATTTTCTGAATTTTGGCTGTAGAGCCTAAGGTTAGGTAGGAATTTCCTAAATCGTCTGTAGCAAAAGTTCCAAGCCAATCGGTAGTGTCATAGGGTGTGTTGTAGGTCCACACTAAAGACCCCGCGGCATTATATTTGTTGAGCACCATAGGCATAATTCCGCCAATAGTATAGGTGTTACCGGAAGCATCGGTTTCACATTCCCAAACACAATCCCAAGCTAAATTATAGGCTGGAGTTTGTATCCAAGGGTCAATGATAATTTTTTTGTTGGGATTGAAATTCCCAAGTTCAAAGCTTATCCGATTGTTTTGGTACTTGTAGGCAGATGAAATGATATGCTCTTTATCGTCTTCATAAAAGCTAAATGGGGCGTGATCTATAATTTCTCCAAAGAGAGAGGGTGTGTGAAGACTTCCGTCATCTAATAATTTTGAAGTTCTAGAATAGCTTAATTGAATATCGTCTGGATTTGCTCCGGGGTGCAGAATGATGTTGTATTTTAAGCCTATGTTTTCGTGAAAGATATATTCTATATCTATATTTGGGTAGATATTTTTATAGGTCAACTTTTGGTAGGAGGGAATTTGATTTACATCTTTAATTTTTCCATTACTTTGATAAAAGGAATAGCTGTGGTAATAGTTGTTAGGCAACTCGGCTATAATTTCTAGATTGGGACTGGCATTTATCCAAATGCTTTGAAGCAGGTCATTCACTATATCTAGTCGTTGTCCTTTTCGTTCAAAGGCTTCAAATTCTTCTTTGGTAAAGCCTTGAGTTTTTCTGTTTTTTCGCCAATCTTTTTCTTCCTGAGATTTTAGCACTTTATTCTTTTGTACATATTTGAATGAAACTCCCGTTTTGGTGAAGTAATAGAATTCCGATCCTCCATCAAAGGCAAAGAGGATGGGATCTAGTTGCTCCTCTTGAAATTGCCCTTGGTTTTCAATGAAACATTTTTGGGCTTTATTTTGCATAATCCATGCATTTTGGGCTAGCAAAAAAGAAGGGAGAAGAAGTAGAAAGAGTAAGTTTTTTTTCATGTAAGGTGTTCTTATTAGTCTTGCACTTGAAGATAAGCAATAAATTAAATTAAGAAGAGAGAAAATAATGGGGGAGAAGATTTTTTGAGAGGGTGGTGATGGTGTTTTGATTAAGAAGTAATATGGGTACAAGTTGCTAACAGTTAGTATCGAATGCTAACAGTTAGTATCAATTACTAACCGTTAGTAAGGACTATGGCCCCGAATTTAAAGGGGTTTTCGTTATCGAACTTGATTTTAATTTGATTTTTGAACTAGAATCTACCTTAAGTTAAAGATTTGAATTGGCTAGCTTTTTCATTATTCATCTTGAGTTTCTTTCCTTCTTTGAGGGAAAAGTTGCAAGCTAGTCTTTTGGTATAAATTCATCAAAGTTTTGAACTTTATTCTTAAGGCCTTTGGAGAAAGTTCACTTCAAATAACATCAATCACTTTTTCGAGGAAATAGTGAAGCAGGGCAACAAAAGAAGTGATTGCTAGTAGGCTTACAAAACGAAAGAATATTGCTTTTCCATTGTTTTGAAGTTTTGTTTTAAGGAAGAATACATCGAATAGGATAAATAACAAGGTAATAAGGCCTCCTATTAGCGCAGCCATATGTACCAAAGCGTATTGGTGGATCCAATTATAAATTTCCATTAGACTATTAGTAGCTACTAGCTTCGGACCCAGGAGCATGCGCACATAAGCAAAAGCCAAGCAGCAGGCGACTAAAGCCCATAAGCAATAGCTAAGAATTTGACGGATTAGCTTCATGTTATAAAATTAATCATTTATACGACCAAGAGTTTATTCAGCTTCATTTAAGATGCTAGTTATTCCCTCTTTATAGCTGGTTATTTTAAAATTAGGGAAATGTTGCTTGAATTTATCAGAGCTAAATATGTTGTCGACTTGATATCGTGGTAAAAGTTCCTGTAATTCTTTGGCTTGGTGATTGAAGAGGCCAGCTATCTTAAATGCAAACATTTTAATAACAGAATAATCGAACTCTTTCCCATAAATTTCAGCACAAAGAGCAATTAATTCTTTGTAGCTGAGTCGGTGGTCATCGCAAGGTAGGTGCCAAGTTTGTTGGTAGGCAGTTGCGGTGTTGCCAATTAAGGCCATTGCGCGACTTGCATCTGGCGTATAAATCAAGCTTCTTTTGGTAGAATCGCTTATGGGTACCTTTAATTTTTTGCCGTGTTTTATCTTGTCGAAAATCAAGGAATTGGTAATGCTTTGTGTTTTTCCAGGTCCGTAAAACTCGGGAGCTCTGCAAATTAGAGCTTCGATAGTTTGCTTATGGATTTCCTCGAGTAAGATTTCCGCCATTTTTGCTCTTACCATCGATTTTCTTCCTGTGGGAACAAAAGCACTTTCTTCAGTTTGCACTTCGTTAGTTTTTGCATACATATAGGTATTGTCAAAAAACACAAGTTTGCATTGATGCTTTTTACAGGCGGCAATCACGTTTTTCATGATGGGTATAAATTGTTCTTCCCATAATGGTGTATTCATGGGTAAGCCTACGGTCAAGTAGGCTATCTCACTTCCTTCTACTGCTTTGTCTGTTGCTTGACTATCTAACAAGTTGGCAGAAAAGACCTGGTCTGTTTCGTTTATTTGTTTCGGATTTCTACTCACTAAACGAATATCTTTTGTGAAGTTCTTATGTAATTCTTTGGCTAATTCTGCCGCAATTTGTCCGTTTGCTCCTAGTATTGTTTGCATGGATAGTACATTTTTATTCCAAGTAAGCATTTAAAGCTTGAAAACTGTATTTATAGTTAGAGAATGAATATAGGGATTTCTTAAGATGTTTTTTGAGAAAGGGTAGAAGTTATGGGGGGCTAGGTATTGTTAGCATTCCTTCATTAGTTCATCCTTCGTCCCTCTATGCCTTATACCCATTTTTGTAGCTAGTTATAATTGCTTTTTCCATACAGTGAAACGGATATGCTCGTTCGGGAAAACTGACATTTCCACGTATGTAATACTTTCGTTTCTCATAAAAATCAATCACTCTTCTATTTTGACTATAAGCATCTAATCTTATCGAAGGATAGTTGTTTTCTTTTGCGAACTCCTCGGCAAAATCCATCAATTTTTTTGCGTAGCCTTTTCCTTGATATTTTAAGTCAATCACTAATCTGTGAATGACTAATACTTTTGAGTTGTCAAATTCCCAATTTATCGTTTTATATTCGGCTTCTTGCTCTTCGCTTATGTTAATTGCACCAATTATTTCTTCGTTGCTTCTGAGCACGAAAAGGACAGCTTTTTTTAAATCGTTTTCGATTATGGAGCGAGTTGGATAATTGTCGGTCCATTGGCAGATTCCATTTTTCTCTAATTCATTTTTGCCGTTCAAGTAGATTTGGAAAAGTTCGTTTAAATCTGATAATGTTCCTTTTTCAATTTTTAGCTGTTCTTTTTTTGTTCGCTCTGTTTCGGTGTCGTAAATCAGTAATCCTTGATTTTCGGCATCAAGTTGTTCGATTA
>JACJYT010000014.1 GCA_020635975.1 Chitinophagales bacterium
AAATTGAATTCATGTTAGTTTCCTTGTTTAATGTAAAACTACTTCATGTTTTAGGGGTGTAATAGGAATAAAAAGTAAATTTTTATAATAATTTTATTGAATAATATTTTCATAACTTATTGTATATCAATATTTAATAGTTATTATTACTACTATTTATTGACAAAAATCTATGGAAAAATAATTTTAAGAAAATTTAAACTCCTTTGTTGGGAATAATCTGACAAAATGACACCTTATTTTTTATTAATTTCTATCTTTGCTCTTTAAAACAAATTTAATGTCTGAACTTTATAATAATCAGGTACCTTTTGAACTAAAGATTAAGAGTATGGATGAAAATGCTCAAGGAGGAGCATTAGAAAAAAGCCGTCCTTTTGGTGTTGCTAGTAATGGCAAGAAATACTACATAGAAAGTTATGGCTGTGCGATGAATTTTGCAGATAGCGAGGTCGTAGCTTCAATTTTGGCAAATAGTGGCTATGATTCCACCAAAGATTACAATGAAGCGGATCTGATTTTTGTGAACACATGCTCCATTAGAGAGAAAGCAGAGCAAACTGTTAGAAATAGACTACAGGGCTTTAAAGTCGTAAAAAAAAGAAATAAAGCAGCTCTTATTGGTGTTTTAGGCTGCATGGCTGAAAGATTGAAAGATAAATTTCTAGAAGAGGAACAGCTAGTGGATTTGGTAGTGGGCCCAGATGCCTACCGATCTTTACCCAACTTAATAGAAGAAGCGGTATCTGGTCAAAAAGCAGTTAATGTACTCTTATCTAGAGATGAAACCTACGCAGATATTAGTCCAGTTCGTTTGTCATCCAATGGCGTAAGTGCCTTTGTTTCTATAACAAGGGGTTGCGATAATATGTGCTCTTTTTGTGTTGTTCCTCATACAAGAGGAAGAGAACGAAGTAGACCTCCTGAAAGCATCATTCAAGAAGTTAGAAATCTTTATGAGCAAGGTTACAAAGAAGTAACCTTACTTGGTCAAAATGTAGATTCTTATAGATGGAGTGAAGACGAAAAAATTAGAGGAAAGAAACTTATTGACCTAAAGGATACGGATTTGGTGTTTAACTTTTCTAATTTATTGGAAGAAGTGGCTAAAGTAGCACCTGATTTAAGAGTTAGATTTTCTACTTCTCATCCGAAAGATATGCACGACGATGTTTTGCATGTTATTGCTAAGTACAAGAATATTTGCAACTATATACACTTGCCAGTTCAAAGTGGCAATACGGAGGTGCTTGCAAGAATGAATAGAACCTACGATAGGGAATGGTATTTGGATCGAATTGCAGCAATAAATCGAATCATTCCAAATTGTGGCATCTCCTCAGATATTATCACCGGTTTTTGTGGTGAAACGGAAGAACAGCACCAAGATACTTTAAGTTTAATGCGAGAAGTGAAATATGATATGTCTTACATGTTTTTCTATTCGGAACGTCCAGGAACTTTAGCTGCAAAAAAATATGCAGATGATATTCCCTTAGAAATAAAAAAGAGAAGATTGGCCGAAGTAATAGAATTGCAAAATGAACTTTCTTTAATAAGCAATCAAGCAGATATTGGAACGGTAGTGGAGGTCTTAGTTGAAAAGCCATCTAAGAAAAGTGAGGCTGATTTATGTGGAAGAAATGATAGAAATAAAATGGTAATTTTTCCGAAAGGAAATTTAAGAATTGGACAATACGTAAAGGTTAAGATTACCGATTGTACTACCGCTGTTTTACTTGGAGAAGTTGTTGAATAAAATAGATTAAGAGCATGAGCGTTCAAAATATTAAACAAAGATTTGGAGTTATCGGCAATTCACCCGCTCTTAATTATGCTATTAGCATTGCTGAAAGAGTAGCACCAACGAATTTATCCGTTTTAATTAGCGGCGAAAGTGGAACTGGTAAAGAAGTGTTCTCTCAAATTATTCATCAATTAAGTAGTCGAAAACACAATAAGTTTATTGCAGTCAATTGTGGAGCTATTCCCGAAGGCACCATAGATTCAGAATTGTTTGGACATGAAAAAGGCTCGTTTACAGGAGCAAACGATAAAAGAAAAGGCTATTTTGAAACGGTAGATGGTGGAACCATATTTTTAGATGAGATAGGGGAGATGCCAATTGGTACGCAAGCTAGACTTCTTCGAGTTTTAGAAACAGGAGAGTTTTTAAAAGTTGGATCTTCTCAAGTTCAAAGTACGGATGTTAGAGTAGTGGCTGCTACCAATAAGAATTTATTAAAAGATATTCAAAAAGGGAAGTTTAGAGAAGACTTGTACTATAGATTAAGTACGGTGCAAATAGAAACGCCATCCTTAAGAGATCGTGGAGACGATGTTCAATTACTTTTTAGAAAGTTTTCTTCCGATTTTGCTGAAAGAAACAGAATGGAAGGAATTCGCTTATTGCCAGACGCTATGGATTTGATTCAGCGCTATAATTGGCCAGGAAATGTTAGACAGCTCAAGAATGTTGCCGAGCAGTGCACCCTCTTGTCGAACTCCAAAGAAATTGACGCCAAAGAAATTTCAAGATTTATTCCAGATGCCATACAAAGCGCCTTGCCAAAATTAGTAGATGCACCAGGATCGGCAGATAGCTCTTTTTCTGAGAGAGAAATTTTGTATAAGATTATGTTCGATTTGAAAGCCGATATGAACGACTTGAAAAAATTTGTTCTTCAAATGGCAAAATCGAGTAATTTTTCTACAGAGAGTTTGCACGATTTTGGAGAAAATACCAATCAAGATATATCTGACTTCATGCAGCACGGTAAACTAAACCTTGAAAAGGCAGTTAAAAATGTAGATACCGTGCTAATTCAAAATACGGATAAGTTTAACGAATCGGAAGAAATTGAAGAGACCCACTCTTTAGCTGATATGGAAAAAATGATGATAGTGCGTTCTCTTGAAAAGTATAAGGGGAAAAGAAAAGACGCGGCTGACGAATTGGGGATTTCTGAAAGAACTCTTTATCGTAAAATCAAAGAATATAAGATTAACTTATGAGAAGTATTTTGTTTATAGCCTTTCTATTAATCTTTAGCAACTCCTGTAAAGTGTATAGCTTTACTGGAGCAAATATTGACCCCAATATTAAAACGATAAGCATAGAATATATTTACAATAAAAGCGGCAATGGGCCTGCCTCTGCAAGTGATATCATTACCAATTCGCTTAAAGAAAAAATGCTAATTAATACTAGTTTGAAACAAGTTAACCAAGGTGGAGATATTGTTTTTTCTGGAGATATCGTTTCTTACAATTATTCTATTCAAGCACCAACTGGGAATTTAAGTTCAGATTTAAGAAGAATTACCATTAGTCTCAAGGTGAATTTAATAAACCATCTTAATCCCTCAGAAGGCTTCGAACAGCAGCAGTTTACTCGTTTTGCAGATTATCCTGTAACGGAAGATTTATCTACGGTTGAAGAAAATTTAATTCGAGAAATTAGTCTTCAACTAGTAGATGATATTTTTAATAAAGCATTTGTTAAGTGGTAGATAGCCGTATTATAGATACGATTAAGAATATTCAGATTGGAGAATTTTCTGAAGAAAGCCTAGAGGCCTTGAAACTAGATCAACTCCTCCAAGAATTTCCATGCTTTCAAAGTGCTTACCTTCTTAAGGCGATATATTTGAAACAAAAGAATGAAATGGATTTTCAGGAAGAACTGCCAGAAATTGCAGTTCGAGTGCAAAACCGATCCGTCTTATACGATAGAGTACATTTTCCATATCAAGTAAATGAAAAACGCGCTAAGTCAGCGCAAGCTCAAGCGCAAAATCTAGAAGAAAGTCTTGAAGAGCAAAATCTAGATCAGGAACTCGAAGATATTTTGGATCTTGCAGAAAACATTAAAGAAGAAGAACTTCATCCTGACACTACAGTTCAAGATAAGTCTAAAAATCAGTCGCTTATCGAGGAAATTGAGGACTTAGAAAAACCAGGGGAGACTCATGCTGCTGAAGAGGAGGATTTGAAAAAACTAGTGGATTCCATCAGAAGAACACAAAAATCTAAAGGATCGACCACTCGAAAAAAGGCTCCTTCACCTGAGCAGGATTTGCCAGATTCTAAGTTTAGTTGGAATGCTTATCCAGATGCAGTGCCTTCCAAATTATCGCCCTTTAATCAATGGTTGTTAAAGAAAAAGCAATTAAATGCACCTCAAAAAATTGCTACTAGCAAAGAAAGCCTAGAAGAACTTACTTTTGATATGCAAGCAAGTAATGAGGCCGAATTATTATTGGAAGTACAACGCTCTAGCTTTAAATTGGAAGATTTCATTGTAGGACAAATAGAAAAAAAACAAAGCAAAAAGTCGATGTCTAAACCAAGTTTTCGCCATGCTATAAGTGAAACTTATGCTAAAATATTGGAGGAACAAGATAAATTTCAAGAGGCAATTGATGTTTATAAAGAATTGAGTATAAAATATCCGCAAAAAAGTTCTACTTTTGCACGTCAAATAAAAAACTTAAAAAATAAGCTATAATGTATATTGTATTTTCCATCTTCATTTTAATTCTTTGCATCTTACTTAGTTTAGTAGTACTTGTTCAAAACCCGAAAGGTGGTGGCTTAAGCCAATCTTTAGGTGGAGTGAGCTCTCAAGTTTTCGGAGCAAAGAATTCTGCAGGTTTGGTAGAAAAAGTGACTTGGTATTTGGCTATTGCTATCGTTGTACTTAGTATGACTTCAGTAATGTTTATTGGTAATACAGATGCAACAGAAGATGTTGAAAAATCAACTGCCGAAACTTTAATCGAAGAAGGTGAAGTGCCGTTTAGTCCTACAACTCCAGTAGAAACTTTCCCTACTACTACACCAGAAGGAGAGTAATTTAATTCTTTTGAGCTTTGGAATATCAAATTATTTGTATTTTTGATATAACCAAACTTTAAATTATGCATTTTAATTTTCTTGCGATAGCATTAGCTGCGCTTATTCCCCTTATTATTGGCTTTATTTGGTATCATCCCAAGGCCTTTGGCACGGCATGGATGAAGCTGAACAATTTTACAGAAGAGCAATTGAAATCTTCGAACATGATCTTGATTTTTGGACTCACGCTTATTTTAAGTTTTCTTCTAGCTTTTAATATGAATTTTGTAGTGGTTCATCAATATCATATTTATTCTATTCTTGTGGATGTTCCTGGCTTTGATGATCCCAATTCGGAAATCGGCATCTACCTTGCAGATTTCATGAATGCCTATGGAAATAATTTTAGAACCTTTAAACATGGTGCATTTCATGGAGCTTTATCTGCTTTTTTCTTTGTTTTACCCGTTTTAGGTATTAATTCTCTTTTTGAAAGAAAGTCTTTTAAATACATCGCAATTCATTTTGGTTATTGGTTTTTCTGCTTAATGCTAATGGGGGGGATGATTTGCGCTTGGGTGTAATCATCTTCTTTT
This sequence comes from Chitinophagales bacterium, assembly GCA_020635975.1. Classification (GTDB taxonomy): domain Bacteria; phylum Bacteroidota; class Bacteroidia; order Chitinophagales; family UBA8649; genus JAFMKE01. The sequence goes on from JACJYT010000014.1 coordinate 5,436, forward strand.
AAATTCTTAATAGATCCTCTAAGTTTACTTAGGGGATTTTTTATTTTTTACCTAACTCTCTTATTCTCGGATGTCATTTTATCATTAGCCTATTTAAAAAGTATGACACTTTGTGTTGCTGTGGCTGACAAACTTGCATCTTTGGTGCTTGGCATAGAAAGTGTTAAGGAGTAGATGTACATTTGAAAACCAAAAAAAACATATAATTATGAGTAAAGTTAATATTCAACCAATCGCAGGCACCAACAACAGAGTTGTTGTTCAAGCAGCACCAGCCGAAGAAAAAACCTTGAGCGGTATTATCATTCCAGATTCAGCAAAAGAAAAGCCACAGAAAGGTACAGTTGTTTCCGTAAGTGCAGAAGACGAAAAAATGATGAAGCCGAAAGTTAAAGTAGGTGATGTGGTTCTGTATGGGAAATATTCAGGAACTGAAATTAGTATTGAAGGTTCAGATTATTTGATTATGAGAGAATCTGACATTCTTGCAATTGTTTAATATTAAGGAACTTAAATTCGATAAAATAAAAATAGATATAAATGGCAAAGATTATAAAATTTGATACGGAAGCGAGAAATTCACTCAAAGCAGGAGTGGATCAATTAGCAGATGCAGTTAAAGTGACCTTAGGTCCTAAAGGAAGAAATGTAGTTATTGATAGAAAGTTTGGTTCTCCAGTAGTTACCAAAGATGGCGTATCTGTAGCGAAAGAAATAGAATTAGAAGATCCAATTGAAAACATGGGTGCTCAAATGGTTAAAGAAGTTGCTTCAAAAACCAACGATTTAGCAGGAGATGGTACTACTACAGCAACTGTGCTTGCTCAAGCCATGATAGCTAGAGGATTAAAATCTTTAGCTGCTGGAGCAAATCCAATGGACTTGAAAAGAGGTATGGATAAGGCGGTTAATGTTGTTGTAGAGAACATTAAAAAGCAAAGTGAGGAAGTTGGAAGCAACAACGAAAAAATCAAGCAAGTAGGAACAATTTCTGCTAATAACGATGAAACCATCGGTGCTTTAATTGCTGAAGCAATGGCTAAAGTTGGCAATGAAGGAGTTATCACTGTGGAAGAAGCAAAAGGAACAGAAACCTATGTAGAAACCGTAGAGGGTATGCAATTCGATAGAGGTTATTTGAGTCCTTATTTTGTAACAGATACAGAAAAAATGGAAGCGCAATTGGATAATCCACTCATCTTAGTTTATGATAAAAAGATTTCCTCTATGAAAGATTTGTTGCCAACACTTGAAAAAGTTGCACAAAACGGTAGATCTCTTTTAATTCTTGCAGAAGATTTAGAAGGAGAAGCGCTTACAACTCTAGTTGTAAACAAACTAAGAGGAACGATTAAAGTTGCTGCGGTTAAAGCTCCTGGCTTCGGCGATAGAAGAAAAGCAATGTTAGAAGATATTGCCATCTTAACGGGTGCTGTGGTTGTAGCAGAAGAAACTGGAAGAACTTTAGATTCTGTTGAGTTAAATGATTTAGGTACTTGCGAAAAAGTAGTTATCGATAAAGACAATACGACCATCGTTAACGGTGCTGGAAGAAAAGAAAATATTCAAGCAAGGGTTGGTCAAATAAAGTCGCAAATAGAAAATACTACTTCTGATTATGATAGAGAAAAACTTCAAGAGCGTTTGGCTAAATTAGCTGGTGGGGTAGCGGTTCTTTACGTAGGAGCGCCAAGTGAAGTAGAAATGAAAGAAAAGAAAGATAGAGTGGATGATGCCTTACATGCAACTAGAGCAGCTGTAGAGGAAGGAATAGTTCCTGGTGGTGGAGTTGCTTACATCAGAGCAATAAATGATTTGGATAAGCTTAAAGGCGATAATGAAGATCAAAATGTTGGTATCGAAATTATTAAAAGAGCTATTCAAGAACCTTTACGTCAAATTTCTTCAAACTGTGGCGTGGAAGGAAGTGTTGTGGTGAATAAAGTAAGAGAAGGTAAAGGTGATTTTGGGTATAATGCAAGAGAGGATAGATACGATAATTTGAAAAAAATTGGCGTAATTGATCCAACAAAAGTAACTCGAGTTGCTCTAGAGAACGCTTCTTCTGTGGCTGGTATGTTGCTTACTACAGAATGCGTAATCGTAGATAAACCGGAAGAGAATGCAGCTCCAGGCGGAATGCCAGGTGGAATGCCAGGCGGTATGGGTGGCATGATGTAAAATCACACGAAGTGTACACAAAAAAGGCTTCTTTTAATCTGTATTAAAAGAAGCCTTTTTATTTGCATACTTGGCTTTTCTAAATAAGTTCTATAAAAATTGAGCCGCTTATTTTTCTGTTCTTTTTAGCTGGATCTTTAACCAAAATGTTGTCGAATACCAGTACATCTTTTTTCGCCAAAGCCTTAAGCATATTCATAACTTCTTGGTTGTAGATAGGTCCTGAATTAGATTGCTTTACAGTTTGCATTGCATTCTTAACAATTACATCAAAACTTACTACTTCAAACTTACTTTGAAAAACGAAATCTTGTGTTTGCGCTATTAAACCATTGCAGGCTAAAATTTCACTTTTCTGCATCTTGTTCTTCAAGGCATAGCCACACAAACTAATCTTAGGGTCTGGTATATTCATTACTCTAAACTCCATGGCTGGGAAACTCTCATTTCGATCGTTTACCATAGCACTTACATTAATGCTAGCGGTGCCAGCTTCGTTTACTCTAGCTATGTATTGTCCATTACCATTTTTTTGTAAAGAACCCTGACTGATGCTAGCTTTCACATCGGCATCGCTCTTTACGCCATTTACTGCAATGCTTATTGGGTTGTCAACCCCAACATAGAGTACGTTCATCATAGTTGGAGAAATCGACATCCCCGAAGGAGGTGCAACTTCATAATCTGCATAAAAAGGGTAGAGCTCATAGCCGCCATTTGGTTTTTTTAATCTCAGAATACCCTCATAGCTTTTGCTACCAACTCCTTTGGCTATTTCTTTAAATTTAGCCTTACCTCCTTCAACTTCCAATTCACTATAATCGCCAAGAAAAGGTAGCTCTTCGCTTTCTGTAAATTGCTTTTTTTGTCCGTCGAAATAAGTCTTATCAATTTCGCCAATAAACACTTGAAATCTATTGCTTGAGCTTGCAGCCGATATAAAAATTTCTGCTTCATACTCTTTTCCTGAAGCCAAATAACTTTTAGGGGCAATCAATTTTGCTTCCAATATGTCAAAGTCTATCTTGCCGCCATTTGCTTGTTCTAATAAAAAATCTAAAACCTGCGTTTCCGTGTTGATTATGTCATTTTTTAATTTTTCCAAAATTACATCACTAGCAATCACAGGAACATTGCCAAAGTTGAATTCTGCCCATGTTTTTTTCTCTTTTCCCAAGCCCTCTATATTTTGTTCTTGTTCTTTAAGAGGCAAAACACTAGCATAAACGGTCTTGTAATCTTGGTAATTTTCACTACCAATCAAAGTTTGATTACCCTGTTCTATGATGTCTAAATATTGCTGTCTTAAACCTCCTAAGTACATCCGAAGCTCTTCTCCTTTAACCTTGCCATCTTGCTCTGTGCTAAGTAGTTTGGTGGCAGTGTTTAAATCGTCGGCATGCTTAAAAACCTCTTCATTGTTCTCTATTTTCACTCCCGACTTGTCCTTAATTTCATTTTGGATGGCTTCTATATAAGCAAGTGCCTCATCTGTAGTTTCTTTAGTTCTGTTAAAAAGAGCATTGAAAACAACAGCATCTTCACTGGGGTTTTTTAATTTCCATTCTTGAAAAGAACTGTAGTAATCTATATTTCTCGATTGACTTAAACTATTACTTGTTTTAATGCCTTGTCCAACAATCTTAAAGGCGTTTAATACTTCTTGAGAAACATTCATTGCTAAGAGCGCGGTAAGCACTAAATACATCATGTTTATCATTTTTTGGCGAGGACTAAGTTTTGTGTTCGACATAGATATAAATTTTGGTACCTACATCTAACGATATTCTATTTTCAATTTAGTATAAAGCACTTCTAAACCTTTGATTTACTTAACTTTGTAAAGCGATATTTCGATTTTTGATTTATTTTTTAAATCGGAATCAAGGCATGAAATATCCTATTTATTTAACAAAAATCTTGTGTTTTTTTAATAGCGCAGAGTCTAAAATGTTTACCTTTACATAAATTATAGCAATGCTCCAAAAGCTTACCAGTTTTTTCGTTGTTCTCCTATTTTTTTGTAGCTCACTGCAAGCTCAAAATCAATTTACTATTAGTGGTTATTTGAAAGATGCCTCTACTGGCGAAGATTTATATGCCGCTAATGTTTATGTAAAGGAAATTTTAAAAGGAACCACTACCAATGTTTACGGATTTTATTCTTTGTCGCTTAAACCCGGCACGTATACCATGGTTTTTTCTTACTTAGGATTGCAAGAAGTAGAGCGATTGGTTACCCTCGATAAAGATCTTACGCTTAGTTTGGAGTTAAGCGAAGGGGAGGTGGTAACGGCAGAAGTAATCGTTACTGGCGAGAAGCAAGATCGTAATGTTGATGATGCGCAAACTAGTGTTGTTGAGTTGGAAATTAAAACGGTAAAAGAGCTGCCAGCTTTACTGGGAGAAGCAGATATTTTTAGAACCTTACAACTAATGCCAGGTGTTGCCAGCGCTGGAGAAGGGAATTCGGGTTTGTATGTGCGTGGAGGCGGACCTTCGCAAAATCTTGTCCTTCTAGATAATGCTACCGTTTACAATCCGGGTCATCTCCTCGGTTTTTTCTCTGTTTTTAACGCCGATGCCATTAAAAGTTCTACACTAATTAAAGGTGGAATTCCTGCGGAATACGGGGGGAGAATTTCTTCTGTTTTGGATATCACTATGAGAGAAGGAAATACTAAGGAGTACGAGTTTGAAGGCGGTGTTGGCTTTATTTCGTCCAGAATCACTGCGCAAGGTCCAATCATAAAAGACAAAGCAGCTTTTATTATCTCTGGTCGATTTACCTACTTAAGCTTTCTTTTAAACCCCCTATTAAAGAAAAGCGATACCCCAATAAATATTCCTTGGTTTTTTGATATCAATGGCAAAATGAACTTCAAACTTGGAGAAAAGGATCGTCTTTTTATTAGTGCCTATTTCGGTCGAGATAGATTCTCTTTTAGTTCGTCTGGAGGCAGTGGACTTTCTTTTGAATTGCCCTACGGAAATGCCACCACAAGTATCCGATGGAACCACCAATTTAACGGTAAGGTTTTTATGAATAATAGCTTTGTTTTTAATGATTATGTTTCTAAAATTAGAGCAGGTTTTCAAAATAATAGCTTTGAATTGAATTCAGGCATCCGCGATTTTGGTTTGAAAGGATCTGTAGAATACTTCCCTAAGATTACCAATAAGTTTAAGGCGGGTTACGAATATATTTTTCATCAATTCACCCCTTACGTTTATGAAGCACAGCTAGAAGAGAATAGCTTTTCATCTAATATAGATGTTAAATATGGTCACGAGTTTGCCCTCTTCGTTCAAGACGAAATTGATGCCACCACTTGGTTGAAAATTAATGCAGGCCTTCGTGGCTCTATGTATGCGAGTACCGGCCCTAATGAAAGAATCTATTTTGATGGAACCCAGCCAGTAGATACAGTAAAAAAAGGTGCTTTTGATTCTTATGCTACTTATTTTGGTATCGAACCTCGTTTAAATGCACGATTTAAAATAGATGAAGAGACTTCCATTAAAACAGGCTTTAATGTGAACTATCAATATATACATTCTGTTTCTCAATCTACAACTACCTTACCTACAGATTTGTGGGTATCTAGTACAGATATAGTTAAACCAGAAATTGGAACTCAAGTTTCACTCGGTGTGTTTAGAAATTTTAAGAATAATATGTACGAAACTTCGATAGAAGGATATTACAAGAAAACTTGGAATCAAGTAGAATACGGAAACGAACCCGTGGTGAATGCTAATGAAGAAATTGAAGATCAATTTGTTTTCGGCACTGGCCAAGCTTATGGTGCTGAGTTTTATGTTGCCAAGCGTCGTGGCAATTTTACTGGATGGATAGGCTATACTTTAGCTTGGACAAATAGAAATTTCCCAGATATAGATGAAGGTAGAACCTTTTATAATAAGTACGACAGAAGACACGACCTCTCTGTTGTTTTACAGTATAAGATTAATGAAAGATGGAGTTTGAACGCAACATTTGTTTATGGTTCTGGACAAACTACAACTCCTGTGGTTAACCGTTATATCATTTCTGGAAACATCGTTAATGAATATGGCGATAGAAATAGTTATCGTTTGCCTGCCTACCACAGATTGGATTTAGGGGCCACCTATATTCTCAAAGACAACGAGAAGCGTTACTCTGATTTGAATATCTCAATTTATAATTTATACAGTCGACAAAATCCTTATTTTATTTATGATGATGTCAATTTTAGCAGCTCAGGAAATGTAAGCATCAATGCAAAACAAGTGTCCTTGTTTCCAATTTTACCTACAGTAACCTGGAATTTTAAATACTAAGTGATGAAAGTTGTATTATATATAGTATCCATTTTAAGTGTTGCCATAATAATTAGTTCTTGCGAAAAGGATGTTATTTTAGATATTACTCCAGGAGCAGAAGATGCGGTAGTAGAAGCTTGGATTTATAATAATTCTGGTCCTTTGGTGATGCTTTCCAAACAATTCTCTGGTTATGGCACCTTTAATACGGCCACTTTAACCGACGAGTTAAATGTTAAAAATGCTGTAGTACTGGTATCCGAAAATAATGGTTCACCAATTCAATTAGCGCAAAAGTCGATTTTTGATTTACCCATCGACTTATTAGAACAGGTATTGGATGCTAATAGATTTCCTAGAGCTGCTGCTCCAGCAATTGCTTTACTCAGTGGCTTTACTCTCGAACAACAACTTTCTTTTGCCCAAAGTACAGAGGATACTGCTTTAATAAGATTATTGAATAATTTCAATTTCTATATCGATACCTCTAATACGATTATTGGACAAGGTGGTGCTTCTTATCAGCTGCAAATAAGTAAAGAGGATATCGCCCTTTTTGCCGAAACAACCATGCCTATTAGTCAAGGTATTAACTTTTTATCGTACACTATTGCCGATGATAATCCCAATTTAGCACAAGTTAAAATGAATTTAACGGTTCCAAATAACTACGATGCTTTTGTGCTTCTTGCAACAAGCCGAAATCAAGATCCCTTTTACATACCCGATTATTTAGGTGGGGGCTTATCCGATAATGGCATTTATGCTGGTAGTGGAACCATTACACTACCTTTACTTCGTGGTTATGGAGATAATGAAGATGTGGAGATTGCCGATTTAGGATTGTTTGAATTGGGAGATACGGTAACACTTAAATGGCAAAATATAGATGAAGCTACCTATAATTTTTGGTTTTCTGTCTTCAACGATGGGGGAGACACGCCTTTCTCTACGGCTACAAAAATCCAATCTAATGTAGAGAATGGATTTGGAATATGGGCGGCTTATAACACAACGTATACAACTATAATTTTAGATTAATAAAGAAATAAAATGGAAAAACACAATGTAATTATCGTAGGTTCTGGTCCAGCTGGTTATACCGCAGCAATTTATGCAGCTAGAGCAAATATGAATCCAGTAATGTATATGGGGCTTGAACCAGGCGGACAATTAATGCAAACAACAGATGTAGAAAATTACCCTGGATATCCTGAAGGCATCATGGGGCCACAAATGATGAATGATTTTAAAGCTCAAGCTGAGCGATTTGGTACAGAAATTCGTTATGGCCTGGTTACAAAAGTTGATTTTTCTAAACGACCGTTTACGCTTACTATCGATGATGATGCACAAGTTCAAGCGGAAGCAGTAATCTTAGCAACAGGCGCAACCGCTAAATGGCTAGGTTTGGAATCGGAAAAAAGACTTAATGGTCGAGGTGTGTCTGCCTGTGCAGTTTGCGATGGATTTTTCTATAAAGGCACTGAAGTAGCTATTGTTGGAGCTGGTGATACTGCTGCCGAAGAAGCCTTATATCTTTCTAAATTATGTACGAAAGTACACATGTTGGTTAGAAGAGATGAAATGAGAGCTTCAAAAATTATGCAAGAAAGGGTACTCAAAACCCCTAATATTAAAGTGTATTGGAATAGTGAAGCTGATGAGGTTCTTGGGAAAGATGAAGTAGAAGGCTTAAGGATTTATAATAATGTAAGCAAAGAAAAAGAAGAAATTGCTGTAAAAGGTTTCTTTGTAGCCATTGGTCATCAACCAAATTCAGCTGTATTTAGCGACTTTATTGATACCGATAGCGTAGGTTATGTTAAAACAAAAGCAGATTCTACCCAAACCAACATCGAAGGAGTTTTTGCTTGTGGCGACTTACAAGATAGTGTTTATCGTCAAGCAGTTACTGCGGCTGGAACGGGTTGTATGGCTGCTTTAGAAGCAGAAAGATTCCTAGCTGAGAAAGAAATAATATAAAATTGGCATAGTCTTAGATTTAACTTTACCAAACTTTAGAATTATGAAAAAATACATTGTTGGCTTCCTTCTAGTTCTGCTTAGTATGAACTTATCTGCTCAAGATTGGGTGAAAGAAAAGAACAAAGATGGAATAACTATTTATACTAAACATGATCCTAAATATGCTATGAAAGCTTCAAGAGCAGAAATGTATGTTGCAGCTCCAGTAGATAAGGTTTTGAATGCTATTTTTGATGTAAAGGAATATGTAAATTGGATGCCGGATTGTACCTATAGCAAAGTCCTTAAGTCCATTTCTTCCGATGAATTTATTTATCACGCCATCTATTCTACCCCCTGGCCAGCAGCTAGTCGAGATTTGGTGCTGCACATAAAAAAAGTAGCTTTTAAAGATGGCTACAAAATTATTATGACGAATAAATCTAATTTTATAGAAGTTCGAAAAGATGCCGTTCGGGTACCTATATATTTCGGCGAATGGGTACTTACTAAAACCGATAAAGGCACTAAAGTATTTATTGAGTATCAAACAGACCCAGGAGGAAGTGTACCCGATTGGATGATTCAGGGAGCTGCAATTAGAACGCCTTTTGATATGATGGAAAGTTTAAAACATCGATTAAATTAAGAAAGATGGATAATTTATACGGATTAAAAGTTAAAGAAATTAGTGGGAAGGAAAAATCACTTGCAGATTATCAAGGTAAGGTTTTACTTATCGTAAATACAGCATCTAAATGTGGTTTTACGCCCCAGTTCAAAGACTTAGAAGCTTTATACAAAGATTACCAAGATAAAGAATTCGAAATTTTAGGATTTCCTAGTAATCAATTTCAAAATCAAGAACCTCTTGAAGGAGAGAAGTTAAGTGAGTTTTGTGAAATCAATTATGGTGTTACCTTTAAAATTTTTGATAAAATAGATGTTAAAGGAGAAAGTGCTAATCCCTTATTTAAATACTTGTCCGACAAAGATTTAAATGGAAGAGTTAATTCTAGTCCTAAGTGGAATTTTCACAAATACCTAGTTAACAAAAAAGGAGAAGTTGTAGATTATTTCTATACCACTACGAACCCTAATTCAAATAAAGTTAGGAAGGCTATCGATAAATTACTTGAAGAATAAGGCATGCTAAAGTTAGATATATTAGCACTAGGAGCCCACCCCGATGATGTCGAGTTAAGCTGTTCCGGCACCCTTATTAAACATGCTCAAATGGGTAAGAAGGTCGGAGTTGTGGATTTAACTAGCGGACAACTAGGTACTAGAGGAAATCCCGTGCTTCGAATTCAAGAAGCTCATGAAGCTGCAAAGATTATGAAGCTTGCTGTTCGAGAAAATTTACAAATGGAAGATGGCTTCTTTAAAAATGATAAAGAGCACCAATTAAAAATTATTGAGGTAATTAGAAAATATAAGCCAGATGTTCTTTTGATTAATGCACCAGAAGATCGTCATCCAGACCATGGCAGAGCTGCCCAACTCGCAAAGGAAGCGGCATTCTTATCTGGATTAGCTAAAATTTCTAGCTCCTTTAATGGAACAGCTCAGGAGGCTTGGCGACCTAAAACAGTATATAATTATATTCAATCCATGTACTTAAAGCCTGACTTTATAGTGGATATTAGTAAGGTAATGGAGCAAAAAATGCAGGCCATTTTAGCATATAAGAGTCAGTTTTTTGATCCAAATTCTAAAGAGGAAAACACCTTTATAAGTTCTCCAGAGTTTTTAGAATTTATTAAGTCGAGAGCAAAGGAACTCGGTCAAATTGCTTCTTGCCAATACGCAGAAGGTTTTATTGCCCAGAGATACCTAGGAATTGAAGATTTAACAGAGTTATTTTAATGGAAGAAGAAACCAAAAGAGCAAAACCTAGTAAAAAGCAATTGCATGCAGCAAAGCATATGTTTGCTTATATTTTGCCTTACAAATGGAATTTCATAGTAGGAATGGTTTTTTTAGCCTTGACTAGTTTGGTATTTATGGTGGTTCCCGCTGCTGTAGCTCAAATGCTCAAGGCAGCTAGCGGAGAAACTTATATTGAAGCACTAAACATTCACTTAAATATCTATCAATATGGCTGGGTATTCCTAAGTATCTTAGTATTGCAAGGTTTACTTTCCTTCCTCAGAGTAAATTTGTTTGCCATCGTTACAGAAAAAAGTCTTGCTAAAATTAGGGTAGATTTATATGAAAAACTTTTGTCGCAAAATTTGGAATATTTTGAACGACATCGGGTAGGTGAAATCGTAAGTAGACTTTCTGCCGATGTAGAAAAATTGCATCAAGCATTTTCTATAACGCTTCCCGAATTTCTGCGACAAATCATTATTTTTTCGGTGGGAATCGTAGTGCTTTTTATTTACTCGGTTTCTCTAACCGTTTACATGTTGGCTATCTTTCCCTTAGTAATCGTTTTAGCCTTGGTTTTTGGAAGATACATAAAGAAATTAGCGAAAAATCGACAAGATTATTTAGCGGAAACTAATGTTGTTGTAGATGAAACCTTTCAATCTTTTTCTTCTGTAAAGTCTTATGTAAATGAATATTTTGAGCTTCATCGCTACCAAAACAAAATGAATGATCTCATTGCTATTGCTTTAAAATACGCACGTGCCAAAGGGGTATTTTTCACTTTTATAATTACGGGTTTATTTGGAGCACTTTTTTTCATTCTATGGATGGGGGGGATTCAAGTTTATAAAGGAAGCATAGATATCGCTCAACTATCGGCTTTTATCTTTTATGCCATGGTGATAGGTGGAGCAATTGCCGGCTTGGGTAACCAATATACCGAGTTGCTTGGAGCCTTGGGAGCCACCGAAAGAGTGAACGAAATACTAGGAAACGAGCAGGAATTGCAAATTGAAGATGCAAGTATCTTGCCTGCAAGTTTTACTAAGAATATTGTTTTTAAGGATATTGTTTTTTCCTATCCAACACGAGAAGATATTGAAGTGCTGCATGGCATTAATATAGAAGTAAGCAAGGGACAAAAAATAGCATTGGTAGGAAGCAGTGGTTCAGGGAAGTCGACCATTGTGAAACTACTAAGTAGATTTTATGAACTAGAATGTGGCTCTATTGCCATAGATGGTGTAAATATCAAAGATATTGAGATTAAGTCCTTGAGAAAAATAATAGGCATCGTTCCACAAGAAGTTGTATTATTTGGAGGTAGTATCTTGGAAAATATTCGTTACGGAAAGATTGATGCTAGTTTGGAAGAAATAGAAGCTGCTGCTGAGCAGGCGAATGCCTTAGAGTTCATTAGAGAATTTCCAGAAGGAATGGATACTTTAGTGGGGGAAAGAGGAGTACAATTATCTGGAGGTCAGAAGCAAAGAGTGGCGATCGCAAGAGCTATCCTGAAAAATCCAGATATCTTAATATTAGATGAGGCAACTAGTTCTCTGGATTCTGAATCTGAGAAACAAGTTCAAGATGCTCTAGAAAAATTAATGCAAAATAGAACAACCTTCATTATTGCTCATCGTTTAAGTACCGTGCGAAGCGCCGATGAAATTTTGGTCTTACATAAAGGAAATGTAGTGGAAAGAGGCAAGCATAAGAGTTTATTGCAAGATGAAGATGGTTTTTACAGTAAACTTCTGAAACTTCAGATTGAGCATATCGAAGAGCTCAACTAAACTTTCTAGCTTTTTTTTCATTAATATTCTGTAGATAGTAGCCACTAAGGCTGCTTAATGCGCCAAGCAAACCACCAATAAAAGCACTTAGGAAGGGTAGAAGCCATTTACTGCTTAAGCCCAACAAGGCCGACATTCTTTCTAAAAGTATAAAATCGTTTTGATACGACTTGTAAAAAGCGAGTAAAAGCCACAGTGCAAATACACTAAAAAATCCCAATAGGATGGCATATTTAGCTTTTTCGAAGAAAGCTATGGCAATGAGGAAACATACTATGGCAATGGTCCACCACGGTAGAAACATCTGCAAAATCCATCCAAAAATAAAAATCAGAATTCCTCCGAACAAAGCTTTCATATTATCTCTTTTTAAAATTTACTTGGTAAAAATTTCCATCTTGGTAACTTGCTTCATCCGTAGAATAAAGCAATTCATGATAATCGCCAGTAGCCCATTCTTGAACCATGTTGTCGTAATATTTGCTTCCAGGGTTACCACTTTGTCCGCCTGGATATACGCCAATACCCTTTATTTTTCCTCCGTCGAAATCTAGTATCATTCGCCAGCTTGGACCGTGAAACTTACCAGTAGCGTTTACAATTTTATAGTTTCCACCAAGATCAAGATTTGTTGAGAATGCTGGAATCATGGCTAAATGTTCTATTAGGGTATTCTTATACTTACCCCATTCTTGGCTTTCTATTTTAGTCAGCTTGCTAAGCATCTCCTGGTAGGCTAGATTTAATAAATCTCCATTTGTCTCAATTTCTTCTGTGCCTTGTATATCAATAAAGATGTGTTGCACACTATCTTGAAGTAGTTGGAAAGTTTGATACTCACCAGGAGCCTTCCAACCTTTTTTCCACTTATAAGGGTCCCAGCCACCTGGCACTTCAGCTTCTACAAACTCATCCCACAACAAGGTGTAGTACGATTCTGAGAAGAGCTGAAAGTACGTTGCGGCAAGGGAATTAGCTTCGTTTAAGAAGTCCCAAGATTTTAAACTTTCATATACCTCTGCGTGCTCACCTTCTTTTAAATCTGGATTTACGTAGGCCAACATTAAATCTAAATTTTCGGCCGCCATTAAATTGTAATTATTAAATTGTAAGTTTTTAAAATCTTCTACAGTTGCCTTTTGTAATTTTCTTAACTCTTCATTAATCACTCTGTTTCGGTAGTACTCAAAAACACCATTTAAATAATAAGGGTAGGAGCTATCTGCTACTATTTGATTGGCGCTACTTACAAAATTCCTACTTGGATTGTACATCATTGGGATGTCTTCGAAAGGGATGTATTCTGTCCAGGCTTCATGACTAGAACCATCCATATAGAATTTCCCTTCGTCTTTTTCTAAGATAGGAAATTTACCTTGTTGGCGAATGGCGATATCTCCATTAACACAAGCAAAAACAAAGTTTTGAGCAGGACAAGAATAATATCTCAAAGCAGCAATATAATCATCAAAATTCTTGGCTCTGTTTAGTAGATAGAAGGTTTTGTATTCTTCACTGGCTTGATGTGCCATCCATTGTAAGGCAAAATTTTTCGTTCCTGCTTGGGTTTCAAAATTTTCCAAGCAAACTGGTCCTAAATGTGTGTAGATCACCGTGTCGAATACACTAGGCATACCTTTTATCTTAATTTCTTCAATTTCTTTCGTACAAGCTCGCCAAGCGCCTTCCCATTTGTAAAAGTCTTTTTGCTCATCTTTAAATTCTATTTCATACCAATCTTTTACGTCTCTTCCAGCATTCGTTACTCCCCATCCAATATAATCATTGAAACCAATAACAATGCCCGGTGCACCTGGAAAAACAACCCCATAGGTATTCAAATCTGGCGTATTCAAGTGCATTTCTATCCATACAGAAGGAAAAGAGAGTTTCAAATGAGGGTCATTAGCTAATAAGGGAAAACCACTTGCTGTTTTTTCACCGCTTACAGCCCAATTATTACTGCCAATTTGCACGTCAGGCTTATCTTGTAAAGTGCTAAGTTCTAAAAGAGTATTAGCTGGATTGGGTAAGGTAATTATTTCTAAACTGTCTCTATTAAGAGCTGCTTTCCAACCTTCCGCAGGACTTTCAACAATGGGTTCTAATTTACTATTGTCGTCATTATACAAGCTATCAAAAAGTTCTTTTCCGTAAAGACTTAAAAAATTGCTGTTTTCAATATCATATTCTGTACTAGTAAGCACGTTGCTCATGTTCATTAAGAGTAGGGTGGTTTTATAAGCACTCCATTCTTCTGGTTGGTAGCCAATAAGTTGGTATTCAAGGGGGTAGTCGGTAGAGCTTAAGCTCGAAATGTAGGCATTAACTCCAGCTGTATAGCTTTCTAGTAGGTTTTTAGAAAAAGGGTCAGAATTAATTAAATCTAATTTATTCTTCGCTCCATAGCTCAGGCCCATTCTCCTCTGATTTTTATCGAAGGCAATGAATTTTTCTTCATTGCCTAAAATTTCAGCAATTCTACCCTCAGCTGCAAGTACTTGAAATTCCATTTGCCACAAGCGTAAACTAGCTACTACATAGCCTTGTAGAAAATACAAGTCGTGCTCGTTTTTAGCAAAAATGTGCGGAATTCTTCTCTCATCGAAATATACACTGGCCTCATCCTCAAGTTCAGAAAGAACGATGTTTTCTGGTAGATGTAATTCGCTAGGGTTCTCACCAAATTGATAAAATCCGGTGGAGGGATTTAGCAAGCTGCCAAAAGCAGGTTTGTCGCTTATTCTTAAGTTTAGTACGACTAATAGACAGATTGTCAGCAAAAAAGTTAAAATAAAGCGAAGTATATTCACGGGTAAGATTTTTGTAGATGAATTAAGCAATGGCTAATATAAGCTCAAATATTAACAAAAGAAAGGATGAAAGATCCTTTTATTTCAAACTTAAACTGTCCATTTTTATAGTTGCCCTTTGGTTTTTAGTCGAAATATTGGATCGACTTTTTAACTTGAATTTGGAAGTATTTGGACTTAAACCTAAAAGCACAATGGGGGTCTTGGGTATTTTTAGTTTTCCTTTTTTACATGGCGATTGGCAGCACTTAATTTCTAATTCGAGCAGTGCCCTTGTTTTGTTTACAGCGCTTTTTGTTTTTCACGAAGCAAAGAGTTTAAAAATTTTATTGCTCCTCTATTTAAGTTCTGGTGCTTTACTGTGGCTTATAGGCGATTACGGGAGTAATCATATTGGGGCCAGCGGACTTATATATGCGGTGGCTTTTTTTCTTTTTGTGGCGAGTGTAATTCAAAAGGATAGAAATTCTATGGCCTTGTCCTTTTTTATTATCATGTTATATGGTAGTATGATTTGGGGTATCATGCCCTACTTTGTACAAGAAAATGTTTCTTGGCAAGGGCATCTTTCTGGAGCCATTGTTGGAAGTGTTTTGGCTTTATACGAGTTTAGAAATTATAAGTATGAAAGGCCTGTTTTTCGAGAAGAAGAAAAAGCCTTTTTTGAAAGACATCCTTACGATTCCAACTAAAGCTTCTTTCTCCAATTGTAAAAGTAGAGATAGCTTAAAGATAATATAGCAAGCGTTCCCCAATAAAACCACTCTGTTGTCCAAGCTATGCTTATACTTATATCCATCTTGTAAAAGAGAAAATAAATATAAATCAGGTAAAGTATGATGGTGAGCACTTCTACCACTAAGCTGTGAATACTAGCACCAAAACTTGCTATACAATTAAAAAGTATGGTTGAAAATCCATAGAGCTGAAGCGCTACAAGAGCAACAAAAAGTGGACCAATAGAAGAACTTACTAAGCCTGGCTCAGATATTAAATCTAAAAAGATTCTAGGAAAAAGAAAGGTGGGCAGGGTGAAAATGAAAATGCAAATACTGCTTACCAAAATAATTCTCTTTAGGGTGGGGATGATTTCTCCAATTTTTCCTTGTCCAACTAGATTGCCTATTACCGTATTGGTGCTAGAGGCTAGAGCGTAGGTTGGAATTCCAAGTAAGGTGTAAATTTGTTTAACGTTATTGGAAATAGCTAATTCTGCCTTGCCAAGTTTTTCTATAAGTGTAAAGAAAACTACCCAAGCGGCTAAACCAATCAAGGTTTGTAAGACCAATGGAAAAGATAGGCTTGAAATACTCATAATAACCGATTTCTTTATTTTTCCGAAATAAAACAAATGGTTTTTATGTCTAAGGTTTAATACTACTAAACCGGCTAACATGATAAGCGTAGAGAGAATTTCTGCAAGATTGCTGGCATAAGCTGCGCCTTGGATGCCGTAGGCCTTAAATCCGAAATGTCCGAAAATTAACACCCAATTCAAGAAGATATTGCTTAGCGACATGCTAACAATAGCAACAGCTAGAATTTTGGTTCTTCCAATTCCGGAGTAATAAGCGATAAGAGCACTACCTAAAAAACTTGCGAAAAAGCCCCACTTTCTAATACGTAGATATTCATAAGAAGCTTGTATCACTTCTTGGTCTTGCAAAGCAAGTTCTAATAGGTCTCTGCCAAAAAAGGCAAGTATAGCCCACAATAAAAATGCGCCTCCCATTAATACAACTAGCATATTGTCTAGTATGAGACCTATAGCTTTATGCTTTTTTTGACCATCTTTTTTTGCAATTAAAATTTGTGCTCCTCTAGTATAACTAAAGCCGGTCATGAAAAAGAATAAGTAAAGCAGAGATATATAGCCGATAGCGGCTTGCTCGGTAACACCTATTTCGCGCATGAAGCCAATGTCGGTAACGGCAATCAAGGTGAAGAAGAAATTACTCACCATTAATGGGAAAGCAATTTTCAATATATCTTTATAGCTGTAGCTTAATGCTTTCATTTTGAATTGAGTCACAAAGTAAATAAAACTATTTTGCTAGAGGTCTATTTCTCTTACGCATTTTAGTGAAAAAGATGGTTAAATAATTATAAATCCTAGAAACTTAAATTCCTAATTTTAGTAAAAAACAAAGATTTCTATTAAAAATGAATGCAGTATGACGTAAATATCCTTAAAAAGTTTTTATTTTGTGCGAAGTTTAAAACAAGATATTATTATGAAAATAGGAAAACTAGTTGTAGTGTTTGCCTTATGGTTAGCTGTTGCAGGCTTGGGTTATTGGTTATATAAAATTATTCAAGATCCTGTTCAATTTGAAAAAGATTACAGCCTTCGTTTTGAAGCAACTACGAATAGAATGGAGGATATTAGACTTGCACAATCTTACTATTTTAAGGCTACAGGTAAGTATGCTGGAGATTTAGATGCCTTGATTGCTTCAATCAAAAATGATTTGATTACAGAAGTTGTTGTTAATGGAAATGCGGATGATACGGCAGTAGTTACAACTTACGATACCCTTAGATACTATGCTATAGATAAGATCGTATTTAGTGGAACGAACAATTTAGATTCTCTAAAATATATTCCTTATAGTGGTGGCGAAACTTTTGATCTGCAAGCGGATCAGTTGAAATTACAGCGTGTTGAAGTGCCAGTTTATGAGGTAGTTGCTACCAAAGCAAAATATCTTAAGAACCTAAATGAAGAATATTTAGATCTAAAAGATGACTTGGTGTTGGGCTCTGTTACTATGGCTACAGAAAAAGCTAGTTGGGAATAAAAGATAGAAAAATTGATTTTTACAAATCCATCTCAAAGTAGAGAGAGTATATTAATTTTAGAATGGGGCAAACATAGTTTGTCCTTTTCTGTTTTTCATGAGAAGGATAATCGAGTTTTGGCAACAGTGGTTTTGCCTACGTTTTATAAGTTATTTGATTTCACAAAGCAAGAGTTTGCGAGGTTGATTAAAGAGGTAGAAATTTTTTCCTACTCTTATCAAAAAATTATTTGTTTGGTAGATAGCGAATTCTTGACTCTCGTGCCAGAGAAATTGCTAGGGGCTAATGCAATAGAAGATTATTTGCAATTTAATTGTAAGCTACCTTCTGGTAAATTGTTTTATCAAAAAGAAAAGCTCCTATCTACAGAATATTATGCCATTTATGCCCTGCCGCTTAGCTTGAAGGAAGCACTTGAAGAAAGCTTTCATAAAGTGCATTTCACCTACACGAATCTGAGTTTGTTGAATAGTTTTTCGAGATTGAGCCAACTCGAGAGTTTTTTTAGCTTCCACTTGAATACCGATAGAATTAGCATCTTTTACTACAAGAACAATAAACTTTTGTTTTTTAACAGCTTCGAATTTTTAACGGATGAAGACCTTGTTTATCATCTCTTGAATGTAATGCAGCAATTAGCTTTAGATAACGAAAGGGAATTGGTTTATTTTAGTGGTAGTTTAGAATTGAATAGTCCGAGAGAGAACTTGTTGCATTCTTATATAAAAAATTTGAAAGCCTTGGAAAGAACGAATAAATTAAACTATAAGACGGATGTCGCTGCAATTCCTCCGCACTATTTTGTTCACCACTACATAAATTGCTTATGAGAATTATCGCTGGAAAATACGGAGGTAGAGTGATACAAAGTCCAGAATTTTCTCCAACTAGACCCACCACTAACATTGCTAAAGAAGCTCTTTTTAATAGCTTAGAGAATTACTTTAATTTCGATAAAATTGCCTTTTTAGATTTGTTTGGTGGCACAGGACAATTATCGTATGAAATGGCATCTAGAGGTTGCGAAAAAATAACTATTGTAGAACAATACCCGAAATGTGTTCAGTTTATTGAGAAAACAAAAGCCTTGTTAGAAATAAAAGGAATGACGATTATGCCTATGGATGTTTTCAAATATATAGCCATGAGCAAGGATAAATTTGATCTAATTTTTGCTGGTCCGCCTTACCCTTTAGCCAATCTTGCCGAACTTCCAGATTTGATTATAGAACATCAATTAATTGATGGAGAGGGTTGGTTTGTGCTAGAGCATAATCCAAAACACAATTTTAAAAAGCACCCGAACTACATCAAGCAAAAAAAATATGGACAAACCATTTTTAGTATCTTTACAAATGCCGGAAAAAATTAAAACTTATGAAAGCTAAAATTGCTGTTTTTCCTGGATCTTTTGATCCCATAACCATTGGTCATGTGGATATAGTAAAGCGTGCCCTTCCTTTGTTTGATAAGATTATTGTGGCTATAGGGATTAACAGTCAGAAGAAAAGTCTATATTCTTTAAAACATAGAATGGATTGCTTGAATCTAGTTTTTAAAGATATGCCAGAAGTAGAAACAGACTTTTATGAGGGTTTAACTATAAATTATTGCAAGCAAAAATCAGCTAGTTATATCTTAAGGGGCATTCGTTCTGCATCTGATTTTGAATACGAAAAGACCATTGCGCATCTCAATAATGCTATGGATGAAGAAGTAGAGACCATCTTAATTTTATCTAAACCAGAGTTAAGTTCCATCTCTTCTACCATAGTTAGAGAAATTATTAAAGGGAAGGGAGAGGTAAGTAAATTTGTTCCTAAAGAAGTTCTGACTAGTTTATATGATTTTGAGGTCTAAAATTTTTATTATCCTTTTTCTTGTTCTTGTTTTTAATGCCTGCCAAGAAACTACCAAGGATAAATACGAGGATCCAAAAGGAGCCTTTAGTATTGCTTATTTCGAAAATCCTATAGTAAATATAGATACCTTAAGCAGTAATATTGGCAACATCTATTACTATTCCTTTTTAGTGCAAGAATCAGCTAGTGTAGCTAAACTGGTTTCTTATTCCGATTATCCACTATCGGGAGAAGACATTAAGCAAGGAGAAAGCATCTTAAGGAGTGCAAAAGAAAGTGCCCTAAATAGTTTAGGAATTAAGGACATAGTAAAAGAGCAGAGAATTGAAGGTAAAGATTATTTCGGAATTGAAATTATAGGCAAAAATGCAGAAATGTATTTTATGCACTACAAACTTATTTTAAAGGGGAATAGATTATTTCAAGTGGGCTTGCTAAAAGAGAACAGCATAGAAGAAACAGAAGAGGAAAGTGAGTTTATCCATAGCTTTCAAATTTTACCTTAGCTAAAACATTTCAGTACGATTTGTGGTTAATTGTACATAAACAAATAGCATTTTAATTAAGTTTAGTAACTTTGCACTATGGAAGAGGGTAAAAAGATTTCAGGTTTTTCCAAATTAAGTAAAACAGAAAAGATTGCTTGGTTAGCGCAAAACTTTTTGTATTCTAATCCTATTGAAGTAGTTAAAGACTTTGCAAGTTTTTGGCATGACAATGTAGAAGAACAAAAAGTGTTTGAAGGTTTTAGTGAAAATACCGTTTCTAATTTTCATATGCCTTTTGGTATTGCACCAAATTTTCTAATTAATGGTAAGGATTACGCAGTTCCCATGGTTACAGAAGAAAGTTCTGTGGTGGCAGCATGTGCTAATGCCGCCAAATATTGGTATGAGCGTGGTGGTTTTAAAGCGGAGGTGCTTAATTCTATTAAATTAGGCCATGTACATTTCTTGTTTACCGGGGATGCGAGAAAGTTGGAGGATTTCTTTCCTCAACTTAAGCAAAGCCTGATTGATGGCGTAAAGCACATTACGGCGAATATGGAAAACCGTGGAGGAGGAATAAGAAATATTGAGCTACTCAACTTAAATGATAAAGAAGCGAACTTATTCCAACTTAAATGTAGTTTTGAGACGGTTGATTCTATGGGCGCGAATTTTATTAACTCTTGTTTAGAGGCATTCGCGCAGATTTTAATTGATGAAATTCAGCTTTCAACTTCCTTTAGCATCAAAGAAAAGGATGTGAAAGTGATTATGAGTATTCTATCGAATTTTACCCCAGATTGCATTGTTCGAGCTGAAGTTAGTTGTAAAGTTGATGAGTTAGGCTATTTTAATGATGGTTCCTTGAAGCCTGAAGATTTTGCTTCGAAATTTGCAACTGCGGTTAGAATTGCCGAAATAGATTCTTATAGAGCTACAACGCACAACAAAGGCATTATGAACGGTATTGATGCTGTGGTTATCGCTACCGGAAATGATTTTCGTGCCATAGAGGCATGTGCTCATACTTATGCTGCAAAAGATGGTTTTTATAAGAGTTTGACCCATTGTACTATTGAAAATAATATCTTTCGCTTTTACATTGAAGTACCTTTAGCTCTAGGAACTGTTGGCGGTTTAACTGGTTTACATCCCTTGGCTAAGAAGTCTATGGAATTAATGGGAAATCCAGGAGCACACGAATTAATGAAAATTGTGGCTTGTGTTGGTTTAGCCCAAAATTTTGCTGCCTTAAGATCTTTAACTACAACAGGTATTCAAGCGGGTCATATGAAAATGCACTTGAATAATATTCTAAGTCACTTCCACGCTACAGAAGACGAAATTGAAAAGGCCTTGGTATACTTTAAAGATAAAGTGGTTTCTTTCAGTGCAGTTAGAGAATATCTTCAAATTTTAAGAACCGTTTAGAAGCTATGTCTTTACAAAGCTATTATGCACATGGCAAATTAATGCTTAGCGGCGAATATGCAGTTTTAGATGGGGCTAAGGCTTTGGCTCTACCTACTAAATTTGGACAAAAACTTCAAGTGAAAGTGCAAGGTTTGGATGGGCACACCCAAAGATCCAATAACACTTGGCAGGGCATTAACTCTAAGGGACAAGTTTGGTTGGATACAAGTTTAGGAGAAGCATCCAACTTAAATTCTCCAGAAGAAAGAAGAATCTCGGAAATTATCTCCTTTATAAAAGCTAAGAGACCCGAGTTATTTCAAGACTTGCAGTATCAATTTACCACCAGTTTAGAATTTCCTAATAATTGGGGTTTGGGTAGTAGTAGTACCTTAATTAGCTTGCTTGCTCAATGGGCCGATCTTGATCCTTATGAATTGCTTAAGCAAAGCTTTGGTGGTAGCGGCTATGATATCGCTTGTGCCACTGCAAATCAGCCTATATTGTTTCATTTAGAAGAGGAAAGAGCGTCTTGGCAAGAAGTAAGTCTCTCTGCAAGTTGGACTGATTGTGCTTATTTTGTATTTCTAGAGCAGAAGAAAAATTCTCGGGATGCCATTAAACACTATCGTGCTTTACAAGATACCAAAAGTATCGTTGCGGAGATTTCTAGTATTTCAACCGCACTTAGCGAAAATATAGATTTTAAAGAAGCTCGTTATTTGTTCGAAAAACACGAAGAAATAATGAGTAAGGTATTGCGCTTAGCGAGTATTAATGAAGATAAGTTTAGCGATTTTGCAGGAGTTTGTAAATCTCTTGGTGCTTGGGGCGGTGATTTCATTATGGCACTAAGCAATACGAATCCTTTGTATGTTAAAGAATATTTTGCTAAAAAAGGCTTGCATACTTTTTTTAGCTATAAAGAAATGATATGGAAAAAAAATTAGAATATAAGGCTTTAGAACTTGCGGATGCTAAGTCTGCAGTAGCTGGAGAAATATCTTGGCAAAGTCCCTCGAATATTGCCTTGGTAAAGTATTGGGGTAAATATGGTCGTCAATTGCCAAGCAATCCTTCTGTAAGTTTTACCTTAAAAAATGCGCATACTAAGATGCGAATGAAATACAAGGAGGGGAGCGGCCAGGTGATCTTGTTTTTTGAAGGCGAACGAAATACCAGTTTCGAAGCGAGAATAGCGAAATTTATTGACTCTATTAAGGATGTATATCCTTTTTTACAAGCTATCGATTTAGAAATTCATTCGAGTAATTCTTTTCCTCATTCTGCGGGAATTGCCTCATCGGCTTCAGCTATGTCGGCTTTATGTTTATGTTTATGTAGCATAGAACGAAATCATTTTGCCAGTTTAACAGAGCAAGCCGATTTTTTGAAAAAATCTTCTTATTTATCGCGACTTGCTAGTGGTTCAGCTTGTAGGTCGGTATATCCAAAATTAGGACAATGGGGCTACCACGAAGCTATAGTTTCTAGCACAGATTTATACGCTATTGATGTAAGCGAAAGGGTGGATCGGATTTTTCATAGTTTTAAAAATTCCATACTGATTGCATCGGCAAAAGAAAAGTCGGTAAGTAGTTCGGCTGGACATCAATTAATGGAGAATAATCCCTTTGCGGAGGTTCGATTTAAGCAAGCGAATAAGAATTTGGCGGACTTAATGCAAGCAATGAAGACTGGTGATTTAAATGAGTTTATTAGAATAGTAGAAGAAGAAGCACTAACGCTACATGCTTTAATGATGACCTCCAATCCAAGTTACATCTTAATGAAGGCGAATAGTCTTGTATTAATTGAAAAGGTGAGAGCCTTCAGGGGGCAAACTAAGCTGCCTCTTTGCTTTACTTTAGATGCTGGTCCAAATTTACATCTGCTATATCCAGCTTCAATTCAAGAAGAGGTGCAAGTTTTTATTCAAAGTGAGTTGAAGCAACACTGCGAAAACGGAATGATAATAGAGGATGAAGTAGGAGAGGGTGCAAGCTTGCTTTAGCTTTTGGCATATTTAAAGCCGTAGGCGCAATGGCGACAATTGCTTTTGCAACAATAACCACGTTGGATATGGTAGAGCTCTTTGAATACCAAAAAACTATCTTCGTAATAGAAGTGAATATTTTCTTTAAGCTTATTAGAGGCCTCTTTTTTTATAGCTACTAATTCGTTTATTTCGCTTAGACAAGTATTGCATAAGCAATCGTAGGCTGTTTTTTTAAGAAATTCTAAGGTTTCTGTTCTTAAACTAAGTTGCATGCAAGCACAAACTTGTTGGGTATTTGCCATACAAGAAATTTCTTTCAAGCATCTTCCGCAAGTTTTAATCTTTCCTTCTAATCGTTCAAAAGACATTTTAGATCATTTAGCCTTATAACAAGGAAGTTAAAGCTTTGTTTAAATTTAAACAAGTTTGAACAGAAAAACGCTATTTGTATGTTTCAATCTTGATCCTATGCTGTACGTAGCCAAAGCTCAGTAGTCTCTGTATTGTCAGAAGCTAGCTTCCGACAAGTTGAAAAAAGAGTCAGATGTAAAAGGATGGTTTTATTGTCCATATGTTGGCTTGTACTAATATCTAGAACAAAAAAAACGCTAGTATTTCTACTAGCGTTTCGCGGTACCGAGAGGCGGAATTGAACCGCCGTCCGCCAACTGGCTGATAAGAATCCTAATTGTTTGATTTTATTAAATCCCAAATAAATTTTCTACCTCTTGCTGTTTTGAGAGCTCTTTCTCTTTTTATGGCTTGCTTTTTTTCTTCGAAGGACTCATGATATATTAGACTCCAAGGGCGATATTTAACTGTATAACCTTTCTTTGCTAAAAAGTTATGCGATTTTATCCTCTGATTTAAATTGCTAGTGTATCCAATATAAATTTTTGAATATGTTGTAGAATGCAAAACATATACTTGATAATTCATGAAATTTTTGATGTAAAAGTAATTAAGTCTAGAAGTTGGAAATTGGAGTTTTCCTAATTGCAGTAAAGCATTTAGCAGTAACAATAACTCATCTAGTACATTAAGCATTACGAGGCGGAATTGAACCGTCGTCCGCCAACTGGCGGATAAGAATCCTGCGGAGTAAAAAGAGATGAATTATAAACAAAAAAAACGCTAGTATTTCTACTAGCGTTTTCACGGTACCGAGAGGCGGAATTGAACCGTCGTCCGCCCCTGGCGGATAAGAATCCTGCGGAGTAAAAAGAGATGAATTATAAACAAAAAAAACGCTAGCATTTCTACTAGCGTTTTCGCGGTACCGAGAGGCGGAATTGAACCGCCGTCCGCCAACTGGCGGATAAGAATCCTGCGGAGTAAAAAGAGATGAATTATAAACAAAAAAAAACGCTAGTATTTCTACTAGCGTTTCACGGTACCGAAGGCGGAATTGAACGCCGTCCGCCCCTGGCGGATAAGAATCCTGCGGGTAAAAAGAGATGAATTATAAACAAAAAACGCTAGCATTTCTACTAGCGTTTTCACGGTACCGAAGGCGGAATTGAACCGCCGTCCGCCCCTGGCGGATAAGAACCTGCGGGTAAAAGAGATGAATTATAACAAAAAACGCTAGCATTTCTACTAGCGTTTTCACGGTACCGAGAGGCGGAATTGAACCGTCGTCCGCCAACTGGCGGATAAGAATCCTGCGGAGTAAAAAGAGATGAATTATAAACAAAAAAACGCTAGCATTTCTACTAGCGTTTTCACGGTACCGAGAGGCGGAATTGAACCGTCGTCCGCCAACTGGCGGATAAGAATCCTGCGGAATAAAAAGAGATGAATTATAAACAAAAAAAACGCTAGTATTTCTACTAGCGTTTTCACGGTACCGAGAGGCGGAATTGAACCGCCGTCCGTCAACTGGCGGATAAGAATCCTGCGGAGTAAAAAGAGATGAATTATAAACAAAAAAAACGCTAGTATTTCTACTAGCGTTTTCACGGTACCGAGAGGCGGAATTGAAACGTTGTCCGCCCCCTGGCGGATAAGAATCCTGCGGAGTAAAAAGAGATGAATTATAAACAAAAAAAACGCTAGTATTTCTACTAGCGTTTTCCTGTACCGAGAGGCGGAATTGAACCGTCGTCCGCCAACTGGCGGATAAGAATCCTGCGGAGTAAAAAGAGATGAATTATAAACAAAAAAACGCTAGCATTTCTACTAGCGTTTTCACGGTACCGAGAGGCGGAATTGAACCGCCGACCTCAGGGTTATGAATCCTGCGCTCTAACCACCTGAGCTACCTCGGTCTATTTAGTTGACTAAGTAACTTTTTAAAGGACCGCAAAGGTAAAACAATAAATTTATTCTTTCAAATAAGTTTATCAGATTTTAATTGCTTAATAATCATTTGCGTGCCACCTGTTCTTTCTTCTACATAAGTTTTTGCAATTTGCTCGGCATTCCTAAGCAAATCTTCGTCTTCTAGTAAGCTGAGCGTTTCTACAAGCGCTTCTTTATGCCGAATTTCAAAGGCTCCTTTCAAGGCAACTAGGTCTAGTGCTTCTTTTGATTTTCGATGATTAGGGCCAAAAAGAATGGCTTTCCCATATACTGCAGCTTCTAGTATATTATGAACGCTTACACCAAAGCCCCCTCCAACATAACAAATCGTACCATAGCGATAAATGGAACTCAATTTACCGATGCTATCAATAATTAATACTTTTGAAGAATAAGCTCCTTGTGGATCGGAAAGAAGACAAGCATCTGGGAATAGTTTCCGTAGTTGAGTAATTCGTTTATAATTCACATCATGCGGAGCGATAATCAATTTGTATGCTCCAAGATATTCTCGATTTTGGGCAAATAAGAGCTCGTCTTTTAGCCAAGAACTTCCAAGGATAATACACTTATCTGTAGCGATAAAATTCTCTATAATTTCGTTGCTATAGTTTAATTCAGAAATGCTCTTAACGGTATCAAATCGGGTGTCGTGAGCAAGAAGGCAATTGCTATAATGGTGTTTAATTAGTAGGTTTAAAGATGCTTCGTCTTGAACAAAAATAGTGCTGAAGTTAGAAAGCATTTCGCGATGCAAGACGCCATAAGCTTTAAAGAATAGCTGTTCCTCTCTAAAAATACCAGAAATCAAAAAATGTGGAATATTTCTCTTCTTTAGTTCTTGAAGATGAAAATACCAAAAGTCATATTTAATGAAGAAAGCAAGTTTCGGCTGGATAGCACGGATAAAATCTTTTGCTGCACCTGGCCCGTCTTGAGGTAAATAATAAACTGCCCTAGCAAGGGGAAAATTTACTTTTTGCGTATAGCCAGATGGAGAAAAAAAAGTGAGTATTATTGGACTTTGCTGTTGTTGGTAGAACCAATTGATTAGGGGTTTGGCTTGTTCAAATTCGCCTAATGATGCACAGTGAAACCAAATGCTTGGTTCTGCAGCTTCATTTATCACCTGATTCAACCTGCCAGTGGTAAATCGGTACGCTTTTTCGTTAAAAAAACTTGCTAATCCAATAAAGAAGTGATAAAACTTTACAGAAGCACTATATACTATTTTAGAAAAGAATTTTAACATTCTAATAATAGTAGTATTGATTTTTCGTGCTTTCCCCTAAAAATACAGGAATATGCCAGCAGAATTTGATGCCATACATCAAGTCTAGGCGGGTTTCATTTAATTTTCGGCCCAAATAGAAATCATAAGGTCTAGAATTCTTAGTAATTGCCTCACTGATTTCAAATCCTAAACTTAGATTAACGAACTTACCTTTTTGCACTCTAATAAGTCCAAGATATTGCGATAAAACAAGACCTTGAGAAAAGCGATCATAACCTTTTGCATAATTTCCTGTGAGTTGGGGAGTGTTCTTTTTATTAACGTCAATTAAAATTTTGTGAGATAAATAACCCAATCCAAATTTTAATAAAACGCCATTACTTGGATGTGCGGCTTTAAAAAAAAAGGATTTACCCGCATTCAATTTAACTACAGCTCCTCTTAGATTTAAGTTGACATTATCTAGAAAGCCGTCAGTAGTAATTACTAAACCGGTTCCCGTTAAAGTATTTGCAATTTGTTCTTTCTCTTTAACATTCGTACTAAATAAAAAACCACCTTCCGCCCCAATCAACCAGTTTCGTCCAAATTTGTAATCTAAACCAAGTCCAAATTGATAAGCCAAACCAAAACGTTTAGCAAAATCAGCTCCAGGAATTTGAACCGAAATAATAGGGGAAATCAAAAGTGCTTTATCAAATGCAATTGGATCATCTTTTTCTTGCGAATAAGCAAGACCAAAAAATAAGCAGACAACTACAATTAATTTACATTTTTTCATACGAACAAATTTAAGCAAATTCATTTCTTAAGTTTTAATTAATGCATTTTTTAACAAATTTGCCATCTTGAAATAATATCTTTGCACAAAATTTTAAGTATGAGACCCATCGAGATGGTCGATTTAAAAAGTCAACACAATCGCTTACAGCCACATCTTAACAATACAATATTGGATGTAGTTGCAAGTTCTGTGTATATCAAGGGGGCTGAAGTATCCATGTTTGAAGAGGAGTTGGCAGCTAAATTAGATGTTAAACATGTTATTGCTTGTGCAAATGGAACAGATGCATTGCAACTAGCCTTGATGGCCTTAGAATTAAAGCCCGGAGATGAAGTAATTACTTCTAATTTTACCTATGTTGCTACAGCAGAAATAATAGCTCTTTTGCAGTTAAAACCCGTTTTGGTAGATGTTGATCCAGAAACCTTTGAAATTGATTTAAATGAGGTAGTTAAGGCTATTGGACCAAAAACAAAGGCTATTGTTCCTGTTCATTTGTTTGGGCAATGCTGCAATATGGAAGGGCTTATGCAAATTGCGAAAGAACATAAACTTTACGTAGTAGAGGATACAGCACAAGCGATTAATGCAGATTTTTATTTTACCAATGGCAGTTCAATGAAAGCGGGCACTATTGGAGATATAGGCACTACTTCTTTCTTCCCTTCTAAGAATTTAGGATGTATGGGAGATGGTGGTGCAATTTTTACGAATAATGACGAATTAGCTCTAAAATTACGAATGATCGCCAATCATGGTCAATCGAAGCAATATTATCATGATTTAGTTGGGGTTAATTCTCGATTAGATAGTATTCAAGCTGCGATTTTAAGAATAAAACTTCCGCATTTAGATGAATATTGCCAAAAAAGGCAAGAAGCTGCAGCAATTTACGATGATTTATTAAAGGATGAGCCCGGAATTGTATGTCCCGTTCGCTCTACAAAATCTTCTCATGTTTTTCATCAATATGTAGTTAAAGTAGTTGGTGCTAGTAGAGATGCGCTAAAGGCTTTTTTAAATTCGAAGTCTATCCCATGTAATATTTATTATCCAGTACCTCTAAATAAGCAAAAAGCTTATTTAGATGAGTCTAGAACTTTTAAGCATACAGATAAATTGTGTGAAATAGTCTTGGCTTTGCCTATGCATACGGAATTAGACTTAGAACAACAGAAATATATAGTTACAGAAATTAAAAAATTTTTAAAAGATGAAAATTAGTGTTATTGGAACGGGTTATGTAGGTTTAGTTTCAGGTACTTGCTTTGCTGAAACAGGAAACTCGGTTATTTGTGTTGATATAGATGCCAAAAAGGTTGAACGTTTATCGCGTAAAGAATGTACCATATATGAGCCAGGTTTAGAAACTTTATTAGAAAGAAATGTTGATGAAGGAAGATTAGTTTTTACTACCGATCTAGCGTTTGCAGTTAAAAATTCGGATATTATATTTCTTGCATTACCAACACCTCCCGGTGAAGATGGCTCTGCTGATTTATCTTATGTGCTTGGAATGGCCGATCAATTAGGAAAATTGATAGATAATTATAAAATTATTGTTGATAAAAGTACTGTGCCTGTCGGAACAGCAGATAGAGTTAGAGAGGCGATTGCCAAAAATGCTAAAGTTGAATTCGATGTAGTTTCTAATCCAGAATTTCTAAGAGAAGGGGTTGCAGTTGAAGATTTCTTAAAACCCGATAGAGTAGTAATTGGTTGTTCTTCAGATAGAGCTCGTTTACAAATGGAGCGTCTATATAAGCCATACGTTATGCAGGGTAATCCGATAATTTTCATGGACGAGCGTTCGGCTGAGCTTACCAAGTATGCTGCAAATTCTTTTTTAGCAACCAAGATTTCTTTCATGAATGAAATTGCTAATTTATGTGAGTTAACAGGTTCTAACGTAGATATGGTTAGAAGAGGTATGGGTTCAGATGATAGAATTGGTAAGAGATTTTTATTTGCGGGAATTGGCTATGGTGGAAGTTGTTTTCCTAAAGATGTTCAAGCATTAGCTAAAACTTCTAGAGATCATAACTACGATTTTCAAATTTTGAATGCAGTTATGCAAGTAAATAAAGAACAAAAACAATTGTTCTTTGAGAAAATCAAAGAACATTATAAAGGAGATTTAAAAGGAAAGAACATCGCTTTATGGGGACTAGCTTTTAAACCTAATACTGATGATATTCGTGAGGCTCCAGCTTTAGATTTAATTGCAAACTTGTTAGCCGAAGGTTGTAGTATTAAATGTTATGACCCAGAAGCAATGGAGAATGTTGAAAGAATTTTTGGTGATAAAATAGCATTTAGTAAGTCTATGTACGACGCTTTGGAAGGATCAGACTTTATGGTACTTGCAACAGAGTGGACCGTGTTTAGAACTCCAGATTTTCAAATTTTGAAAGATAAGCTTAAAGATCAAACTATTTTTGACGGAAGAAATGTTTATGACAAGTCGCAAATGCTAGAACTTGGATTTAATTATTACAGTATAGGTAGACCATAATGAAAAGAATATTAATAACAGGAGCGGCTGGATTTTTAGGATCCCATCTTTGCGATAGATTTATATCAGAAGGTTATTTTGTAATCGGCATGGATAATCTTATTACTGGAAGAAAGGAAAATATTGAACACCTTTTTAAACTGGAAAATTTTGAATTTTATCATCACGATGTAACGAAATTCATACATGTTCCAGGAAATCTCGATTATATTTTACATTTTGCTTCTCCCGCAAGTCCAATAGACTACCTGAAAATTCCTATTCAAACCTTAAAAGTGAGCTCCTTAGGAACACATAATTGTTTAGGTTTAGCAAAGGCAAAGAATGCTAGAATATTGGTTGCTTCAACTTCAGAAATTTATGGCGATCCACTTGTTCATCCTCAAAATGAGGAATATTGGGGTAATGTTAACCCTATAGGCCCAAGAGGTGTCTATGATGAAGCAAAGCGATTTCAAGAGGCTCTAACTATGGCTTATCACACGTATCACAATGTAGAAACTAGAATTATTAGAATCTTTAATACTTATGGTCCTAGGATGCGATTAAATGATGGAAGAGCTTTACCTGCTTTTATCGGACAAGCGCTAAGAGGTGAGGATTTAACCGTTTTTGGGGATGGTTCTCAAACAAGATCTTTTTGTTTCGTAGATGACCTAGTGGAAGGTATTTATAGACTACTTATGAGTGATTATGCTTATCCTGTAAATATTGGAAATCCAGAAGAGATTAGTATTTTAGATTTTGCAAAAGAAATAATAGAACTTACAAACTCGAAGCAGAAAATTGTTTTCAAAGAACTTCCAACAGATGATCCTAAGCAAAGACAACCGGATATTAGCTTAGCAAAACGTTTATTTGATTGGGAGCCTAAGGTAGGCAGGAAAGAAGGGCTTAAAAAAACTTATTCTTACTTTGTAAATCTTAGCTCAGAAGAACTTTATAAGAGTGATCATAATAGCTTTGATGGATTTATTTTAAAATAAACTAATGACGTATTTTGCACACGAAACAGCGGTTATAGATCCGAATTGTGAAATTGGCGAGGATACCAAAATTTGGCATTTCTCTCATATTATGTCGGATTGTAAAATTGGGAAAGGCTGCAATATTGGTCAAAATGTAGTGGTTTCTCCTGGTGTTGTTTTAGGTAGAAATGTAAAAGTTCAGAATAACGTTTCAATTTATACTGGAGTAATTTGTGATGATGATGTATTTCTTGGACCTTCTATGGTGTTTACCAATGTAATCAATCCAAGAAGTGCTGTAAATAGAAAAAGTGAATATTTGAAGACACATGTTGGTTACGGAGCTAGTATCGGAGCTAATGCAACCATTGTGTGTGGAAATAATATTGGTAAATTTGCCTTTATAGGAGCCGGGGCAGTAGTAACGAAGGAAGTTTCGGACTATTCCTTATGGGTAGGTAATCCTGCGAAACAAATTGGATGGATGAGTGAGTTTGGTCATCGTTTAAGATTTAATGAAGAGGGAATAGCTCAATGTGAAGAGAGTAAAGAATATTATAAATTAGAAAATAATCAAGTTTCAAAAATAAAATAAGATGTATCAACAAATAATTAATAAGGAAAAGAAGTTAGCGGTAATAGGTTTAGGTTACGTTGGCTTGCCTATTGCCCTTGAGTTTGCAAAGAAAGTTTCAGTAATTGGATTTGATATTCATCCTGGACGTGTTGAAATGATGAAAAACAAAATCGATCCTAGTCAAGAGCTTGAAAGTTCTGCTTTTGAAGGAGCCGATATTCATTTTACCGCTAATCCTGAAGACTTAAAAGATGCAAGTTTCTTTATTGTAGCGGTACCAACCCCTGTAGATATTCATAAGGTGCCAGATCTAACGCCAGTTATAAAGGCTTCCGAAACAGTTGGTAGAGCATTAAAAAAAGGTGATTACGTAGTATATGAATCTACGGTTTATCCTGGTTGTACTGAAGAAGATTGTATTCCTGTATTAGAAAGAGAATCAGGATTAAAGTTTATCGAAGATTTTAAAGTGGGCTATTCCCCAGAAAGAATTAATCCAGGAGATAAAGAACACACCATAACGAAAATTACTAAAGTTGTTTCTGGTTGTGATGAGGAATCTTTAGATAACGTTGCTAAGGTATATGAAATAGTTGTAGAAGCAGGTGTTCATAAGGCTACCACAATTAAGGTTGCTGAAGCGGCAAAAATAATTGAGAATACTCAAAGAGATTTGAATATTGCCTTAATGAATGAGTTATCGAAAATTTTTGATAAAATGGGAATAAATACTTTTGATGTTCTTGAAGCAGCTGGAACTAAGTGGAATTTCTTAAAATTCTTCCCTGGTTTAGTAGGTGGACATTGCATTGGCGTAGATCCTTACTATTTAACTTATAAGGCAATAGGAATGGGGTATAAGCCTGAAGTGATTCTTGCTGGAAGAAGAATCAACGATAGTATGGGGGCCTATGTAGCGCAGCGTCTTGTTCAAAAAATGATCAAAAAAGGAAAGCAGATTGCAAACACTAAGGTTTTAGTAATGGGTTCAACTTTCAAGGAGGATGTAGCCGATATTAGAAACTCTAAAGTGGTGGATGTAATAGAAGAATTGAAAACTTACTCTGTAAATGTTGATGTTGTAGATGCGCATGCAGAAAAAGAGGAAATGAAGCACGAATATGGTATTGATTTAAAAGAAAACATTGATAAGGACTACGATGCAATTATTGTTGCCGTTAACCATAATAAATACTTGCATTTGGATGAAGCATATTTCAAGAGTATTACTGGTGAAGATGCAATTTTAGTGGATATTAAAGGAATTTTCCGCGGAAAAATTAATGACCTAGATTATTGGTCATTGTAAGAATCTGCAAAAAAAAAATAGAAAAATGAGCACAAAGAAAATTTTAATTACTGGAGGAGCAGGCTTTATAGGTTCGCACGTGGTAAAGTTGTTTTTAAATAAGTATTCAAATTATGAAATTTATAATTTGGATAAATTAACCTATGCCGGTAACCTAGAGAATTTGAAAGAAATTGAAGCTAACCCGAATTATCACTTTATAAAAGGGGATATAGTGGATGCAAATTTTATAAATGGCTTATTTGAAGAGTATAACTTTGATGGAGTTTTACACCTAGCAGCAGAGTCGCATGTGGATCGTTCAATAACTGACCCTTTAGCCTTTGTAATGACCAATGTTATTGGAACGGTAAACCTCCTTAATGCTGCAAAAAATAACTGGGTTAATTCGGAAGGTAAAAAGTTTTATCATATTAGTACAGATGAGGTTTATGGAGCCTTGGGTGAAACTGGTTTATTTACAGAAGAAACATCTTACGATCCTCATAGTCCGTATTCTGCCTCTAAAGCAAGTAGTGATCATTTTGTAAGAGCTTATGCAGATACTTATAAACTTCCTGTCGTTATTTCTAATTGTAGCAATAATTATGGTTCGCATCAATTTCCTGAGAAGTTAATTCCTTTGTGTATTAATAATATAAAACACAACAAAGCTTTACCAATTTATGGAAATGGAAAATATACTAGAGATTGGTTGTGGGTTGAAGATCATGCAAGAGCAATTGATTTGGTTTTTCATGATGGTGTGTTAGGTGAAACATACAATATAGGAGGTTTTAATGAATGGCAAAATATAGATTTGGTCAAAACTCTTTGTCGTTTAATGGACCGTAAGTTGAATAGACCTGCAGGCACTAATGAAAAATTGATTAGTTTTGTTAAAGATAGACCTGGTCATGATTTGCGTTACGCCATTGATGCCAGTAAAATTCAAAAAGAATTAGGCTTTGAACCATCTCTAAACTTTGAGAAAGGCTTAGAAATTACCGTAGATTGGTACTTAGAAAATGAATCTTGGTTAGAAAATGTGACTTCGGGCAATTATCAAAATTATTATCAAGAGCAATATTTGGAGAAGAGATGAAAATGTACGAAAATAAGTATCATGAGATAGATATTGAAAATAAGAACTTTTTAATAACTGGAGGGGCTGGTTTTATAGGTTCTCATATAGTTGCGTATTTAATGAAGCACAATGCCGGAAAAGTTAGAGTTCTAGATAATTTGATAACTGGCAATTATATGAATATTCAACAATGGGAATCGCATCCTAATTTTGAATTTATTGAAGGAGATATAACAGATACAGCTACCTGTCTTCATGCTTGTGCCGGAATTGACTATCTTTCTCATCAAGCTGCTCTAGGTTCTGTTCCTCGCTCTATTAAAGATCCAGTTCGAAGTAATGCTATTAATGTAGATGGATTTTTAAATATGATGATTGCCGCCAAGGAATCAAAAATTAAGAAGGTTGTTTATGCCTCTTCTTCTTCAGTCTATGGTTCCGAAGCTAGCTTGCCGAAGTTCGAAGATAAAATAGGAGATCCTCTTTCTCCTTACGCTGTTACTAAGTATACTAATGAATTGTATGCGAAAGTTTTCGGCACAACCTACAATATGAAGATTATCGGGCTAAGATATTTTAATGTTTTTGGACCACGTCAAGATCCTAATGGTCCATATGCTGCGGTTATTCCTATTTTTATAGATAAGTTAAAGTCTAAAACCCCAGTTTATATTGATGGGGATGGCGAACAGACAAGAGATTTTACTTTTGTAGAGAATGCGGTACAAGCTAATATTCGAGCTATGTTAACTAGCAACGAAGAAGCTAGCAATCAAGTGTATAATATTGCCTTTGGCGAAAATTATTCTGTAAATTATTTATACAATTCGATTCGAGAAAGTTTGGGTAGTACTCAAGATGCCATCCATAGAGCAAGTAGAGAAGGAGATGTTCGAAACTCTTTAGCCGATATTTCTAAAGCTAGAAAATTGTTGGGCTATCAACCTTTGTTTAGTTTTAAAGATGGCTTGCCAATTACCATCGAATCTTATTTAAAAGCAGGTGCTTCAGATATTTAAAAATATATTTAGCTCTAAGCCAAAGATTAATATAGAATCTTTGGCCTCTATTGGAGTCGATATGCACTCTCATCTCGTGCCTGGGATAGACGATGGCTCTAAAAGTGCTGAAGAATCTTTGAAGATACTAGAGCGAATGTATGAACTTGGTTTCAGAAAAATAATTACAACACCACATACCATGTGGGGAGGCTATGATAATACTCCCGAAACCATTAGCAATGGAGCGCAAGCATTAAATCAGTTTTTAGAAGATCAAAATTTTCCTTTAAAAGTGGAAGCTTCTTCAGAGTATTACTCCGATGGACATTTTGATGAGCTTATCAAAACTAAGAATCTATTGCCATTTGCAAATAATCATATTTTGTTTGAGCTTTCTTATATGTTCAAACCTTCCAACTTAGCTGTGACCATATTTGATTTGAGCGTAGATGGATACAAGCCGATTTTGGCTCATCCTGAGCGTTATAACTATTTGTTTGACAAGGATTTAAAGGAGTATAATAAAATTAAAGATTCGGGGGCATATTTGCAACTTAACCTTTTTTCTTTGGTAGATGCTTATGGTCCTGCTGCCAAACAAATTGCGCATAAATTGATTGATGCCGATCTTATTGATTTTGTGGGTACGGATATACACAATACCGCCCAACTTAGCTATTTAGATGCCTTGCTTAGTGATCCTTATATGGATAAATTACTGCAAAAGGACAAATTATTAAATAAAACGCTTCTATAGATGTTATTCACTGCGACTGGAATAAAAGATTTATGGCTTATTGAACCTAAGGTTTTCGAAGATGCTCGAGGTTATTTTTATGAAAGCTTTAATGATAAAAGCTTTAAGGAGAATACCGGCCTAGCTACCAGCTTTGTTCAAGACAATCAATCTAAATCGACTAAAGGCGTATTAAGAGGAATGCACTTCCAAACTGGTGAGCATGCTCAAGCAAAATTGGTTAGAGTATTAGAAGGGGAGGTGCAAGATATAGTAGTGGATCTAAGATTAGATTCGCCTAGCTATGGTGAGCATTTTTCTGTGAATCTCTCTGCCGAAAATAGAAAGCAACTTTTTGTGCCAAGAGGCTTTGCTCATGGATTTTTAGTACTTAGTGAGAGCGCGGTGTTTAGTTATAAA
Organism: Chitinophagales bacterium; assembly: GCA_020635975.1. Taxonomy (GTDB): domain Bacteria; phylum Bacteroidota; class Bacteroidia; order Chitinophagales; family UBA8649; genus JAFMKE01. The sequence continues at coordinate 41,858 of JACJYT010000014.1, forward strand.
GTAGATAATTACTATAATAAGGAAAGTGAAGGCGGTATCATATTTAATTGTCCAAAATTAAATTTACCTTGGCAAATGGAAGAGTCTTTCATCTTAGTTTCTGATAAAGACAAACTATTGCCTGGCTTCAAATAAGTAAGCCGATGTCTGTTTCTCTTTTACAAACACCACTTTGACCAAGTTTTTTTTGAATTCGATAAAGCCACAATCGTAAACAAAAAAATAGTTTTCGCCTTTATTTACTTGCCAAGAATTAGTGTAAAACTTAAAGTTGTATCCACGTAAGCTTAATTCCTCTTTTTCAAATATTTCTTTTTCAGAACTAATTAGTTCAAAGAGAATAGTTCTATTGCGTCGTAGGATATTGTTTACATTCCGCATGTAATTATTCTTCTCCTTGTTTTTCTCTCCGTGAAAGGCATTTCTGCAATAATCCGAACAGAATTTTTTATCACTTCTACCTCTCAGCTTTTCGTGACATGCTTTGCATAATAATGTTCTCATCATGGCTCAAATATAGGTAAAGGCTTCAATCCAACAGAAAAGATTGAGTACTTGTATAGCGAACTTCGCTAAAAGTCCTTTCTAATTTATTATTCTTGAATAGTTTCCCACCCAAGATTTTCGCTAGTAAATATGATTTGTTCTAAGACTTCGCCTAGTCGATCACTAGCAATTTGGGGTAAGGTGCTTGCTCTTACTTGGTCTTCAATCAGCTCCACTGCTCTAGCTTGAATTGAGCTAAAATCTTTGGCGCTTAGTGGATAGAATTTGCTTTGTTGAATATCGTAGTATTGAATTTTTGGTTCAATGATAATTTGTTCTTTAGGCCGCCCCTTAATGATAACTTTTTGCTTTTCTTTATCCAGGCTAAAGTCTACCAAACTTAAATCGTAAGCAATACTAGCCTTAGCTTTTATCACTACAATTACTTTTTTTTCAACAGGAAACAAATCAAAAAAAAGATTTTCCTCTTGTTTGTAGGTATAAACTTCAGCAAAGCTACCTTCTACAAGTATCAACTTCTGAACTTCTTCAATTTTTTCTAGGATAATGGAGGCTTGTTCTTCCTTTTTCGCTTCTTCATTTCTAAAATAAAGAAAAACAAAAAGAATTAATGCTAACATGCCAAGTATCAAAAAGAGCTTCTTCATTATTACTTGTTTTACAATTCATCTTCCGCTAAAACCACCAGAAAATCATTTGACTCTAGTTCAATTATGGCGTCTTTGGCAGGATTTAACTTAACGCCAAAGTTTTCATCCGCATCCTTCGAAAGACTAGCTATTCTATATCCTAAACAAATTTCATCCCTTTTTCTTGCTTGTCCTAAGATGCTTGCAAAATCGCATCGTACAGGAAATTCCTTAAAGTATAAGCTCGCTGGTTTAACATAAATTTCACTACCATCTTCTTGAAAAATATCGTCGTAGAGTTTTTTGATTTTTGGTTCTTCACTAAGTTGGGCTAAAATCATAGTGATTAATTTGTTGCTGATAATAAAATCATCCACATCTGTCTGAATAATTAAATCTTGATTATCCGAATTAAGAACTTGGGTAATGATCTTGGTGTGGGTTTCTAACTTATCAATTCCTTCTTCGTGAGCAATTTTTCTAAGTAGTAACAAAATCATTAAAGTATCCGAATCTATTCTTTCTGCACTTAATTCTTCCGGATTTTGAGATAAGATAATAATGTTGTCATAGCTATAAGGGTTCAATCTTCTCAAGTTATCAATAGACAAGGTGTTTTCCTGATGCAAGGTAATTTTAATATTAGGGTACTCCTCATCTATCTCTCTAATGTGTTCTATAATCTGCTCGCTGGGATACTGAATCATCACATCGAAGGCAGAACCTGCTTTCAAATAGTCGTCGCACTCTCGCACAAAGATATTGCCTATATCATGCCATCCTATGATCAAGATTTTTTTCGATTTCTTTTCCATAGTACTTAGCTCAAATTCTAAGTCTTTGGGGGTGAAGAGCTTTTCTTGTTTGAAATCTATTGTAGAATTATCATCAGCTAATATTAATATCTCATCATCGTCTTCTAGTATGGTGTCATCTTCTGGACGAAGCATTAGCGTGCCATCTGCTTTATGAATCCCCAATGGAATTCCATCTACAAAATGGTAAGGCATCTCGCCAAATTGTATGCCCTTCCAATCTGCCTGATAAAAGTACACTTCACTCAAATCGAAAGAAAGAATTTCGTTATAAACCATTTCTAAACCACTTGTTAAAGACGTCTGTACTAATAATTTACCCATGATATCCCAACTATCCAAGGCTATTATGTTTTCATCTTCAAAGAAATCAACTATAGCTCTTTTCTCTTGTGTGAAAATTTCTGTAATTATCGGAAGCTCGTTCTTGCCATTTTGAAGCGTTAGCATGGCCATAATGGTTTTTATAGCATAGGTGTCTGAAAGTAGTTTTTCATCCATACTTGCGTTGTCTGAGCAGGATGCTAGAACAATAATCGATTTTGCATCAACAGCGTTAACTCTTTTCAATTCGTTGATGTTCGACGAATCCCCTTTGGAGGTAATAATCTTTGTATGCCCAGTATTACTTAATCTTTTACTAATGAAATCATCCATTACTTCTTTGTCTTCGTTGGCAACAATTACAACACAAGCATAGGATTCGCTTTCATTGGCGATAATCAATTCGCGTAAGATATCGATTACTCTTTCATTCCAACCTAAAATTAAAGTGTAATCCTTTTCTAAAATCGCCCCTCTTCCTTTCCTAAATTCGTAGAGTAAGTTATCTAAGGCAGTGGTTATGAAGGCGATTAAGGCAGATAACAAGATCACCCCTGTAAATCCCGCTAAAACAGTAGTTAAACGAATCCATCCGGTTGCTTCCGAATCTTGATACATATTACCGGGGTCGGTCATTTGTAAGAAGGTGTACCAAATATGGTCCCAAAAACTATGTACCGTATTGTAATCGGGAATGGGACCAATTATCCATAGAATGACAGCGCGAATCAATACAATTAAAAAGAAGCAAACTAAAAATGCAATCAGTAAGCTAATAAATATAGAGCTACCACCTTTGGCCATAAATTGTTCAAAGCGGTATCTCATTTTTTGTGAAGAACTATGGCTCATAGAATAGGTTCAATTAGATGATTAATAAAATTATTTTTAATGCAATAAGGGACTTTTTTATAATTTTGGCAAATGTTTGAAAAAGCCTCTCTTTTTTTGCTTCTTACTTTACTTTTTTTCAGGCTTGAAGCCCAATCTTGCGAAGATATTGATATTATCGTAAAAAATATTCAAGAATTTCATTTCGCTCCTCCAAAATTTGATGAAGCTCATGCGGAAGCTATTATCCAATCAAGTATTCAGTCTCTAGACCCTTACCACTTTATTTTTCTACAAGAAGATATTAAGGCTCTATTAGAATACAGGCATAACTTTTTTACCGAAGAAACATATTGTAGCTTTATTAATGATATTAAATTGCGCTTCGAACAAGGTTTTATAAAGGCAAATACCTTGTTCGATAAATTTGAAATTAGTAAGCAGTCTATTCCAGCTGATAAAAAGTTCGAATTCAAGACTGCTAAGGATAGCTTTTTTACTAACGAAAAAGATCGTGAAGCTTATTGGAATTCTTGGTTCATTTATAAATACAATACCTCGAAGTATCAACTAAGTATACTAGATTCTAAGTGGACAAATACCCAGTTGGAAACAGCTTTTGAAGAGAGGGTTTCTTGTTTTTTTGACTATTTTTTTTCTGAAGAAAGTCTAGATGAATTTGTGCTTACAGCTAGTCTAGATGCTTTGATGAGAACTTGCGATCCCCACTCCAATTTTTTTAGTACAGAGTTAAAAGAAGAATTTGTTCAAGATTTATCCAAGGAAATTTTAAGTTTTGGATTTACGGTTAAGGAAAATGAACAAGGAGATTTGCTTGTCGATAAAGTTTTACCTAATGGTCCGGCATGGAATTCGAAGCTGATACAAGAAGACGATCAAATTCTTTCTTTTCTATGGGACGATGGGGAAGAGGACTTATTGCTTTGCATCAATTCTTATAAAATAAATCAAAAATTGCTCAATAAGAAAAGGCAGCAAGTATCGTTAAAATTGAAGAATAAAGAAGGACTTATAGTTTCTTGTTCACTAAGTAAAGCCATGCTAAAAAACGAAAGTAATGCTGTTGATGGATTTATTTTGGATGGAAGCAATAAAATAGCCTATATAGCGCTTCCTAGTTTCTATCGGAATGAAGAAAGTGGCTTTGGTTGTGCAAGTGATTTGGGCAAAGAACTTTTAGTTCTAAAGCGAGATGGAATAGAAGGTCTTATTTTAGACTTACGTTATAATGGCGGAGGATCTATTCAAGAAGCAGTAGATCTTGCTGGAATTTTCATTAATGAAGGTCCTCTGATGTTAGATTCTACAAGTGCTGATTCAAAAGTTTCTATAGTTAAAGATCCCAATAGAGGAATCATGTATAATGGTCCTTTACTAGTGCTATACAATGGTTTCAGTGCATCAGCAAGTGAAATGTTTGCTAGTATTATGAGGTCATACAATAGGGCCTTGTTAGTAGGAAGTAGTAGTTATGGGAAGGCAACAGGACAGGTAATTCTACCCGTTGAAAAGAGCGGTTTTATAAAGCTCACTATAAGTCAATACACGCCATTGGATGGAATTTCTTACCAGAAACATGGCGTAGGTCCAGATATTTTTTTACCCGAAGAGTATGATGCCTATTTGTCTAAAGAAGCCGATGAAGATTTTGTTATTGAACCCATTCACTTGAAAAAGAAGGTATATTTTTCGCCTTTAAAAGAAATTCCCATAGAAAAACTAAAAGCGGAAAGCATGGCACGTGTTGCTCAGGATTCTACTTTTATAAAGATTAAACAAGCCAATCTAAAAATGCAAGAATTTCAAGATTCTAAAAATATTGTAGCCTTGCATTATGAGACCTATGTAAAAGATAAAACAGCTTATAAGTACTTTGCGGATAATTATGGAAAATTAGTTTCGGAGAAGAGACTTTATGAAGTATCTTTCACAAGTTTTCAGAAAGAACTGATTCAAATGGATGATACCAAAGAAATCAACTTAAATGTGGAGGCGGAGAAAATATTGAAGGATGCCTACATTCAAGAATCATATTATATAATTACTAACTTACTAAATGCCAATTAAAAGCATGAAAACCTTAATTTTTACCTTAGTTATTTCTCTAGTTTTTACTTTTAGCCAAGCGCAGAGTTATGATTCGCCGGTAGAGTACATGAGCTTTTTCAATAATGAATATAATATCATTTCGAAAGAAACATGGGACTACACCAGTGCAATTGCTCGAGGAAAAAAAGCTCGTAAGATCGAAACTCAAAGAAACGAGCTATTACTTGCCATTAAACAAGCGGAGATAAAAATTGGAAAAGTTAAAGATTATGAAGGGGATATAGCTCTTCGCGATAAAGTTTTAGAGTACTTAAGTTTGTCTTATGTGGTTCTTAAAGAGGATTACGATAAGATATTAGACATGGAAGAGATTGCGGAACAAAGCTACGATTTAATGGAGGCTTACATGCTAGCCAAAGATGAAGCTGGGAAGAAATTAGAACAAGCACATAATTTAGTTTCTGAAGAGCAAAAAAGATTTGCTAAAGAACATAATGTAACTTTAACTGAAGCTAGTTCTGAATTAGAAGAAAAACTTTTGGCGGCAGATGAAGTATTTAACTATTACAATCAATTGTATCTAGTATTTTTTAAATCCTTTAAAAATGATGCCTACCTTTCGGATGCTATGGCTAAATTGGATTTGCTTGCGATAGAGCAAAACTTAGAAAATGCAAAAACGATAGCAGAAGAAGGCACGGGAAAACTTAAAGAGTTCGGTGCGTTTAATTCGGATAATTCTTTAAAGGATGCCTGTCAAAAATTACTTGACTTTTATACTAAGGATGCAAAGGAAAATTTAAGTAGTAAATTGATACTCTTACAAGAAAAGTATGAAGCCAAGAATAAAATAATGCAAAGCAAGAAAAAATCTGAAATTACCCAACAGGATGTGGATGATTTTAATAGTGTTGTAAATGAGTTGAATGCTACTAGTAATCAGTATAATGAATACAACCAAGCTAGCTACAAAGAGAAATCTGCCTTAATAGAGAATTGGAATAAAGCTGTGCAAAGCTTTTTAGATAGGCATACTCCAAAATAATTTAGCCTTGGTATATTCGCTAAGGGGCGTTTTAGACTTTATCCATCGAGTTTAAACTTGAAAAAATCTCTTCGAATGTCTTTAAATTTTCGTTTCTTTGCAGCATGTTGAAAATAGATATGCATAGTCACATTTTGCCTAAAAATCTTCCTAAGTGGACAGAGAAATTTGGTTATGGCGATTTTATCTATTTAGATTTTCATAAAGAAGATTATGCCCGAATGATGAAGGGTAATCAATTTTTTAGAGAAATCTATATCAATTGTTGGGATCCTGAAATTAGGATAAAGGAATACGAACAGTTCCATACTCAAGTGCAAGTAGTTTGTACCATTCCTGTACTTTTTAGCTATTGGGCAAAAGCTAAGGATGGTTTAGAGGTAGCTAGATTTTTGAATGATGATATTGCCGCTCTTCAAGCTAAGTATCCCCAAAACTATATTGGCTTAGGTACTTTACCTATGCAAGATGCAGAACTTGCAATTCAAGAATTAGAGCGATGTAAACACGAATTAAATTTACCTGGCATTCAGATTGGATCGAATATTAACAATAAGAATCTTAGCGAAGAGGAGTTTTTCCCAATATTTGAGGCTGCCGAAAACTTAGGTATGGCAATAATGATTCATCCTTGGAATATGATGGGTTTCTCTAGTATGGAGAAATATTGGTTACCGTGGTTGGTGGGCATGCCGGCAGAAACAAGCAGAGCAATTTGTTCTTTGATATTTTCTGGGGTTCTAGAAAAACTTCCTAAGCTACGATTTTGCTTTTCGCACGCAAGTGGTTCCTTCCTATCTACCATTGGTAGAATAGAACATGGCTTTAATTGCAGACCAGATTTAGTAGCCATCGATAATCCAATAAATCCTAGAGAGTATCTAGGCAAATTTTGGGTGGATAGTATCACTCACGATGCTAAAATGCTAAATTATGTATTGGATTTACAAGGAAGCGAAAAGGTTTGTCTGGGCACAGATTATCCTTTCCCTTTGGGTGATTTGGAAGTAGGGAAATTTATCGAAGAAATGAACTTAGACCATAAGTCACTCGAAGATATCTTTTGTAATGCAACTCTTTCTTGGCTAAATTTAGATAAGTCAAAATTTCTGTAAGTTAGATTTATTGATAACGAGGATGAAAGCGCAAAAGGGTATCTCTCAAATAGCTTTGATCTAGGTGTGTATATATTTCTGTGGTAGTAATGGAGGCATGTCCTAGCATTTCTTGTACTGCTCGCAAATCGGCACCTCCCTCCACTAGATGCGTGGCGAAGGAATGTCGGAAAGTATGGGGACTCACCACTTTGTCGATTCCAGCCTTCAAGCTAGCCTCTTTGATGATGTAAAATACCATTACTCGACTTAAGCTTCTTGCTCTTCTGTTTAGAAAAACAAAGTTTTCATAGATTTTATCTATGCTCAAATGAACTCGAATTTCGTGGATATAGATGTTCAAATATTTCTTAGCTTCTTGTCCGATTGGAACTAAGCGCTCTTTATTCCCTTTGCCGAGCACTTTAATATAGTCTTCATCTAGATGTAAATTAGATCGTTTAATGTTTATGAGTTCACTCACCCTCAAGCCACAGCTATAAAGGGTTTCTAACATGGCCCTATTGCGCATACCCTCGTCTGTGCTTAAGTCAATAGCTTCTAATATTGCTTGAATCTCAGCATAACTTAAGGTGTCGGGTAATTTTCTACTTTGTTTAGGAGCTTCTAACAAATCACAAGGATTGTTTTCAATAAGATTTTCTAGGCTAAGGTATTTGTAAAAGGCTTTTATTCCAGAAACTATTCTAGCCTGACTTTGTTCGTTTAGTCCAAGGTCGTTGAGCACAACTAAAAACTCTTGTATATCCTTTAGTTGTAGTTGAGCAAAGCTTAGCTTTGGTTTTTCTTGAAGTAGGAATTGATGCAATTTGCTTACGTCGCGTAAGTAACTTTCGATGGTATTACTTGCTTTCGCTTTTTCGAGTTTTAAATACATAGCGAAGCCATCAATATATTCTTTTTCGATGCTCATTTATCAAATTACTTGGTAAATTTACCAAATCATTTTATCAAAATAAAGCATAGCACTAGGTAATACGCAAGATGAAAAAAATACAAATTATTAATGGCCCTAATCTCAATTTATTAGGAAAAAGAGAAACCGATATTTATGGAACTGAGAGTTTTGAAGACTTTTATGAGGACTTAAAGCAAATTTACAATTCAGATGTTCAATTAGCTTATTATCAAAGTAATGTAGAAGGAGAATTGGTAAATAAAATTCAAGAAGTTGGCTTCAGTTTTGATGGAATAATACTTAATGCCGGAGCATATACTCACACTTCAATAGCGATAAGAGATGCCATTTCAGCAATAAAAGTCCCAGTTATAGAGGTGCATCTTAGCAATGTCTACGCTAGAGAAGAGTTCAGGCACCAAAGCATGATATCTGGGGTCTGCAAAGGTTTGATCGCAGGATTCGGACTAGAAAGCTATGTTCTAGCTTTAGATAGCTTTTTGTCTTAGGCATACAAAGCAGCCTTTGCTGCTTCTACAACTCGTTTAACAGTAGGCAAATAGGCTTCTACTAAATTCGGTGCATAGTGCATATTGGCATCTGCTCCATTTATTCTTTTTATTGGTGCATCCAAATAATCAAAGGCATGTTTTTGAACTTGAAAGCTTATTTCGGAAGAAATGCTTCCAAATGGCCACGACTCATCTACAATTAACAAACGATTTGTTTTTTTCACTGAGGCCACGATAGTAGGGTAGTCTAAGGGGCGAATTGTTCTTAAATCAATAAGTTCTGCATGGATTCCTTCAGCAGCAAGAGCATCAGCAGCTTCTAATGCCACCTTCATCATTTTATTAAAGGATACAATAGTAATATCTGTACCCACTCGTTTAACTTCTGCCTTGCCAATTGGAATTAAGTACTCTTCTTCAGGAACTTCCCCCATATCGCTATACATTAATTCCGATTCCATAAATACAACAGGATCTTCATCTCGTATAGCACTTTTTAATAAACCTTTAGCATCATAGGGATTAGAAGGAGAAATCACCTTCAAACCTGGCGTATTTGCCATCCAACTTTCAAAAGATTGGGAGTGCGAAGCTCCTAGCTGTCCAGCAGAACCGCTCGGACCTCTAAACACAATTGGACAATGAAATTGACCTCCGCTCATGCTATGAATCTTAGCTGCACCATTAACAATTTGATCAAAGGCAAGAACAGCAAAATTCCAAGTCATGAATTCAACAATTGGTCGAACTCCATTAATGGCGGCACCGGTGGCGATACCGGCAAATCCTAATTCAGAAATAGGGGTGTCAATAATTCTCTTCTCTCCAAACTCTTCCAACATACCTTGACTAACCTTGTAGGCGCCGTTGTATTCTGCAACTTCTTCGCCCATAAGGAAAACCAATTCATCTCTGCGCATTTCTTCTTGCATCGCCTCTCTAATGGCATCTCTAAAACGTATTTCTCTCATTTTCTATTTTGATTTGGAGTTGTAAAGATAGTTGCTTTGTCGCAACTTTTTTGATTTTTAAAAAAAGAAGAAAGTGAAAGATCGAAGTCTTCAGAAAAAGAAATAAGTCTAAAATGCTTAGCGAAACTGAATTCTTCTACAAATATGCAAGAAGCTTATTCAGAAGAATCCTAAGTGCAATTATTCAGCTTGTCGTAATCAAAGCTCATGGTATCGCTAGGCTTAGCGTGGATAAAGTAGAAAATCGACTAATTTGCAGGGATTCTGATTGGGAATAGAATTTCTAATGCTTAATTCTTGTTTACCAAGCTTCCAAGCAATAAATGTTCTATATTTGTCGAAGAAATTAATATTATGAACGACAACGCAAAGAACCAAGGAAATCAAATTAATATTGAACTAAGTGAGGAAGTTGCAGATGGCATCTATTCTAATTTGGCTATTATTTCTCATTCTCAATCTGAATTTATTGTTGATTTTATTAGAATTCTCCCAGGAGTAAACAAAGCGAAGGTAAAATCAAGAATAATTCTTACTCCGCAGCACGCTAAAAGATTATTTAAAGCTCTCGGCGAAAATATCGATAAATTCGAAGATGCTCATGGCGAAATTGCAGAAGATAATGTCTTACCGGGTATGCCCATGAATTTCGGAGGAAATACTGCTCAAGCATAATTTCTTTACAACTAGATGAAGTTCCTTTATCCTAATTTTTTATGGGCCTTGCTATGTGTAGCAATTCCAATTATTATTCACCTATTTTATTTTAGGAGATATAAGCGAATTCTATTTTCTAACACTAAGTTTCTTCAAGAACTTAAAGAGGAAAAATCCACTAAAAACAAGTTAAAACACCTGCTAGTATTACTTAGTCGTATTTTAGCCCTTATCTTTTTAGTACTTGCATTTGCTCAACCTTTTATACCCAAGAATAAACAAAGTACTTTATCCGAAAAGCTAATTTCTGTTTACATAGATAATTCCTTCAGCATGCAAGCAGAAGGGCAGGGCTATTTACTTTTTGATGAAGCAAAGAACCTGGCTAAAAAGATTATTGATTCCTACTCCGAAAACAATAAATTTCAGATTCTTAGTAATGATTTTGAAGCAAAACATCAACGGATTGTGAGTAAGGCAGAGGCTCTAAGCTTAGTAGATGAAATACAGGTAGGACCCGCAATTCAAAATAAAGCCCTAGTGAAGGAAAAGCAAGTGCTAAGTGCGAAAAACTTCGAAGGTCAAAAAGTACTTTATCAGCTCTCTGATTTTCAATTAGGAGATGGCTTGGCAGATCCAGATAGCGCTAGCTTGCTCAATTTAGTTCGATTAGAACCTTCCAACTTAAGGAATATAGCTATTGAAGAGCTAAGCATGGAGGCGCCAGTTCAATTGCTCGGACAAAACAACAAACTACTAGTCAAGTTAAGTAATCAAAGCAATGAAGAGCAAAGTGGTAGCTTTCAAATGATTTTAAATGGTGTTCCAAAATCTTTAGGAAATTATACCATAGCCCCCAAGGATTTTGTAATAGACACCTTGGGCTTTACTATCAATCAAGAAGGTTGGAATCAGGGGCAAATTACTTTGAATGATTACCCCCTTAGCTTTGATGATGATTTTTACTTTAGCTTTTATGTCGAAAATCAAATTCAGGTTTATTGTATTTATGAAGGGGCTGGAGAAAAATATCCTAAAGCAGTTTTTAACGGTAATAAGCAAGTTGTTTTTAGTTCATCCAACTCGAAAGGTATAGATTACAATTTATTGAAAGACCAAGATCTTGTAATTTTAAGCGAACTTAATTCCCTTTCCACTGGCTTAAGTGAGGC
>JACJYT010000015.1 GCA_020635975.1 Chitinophagales bacterium
ATATTAATACTCCTAGTTTCACCTGCATTTAGTTTAATTTCTTTTTCTACACTTAATTTACTGATATAGGTATATTTCACTAGGTATTTACCAGCAGGAAGAGAAAGGCTATATAGTCCATCAAAATCGGAGATAGTTGCCAAAGATTTCTCTACATCAACGATCACGTTTACGCCCAATAAAGCTTCATTATTATCGTCAACAATTTTACCTTTTAAAACAGCATTTTGAGCAAAAGAGATGAAAGGAAAAAGACTTAATAGTAAGTAAAATGGTATTCTATTCATAATAGGATTTAGGTGATAAAAAAAGGGCTAAACGCTTTCACGCTTAGCCCTACAAAGATAAATACTTTAAAAAATCTCAAGTATAAATTTAGAAACTTGAACTTATTCTACAGTTTCTTTCTCCTTTTTTACTCTATTCTTACCTGTAAAAGAATAAGAAAAACGTGCCGTAAAGTTTATTGGCTGACCTAAATAACCTGGTCTATCCGCATAAGTTAAGTTCAATAAGTTTTGTCCAATAAGTCCTAATGATGCTTTTTCTGTAATATTAAAAATCATTCTAGCTCCTAACAGAGTAGTACCTCTACCTTCATACTTCGCTCTATAATCTACTAAAGCTTGGAAGGCTTCGTATTGTCCCGCAAATAAAGGACTCACAAAAGCATAATCTACATTCTCCATCCATGATCTGTATTGAATACTAATACCAAATAGCATACGCTTATAATTAGATTGCATATCTAAAGTAAATACATGAGGGTTTCTATACTTTAAGATATTTTTTGAACCTGAAGAAGTTCCTTCGTATGTCGGCTCGTTTGTTCTTGAAGGGAAATTAGTTAGAGGGTCACCATTAACATTATAAAGAGTAAGCTCATCCGTCCAATTCAAAGATTTAGGTTTCGTATAGGTATAGCCTGCTAAAATGGTTAGAGGAACTTTACCAATATTTCCTGTTCCTGCAACAGTGATTTCACTTCCCATAATCAAAGTTTCCCCCACGTTTTGGAAAGAAAATCCAAGACCTGCAGCTTCAATAAAGTTAGGGGATCCTGGCACAGGGTTTCCAAATTGTCCAAAATTCACCTCTATCATATTATTGTAGCGCATAGCAAAGAAAGTTAAATCGGTATATCCTTTCCAATCTTTACCTAAAGGAAAGCCTTGCTTAATACCTACTTCAGAATACCAACCAAATTCTTCTTCTAATTTCGGGTTAGGGAAAATCCCGATACCACCAAGATTTAAGTTTACAAAAGATTCTGCTATACTTGGGAAACGATATCCTTCTCCCCACGAAGCTCTAATATAGGTATACTCTGCAGCTTGGAAGTTCGCTCCGAAACGGAATAAAGGTCTATTCAAAGTACCTTTTTTAAGCACGTCGTTGGTAATAGATTTCATTCTAAAATACTCATAACGCATACCCATAGTTAGATTCAATCTTTCTGCAAATAACTTCTTCTCTAATTGTACAAAAGGGGCTAAATTGTATCTTCTATTCTTACCAGATAGTGAAGCTATATTGGGATCTTCTGGGTTTACAACATCAGCAAATCCTGCCAAACCAGCTACGATATTAAATCTAATTTTTTGAAAATATCGGTTGTATTGAAACTCTCCATAATAGTTAACTGGAATAGAGCCTTGGCCTGGAGTGCTATTTTGATTTTTAGCATTGAAGTATCTAAACTTAAAACTAAAATTATTGTTCTTCTTATCGTAGTAAGAAACATAAGGATCTATAATAATTCTAGTGCTTTGATAGGCAGACGCTGTTCCTTCAAAAGGTACTCTTGCTAAAGAATCTGCTCCATTCCATAAAAAGAAATTGGTTCCCCAGCCTCGGTAAGCATTTACATTAACTCCAATACTTAAACCTTCATATTTTGCTGGTCTATATCTAAACTTTTGTCCAAATCTTACACTTCCATTACCCCCATATTGCAGGTGACTAGATTCGTTACTATATTGACCATGCCAAACAAAATCAGTTCTACCAAACTTTCTTTTGTGAACAAAATTAAAACCTGTTTCAAACGGAATTTGATTTTGCTCGTACCACCAAGCTTCATTTTTATCTCTAGGACTATGCGTAATACCTGTCCAAGCGTTAAAACTTGTTTCTGGATCATTCTTAGCAAAGCTGGTTCTAAAGTTAATTACACCATTCAAGGCACCCGAACCATAAATAGAAGAGGCTGCACCTTTAATCACCTCCATGGTTTCAATATTTTCCATTGGAATTAAAGCCCACTTTGCATCACCACCTTCAGCAGATAATAAAGGTAGTCCATCATACAAAACTAAAACTCTACTTCCTGCACCATAACTCCAACCAGAACCCCCTCTAATACTTGCTTGTCCGTCGCCAGTTACAACAACTCCCGGAACTTTAGATAAACCATCATCGGCCGAAGTAATATTGTTTTGCTCTAATAAGTCACTTTTCAACACCTCCATACTTACGGTCTCTTCACTCAGCTTCTTTTCGTATTTCGAACCAGAAACCACCACTGTATTCATCATTTCTACCTTTTCACTAAAAACAATATTTTGCACTTTAGTTTCATTTTCTGCTAGGGTAACTTTCACTATTTTGTCTTCTTTACCTATGTATTTAAAAAGAACAGCGTAGGTTCCCGCAGGTAAACTTAGAGAATAATTACCATCGAAATCGGTTACCGTTGCCCAGCCTTTAGATACATCAACAATAACATTGGCTTGAATTACGGCTTCACCATTTTCTTCCTTTACATTTCCTTTTAAAGTTGCATTCTGTGCAAACAAACTAAAGATCATTAAATTAATAACAAAGAGTAAAATTGATTTTTTCATATAAACATTTTGGTTTTCGCGACTAAGATAAATTATTTTACAAATACCGACTTAATTTTTGTTAAAAATTTTGGATTGCTTACAAAGATTTAATTTTGAGAATGTTAAATAAATCGCATTGCGAAAAATTAGGTCGATGTAACAAAAATTTAAGTATATTTGCTCCAACAAAATTATCAATAATGAAAAAAATTACTTTTACCCTAATATTGGGTTTATTCTCTTTTTATTATACCAATGCTCAATGTACTGTTGGTACAGTAAATCAAGCGGTATGGGGAAGTCCGAGCGATTTTGAATTTGGACTTACTGCAGATGCCGACATTACAGACATCGATACGGTGGAAATCGTTCAGGGTGTTGATACCACAGTTTACATTCAATACTTGTTACCAAAAAAACAAAGCATAACTTCTCCTATTAGTGGAACTGCTACTGTAACTAGCGTACAGATTCTAGGAGTTAGTGGTTTACCCTTAGGTGTTTCTTGGACTTCAGATGCACCAAATAATACTTACTATCCGCAAACCTATCGTTATGGTGTAGTTAGTATTTGTGGCGAAACTTTTTCTGCACCAGGTGTTAAAACCGTTACGGTTCAAGTAGAAGGTTGTGGTACCTTATCTGGCTTCTCTGCTTGTGCTGGCGAATCTTTTCCTTTATACATTAATGTATTGCCAGGAGCTGGTAGTGGACCTATTCAAATGAGTCCAGCCTTAAGTTGCGACTCTGCCATGGTAGAATTTAATACAGCCCTAAGTTCTTTAGACCCTGTTTTAAATCCAGTATCTTATTCTTGGTTATTTCACGACGGAACAACCGCAACAGGAAAACCGGTTAGCAAATTTTACGACAGTCCAGGCGAATACCCAGTTAAAATGACGGTTACCATTAGCGAATTTTACATTTCTAATGCTTCTACTATATTTTCTGGTGGATGGTTTCCAGATATCGAAGAGTTAACTGCTATTCAATCTCCAGAACCCTACTTACTTATTGATGGCGGTAACGGTGCGGTAAATACTGGTGGTGCAGGTAGTGGAAACAACAAATCTTGGTCGGGCTTGAATATTTCTCTTACTTCTAATAGTATAGCCATTACCGCTTTTGATGAAGATAATGGCCCTCCTTTCGGATCTGCTGATGATAACTTAGGAACTATAAATATTAGTGTTCCAAACCCAAGTGCTGGTATTTCTGTTGGAGCAAGCAATGGTAACTTTGCTGCTAACGTAACGCTACAAATTCAAGTTGCAGAAACTTTAGAATACTGGGATACTGTTAGAATTTTAGCACCAACTAATCCAAATCCTCTTACAACTGACAATGGTGTTGTTATTTGTCCTGGTACTAACACAACAATCGATGCCGGTGCGGGTTACGATCTAGTTAAATGGTATGATGCCAATGGCGAAATTTTCGGGCAAACATCGCAAACTCTTTTAGTAACTGCAACTGGCTCTTATTATGCAGAAGTTGTTGCAACTGGAAGCATTTGTCCAAACTTTACAGATACCTTAGATATTTTGTTCGACCAAGTTAGTGCTTCGGCAATAGATGTTACTAGTAGCAATGGACTATACGTAGCCAATCCAAACAACTATAGTGTACAATGGTTTGCAAACGGTAGTGGCTTACCAGTACCTATTCCAAATGCAACTTCAGATACTTTAGCTACATTCAACCCAGCAAATGCTCCTTTTACTGTAGTATTTACTTCAGTAAATAATTGTTCGGCTACTTCAGCTCCTTTTGAAATTTGTACTTCAGGAACTTCTTCTGCTAGCGACAATACTATCGACTTAACAGGTGGTGCTACAATTTCTCACTCAGGATTCTTCTTAAAGCCAGGTAATGAAGTGGCTTGGGCAGTTTCTACAGAAGCAGATGGACCAATTGAAGATATGACTGCTCTACAAACTGCAATAGCTGCTGGTTGGGTTTTCCCTTCAACAGATGCAACAGGTCTAAGCGTAGATTGTGGTGATTTACCATCTGGAATTCCAGCTGGCAACTACTATTTCACTCCTTTATCTGCTGCTGCTTTAGTTATTGATTCTATAATTCACGAACCTCTAGTAGATTCTGGTTGTGTATCCGACGCACAATTATGCTTGGCTTTATCTGCAACTCCAGGTGTTTTATTAATAACAGATAGCTTAGTTTTCACTTTCCCTGATGGTTCTACTGCGAACTTAAGAGATATTGTTCCTGCAAGTTTCCAAGCATTAATTCCGGATACTATTAATGAAGGACTAATTGCTCTTTTACCTACAGTAATTCCTGGTGGAAGCTTATGTTTTGGTTTAACTGACTTATATGGCGGCAATCCAAATGGTACTTGGACTATCTCCTCATTAAATGTTGGAACAGGAACCTTAACCATTGATATTGCGGATATCGTTTCGACAGTTTACGCTGACTCTTGTCCATTAATTACTGTAGATCAAGTGATCAACATCCCTGGACAAACATTCACTATCAATCCGAACTCTACGGCATCAATTAGCTTTACATTACCTCCTTTACCTACAAATTTCCCTACAATAAATGCAGATTGTAATGTATTTGGAGAAGCTAGCTTAATAAGTGTAGATTGTGGTACTTCTATTAATGAGTTAATTAATACTTCGAGCTTAAATTTATATCCTAACCCGAATAGTGGACAGTTCACTTTAAGCTTCGAATTGAAGGAAGTATCTGACATTAATGTAGAAGTTTTTGATATTTCAGGTAGATTAGTGTTAAGCAATAGTTATGCCGCATCTAGCACTTTCTTCTCCGAAAACTTAAGCTTACCATACAATAGTCCTGCTGGTTTCTACGTTTTAAGACTTAGAGTGGCTAATGAATTAGTTCAAAAACACTTTATTATTAAATAGTTGTACAATTAAAATATTGTATTAAATTTGTAAAAACATTATTATTCTTATCAAATCATTAA
Source organism: Chitinophagales bacterium (assembly GCA_020635975.1). Taxonomy (GTDB): domain Bacteria; phylum Bacteroidota; class Bacteroidia; order Chitinophagales; family UBA8649; genus JAFMKE01. Next base: position 5,791 of record JACJYT010000015.1, read on the forward strand.
TTAATTAAAAAAAACAAAAACAATGAAAAAATTATTTTTAAGTTTATTTGTAATGGGTGCTTTAACGTTTGGTTTACAATCATGTGGTGAAGATGATCCAGATACAGATTGCACAACAACAGGTTGTCCTGCAGGTCAAGAGTGTGTTAACGGTGCTTGCCAAGATATCGTAGCTACTTGTGATTTCTGTGGTGATTACTCTGGTACTGCTACAACTACTCAAAACATCGCTATCCCTGCTTTATCTGTCGATACGGGATTTGTTGATTTACCAGTAGATGCTAACATTTCTCAAGGTACAGGTTCTGACTATATCTTAACTGTGGATTTGTCTAGCTTAATTCCTGGTGTTGTTCCTGCAGTTTCAGGTACTTTAAGTGGTTCTACAATTACAATTACTGATGCTGAGTACGTATACCAAGGTATTGCAACTATCGTTGTTAACGGTACTGTTGATGTAAGTGTTACTGATGCTATTTCTGGTAGCTTAGTATTATCTTACCCACCTTCTTCTGCTTTAGCAGTTTCTGGTGCTATCGATTTCGAAGGTACTAAATAGTAAATAATATTCAATCTTCAAAAGGCCGTCTTTATGACGGCCTTTTTTATTTTGTAAACTAAATAACCGAAACTCAATCCGAGTAAAGCACCAAATAGTACGTCGCTAGGAAAGTGTACACCAACGTAAACTTGAGCAAAACAAATTGCACTTGCCCAAAACAATAAAACAAAACGGAGAGCATGCTTACGAAAGCTATAAGCAAAAAAGCTTGCTAGAGCAAAATGATTTGCAGCATGCGAAGAAGGAAAACTATAAGCGCCTGAGCACTTATCTAAAAGTAAATTTATTGTAGTGCTCAATTCAACAAGTAAGCAAGGTCTAGTTCTAGCAAAAAGATTTTTTAATACCTGACTTGAAATAAGATCGCTAAGCGCAAGACTTAAAATAGCAAACAAGATCAGGTATAAACCCTGCCATTTCCATTTAGAAACTAAAACTATAGCACTTAGAATGTATAAAGGATACCAGGTTGTTTTGTTTCTGAGAATAGGCATAAGAAAATCAAAAAAAACATTACTCATGCCTTGATTGATGAGCCGAAATAGATAATAATCTAAACTAAGTAGTTGGTCCATTGGCATGTTTTACTATCATTATTAAACGCTCCGATTTGTCCACATCAAAACTTTCTAAATTATAACTTCCAAATATTTGCACCAATTCTAAATTTGCCGACTTAAAAAAGCTTTGAAAATCTGCTAAACTTAAAGCGTGCACCCGTTCTTCAAAATTGAATTTTTTCCCCTTATCTTCAAAAGAAATATTCTTAACGATAAACTCCTTTTCTAATCTTTTCTCTATTGTAAAATGAATGCCATCCACTAGCTTTTCTTCCTCCTTTACGAGCTGGCGTAAGGCAAATTCCGTATTGAGATAATCTAATACTATGGTGCCATCCTTTTTTAATGATTTTTGCATAGCATGGATTACTGCTTGGTTTTCTTCATTCTTAGAAAAGTAACCGAAGCTCGTAAAGAAATTGAAAACATAATCAAACTTTTCTTTAGTATATAGCTCACGCATATCGTGAACATCAAAATGTAAATTATTCAAATGATAGTTCTCCTTTGCCCAAGCAATGCTTTGCTCCGACAAATCTAAGCCCCATACCTCAAAGGCTTTTTGAGCAATAAAATAGGCATGTCGGCCTTTGCCACATGCCAAATCTAGAATTTTAGCTTTCTTATCTATTTTCAAATATTCTAATAGCTTGCTAATAAAAGATTCAGCTTCGCTATAATCCCTATGTTTGTATAATATATGATAATAGGGCGTGTCAAACCAATTTGCAAACCATTCTACATTTTTCATAAATAAGTTTGAGGATATTTAAAATTTGGCTCTAAATAAGCTAATTTTGTCGACCTTTAAAAATCTTAACCGTGGCAATTTTAAAAACAATTTCTGGAATACGTGGAACAATAGGTGGTAAACCTGATGAAGGACTTACTCCTTTAGACATATTAAAGTTCACAACAGCCTATGCAATTTGGGTAAAAGAAAATAATTTAGGTAAGAAAGTAGTCATAGGTAGAGACGCTAGAGTTTCTGGAGAAATGCTTAGCAATATTGTTTCGGGAGTATTAATGGGTACGGGTATAGAAGTTATTGATTTAGGTCTTTCAACTACGCCAACCGTAGAAATGGCAGTGGTTGATTTGCAAGCTGCTGGTGGAATCATCTTAACGGCAAGTCACAACCCAAAACAATGGAATGCCTTAAAACTTTTAAATCATAAAGGAGAGTTTATCTCTGCTAGCGAAGGGCAAAAAATTCTTGATTTAGCTGAAACTTTAGTTAATTTTAGTTACCCAGAAATTGATGAATTAGGATCTTATACCTTTATTCATTACCGAGAAAAGCACATAGAACATATTTTAAATCTACCCTTGGTGGATGTTGCAGCTATTAAAAAAGCAAAATTTAAGATTGTAGTAGATGCCGTTAATTCTAGCGGGGGAATCTTTGTGCCTGCTTTACTTAAAGCACTTGGAGTAGAAAGCATAGTAGAGCTTAATTGTGAACCTAGCGGACTTTTTGCCCACAACCCAGAACCCTTACCAGAAAATTTAACAGAACTATCGAATACCGTAAAAAGAGAAAATGCCCACCTTGGTATTTCCGTGGACCCAGATGTAGATAGATTAGCCCTGGTTTGCGAAAATGGAGAGATGTTTGGTGAAGAATACACTCTCGTTGCCGTAGCAGATTACATACTTTCTAATAAGAAGGGTAGTGCCGTATCCAATCTTTCTTCAACCATGGCGCTAAAAGACGTTTGTGTTAAACAGGGATGCGAGTACTTCCCAAGTGCCGTTGGAGAAGTTAATGTGGTTGAAAAAATGAAGGAAGTAAATGCCGTTATTGGGGGAGAAGGCAACGGAGGAATTATTTATCCAGATTTACACTATGGTAGAGATGCTTTAGTTGGCATAGCTTTATTCTTGACCCACCTAGCGAAGTCTAAAAAGAGAATTTCTGTGCTTCGTGCATCTTATACTTCGTACGAAATGGTGAAAGATAAAATCACCTTAGAGGCAAGTACTAATGTAGATCTAATTCTAGTAAATCTTGAAAAGAAATATAGTAAGTTTGAAATTAATACGGTAGATGGACTTAAAATTATTATGCCGGATGGTTGGGTAATGATTAGAAAATCGAATACAGAACCCATTGTTAGAATCTATTCTGAAAGTACAAGCTTAAATATTGCTCAAAATATTGTTAGACAAATTAAAGAAGACATAAAAAGTTTTCAAGCCTAAAGCTTAATTTTAAAATTCTGTGAAAGTATATCTAGATAATGCGGCATCCACTCGACTTCGACCTGAAGCGCTAAATGCCATGTTAGCTTATATGAAAAATCACTTTGGCAATGCTTCTTCGGTGCATGCTTATGGTCGCCATATGAAAGCTGCATTAGAATTATCTAGAAAAAACATAGCTAAACATTTAAATGCCAAATCGAACGAAATCTATTTTTGTTCGAGTGGAACGGAAGCTAACAACATAGCTTTAAAATTATCTGTTGAAAATCTTGGTATTCAGAGAATTATAAGTAGTAAAGTGGAACACAAATGCGTTCTAAATACTTGTAACTACCTACACCAGAAATTAAATGTTCAATTGGATTTTGTCAAAACTTCATCTCTAGGGGAAGTAGATTTTGAAGATTTGGAAAAACTTTTAAGTCAAGATACAAAACCCACTTTAGTTAGTCTGATGCATGTTCAAAATGAACTAGGAAGCATCAACGATTTAGAAAAAATTTCTTCCTTATGTACCAAGTATCAGGCACTTTTCCATACCGATACGGTACAAAGTATTGGACATTGGAATTTTGATCTTTCTAAAAGCAATATTAGCTTTCTATCTGCTTCCGCCCATAAATTTAATGGACCGCAAGGCATCGGTTTTTTGTATAAGAGAAATGATATTGGCTTGGGAACATGGCTGCACGGAGGGGGACATGAACGAAATCTGCGGTCTAGTACAGAAAACATTCCTGGTATAGTTGGTATGGCAAGCGCTCTAGATTTAGCTTATACAAATTTAGTTACGGATAAAGAACATATTTTAGAGTTAAGAGCTCAACTTAAGGCCGATTTAAAAGAGCTTTTCCCAGAAATAAGTTTTAATGAAGCAGCAAATTGTCTCTACACTATTTTATCAGTAAATTTCCCGAGTTACATCAGTTCCGATCTACTCCTTTTTCAACTAGATTTAAAAGGCATTGCTATTTCTGGAGGTAGTGCTTGTTCTTCTGGTGCACTTAAGGCATCTAGCGTTTTACAAGAACTTGGCTTTCCTGAAAACGAAAGTACCCTTAGATTTAGTTTTTCTTATGAAACTAGTATGGAAGACATAAAGTATCTAAAAATGGCATTGAAAGATTTAAAGAATATGAAAATGTAAATTCAAAAGTTTACATTTGTGTCAACCCTATGATACGCAAATATCCAATTTTGAAATATTTATTTTTGTTCGCCCTAGTATTTTCTATTGGGGCTCAACAGCTTAGTAGCAGTAAGCTATTAAGTAAAATAGATATAGAATTTCAATTGGATGCAGAAAACGATACAGAGGATAATGACACCAATGAATATGATAAGATTTTAGATTTGTTAAACGGTATTGGAGAAACGAAAGGACTTGATAAACAATCATTTCATATCTTGACTTTTATCTATTTTCAAAGTGTCTTACAGCACATCTTAGTTCCCCCTCCAGATTTCATATAACTATTGAAGTTTAAAATATCACTTTGGTGATTATTAATAGTTATTAAAAATTAGCTTTTGAAAAATTTATTAAACAATGCGAAGGCAGATTTCTCTTCTAGCCTTGTCGTTTTTTTTGTCGCCCTTCCTCTTTGTTTAGGTATTGCGCTTGCGAGTGGCGCTCCGCTGTTCTCCGGACTTATCTCTGGTATTATCGGGGGAATTCTGGTTGGAGCATTAAGTGGCTCTCGCTTTGGAGTGAGTGGTCCAGCAGCAGGCCTTGTTGCCATTGCCCTAGTAGCAATTGAACAATTAGGAGGATTTCAACATTTCCTTGCCGCTGTTGTACTTGCGGGTGTCATTCAGTTGCTATTCGCTTTGCTGCGTTTTGGAACCATAGCCCAATACTTTCCAACAGCTGTGATTAAAGGAATGTTGGCGGGGATAGGGATACTTATCATTCTAAAACAAATTCCTCATGCCTTTGGCTATGATGCCGATTTTGAAGGCGACCAAAGCTTCTCTCAGATAGATGGCGAAAACACCTTTACGGCAATTCTGCATAGCTTTCATGCTTTATCTCCAGGAGTAATTATTGTAAGTGTTATAAGCCTCTGTATTTTGCTATTTTGGGAACATATCTTAAGCAAGAAAATAGCTTTTTTTAAAAACATTCCTGGCCCTTTAGTTGCCGTACTTTTCGGTATAGCGTACTATAAGTTTAGCTTTGGTATGAGCGCTTTACCAAGTATTAGTCCAGACCATTTAGTTAGCGTTCCCGTTGCAAATAGTTTAACTGGCTTTTTTGCTCAGTTTAGCTTTCCCGATTTTGGTAAGATAGGAGATACGCAACTTTGGATTACGGCTTTGACAATTGCAGTTGTTGCTAGTGTTGAAACCCTTTTGTGTTTAGAGGCTACCGACAAGCTTGATCCTAAAAAACAAATTTCTCCACCTAATCAAGAGTTGTTTGCTCAAGGACTTGGAAATGTTTTTTCTGGATTCATTGGAGGCCTACCGATAACCCAAGTGATTGTAAGAAGTTCGGCCAATATACAAAGTGGCGCAAAGAGCAAACTCTCCGCAATACTTCACGGCTTGTACCTGCTTTTATGTGTGGCATTTATCGCACCTTTTTTAAATCTTATTCCTTTAGGGGTACTAGCAATTATTCTAATTCTAGTAGGTTATAAATTGAGTAAACCAGAGCTTTATAGAAAAATGTATCAAGATGGTTGGAGCCAGTTTATTCCATTTATTGCCACTATATTAGGTATCTTGTTTCTAGATTTATTAAAAGGCATTTCAATTGGAATGTTGGTTTCTATTGCTTTTATCTTGTACAAAAGCTATAAAAACTCGCATTATATGGTAGCCAAGAAAGGGGAAGGAGAAACGCATATTATTCTTGCAGAAGAAGTAAGTTTTATGAATAAGGCAAAGCTACTTCAAGAGCTTTCAAAACTCGAGAATAATCAAAAACTTATCATTGATCAATCTAATTCGAGATATATCGACCACGATATCTTAGAGCTTATTGAAGATTTTAAGATTACCGCAAAAGAAAAAAACATTGAATTAAAAATCATAAAGAAATAGTATGGAAAAGAAATTTTATAAGCAACTCATTGAAAATAATAAGGAATGGGTAGCAAGCAAGTTAGCTCAAGACCCGCAATTCTTTGCAAAACTAGCAGAAGGGCAGGAGCCACCACTACTTTGGATAGGCTGTGCCGATAGTCGCGTACCTGCAAATGAAATTATAGGAGCACAACCTGGAGAAGTTTTTGTGCATAGAAATATAGCCAATATGGTATTGCACACCGACATGAATATGCTTAGTGTATTAGACTATGCTGTAAATGCTTTAAAGGTAAAGCATGTTATAGTATGTGGTCATTATGGCTGTGGTGGTGTAAAAGCTGCCTTAAGTAACCAGTCTATTGGAATCATCGACAACTGGATTAGACATATCAAAGATGTTTACCGTTTTCATAAAGATGAGCTAGATGCTATTGCAGATGAAAAAGTAAAATTTGACACTTTTGTTGAGTTAAATGTTAAGGAGCAAGTACTCGATTTGGCTAAAACCTCTATAGTTCAGGCTTGTTGGAAACAAGGTCAAGAATTATACTTACACGGCTGGGTCTATGGCATTGATTCAGGAATAGTAAACGATCTAGGGGTAAATATTTCTAGTAATGAAGAGCTAGAAGATGTTTATCAATTAAAATTTTAAAGTCTTATTTCGACTTAAAACTCCAGGTTATTTTAAAGCGGGCTACCTCTTCTCCAGCTTTATTATAACCCATAGAGAATGTCTCTACTACGCTTGCTTCCTTGCTTTCAATGGCCCTTGCAACACAATCATAAATAGCTGCCACATCTTTACAGCCAAAAGTACTTATATCGGTGGCTTTTTTAGTGAATTGCGCTTCTAAGCCAACTACCAACATAGAGATTTTGGGTTGCATTTTGTCGATCGCCATAAGGCAAGGTAAACCCGTACTCATTTCTGCTGCCATAGATAGACAAGCAAAATAAGTAGATTTGAATGGATTCTGAGAAAACCATTTATAAGGTACTTTCACCTTGCATTCTTCTTCGTCTAAGCTAAGTACACGAACTCCAGAAAAATAAGCTGCAGGCAGTTTAGCAAGTAAAAAAAGATTAAACAACGGACTCTTTACCTGCTTTCTAAACTTTGCACCTTGTAACTCTTGAGCTTTGCTGAAATAGTTAATACTCATAGTAAATCAATTATATCTTTTAAGTGTAAATTTAAGTTTTTCAAAGCTAGCTCTTTATCTTCATTTTTCAAGACCAAGTTTTTGGCAATACTCCTCAATTGATAAAAGGGAAGTTTTTTAGAAAGGCAAGCATAATGAAATCCTATGCCGTTGCTAGTTTCTATATGAATAGGATATTGCGCTATTTTTAGTTTTACTTGCTCCTCTGTACCTTCCAAACTACTACAGCTAAGAGATGCCGTTTTCATATAGGGGAGAAAAACATTGAAATAGGAGTTGCTCATATTGATAAATGCACCTCTTTGGTGCGGAAACTTACTCCTATCCAACCACGTTAGTTCATAGGCATCTTTAAATTCATTTTCCTCTTGAATGCCCGTAAGATAGGGGATATCCTTTATAACATTTACTAGATCTCCAACTCGCATGCTAGTGTTTAAGCTATTCGCCAAACCTGCAAATAGCACTAAATGATAGCTCTTGCTATGTAATGCTATGCCCATATGATAAGCGGTTTCAAAGTGGGTATAGCCCGTTTCCAAAAAATCCAAGTCTATATGCTTGTAGGTAAAGGACTTAGTATCTTCTGTACATTCTAGCATGTCAAAAAAGTCTTTTAGATGCTCCTTATCCGAAAATGCTATTAAAATTTTCATAGAAATGTAAAGATATACTTAGCACGCAAAACATTAAAACTTATCTTTGCATATATTATTCAAGAATAGCCATGGTATACTTAACTCGTGTTGAGCACTTTAATGCGGCACATAAACTATATAACAGCAATTGGTCGGAAGAAAAAAATAAAGAAATATTTGGCAAATGCGCTAACCCCCATTTCCATGGTCATAATTTCGAAATTTTTGTAACGGTAAAAGGAGAACCAAATCCAGATACGGGCTTTGTGATGAATGCCCATGAACTCAGTGCGATTATTAAAAAAGAGATTATTGATAAATTTGACCATAAAAATTTAAATTTAGATTTAATCGAATTCAAAGATGTTTTGCCATCTTCAGAAAATTTCATCATCCTTATTTGGAAAATTCTTGAAAAGCACATTCATGGTTGTACTTTGCACAGTATAAAACTAATGGAAACTCCAAGAATTTATGTTGAATATTATGGAGAATAAGTAATGAACTATTGAGCATAATCTTTGTTTACTAAAATTAAGAATAGAACTATGAAAAGATATAGCAAAGAGCAAATTTACGATGATAAACTGGTAGAAGATGTTGCAAACAACTTTAAGCAGATTATTGAAAGTTTAGGTGAAGACATTCAAAGAGAAGGCTTGCTAAAAACTCCAGAAAGAGCTTCTAAAGCTATGCACTATTTAACTCATGGCTATGAGCAAGATGCAGAAGATATTTTACGCTCTGCCTTGTTTCACGAAGACCATAACGAAATGGTTATCATAAAAGATATAGAACTTTATTCTTTGTGTGAGCATCATATGTTGCCATTTTTTGGTAAAGCCCATGTAGCCTATATCCCAAAAGGTAAAATAGTTGGCTTGAGTAAAATACCTAGAATTGTAGATGTATTTTCGCGAAGACTACAAGTTCAAGAACGCTTAACGGTACAAATTAAAGAAGCCATTGATAAAGTATTAGAACCTCATGGTGTTGCCGTAGTTATAGAGGCACAACATCTTTGCATGATGATGCGAGGCGTTCAAAAGCAAAATTCAAGCACCACCACATCTTCTTTTAGTGGTGAATTTGAAAAGCAAGCTACACGAATGGAGTTCCTAAAATTACTAAGTGCTAAGTTAAGCTAAGCTTCTTCCTCCACACGTAGATCCAATTTTCTTAAACTAGGAATTGCTAGGCCAGTTCCTACGACAGTAACAATGGTCATGCAACCACCAAATACTACTGCATTAACCGTACCCATAAGTTTAGCAGTCAAGCCACTCTCAAAGGCCCCTAACTCGTTAGAAGAGCCTACGAACATATTGTTTACAGAAGAAACTCTACCCCGCATATTATCTGGAGTTTTGAGTTGCAAAATGGTTTGTCTAATCACCACAGATACCCCATCTGTCATGCCACTAAAAAATAGGGCTAACATGGAAAGATAGAACCAGGTAGATAGTCCAAAAACGATAATGCTCACGCCAAAGAAAAATATAGCTAGTAATAGCTTCCATCCAGCATTTTTATTTAGCGGGAAATAAGCCGAAGCTAAGATAGTGACTAGGGAACCTATAGCTGGCATTGCACGCAGAACGCCAAAGCCTTGCGGACCAACATGAAGGATGTCAGTAGCAAAAATAGGTAAAAGAGCTACTGCTCCTCCAAAAAGCACCGCAAACATATCTAAACTGATAGCGCCAAGAATCTCTTTAGTTCTAAAAACGAACTTCACACCTTCTTTTAAACTAGTCAGCACATCCTCTCCAATCTTTGGATTTAATATTGGCTTTTTACTAATTCGGCTTAAACTAATTAAAGCAATTATAGTAAAAAGAAAAATAAGGCACATCGACCAATGTACCCCTATCCAACTAATAGAAAAGCCAGCGAGTGCTGGACCTAAAACTGCTGCCATTTGCCAAACCGAACTGCTCCAAGTAGCGGCGTTAGAATAAGCTTTTTTCGGAACAATAAGAGCTAGTAAGGAAAATATGCTAGGCCCTATGAAAGCACGAACAAAACCTCCAAGAAAAACTAAAAAATATATTCCATACAAGATAGTCTTGGTGGCATAGTTTTCAGTAAGTTCTGGCCAACTCAGAAAAAATAAACCAAGACTAATAATAGAAAAAGCGGCAACACATTTTAGCAGCAAATTTCTTTTTTCTTTCTGATCCACGTAGTGACCAGCATAGAGTGCCATGCTGAAAGCGGGAATTAATTCCATTAAGCCGATAATACCTAAGGAGAGGGGATCCTTGGTTAATTTATAAACTTGCCATTCAATTACAATAAACTGCATAGACCAAGCAAAAACTAAGGCAAAACGCATTAATAGAAAAACTCTAAACTCTCTAATTCTAAGCGCTTCGTAAGGGTCTTTTTGCTTAATCTCTTGCATGTATCAACAAACTATTCTTAAGTGCTTTAAGTTCCTAAAAAACTAGAATTAAGGAAGCACCTCAGCAACTACAAAAATGCTTCCACTTATCAAAATCATATCTTCTTTTGGATCTGCATTTTCTACAGCAGCCTTGTAGGCTTCTTGAACACTGGGGTAGGCTTTAGAATTCAATTTCTTGAGCTCGCCAAACTTAGTCAATTCTTCAACTGACATGCCTCTTGGGATATCCGCCTTGCAGAAGTAATATTGCGCTTCTTTGGGAAGAAGATTAAATACCTTGCTGAGATCTTTATCTGCCACCGTTCCATATACAAAGTGCAGCGTTTTATAAGCTTGTGAGGATATTATTTTTAACAATTCTCTTATGCCTGCCTCGTTATGCGCACTATCTACTAAAGCCAAAGGTTTTTCTTTAATCTTCATGCATCTACCAAGAAAATAGCTATTTTTTCTAACTCCCTCAATTCCCTTACGAATGTTCTCTTCCTTTAATTCAAAGCTATCCTTCAAGAGCAAAATTGCCGCCATTGCCGTTTGTAAGTTATATTTTTGATAGAAGCCACTTAGATCCGAACTATAATGCAACTTGCGTTTTCCAAAATGTGTTGTGAAGGCACTCCCACTTAAATTGGTTTCAAAGTCAACAATTTCAAACAACTCATCCGCGTAAAATAAATTACTATCGCATTCTAAGGCTTTGTTTAGAAAAACTTCTTCAATTTCTTCTTGTCGTTCTCCAATAAGAACAGGAGTTTCTGGCTTAATAATGCCTGCTTTTTCAAAGGCTATTTTAGCTAGAGTATCCCCTAAGAATTGTTGATGGTCAAAAGAAATATTGGTAATAATAGATAGGAGAGGACTTATCACATTAGTAGAATCAAAGCGACCACCCATGCCAGTTTCAATAATAGCAATATCTACTTGCTGTTTTGCAAAATAGTCAAATGCCATGGCTACGGTAATTTCAAAAAAAGAAGGTTGAATTCTTTCAATTAGTTCTTTATGTTTTTGTACAAAATCAACTACATAATCTTCGCTAAGAACTTGTCCATTAATTTTAATTCTTTCTCTAAAGTCTTTGTAATGTGGAGAAGTATAACAGCCAGTTTTGAATCCAGATTCTTGAAAAACAGAAGCTAAGATATGGCTTACACTACCTTTGCCATTGGTACCAGCTATGTGGATGCTTTGAAACTTCAAATGTGGCTTATCCAAAGCTTCTAAAAGGGCTAGGGTATTCGTTAGATCTTTCTTGAAAGCCTTATCTCCAACACGTTGAAACATGGGCAATTTGGCGAATAAATATTGGAGGGTTTCAGAATAATTCACAGCTTTTTAATTTCCACAAAATTACATCAAAGTGCAGAAGAATCTAAAATATTATTGTGCCTTAAACTTGAAGACTACATAGCCAACTTGCTTATCTCTAGCTTTATTATCGCTGGCTACATTGTTGAATTTCACCTTATAGGCTTCATTAATGGCAATTTGAACTAAGCTCGAGTTCGTCGTGGTACTATTATAACTTGTAAACTCTGCTTTTATTACGGTTCCAAACTTATCTACTGTAATTTTCACGGTAACATTTCCGAACTCATTGGTTGGATTACTCGGCTGTGGTTTACTTACTAAGCCTCTTCCATTCAAACCCCAACCTTTACCATCGCTACCTAGGCCACTTCCGGCTATATCTCCGTATATGTCCGATTCTAAATTTCCATCGGGGTTGCCCTGATCTCCACTGGAGTTTCCTGTTCCTTGATTAGGATTATTGGCACCATTAAACATTGCATTTTGATTAACCGAAGGGGCAGGAGTAGTTTCTTGTACCACTTGTGGCGTGGTAGTTGCATTATTGGTCGTATTGTTTGCAGGCTTAACACTCACATTTTCTGATGCGTTAACATTAGTTTCTACGATATCTTGAGTAGCGCTTTCTATTTCTGCTTCCGAAGCACTTTCTACCGTCTCTTGACTACTGGTTTCCTCTACAATCTCTTGGTTATCGGAAGTTGGAATATTGTCGGGATTCATGCCACTATCTACATAACCCAAGTTAACCATAACCCCCATATTGCTCATTTCTTCATTCTTTTCACATTTCAAAGTAAAAAGCAGAAGTAGGCATAGAATGGTATAGGCCGTTGCTGTGCCTTTAGCAATTCTATCTCCTCTTTTATTTTCTATAGCTAGGTTCATAATTATAAGATGCGAATCTTCGGAAATTCCATAATTTATTTCATCGGTTTTGTTGCTAGGATCATAGAAACCTTCAGTTGATTTCCAATATCGAGAATTTCTACTGCCTTTTCTAAGGAAACATCCTTATCAATTTTAAGCACTACCGTGGTTTCATCGCTATTACTTTTGGCAATTTCTGCACTCAAAGTAGATTTCAAATCCTCAAACATAACCACTTGACTATTAACCATGTATGTTAAATCTTTACTTAAAGAAACCGAGATGGATTTACTTGCTGGGGTTTTACCCGTAGCATTTGGTAAGATTAACTTAAGGGCATTGGGCATTTCGGAGTTGATTACGAAAAATATCAAAAGTAAAAAGATGATATCGGTCAAAGAGGCCATACTAAAGGCGGCACTTGCTTTATTTCTTCGTTTAAATTTCATAGTAAATTCTTTAGTTTAAAATTCTAAGAACTACTTAGAAGGTTCTTGTAATAAATCAACAAATTCTATACTTGCTGCTTCCATTTTAAGCGCCACCTTATCGAGCATAGAAGCAAGAAGGTTGTAAGCAACATAACTTAAGATGCCGGCAGCCAATCCAAAAGCTGTGGTAAACATAGCTTCGTACAAACCTCCGGCTAAATCGCCTGCACCAGTATTGCCTTCAGCTAGATCTTTAAAGGTTTGAATCATCCCTGTTACAGTTCCCAGAAAGCCTAACATCGGAGCAGCACCAGAAATAGTAGCAAGTACATTTAAGCCTTTTTCTAATCTACCTACTTCTAAATTCCCTTGGTTTTCAATAGCCGTTTGAATATCTTTTAAGGATTTACCTATTCGCGCAACCCCTTTTCCTATCATGTGAGCGATAGGAGAATCTGTTTTATCGCACCAATCTTTTGCACCAGCAATATTGCCATTTGCAACAAAATCCTTGATTCTGTTCATAAAATTTTCGTCGATAGATCCTGCTTTTTTTATGGCAGTATAGCGCTCTACAGAAATGTAAACGGTAATAATAGACAAAATGAAAACTAAGGCCATTATAAAAAGCCCAAAGAATCCGATTTGTCCTAGCATGTTAAAAACACTTGAGGTGGTAATTTCTGTTGTTGTTGTAGCAGTTGTATCACTAGCGGCACTAGTAATTTGCAATAAGATAGCGTTCATAGAGTTTTATTTAATTTGCTAACAAATGTATTGCTTTAATAACTCTAGAGTACCTTAATTTATTGTAGTAGCAAGTTGTAATTGTCTATTTTAAAATACAAATAATACTTTGTTTAGAATTAGGAATAGCACGATTGTCTTAAAAAAGTAAAATGTTGATAATTAAAAGATGTAGTTCTGTTTAACACTTCCAAAATGCTTATTTTTGCAAGCTTGTAAATTAGATAAACTATGGCTAAAGACGGAAAGATCATTCCTATTAATATTGAGGACGAAATGAAAAGCGCATACATAGATTATTCTATGTCTGTAATTGTATCTAGAGCGATACCAGATGTTCGAGATGGCATGAAACCAGTACACAGAAGAGTACTTTTTGGAATGAATGACCTTGGACTTGCACCAAATAAGGCGCATAAAAAATCAGCGAGAATTGTAGGAGAGGTGCTAGGAAAGTATCACCCTCATGGAGATAGTTCGGTATACGACACCATGGTAAGAATGGCTCAGCCTTGGTCGCTGCGTTACCCTTTGGTAGACGGACAAGGGAACTTTGGTTCTGTGGATGGCGATCCACCAGCAGCAATGCGTTATACCGAAGCAAGATTTAATAGAATTGCAGAAGAGATACTTGCAGATATTGAAAAAGAAACGGTTGATTTCCAACTTAACTTCGACGATTCATTAGAAGAGCCTAGTGTGCTACCATCAAGAATTCCGCAATTGCTCGTTAATGGTGCTTCAGGAATTGCAGTAGGTATGGCTACCAATATTCTACCTCACAATTTAAGCGAGGTTATTGATGGTATGAAAGCCTATATTGACAATAAGGACATTACTATTGATGAGTTGATTCAATACATTAAAGCTCCTGATTTCCCAACCGGTGGAACGATCTATGGTTACGAAGGCGTAAAAGAAGCTTTCGAAACAGGTAGAGGAAAGGTTGTTGTTAGGGGAAAAGCAATCATTGAAAACAATGATGGAACCAGAGATAAGATAATCATCAATGAGATTCCTTACCAAGTTAACAAAGCCACTTTAATTCAGAAAATTTCTGAATTGGTTCATGAAGATAAAATTGATGGTATTGCAGATATCAACGACGAATCGGATAGAGATGGAATGCGTATTGTAATTGATTTGAAGAGAGAAGCTATTCCAAACATTGTTCTAAATACCTTATACAAATTAACGCAGTTACAAACTTCCTATGGAGTTAATAATATAGCTTTAGTTGATGGTCGTCCGCGCCTATTAAATCTTAAAGAATTAATTCAATACTTTATTGAGTTCAGACACGATGTTGTTGTTAGAAGAACCAAATTTGAGTTAAGAAAAGCAGAAGAAAGAGCGCACATCCTAGAAGGTTTAATTATAGCATCTGACAATATTGATGAAGTAATTAAAATAATCAGAGCTTCTAGCAATACGGAGGATGCAAGAGCCAATTTGATGGAGCGTTTCGCTTTATCGGATCTACAGTCGAGAGCGATTGTAGAAATGCGTTTACGTCAGTTAACTGGCTTAGAGCAAGACAAGTTACGTTCTGAGTATGAGGAAATTATGAAAACGATAGCTCGTTTGAAAGAAATTTTAGAGAGTCAAGAATTGCGTTACGAAATTATAAAAACGGAATTAGACGAAATTAAGGAGAAATATGGCGATGAAAGAAGAACAAACATTGAGTTTGCTGCTGGCGACATTGACATAACCGACTTAATTGCAGATGAGCCTGTGGTAGTGACAATTTCGCACCTAGGCTATATGAAACGCACTCCAGCAACTGAATTTAAGACACAAAACAGAGGTGGCAAAGGATCGAAGGGAGGAACTACGCGAGATGAAGATTTCATCGAACATATGTTCACAGCAACAGCACACAACTATCTCTTATTATTTACCGAGAAAGGAAGATGTTTCTGGATGAAGGTGTACGAAATTCCTGAAGGAAGTAAGACATCTAAGGGAAGGGCTTTGCAAAACCTAATCAACATTCCATCCGACGATAATATCCTAGCTTATATACCAATTAAGGATTTAAAGGATGAGGAATTCTTAGATTCTCATTACATCTTATTTGCTACAAAACTTGGTACCGTTAAGAAAACGCCAATCAGAGATTATTCTAGAGTTAGAACCAATGGTGTTAATGCGATCAATATTAGAGAAGAAGATAGCCTAGTTAGAGTAGCGTTAACTACTGGGGATAGCGAGGTAGTAATGGCCACAAGACAAGGTAGAGCGGTTCGTTTTGACGAAAGTCATGTTCGCTCTATGGGTAGAACTGCAACGGGCGTTAGAGGTGTTACTTTAGCAGCTAAAGATGACGAGGTTATCGGAATGATTACGGCCAATAAAGAAGATAAGGATGTCACTATTTTAGTGGTTTCGGAGAATGGCTATGGTAAGAGAACTGCTTTAGATGAATTTAATGAAGAAACTAAAGAATGGGAAGCCGTTTATCGAATTACAAAGCGAGGTGGAAAAGGGGTGAAAACCATGAACCTTACGGAGAAAACTGGTAAATTGATTAGCATTAGAGAAGTGACCGACAATGACGACTTAATGATAATCAACAAGTCGGGTATTGCTATTCGTTTAGAATTAGACCGTGTGAGCGTATTGGGAAGAGCAACGCAAGGAGTTCGACTCATCTCGCTAAAAGGCAACGATAGTATTGCTGCAATTAGCATTATTAAAGACGGAAAAACCCAACGTTTAGAAGAAGAGGCAAATTCTTTGGAAGCTGCAGAAGGAGAGGAGAATGAAGGAGGAGAGGAGACTGCAAGTGAAGAAGGGGAAGCTAAAGGAGAAGAATAGTTTTTCGTATTTTTGGCAAAATATTTGAAAGTAATTAGTAAACAAAATATAAAAAGAATGAAAAAAGCAATTTTAATTACAGCAATACTTTTTGCGGCTATACAAATTTCTTTTGCGCAAAGCAGTAAGGTAATGGCGGCATATAACTATCTTGACGAATACAAGTTAGGAAAGGACGGCGAAGATTTAGTAAATGCAAAAGAAGCCATTGATGCTGCCTGCTTAAATGAGACTACGAGTATTCAAGCAAAAACTTGGTATTACAAAGGACTTATTTATCAATTATTAGCCAAGGACGAATTATTAAGCAAGACAGACCCAAATTTCATGTCTGAAGCCTTAAGTGCTTATGAGAAGGCATTAAGCTTGGACGATAAGAAGTTTAGAAATACGGATGATGCTTTACTTTATATTAAGCAAATCTCTGGAGATGTGTTTAATAGCGGCGTAGATGCTTATCAGAAAAGCGATTTCAACAAAGCCTATAAGGACTTTTATGCTATGAAGGATATCAACAAAACCTTAACTAAGTTTGGAATTGATTTAGTGGTAGATACCGAAAGATGCCTATCGAATGCTGCTTCAGCGGCAGAATCTGCTGGCATGAATAAAGAAGCTATTGCGGCTTACGAAGAGTTAATTGGCATGAACAAGAAGGCTGAATATTATCGTTTAGCTGCTAATTTATACAAGGCAGAAGGAGATAAAACTAAGGCGATGAGCTTATTAGATCAAGCTGCCGAGTTATATCCAGATGACGTTAACATAGTAATTGATCAATTAAATTACTATATCGAGGATAATAAACTTAACGAAGCCATTGATAAATTAGATAAAGCAATTGCCTTGCAACCTGAGAATGATATGTTGTACTTTGTAAAGGGAAATGCTTATGACAAGAATGGCGATGTGGAATTGGCGATTGTGGAATATGAGAAAGCAATTTCTATTAATCCAAAGAACGATAAAGCCTTGTATAATGCTGGAGCTATGTATTTTTTAGGTGCCAACGAGTACATTAAGCAAATGAACGAGTTAAATTATAACGAGACTAAAAAGTACAATGAATTGGATGCTAAAAGACGTGAGTTATACTTGAAGGCGAAGCCTTACTTCGAAAAGGTGCTAGAGTTAATACCGGATGATGAAGCTAGTCAGAAGGCGCTATTCAAAATTAATTCTGCTTTAAAAGATTAAGATAGAGAAGGGGAAGCTGTGGAGTTTCCCCTTTATTTTAAACACACTATTTAACATAATATAAATTATAGGGAATGCACTATTATTCATATTTAGACAATAAAATCACCAAGCTAACTACAATCCAAGAACTAATTCTAAGATCCATTCGTTTCTAAAATTTTAAAAGTCGACCTTTGCACTTTATTTTAATAGTCAAAGGCTAAAAACAAGTATAATGAGAACAGTACAAAACAATGACACGGTTGAAGTGCATTACACAGGAACCTTAAGCGATGGACAAATTTTCGATAGCTCTACAGGTCGTGAACCTTTAAAATTTACTATGGGCATGGGACAATTAATTCCAGGCTTCGAAGCTGGGGTTTTAAACATGCAAGTTAACGAAACTAAAAACATCCAAATTCCTTGTGCAGAAGCCTACGGAGAACGTCAAGAAGAAATGTTTCATGAGATTCTTAAATCTCAATTACCTCAAGAAATTCAACCAGAAGTAGGTATGCCATTAATTTCTGAAGCTCCAGACGGACAACAAATGCATTTTATCATCGCTGAAGTGAAAGATGAAACCATTATTATCGACGGCAATCATCCTTTAGCTGGAAAGGATTTGAATTTTGAATTGACCGTAGTTTCTATTAGTTAAGTAGATATAGGATAAAAGACTTCTAATTTAAGATTTAGAGAATCTAAGTTAAAAACCCTTTCTTAATTTCAAGAAAGGGTTTTTTCATTGAATAGGATAACTTACAATCCTTCAAAATTCTATTCTCAAGCAGGCAAAATTGCCTATATTCGAAGTATGAATAAGGGAAAAATAAAAGAGCAGTTTTTATTAAATCAAGACATTCATTTTCTAAACCACGGCTCCTTTGGCGCTTGTCCCCTGCCTGTTTTTCAAGACTACCAAAAATGGCAAGCAGAATTGGAAAAAGAACCCATTCAATTCTTTACAAAAACTGGCATAAGTGCTTTGAAAGCTTCCAAAGAAGTATTTGCACAAGAATTCAATTGTTCTGTCGAAGATTTTTTCTTTACGAGTAATCCATCTACGGCCTTCAATACCGTGGTTAAAAACTTAGATTTAAAACCAGGTGATGAAATTCTTAGCACCAATTTAGAATATGGGGCTATGGATAGAACGTGGAATTATTACTGTCAAAAAACAGGAGCTAAGTACGTGCAACAAGAGATTCCCCTCCCCTTTTCCAACAAGGAAGAAATATTAGAGGCCTTTTGGTCGGGATACAACAAGAATACGAAAATTGTATTTTTAAGTCACATTACAAGCAGCACAGCCTTAATCCTGCCAGTTGAAGAGATTTGTGAGAGAGCTAAAGAATTAGGTCTAATTACGATTATAGATGGCGCTCATGTTCCGGGGCATATACCCTTAGACCTTGGTACTTTAAAGGCAGATTTCTATACTGGCGCAATGCATAAGTGGTATCTAGCGCCTAAAGGTCTGGCTTTTTTACATGTAAAAAAGGAATTTCAAGATATGCTAGATCCATTAATTGTGAGCTGGGGTTATGAGAGTGATTTCCCTAGTGGAAACAGATTTCTAGATTATCATGAATTTAATGGCACCAGAGACTTTTCGGCCCACCTATGCATGCCGAGTTTAAAACGATTTAGAGAGGACTTCGAATGGGATGCCGCTTGTACAGCAGCTAAACAAAGAATATTAGAAATTTATCCAAAATTTTGCACCCTTCTTGGCAGTGAAGCGCTTTGTCCGCTTAGCTCCGATTTTCTCGGTCAGATGTGCAGTATTCCCATAAACACAACGAAGCCCTTAGAACTTAAAGAAGCTTTATATAATCGTTTCCATATTGAAATTCCCATTACAAATCTTAAATCGAAGTATTTTATTCGAATTTCCTTACAAGGCTATAATAATCAAGGAGATATAGATACTTTACACCAAGCTTTAAGGGTTTTAATGGAAGAAAACCAACTAATAAACAGTTAAACCCCTCTAGTAATCGGGGTTCAATTTTTGTCAAATTTTCTAGCAATCCTACCAACTATCTTTGATTCATTCAATTATGGATTAAGATTTAAAGTACAGATTTCCAAAATTTCGTATTCGCAATCTTTTGAAAAATTGAGTAATTCAAGGATTTCTTAGCTAGTTTTCCTATTTTTTTTCACTTTGGTGAAGGGCCTGGATCCATAATTAAACCAATTATTATGGATAAAAATTTAAAAAAAATGATGCTACTCCTTCTTGGGATAATCATCAAAATAAGTGTTTTTGCAACGGGTTCAATAGCAATTGAAGGACATGTGCTAACCGTAGATTATCAAAGCGACAATTACCTAATTCAGAAATTAATTGTTAAAAATTCTAATGGCAATAATGTTCTCTATGAAAGCTATGGTTGCTACTCCAATATTTGCACTTACGATGTTGGTCCTGGTCTACCTACTTGGGTTCAAGTTTGGGTATATACAGATCACGGCGTTTTTCAGTTTAACCGAATTGCAAGTTAAAAAACGGAGTTAAATTAAAGAGATAGTAAGTAAATTTAAATACTTACTGTCTCTTTTTAATGATAGTTTCCAACCATTCTCTTTCCACTAATTTATCCGAATCTAAAATAATTAGTTTTGGATTATCTTTAAGAACTTCCTTAAGATAGGAAAGAAATTTCAAACAAGTTTCGGCAAAAATGGATGAAGAAAAACTCTCCTTCGCTCTATTGATAGATAGCTCAATATTATTCATAGTAGTTAAGGCCACTTTAATCATATCCAGTTCAACATAACATTTAATGAGCAAAATGTTTACAGATACATTAAAGAAGAAATCTTTCTGCATATTAATTTCTATAAGTAAATCACTTGCCTCTTTAAACTTTGACTCTGAAAAAAGTAACTTTGCTTTACACAACTTATAGACATTTGATTTTTCCTTTTCTAACAAAAAGGGATGAAAATTATCTATAAAGTATCGAGCCCACTCGATATCCCTAGCCTTAAGAGCTAGAGATGAAATATTATTAAAAGTAGCATCTAAGAGCACCCCATCTTCTAAGAGTAAATTCTTTTCTATTAAGTTTTTACTTATTTCCAAATACACCTTGGCATAATCCTCTCTGCCTAAAGTAATATGATCTATGCAATAATTTAACAAATAGATACTAATTGTTTTTGCATCTTCTTGCAAAATATCCTCTAAGGAAAGTGACCACTCCTTGTACAGCTTGTAAAAATCCTCTTCCGTGCTTAAATTATACAATCCGCTATACAAACTGATTAAACGATTATCTCCATAATTTTGCCTCACAAAAGACAATAAATTATGATTTGCTTCGAAAATACTCTCTTGTTCAAAGTATTTCACCTTCTCTCTTCTATTCTTGATTTCGCATTCCAATTTTAAGGTTTCAATCCAATAGGCGTAGTTTAGATTTTTTACAGCAAGATCAAAATTATCTGAAGTTTTTCTCCCCCGAATTTTCTTGTCATGAACAGCTAACTTATGATATACAACGAAGGCATCCGAATACTTGGTATACGAAGGAAGGCTATCATCTTGCTCCAAGTAATTGTTTAAGGTTGGAAGGTGCAAGGACAAGCCCTCCCTCAAATAAAATTCACCAAGAATTAGAGCATAATTACTTTTTTTTTGCTTTGAGTCGCGAAGAAAAATGTAATCTTTAAATACAGTATTTAAATCACTAAGTGCATCTTTAATGGTTTGTTCAGACCACTTATAATCTTGGTTCTTTCTAAGAATTTTTAGAAGATTTGAGAACTCCCCTTTTTTATCTTGAATCTCTATTAGCTTTTCAAAGACAAATAAGGTTCTCTTTTCTATCCTAAGAAATTTAGACTTCACTAATGAAAGGATAGCTTTTTTGTCTTGCTTACTAAAGCTTTGAAAGCTTATTATGGTAATATTATTTTTAAAACTAATCAAACGAAAGGTACTTGTAAAATTTTGTTATTCAATTACTTACACATAAAATTATATAAAAAATAGACTATTTTATTAAAAAAAAGTACGTCCTGTAAATTATTTTATTTCTAAAGAAGTAACACATTTGAGTGCTTAAGCTAAAAAATTACAATGAAAAAGTCACTTTTAATTCTATTTATACTAACATTTACATTCTGCGTTTATTCTCAAAAAATACCTGAACCAGACTTTAGCTCAAGACCATATTATCTTCAAGAAGATGGCAATTTAAAATCATTAGAGCGAACTTCCGCCACTACAGATGTTAAAGTTAAAGGAATATATCGAGGTGCAGAAGTATATTTTAGTGCATTTTCTGCAAAATCTAAAATACAATTTCATGTAAATGAGATTCCTAGGATATTCATCAAATTAGACCAAAATATTGACCCGTACGAAATTGTAAGTTTAGTTAAAGCAGAAGTTCAAAAAGATAGAAGACGATTTCTGCAAAGAGATCAAGCATTAGGAGGAAAAGTTAGAGATGTTAGTGATGTCCTAATAGAACTCGAATTTAAAAAAATTAGAGAAGGACTTTGGGAGATATTTTTACCAAACAATCTTGGTAATGGTGAATATGGTTTTATGCCAATGAATAATTTAACAGAAACTATGTCTACCAATTTTTACATTAGTTGTTTTGGTATACATGGATCGGAAGATAACGAAGAAAACTCCCAATCCAACTCACAAAATAAATCAACAAACAACTTAAAATCTAGCCCATCCTATTCAAATTATGATGAGGGTATTAGTCATCGTATTCGAGGCGGATTTGGATTTTCTCGCGGAGTTTATTGGGGTCCTCAATTTACACCAAGTTTTATGTTGGGTTGGGAATTAGAGGTACCTCTTTTTAAAGACTATTTATCCTTACAAACCGGCGCTGATTTTCAAAAATTTGGAGGCATTGATAAAATATGGTCAACAGCACTACACCTCTATTATTTGCGAATCCCTGCAATGGCAAAAGGTGGTTATAGATTTAATAATGGAATGAAAATTTTTGCCGGTCTAGGTCCAAATTTTGGAATTGGAATAGCTGGAGTTGTAAAGGACGGAAACTATAAACAAACAGCCTTTTCTAAAAGAGCAAGTTCTAATGGATTTAATTATAGCCGCTTTGATATGGGGATTGGTTTTGATTTGGGTATTGAAATTAACAATCGAATGATTGTTTCTATGACAACAATAAATGGTATTGTTGACTATGACAAAACCTTTGATATTGAAAAAAACAAATCAATCAGTTTCAACTTTTCTTACAAAATAGGAAGTATAAACAAGAAAAAGGGCGAACTAAATAATACAACAACAAAAATTAATAATTCTACTTATCAATATAAGGAGGAAACAGAAGATCATGAATGCAATGTATGTCATGGCAGTGGTTATAATCTTTCCACGAACAATGTGCTTTGTCGTAATCAATGTAACAAAGGATTATTAAGCTGTTCAACTTGTAATGGTAGTGGTAATGGCAAAAGTTTGGGAAACAAGTTCAATCCTCAAACCAAAAGTATTGAACAAGTATATGAAAAATGTGCAATTTGCAATGGTAGTGGACAAACAACATGTGGGACATGTAAAGGAGAAGGTTTTGAGATACTAGAGCAGAAGCTTGTTTGTGAAACTTGTAAAGGAAAAGGTAAAATATAAACTATGAAATACTCAATTCTTGCCTTTTTCCTAAGTGTTAGTGCATTTAGTTTTGGCCAATCTGACCAAATTCTGTTCAAAAATAATGAAGAAAAGGAGGTCGTTCTTATTCTAGATAATATCCCAACTAAAGAAGATATTCTTAGTTACAAATTACCTAACTCTGAGGTTGTAATGAACATTCCTATGTATAAGGTACAACGACTAACCTTATCTGATGGATATATTCTTTATGAAGATTCTGAACCAATTGATGAGGTAAAAACGACAAAGCAAGAACTGCTTAAAAATAATAGCATAGCTTACGACAAGATTGAATTAAAGAATGGGGCATTTATAGAAGTACTAATTCTATTAGAAGAAGGTCAAAAATTAGAATTGGAAGAGGAATTAAAATATAAATTACCTAACAGTCCATATTCTAAGTCCATAAAGTTGACTGAAGTATCCAAAGTAATTCTGTCAAATGGTTTGGTAGTATATAATAGTCTAAACTTACCTGAACCCCAAAAGACGTCTAATACAACTAATAAAATAGAACATCAAAACACCTTGGTTTCTGAAAAAAACTACCCTAATATAGAAGCTGTTGTTCAGGAATCCGAAACAAATCACCATCTCACTGATTCTAGTTCTTTCAATAATAACAATTCCCAGTCATATAGCCAGACACAAATAATATGTTCTAAAGAAGTTGAAACTTTAAAGAGAGAAATTGATTATCGGGCTGTTGTACTATATGAGCAAATATTAAAAGAAATTGAACAAGCAAGAACTATATATAGCAATGCTTCTTTTTCCGAAACTGAGACATTCAAGAAAAAATTATTTTCGGCAATAGATGATGAAATAATCTTACTCAAATGCAATGAGGCATTTGTTGAAGCTGAAATTACCATATATGTAGATACATTAGGAAATGCTATTGAAATACTTGACGAGGTAGAAGACGTTAAGCAATTGAGACTTTATACCACATTAAGAGAAAATAGTATATATCCTTACATAAGGAATCACACTTTTAATGTAGTTGATACCTTATTTAACTACACAAAACAAATTGAAGATTTCTTTGATAGTTATCAAATAAAAATAAATCAAACGAATTGCCCACAAGAGTTTGAAGAAGTTTTGGATATTGCCAGATATAGATTTTGGAATATTGAGAAGCTAATTAAATCAAAATACACTATTTATAAAGTCCCAATTAAATACAGTTTTACTAGTAAGTTTCAAACATGGATTTATCACAATGATAATGTTCAAGTCAAAGGGAAAGGAGAAAACATTAAGGTTACAGATAAAAAAATTTTAAACGAGTTTAAAGAAAATTTAGGAAAGAAGAAAAACGGAGAGTATCAGGTAGGAATATGTATTTTTAGTATTTTAAGTGACAGTATACAGATGTCCATTAGTTATGTCAAGCAAAAATATATACATTACATTCATATTGGTAGTAGTATAGGTTCTTTTATCCCTTTAAATAACACTTCTTATAATTGGAAATTTGGCGAAATTATGCCTTTAGAAGGAATGTTAATATTCCACCGATTTGGTTTGTTTGGAGGCTATGGACTAAACTTAACAGATCCCTATGGAAATACAACTTTAGAGGGTAGTTATCTAGAAAAATCAAAATATTTTCATGGTGGTATTTATTTGGGTTTAGCCCAGTACTTCTATTTCAAAGCTGGTTATTGTCAATTAGATAGTGAGATCGCTAAATACTCAAATTCGATAGAACTTAATAGGTCAAATTTTAACAGAAAACATGGTTTCACAACAGGACTTTCTTTAGTATTTCCTGTAGTTCATTTTGAAGGAGGATATAACTATATATTCAACTCTCCTTACGTTTCCGCTGGATTAAACATACCATTAAACAAATAAATAATTTATGAAGATAATAGGATGTTAAAAAAAGAAGTACAATAAATAGAAAGAGGCAATAAGGTATTAAAGCCTCCCTCTTCCCTATCCTCATTTGATACTATATTAAAACCAAGCAATTCGTTAACTAAAAATTATTCCTATGCAATACAAAGTACTCCCCTTTATCTCCAATGTTTCATTTGGGTCTGGTCAAAATGAAGCCGTAAGACAACTTGAGTCATTTATTGAAAGAGAAACCATTGATGGATGGGAATTCGTCAGTTGTGGAAATATCAACACAAACATTGCTGGATCTAATGGCTGTTTTGGCATTGGTTCTACACCAGATAGATCCATTTCTACCCTGGTAATGATCTTTAAAAAGTGAGAATTTTCCTATTACTTGCAATTAAAATTTATTGGAAATACCTTCCTGAAAATAAACGAAGATGCTGTCTCTTTAAGGAGAGTTGTTCTAAGTACGTATTCCATCAAGCCAAAGAAAAAGGTTTCTTTATGGGGATGGCATCTTTGTTTCAAAGGATAAAAAAATGCAAACCTGGATATGAGCTTTTTTTGGATCAAGAAAAATTTTCAATTAAACTTGCCGATAATTCTATTCTTTCTGAAGAAGAAATTAATCCAAACCTTATAAACACTTATAAATTTTTACTCTATCTTAAAGCCGATGAATAAAGATATTGTATCGCAACTAATTCAAACTTTTACAGCAAAGGAAAAAAGACAACTAGCTAAATACCTCCAGATATACGAAGAGGAAAACTACATAAATTATCCTTTTGCAATTTATAAGGCATATTTATCTATTGATCAGTTTAAAGAGAAAGAATTCACTAGAAAATCTGGATGCAAAAGTATCAGTCATTTTAGAAAGGAAAAATCCATATTAAAATATCGTATTCTAGATTATTTAAGAATTTTTGCAGCTAACCACAATAATATCTTAGCGGAATGGAGAAAACAAATCGACTATGGTGCTATTCTTAAAGATAAAGGGGAACTTTTCTGGCTTGAGGGATTGAAAATTCTTAAGCGAACGATGGATGAAAGCTATCAACAATATTCATCAACTTATTCTTTTGCAGCCTATGAAGAAGCTAGTGAAATGTTCCACATTCTTATGGCAAAGAATCAAACAGATGTTTTGTCTATGATTCAAATACAAGAAGCTTCAAACTCCAACTTAAATCAAGATTTTAATGTTTTTGACTATTACAAAAGAGTTTCAATCAAATTGAATAGATCAAGCTTCATTAAATCAAAAAATGAAGAAGAGTTACTAGAACTATTACAAAATGATGCATTATTCACCTTTGACACCAATCTTTTCCATTCTAATGGCACGAAATATATACATCTATTAAGTATTTGTTTAATAGCAACAATTGTTGAAACCAGAAATGATTTTCTTCTAGAAAAATCAAATGAGTTTAAAAAGCTTTATAAATCCTTTCCTCCAAATAGTTGGTATAATACTTTTTTCTTTCAAATAGCTTATTATATAGCCTATTCTAATTTTTTAATAGCAACAAATAGAATTACCGAACTTAGAAATCATTTAGCCGAATGGTATGAGTTCCTTATGGCAAGCTTTCCAAAAATTGAAGATCAAGCTCTTTATTGGTCTAGATATTATCATTCCTATTACACCCTCTGTTGCCATAACCCGCATATTGAAAATGAAATAATCAGAAAGTTAGAAAAACATATCTTCTTTTTTGAGCAAAGAACACCAGCAAAAATTTCTTTACAGTTCAGAATAATATTAATTAGATTTTATATTTTGAACCAATCTTATGCATTTGCACTTCGTAGCTGTGAAGAAACTATAGCTATGCATGAAAATGATAGTTCTGTTTTTGACACTAAAAATATTACAAAACTTGTTCAATTAGCTTGTTTGTTTCGACTTATGATTGAAGAAAAATCTATTGCGGATAGAATGCAAGAAATAGAAACATTAGCGGCAAGTTATTACCGGCATTTCAGAAGTTTAGAAAAAGAATATTATACTTTTGAAACTAAATTCTGTTCTTTTTTCTCCACCCTTTCAGTCAAGTATAATAAAGACTTAAAGAATGAATTAGCTAAGTTTAAAGGAGCTATTGAGAAAGTGGATAGAAGCGATAAATACAACTTCCTTTCCAAGCTTTCTAATCACTATTTCGATTTTTATGCTTGGATAGATGATTGCATAGCAATACTTAAATAATAACTTTGTTCTAGCAAAGTTATGTTACAACTAGAAATCCTATACCAAGACGAGTATCTTGTGGCTATTAACAAACCGAATGCTTTGGCCGTGCACCCTAGTAAGATGCATAGAGAAGATAGGTATTTTGCCCTACAAGAATTGCGAAACCAAATTGCTCAGCATGTTTATCCTTGTCACCGCTTAGATAAAAAAACCAGCGGCGTTTTGCTTTTTGCATTAAATCCGGAAGTAAATCATCTGATGCAAGAAAAATTTGCAAATAATCAAGTTCGCAAGTGCTACCATGCGATAGTTAGAGGGAAGTTAAGTGGAGCTAGTAGAATTGATTATGCTTTAAAAAATAATGATGGGAAAATTCAAGAGGCAATAAGCAATTATCTTGTACTAAAGAATTTTGAAATTGACCTAGCCTTTGGCAAGCACAGCAGCTCTAGATATAGTTTAGTGGAGATACAACCAGAAACTGGTCGCTATCACCAAATACGAAAACATTTTGCCCATTTAAGACATCCCATTATTGGCGATAGACCTCATGGTTGTAATAAACAAAACAAGCTTTGGAAAGAACATTTTCAACACGATACGATGTTATTGCACGCTCGTTCTTTAGAGTTTAGTCACCCCTTGCACGAAAATACAGTAAGAATTGAAGCCCCTTACTCTCCCCCATTTCTTGAAGCGCTTAAAATCTTCGAAGAAAGTCAAATTTAGCAAAGCAAGCAAGAAGAAAGTACTAACTTTGAACTCACTTAATATAAGCAACTATGATCAACTTAGCAGCCGCAAGTTTGGAACAACTTAGCATTCATCAAATAGGATTAAAAAGCGAAAACGAGGGTATTAAAATATCAGAAAAGCCTATAGATTTAGCCGATGAACAATTGCGAGATTTACTTTTCAAATACTTCTTTAAAAGCTTTAAAACCCCAGAATTTTATGGCTTTACATTTAGCAATGGCGATCTTAACCTCAACCCCATGTTTAGCTTTGCTCGCGCCATCTTTAAGGACCCAAATTTACTGTACAATCAATCGATATTTATTGCAAAGCATTTGTATGAACAAAGCGCCCACCCGAATATTAAAGCAGGTGATTTGATGATTAGTTATATCAAAGATCTGGTTATCGATGAAATGATGGTAGACGCAATTGGCATTTTTAAATCGGAATCTAAAGATGCTTTTTTGAAGCTAGAACACAGCCATAAGCAAATTGATTTAATTTACGATTTAGGGGTAAATATTGACAAATTAGATAAGGGCTGTTTAATTATTAACGAAGAGGAAAGTGATGGCTACAAGGTCTTAATTGTAGATAAAGCGAATAAAAGCAATGAAGCGCAATATTGGAAAAGCGACTTTTTAAACATTAAAGAAAAAGACGATGATTTTCATAACACCAAAGATTTCATCGATTTAACCAAGTCTTTTATTCAAGATAGACTTATACCCGAATACGATATGGAAAAGTATGAGCAAGCAGGAATTTTGAATAGAAGTAAGGAATACTTTAAACGAGTGGAGCGCTTTGAAGAGGAAGAATACGAAGACCGTGTCTTTTTTAGTAATAAAGCCATAATCGACGAATTTAAAGAATACAAACAAGAGTATATTGAAACAAATCAAAGACCTTTACAAGAGCAGTTCTTTGTTTCATCTAGTGCTTTTAAGAAGAATGCTAAATACTTAAGGAGTGTAATTAAGTTGGATAAGAATTTCCACATTTATGTTCACGGCAACCATGATTTGATAGAAAAAGATAAAGATGAGCGAGGGAAGTTCTATAAAATCTACTATACAGAAGAAAGTTGATTTCTGTATTGTAAGGAGGAAACTCGCTACAACACGTCTTTGGCTATAGCAGGATGATAAGCTAAGTGCTACGGTGATGACACCAAGCACAAGCTAGGGGTTACGGTGATAACACCAAGCACAAGCTAGGTGGTACTGTGATAACACCGACCACAAGCTAAGTGGTACGGTGATAACACCGACCACAAGAAAACACCGACCACAAGGGAATAAAAAAGCCATACCGAAGAATCGGAATGGCTTTTATCTTTTAACTGAGCTAGGATTTATAGATGAATCACTTCATCATAAGCAGCAGCTGTAGCTTCCATAACCGCCTCGCTCATGGTTGGATGAGGATGAATAGCTTTTAATATTTCATGACCAGTAGTTTCCAATTTTCTGGCAACCACTAACTCCGCTATCATTTCTGTAACATTAGCCCCTATCATGTGTGCACCCAATAATTCGCCATATTTAGCGTCGTAGATCACCTTGACAAAGCCTTCTTTAGCACCAGCGGCACTTGCCTTACCAGAAGCAGAAAATGGGAATTTACCCACCTTAATCTCGTAACCCGCTTCTTTAGCAGCTTCTTCTGTATATCCTACTGAGGCAATTTCTGGAGAACAATAGGTACATGAAGGAATGTTGTTATAATCTATAGCTTCTACATGTTGTCCTGCTATTTTTTCTACGCAAAGAATCCCCTCTGCAGAAGCAACGTGAGCAAGAGCTGCACCAGGAACAATATCTCCAATTGCGTAATATCCTTCAACATTCGTTCTGTAAAATTCATCTACTTGCACCAAACCTCTATCTACTGCAATACCAACAGCTTCTAGTCCAATATTTTCTGTGTTTGGCGTTATTCCAACTGCCGATAATACCACATCGCATTCAATAGTACTTTCACTAGCCGTTTTATTGTCTTTGATGAGTACTTTACAAGCATCACCAGAGGTATCCACAAACTGCACTGCGGCATTGGTAATGATTTCTATGCCCTTCTTTTTGAAAGTCTTGGTCAATTCTTTAGCTACATCCTTATCCTCTCTTGGAACAATAGAATCCATATATTCTACAATAGTTACTTCTGTTCCTATGGCTTTATAAAAATAAGCAAACTCTACTCCAATGGCTCCAGAACCAACTACCACCATTTTCTTTGGCTGATTTTCCATCGACATGGCTTCTCTATAACCAATTACTTTCTTACCATCTTGTTCTAGTCCATTAACCGCTCTACTTCTAGCACCAGTGGCAATGATAATATGCTTAGCACTATAGGTATTTACCGAACCATCTTGAGCCTTAACACTAATTTCCTTACCCGGCTTCAGAGTTCCATAGCCCATAATTACATCAATCTTGTTCTTCTTCATTAAGAATTGAACACCTTTGCTCATGCCTTCTGCTACTCCTCTACTTCTGTTTACCATTTTAGAAAAATCTGCGTTAGAATCTGCAACTGAAATTCCGTAATCTTCAGCATGTTGAATGTATTCAAATACTTGGGCACTCTTTAATAAGGCTTTGGTTGGAATACATCCCCAATTTAGGCAAACTCCACCTAGAGATTCTTTTTCAATTACCGCAGTTTTAAAACCTAACTGAGCGGCTCTAATAGCAGCAACATAACCACCTGGCCCACTTCCTAATACAATGATATCGTAATTCATCTAAATATAATTTGGTTTGAGTTGCAAAGGTACTGAATAGTTCAAAAATGAAGTGCATCCCAAGAAATAAATTAAATCCAAATGATGCATTTGAGAAGCTATGTAAATTAAGTTTATGACAATAAAGTATCCAAACTTTCGCCACTGATTACTACTACGCCAGATTTTGGAAGCGCTTCTCCCCCTTCGGGCCAATGACTAGTTAAGGCATCCAAACTAGTAGAGGTTTCGCCAGGATGTTGTACGCTCAAAAATAAAAACTTCCCACTAGGATGAAAGAAAGGTCCAGTAAACTCTGCATCATTCGGTGCTGTTGCCACACGTATTAGCTCGCCAGCACGTTCACCGCTTCGCGGTATTAAGAACAGACTATTGCAAGGCATGAAGTCGTAATCTAATACACCTAAAGTACTGCCGCCAACATCTGTGGTCATCCAAAGATTACCGCGTAAATCGAAAGCTAAATTATCTGGACTGGAGAAGCCAGCTTCTTTGCTTCCAGCTAAAAAGGTTTCTGCCTTGAATGTTAATCCCGTTTTATCAGCAGAATCTTCTGTCAACTTTAAAATGGAACCGTGTAAATCGCCTTTCGGCTTGTTGTTGGTTAAGCTAATAAATACATCTCCACTAATTGGGTCTATTTCTATATCCTCTGGGCGATTTAACATAGAGCCACCAACCAAATAAGCTGCTTCGCGCATGCGCACTTGAACTTCCGTTTGATTTTTGAACTTTTCTTGCAGTATACTTTGCTCTTCGTATTTCAGACTAATCCATTCTCCCCTTTCTAAGTTTGCTACGTATAAGTTTCCATTCTTTAAATCTTTCGGGCCTGCTGAAACATACTTATACAAGCATCTGTCATTCCCATCATCTGCTAAATACACAACCACTCTACCATCTTCTAATTGGTGCATGGTGGCGCATTCGTGGGCAAAGCGCCCCATGGAAACTAATTTCTTAGCTTCTCCTGTCAAAGGATTTACCTCCACTACCCAACCATAGTGTTCTGGAGAATAATCAAAATGCTTTTCCCAACCATAATCTCCTGGTAATTTATCTATTACTTCACCACTTAGTTCATCGTAAATATTATCTCCGTAAAACTGATCGGTGTTTTCTTCGCAAGAAAGAATTGTACCCCAAGGTGTAATACCGCCAGCACAGCCAGCAAAGGTACCTATAGCCTCGTGAGAACCCGCAATAGCTTCATCCCATTCGAAAGGAATGACCGTATTCCCATTTAATCTTCGGTTATATTCACTTCCATATACCAGCTCCCATCTCTTATCATCTAGTAATTTAATATGCAGTAAGCTTCCACCAACAGCATACTGCTCCTTCATGACCTGTTCTTTCGTTTTTTCATTTAATGGAGCATAAGTTCCCATTAAAATAGGATCTAAATATTCGTGATTCGACCATAAAATACCTTCGCTGGCATTCTCATTAAGTGGAACAAAGGCTAAGTAATCGTTGTGCGTTCCAAAATAATCTAAATCACTAATGGGGTCTCCAAATTTGATTAGAAGTTCTTGTTTAAAGCCATCTGCTAAGCGTACTTCATCGTATTTAAGCGCATCGATACTTTGAAAATTAACTTGAGCCGCATAAACTGGAACTTCCTCTACTTCTGGGCTTGTTTTACATGCTTTCAACAAGGGGGCAAGTGCAATACTACTTACTCCAAGAACACTTCCTTTTCCTAAAAATTCTAAAAATGATCGACGAGAATATTTCATAACTTAAGTACTAATTTGAGGCACTAAGTTAAGCTTTAATAGAGCATCTTACACTAAGAAAATGTTAAGATTACTGCTACCTTCCAAAAATCTTTCGAATAGATCCGACTGGAACGGCAAGCCATGCTCTTTCATGGAAATAGTACAAAATCATCTTGGTTATCACTTCGAATGAAGCGATGCTCAAACCAAGTTTGAACTCTCCAGTATAATACCAACTTATCATTAAAGTATCTAAAGAGCCCAATAGACGCCAAGAAGCCGCTTTAACCACAGAGATAATTCTATTTTGTTCTTTTCCGACTAAGAAATATTGCCAAATTCGCTCATGGAGCCAGTAAAGCGCTATTTTGGTGAAAACTTCGGTAAAGCCAATCTTAAGGGAATTAGCAACGTGACCAGTTATTAAATAAGATAACAACATGGTATCCAAGGTCCCTATTATTCGCCAAGAAATACCTTTAATGATACTTCTAAAATGCGACTCGGTTTTATATTTATTATCTTTTTCCACCAATTTAATACTCTCTAAAAAAAAAGCCCCGGAGTTCGGGGCTTTCAGCGGAGAAAGAGGGATTCGAACCCCCGGTACCTCGCAGTACAACGGTTTTCAAGACCGCCGCATTCGACCGCTCTGCCATTTCTCCGAGACAAAGGTAAAAAGCTTTTTATTTAAGAAGCGTATTTTATGGAAAAAAAATTCAAGTATTTTTGCTTCAAGCGAAAAGCGCCCTAAATACTGCATTTTAGGCTATTAATTCTTCATCGTCCTTCTTGATCAATAGATTCGATTGGTAATAAATAGCAGCATTTAATTCAAAACCAATTAAAAGCACGAAGGAATTCGCGTAAAGCCAGCCCAAGAAAATGATTATCGATCCAAAAATTCCATAGATGGTATTGTACTTATCGAAGCCACTTATATAGTTCGAGAATATCAAGGAAGTAATAATGGAACTTAAGGTTGCGAAAGTAGATCCTGGTGTAATAAATTTCCACTGCTTTTTAGAACTTGGTCCGAAGTAATAAATACTAGAAATAGATAAGAAAAAGAGTACTACAATAATAAAATATCGTAGGGCTTGCAAGGCGTAACTTACCACTAAACTTTTAACTTCATAATATTGAATAAACAGGTTGATAAGCCATTGACCTGCAATTAATAAGACTATCGAAACTACAAACAAGAACAAGAGTATCAGCGTCAATTTTAAAGCCACCCATCGCATTTGTAAAAAGTTTCTACGCGTATAAATGGAATAGGTTTTATTGAAAGACATAATCATCGAAACCACCCCTTGTGTGCTAAAGTACAAGGTAAGCAAGGCGCCAAAAGACAAGAGTCCTTCTCTTGGCTGATTGATTAAATCGTCAAGGGTAGTTAGAATAAAGGTATTGACTACTTTATCTGGAATTACCTCGTTTATTAAGAGGATAAATTGACTTTGAAAGCTATCTAAAGGAATGTAAGGAAGTAAGGTAAGTAAAAAGATTAATCCAGGAAAAAAGGCTATAAAAAAACTATAAGCTATAGATCTTGCTCGAGTTGGGATTAAATCCTTTTTTATTTCGTCAATAACAAAAGCGAGAACCTTGGATACGGGAATTTTATCGAAACCAGGTAAAGTAAAATTGAGAAGAAAGCGAATTACAAACTGTGCTTTCTTGCTTTCTTTTAATTTAAGTTTTATGGTTTCTATTAAGCTCATTGGTATACTTCTAACAAGTCTCTTATGGAAGAAGGACAAGTTACTATTTTTCCTTCGGGATGTTTTAAAAATACTAAATGAACTTTGGCAGTGCAAAGCAAAACTTCCTTTTCGTTCAGCACTTCGCTTGAGAAACAAATCTTTCTATCTATGTTTCCTTCAATTTTTGTTTTAATGGCGATTAGCTCGTCGTAAACTGCGGGTTTTTTATAGTTTATTTCCAGCTTCACCACAGGCATCCATATACCACTTTCTTCTAAGGCTTTATAGCTAAAACCTCTACTTCTTAGCATTTCGGTTCTTGCTTCTTCTAAATAAAGACTATAATTTCCATAATAAACAAAGCCCATTTGGTCGGTTTCGCCATAACGTACACGGATTTTATGCAAGTGATACTTACTCATAGATTTGCAATTTATTCAGAGCTGCTTGATATAAGCGTGCAGCTTTAAGATGGGCATCGTAGCTACTATTAAAGCTATGATAACCAGATAAATCTTCTTTAGCACAAAAATAAAGATAGTTGTGTTCTTCGGCATTCAATACCGCATCTATGGTGCTTGTTTCGGGCATGCAAATCGGACCTGGAGGCAAGCCTAAATTATAATAGGTATTATAAGGATGATTGTATTCGGTATGTACTGTTAATATCCTTTTTAAACTTAAATCGCCGAGGGCAAACTTTACCGTTGGATCTGCTTGTAATTTCATACCTAATTCGATTCGGTTTAAATAGACTCCTGCTATTTTTGCTCTTTCTTCTTTGAATTTGTATTCTTTTTCTACTATAGAAGCTAAAATATACACTTCCTCAGGCTCTAATCCAATAGCCTTTGCTTTTTCAGTTCTTTCCTCATTCCAAAACAGCTCATTTTCCTTCTTGATTTTTTCAATAAAGGCGTTTAAACTTGTATTCCAATAAAACTCGTAGGTATTGGGAATAAACATACAAAGAATATCTTCTTGAGAGTAAGCTAGATAATTCAAGCAGGAGTCATTGGTGATATAAGCATATAAGCTTGATGAATCAATTTCTAGTTGCGCACCTATTTTAGTGCATAAATCTTCCTTAAAATTTACATTGTTTATGGTTAATTTAACCGGCTCTTGCCACCCTCCTCTTAGTGTTGCGATAAGGTGGTATAAAGAACTTCCTTTTTTAAGTAAGTACTTTCCAGAATGCACATTAGTTGCTAGACGCATTTTTTGTGCTAGAAGATTAAACAATAAGGGATTCTTGATTAGGGCTTTTTCATCTAAGCGACTAAGCAGATTCTCGTAGCTCGAATCGGATGGAAGTTTTATTTCTACATCTTCCTTAACATAGGGTCCAAATACTTGGCGATATAAGAAATAGCCCGAACTGGCTAGTAGAATAAATACAAGTATAAAAAGCCATTTAAAGAACTTCAACATGCAATGAAATTAAGCAATAAATCTTTCTTTTAATTCAGGACTCGGCATCATACAAAAATCCTTTTTACCAAACCATTTATACCTATTATTAGCAATGAATTTATAAACAGCGTTTCTAAGGAAAGCCGGAATAAGGATGAAAATAGAAAGCATATTGATTGGGAAATTTAATCGAGCAGCAACTTTTAATGCGGCTGTTGATTCTTGAAATAATACGCCATTTTCCAATAATATAAAGGAATCAAAGTGCTTTGAAGGCAGTTGGTGTTCTTGAAGAGTTTTTTGTCCAAAATCGGATTGAAGAGAAGCAAAGGAAAATTCTTTCTTCTTATCGTGTTTAATCACAAATTGCACAGAACTGTTGCAAAGATTACAAACACCATCAAATAATATCACTTTGTTTGAGCTCATTTAATTTTTAAGCACTTTAGCATAAAACATTTGTCCATCTAATATAGTTCTCAAAAAATAAACCCCTGTGTTCAAATTAGACATATCTAGTTGTTTAACATTTTCTTCTTGTAAAACCAGCTTCCCTGTATAATCGAATAAGTTGAGCGTATAATTATCGTATTGCTCATCCATTTCTACATGCAATATAGAATTACTTGGGTTTGGATAAACCTTAAGCAAAGAACTTTGTGTAGTTATAAACTCTCTAATTCCTGTTGGAAAAGGATAATCAGCATCCAAAACTGCACGCATCATTGGGGAACCTTGTTCACTTAAATTAGATGGCCTCCAGGTACTGCTCGTATAAATAAACATATGTTCTCTTCCCTTTGTGCTATTTTTATCGAAGCCAATTTGTAAATTTCTAGTATCTGTTTGTACCCAACCAATATAAAACTTATCGGTAACCAAAATTGGGGTATCGAAAGCAAAACTGGCAAAACCATTTAGCATATCGATGTAAACTGGAGTTTTATTTTCTATCACTCCAATTACATGCTCATAGGATAAAGCTTGGTTAATTTCTAAGCTATCCCAAGCAAAAAATGAAAAAACTAAATTGCTCACATCCTCATCAATATTAGAAAAATGAACCTGGATTCCTGCTAAAGTATCGGGATGAGCCACTTCGAAGCGATAAGCAAATTTTTTCGCTTCGTTTGGACTTCCACTTAAACCATAGGCCCTTTCAGCAGAACCATCGTCGTAGGACATTACTTTATGAAATAAGATTTGAGAAAAAGTTGTGTCATTGCTCGTTAGCAAATTTCTAGAGGTGGGTTCCATACCCATACCCGCATTTATGTAGATAGAATCTCCTTCAAAACTTGGCTTAACAAAATCTAAATTAGGCGTAAAAATTTGACTTTTAATTTCTTGTGTTGGATTGAAATTTAATCCCCCCAACTGATATATGGTATCTTGATCTAGAGAATCGCTTACTAATACTTTAATCGGGAAAGCACCAGCAGAAACGCCTGCTACTTGTCCGTTATCTCTAATTTGTATACTTATAGAATCTGCAAAGCGATCTGCACCAGCCTGAAATTGATTCCAAGGTAAAGCAGAATACCTATCAAGGATATTAGGGAAGTCGTACATAAAAGCAACATCTCTAATTACTGTATCTTGTTCTACTAAGGCTCTATTTTTGTCTAAACGAACGTAGTCGATATTCCAATGGTCGTTATTGCCACTTAAACTAGCTATATTTCTAAATCTGAATTGAAAATCCTCGTAAAAATATCGTGGACCAGTAATTAAATTGGTATCTCGAACAGCTACATAAAATTGTTTAAAATCATTATCGCTAAGCTCATCAATAGAGATAGACCACGCTTTAACCCATAGGTTTTCGTATTCGTTTTTAAACTCTAGTATAAGTGAATCTGGAGAGTTTGGTGAATCGCCAAAGCCTTTGGCTTGGGCAAAGAAACTAATAAAGATGGCGCTATCGTTATGCATCCCACTTAAATCTATAGGCTTGGAAGTCAGCACATCTGCAGAGCCAACAGGATTCACTACAGTATTGTTGTAGGGCAAACCATATTCATTGAGTCCATCGAGGGTAGCCACTCCAATGGTAGGAGGATTTTCTGCAAAAGTTTTGTTCCAATAAGCGTAATTATCTACCCATTTAGAATTAGGGTCTAGATTAGCTAAATATAAATCTACACTTTGCATTACGGTATCTGCAGTAACTAGATTTGAATCTAGCTTTTCTCCAGTACTTGGATCAAAGGTATAGGTATAATAAGTAGGCCAATAATTTTGTGTAACAGGGGTGCCAAAAAAACAAGTTCCACCTGGATACTCATTGAAACTTATAGCTGCAAGAGCAACAGAATCTACTTGATTAGTGCCCAAGTTATAGCTATAACTAAAAGCGGTATCGAACATTAACGGGGTATTATCTACAGTGAAGTCGCTTTCGTTGATACAAACCCCAATTATCCTAAAAATAGTATCAAAAATCTGACTTGCTTGAAAGTTATAATCTAGTAAGGTATTCCTTGAAAAATCATCTATAAATGGTAGGCTGAGCGTGTCGGAATTAAATCTTACATTATTGTAATAAAATAAAGCTTTATTTTGATTTTGATAGGAACGAAGCTGCGCATTATTTTTAATAGGGCCAAGATACTCATCTTGAGCAAGCGCGACATGAAAGCTTATTATAATTAAAAAAATACTAAGTAAAAATCTCATTTGTAATTTTTAGTTGCCTTTATTCTCGAATTAAAGTATCCTTTTTCAAGCTTGAAATTCTTAAAGAAACTTCTTCAGGTAAATCTTGTTGAAGCCAAATATCGACAGTACTACCTATTCTAACAGCATCTGCTCCGTAATCTGGTTTTTGCATATAGATAACTGCACTAGAGGAATCTATCAATCCTTCGCTTTGATAGAGTATGGTTCCGAAATTCAAATCTGAATTCAACATAAACTCTGCCTCCTGCATGGTGAGACCTAAAAGCAAGGGAACACTTACTTTATTTGCTCCGGCTTTCTCCCCTACTAAAAGATCTACTCTTGCTCCGTATTTTGCTTTAGCGCCACATTCTAATTTTACACCTGCAATGCTCATTTCTAAAATGGGATTTCCTTCTTTTAACTCCTCCAAAGCTTTGTAAGTAATATCCCCCACCTGCATTCCAACTTGAGGTAAGCGTTGAAAAGCTTCCTCTAAGGTCGCATTTCCTGTTAAGCAAGGAATTTTATACTCTGGAACGGAAGAGGGATTAAGCCATAAATAAACCGTTCTCCCTTGTTTAACTCTTGAATTAGGCGCTGGATCTTGTCGTAATACAGCAAGTGGCAGATATTCTGGTCTCCAAGAACTAGGAGAAACAGAATCTACGATATAATAATCTAGACCTTTACTTTCTAGCAATTCTTTTGCTTGATCAAAAGTTAGTTCGTTTAAGTCGTTCAAAGTTAGAGAATCGCCATGTTGCGTGTATATACCAAACCATTTCGATAAAAGAAAAATAAAAAGAACGAACGCTAAAAATATGAGAGCGGCGTGTTTTACAAATTGTTTGGAAAAAATAAATGCTATGAAATCCTTCATGAGGCAAAAATATTATTTATTATGGGTAAAACGGAGATTCTTAACTTAAATTGTTTTTTTTGCTAATTCGCTTTGAATTATGATGTCGAAAAATTCTGGCAAACTATAACCCATAGCAAGCGCTTGTTGTGGCAGTATACTTTCGGCGGAAAGTCCGGGAATGGTGTTTACTTCTAATAGATACAAATCGTCTCCCTTTAAGAAATAATCAATTCGAGCGAAGCCCTTTAGTTTAAGTCGCTTAAAGATGGTTCTACTCAGCTCGTAGCAGCGAGTTTCTTGGTCTTTAGTAAGAGGAGCTGGAGTAAGTTCTTTCGACTTGCCTTGATACTTTGCTTCATAATCGAAGAACTCGTTTTCAGAAACAATTTCGGTAATGGGAAGAACAACTAGTTCATTTTTATTTTCAAAAACACCATTTGCTAGTTCTCTACCATCGATAAACTCTTCTACCAAGACCTCGTCGTCGTAGGTAAAGGCCTTTGCCAATGCGGCTTGAAGTTCGCTTATATTTTTCACCTTGCTCACGCCGTAACTTGAACCGTTTTTATTTGGTTTGACAAAAATGGGTAAGGAAAGTTTCTTGAGTATATCTGCGTCTGAAATAGAGGAATTCGTATTTAATAGCAGCGATTTGGCTAAGTTAAGTGGCAAATCTTGCACTAAGGACTTGGTTATATCTTTATCGAAAGTTATGGCACTGGCAAGAACTGAGGGAGCAGAATAGGGCATATGGATTAAATCGAAGTAGCCTTGCAATTTACCATCTTCTGCCGGAGTACCATGAAGAGCGATAAAAACGAAATCAAATTTCACTTTGGAATTAAACAAACTAAAGTCGTTTAAATCTACCTGATCTTCCTCTCCTTCACTGGAAAGACTAGACCAAGGGAAGCTGCTAATGTCAATTCTGTAAACATTGTATTTTGCCTTATCTAAATTAGAAGCAACAACACTAGCACTTTTTAAAGACACTTCCAATTCGGCAGAGCTACCACCAGTAAGCACGGCGATATTTAATTTATTCGACATAGGGTAAATTTAGTAGCGCTAATTTCGGAGAAAAAGATAGATTACAGAACGATTAGAAGTAAATTTAATAAGCCAAAGTAGAAAAAGTGTATGCTAAATAGCTCAGTATTTAAATCTAAGGGAAAGAAATATTAGAAAATTTGTAGCTTTGAGCTTTATTAAAACTTTAAAACCTTAACATGAAAAAAATCAATCTATTTATCCTAATCTTTTCTAGTATCTTACTATTCTCTTGCAATAATTCTAATCCAGAATCTCCGGAGCAAATGGAAGAAGAAACACAAAGCACAGAGGAAAACGTAGAAGTTGAAGCTGCAGTGGAAGGAAGTACAACAGAAATTCCTGCATTTGAGAATCAGGACCTAGCTAGTTTTGCAGTGGCTTTTGACGACTACTTTAATCGTTCTATGGAACTTCTTCAACAAGGCGACATGGAAAAATTAAAGAGCTTGGAAGCTGAAGGTATGGAATTGCAAAAGAAGGCAGAAACTTTAAAGAGTATGATTAGTGAAAACGACAAGGCCTTACTAGAAGAATACCTGAAAGAAAAAGGAAAAGAAATGCTTAGTGCTTCTGGTTTAGATAAGCTTGGAGAAAAAATGAACGAAGCGAGTACAAAGTAAAAAATTATTACTACCTTTGCGCTCCACTTTTAATAAGTGGGTATTTATAACATTTACATAACTAAATTTATTTTATGTCAGTAAGATTAAGATTAAGAAGACAAGGTCGTAAAGGTAGACCATTTTACCACATCATCGCAGCAGATTCAAGAACAGGTCGTGATGGTAAATTTTTAGAAACTATTGGTAGCTACAATCCATTAACGGTTCCTGCAACTATTGAATTAGATGTAGATAAGGCTTTTAAATGGGTGATGAATGGTGCTGAGCCTACAGATACCGTTAAAAGAATTTTATCTTTTAAAGGAGTAATGTACAAAAAACACCTTCAGAGAGGGGTTAACAAGGGTGCTTTTACCCAAGAAGAAGCAGAAGCTAAATTTGCAGAATGGGTAGCAGCTAAACTTTCTAAAGTTCAAAGTAGAATGGAGAAAGAGCTTCAAAAAATTGATGAGAAGCGTGCTAAGCGTAATGAAGAAGAAGCTAACAAGCGTAGTGCTAAAATGGTAGCTAAAGAAGAAGCTGCGGCTGCTCAAGTTGCAGAGGCCGAAGCAGAACTTGCTGAAGAAGGCGCTGAGGATATTTCTGAAGATACTGCATCTGAAGAAACAACAAGCGAAGAAGGTACTACAGAAGCTTAGTAATTCTTTAACTTATAAAAAAAGCCATCAGTCGGTTGACTGATGGCTTTTTTGTTTTAATTTTACAAAGATGTACGGCATACCAGATTTAGTTAAGATAGGCTATATTCAAAAAATACATGGCTTTAAAGGCCAAATGAAAGTGTATTTAGACTATTTAAGCAAGCAGCAGAAAAAGCATTTAAATTTTATTTGGATTTTTCAATATGGTAAGCCCGTGCCTTATAAGCTTGAGCTGTGGAAAGAAATAGAAGAGAGAAGCATTTTAATAGAGCTTAGCGATATTCGTAGCGATCAAGAAGCGCTTCCCCTTAGAAACTTAGAGATTTACTGCGAAGAAGCGCTATTCGAGCAATATTTTGAAGAAGAAGAGTCTTACGAATACCTCATAAACATGTTGGTTAAAGATGAATATCTTGGCGAAATTGGCCCCATCATAGAGGTTGTGGAAAACGAAAATAGTCATGCTAATTTAATGGTAAACTATCAAGGAAAAGAAGTGTTGATTCCCTTTGTTGATGAAATGATATTGGATATCGATGAGAAGAAAGGCATAGTGCATACTAATTTACCCGACGGACTTCTCGAGCTATAAGATAAAAGCAAAAAGCGATGAATTTTAAAATAGTTACAGCACTTCCGCAATTATTAGAAGGTCCACTTAACCATAGTATTATGCAACGTGGACAAGACAAAGGACTCTTGCAAATAGAACTTGTTAATTTGAGGGAATATGGTTTAGGTCCGCATAAACAAATTGACGATTATCAATTTGGCGGTGGAGCTGGTATGGTAATGATGTGCGAACCACTAGCCTCTTGCATTGAAGATCTCTGTAGCAAAGCAGAATTTGATGAAATTATTTACCTTACTCCAGATGGTGAAAAATTCAATCAAAAACTAGCCAATCAGTTGTCGCTAAAGAAAAACATAATGCTAATCTGTGGACACTATAAAGGAATTGATGAGCGCATTAGAGAAAAATATGTTAGTAAAGAAATTTCTATTGGCGATTATGTTTTATCTGGTGGAGAATTGGCTGCAGCCATAGTAGTAGACAGCGTAGGTAGACTTTTACCTGGAGTTTTAAATAATGAAACCTCTGCCCTTCTCGATTCTTTTCAAGATGGCTTATTAGCCCCTCCTGTGTACACTAGGCCTAGAAATTTCAAAGACATGGAAGTTCCTGAGGTATTGCTAAGTGGAAATGATGCCGCAATAGAAAATTGGCGCTACGAAATGAGCTTAGAAAGAACAAAAAAAAGAAGACCGGATATTTTAGAGGACAATGATTAATTTTTTTGTTAAAAACATAGCATTTTATTCATAAATTAAAATTATCTTTGCACTCCGAAATTTAATCAATCATGGAAAGAGAAATAAAATTAGTACAAGATAGTTTTGTAAGAAAAGAAGGTTTACCAACATTTAAGTCTGGAGACAATGTTTCTGTATCTTATAAAATTATTGAAGGTGGTAAAGAGCGTATTCAGATATTTAGAGGAGACGTTATCAATGTTAGAGGTGAAGGAACTGACAAAAGATTCACTGTTAGAAAAATGTCGAATGGTACTGGTGTAGAAAGAGTTTTCCCTTTCCACTCTCCTTTCATCGACAAAATTGAAGTGAATAAGATTGGTAAAGTAAGAAGAGCTAAGTTATTCTATTTAAGAGGTTTAACTGGTAAATCTGCAAGAATTAAAGAGAAACGTTAATACAAGTTCAACTAT
>JACJYT010000016.1 GCA_020635975.1 Chitinophagales bacterium
AGGGATAGGCTTTAAGCTGAATCCTTCTTGTTCTAATAAATGTAGTAAACCCTTAGCTCCAACTAAATGGGCTAAACCAACTGCTATAAAAGTTTTTTGCTGAGAACAAGTTTTTAGTATGCCTTCTAGTTGTAGTAAATTTCTATCTTCAATAAACGCTCTAGTTATTAATGGGTCATCTTGTTCTTCTAAGAATAGACTTTGCTCTATAGCACTTAAGTTTTGATCTAGATATAACTGTACCAGGTCAGAAATGCTCTGGTTTTCCATCTTAGTTTCTCTTACAATTTGTAGCAAATATTCTTTTTGGGCCTTAGTATCTATATTTTGTAGATAGGCCATCTGACTTGCAATGCTTTCTAAACTAATTAGGTCCATTTTATTTTTTCCCGCTTCTTCTTGCAAGTAGAGGTCGAGAAATTGACCTGAATTTAGTTCTAAGTCTTCTTTAGATAAGGAGAGTAAAGTGGCAAGCATGTATGGAGAGATGGATGGGAGTAGTAGAACAAATTCTGAACCTAATACCTCTATTACCTTCGTTTTGGTTTCGAAATATTCTAGCGAATCTAAGAGTTGAGAACAAGTTTTAGTTTTATCCTTCTCATATAAAAGTGGCAGTAATTTAAACATATCCTTAGGCTCTAAAATGATTTCACCAGCATAGGCATCGCATTCTTGTAAATACGGTAATGCACTCAAACCTAGGTCCAGAATTTCTTTAGTGCCGAGGTGAATACTTCCAAACAAATAGGAACTTTCATAGCCGGGTTTCGAGAACTCCCAAAGCAAAGAATTAGTTTGTGCCATCAAATGGAACACAGTCAATAAAGCAATTGGGATGGTGATTAATCGGTGCTTCATAAATTTCTATTTAAGTTTTCTTCTTAGTTCGAAATGCTCATTGCCAAAATAGTAATAATCTATAGGAAAGCTTAGTTTTCTATTAACTATCTTTGTGGCGTAAATAGTTGAAATGTTAGATAAGTTAGAGCCTATTGTTATCAAGTTTGAGGAAGTAAGACAAAAACTTTCTGATCCTAGTGTCATGTCGGATATGAAGGAGT
Source organism: Chitinophagales bacterium (assembly GCA_020635975.1). Lineage (GTDB taxonomy): Bacteria > Bacteroidota > Bacteroidia > Chitinophagales > UBA8649 > JAFMKE01. The sequence goes on from JACJYT010000016.1 coordinate 1,065, forward strand.
TTACTCGATTGAGTAAAGAATATAAGGATTTGGAGGACGTGAAGATTATTTACGATAAGTATAAGGATGTTCTTAGTAATTTAAAATTAACCAAAGAGATTTTAGCTTCTGAGCGCGACGAGGAAATGCGAGATATGGCTAAGATGGAATTGGATGAATTAGGGGAACAGAAAGAGGCCTTGGAAGAGGAAATAAAGGTGCTTTTAGTGCCTAAAGATCCTGAAGACGATAAAGATGTGATGCTTGAGATCCGTGCGGGAACTGGAGGAGATGAGGCAAGTATTTTTGCTGGCGATTTGTTGCGTATGTATATTAATTACTGTGAAAGTAAGAATTGGCAAATTGAAATCATTAGCACTAGCGAAGGTACAGCAGGTGGTTATAAAGAAGTGGTAATGAACGTTAAAGGAAACAATGTTTATGGAACTTTAAAATATGAATCTGGCGTGCATCGTGTGCAACGCGTACCAAAAACGGAAAGTCAAGGTAGAGTACACACTTCTGCAGCTTCTGTTGCTGTTTTACCTGAGGTAGACGAAGTAGATGTTCAAATCAACCCGGCAGATTTAAAAGTGGATACCTTTAGAGCGAGTGGTGCGGGTGGACAGCACGTTAATAAAACGGAATCTGCCATTCGTATAACCCATATCCCTACGGGCGTGGTTGTAGAATGCCAAGAGGGAAGATCGCAGCATAAGAATAGGGAGATAGCAATGAATTGGTTGCGATCGAAATTATACGAACAGGCCAATGCAGCTCAGCATGCCGAAATATCGGATAAGAGAAAATCTTTGGTAAGCACTGGCGATAGAAGTGCGAAGATTAGAACCTACAACTGGCCTCAAGGAAGAATTACCGACCACAGAATTGGTTTAACTTTGTATCATCTAGATGCCATTGTAAACGGCGATTTAGATCAAGTGATTGATAAGCTGAAGCTTACCGAACAAAGCGAAAAGCTAGCAGCAATGGAAGGCTTCTAGTTTAATTAAAACGTCTAAAACTAATGTTATGACGAAAGTAGTAAATACCATTAGAGCAATTATTCTTTTTATTTTGCTCTTCTTTATCCTAATATTTTGTTTTCAAAATAGACAAGAAGTTTCTATTCAGTTTTTGAAAATGAAAATCGAGAGTATGCCCTTATTCATAGCCTTGTTTGCTACTTTATCTACGGGATTGTTAATAGGGTTTTTGGGAGGAATGATAACAGGTTCTAAAGCAAAACGTGCCGCTCTGAGAAAGGAGGAGACAAGGGCTTTGCGTGAGGAAAAAAATGACATTTAGATATGATAGCAATATTATCTCCAGCTAAAAATTTGGATACCTCGAAAAAAGAGGCTTTATTGGCGACAAGTGAAGCCCAGTTCTTGGCAGAAGCTAAGGAGCTAATGAACTACCTGAAAAAGATGAAGGCTCCTTCTATAGCTAAATTGATGGATTTAAGTCCAAAATTGGCAGATCTGAATTATCAACGTTTTCAAGATTGGGAGTTAAGTAAACACCATACCGAGGGTAAAGCAGCATTGTATACCTTTAATGGTGATGCTTATTTGGGCTTAGCTGCAAAGGATTTTAATAAACAGGATTTAGAATTTGCTCAAAAGCACTTAAGAATCTTATCGGGTTTATATGGTTTACTTCGACCTCTGGATTTGATTTTAGCCTATCGCTTAGAGATGGGAAGAAAGTTGAACACAAAAAAGCATGATAATTTATATGGCTTTTGGGGAAGTAAGCTAAGTGAGCAACTCAATAAGGATATCGAAGCAAGTGGTTCTCCTTATTTAATTAATCTTGCCTCTGCCGAATACTTTAAGGCAGCGCATGCTAAAACGATTAGAGCTAAAATTATTACTTGCGAATTTAAGGAGTTTAAAAATGGTGAGTACAAGGTAATCATGACCTTTGCTAAAAAAGCTCGTGGAACGATGGCAAAGTTTATGATAGAGAACAAGCTAAATTCTCCCGAAGAATTGAAAGCCTTTAATGCGGATTCTTATGAGTTTAGAGCCAACTTGAGTAGTGAAACGAATTTTGTATTTACGAGAGCTTAAATATCATGCAGACCTTAAAATATATTTTTGCTCTTCCTTTTATTCTTCTAATTAGAGCCTACCAATTAATTATTTCTCCTTGGCTACCATCTAGTTGCAGATACACGCCAACATGTTCTGCCTACGGACTAGAGGCGTTTAAGAAGCATGGTCCAATCAAAGGACTATACCTTACTATTAAAAGAGTGGGTTCCTGCCATCCTTGGGGAGGCAGTGGTTACGACCCAGTTCCTTAATATTTAATTATTTTTTGGGTATAGGAGAACTTACTCGAACTAAGTTCAACTACATAAGATCCTCTCGCTAACTCAGAAGTTTCTAATCGAGCATATTTTAAACCTGTAGAGCTCTCATTGATGTTCTCTTTGAATATTTCTTTACCCGCAACATCGTATAGGGCAATAGTAATTTTCTCAGAACTAAACTGATAGTACTGTACTAAGATTTCTATATCGAAAGGGTTAGGGTAAACACCCATTACAGCAAAGTCTGTGTTTTGAATGGTTCTAATTCCAGTGGTGTCTGGAATAGAATCACCTAAAACAAATACCCAATAAACAATAGTGTCGCAAATAGGCGGTTGAGAGTTATCACAAGCAAATAAGGTAACCGTATCAAGTCCTGTAAAATTAAGATCCGAAATATAGCTTAAACAAGTATCTCCAAATTGCTGAGCGCCATTCGTGCCATTATAGATCATTCCGGTATTTACAATCGCACCTTGTAGATCGTCGAAACCAAGACAATTGCTAAGCAAGTCGCCAGAGTAGCCGTAAAGTTCTACATAAGTTGTAAAGTTGGTGCCAGCTACTTCAATATTCAAAACTACGGTATCGCAAATATTTAAACTGTCGCAAGCTATAAGCATTAGATAGTCGTTGCCATTAAAACTACTATCTGGGGTATAGGTAAAACAATTTGGGTTACTTAGAAGCAAGCTTCCAGAACCAATATTATTGGCGTATAAAGTGTCTTCCCAAGCAGCTAAATCATCAAAAACAACACAATTGTTTAACACGCTATCACTTGTAATGGTATAACTAAGGGTGTCAATATCGCGGTCTGGTGCTATATTTACCTGTACTACAACTGTATCGCAGTCGCTCGGATTAAGAGTCTGACAAAATGTTAAAGTGAAATAATCTTCTCCGTAGTAATTGTTTATGCCTTGATAATCCCAACAAAATTGATTGATGTTTGCCGAACCAAATTCTGGGTTCTCTATAATGCTCGTGGTGATATTTGGACAAAGCGAGCTTACATTCAGCAGGCAAGAACTATTAAAAACATTTTCAGAAGCATTCACAACGAAAGTATCCAATAACAAGGCAAAAGCCATATTTTGATTGGCACTAGCTGGTGGAACAGGAGGTCCTTGAAGCGGAGCTATTGCACTATTACTCTCCGTCATATTGGAAACCCCATTGTTAGTATAATAAGAAGGACCAGCTTCATCTGTTTGATCAATAACTTCTCTTTCTAACCAAACATAATCGCCTTGAGCTCTATTTTGATTTACAGTAAGAACCATATAGCCATGATCTTCAATATTTACATATTCCATATGAGGGTTAAAACTTTGAACTACTGCAGGAACAGCCCCACCAAATAAATTTAGTAGCCATTGCGGAAGTTGTCCTAAGGCAGCTTCAATTACGTCTAAACCCGGAGAAGTAACGGAAGTAACTACAAATTCTACCGCCGCGGTATTTGTTGCATTCCCTGGCAGGTTATTTACCCATGAAGTATGAATATCGCCAGTAAGAATAACTGGATTATTTACATTGTTGTTTTCAATAAAGTTAACAAAACGATTTCTTTCTGAATTATAACCATCCCATTGATCGGCATTAACTGCTTGTCCAAAAAGCTCTAAAGGAGCCATCATAACCTGCTGACAAATAATTTTCCATTGGGTAGTGTTATCAGTTAACTGATTCTCTAGCCATGCAAATTGGTCATTCCCTAAAAGCAAGTGGTTAGAATTATTAGTTTGCGATAGATTTTGTAAATCTCTAGCCCACAAACGAGAATCTAAAACGATAAGGTCTAATAGATTTCCATAACGAAGTTTTCTCCAAATTTTTAAGTCATTTGCCGGATCTGGATTTCTTATTGGCATATATTCCTTATAAGCTTGTGTGCCACTAATTTTTCTATCGATCCAAGGTCCTTCTGTAGCCGGGTCGTGGTTTTGAGCCCCATCTTTATAAGAATCATTTGCCGTTTCATGATCATCCCAAGTAGTAATGAAGGGGTGAATCTGATGCAACATTTGAAGTTGGTCGTCTAATTTGTAGTGCGAATGTCTAATTCTATAATCGCTTAAGGTAATAATTTCATTTGTTGGTTGGTAAACGCGACCGTTTCCAGTTACCACACTTGAACTAAAACCTCCAGAAGCATATTCATAAATATAATCTCCAAGGTGAATAATAGCATCTAGGTCGTTTCGTTTAGAAAGACTTTCGTATGCATTAAAATAGCCATGTTCATAAGAACTACAAGAAACTACTCCAAAACGAGCCTCTGTACCTCCTGTTGCGGGGGCAGTTTTAGTTCTTCCAATAATTGAATTTTGTCCTAAAGCTCTAAAAGCATAGTAGTAATAAGTCCCCCCTTGCAAGCCGCAAGCATCTATTTTAACTGTGTAATCTGATGCAGCGGTAGCTGTAGTTCTTCCGAAATTAACAATATTGTTAAAGTTTAAATCGGTAGCTATTTGCCAGTACACATCAATATCCGCACCATTGCCGTTAGGTGGCGTTACCTTAGTCCATAATATTACCTTATCGGCCATCGGGTCGCCAGAAGCAACACCGTGAAAGAAAGGAGCTTGTCCTGCTTTTAAGGTGCTTCGTTGCTCTTGGGCAGCGCTAAACAAAAAAGAAATACAAAGTGCAAAGAGTAGGAAATTTTTCATAATTAAGAATTCCTAGTAAAGATAATAAAGACAATATAAATTAACTAGAAAAATCATCACCTAAACTCTCTAAATAGCTAGCCTTATAAGGATATCGCTTTAAATAGAGTTCTTTAACGTTTTTATAGATTAAAATTCGGAGTTCGTCTATGTTTTCATTGTTCTCTGCAGAAACGAAAATAGCGTTGTTGTTGCTCTTCGACATCCAAGTTCTTTGTAAGTCTTCGAGCAATTCATTTCTAACTTCGGCAGGAAGATGCTCATCGAAATAACGCTCTCGGTAGAGATCGATTTTATTAAAAACTACTATTTGTGTCTTATTGTCGGCTTTTAGTTGTTGAAGGGTTTCGTTTACCACATTTAATTGATCTTCGAAATTCGGATGCGCAACATCAACAACATGAAGTAAGATGTCACTCTCAACGGCTTCGTCAAGGGTAGTTTTAAAACTTTCTACCAAATGATGGGGTAATTTGCGTATAAATCCAACTGTATCAGAAAGTAAGAAAGGAACATGGTTAATAACTACTTTTCTTACGGTAGTATCCAAGGTGGCAAAAAGCTTGTTTTCGGCAAAAACATCTTCCTTGCTTAAACAGCGCATCAAAGTAGATTTGCCCACGTTCGTATATCCTACCAAAGAAACTCGTATCATGCCATCGCGACTCTTTCTTTGGGTCAGATTTTGCTTGTCGATTTCTTCTAACTTTAGTTTTAGCTTAGCAATTTTCTCTTTAGCAACCCTTCTATCTGTTTCTATTTCCTTTTCTCCAGCACCTTTCATTCCGATACCCCCTTTTACCCTATCTAAATGTTGCCACATGCCTCTAAGTCGAGGGAGTAAATATTGCATTTGGGCTACCTCTACTTGCGTTTTTGCTTGTAAGGTTTGCGCTCTTTGGGCAAATATGTCTAGTATAAGCATACTTCTATCTAGAACTTTGCACTTTAGCTCTTTTTCGATATTTCTTTGCTGAGAAGGGGTAATTTCATCATCAAAAATTACCATATCGATTTCATAGGCTTCTACAAAAGTTTTGATTTCTTGAAGCTTACCTTTCCCTACGTAAAATTTCTTATCGGGATGGTCTAAGCGCTGCCAAAATTTTTCTTCTGTAACTGCTCCTGCTGTTTCTGCTAAAAAAGCCAACTCATCTAAATACTCCTTGAGTTGTGTTTCGTTTTGCGACCGGGTAATTAATCCGACCAAAACTGCTTTTTCAACAAAATGTTCTTCTGTAATATGGCTTATATTTTTAGACATCTATGATTTTAAGTGTAAAAAGTAGCACAAATTTCGGCTTTTAATAATTAAATTGCCAATTAAAGTTTATTTTTGTAGTAAATAAAAACATACCCAATGGATAGAGATACCCAAGTTTCGCACTTAATGACAAAGAAAGTAATTGTTGCAGATTTGAAAACGAAGTTTTCTAATATTCTTACTTTATTTTTAGACTACCATATTTACCATTTACCGGTGGTTTTTGATGATAAGTTGCTGGGAATCATAAGCATGACGGATGCCTTGAAATATTATAGAAGTGGTGCTTCTGAAGAAGATTTTCAAGTAGAAGACATTATGACGCACAATCCAAAAACCTTACATGCAAACGATACTTTAGCAAAAGCGGCTTCTATTTTGGCGGAAGCTAATTTCAGAACTTTGCCTGTTGTTGATGATGCTGGAAAGATAGTTGGAATTTTATCTAACAAAGATTTGGTTCGAGTACTAGATAAAATGCTAAGCACAGAAGAATAAGATTAACATTCAATTCAAAGAAAGACCAACTATAACAGTTGGTCTTTTTTGTTTAATAAGTTTTTTCTTCTTCAATTTCGAAAAGGATGTTTAAATAATTTTTATAACGCTCTTCACTTACTTCACCGCTTTCTAATCCTTTTAAAACAGCACATTGAGGCTCATTAATATGCTTGCAATTATTAAACTTGCATTCTGGAAGTAAGTTCCGCATTTCAGGGAAATAGTGGCTTATCTCTTCCTTTTCAAAGCCAAAAACGCCAAATTCTTTAATGCCAGGAATGTCTATTACACTTCCTCCGAATTTCAAAGTAAACATTTCGGCAAAAGTGGTGGTGTGTTTTCCTTTTTCGTGCTTTGCAGAAACTTCTCCCGTTTTTAAATTTAAATCCTTATCAATGGCATTGGCCAAGGTAGATTTTCCCACACCAGAGTGACCAATAAGCAAGGTGGTTTTGTTTGCCATAAGTGCTTTTAGTTCGCTCACTCCAGCTCCAGTAATGGAAGAAACTAAATGGCATTCGTAGCCTATATCTTCATAAATTTTTAAGTACTTCTCTTGAATGATCTTATCCTTTTCGCTCAGCACATCTTGCTTGTTAAAGATTAAGATACTTGGAATGTGGTAGGCTTCGGCTGTAATTAAGAATCGATCGATAAAACCTGTTGAGGTTCTTGGTTTGCTGCTAGTTACTAGTACAAAGGCTTGGTCTATATTGGAAGCAAGTATGTGCGAATGCACTTTTTTTGCGGGAGATTTTCGAAGTATGTAATTGTGCCGCTTCTCAATTTCAGCAATCATCCAATCGCCATTTTCTTGCTCCAAACGAACATAATCTCCAACCGCAACGGGGTTGGTTGTTTTTAGTTCATCTAAACGCATGGCTCCTTTTATTCGTGCCTGAATTTCTTCTTGCTTATCGCTTAGCACCTTGTACCAAATGCCAGTAGATTTGATAATTCTAGCTCTCAAATGCCTTAATTTTATAGCTTTGAATAAGCTTGGCAATGCTCTTTACTAAGTCTGGTTTACTCTCTATGCTAGTTCCCATTACAATGATATCTGCGCCTGCATCGCAAATTACTTTAGCCGTTTCTTTGTCTCGTATGCCGCCTCCTACAATAAGGGGACTCTTGCATGCTTTAGCCACCCTTTTCACCATTTCGCAAGAAACAGAGTTTACGGCCCCACTTCCTGCTTCCAAATAATTGCATTTTAAGCCCAACATTTCGCCTGCCATAGCAGTACATGCCGCAATTTCGGGTTTATCATAAGGAATGGCTTGGGTATTGCTCATGTACGAAGCAGAGGTAGCTTTGCCGCTTTCCACAATCATATAGCCCGTTGAAATTACTTCTAGTTTCGAGGCACTAATAATGGGCGCTGCCTCTACATGTTTGCCAATTAAAAGTTCTGGATTTCTACCAGATATTAAAGAAAGAAAGAGAATGGCATCTGCATTGGTATTTACCTGAAGGGTGCTTCCGGGAAAGAGAATAACAGGCACCTTGCTTTCTCTTTTGAGAAAATTAATGGTATAATCTAAATTATTCGTAGTAATCAAGCTACCCCCCACAAAGAAATAATCAATATTTCCTTCATTTGCCTGAGCTACAAGCTGTTCCAAATAGCTGGCTTCAATCTTGTCTGGGTCTACTAATATGGCTAGTGCTTTTTCACCATTTTCTTTTTTAACTAGCCAATCCTTAAAAATATTCATAGCTCAAAGATACGCATATGTTCCTTATTCTACTTGGATAAAATAAGAGCCATTTAGTTCAAGCTCCGATATGAGAGGGGTGTAAGATAAAGAGCTAGAATACAAATCGAGATATTGACTGTTCATAATATTGCTCTCAAATTGAAAGCTCTGGTACAAATAATTGCCACAAGAGCATTTTTTTCTTCGTCCTTCATCTTCCTTACTAGCTCCTCCATAAAATTGAATCAAATAATAGCCCGGCACGGTAAAGCCAAGATCTATTTGCATATCCGTAGGACTTTCGAGATAAAAAGAACTATAATCTTCTAAATTAAAGCCTGGTGGATTGCTAGATAAAACCTCTACCTTATGAGAAGCATCGCTGGTGAAATTGCCATCAAACCAAGTAATTGTTATAGATATAGAACTATTATCATAGCCATTACTTTCGTAATAGCCCTGAAATGCCGATCCTTCTATGAAAAGGGAGAGCGGTTCATTTACCCCTATAAGAGTATCGTTTGGTAGCACAACTGGAATGCTGAAAGTACCATCATTTTCGGCACAATCTACTTTTACAAACCAACAGCACGAACTGAGTAAACTAAGTGAAATTAAGGCAAGAATTACTTTAGTTTTCATTTTTTTAAAGTTTCCTTTCAAACGCAGATAGCCTGCGTTTTGTTGCATTTACTTTGTAAGCAAAAATAATGCTTTTTGAGATACTAAAGGATAATTTGCTTTTAGGATTATAATGCTAAATTTGATAGAATAAAAAACTTCTTGTATTATGGCAGAGTTAAAAACACAAAGGAATAAGCAATCGGTAGTGGCTTACTTAAATAGTTTAGAGGATGCTAAGAAGAAGTCGGATTCCTTTGTTTTGCTGGAGCTTTTTGAGGATGTATGTGGTTTGAAGGGAGAAATGTGGGGCGATTCTATCATTGGATTTGGTTCTTACCATTATCAATATGCTAGCGGACAAGAGGGGGATTGGATGTTGGTGGGCTTTGCACCCAGAAAGCAAAACCTGACACTCTATTTAATGACGGGAGCAGAAAGACATGCGGAATTACTAACTAAACTAGGTAAGCATAAAACGAGCAAAGGAAGTTGCCTTTATATCAAACAATTGAAAGATGTAGATATGGCGGTATTAAGGGAAATTATTTCTCGCTCTTTTAAGCTTATGAATAAAAAATACAATGGCGAAGATTAAAACAAGTTTTGCTTGTCAGAGTTGTGGTAGTGTATACCCCAAATGGCAAGGAAAGTGTAATGCCTGTGGCGAATGGAATACCATAGTGGAAGAGCTTATAGAAAAAGAAGATAAGCAAACGATAGATTGGCGCGACAAGGACAAGCAGAGCAATGCTAAACCGAAGAAACTGAAGGATATTGAGGTGGGAGAGACCTATAGAATCGATTCGGGCGATTCGGAGTTAAATCGGGTTTTGGGAGGTGGAATTACACCTGGAAGTATTGTTCTTATGGGGGGCGAACCGGGAATCGGGAAATCTACCCTCCTCTTGCAAGTGGCAATTCAGTTAAAAAATTGGAAAGTCTTGTATATCAGTGGGGAGGAAAGCGAAAAACAAATTCAACAAAGAGCACTGCGAGTGGGCAATAAGAATGAGGAATGCTACATTCTTACAGAAACGGCTACGCACAAGATTTTTCATTACATCAAAGAGTTAAAACCGGATATTGTTATTGTAGATTCTATACAAACCGTGCATTCTAGATCGATAGAAGCAACACCAGGTAGTGTATCTCAAATCAGAGAATGTACGGGCGAGTTTCAACGCTTTGCCAAAGAAACGAATACCCCTGTTTTTTTGGTGGGACATATAACGAAAGATGGGCAAATTGCTGGACCAAAGATTCTGGAGCACATAGTAGATACCGTATTGCAATTTGAAGGCGATCGAAATCACGTCTACAGAATTTTGAGAACCATCAAAAATCGTTTTGGTTCCACTGCCGAGCTCGGTTTGTATGAAATGCAAGGCCACGGCTTACGCATTGTAGATAATCCCTCAGAAATCTTAATTACCCAAAAGGATGAAAATTTAGGGGGAGTTGCAATTGCAGCAACAATGGAGGGCATGCGCCCCATGCTCATAGAAGTGCAAGCATTGGTAAGTACTGCTTTTTATGGAACTCCACAACGCAGCGCCACAGGTTTTGATACCCGAAGATTAAACATGCTCTTAGCGGTGCTAGAAAAAAGAGTAGGCTTAAATATTGGTACGAAAGATGTGTTTTTAAATATTGCAGGCGGACTAAGAGTAGAAGATCCCGCTATAGATTTAGCCATTGTTGCCAGTTTGATGAGCTCGTATAACGACAATGCTATAGATATGAAATATGCCTTTGCAGGAGAAGTGGGTTTAAGTGGCGAAGTACGAGCAGTGAACAGAGTAGAACAAAGAATTCAGGAAGCTGAAAAGTTGGGTTTTGAGAAAATATTTGTTTCCAAATATAATTTCGGGAAGGGCAAATCAAGTCCAAAAAACCTCAAGATTCAACTAGTTTTGGTGTCGAAGGTATACGAGTTAATGAAGTTGTTGTCCTTATAATGCACGCTTTTAGCACGGTTCGGAACCCTTTAGGGTTCCGAACCGTAGTCAAAGCCACGTCAGTGCTGGCTTTGAGGGAAATTTTAAAATTCCTCTTTAATCGCGTCTTTTTAGAGAGAATAGAAAATTAGAGAAATAGATAAGTAGAAAATTAGTTTACTAGTCTACTAGTTAACTAGAACAAAAGTCGCACCATCGAAAAGTCGAAAGGTCGTGCCATCGAGTTACCGATCAATAAATCTTTTTCCAAGCTTGTGCTTCCTCTAGTTGGTAGGCTAATTCTAACAAGAGTGCTTCTTCACCATGATTTGCCCAAAACATCATACCAATAGGCATGTCTGTAGCTGGGTCGGTGCCAAGGGGTAAGGAGATGGATGGGCCACCACAAGCATTAGAATAGGGTGTATAACATGCCCAATCCGTCATTCTTTTAAAAATAGTTTCAAAGTCATTATCGGCACCTAAGTGTCCAATTTTTGGGGTGGTATGAGCCAAGGTTGGCGTTAAAAGAAAATCTACATCTAACTCTTTAAAGAATTTTTGATAATCGTAGTAGCTTTTCTTCAAGCGATAAATAAAGGCAGGTGTGCGCCACATGTTTTTCGGGTACTTACTTGCAAGTCCATGGATCAGATTGGTCAACTTGCTTTTATCGTAAAAACTTCCGAAAAGAAAAGGCTTTCCTAAGTGCTTTGTAAAAAAGGCTAACATTTCCCATAAGTACACAAAGTCGTCTACAAATTGGTCCTTAACGGGCACTTCGATTAGCTTCACTTGATGTCCTAATTCTTCTAAGAGCTTTACGGTTTGGAGCAAAACAGCTTCCGTAGGAGCATCTCCTTTTAAATTTTTTAGAGAATTATTACTAAAGCCAATTTTGTAAGTTTTTTTTGTTGCTTCTTTAACCAAGCCTATAGGCTTTAACTTCGGATTTTTATAATATTTTTCTGCCTCTGCGTAAAAATATGCCGTGTCTCTTACCGAACGGGTAATTACACCATCAATAGCCACCTCAACAATTTGCTGTTGGAATAGTTCTGAGGCTAAGACTCTTCCTCTACTAGCCTTTAAACCTACTAAACCACAACAAGCTGCAGGAATTCTAGTTGAGCCACCACCATCTGCCGTATGTGCCAAGGGAACAACGCCTGCTGCAACTAAAGCTGCAGATCCTCCCGAAGAACCACCACAAGAATAGTCGGTGTTCCAGGGGTTTCTTGTGTCTTCTAAATGGGTGAATTCTGTAGAACAAGTGAAACCAAATTCTGGCAGGGAGCTATTTCCCATATGTAAAAATCCTTGTGCAAAGATTTGCTTTGCAATAGGGTCCGTTTTCTTAGAAGGGGGTACATTTAAAAATGCTTCTGAACCATAGTAAGTTTTTACGCCCTCAATATTTGTCAAGTCTTTAATAAAAGTAGGAATACCTCCAAAAAAGCCTGTATTTTCTTTCTTAGCTTCTAATAAGGCTTTATCAAAACATTTGGTAACTATAGCGTTAAGCTGAGGCTCAACCCGTTCTGCTCTCGAAATGGCAGCTTTTACTAGTTCTTCAGAAGAAACTTCCTTACGCTTTAATTTTTCGGCTAAACCAAAAGCATCATCATCACCAAGGGCATCCTGAGTAAAACTGTGCACTCTTTTGTTTTCATTAGCCATTTCTTTCTTTGTTTTAGATCTTTATGAAAATTAATTTTCTTCTTTTTTTGCTTTGGGAAGCGGACCAATAACTAATACAATTTCACCGCGTGCTTTTGTTTTTTGAAAATATGCTAATAATTCTTTAGCACTACCTCTTATGGTTTCTTCAAAGGTTTTTGTTAATTCTCGCGATACAGAAACGGGACGATCAGGACCAATATATTGTACTATTTGCTCTAGGGTTTTGATGATTCTATGTGGCGATTCGTAAAGTATAACACTTCTGTCTTCTGTTGCAATATATTCTAATCTTGTTTTTCTTCCTTTCTTATGGGGAAGAAAGCCTTCAAATACAAATTTGTCTGTTGCAAAACCAGAGTTAATTAAGGCAGGAATTAATGCTACTGCTCCGGGTAAACATTCTACCTCGATGGCGTTTTCTATGCAAGCTCTAACCAAATAAAAGCCCGGATCGGAAATACCTGGCGTTCCGCCATCCGAAACTAAGGCGAAATTAGTACCTGTTTTTAACTTGTCAATTAAGCTTTCCGTAGCCTTGTGTTCATTAAACTTATGGTGACTCCACATCAACTTATCGATGCCATAATGTTGGGTAAGTTTCTTGGTCTGACGTGTATCTTCAGCAAGTATAATATCTACATTTTTGAGCGTTTCCACAGCTCTAAAACTCATGTCTTGAAGATTACCAATAGGAGTTGGAACAATATAAAGTTTACCGCTCATTTTTAGGAAATTGCTTTTCTAAGCAAATTTATTAGGATGTATACCAAAACAATTAAGGCTAAGGCTGCAAGTTTAAAGAAAATTAAAAGAACTATTGCACTCAACACAAAAATTATTTGCCATTTGTGTTCTTGCCAACTAAATTTTCCTAATTTAAAACTGAACATGGGTAAATTGCTGATAAGCAAAATAGCGATGACAATAGAAATAATATTTAAGCTTATGCTATTGTAGATAAAACTACTTTCGAAAAATTCGTTTCGCTCATTTACAAACAAACCCAGAACTAAAAGGGTGGCAGCAGGAGTTGCCAAGCCCATAAATTCTTTGCTTTGGTTAGTGGCAACATTAAATTTTGCAAGTCGCAGGGCAGAAAATAGAGAAATGATTAAAGGAAAGAATATAATAAAGGCTTCAGAAAAGCTATGGATGTTTTCGAAAATGCTTAGAAATTCCTTCGTGTCTTGCATGTGAAAATAGGCGCGAGCACTTAAATAAAGCATCAGTAAACCAGGCAGAACGCCAAAACTTACCATGTCGGCCAAAGAATCTAATTCTTTGCCAATTGGCGAACTTACATGGAGAGCTCTAGCCACTAAGCCGTCTAAAAAATCGGCTAATAGGGAAAGTGCCAATAGCCATGGAAGATATTCTAACTTTCCTATAAACAATGCTAGGATAGCAAGAAGTCCACTTAATAGATTTAGTAGGGTTAGACTGTTGGGGATGTGTTTTTTGAGGAACAAGTTTAGGATTTTAATTTGGGAACAAAACGACCAACACTAGCTTGGTATTGCTTATACTCAGGATACTTTTCTGCCGAAATTTCTTCGCTAAAATCTGAACTGCTTTTAAATAGAATTACTAAAAGTAAAGCTCCCATCAAACTCCAGTTGATCAGATTGCCCGTTGCTACCACACTAAATAAATAGAAAACAATCCAAATACTCTGCTCTGCGGCATAATTTGGGTGACGCATTTTTGCCCATAAGCCCGTATGTACAAAACCTTTGGCAAACTTGCCTTCCAAAGTTTTATTTGCTTTTAGTAGGGCATGCTTTTCTGTTTGATAATCCCATTGTTGCTGATCGGCTAACCATTCCATATAAACTAAAGCGAGCATCATAGCCCCTAAGATAATATCTACCAAGCTAATTGCGCTTACTTCCATAGAAAGAATAATGGGAAGTGTAAAAAGTAGGATTAAAAACTGTTGATACAAACTAATAAAGAAAAGATTAAAGAGTGTGAAAACCCATTTTTTATTGAAAGGTGATTTTGCCCTTAATACTGCCCAACGATAATCTTCTTCTCCTTCCCAAAATTTCCAAGAATAGCCCCCTCTTCTAGCAAAATTGTAAGTTAAACGAAGTCCCCATATGCTAACTAGAACAGTGAGAAAGATCACTCGGGCATTCCAATCACTATAATAAGCAACTATCCAACTGTAAATAATAGGAGTAATACTCCATAGCTTGTCTACTTGACTATAATTTTTTACCACTTCGCTTAAAACAAAGCAGCCCAAGGCTATGCCAAGGCAAGTATATACTAAGGTTCTTAGAGTTTCTTCTTGTAAAGCACTTAAGGCATCGCCAAAAAAATAGGCGAGAAGCGGAACAATAATTATGGTGAAAACTAATAAAGCAGCTGTTTTTATCATAAGATCTTATTTTGATTGGTATAACAAAACTAAGCAAACAAAGTTTTTTCTAATTCAATCTCTTGTCCAACATTTGGTATACGGATATAACAATTAAAGAAAAAACCAACCAAGCAGGGAAGTAGTCTAAGCGGATATACCCCATAATATGCATGCCTTCGGTGTATTTCCAAGGACAAGCACCCGTAGTAATTTCTAATAAGAAACCTGTAGTAAATTCTACAAGATAAATAATGGCAACCCCAATTATTGCTCTAACGAATGTATTGTATTTATGCACCAAGGGTTCAAAAGCTCGCATAATAAACGGAATGCTGGCATAAATAAAAAACATCCATAAATAGGTTTTTCCACCTAAGGCCCAATCTATGGCACTATCGTCAAAAAAAGTACGAACCACGGCGCTAATCGAGGTGAAAATTACTTCTGTGGTGATGCCAATACAAGCAAAGAGTAAGGATAAAATTAAGATTTTAGGGAAGCGCATAAATAAAGGTAGTAAATTAGCTAGTAAACTTAAACAAAGATAGGTGAAAGTAATAGGAAGAATATTAATAGGGATCCTTTTCCTTTGGAACGCAGCCGAAGCCCAGGAGAATTTAGACAAAAGTAAGTATAGCTTGGTTTTTTTTGAAGATTTTGAAAACAAGGACATCCACGATTTGCTAAACTCTGGCTCTTGGCAAGCGAATAGTCCTTGGGGCGAGTATTTGAATAAATACAAGGAGGTGAAGCTAGGTAAGAAAGGAGAAAGGGGTAGAAAAGTAGATTTAGTGCAGAAGTTTTCGGCAGATAATTTACTTGTTGAAGAAGGCAAGCTCCGCTTGAAAGTTAGCAAGCTAGCAGCTTGGAATAAGAAGAATATTGATGGAAAGGATTGGTATTACTTGTACGAAGGTGCAGAAATACATACCCGTATTACCCAGAAAATTGAAGACGATCAATGGCAAAAAAAGCCAGAACAGCACACGGGCTGGTTATACGGGCTGTTCGAAGTAGATCTGCAATTGCCAGAAGATCGCAGCTTATATCCTTCCTTATGGTTAGTATCTCCTTCTGGTAGGGTACCCGAAATTGATGCTTTTGAGTTAGATCATGCAAACGATAGAAAGTATGATTTTTTTTCGAGCTATTACTACCATGATGAAAACGAAAATGTGAAAAATGACGCGGTTTTTTATAAATGGGACGACCCTAGTATCTACACCCAAATGCATACTTGGTCTATTCTGTGGACCCCAGAGAAAATAGTGTATTATTTAGATGGTAAAGAAATAAGAACACAAACAGAGCATGTTAATTTTGCGCCAACTTCTTGGCGTAAATGTTCTTTGGTAATCGGACTTTCGCCTACCTACCGTAGAAAGGGTGCATATTGGAAAAATGGACCAAAAAATTTTAATAGCCAACACGATTTTCTAATTGATGAAGTTCGAGTGTATCAATTAAAGAAAAATTTAGCCAATTAATTAAGGACGTTTAAGGTAGAGGGTCTGACTAGGGTATGCAAATTCTAAACCTTCTTCCTTTGCAAGTTTCATTAAGGCAAGGAGAATTCTATGCTTGCTTTGTAATTCTTCGTCGTAAGTTTTTACATTCAAGAAAAGGTTTAAAAAAATATTGATGGAAGAAGAGGCTAACTCGCTTAATTGTACGGAAGTTTTTTCGGCCGCTAAGTCGCTAAAATCTCTATCTAACATAATCTTAGCCTTTTGGCAAAAGCTTTCTAATTGTTCGCTTGAGCTAGCGTATTCAAAGCCTACATATAGCTTCCACCTTCTATAAATTCTCAAGCCTATATTATCGATAACCATGTTTGATAACTGTCCGTTTGGCACATAAGCCAAACTTTGGTTAGGCGTTCTAATTCTTGTGGCTCGCATGCCAACTTCTTCAACGGTACCTTCGGTTTCAGAAATTACTATATAATCGCCAATCTCAAAAGGATGGTCTAGAAATATGGTAATAGAACCTATGAAGTTTTTAACCGTGTCTTGAGAGGCTAAGGCTAAAGCCAAACCACCTATAGATAAACCAGCAATTATAGCAGTGAGGTTAACATTTAATTGTTTTAAAGCCAAGGAAATAGCAACTAGGGCAATCAAAATTCGCAGCATTTTCTGTACAATAGGAAGCAACTGATCATCTAGTTTGGAATCGGTTTTTTCTACGTAAATTTTAAAATAACTCAAAGCATAAGAGCCAATACGCATGGCTAATATGGCTAGCAGAAAAATTATTAAAATTTGAATTCCCTTTACTAAGTATTGCAATAAACTTGCTTCTAATTGCAAACTAGGAACAATTTTACTTAAGCTAAAAAAAACCACAACTAAGCTAAATGACTTAGAAATTTTTTGCAAAAATTCTTGATTTTCGGCACTTACAAACTCTCTTTTATAAATAAGATAATTAAGAAGAATTCGAACAAGATGACGAATAATAGTATAGAGAAGAATTCCCCCTACAACAAGAAGCAGCAAGCCTAAATATTGCCAAATATAAAAGCCCAAAAAGAGCTGGTTTCCAATTTTTGCGGGTAAAATTTTACTGAATAATCTTGTGCCAAAGGGATATACCTCTTGATACATTTTATCCAAATCTTGAATGGTGCTTTCCGAATAATACCAAGATTCACCAACTTTCTCTACGAAGATTCTAGGCTCTAATTCAGACAGGGTATAAATAGCTTCGTAATTCAGACTATCTATGTAATTCTCTTTTCGGGGTACTTTATTGGTGTGTATATACAAGCCTTTTCCATCTAGAATCTGCTTAAGTTTAATAGCAAAGTCTACCCTACTAGTCTCATCATAGTTCTCTGCATTGAAACTTTTTGCAGCCTCTAAAGGAAAGTAATGGTCTTTTTGTAAGTTGTCTAAATGTTGTTTAACACAATCGTAAGGACTGGTGTTGCTTGCTTTAGAGAAGTTGAATAGAGTAAAAAAAAGAATGCTAAGTGCGAAACGATTTAATAATTTCATAGCCGCAAATTTACGAAAACGAGAAGGGCTATGCAAAGTTAGGAGCTACTAAACTTCGTAATTTATGTTAACGCTGAGCCATTTTTCAAGCTCGGCTAAGGGCATATTTTTTCTTTTGGCCAAACTCTCTACCTGATCTTTTCCAATTCTACCCACGCCAAAATACTTAGCATCTGGATGAGCAAAATACCAACCGCTTACGGAGGCTGCAGGATACATAGCAAAGCTTTCGGTAAGTTTCATGCCTATGTTTTTCTCTACCTCTAAGAGCTTCCATAGTTTTGCTTTTTCGGTATGATCTGGGCAAGCAGCATAGCCCGGCGCTGGACGAATACCTTGATATTTTTCATTAATTAAATCTTCAGCATTTAAAGATTCATTTGGGGCATAGGCCCAATATTCTTTTCTAATTAGTAAGTGCAAATATTCTGCGAAGGCTTCAGCCAATCTATCTGCCAAGGCTTTAAGCATAATGCTTTTGTAATCGTCGTGGTCGGCCTCGTATTCTTTTATCTTGTTTTCTATACCTATACCCGCGGTAAGGGCAAAAGCACCAATATAATCTTCCTTGTCGGGTGCAATGTAATCTGCTAAGCACATGTTAAAGGAATTAGCCTTCTTCTCTGCCTGCTGCCGCATAAAGCACAAACGCATGTCTTCGTTTTTAAGAAGCACATCTTCGCCTTCGCTATTGGCAGAAAAAATACCAAAAACGGCTTTAGCTTGAAGCGTTTTGTTGGCAATAAGCTCCTCTAACATCTCTTGCGCATCTGCAAAAAGTTTCTTTGCTTCAGCACCGTATTTCTCGCTTTCTAAGATTTTTGGATAAGTTCCTTTTAACTCCCAAGTATTGAAAAATGGACTCCAATCGATAAAGTTTCTTAGGGTTGCTAAATCAAAGTTTTCGAATAATTTAATTCCTTTTAGTTTGGGTTCTACTATAGTGTCGAAATTAAATATGGCTTTGTTTTTAGAAGCCTCTTCAAAACTAACATAAGATACATTTGGTTTTCTGTTTTGGTATTCGATGCGCATTTCTGCGTATTCTTCCCTTATATCTTTAACAAAGCTAGTTTTTAAATCGCCTAATAATTTCTCCACTACAGGCACGCTTCGCGAAGCGTCTAGAACATAAATTGCCTGCCCGCTTTTATAATGCTCATCAATTTTTACTGCCGTATGAATTTTAGAAGTAGTAGCTCCTCCAATAAGCAAAGGAATTTGAAATCCTTCCCTTTCCATTTCTTTAGCCACATGAACCATCTCGTCGAGAGAAGGGGTAATTAATCCGCTTAATCCAATGACATCAACCTTTAGTCTTCTTGCTTCGCTTAGAATTTTTTCTGAAGGAACCATAACTCCCAAATCAATTACTTCAAAGCCATTGCATGCTAATACTACACCAACAATATTCTTTCCTATATCATGCACATCTCCTTTTACGGTGGCCATCAATACTTTACCCCTTGAACTACTTTCCGCCTTATCCGCTTCTAAGAAGGGCATTAAATAAGCCACGGCTTTTTTCATTACTCGCGCAGATTTTACCACTTGCGGTAAAAACATTTTTCCTTCTCCAAATAAATCACCAACTACGTTCATACCGTCCATTAGTGGTCCTTCAATAACACTAAGGGGCTTGTCGAAATTTCTTCTTGCTTCTTCTGTATCTTCGTCTATATGATCTACTATGCCTTTCACTAAAGCATGTTCTAGTCTTTTTTCAACAGATAAGGAACGCCAAGCTTCATCCGCTTTTTTCTCTTTAGTATTTCCTTTTACCGATTCGGCAAATTCTAGTAATCGTTCTGTTGCATCCTCTCGTCTATTTAGGAGCACGTCTTCCACCCTTTCTAGAAGGTCTTTTGGAATGTCGTCGTAAATCTCTAGCATACTAGGATTTACAATTCCCATATCCATGCCGTTTTTAATAGCATGATACAAGAAGGCAGAGTGCATAGCTTCTCGAACGCTATCATTTCCCCTAAAAGAAAAGGAAACATTGCTAACGCCACCGCTAACTTTAGCACCCGGAAGATTTTCCTTTATCCATTTCGTTGCTTTAAAGAAGTCTAAAGCATAGTTCTTATGTTCTTCTAAGCCTGTAGCTACAGGAAATATATTGGGGTCAAAGATGATATCGCCTGGATAAAAATTTACTTGTTTTACCAGTATGTCGTACGAGCGTTTACAGATAGCTATTCTTCTTTCATAACTGTCTGCTTGGCCTTCTTCATCAAAAGCCATAACCACGGTTGCAGCGCCATACATTTTAACTTTCTTGGCTTGTTCAATAAATTTTTCTTCTCCTTCTTTTAGAGAGATAGAGTTTACGATACACTTTCCTTGAACACACTGTAAGCCCGCTTCAATGATTTCCCATTTAGAGCTATCAATCATGATAGGAATTCTAGCTATTTCTGGTTCTGAGGCTATTAGATTTAGAAAATGGCGCATAGCCACTAGACCATCTAGCATGCCTTCGTCCATGTTTACATCCAATACTTGTGCTCCTCCTCTTACTTGATCTAAGGCAACAGAAAGGGCATCTTCATATTTCTCTTCTTTAATAAGTCGCAAGAATTTTCTAGAACCAGTTACATTGGTTCTTTCTCCGATATTAATAAAATTAGAACCTTCATAAACCACTAATGCTTCTAAGCCAGATAGTTTTAAGCTGTATTGCATCTTATTATAGTTTTCTAATTTTATTAATTATTTCTGTACTCGAATCATTTACTTTAAAGGGAACACTAATAACTTTTCCACCTCTTGCTTCAACAATATCTTTGCCTACTATTTTGTCGAGGGGCCAGTCTCCTCCTTTTACTAATACATCGGGTTGTATTATACGAATTACTTCGATAGGGCTGTCTTCTTCAAATATTACTACCGCATCCACTATGCTTAGAGCACTTAGAAGTTCTGCTCTATTCTGTTCTCCATTAATGGGTCGATCTTGGCCTTTAAGTCTTTTAACCGAGGCATCACTATTAATACCTACTACGAGCTTATCCCCTAAACGTTTAGCTTCTTGAAGAGTGTGTAAGTGTCCCACATGCAACACGTCGAAGCAACCATTACTAAACACAATGGTATCCGATTTAAGTCGCCATCTTGCAATAGCATTCGAAATTTTATCTGGAGATATCAATTTTGGATTCATCTTGAAATAGATTTGGATGCCAACTTTTTTCTCTACTTAACTTAACAAAAGCAGCTATACCTAGTATAATGATGAGGATGGTTTGTCCAACCCAAAGTATCCAACCAATGGTGTTTCCTAGATGTGCTTCTAATCCGTACATCGCTAACAAATATCCGGCAAGAAGTGGGTAAGCTCCTATGCCACCAGGGGTTGCAAGAAAGCCAAAGGTTCCAAAAAATAGTAGGGAAAGTGCCGCACCATAACCTAAAACCTCTCCTTGCTCAATGGTTTTAAAGGCGAAATAAATCATAAAGTAGTAGCAAATCCATATAGCGACGCTTTGCAAAATGAACAACCAAGGTCTTTTGAGGTGCATAATAGAAAAAACACCATCTTTAATTCCATGCACAATCTGTTGAAACTTACTTTCTTTTTTATCGTGGGCAAAAAGAAATTTCCAAAACCAAATAAACAAACCCAAGGCAGCTAAGCCTAGTGCAAGACTTGCTAGCCAATGATTTTGCAGCCAAAGCAATAAATTTTGAAAGCTTTCTGCTAAATAGCTAAGATAGAAATTTAGAAATACTTCATACTGTAGGAGAAAGCACAAGACACCGGTTCCTAACAAAAGAAGTACATCCACAAAGCGCTCATTAATGGTTGCACCAAAACTTTTTTGAACTGGTATACCATTATAACTCGCCAATACGCCACTTCTTGCAAATTCTCCAGCTCTAGGTATACCAATGTTCACCAAATAATTGATGCTTATAGAGTTAAAGGCACGAATAAAACCTATTTCATAGCCCATGGCAGAGAGCAAGCCCTGATAACGCATAGAACGAAGCGATTGACTTACCAAGGTAAACGACACCGAAAAAACCAACCACCAATAGTTGGCGTTTTTAACGGCATTAAACATTTCCTCTTTATCGGTAGTACTCAGTTTACTGTAAAAAAGGTAAACTAAGAATAGTCCAAAGCCTAAGGAAAGACTTATTTTTAAGATGGATTTAATTTTGGAGCTCACCTGCAAATAGATTGTATACAAATATAAGCCTACAATCTGTTATTTTCATTCGGATAGATGGTAATAGGCAAGTGATTTTTCGCTTCTTCCATATCCATGAAAGCATAAGATATAATAATTACTATATCGCCAACAGCAACTTTTCTTGCAGCTGGTCCGTTCAAGCAAATGGTACCTGAGCCTCTTTCTCCTTTTATTACGTAGGTTTCTAAACGCTCACCGTTGTTTACATTTACTATTTGAACACGTTCATTCTCGATAATGTTGGCTGCCTCCATTAAATCTTCATCAATAGTGATGCTACCAATGTAGTTTAGGTCGGCTTGAGTAACATGAACTCGGTGTATTTTAGATTTGAATACTTGTAATTGCATACTGCAAAGGTAGTAAGTAATTTATAAAATTAGATTATCAATCAAACGAATGTTTTCTAACCAAACCGCACACAGCACAATCCAATTCTTCTTGTCTTGGCTAGGTCTTAGTAGGTCCTTATCTACTATTTCTAAATACTCTACTTGCATGCCATCCTGACTTTCAATTCTTTCTATTGCACCTTGTTTTAAGTTTTCTATTTGGAGCTGATCTTTATTTTCTTTTACCCAATTTAAGCTGGCATATATGCTTGCAGCTTTTTTTCTTCCTTCTGCACTTAGACGCTCATTTCTTGAACTCATTGCTAAGCCACTGCTTTCTCTTATAGTAGGCATTCCATGAATTTCTAGCTTTCTTTTTTGTGCTTTAATCATTAAGCTACAAATTGCAAATTGCTGGTAGTCTTTTAGGCCCATAAAGAGATGGTCGCAATTTACTTTATCGAGCAATAAGCTAACTACTTGCATCATTCCTTCAAAATGGCCAGGTCTAAATTCACCTTCCAATATATCGAGTATATTTCCTAAATCTGGCGCTTGAAATCCGTTATTTGTGCCTTTTGGATACATCTCTTTGATGCTAGGTATAAAGAGCACATCGCAAGAAACAGCTTTTAATAACTTACTATCTGCATCTATCGTTCTAGGATATTTAAGTAAATCCTCTTGCTTGTTAAACTGAGTGGGGTTTACAAATATGCTACATACAACAAGGTCTGCTTTTTCTTTAGCCGCTTTCACTAAAGAAATATGTCCGAGATGTAAAGCCCCCATGGTAGGAACAAAAGCAATAGTTTTACCTAAAAGTTTTTGCTTCCTTATATATTTGGAAAGGTAAAAACTGCTTTTATAACTAATCATCTTTTTTAGCTAACTTTTTAATTTGTAGGGTTTCTATTCGGTTGTCGCTAGCATCTAAAACTAAGATTTCGAAATTATCGAGTATGATGGTTTCGTTAACAGCAGGAATAGCTTCATGGCGAACAACAACGTATCCTGCTAAGGTTTCATAATCGCCCAGGGGAATATCGAGCTTATATTTTTCATTAATCAAATCGATTTCTAATCTTCCAGAAAAAACATAGGCATTGTCGTCAATTTGCTTCTCAATAAACTCATCTTCATCATGTTCATCTTGAATTTCGCCGAAAATTTCTTCAATTAAATCTTCTAAAGTAACTAGGCCTGCGGTGCCGCCATATTCATCCACCACATGAGCCATGTTTTTGTTTTCTTTTGTAAACAGTGTAAGCAAATCGCGAGCGTTCATGGTTTCTGGAACTACCATAATCGGATAGATCACCTCGGCAATGCTTTTCGGTTTCTTTAAAATATCGATATGGTGCACATAGCCAATAACATTATCGATGTTTTCTTCAAATATCAATAAACGCGAGAGCTTAGTTTCTATAAAGCTAAGTCGAAGTTCTTCTATAGTACTTTCTTTATCCAAGCCATGAAGTTCCGTTCTCGGCACCATGCACTCTTTTACTTTTGTTTCCTTAAGGTAAAGCGCCTTTTCGAAAATATCGCTATTGATATCATCTTCTTCATTTTCTGCTATTTGTCCAGCAGCAAGTTCTTTAATATAATACTCTAAATCTACAGAGCTGAAGCCTATTTGATCTTCATTAAAACTATTTGGGAGCAATAATTTAATTAAAGAGGTAGATAGCCATGAAAAAACATAGGCAATGGGTTTTAAAAACCAATACACTAAAAATTTAAAAGGAACTGCAAAAAGCAGTAAAGATCTATACGGTGAAATTCTAAAGAGTGCCTTAGGAAAGAATTCTCCAAAAATTAGAACTACAATGGTGGTTAAGGCAGTTTGTGCCACTAAAAGTAAAATAAACTGATTGTTTGGGTCAATTCTAAGGGTATCGGCATCTATAAGAATCGACATAAAAGCACTAAACAAGATTAGTGCGATGTTGTTTCCTATTAGTAAGGCAGTAATGAAGGTTGGACCATCTTCGTTATAGGCGGCGATAATTCGGTTTGCTAATTTCCCTGTTTCCTTATTTAACTCAATTCTAAGTTTATTAGAAGAGACAAAAGCTATCTCCATGCCAGAGAATACCGCACTAAGTATTAAGAATAGTATAGTAAGTAAGAGGGTCATTCTTGCTCTTTTTTCTTAATCTTTTCGCTAAAATTTATCTGCGACTTTACATTTCTGTATAAAACATAGCAAAAAATACTAATAAAGAATGGCATGTAGACATGCTGACTCAATTCCCTTAAGGTGAAGTAGTTATACCCAGCTAATAAAAGAGCGAAAACCCCAGTAATAGCCCAAATATATTGTAAAACTTTAGTAAGCATAATCTTAAACTGAATACAAAGCTAAGTTAAAAACTTGAATTAAGCTCTTTAAGCAAATAAGAAATTGGTATTGTATTTGTTAGCTATTCGACAAAAATTAAGATATTTGCAAAACAAAATTTATAATATGAAAAAACTTTACATTTTATTTTCAGTAATTATTTTTAGTTCTTTGAGCCTAAATAGCTTTGCTCAAAAAGATGAAGCTCTAGAGGCGGTGAAGCGAAAAGACAATGTTTCTTCTAAATTAGGCGAAGTTGCCGATACGGCAGTTTGGAAATGGGGAGGATTGGCTAGCTTCCAATTTGGACAAACAGCACTAGTTAATTGGGCTGCTGGGGGAAACAGTCAGATTTCCGTGAATATTCATGGTTATTTTTATGCCAACCTAATTAAGAAAAGACATATTTGGGAAAATAGCTTTGATGGTAATTGGGGTATCGTTAAGTTTAAAGGAGAAGGTCCTCAAATTAACCAAAATTTGTTTCTGGTTAACTCGCAATATGGATTTAAACTTAGAAAGAATTTGTTTGCTTCGGCTTTAGTAAATCTTCAAAGTCCATTTAGTAAGGGCTTCGATTATTCTGAAGATCCTAAATTATTTATTACCCAATTTGCTGCCCCAATGTACATTAAAACAGCTGTCGGTATTGATTACAAGCCAAATGAATATTTTTCATTTTTTGTTTCTCCTGTTGCTGGTAAGTTTACGATTGTGGCAAATGATGAAATTGCTGCTTTGGATAGATATATTCCTGCTACTACTGATTTGAATGGTAATAGATATTACAATAGTCATTTCAGAGCAGAGTTTGGAGCCTTAGCTAGAGCCAGTTTTCAAAAGGAAATTTTTAAGAATGTTAACTTGAGATCCACCTTAGAATTATTCAATAACTATACAGATGTTGACAAATCGAACCGCAAGAATATCGATATTGACTGGCAAACAGGAGTAGATTTGAAAGTAAATGAATGGTTGGTGGTTAGCGTATTTACCCACCTTATTTACGATAATAACACCAATTGGTTGAAAGAGGATGGTAATGGCAATCCGGTAAATTTAAAAGATCCAGAAACTGGAGTGGAGTACTTGGGTGCTGATGGCTTACCAATTCAACAAAAAACTACAGCAGTACAGTTTAGAGAAAACTTAACTGTTGGTTTAACCTACAAGTTTGGACATAAAGAAGGCTTATAAGCCTATAATCCTCTAATAAAAAAGGCTCTAACAAGTAGTTAGAGCCTTTTTTGTTTTTATACCATGCACTTAAAAGGCAGTATCGTCTATTTTATCTAGCCAAGACTCAATGTTGGCAACAACTCCTTCTAAAGTGCCTTTTTCAAAAGGAGATTTTAATCTAGCTAATTGAACAAGCTGTAAAAAAGATAAGCTTCCACCGGCTTGACAAAGACTCAAGTAATCTGCCCAAGCTTCCTTGAAGTTTTCTTGCATTTTTGTCCAAAATTGAAAAGCACAAACCTGAGCTAAGGTATAGTCTATATAGTAAAAAGGACTTTGATAAATATGCGATTGTAACTGCCATCTACCGCCTTTTTCTAAAATTTCTAAACCATCAAAATCCATGTCTGGCAAGTACTTGTTTTGTATTTTTTTCCAAGTAGCTTTTCTTTCCGCCGGTGTCATTTCAGGTCTTTCATATACCTCGTGCTGAAATTCATCAACAGCCACGCCATATGGCAAGAATAACAAACCGCTTGCAAGGTGCTGGTATTTGTATTTCTCGGTATCTTCTTTAAAGAATAAGCCCATCCATGGCCAGGTAAAAAATTCCATGCTCATACTATGAATTTCTGCCGATTCGTAGGTAGGCCAAAAATATTCGTTGATCTTTTGATTCTTGCTGCTATACACTTGGAAAGCATGACCAGCTTCGTGGGTTAATACATCTATATCTCCACTAGTACCATTAAAGTTAGAAAAGATGAAAGGGGCACCATAGTTGGCAATAAAGGTGCAGTATCCTCCTACGTCCTTTCCTTTTTTAGTTTCCAAGTCCATTAATTCGTACTTGGTCATAAAATCGAAAAACTTGCCAGTTTCAGTAGATAGCTCTTGGTACATTTTAATACCATTTTCAATAATCCAACTCGAAGAGCCCTTTGGTTTAGGGTTGCCTGTATTAAAGAAATAAGGAACATCATAATGTTTTAGCTTTTCTAAACCCAAACGGTTGGCTTGTTTCTTTCTAATTTTTGAACACAAGGGCACTACATGCTCTAGTATTTGTTGACGATAGCCAGCAACCATTTCTGGAGTATAATCAGAACGTTGCATACGCAAGTAGCCTAGCTCCACAAAATTTTTGAGCCCCATTTTGGTCGCCATACCATGACGCAACTTTACCGCTTTATCGTAAATTTCATCAAATTTTTCCTCGTTTTCGGCTACAAAACTCCACTTTGCTTCTGTTGCCGCTTTTCTAACTTCTCTATCTTTTGATTCTGCATAAGGACTTAACTGACTTAAATTGCATTCTTTTCCGTCAAATTCAATCTTGGCACTTGCCACTAAACGAGAGTATTCTGAAGCTAGCTTATTTTCTTCTTTAAGGTCTTCAATTATTTCTTTGCTGAAAGAATTAACTCGGTATTCTGCTATAGTAAAAAGTTGATTTCCGAATTCTTTTTTAAGTTCTTCTTTAAATTTAGAATTGGCTAAGGCAGTGTAATAATCAAAGTTTAAGTCGCCTATTTCTGGACTGTATTCATCAAAAAATGCCTTTTCCGCGTCATAGAAGCTATCTCTAGTATCTATTGAATTTCTGATGGAAGCAATATTGGAAGCCGTATCCACCTCATTATTGATTTTGTTAATGGCTTCAATAGCTCTTTTTTGATCTTGAAGCGAGTCTGCATTTTTTAATGCTTCAACTTGAGCACTGAACTCAGCTTTAATGGCAACAATATCAGGCCTCTCGTAGGGTAGTTCGTTAAATTTTTTCATAGCTCTTTATAATGGTCTTTCGCTTTTAAGCTTGGATCGATTCCAAAAGGAAGTAAATAGTTTTATGTTATAAAAAACTATAGCTAGAAAACTAGCTATAGAAAATAGTAAGTATTCATTGTGTATGTATTGAAGCATTTCAATAAGATTAAAGTTTTCATAATTTTTAATCTTTAAGATGCTTTCTATAGACATGCTGTCCACATAACCTAAGAAAAGCTCTAGTCGGTTCAATATAAAAATAAATAAAAAAATATTTAATACGAAAACGACATATCGAAGCCATTTATTTTTATGCCATTCTATATTTTTAAAATCTAAACCATTTCGAATATAAAGCACACTCAATAGAATAGTTAAACTATTAGGTAGAAGAAATAGGTAGTTGCCTTGCCATAGCATGGGAACTTGCACAGCTAGAGTAAGAAGAATGGCAACAAAGAGCCAAATTAGCGATTTAAGATAATTCAGTTTCACTCCAGTAAGGAATTTAAGAGTTTCCTAGAACCACCACTTTCTAATAACTGGGAAATTTCTGCTATTTCAGCTTCTGTATAATTAGAACTTAGCATGGCTTGACTAGTCTTTTCTAGAAGTGCGGTATCTTGATCTAAATATGCTGCGGAATATAAACTTCTTTGCAAATTTTTATTTTTACTATCTAGTAGGAGTCCTTGATTAGCTAATTTTTTGGCTTCTTCTGGCTTTTGTTCAAGCAACTCGTACCATGCAAAGTTGTTGTATAAAATAGCACTGCTATCCGACAAGGAAATACCTAGTTCTATAATTTCTTTACACTTATTCATTCTTAAAGAATCATATAATAAGAAGGAGCTATACTGTTCATAGCAAGCTACATAGTTGCTATCCGATTCTAGTGCAAGTTCAAATTCGTGATAAGCGGCTTCTCTTTCGCCCATTTTCCCGAGTATGTAGCCTTTGAACAAATAAGCATCCGGTAGTTCTGGAAATTCTTCAAGGTACTTATCCAAGGCAAGTAGAGTAGCTTGATTCCCTAAGCTATCATATGCTTGATGAATTTTCAGTAAGTCTGAATAATATCTATTCGTTTCCACGTCTCTCGGAGCGTCTTCATCTTCGCAGGCGCTAAGAAGTGAAAGAACAATAAAAAGGAATACTATATTTTTCATAAGGCTAGGCTACAAATTTAGTGAAATAAAAGCAGAGCATCTTTTAAATGATGCAATTTTTGGCATTAGTTTTTAACCAAAGTTCATGATTCTTGTAATCTGGACATGCAAGCTTTACTATTTGCCAATACTTAGCGCTGTGATTTTGTTCTTTTAAATGGGCTAGTTCGTGTATAAGAACATAATCTAGCACCTTTTCAGGCGCTAGTAGCAGTCGAACAGAAATATTGATATTACCCTTCGAACTGCAACTCCCCCAATTAGAGCTGTTATTCTTCATACTCAAACTTTTTAGTTCTCCAAACTGATGCAAAGTATTGAACTTCCTTAGTTTTTCCCATATCTTTAGTTTGTACAGTTTCCCAAGTTTTTTAGCTAAAAGTTTAGAAACTACTGCGGCTTCTTCCTCCTGCTGGAGTTCGGCAGGCAACACAAAATGCAGACTATCTGACTTCGCTGCAATTATTGGCTTTTCTATAGCACTACTTTTTCGGATGTTAAGGGTATAGGTCTTATCGTATAATTCTAAGTTTTCTTGGTCTTTGAAGCTTCTATACTTTGGTACTAGAACTTGTGGTTTTTCTTCTAATCGAGCTTTTACCCAATCGATAAATTTTGCAATTTGATGTTCTTGCTCTACAGCACTTAAGTATAAGGGCAGCCTAATATGAATACCCGTTTTAGTTATAGAAACTCTGCTATTCTCCCTTTTTTCGTGGTAAATAAATAGCTTCGTTTTTTGCTCTTTCCAGCTAAAACTGTAAATTTCTTTTTTTGATTGTCCTTTGAACCCAAACAAAATAATCTGCGTTTAATTTATATCTTGAAAATAAGCTAAGCTTATAAAGCAATACTTTGTATCTTTGTAAGCCTAATAAAACGCAAATAAATGGATAATAATTTCAATTTAGAAGAGATAATTGAAAAATTTGGCGATAAGTTCGATGCCAAGTTTATTGAGCAACGCAAGGTTTTTTTATGGGGCCCTGTGCATGATGAATCTGCAAAGCAAGTAGTAAACAGGTTGTTGTTTTTAGAGGCTAATGATCCTGGTCAGGAAATTACTTTCTATATAAATAGTCCGGGTGGGGTAGTAACTTCTGGCTTAGTAATGATTGATGCTATGAACATGATTAGTTCGCCAGTTAAAACGGTTTGCATGGGTATGTGTGCATCTATGGGGGCAATGTTGTTATCGCAAGGTGCAAAAGGAAAAAGAGAGATTTGGGAAAATGGTCGAGTAATGATACACCAACCTAGTATTGGTGGCGCCTATGGACAAGCAAGTGATTTGGAAATTACGGCGGCTCAAATGCAAAGAACCAAAGAAACCCTAGCTAAGATGTTAGCAGAATCTTGCGGAAAGAGCTTGGATGAAATTATGCGAGATTTTGATAGAGATTATTGGATGAATTCTTCAGAAGCTTTAGCTTATGGAATTGTGGATAAAATTTCTAAGAAAATATAAATAATGAGCGACGTAAACGTAAATATTGCCAAATTGCAGCGTGAAATTTGCGAGAAATTGGCTTTAACCTCCGATAATGTAATTTTTGATTTCTCTCTTATTGACGGACTTACAAAATTGGATTTAATTACCATTAATCCTCGACATGAGCAAAGCTTTTTGTTTCATAGCCTAAAGGCTATAGATAAGATAGAAGCTCTTGAAAAGATGTTGGAGTATTTGGCTACCACGCGGCAGAATGAAAATACCTACACGCTTCAATGGAGAAAGATTGGGGAAGCCGAATTGCATACTTCCTACTTTAGAGCGAGAAATATGTACGAAGCCTTAGATAAGTTTTACTACAATAGAGATGTCAATTCTTTTAACATCTTCAGTATTACCTTGAATCCTATTGCTTAAAAAGGAAAATCAACTAAAAATAAAAGCCGAAGTAGTTTAACTGCTTCGGCTTTTTTTACTAACTAAAGAATGCTTGTACTATTGTAAATCGAAATACATATACAAGCCAAAACTATCTTCGTAATCTTCAAGATTTTTAATAGAAATTTTATAGTCATAACCAGTTTTCTCGCTATAAGCTTCGAATTCAGTATAGCCATCATCTGCAATACTTGGCTTACCAAATTCTTCTGTATAATAAGCAACGATCATGTCAAAAACTTCTTCAGACTTTTCAAAAGTAGTAGCATAAGTTTCTACTTGGATGCCATACAAGCCTTGCTCGTCAAATCTGTAAGTAATGTCGGCAAAATCTAATACCTCTTTACCCATATCTGTAGTAACTACTAATTCTTCGTCGGTTTCATCCTTGTAAACAGAAATAGTACTTCTAGAGGTCTCTAGGTTGTAAACTTTTTCTCTACTCATATCAAATTCCACACCTCTGAACATTCCTCCAGCAGTTGGCATCATTAAATCATTATACAAAGGATTGCTCGTGGTAGAACGTGTATTATCTTCTGCCACTTCATCTACTTCAACACTCTCTGTTGGTTCTTCTGTATTGGTAGTATTTTGACAAGCACTAAATAGGGCAGCCACAATAAATAGGTAAAAAAAGTTTTTCATGATGTTTATGTTTGTTTAATAAAAAACAAAATTATACATAAATTTTAAATTTAATAGTTGCTTTTAGCTAAAGGATGTTGATAAAGCGTAGCATTATCCTTAAATTTATGGGCGAGAGAACTGCAACTAGCCAGCTTTTCTGTTTTAACTTTTAATTTCAAACATGAAGAAATACATCCTAGCCCTAGATCAAGGAACAACAAGTTCGAGAGCAATTTTGTTTGATTCTTTTGGAAATGCAAAATTTAGCTCCCAAAAAGAATTTACGCAAATATTTCCAAAGGCGGCGTGGGTAGAACACGATCCTCAAGAAATTTGGCGAACGCAATTGGAAACTGCTAAAGATGTGCTTTTGTATGCCGATGCAAAACCCGAAGAGATAGCCGCAATCGGAATAACCAACCAAAGGGAAACCGCTATAGTATGGGATAGAACTACAGGCAAGGCAATTTACAATGCTATTGTTTGGCAAGATAGACGAACAGCAAAGCACTGCGAAGACTTAAAGAAAAAGGCTTTGAATGATTATGTGAAGAAGCAAACAGGTTTAGTAATCGACTCCTATTTTTCTGGAACCAAGATTGCTTGGATATTAGATAATGTTGAAGGGGCTAGAGAAAAAGCAGAAAAAGGAGAATTGCTTTTTGGAACAGTAGATACTTGGCTCTTATATAATTTAAGTGGGGGGAAATTACACCTAACAGATTATAGTAATGCTTCAAGAACCATGTTGTTTAATATAAACCAATTAGAGTGGGATGAGCAACTCTTAAAAGAGTTAAACATTCCGAAAACCATGCTTCCTGCTGTAAAGAACTCTTCTGAAATATATGGAGAAACGCAAAGGGATCTTTTCGGGGCCTCAATTCCTATCTCCGGAATTGCAGGTGACCAACAGGCCGCATTGTTCGGTCAAGCTTGTTTTACAAAAGGAATGGCAAAAAACACCTATGGAACGGGTTGCTTTATGTTAATGAACACGGGCTCAGAAAAAGTAGATTCTCCTTCTGGCTTGCTAAGCACTATAGCCTGGGGAATAGATGGCAAAATTAGCTATGCTTTAGAGGGGAGTGTTTTTATAGCAGGAGCAGCTATCCAATGGTTAAGAGATGGATTAAAGCTTATTGAAAACGCTGCCGATAGCGAAACGTTTGCAACAGAAACAGAGGATTCGGATGGGGTGTATGTCGTTCCAGCTTTTGCTGGATTAGGGGCCCCTTACTGGGACATGTATGCCCGAGGTGCTATTTTTGGACTTACCCGAAGAACCAGCAAAAAACATTTCGTTAGAGCAACCCTCGAATCTTTGGCTTATCAAACAAAAGACGTTCTTAGAACAATGGAAAAGGATTCAGGAATTCATTTAGAGACACTCAGAGTAGATGGAGGGGCCTGTGCCAATAACTTGTTGATGCAATTTCAAGCAGATATTTTAGGCACTCCTGTAGAAAGGCCAAAAGTAATCGAAACTACCGCTTTGGGTGCGGCTTATTTAGCAGGAATTGCAGTTGGCTTCTATCGACAAGAGGATATCGCCGAGAATTGGCAAATTGATCGTCAGTTTAATCCCGACATGGAAGAGGAGCAGCGTAAAAAGCTATATAAAGGATGGTTGAAAGCGGTAGAACGCTGCAAAGCTTGGGAAGATGAAGAATAAATGGATTTCTAAATATTGCTCTCCTTTTTTAAGTCAATTCTCTTATATTTGAAACTATGGTTACGGAAGATAAATATTGCATTATTGGTGCTGGTCCTGCGGGCTTATCGGCGGCAAAAAATTTAAAGGATTTAGGAATTCCATTTGATGGCTATGACGCAGGAAAGGATGTAGGTGGTTTATGGAATATAGAAAACCCGCTGAGCACTATGTACGAATCTGCTCATTTAATTTCTTCTAAGAAAATGACGGAGTTTAAGGACTTCCCAATGAAGGAAGAAGTTGCTGATTACCCCAGTCATAGAGAAATGCGTAGTTATTTCATAGACTATGCAAAGCACTTTAAACTTTATGAGCATTATAGCTTTAATACCAAGGTAATTAAAACGCAGCCCAAAGGAGATAAATGGGAAGTAAGCCTAGATAATGGCGAAGTTAAAAGCTATAAAGGTTTAATCATAGCAAACGGAACCTTGGCTCACCCGAACATCCCTGAGTTTAAAGGCAGTTTTGAAGGAGAAATTTTCCATTCGAAGGATTATAAAACAAGTGATGTTTTCAAGAATAAAAGAGTTCTTATTATTGGAGCAGGAAATAGCGGTTGCGATATTGCCATCGATGCCATTCACCAAGCGAAGAAAGTTAGCATGAGTATGCGTAGAGGCTATCATTTCGTGCCGAAATACGTTTTTGGAAAACCAGCAGACACCCTAGGGGGCTTATTTCAATTGCCTCCTTTCATAAAGCAATTTGTAGATAAACGCTTATTGAAAATGTTTACTGGAGACGCGCAAAGAGTGGGCTTCCCTGAACCAGATCATAAACTGTACGAGGCGCATCCTATTGTAAATTCTTTGGTGTTGTATTATGCCGGACATGGCGATATTGATGTAAAGAAGGATGTAGAACGCTTTGAAGGTAAGTCCGTTTTCTTTAAGGATGGAAGTCAAGAAGAATACGATTTGATTTTGTTAGCTACCGGATATAAATTGTATTATCCTTTTATTGATAAGGAACTTTTGAATTGGAAAGGAGCCTCTCCTCATTTGTATTTAAATATTTTTCATCCAGAAAGAAACAACCTATTTGTTCTCGGAATGATAGAAGCTAGTGGTATTGGTTGGGAAGGAAGAAATGAGATGGCAAAATTAGTGGCCAAGTTTATAAAAGCGCAAGAAGAAAATCCGGCGAAGGCGAATCAATTCATCGCCAAAAAGAAAGAACCTTTTGAAAGAGTTACCGGCGGATTTAATTATGTGAAATTAGATAGAATGGCTTATTACGTTCATAAAGACAGTTATCGAAAGGCAATTAATAAAGGAATTGCTTCTTTGTAGGCCTCCTTTTGCTATAAAAGCTTTCGAAAGGGCTACGAAGTCCCTTTGCTCTAAACGGGTAATTTCACTTCAAACTTTTTAATAGTTTTATTTATCTTCATAAGATGATAGATCAAGTTCAACTTAATTTTAACCCTACTACTTTGTTTATCTTAAATCTAATTTTAGGATTTATCCTGTTTGGTGTGGCCTTAGATTTAAAGTGGCAAGATTTTAAGCTGATTTACAAAATGCCAAAGGAAGTTTTGGTTGGTTTAAGTGGCCAATTAATCCTTCTACCTCTATTAACAGTAGTTCTAATTTTAATTTTTAAACCCCAAGCAAGCTTGGCCTTAGGAATGATTTTAGTAGCCAGTTGTCCGGGAGGAAACCTCTCCAATTTCATGACGCATCATGCTAAAGCTAATACAGCACTTTCGGTTACCTTAACCACTTTAGCCACCAGTTTAGCCGTGCTTAGCACCCCTCTAAATTTTTATTTATGGGGAAATCTCTTGCCAGATACCCGAGCACTAATGACGAGCATCGACATTCCCTTTGCTAGCATCATGTTAAACGTTTTTTTGCTGATTGCTCTGCCTTTGTTTCTAGGTTTAAGTGTATCGCATCGCTATCCCAGTTTCGCAGCCAAGGTAAAGTCTTTTATGAAGGTTTTTTCTTTGCTTTTTTTTGCCGTTTTTGTGGTTTTAGCTCTTGCTAATAACTTCAGTTACTTCATCCAATATGTACATGTTGTATTTATTTTGGTACTTTTGCACAACGCTATTGCATTTATTGGGGGCTACGGCTTGGCAAGTATGTTTAGAATTAGCGAGTATAATAAAAGAGCGATAAGCTTGGAAGTTGGCTTACAAAACTCGGGCTTAGCCTTAATCTTGATTTTTAACTTTTTTAATGGCTTAGGCGGAATGGCTATAATTGCTGCTTTTTGGGGTATTTGGCATATAATTTCTGGCTTTAGTTTGGCACATTTTTGGAACAAAAAAGAAATACAAGCAACATCTTAAATTGCTAAGACGTTCAATTAAGAATGAGATATTTGTTAGTCATATTATTTATTAATCTCAGTTTAGGCTTTGCCTCCAATTGCATTTATTCATCTTCGGAGGCCATGTTGCGCCTAAAAGAGGATGGAAGCTTTGTTTTTTACCAACAAGAGCAAAGTATAAAATTGAACATGGCGGGTTCATACACCTGGAAAAAAGATAGTTTAGTGCTAAGTACCTATTCTTTTGAAGGGGAAAATATTGTTCTTGCTATTTACCATGTAGATCCCCTAAAAGGAAATTTACTTTATGCCCAAAAGGAATACCATAAAATATTACCAGAAAAAATAAAAATCTTAAAAGAGCTATATCCAAGCGGTCGCTCTAAACTAGAATACATTTGGAGTGCCAAAAATGAAGGCGATTATGTGCTTTATACTTATAAGCTCGAAGGGTATATCTCTTCTATACTCACCTACGAGAATTATTTGCTAGAGGGCCGACAGTTATTTTATTTAGATAACCCTTATTTGGCATTGCAAAGAGAAGAGCATTATAAGGCCGGAGTTTTGCATGGCAATTGTTATTATTTTGAGCCTATAGACGAAAGGTATTATCAAGTGAATTTAGTTCTCAAAGAGAAGTATAAAAATGGCAAACTAGTGAGTAGAAAACAACCCAATGAAACGACGCTTTACTGCACGAGTTTTCAATAAATATGCTGCCAAAGTTTTAGAAGGCTTGTAACTCTACCAGTTTCTTGTATAAACCATTTTTAGACATCAAGCTAATATGGTTGCCCTTTTCAACTATTCTACCTTTATCCATTACAACAATTTCATCTGCAAACTGTATGGTGGATAAGCGATGTGCTATAACCAAAGAGGTCCTATTTTTCATTAGCTTATTCAATGCTTCTTGCACTAGTTTTTCAGATTCTGAATCTAAAGCAGAGGTGGCCTCATCTAAAATTAGTATTGGTGGATTTTTCAAAATGGCACGCGCAATAGTCAGTCTTTGTCTTTGTCCACCACTTAAATTCATTCCTCTATCTCCAATAATGGTGTTATAGCCTTTTGGCATTTGCAGGATGAAATCATGGGCATTTGCAATTTTCGCTGCTTCTATAATTTCTTGTTCTGTGGCATCGCAACCAAAGGCGATATTGTTCTTAATGCTGTCGTTAAAGAGAATTGCTTCTTGCGTTACTACGCCCATTAAATTTCTTAAATCACGCTTGGCGTATTTTCTAATATCAATACCGTCAATTTCTATTGAGCCATTAAGCACATCATAAAATCTTGGAAGCAAGTCGGCTAAGGTGGTTTTCCCTGCACCAGAAGGACCAATCAAAGCCACTAAATCGCCTTTTTTTATCTTTAAATTCACATCCGATAAGATAGGCTCATTATCGTAGTTGTTATAGGCAAAAGAAACATTTTTAAATTCTACGCACTTATCGAATTGACTTTTTTGAACGGGCTGAGCAATCTCTTCTATTTCTTCTTTAGAGTCTAAGATTTTGTCGATACGAATAATTGCACCTAAGCCTTTTTGAACATTGTAAAAGGCTGTTGAAAAACTTTTAGCTGGAGCAATTAGCGCCGCAAAAGAAAGTAGGTAAAATACAAAAACGGAATCCTCTACATTTCCTGCAAGAACTTCATTTCCTCCAAACCAAATAATAGTTGAAAAGATGGCAATGGCTAAAAACTCGGTAAGTGGCGAGGATAAAAAACGCTTCACCAAAACTTTGTTCATCAGTTTTAAGAACTGATTATTTTCTGCTTCAAATTGTTTTTTTCTGTAATCCTCTGCCGTAAAAGCTTTGATTACGCGAAT
This sequence comes from Chitinophagales bacterium, assembly GCA_020635975.1. Taxonomy (GTDB): domain Bacteria; phylum Bacteroidota; class Bacteroidia; order Chitinophagales; family UBA8649; genus JAFMKE01. The sequence goes on from JACJYT010000016.1 coordinate 38,481, forward strand.
GCCACTAATTGTTTCGTCGTATAGGGAGGTAATAAAACCTAGTTTGCTTTGTCCTTCGAAAGAAGGCTTTTTGAGCGATTTGCCTAAGGTTCCGATAAAGAAGGCAATGAGCAAAACGAGAACAAAAACAAAAATGGTAAGTTTCATGCTAATCGAAAAGAGCACAATAAGAAACACAAGGATGGTAACTGGCTCTTTAACTAGTACCTCTAACACGCTGAGCATACCATGTTCTACTTCAATAACATCGGCGGTTAAAGAACTTATTAAATCGCCTTTTCTATTCTTGTTGTAAAAAGCCAAGGGCAAACTTAAAATCTTATTGTGCAATGCTACGCGAATATCTTTAACTACGCCGTTTCTAATTGGAGCCATGAAGTATTGGGCTAGAAAGCGACTAATGTTTTTTAAGAAGAAGATTAGGCTTACTAGCAAGGCCAAGAAGATGAGTCCTGCTTCTTTGCTATCGTACTTACTAATGACTAAAGTGATATAATAATTGAAGGTATCTTTAAGTACATTAATATCTAAAGCGAACTTAGGAAGAACTTTAACCCCTTGATCTGGGTGAAAGATAATGTCGAGAAAGGGCATCACCGTTGCAAAAGAAAAGACGTTAAAAAACACGTACAATAGGTTAAAAACTACGTTTAATACAATTAGGTGTTTGTAGTTTTTAAAATACTTGTTAAAGGAGCTAAGTTCTTTCATTTCTAGTGCAAAGATATTTATATTTCACTTTCATTGTATTGCAACGTATTTTTGTTGTTAAGATTATATGCTTATGGATAATAGAAGACAAAATAAAATGGCCTCTTTGTTACAAGAAACTATGGGAAACATCTTGCTTAAAGATGTGAAGGCTTATGTGGGAAGCAGTGTGCTGGTTAGTATTACTAGCGTTAAGGTGAGTCCAGATTTATCTAGTGCTAAATTCTATGTAAGTGTTTTTAATCTAGAAGATGCGCAACAAGCAGTAGATATCTTAAATGCAAGTTCACATGAATGGAGAAAGAGGTTGGGCGCCGAGTTGAAGCATAATTTAAGAATAATACCACAAATAGAATTTTTCTTAGATGATACTTTAGAATATGCTCAAAAAATGAACGAGCTTTTCATGAACCTAAAAAATGAGGATAAGAAGAAGTAAATGAATACTGCTTTCCTCATAGCGTGGAAATATCTTTTTTCTAAGAAGACAACCAATGCCATAAACATTATCTCTTATATTTCTATGATAGGAATGGGTTTAGGAGCAATGGTCTTGGTTATTTTACTCTCCGTTTTTAATGGTTTTGAAGATCTTGTTATTAAGTTGCAAAGTAGTTTTTATGCCGATGTAGAAATTACCAAAGTAAAGGGTAAAGTTTTTGAACTAAGTCAAGAACAATTAGCGGGCATGAGTGCCTTAGAAGGCTTAGATAGTTATTGCATGGTATTAGAAGAGAATGCTTACGTGAGTTATGACGGGAAATCCACAGTTGCCAAGATTAAGGGCTTTGATGAGAATTTTTCTCAAGTAACAGACATAGATAACTATATAATAAAAGGGAGTGCTAGCCTAAGCGAGGATGGACAAGAGTTCGCCTTATTAGGTGCTGGAATTTATTTTAGTATAGATGCTAGTAATAACCAACCGATTAGCATAGCTGTACCGAAGAAAGGCAAAGCTGCTGCTGCCTCTGCCGCCCAACTCTTTAATACGGCCCAAATTTTCCCTAGTGGCGTTTTTGGTATTCAGAATGAATTTGATAATGTCTATGTTTTAACGCCTTTAAGTTTTATTCAGAACTTACAAGGATTGGATAATGAAATTTCTGGAGTAGAATTTAAATTGAAGCCGAATTATAACTTACAAGAATTTGCTCAGCAACTCGACGAATTATTTGGAGAGGAATTTATTAGTACCACTAGAATAGAGCAAAATCAAGCTTTGTATAAAGCAATGCGTGCTGAGAAATTTGCTATGATTGCCATTCTTTTTTTAGTCTTGCTCATCATTTCTTTTACTATTATTGGTGCCTTGTCGATGTTAGCTATGGAGAAATCGGTGGATATTAGTATTCTAAAAGCAATGGGTGCAAGTCCGTCTTTAATCTTACAAATCTTTTTGATTGAGGGCGTTTTGGCTTCGTTAATCGGTGCGGGAATAGGCTGCTTTCTTGGTGTACTCATCGTACTTGGACAAGAAATTTTTGGCTTTATAAGTTTAGGTACAGGTGGAGGTTTTGTGGTAGATGCCTATCCCGTAAAACTTCAAATATTGGATGTCTTTATTGCCTTGTTTATCGTTTTTATAATTAGTGTTTTAGCTTCGTGGTTTCCTGCCAAGAAAGCGGCAGAAAGTAGCTTGAGCTTTCATAAACTTTAATTAAGTTCTTCTATTTCTACTTCTAAACCATTTTTTTCCCAGTCCTCGGCTAAACTAGCTTGTTGGGTGATAGTGGTATTTTCACTTCTTAGAAGATAAACCTGAAAAGACCAATTAATCCGAGCAATCTAAAATTAACTTTGAATCTTTCGGACTTAATATGCAAAAGAAGAAATATTAATAGAAGTTTAACTAATGCCAGTTTTAATGCTTCAGAAATTTTGAATGATAGACTTTGGAGTTACTGAATAGTTTGATGTAATACCATCCAGTCGCTAACTCGCTAACATTCAACTCATTTGATGGATAAGTATATCTAATCTCTTGCTTTTGAGCATTGAAATTAAATACTTCCACATGAATTATAATTTCATCTGATTGGAAGAAAACCCGTTGATTACTTGGATTTGGGTGAAGAACTATTGCGCCTTCCGTTTTTTCGGCAATTGAGGTAGGACAATCATAATATGTTTCAATTATTCGGATGATATTTGTGTCGCAAGAAGTGCCGTATATGGTATCGATTCCAATTTCAGCTGGATTGCATGTTATGATATAATCATAGTCGATAGGAGAATAAGAAATTCTTTCAAAAAAGTATGTAGGGCCATCAGAAACAAATAATTCATCAAGACCAACTTTATTGCTGTCAACAACGAAAACGGCATATTGCCAATCATCCATTAAAAAATAACTCCACTGCAAATTTTCTACCCTTTCATCCGATAACAAATGGAAATTGGAGCATGAGTATAAAGTGTCCTCCTTATAAATGGTGTAGGGAAATAGAAACATCGAATCGTGTTGATACACATTCCAAAAAAAGTCATGATTTAATGAATCTGCATACGAAGTTCCCCAACCAGTATGCGTATAAATCCATTTCCACTTTCCAGGCAAAAAATTCGTTAGATACAATGTGGTAGAATCCAATAAGTTTACCGTTAGAATTACCAAACTATCACATGAATTCTGTCGCGGGTAATTTTGAATGAATACACCTACTTCTGAAGAATCTAATGTTGATCGCTCATGCATAAACAGATCGCTATAATTTTCATTGGTAAATAATGAATCATTGCAGCCAAAAGCGACTATAGAACTAGAAAGAACTGATGAATCACAACTAAATCCCGTTATTAGCGTGTCGGAGGGATTTACTCTTTGAAAGTAAAAGCTTTCACTGTAGTCGGTCCAAGTATCCAACTTCATTTTTAAAGTAAACAGGTTTTGGTTTATTGAGTCAATTCGAAATTTAAGATTTGGATTTATCGGACTGAGGTATAAGAAGGCAAAATAATACGTAGAATCTTGATCAAGCTCAACGGTCTTTTGTACACAATTAAAGTTCAAATTTTTGAGTAATTGCGCTGTATTTGATTTTGCTGAAACGTTCAGATTTAGACTATCACCTGCGATTTTTTCAAATTTAAACCTTAAGTACTTAGAAGAATTAAAAGAATATAAATTGGGGGTATCGATTTTCTCCCAATCGCCTTCTATGTAATTTATAAATGAGGCTTGTTCAACGAAATTTTGACTATAAGCTTGAAAAGTCATTATTAAACTAATTCCTAATATTAGCTGCTTCATTCCCCTAAAATACAATATACTCTTTTCTTTATTGTCAAAATGATGTAAACAATAGATGGTAACTTTTCGAAATGTTAAGCATTAACGCTTCACAGGCCTAGTCCAAAGAAAGCCGATAATTCTAGTTCGGTAAAATATTTCAGAAAGGAACTAAGTAAGCCGAAAGCACCAAAAATATAAAACAAATTTGCCGCACTTTGGATGCCAGCCATTTGCTTATTTAAGACTTTCACGAGGCGCTAAAGAGCTAGGTGGTTGTATTAGAATTCTGGACAAGGAGTAATTGGACTCTTTCTTTTTTCCCATCCACCTACATAGGTAAGTGCTACTTCAAAGCCACCTCTGGTGTAGGTTCCTGGTGTGAATTGAGAGATGTTAATATCGTAAGCAACACCTAAATTCAAACCATGGAAATTAATACCAGTTAACAAGGCAATGGATTCGCTGTTAATGCCATTGGCATTATTGGCATTTAAACCACCTACCATTCTATATAACATACCGAAACGGAAAGAGTTTCCACTTGGGTCTCTTTCATCAAAAATATAACGGATATCTGTTCCATATAAGGTCTCAATGTTTTTACCTTGGAATTGGAATAAAAATTTAGGTAGTAAATCGAATTTCTTGGCAATTTTGAAATTTACCCCAGAATGCAAAGAATATTTGATTGGCAATTTGGCCGTTCCACCGCCTAAAGATTCATTCGGTTGATTGATATGTTGGGCACTAAAACCAGCATAAGCTGTAGTTCTTTTGTTTTTTCCTCTCATAAAATATAACAAACCGGCGCTAGCATCGAAAAAAGTATATTGTTGGTTTAAAGAGGCTAAATAACTAGGGTCGTCTTGGTTGATTGTTGGATCGTAAAAAGTTCCGTTCCATTGGTTTCCAAAACGCAATCCATTTAGACTAAAACTTCTTTGAATCATGTCTGCTTGTAAGCCAGCAACAAGGAAATGTCTTCCCCATTTGTCTATATTTTGAATGTAAGAAATAGCTAAACCAGCTCTAGTTGTTCCAAAATTCGATTCGGCCGCTTTATCATTCATCATTTCTACTCCAATACCTAAAGCGTTCTTCTTAATAGGCAATCTGAAGTCTACAGCTGCCGTCATGGTTCTAAACTGGCTAGTAGATTCATCTCTTAGAATCTCGCCCCACTGACTTCTATACAAAAAATTAGCGCGATAATTTCCGTTGAAAACACCAGTTAAAGCCGGATTTAATTGAAGAGGAGCTGCATAGAATTGAGAAAGATGCGGGTCTTGAGCCTTTAGACCTCCAAGTACAAGCAATAAAACAAGCAGCGTAAATATTTTTCTCATGCGAATATCCAATTTCAATAAAAATAACAATAAAGATACGTTTAAATAATAATTCTCCAAATGTACAAACGCAAAGAGTAGCAAATATTATTGTGGTGTTCGCAAATAATAGAAGGATTTCAAAAAATGATAGCTATTTTTGAGCTTTAAATAGAAAATAAATAATGTATAGAACTCATAATTGCGGAGAATTAAGATTAGAAAACCTTCATGCCAAGGTGAAATTAGCTGGCTGGATGCATAAATCTAGAGATTTGGGGGGAATGACCTTTATAGATATTAGAGACCGTTATGGAAAAACACAACTTGTTTTTAATATGGATTCTAATAAGGATTTGTGCGAAAAGGCGCGAAAATTAGGACGAGAGTTTGTTATTCAAATTGAAGGAAAAGTGGTGGAAAGAAGCGCTAAGAATGCGGATATGGCCACTGGCGATATAGAAATAGAAGTAGAGAGCTTGGAACTGCTAAATGCTTCTAAAACCCCTCCTTTTACCATAGAAGATGATACGGATGGTGGAGAAGAATTGCGTATGAAGTACCGCTACCTAGATATTCGAAGAGGCAAGGTAAGAAATGCTTTAGTTTTGCGTCATCATGTTGCACTAGAAGTAAGAAAGTACCTTTCCAACTTGAATTTTATTGAAGTGGAAACACCGGTTCTAATAAAGTCTACTCCAGAAGGAGCTCGAGATTTTGTGGTGCCTTCTCGAATGAACCCCGGAATGTTTTATGCGCTTCCTCAATCGCCACAAACTTTTAAGCAATTATTGATGGTTGGTGGAATGGATAAGTATTTCCAAATTGTAAAGTGCTTTAGAGATGAAGATTTACGTGCAGATCGCCAACCCGAGTTTACGCAAATAGATTGCGAAATGGCTTTTATTGAACAAGAAGATATCCTAGCCGTTTTTGAAGGCTTAACACGTCACCTTCTTAAAGAAATTAATGGAGTTGAAGTAGCGGAGTTCCCTAGAATGACCTATGCAGAAGCCATGAAGAAATACGGAAACGATAAGCCAGATATTCGATTTGGAATGGAGTTCGGAGAACTGAACGATATTGCTCAACACAAAGATTTTTCTGTGTTTAACCAAGCGGAATTGGTAGTTGCTATTGCGGTTCCAAACGCTGGGGAGTTTACTAGAAAGGAAATTGATGCTTTAGTAGATTGGGTGAAACGTCCGCAGATTGGTGCCCTAGGTATGGTCTATGTAAAATGCAATGAAGATGGTAGCTTTAAATCTTCTGTAGATAAATTTTATGATCAGACGGATTTAGCGGCTTGGGCGGAAAGAACAGGCGCTAAGCCAGGTGATTTAATTTGTGTTCTATCTGGCGCAGCAAACAAGGTAAGAGCGCAGTTGAGTGCTTTAAGAATGGAATTGGCTACAAGATTAGGACTAAGAAAACCAAATGAGTTTGCTCCCTTATGGGTCTTAGATTTTCCACTTTTAGAATGGGATGAAGAAACGCAACGTTTTCATGCCATGCACCATCCATTTACTTCTCCAAAGAAAGAAGATATGGCTCTTTTAGACAGCAATCCTGGAGCTGTTAGAGCAAATGCTTACGACTTAGTTCTAAATGGAAATGAAATTGGAGGAGGCTCCATAAGAATTCACGATAAAGCAACGCAAGCCCTTATGTTTAAGCACTTAGGTTTTTCAGATGAAGAGGCTAGAACCCAATTTGGGTTCTTAATGGATGCCTTTGAATTTGGCGCACCTCCTCATGGCGGCTTGGCCTTTGGTTTAGATAGATTGGTGGCCATCCTCGGCGGACAAGAAACTATTAGAGATTTCATTGCCTTCCCTAAAAATAATGCAGGAAGAGACTTGATGATCGATACACCAAGTGTTTTGCACGAAGAGCAATTGCAAGAATTGGCAATCCAAGTTATTGGTCCGAAGCAGGTTTAAGGTGTACTAGTTTTTGGTGTAAAATGGAATAATGAAGAATTTAGCTTAGCTTTGTTTTTCAAGTTTTTCTAATGACACCGAGTATTATTCTCCTTACAATTGGTATTTACTTTCTCTTTTTAATTGTAATTGCTCAACTAAGCAAAGGAAATTCTAATAACCAAGCTTTTTTTACCGGAAACAGAAAATCCAAATGGTATTTAGTCGCCTTCGGTATGATAGGCGCTTCTTTGTCGGGGGTAACTTTTTTATCGGTTCCTGGACAAGTAGGAGCTTCTTCCTTTAGCTATATGCAAATGGTGTTGGGCTACTTGCTAGGCTATGCCTTTATTGCCTTGGTGCTTATTCCCTTGTACTACCGATTAGAATTGGTTTCCATTTATCAATATCTAGAAAGCAGATTTGGCTTTTATTCGCACAAAACAGGTTCTGCCTTTTTCTTGTTGAGTCGGGTTGTTGGTGCATCTTTTCGCTTGTTTTTGGTGGCAGGAGTTCTACACTACTTTCTTTTTTCGCATTACAACTTGCCCTTTATTTTAACCACTTTGATTACTGTGATTCTTATTTGGATTTATACCTTTCAAGGAGGAATTAAAACCATAGTTATTACAGATACTTTGCAAACGGCATTTATGATATTAGCCCTAGTGCTAAGCATCTTTTTTATTCAAAGGGGATTGGGTGGTTCTTTTACCGAAATTTGGCAGAGTGCGAAGGTCGCTGGCTATACTAAAACTTTCTTTTGGAGTGATTTGGCAGCTAGCAAGCTTCATTTTTTAAAGCAGTTTTTTAGCGGAGCTTTAATTGCTTTGGTAATGACCGGACTAGACCAAGATATGATGCAGAAAAATCTGACATGTAAGAATGTAGAGGAAGCACAAAAGAATGTGTTTAGCATGAGTGTAATGTTGCTTCCTATTAACTTTTTATTCTTATGCTTAGGGGCTTTTCTTTTTATTTATGCGCAACAAATGGGTATAACTATTCCAGATAGAGTAGATTATCTCTTCCCAGAAATTGCCTTGAATCATTTTCCGGTTTATGTAGGTGTGATTTTCTTACTTGGTTTAATTGCTGCAGCCTATTCTAGTGCCGATTCTGCCCTAACCTCGCTTACTACTGCTTTTTGTGTCGATTTTTTAGACATGCATAAGGAGGAAAAGACTGGAGATAAACAAACTAGATTAAAGGTGCATCTTGCTTTTTCTGTTCTTATTGTCTTGGTAGTTTGGGCTTTTGATAAACTAGGGGACGCTAGCGTGATTTCTAAAATTTTCACCTTTGCTGGCTATACTTACGGTCCATTACTTGGACTCTTTACCTTTGGTTTAAGTAATAAGCGGAGTGTAAAAGACAAATGGGTGCCATTGATCTGTGTAATATCTCCTGTTCTAACGTATTTAGTTTCCATTGGAGCGCCGCTATATTTAGCTTATACCTTTGGATACGAGCTGCTTTTAGTGAACGGCGGCTTGACTTACTTAGGACTTTTATTAATAAGTAAAAAAGAAAAATTAAATGAATAGACCAATAAAAAGTTGGACAGAAGTTCAAGCGAAAAGTAGTTGGACGATGTTTAAAATAATGAGCGAATTTGTAGAAGGATTTGATCGCTTAGAAGAAATTGGCCCCTGCATCTCCATCTATGGTTCCGCTAGAATTCCTGAAGATAATCCCTACTACAAATTAGGTGTTGAAGTAGCGGAAAAGTTGGTGGCAGAGGGTTATGGTATTATAACCGGAGGTGGACCAGGAATTATGGAGGCGGGAAATCGTGGGGCACAGAATGCCCATGGCAAATCGGTTGGATTAAATATAGATTTACCTTTTGAACAATCTTCTAATAAGTATGTAGATCCCGATAAGAACTTTAATTTTCATTATTTCTTTGCTAGAAAAGTAATGTTTGTAAAATATGCCCAAGCCTTTGTATTACTACCTGGTGGTTTTGGTACCATGGACGAGCTCTTTGAAAGTTTAACCTTAATTCAAACTAAAAAAATTGATAGGGTGCCTGTAATTTTAATGGGCTCTGAGTTTTGGTCGGGTTTGATCGAGTGGATTAAAACTACGATGTCGGAGAAATTTCATAATATTAGTCCGGGAGATTTAGACTTAATTCACATCACCGACGATCCGAATGAAGTGGTTCGAATTATTACTGATTTCTACTCTCACTTTTCTTTACGCCCTAATTTTTAAAGATGGAAAATCCAAGATTAAACACCCTAATTGAAACTTTAGAATTTTCTCAGAAATTGGCAGTTTGGTATGTTTCGCTTTTGAAAGAAGTGGATCCTTACCAAAGATTTGAAGTAAATGGAATGGAAACGAATAGTTTGTATTGGATAATAGGCCATTTAGCTTGGGCGGAGAATATGTTAATTTTGGAAGGTACTTTTGGCGAATCTTTTGGAGATGCAAATCTTGCAAAATTTGCAATTGGAGAGAAACATGAAATCGATGCTAAGCTAGATTTTAAGAAGCTAAAGACTTTAGCTCGAGAAGTACACGAAAAGGCAATTGCCCACTTAAGAACGTTGAAGGATGAGGACTTAAACAAGCCAAATGCGAAAAATTTTGGCTTCGGACAAGAACCAACTATTCAGTTAATTATTATGCATGCCATCCGACATTTAGGCACCCATACCGGACATTTAAGTTGGTTGTGTAAATGGAATGGCATAAAAACCGTCTAATTTCTCTAGATGACTAGTTATTTGTTTCTCTAATTTTCTTGTTCGTCATTGAGAGTAATTTGAGGGACGAGAATTACGCTGCAATCTCCTTTTATCAATGAATAAAATTCAAAACATGAGATTGCTTCTTCAGCTAGCGCCTCATCGCAATAACGGTGAGTATTGAAAACCATCCTCCCCACTTTTCGAGGGGGGAGCTAGAGGGGGGTGAGAACTCGATGGTTCGACTAATCGACATTTCTTCTAGTAAACTAATTCTCTCTTCTCGACCTATGAGAAAAAAGCGTTAAGAAAAGGAGTTAATACAACAGGAGTTAGTTCTAT
>JACJYT010000017.1 GCA_020635975.1 Chitinophagales bacterium
ATGCGTGTATCATCCATGTCCATATAGTTGGACATGGATGATATTTCCACTATATGATAAAGATAATCCACCCAAATCAATTATTATAATTTTAATATGAGTATTTAGAAGAATGTTTATAAATGAAATCCTTGTACTCTAGCCAAGGTTCAATAAATACAAGCGTGTAACCGTTAGTAAGGACTATTTTAGAAATAGAAATACTAAGCTACTCTCGCTTAATAAAGAAAAGAAAAAGCCAACTAGAAAGCAGAGAAGCTACTTCCCCATCGTAACCACCCAGATGCCTCTTAACTCGTTTTCGCCGTAGCCGGTGGCTAGGTCGGCGGGGTAGAGTTCGTTTATTTTGGCTAGGGTAGCGGCACTGATGTCTTTGTCTTTAGCGCCATGACATTGTAAGCACATGGTGTTGGTAATAATAGGGTAGTAGCCCTCTACACCATCGGCGCTTTCTGTTATTTGTGGTTGGAGTTCTTGTCCTTGAGTTAACAAAGCTTTGCTTGCCGCTATATAAGCCAATTCCTTTTCATTAGCCGCGTTAGCCGGATTACGATTCAAATCACTTACTCGTTTTATTTGCACACCTTGGACATTTGCCATGCTGTCGGTTAGGGTTATGGCTTTGGTATTGCAAAAGGCTAAGGCTTTTTCCGTGCCCAAGGTATTAATAGCCTCTAATAGGTTTTTACCCAATACGGCCTTGGTTGCCATGGCATATTGCTTGCCTTGCTCGGCGTAGCTCATTGTGGCATTGTTGTTTACATTTTCGCCGTATTTTTTCTTCTCTTCTTGGTAATGTTCTTCAAACCAAGTTGGAGCCTCTATATCGCTGTGATAAAGGTATTGGGCTATAAGTCTTAGATCTTCTTCAGAAAAACTCATCTTAGGCATTAGGTTAAATTTCTCTACTGCTCCGGGCATTTTAGAGTAGCTTATATTGGGTTCGCTAACAAAACGTATAATGTCGGCAGTAAAACTTTCTTCTGTGCTCTCGGCATTGATGTAATGCTTTTTAATGGCTATCATAGGCGGCGCAATGCGATTGTCTATGCTGGCATCTGGACTGTGACAAGTAAAGCAATAGGATTCGGCTAATTGAAAGCCCTTGCTCAAATCCGCACGGAGCTCTTTGCTCACTTGCTCGCTTTCATTGCTTGCCGTATTGCAAGCAAACAAAATTATCAGGCTAAAGAAAAGAGAAAAAATAGAAAAACGTAACATAGGGAAATACTTAATTCGCTACACAAGATAGAAGATAAACTATAGATTGCTCGTGACAAGCATCACCAAAAGTTCTAGCTAAACTGTTGTAAGAAACGCATGTCGTTTTCGAAGAACAAACGAATATCGTTAATGCCGTATTTCAACATCGTAATTCGCTCGATACCCATACCAAAAGCGAAGCCTGTATATTCTTCAGAATCGATGCCAACGTTTTCTAATACTGCCGGATCTACCATGCCACAGCCTCCAATTTCTACCCAACCGCTATGCTTGCACACCGAACAACCCGTTTGGTTGCAAATAAAGCAAGAAATATCAATCTCGGCACTTGGTTCGGTAAAAGGGAAATAAGAAGGTCGCATACGAATATTATCGCTGCCAAACATCTCTTTTGCAAAGTAGTAAAGGGTCTGCTTTAAATCGGCAAAACTTACGTTTTTATCTATGTACAAGCCTTCCACTTGGTGAAAGGTGCAATGCGCTCTTGCAGAAATTGTTTCGTTTCTATACACTCTACCCGGCGTAATAATTCGGATAGGTGGTTTTTGCTTCTCCATTACTCTAATTTGAGCCGATGAAGTATGGGTTCTCAATAATCTATTCGCATTGAAATCGATATAGAAAGTATCCTGCATATCTCTAGCTGGATGATTTTCTGGTAAATTCAAGGCCGTGAAATTATGCCAATCGTCCTCAATTTCTGGTCCATCTTCTACCACAAAACCTAGGCGTTTGAAAATTTCTACCATTTCATTCTTCACGATATTTATCGGATGTCGAGTACCAACTACATAAGGTACTCCAGGAGCACTTAAATCTTCAAAGCTTTTTTTCGTGCTCGCCTTAGCTGAAGAAATCTTGGCTTCGTTTACCTTAGATTCTGCTCTTTGCTTAAGCTCATTTACTAATTGTCCGAATTCTTTTTTTCGCTCATTCGGAATATCCTTCATAGCCGCGAACAAGTCTTTCAAAAGTCCCTTACTTCCAATATATTTAATTCGAAATGCCTCTGCATCTTGGGCATTAGTGAGTACCTGCTCTTCAATTTCTTGCAATAAGACTTCGGCTTGTTCAAATGGATTCATAATGCAAATATAGCGTATTATACAATTTTAAACTCGGTAAGGCCTATTATCTACTGTAATTAGGCGCTTCTTTTGTAATGGTTACATCGTGCGGGTGACTCTCGCGAACGCCTGCTGAAGTAATTACGGTAAATTTGGCTTTTTTCAATTCTTCAATACTCGCAGCACCGCAATAGCCCATACCTGCTCTTAGTCCACCAATAAACTGGTGCATTACTTCACTTAGGGTTCCTTTATAAGGTACTCGTCCAACAATTCCTTCTGGCACTAATTTCTTGATATCGTCTTCCACATCTTGGAAATATCGATCTTTGGAGCCTTGTTTCATCGCTTCCACACTACCCATACCACGGTATGATTTGAATTTTCTTCCTTCAAATATGATGGTTTCTCCCGGACTCTCATCGGTTCCCGCAAAAACAGAACCCGCCATAATCACATCTGCTCCACCCGCTAAGGCTTTCACAATATCTCCAGTATAACGTATACCTCCATCACCAATTACTGGCACTCCTGCTTTAGCACAAGCTAAAGAAGCTTGGTGAATGGCAGTTAATTGCGGAACGCCAACACCAGCAACCACTCTGGTGGTACAAATAGACCCTGGTCCAACACCAACTTTTACGGCATCTACCCCTGCTTTTATAAGGGCTTCTGCACCCTCGCGAGTAGCGATATTCCCGGCAATCATTTGCAAATCTTTGAAGGCTTTTTTCGCTTTCTTTACCGATTTCAAAACTCCTTCTGAATGGCCGTGAGCGGTGTCGATAGTAATAACATCTACACCAACATTTAAAAGCGCTTCTATTCTATCGAACATATCGCCAGTTACACCAACTGCTGCGCCTACCATTAATCTACCGAAGCTGTCTTTACAAGCACTTGGGTAATTTTGAACTCGAAGTATATCTTTATAGGTAATTAAACCTACTAATTTACCATCGCGACTAACCACTGGTAATTTTTCGATTTTGTATTTTTTTAAGATGCCCTCTGCAGAAAATAAATCGGTTCCTTCTGGGGCGGTAACCAACTTATCTTTCGTCATTATTTCGCTCACCTTGGTATTTACTCTGGTTTCGAAACGCAAATCTCTATTCGTTAAAATCCCAATTAATTTATCGCTGTTGTCTACAATAGGAATTCCACCAATCTTATTGTCGCTCATTAGTTTTAGTGCTTCGCCAATGGTAGCATCTGCTCTAAGAGTTATGGGGTCAACAATTAAACCGCTTTCAGAACGCTTTACTTTACGCACTTCTTTGGCTTGCATTTCGATGCTCATGTTTTTATGCAGCATGCCCATTCCCCCTTCGCGAGCCATTGCAATAGCCATAGAAGATTCGGTAACGGTATCCATAGCCGCAGAAATAAGAGGAAGATTAATGGTGATTTCTCTAGTAAGCTTTGTTTTGATATCTACTTCTCTAGGAAGAACGGTAGAGTGAGCGGGAATAAGCAATACATCGTCGAAAGTAAGTCCCTGTAAAGCAAATTTGTCTGAAATCTTTTCCATTGCGAATAAATTTCGCTCAAATGTAAGCATATTGCGACTAGAAACAAAATAAAGACCTACTCATTGAGCAGCTTTAGTTCGGAAAAATTCGACTCAGAAAAAAAGCTAGCGGTTCATAAATTTCTTGTACAAATAATAGAGGGCAAGAAGGATGCTTGGCAATAAAAGAAGGAATTTTACACTGGCACAATAGAAGGCTAGACTAGCATAAAATTGGGTTCCTTGATAATAGATTATTTTGAGCAAGCCTAGGTTTTCAATTCCATCTAAAACTCCGGCAACAATGGGAAGAAAACTTAAGTATAGTAAGATTTTCTTATCGCTCTTATCGTACCATTCTTTTAGTATGAGGAAGAGACTTCCAGCATAACCAAAAATGAAAATATAATCGAAGTACAGGGAGAACTTTTTCTGAGGAATAGCGTCTTGTAAGGCCCATTGCGCCACCATAGCATTGGCATTATCTATGGTTTTTGCTAACTCGAAGGGAATAATTCCAGGTTCCACTTGATCTACCCAACGCAGAATAATGGCTCCAACTACGGTAATAAAGAAACATAATTTAAAGAGCTTGGTGTTCATCATTTTAGATTTATCTTGCTAAACTTTGGTAATAGTTTCCTTCTTTTGTTTGAATCACTAAGAAATATAAGCCCGAAGCGGCATTATCGAAATTTAGCGAAGTGCTCTTGCTTTCTATGTGTATTTGTCCAAGGGCATTGTACAAGCTTGCCTTAACCAAGTGCAAATCTTGACTAAGCTCTATTTGTATGGTATTGCCCTTTAAGATTACTTGTACCGCTTCTGAAGTTATCTTGTCTTTAATGCCTACAAAAGGGGCTCCTTTAAAGAACTCCCAAATTACCTGCGAAGCATTAAAATCTTTATTGGTGTTTCCAGCTGGAATATCAAAAAAGGCATCTGGCCAGGTATGTCCGCCGTTGGTAATCTTATAAAAAATAACTTCGCTGTTATTGTCGCCGCCAGTGTAAACAAATCTTTGCACAGTAGAATTGTCGGCGGTATTAATATCTGGAAGTGAGCTAGTGAGAGGCGTAGTATTGCAGTTGTTGTTGTTTACCCAAAAATCTACAACATCTTCTATAGCCATTACGCCAATAGAACCGTTGTATGCAACCGTTGGATCTGCTGTGCCGTGAATTTGCATTACGGGAACTGCCTTGCCAGGATTGCAAGTATTTTCTAGCATCGTATTCATAGAGCCGGTCACCGAAGCAATTTTAGCAATTTTTCCGCTAAGTTCGCAAGCTAGTTTATAACTCATAAATCCGCCATTACTCATGCCCGTAGAGAATACTTTGCTTTGGTCGATATTATAATCTTCACTCAAAGAATCGATCAATTCGCTTATGAAATTAACATCGTCTACCGCTCCAGAGTTAACAAAGGCATTCCAATAACGAGTGCCACTTAAATCGAAAGTGCCATTGGGCTGAACTATTAAGAAATTGTCGACATCGGCTAAATTTCTAAAATTGCCATAAAGGGCCTGCTGAGGAGCATCTGAACCATAGCCATGAAGATTAATAACTAAGGGAACAGGGGAAGTGCCATCGTAACTAGCGGGCACATAGAGGATGAAATTTCTTTCTAAACCATCTACCGTAATCGTATCGTTAATGGTACTTTGGGCTTGTGTAAGTTGCCATGTGACAAGGGCGAAAAATAAAAATTTCTTCATATTTCCTTTTTTATCTAATGAAGATACAACAGAAAAATTAGGATTTGTATTTTCTGTCTTAGAGATTAGCCTTAGCTCGCTTCTAACGCACAACTGTTACGATGCCTTTTTTCTCTACATGGGTACCATCAGAGGCAACAAAATTGATTACATAAGGGTAGCCTCCTGTAGGTACTGGACTGCCATTATTGGTGCCGAACCATCCTGCTTGTGGGTCTTTGCTTTCAAACAACATCTCGCCCCAACGATTAAAAATCTTCATGCTGTAATTCGTTGGGTTCCCGAAAACGATATAGGGCTTAAACTCATTGTTAATTCCAGTAGGAGCAATAGCGTTCGGAATATAAACCGACGGTCTTTGTTCTATGCACGAAAGATTGGAACTTGTAGTGTAATTTTCTAGGCTGCCATCGGGATGCGCAAAGCTATAATCTGCCTCTACTCGATAGCAGAAATTGCCACTTTGGTTGAAGAAGGCGCTAATATCATCTACATATTCAAACTCAGATTCTGAAGGAGCAAAAGTTTCTACTAATTGCAGGCCTGCTCCATAATCTCGATAAAGACGATAAGAGGTTAAATTAGCATCTTCAAGTTCGAAAGGATTCCAAGTTACTTTGTTTTGAAAGAAATCGTTTAACTCTGCTTTCAAGTAAATGGTTCTTCCTATAGTAGAAAAGTGGTTCGTATTACAACTATCGTTGGCAATAATTTGGTAATACCTTGCCCCTCGGTAGCTTGGCGAAACCGTATCGGGCATATAAATGTAGCCCAAACCTGGATAGAGTGAGGCATCGTAGCGCTCAATCATATCGAAATCATTCCCTAGCTTACTGGTATCAATTTCCATGTTACGCAATTCGGATAAGGTGTCGATGTAAAATTCGATATCGATTTGCTCATTATTAACTACCGATAAATAGTAAATGTAGAACTCTCTTGGTGGCTGAATGATTTGAGCGGTGTCTGTTAACCACGGACTATTACTTCGTGGCGTGCCATTCGCATCGATAACTTCCACCCGAAACTGTATGGTGTCTTCATCAATAAAATCGAAGAAATTAAAAATATTGGCAAACTCTTGTTGGTTAGCCACCAGTTCTACGGGTCCGTTATTCACTTGAACATAAATATTGTAAGAAAACCCAAGATCGTAGGGATTGCTATAATTTTGCCATTCGTATTCAATCAGTTGATTACAATCGTCTTGCGTTGAGTTTACTTGAATAATTTCGTAACCTATGGTATTAAAGCCAGAAAGGTTATCGCAGCCATCGATATAATGTAAGGTATAGACTAAATTGGGATCATTAATGTTGGCATTTACATCTAGGTAGCTGGTATTGCTAATGCCAAAAATAGTATCGAAGTAAAAAGCCAAGCCATTAGGTTGAAGGTAGGCAATTACATAGCCCGCAGTTTGCACATAAGTACTTTGTTCCCATGTAATTAATATACCGCCTGGGGTAACATCTAGCGAACTAATTTCTGGTTCGTAAGAGCCAAAATCGCTAGTTGCTGTTTGCGAGATTACCGGTGGTTGACCCGGACAGTTGTAATTGTAAATAATGTAATAGTATAAAGGGTCTCCAAGTCCGAAGGCATTGACATGCAAAAATGTAGTTTGAAGTTCATTGTTAACCGTGCCTATTAAAGTAAAAGCTGCAGCAGGGTCTGCTGATACCCAAACTTCGTAGCTTACGAAAGGTCCGCAAGGTGCTGGAGGTGGCGACCAAGTAACTGAAAAATCGCTACCTATGCTTTCTATACATAGTATCTCTTGAGCGAAAGAGAGCTTTAGAAAGCCTAGGCTAAAAAGTAGTAATAATAGTTTAAATCTCATTTTAAAGTTTTATCCAACAAGCACTTTATGCATTTCGTTGAAGTTTAAATGCTTTTGAGCAAGTTCTTGCAATTTTTGGGCAGTAATTTTATGAATTCCCTCTAATTGCTTGTTAATTTCTTCGATTTCTAAATCAAAAATAAGAAAGTTTTTCAAGGTGCTCGACAAATTTAGCGGACCATCTACACTTTTCATTAATTGTCCGATCATATAATTTTTAACCATACTCAATTCTATCTCGCTTATAGGCTCTTCTTTTAAACGATTCATTTCTTTTTCTATTTCGTCAAGAGTTTGGTTTTTGTATTGACTTCCTACCTCTGTGCTTATGCAAAAGTAAGAGCAATCCATTATAGGATTAACGAAAGAATAGATGCCGTAAGTATAGCCCTTCTCTTCTCTAATATTACTCATTAATCTGCTTCCAAAATAACCACCTAAGATGGTGTTTAAAATTTGAAGATTTTCAAAATCGGGATGGTCGATAGGAAGGCTTGCTTTCCCAACACGTACTGCGGTTTGCAGAGCTTTAGGTATTTCAATTCGAATTTCTTCGGCAGGAGAAGTGCTAATCTTGCTTTGTAATTTTCCCGCTCCTTCTGTGCAACTTAAGCTGCCTAAGTATTTTTGCAATAGGGCTATTTCTGCTTTGCCTATGCTTCCTGCAACAATGGCAAAGTTGTCGTCTTTAAGAGAGAAGTAGTTTTTATAATGCTCTAGCAAATCGTTCTGACTTATTTCTTCTAAGTAGCTGGCATTAGAAAGGTAGCCAAAAGCATGGTCTTTCCCAAAGAGAATTTGGTTGAATTCTTGGTTAGCGATGTAGGCGTTCTTTTTCCATTGCACTGCAAGTTTTTGCTTGGTTTTTGCCTTAGCTTTTTTAATTTCATTTAAAGGGAAATTGGCATCTTCAATGACTTCAATAAGCAAGGGGAGCAATTTAGGAAGTTCGCTACACAGGCAATATAGACTTAATTGCGCGCTGTACATATTGGCTTCAAATTTTACAGCGGCTCCATAAAAATCGAAGTTTTCGGCAATTTCATAAGCTTTCTTATTTTTCGTTCCTTTCAAAATCATGTTGGCACAAAGTCCGGCAAGCATGCGCTTCGATTCAAAATAGCGGCCAGCTTTAAAAACTAGGTTAAGTTGAAACAAGTCTTCTGTATTGGCCTCTACCACATAAAGAGAAAGATTATTGGCAAGTTTTTCCTTATGAATAGCATTTAAGCTAAGATGACGGGGTAAGGAACTTAGTGGGGCTAATTGTCTATTCATATCTCATTGTTGCTTTTGTAGAACAAGGTATTGCAGTTCTCTTTTCTAAAAATTTCTGCAGCAATTTTCTGAATTTGCTCAGCGCTTACTTTGGCGTATTCCTCATGTTCGTTGTTATAGAGCTGCAGGCTATCTATAGATTTAAAGTAAGCCAAATTAAAGGCCCTATTGGTATGACTTTCATTACTGAATGCAATGTAGTTTTTAGCTTTATTGATGGTTTTTTGCAGTTCTCTTTCTCCAACTAGGTTCTTAGAGAATTGTTCGAGCAAATCTTCGATAGCTTGGTCGATTTTTTCTAAGGAAATGCCTTCATTGGGTTTTCCTTCAATAATCAATAGATTGTTATCGTCTGTTCCACTTATATAGCAATCTATTTCTGTGCAAAGATCGAGCTTGTCTACTAAAAGTTGGTGTAAGCGGGAAGCTTCGCCAGTGCCTAATATTTCGCTGATAATATCGGTAGCATAATAATCGGGGTCTATTCTCGCGCAGCAAGGATAGGCCTTATAAATTACACTGCTTGGCACCTCTCTTTCTACTTCTAAAAAGCGAGCGGCTCTTTGCTTTGGTTCTTTAAAGTTTGTTTTTTCCAGCTCTGGTCCTGCTGGTATTTCATCAAACCACTTCTTCACTAGACGCAATGCTTCTTGACATTCAATTCCTCCAACAATGGTCATGATGGCATTGTTTGGACGATAATACTTATAGAAAAAATCTTTAGTTTCCTGCAAGGTAATGGCTTCTATATGCGCTAAGTCTTTTCCTATTGTGGGCCATTTGTAAGGGTGTTCTTGGTAACATAGCTTCATTAATAAATGCCACACATCGCCATAGGGTTTATTGAGATAGTTTTGTTTGAACTCTTCTATAACTACAGAAATTTGAGTTTTTAAGCTTTGCTCGTTAAAATCTAATTCTAACATTCTATCGCTTTCTAGCCAAAGAGCAGTTTCTAGATTAATTGCTGGAAGGCTTTCGTAGTAATTAGTTAAATCGTTTGTAGTGAAGGCATTGTTATCGCCGCCCGCTTTTTGTAATTCGCTATCGAAGTGAAGAATGTTTTTAGAACCTTCGAACATAAAATGTTCAAACAAATGCGCGAAGCCAGTTTTGTTTTCGCTTTCGTTCTTCGAGCCAACTTTATACAAAATATTAAGAGTAACTAGGGGCGTACTAGGATCTTCCTCTATTAACACTTCTAAACCATTAGCTAGTTTAAACGCTTCATAATTTTTCATGGCGGCAAAGGTAAATCTTGTAGAAGAAAGTTTTACTTAAAACTTGAAAACAAAAAACCCGAGACTAGCTCGGGTTTTTTTGTTTTAGTAAAAAGAAGGCTTATTCGAATACTATAGTTAACTCTACTCTTCTGTTTAATTGTCTTCCTTCGGCAGTATCATTACTTGCAATTGGTTTAGTTTCTCCAAAAGCTTTGGTATTGATACGAGCTAAATTAACGCCTTTCTCGATTAAGAAAGTTTTAACAGCGTCTGCTCTAGATTGAGATAGCTTCATGTTACTATCGTCGTTGCCAACATTATCGGTATGCCCTTCAATTAATAGAAGGTAATCTTTATGATCTACCATTATTTTTGCAAGAGTTTCTAGAGAAGCGTAAGAAGATTTTTTAATAATCGCTTTGCCCGATTCGAACTCTAAGTTTTTAAAGGCTAAGTCTAAAGCTTCTTCTACTTCTTTTTCTATAATTGGACAACCCTTGTTTTCTTTCGGGCCAGGAGTTTGAGGACATTCATCTTCTAGATTGATTACCCCATCTTTATCGTCGTCGGCATAAGGACATCCTTTGTTTTCTTTCGGTCCTGCCAAATTAGGGCAATCGTCTTCATTATCTTTAATGCCATCACCGTCGGTATCTGGGCAACCGTTGAAGGCTTCGATACCAGCTACTTCCGGACAATCATCTTTGCTATCCATGATGCCATCTTCGTCGGTATCCGGACAACCATTGAATTTCTCGATACCAGCAATTTCTGGACAATCATCCTTGCTATCTTGAATGCCATCGCCATCAGTATCTGGACAACCTTTAAACTTGTCGATACCAGCTACTTTCGGACATTCGTCAATGTCATCCGTTACGCCATCTTCGTCGGCATCCGGACAACCTTGAGTAATCCACGGACCTGGATCTTTTTTGCAATTGTCTTTTTTGTTACTTACGTGATCTTTGTCTTTGTCTTTGATTTTTTTAGCAATAGGAATACAAAGGCTAGCATAGAAGTTGGCATCGTAAATAGTTTTCTTACCCATTAAAGGCAGGATGTCGTTTGTTCCGAGTGCTAAAGGACCTACACGTAATCCGGTACCAAGATGTGGATTGCCATGGGTATTAACAGATACTGGTAAATAGAAACTAAACCATTTGTGCTCGAAACGCGGAGTAATACTAAATTCTGAAATTCCTCTAGTTTTTTCTGGATTCCTTTTGAAGCCTGGAGCTATGCTAGCGGTAAAGTTGGCGTAGAAACCTTTCCAAATTCTATAATCTACATAGGCGTTAATTTTCATTGGAAGGGCTACGCTATATTTGTCTTTGCTCGCTCTTGTTTCTGTAAATAGGGAAGCCAAAGTGTCCGCAAAGCCTTGTAAACCGCTATTTCCAAAATCGTCAAAAGCTGGTCCGAAAGTTTCTTCAATATCGATATTCGCTAAATCTGCGTAATACTCGCCATCTACACCATTAGAACGCTTGTAGCTGGTAAAACCCATATCCATTAAACCTAAACCAACTTTTAATTTGTATTTCTCTTTTCGAGGATCAAGAAAGTCTGAATTTCCATCTAACTCATATTTGTATTGATCTACATTTGGTCGAAACTCCCATACCGCACCTAAGTCAAAACCAACACCAAAGCCACCACCTAAAATGTCGGATGAACTGATATTTTCTAAGTCGCCACCTAAGATAGAAGAGTAGCCAAATTTTATATCTGTATTATTTACGCTTACCGACGAGTCGCTAGGGAAGGTAACATCTAAGTTGTCGGAATAAAAGTAAGCATTCGTGATACCTTGAGTAAGTTTCACGGTTCCTGCTGCAGTTACATAGTGTTTGCCCGTATTTATTACATCTCTACCGTAGGTGAGTCCATATTCAGACCAAACGTTAGCTTGTAAAGAGAAGTTTTTATTTTGAATACCTACATTGTATAAATTTGCAAGCAAGAGTTCATTAAACGACATTTGAGCTAAGTTTTGGTCAATGCCATTAGAATTTATTTGGTAGCGAATTCGAGAAGTAATGGCCAAAGCATTTTGATGCTTTTTACCAAAGTTGATCATAAAATTAAAAGGTAAAAATGCAAAATCACCAGAAGCGTACACTGCTTTCTTCTTACCATTTAAACGTTCTGTAAGGTAGTTGTCGCTAAAATCTGGATCGTCGAAGGCAAAATCTCTATCACTGAACAAGGCAGAACGTTTAATCCCTAAGTAATTATTGCTGATGGTATTAGCAACAGAAACGATGTTCATATGGAATTTAAAACGACTGTCAACAATTTCTGCTGGATTAAAACCAACGGAGTAAACACCATTGAAATTATCAGAGTGGTGTCCCATGTTGTTTTGGGCGAAGCTTTTGTTGGTGCTTAACAAAAGTCCTAATCCAAAAAGTATTAGGTATAAATTTTTCATTGGAAAGGGTTTAAAAGTTAAATTTTTATAAAAGTAAGCTTTTATACAATTGGTACGCCAATTTAAATTCAAAAAACTAAGAATTATTAAAAAAAAAGAAACATTACTTCCTATTTTATTTAAAAGATAGCTACCTTTGCAGCCGAATTAAAAACGCACGGTGAAGGTGAAGAAATTTAACATACATTTACTAGTAAGTCTTGCATTTTCTGCTTTTACTCTTCTTGCTTTTGCAAATACAGAGGAGGAGCACTTGGGAGGTGAAGAGGTGGAGACGGTGTACCACTCTGAGGTTGAGGAAGTTGAACATGAATTTGATGCCAAAGAAGTGATTATGCACCACATTGGTGATGCCAATGAATTTCACATTGCTGGAGATTTATCCCTGCCTTTGCCGATTATTTTATGGGAGAAAGGAGTGGGTTTAAAGACTTTTATGTCTTCTTCTTTTCATCATGGTGCAAGTGCTATTGATGGTTATGTTATGGATCATGGTGTAGTTAAAAAAGTGTTGGGAGATTTTCCTGCAGGGCATCATGAGGTGGAAGTTCACCATGGTGAAGTATTATTTGAAGGGGCTCATTTTGAAACAGAAGGAAAATCTACCTTGTTAGCATCTAGTTCTTTCTATGATTTTTCTATTACTAAAAATGTTTTTGCCTTATTGATGTCGATCAGCATCTTATTGCTAGTATTCATTGGCATGGCAAGATTTTACAAGAAGGGAAACATGGTTCCTAAAGGGATTTACAGTGCCTTAGAGCCTTTAGTGCTATTTATTAAAGAAGACATTGCTATTCCAAACATAGGCGAGAAAAAATATGCTAAGTTTTTACCGTACTTACTAACGGTTTTCTTTTTCATTTTGATTAATAACTTATTGGGGTTAGTTCCTTTCTTTCCAGGTAGTGCCAACCTAACAGGAAACATTGCGCTTACTTTTGTGTTGGCTTTGTTAACGATGATAATTACCAACATTAATGGTACAAAAACCTATTGGGGCCACATCTTCAATCCGCCAGTTCCAATGGCCTTGAAACCCCTAATGATTCCTATAGAATTGATTGGTACTATTACGAAGCCTTTTGCTTTGATGATACGTTTGTTTGCGAACATTAGTGCTGGTCACATTTTGATTTTAAGTTTATTATCTCTGATATTTATTTTCAAAAGTTTTATGGTAGCTCCGGTTTCTATAGCTTTTGTATTGTTTATGTCGACATTAGAATTATTAGTTGCTTTTTTACAAGCTTATATTTTTACTTTGCTGAGTGCATTGTTTATAGGTTTAGCTTTAGAAGAGCATCATTAAAATATTATTTTTTATTCACTACAAAAACCAATTAAAAATGGAAATGGAAGGATTCATGGCGTTAAAAGCCGTAGGTGTTGGATTAACAGTTTTAGGTGCAGGTTTAGGTATTGGTAAAATTGGTGCTTCTGCAGTAGAAGGTATTGCAAGACAGCCTGAGGCTACTAATAAAATCCAAACTGCAATGATTATCGCTGCTGCCCTTATTGAAGGTGCTGCTTTATTCGGTATCGTTGCTGCTGCATTGTTAGTTTAATACAAAGTGAAGAAACTTCTCTGCGCTGGGTTGCAGGCAGAGAAGTTTTAAAAAAATAAATTAAAAATAAATAAACGCGAAATGGAATTATTAACCCCAGATATTGGCTTAGTTGCTTGGTCGAGCGTAGCATTCTTATTGCTCTTGTTTCTTTTGAAGAAATTTGCTTGGAAACCGATTTTAAGTTCTTTAGAAGAAAGAAATACTTCTATAGAAGAGGCCTTAGCACAAGCGGAAAAAGCGAGAAAAGAAATTGCAGATTTATCGGCTCGTAATGAAGAAATTCTTAAAGAGGCTAAAGAAGAAAGAAACAATATTTTAAGAGAAGCAAATAAGGTAAAAGAGCAGATTGTGGCTGAAGCCAAAGAAAAGGCACAAGCTGATGCTGCTAAAATTATGCTTGAAGCGAAAGAAGATATTGAAGTACAGAAAAAAGCAGTGATGGCAGATATGAAGAACGCTGCGGCTTCTTTAGCGGTAGAAATTGCTGAAAAAGTACTTACAAGAGAGCTAAACGCTAAAGGCGAGCAAGAAAGTTTTATTAACGAATTGGCTTCTAAAGCTACTTTAAACTAAGAAACAATGCTTTCACCAAGACTAGCTTCAAGATATGCTAAATCGCTTATGTTAATTGCACGAGAGAACAAAGTTCTAGATGCAGTTAGTAAGGATTTGCATTTGCTTAAAGAAACCCTAGATTCTAGTAAGGATTTGCGCATCATGTTTAAGAGTCCAGTAATACCTTCCGATAAAAAGGAAAAGGTAATTCATGCTCTTTTCGCTGAGCGCCTATCTGATGTAACGTATAGCTTTATCAATTTACTTACTAAGAAAGGAAGAGAAAAGCATCTAGTAGAAATGGTAGATTCTTTCTTAGAGCAGTATAATAAAGAAAAGAACATTGTTACAGCTAGTCTTACTACAGCTGTTCCTGTTGGTGAGGAGAGTTTAAAGCAAGTACGCAACTTGTTAATGCAAAGTGTAGATACTAAGGCAGTAGAGTTGAGTGCGGTGGTAGACGAAAATATTATTGGAGGTTTTGTTCTAAAATATGGCGACTTACTACTAGACAATAGCGTAGAAAGAAAATTACAGTTAATTAAGAAACAAATTCAAGATACATCTTACATTCCTAAAATTTAATAAATAACATCATGGCAGCAGTAAAACCGGATGAAATATCAAGTATATTAAGAGAACAATTAGCAAACGTAAAAACGGCTAGTCAACTAGAAGAAGTTGGTACTGTATTACAAGTGGGTGATGGTATCGCTCGTGTATATGGTTTAACTAACGTTCAGTATGGCGAGCTAGTAGAGTTTGAAAATGGTGTTAAAGCTATTGCTTTAAACTTAGAAGAAGATAACGTTGGGGTGGTATTAATGGGTTCTTCTGAAGAAATTAAAGAAGGTGATACCGTTAGAAGAACTAAGGTTATTGCTTCTATCAATGTTGGTGAAGGCATGATTGGTAGAGTAGTTAATACTCTAGGTGAGCCAATAGATGGTAAGGGTCCAATTGAAGGTCCAACTTTCGAAATGCCTTTAGAGAGAAAAGCACCGGGAGTTATCTATCGTCAGCCGGTTAACGAACCTTTACAAACGGGTATTAAAGCGATTGATGCGATGATTCCAATTGGAAGAGGACAAAGAGAGTTAATCATTGGAGATAGACAAACAGGTAAAACGGCTGTTGCTATTGATACGATTATCAATCAAAAAGAATTTTACGATAAAGGTGAGCCGGTATTTTGTATCTATGTTGCTTGTGGACAAAAAGCAAGTACAGTAGCACAAATTTCTAAGGTATTAGAAGAGAATGGTGCTATGGATTACACGGTGATCGTGGCGGCTTCTGCTGCAGATCCTGCTCCATTAATTTTCTATTCTCCATTCGCAGGTGCTGCAATTGGCGAATACTTTAGAGACACAGGTAGACCAGCTTTAATTGTTTATGATGATTTATCTAAGCAAGCTGTAGCTTACCGTGAAGTAAGTTTATTGTTGAAGAGACCTCCAGGTCGTGAGGCTTACCCAGGAGACGTTTTCTACTTACACTCACGTTTATTAGAAAGAGCGGCTAAGGTGAACTCTAACGATGATATTGCACAAAATATGAACGATATCCCTTCTTCTTTACAAGGAAAAGTTAAGGGTGGTGGTTCATTAACAGCTTTACCAATTATTGAAACTCAAGGTGGTGACGTTTCTGCTTATATTCCAACTAACGTAATTTCGATTACAGATGGACAAATTTTCTTAGAGTCGAATTTATTCAACTCGGGTGTTCGTCCAGCAATTAACGTAGGTATCTCTGTATCTCGTGTAGGTGGAAATGCTCAAATTAAGACCATGAAGAAAGTTTCTGGTACCTTGAAATTAGATCAAGCACAATTTAGAGAATTAGAAGCTTTCTCTAAGTTTGGTTCAGACTTAGATCCTGCAACAAAAGCAGTATTGGATAAAGGAGCAAGAAACGTGGAAATGTTAAAGCAAGCACAGTTTTCTCCGCTTTCTGTAGAGAAACAAGTGGCTATGGTTTTCTTAGGTACTAATAATTTAATGAGAGAAGTTCCTGTAAATAAGGTTCGTCAATTTGAAAAAGAATTCTTAGCACAATTAGAAAGTCGTTTCCCTGAAGTGCTTAAGTCTTTAGGTGGAAAAGCTGTTTCTGATGAGGCGCAAGCGAGCCTTAAGGAATTAGCTGCAGAGCTTGCATTAAACTTTAAAGCATAATTATTCTTTACACTTGTCGACAAGAAAATCGAAAAAGTAAATGGCAAATTTAAAAGAGGTAAGAGAACGAATTAAGTCGGTAATCACTACACAGCAAATTACAAAAGCTATGAAGTTGGTTGCGGCATCTAAGCTAAAAAAGGCAACCGATAGAATTACGGTTATGCGTCCCTATTCTGATAAGTTATTTTCTATACTAGAAAATATTCTTGAGAATGTAGATGTGGAAGCTTTGGATCTTAATTTTAGCAAGGAGCGTGAAGTGAAGAAGGTACTAATTCTTTTGGTTACTTCGGATAAAGGCTTATGTGGTGGTTTTAATGCCAACTTAAATAAAAAGGCGAGAACCTTAATTCAAGAGAAATATACGCATTTGAGAAGTACTAAGGATATTACCATCCTTAATATTGGAAAAAAAGGAAGAGATTTCTTTAAATCTTATGACGGAGTAGAAATCAATTCTTCTTTCCAAAATATGTTTTCTGATTTAAGTTTTGAGAATGCATCCGCTGCGGCTGAATTTGCAATGAACGCTTTCTTGAAAGGAGAATTTGATAGAGTGCATGTAGTTTATTCTCGTTTCGTAAATGCTGCAACGCAAGTATTTACTGAAGAGCAATTCTTGCCAATTGCCCAGTTCGAATCTAAGGGAGAAATGAATGCCGATTTTATCTTCGAACCTAACAAGGAAGAATTAATTAAAGAGTTAGTACCAAAAATTCTTAAGACCCAATTTTTCAGATTCTTGTTAGATAATAATGCTTCAGAACATGGTGCTAGAATGGTGGCTATGGATCAAGCAACAGAGAATGCTAATGAGCTATTGAAAGGCTTAAAGTTACAATACAACAGAGAGCGTCAAGCGGCAATTACCAAAGAAATTTTAGAAATTGTAGGTGGTGCGGCTGCCTTAGAGCAAGCCTAAGCTCTAGAAAGATATGCAATAAAAAAGTCCCGATTTTCGGGACTTTTTTATTGCTATTATGCGCTAAATTGCTGCAAGTGATGATCGATATGTTTATAGATTAAACGCTGCCAGTCTGCTTTGCTTAAGTTTCCAAAGAAGGGGTGGGCGTGCAGTTGATCTGCTTGCTGCACTTTTTCTAAATATGCTAATAAGTATAACTTTCTTTCTTCTATTTCTGCTGGCTTAGCCTCTTGTTTTAGCATATTCATTTCTTGGGGAGTAATGGAGCCTTTTGGCCAGGGCAGGGTATACAGTAAAAGCCATCTGCCTACACTGGTGCGCATTAAGAAGGATCCTTGTATGCTAGAGGACTTTTCGCCTAAGGCCATTTCTAATTGTGCACTACAGTGACTTAACATTTGCTCTAAGCTCATCTTACCCCATTTTTTATGGCTCTTGGGGTGCAAGGAAGTTATCCTGCTTCTAAGCTCGTCGTAGTTTTCGGCTATCCCAATATTTTTCATAGAGAAAAGAAATTTAAACGCCAAATTGCTGCAAATGGTGGTCTAAGTGCTTGTAGAACATGTTGTTCCATTCTTTTGCGTTTAGCGGACCAAAAGAATGGGATTCTAAACCTTCAAAATGCTTTTCCCCTAAGGCTTGAGTTTTTTCAATAAAAGCAATTAATCTAGCTTTTTCGGCTTCGAATTCTCGCTCGTTCGCAATAATAAACTGGGGAGCTGTTCTGCTGTTTTTAGCATAAGTGCTTTCTCCAACTACAAGCTTTTTCACAAAGGTTTTGATGAAAAATTTAGCGATAAGATTTGGTTTCGGATGTTTGCCCTTTTCGTATACCATTTCGTAAGTAACATTACAATGCGCTAGCATTTGAGCCACATTCATCTTGCCCCATAGCCCTTGGCTTGCAGGATTCAGCTTGTTTATTCTCTCTACAAGCTTACTCTTCGTTTCTTCTAGAAACACATTTTCTATTGCCATAATCTTTAGTTTTTACAAAGTTATAAGAATAGGCGATTTTTTTCATTGATAGAATTATTAGCTAGAATTGTCATGGAATTGTAATTTGTTTAACTTTTAATTAAAATGATTAAACAAAATATCTTGTTTTGGGTTTCGTCAAAACAATTAATTATTAACCTTAAATATTTTATTATGAACAAGAACATTTTTTTATTTCTGCCCCTTTTGGCTTTATTAATTCTCAACGCGTGTAAAGAGGATGAGCCAGTAGACAATACCGAACTGAATATAGTAGAAACTGCTCAAGCAACAAGTGATTTAAGTTCCTTGGTAGAAGCTTTGCAAGCTGCCAATCTAGTAAGTGCTTTAGAAGGTTCTGGACCCTTTACTGTTTTTGCTCCAACAAATGCAGCATTTCAAGACTTATTAGATTCTAATCCAGCTTGGAATAGTATTTCTGATATCCCTGTAGATGTATTGCAAAGTGTTCTCTTATTTCACGTTGTGAGTGGAGAAGTAAGAGCTGCTGACTTAAGTGATACTTATGTGAATACTTTAAGCACTGGTCCTAATTCTGAAAATCTTTCTTTACAAGTTAGCACTAGCGGTGGAGTACTTTTTAATGGTAGTGCAGAGCCAGTTTTAACAGATATTGAAACGAGTAATGGGGTTGTTCATCTTATTGATGCGGTAATGTTGCCAAAGAGCATCCCTGGTTTTGCTCTTAGCAACTCTAACTTCAGTACTTTAGTTGCGGCCTTAACAGATTCTAGACATACTACAGATTACGTTTCTTTATTATCGGGTGCAGGACCTTTCACCGTGTTTGCTCCAACTAATGCTGCTTTTCAAGCTTTATTAGATTCTGAACCTACTTGGAACAGCTTAGCTGATATCGATATTAATGTGCTAGAAGCGGTGCTTAATTACCATGTGGTAAACAATGCCAATGTGCAAGCTGATCAATTATCCGACGGCCAACAAATTACAATGTTCGATGGTGGAACGGTAACAGTAGATCTAAGTTCTGGTGCTAAATTAAATGGATCTGTAAATATCATATTAACAGACGTTCAAGGAACAAATGGAGTAATTCATGCTATTGATGCAGTATTAATTCCATAAAGACTTTCATTGATAGGGTTTTTAGGGGAGTTGACTTTTAAGTCTGCTCCCTTTTTTTTAGAACTTAATTAAATTGAAAATTTATAGCCAACACCTCGAATGCTCTGAAAAAATTGAGGATTTTTGGCATCTTCTTCAAAGTACTTCCGAAAAGAAAGTATAAAATTGTCGATGGTTCTAGTGGATGGAAAAACATCGTATCCCCACACATATTGCAGAATTTGCTGTCTAGATACTACTTGGTTTTTACGATCAATTAGCAGTTTTAAGAGAGCGGTTTCTTTCTTAGTAAGGTGTATTTCTTCTCCGCTAGCATTGCTCGCACTAAAGGTGCTAAAATTAACTCGATTTGCACCGAATTCGAAACTACTTAAGTTACTTTCTTCCGTTGTCCCTTTAAAGCTATGCTTTACCAAAACTTTGGTTCTAAGTAATAGTTCCTCTAAATTGAAAGGCTTGGTGAGATAGTCGTCTGCTCCTAACTTAAGCCCTGTAACCTTGTCTTTTCCCGTATCTTTTGCCGTTAGGAAGAGAATGGGAGTTTCGTTATCGGAAAGTCGAATTTTTTCGCAAACCTCAAAGCCATTTACCTCAGGCATCATAACATCTAAAATCACTAGATTAAATCGTTGATTCTCGAACTTTTGAAGTGCTTCATTGCCATTGATGGCTTCTTCCACTTCGTAGCCTTCTAGTTCAAGGTTCAATTTTATGCCGTCTCTCAGGCTTTTTTCATCTTCGGCAAGTAATACTCTGGGAATCATCATGGCTGCAAATTTTAAGGGTGTACAATCTAATATTTCTAAATTATGTTAAGTTTATGATTTTCGTGTCATAGAAAGGTCAAAGTGCAAAGCTAATCACAAACTTTGCTCCGTGGGGTAGTTGATCTTCAACACTAATCTTTGCCTTATGAAATTGCACCAACTGCTTTACGATATATAAACCTAAGCCAGTACCTTTAGCAGCGCGAGTTTCTTCATTACCAACTCGATAGAATTTATCAAAAATCTTTTCTTTTTCTTCATCGGCAACACCAATGCCATTATCGCTTACACTTAAAATTACATTTTGTTTGTCTGTATGCAATTGTAAATGAACTGGAGAATGAGCGGCGTATTTAAGGGCATTGTCTAAGAGGTTACTTACTATAGAGTTTAGACAAATTTTATCGCCTTCGATGTAGATATTTTCTTCTATATCATAACTCAATTGAATTTCTTTACGCTGCAAATAGTTTTGCATGAGTTGCTTGCAAAGTTCGCTTAAGTTCAATTTTTCCTTGTTGAAACCATATTGGTCATTTTCAATTTTGGCAGCTATCAAAATATTCTCCACCAAGCCCTCTAAACGATCTACTTCGTTTAAGGCATTTTGTAAAAGTTCGTCTTGTTTCTCTTTAGCAAGCGACCTTTTTTTGATGGTTTCGTTCATTAACTTAATACTAGATAGAGGAGATTTTAATTCATGAGTGATGGAAAGAAGGAAATTTTTTTGTTGTCGGGCTATAGCAACTTCTTTTAGTATGGATTGACGTACCTTAAAAACTCCAAAGATGAGTATTAAGAAAAACACGGAGCCCTCTGCGAGGATCATTAACTTTTGCCTCTTAAATTGTTTGTCTAATTCTTGAAATTCGTCGGTATGAAAAAAGTCTATTCGTTCACCGCCACTAAATACTTCGTATTGTAAACCTCTGTAGTTTACAGCATCCGAATAATGTTGTTCAATTTTCGAATACAGCAAGTAGCTCCACCAAAACATGAAGGCGAAAACATAAACAATTACTAGATAAAAAAATACAAACTTGGTACTGGCTTTTTCTTTAAACATCTTGCTTTTGTTCCCTCTTTTTACTCAATAGAACGAAAAATTTAGTTCCTTGATTTTCCTTACTCTCAAACCAAATTTTTCCAGAATGGTTCTCTATAATTTGTTTACTGATGGCGAGACCCAAACCTGTGCCACTAGATTTCGTGGTAAAGTTAGGAACAAATACTTTGGATTTCTGCTCCTCAGAGATTCCCACACCATTATCAATAACTTGAATTAGAAAACTATCCCCCTCTTCGCTAAGTTCAATTTCGACTTGACCATGCGCAATATCCTCGCATGCTTGTTGCGCATTCTTAATTAGATTATTGAAAACACTAATTAATTGATTTTTATCTGCCAAAACAAGAGCACTTTCTAGTTTGCTTTTCAAACTAATTCTGCTCGCTTCATTCTGATTAAACAACTCGATAACATTTTTTATTAATTCGAGTAAATCGGTATCTTCCTTAGTAGCTAAGGGCATTTTGGCAAAGGAAGAAAAGGCACTTGCAATTTCCGATAAATTATCAATTTGCTCCACCATAGTTTTACTCACTCGTTCGGCAAGTTCATTTACGCGTTCAGGGTCTTCCTTTATAGCGCGTTGTAAATGTTGAATACCGAGTTTCATAGGGGTTAGGGGATTTTTAATTTCATGGGCAATTTGTCGCGCCATTTCTCGCCAGGCCGACTCTCTTTCCGCTTTTGCCATAGCTTGTGCGCTTTCTTCTATTTGCCTAATCATCTTGTTATATTCCTTAACCAAGTTTCCAATCTCGTCATTCGATTTCCACTCAATTTCCTCATTATTGGCATTTAAGTTTATGAGAGAAAATTTCTTACTTATTTTAGCCAAGGGCCGCGTTAAGGAATTGGATATTAGAATAGCTAGAAAAATCGAAACAATGAGCACGAGAACGTATACATTTACTAAGGCTACCATTAGTTTTGAAAGTTCACTTCGTAAAGTTTCTTCTTGCGCGAAATAGGGAAGATTCAAGTAGGCTACACTCTCTCCTCCTTTGAAGCGTATGGGTACATAAATAGATTCATAATTTAAACTACCAATATTTTCTTTTTGGATATACCTTTCTTTGTTTTCTTCTTGCAGATAATAAAGCGCTAGTGGATCAATTTTCTTACTTACCAATCCATTGCCAAAGATGCCGGGTTGCGAACTACTAAGCAATTGACCATTTGCATTAAAGATGTTGATGTCGATTGCATGTATTTGCGACAGGCTTGCAATTTCGGTAGTAAAGTTATTGGGCAAATTTTCTTCTATAGGTAGGGCTTGCTTTTGGAAAAGATACTCAATAGAAGAAAGTACAGATTGCTGTTTTTTTATGAGTATGTCGGTATTGTTGGATTTATATAATTCTGAAAAATAACCAAGACTTACAATGCCGATGGTAAAAAAGGAAATAATGGTAATGGCAATGATCGCTGCATTTATTTTGTTTTTGTAAGTAAAGCTAGGTAGAGATCTAGGAATGAATTGGAAGCTCCAATTTAAACTGTAGAAGACTACAAAAGCCAGCAAGCTAAATGTTCCCAGTAAAACGAAGATATAACTGAAAGTAGATATAGGAACTAAGTAGGAGCTAGGACCGGAGGTAATAATGATTTTGGTGTCATCATCGGTTTGGAAATAGTTCAACCTATAATTATTTTCCACTCGGATTTTAGGATATTTTTGTCCATCGTCCTGCAGCGCAAACTGGTAAGGAAAAGGAAACTCTCCTGCTTGAGAAACGAGGTAGTTATTTTTATAAATAGCGTATTCATAATCCTTAATACTTCTGTATTTTGCAATTGGACTAGATTTTTGCTCTATCAAAAGTTCTGGATATAGATTCTCCTTATGGTAAGTTTTCAGACTAAGCTCTAAAACTAAAGTGCCGCTAATATGTCCATCATTTTCAATTGGAAGTATGGATAAATAAATGCTCGTTCCGTCGTTTTGTGGAATCAAGAACAACCAATCGGAAAAGCTATCTTCTCCTTTTTTATTGATTAAATCGTAGTAATAAGCCAAGTTGCTTTCTTCGCTTGTCTTTATCGGTAGTCCATCTAAATTGAAGGCATAGCCGTTTACATTGTATTTACTCATGTAACCACCGAAATACAAGTAAGAAAGCCGTTGTTGCAGTTCGCGATTAGTGACTAAAGGGGAAATGAAAAACTTTTTAAAAAAGGGATCTTTTTGGATGTCCTTTTCTATGTCTTCGAAGCGATATTCTGTAATCAGGTCCCTATTTTCGCCTAATTGATTGGCAATTATAGATTTTTTATAATCTTCGCTAATGGTGTTGTAGCGTATTAAACCACTGGCTATAAGAAAGGAGCAAGCTACTAAAAGAGGAAGACTTAGGTTGCTTTTGGTATATTCAAGCTTATTTTTTAAATGAAACCAAATAAGAAGTAAGATCAAGGAACTAGCAAAGGAGCTTAATAGCGAAACGATACCATAGTCGAGTAGAAATAAGGAAATGCAGGAAACAAGAAAAAAACCGAAAATGAAAAGCAAGACCTTAGTTGGATAAAACTTGAGGAGCGCTTTAAGCGCTAAGTAATACACTAAAATTAGGGAATAGCTGAGTAGAAAAATAATTACTAGTCCTAATAAAGTATAGATACTAATTAGGGTGAAGTTGTTCATTTCGAAAGATATCACCGAATCTAGAACTAGGCTTTTTATGGTGGTGTTAAACAAGATAAAAGTGCCGAGTACAAGAAAGGAAAAGAAAAGGAAAGTTATTTTCTTAAAATTCCATTTTTCTCTGTAGTAAGTATACCAAGAAAAGCTAGCTATAACAAAGGCTATAAAGGCGTTGGTAAAGAGCTGACCTAGCGAATTGCCTAGTAGCTGAGAGGCGTAGAGTTCTGGACTAAATAAAATTGACTTTTTAAATTCAAAGTCGAAAAGGAGCATTATTTCTTTAAAAAGAATGGCGGAAACAAGTAAGACTAAGAAACTTAGTACCATGCTGTAATTGGCAACTAAAAATCGAAGAAGAAAGAAAATCAGTATCCAATAAGAAAGGAGACTTATGAAGCCAAAGAATAAGGAGGATGTAGAGGCTTGATAGGAAGGGTCCTCTTGAAAAATAAGCTGACAAACGCTTTCATTTTTTAAGTTTCGAAGAGCAAATCCTTCTTCCTCACTCTCGGTTTGAATGAGTACATTATCATCAAAATGAAAGGGTGGAGGAAAGGAATTGCTAAGGTATTTGTTTACGATAGGATAGTTTGATTTAAGAAGCAACATTGCTACCAGCTTGTACTTGCCATAATCTTTAAACAAACTTAAATAGTAGCCATTCTTCTGCACCATGAGTGCTTCTTCTTCTAGGTCATTTCCCCATGCTATATCTGGAAGCAATTTACTGTTATTCCAAAAGAGTAAATTGCCTTCTTCGTAGATGTAAAAATAGAAATTCTCGCTATTCAAGGCTTCAATTTCAGTTAAGTCGAGATCCTTCGCTATTGCCTTATTTAGGACTAAACTATCTTGACTTAGCTCTTCAAATCGTAATTGAAAGCTAGTATATGTTTTTTGGGCATCTTTACAAGACTTGTTGAATTCGCTTTCTGAAGAATGGAGTATATTGTAAACTAAACCGAATACAAAAGAAAAAGTTAAAAGGACTATGCTAGCTTTGTGAAATTGCAAAATCGTTAAAATTTAAGCATTAAAGTTAGCTAAGTTGCGACAAAAACCATGCTCAAAATCTTGTCAAATTTTCAGGTTCTAACGCCAGCCAAAATCTTGGGTGAAATTAAAATAAACATAGCCATCCTTGATTTTATTTAAGAAATGGATCCCACAGCCAATTTCATTGATGTCCTTTGCTAATAAATTTTCTCTATGTCCTTTACTGCTAATAAAGCTTTGAACAATAAAATTGCATAAATCATAGTAGTTGCCTGGATTACGCAATTCCACATAACCATAGAAAATATTCTCTGCCAAGGTCTCGTAGCCCTTATAATTTACGAAACTTGCCCTATCTGCTAGGGTAGCCAGGTTCTTCGTATAACGGTTGTTGTGGTTAAAGAAATGTTTTTCCGACATTTCCTTGCTATGCAAATAGGCCGCGTAACTTAAATTCTCCTGATATTCAAGACTATAGCGTCCCTTTTCTTGTCGATACTTATTACTTAGATGAAAGACCCCGGCCTCAATAAGTTCGTAGTCTAAGTTGCTTAGGTCGATTTTTTGAAGAAGAAAGGATTGTTTAAAAAAATCTTCCTTGGGCATAGCCGCATATGGGTTATTGCCTTTTGTGGAAATAAAAGGCAATACAAAGAATATAAGAATAAGCCTCATCATGGCTCTAAAACGCTTTAGGGCTTTTAAAAATTATAGATAAAGGATAATTTGTTCTTAAGGATATAGTTTAGTCTAATTTATATTTAATCTAAATTGTAAAAAATGTTAAGTTTTTTGACGAATAATGTTGGCTATTTGTATAAACATGTACTACCTTTGCGAGGATTTTAAATGACACTTCTATGACATTTAGTTGGCTACAAGCCCCAAAACATTCCGTACGCAGTATTTCTAGCTTAATACTTCTATTGATATTATCCACTTTTCATCTTAGTCTGCAAGCTCAAGAGAGCATAGATCAGGCTAAATGGGATGCTGGTAAAGCATTATTTAAGTCGCAATGCCAAAGTTGCCACTTGCCCGACAAGAAAATGACGGGTCCGGCGCTTCAAAATGCTACGCTTCGTTGGGAGGCAGATGGAGAACATCAAGGAAAATCTGGAAAGGAATGGTTGTACGAATGGGTTCGTAACAACAGTTCTGTTTTAGAATCGGGTCACCCGTATGCCAATAACTTGTATCAAGAATACGGTAAGTCGGTAATGAGCTTATTCCCTCAATTAAGTAATGAGGATATTGATGGCATTTTCTATTATGCGAATAATTATGATAAAGGAGCGAAGGCTGTTGGAGTGACTGTGCCAGGTGGTGATGCACCAGTAAGCTCTACTTTCCCAATGAAAACTTTCTTGTGGATTTTAATCTTAGGCTTAGGTCTAGTAGCTTTTATTCTTTATAGAGTTTTCAATTCTCTTAAGCGTTTGGCAGCAGCTAGCGAAGGTAAAGCTTTGCCACCGGCTGTTCCATTTTGGAAAAACAAAAAACTAATCACTTTGGTAGTTTTAGCTGCTGTGGTATTCTTAGCTTACACAACTGCTGGTAGTGCTATGGCTTTAGGTAGACAACAAAGCTACGCGCCAACACAACCTATTCAATACAACCACCAAGTTCATGCTGGCAAATATCAAATTGATTGTCAATACTGTCACTCTGGTGCTTCAGAAAGTAAGCATTCTAACATTCCGTCTATCAATGTTTGTATGAATTGTCATAAGAACGTTCAAGCAGGTCAAATTAACGGAAGAAAGGAAATTGCTAAAATCTATTCAGCTATTGCTTACAATCCAAATTCAGGAACTTACTTCGCAGAGGATGCTAGTGACGAAGATATTAAAGCAGAATTGACTGCCTACTTGATGCAAGATTATGAAAGTTCAGCAGTTAATCAAGAGGAGTTGGATGCTACTTTAGCTGCAGCTTTTGAAATGTACGATAAACCAGTAGAGTGGGTTAGAATTCACAATCTTCCAGATCACGTTTATTTCAACCATGCGCAACACGTTAATGCGGGTAAGGTAGAATGTCAGACTTGCCACGGTAATATCCAAGAAATGGATGTAGTAGCACAGCACTCTCCGCTATCTATGGGTTGGTGTATCAATTGCCACAGACAAACAGAGGTAGATTTAGGTAACAACTATTACCAAGTTTATGAAAAATTCCATGAAGACCTAAAATCAGGTAAAATGGATAAAGTAACCGTAGAAGACATAGGTGGTACTGAATGTCAAAAATGTCACTACTAATATTTATTGTAAAAAATTAATTCCGATATAAATGGCAAATAAAAAGCAATATTGGTTAACACTGGAGGCTAAAAAAGGCGAAGTGAATGAAAATCCAAAGGAATTTGGGTCGGATCTTCCAGTTTTAAACAGCTTATCAGAAACTATTTCTACTCAGAAGTCTGGTAGAAGGGATTTTTTAAAAATGCT
Organism: Chitinophagales bacterium; assembly: GCA_020635975.1. Classification (GTDB taxonomy): domain Bacteria; phylum Bacteroidota; class Bacteroidia; order Chitinophagales; family UBA8649; genus JAFMKE01. The sequence goes on from JACJYT010000017.1 coordinate 27,551, forward strand.
AGGTTTTGGAGTAACTGCTGCTGCTGTAGCTGCTGCTTGCGAAATGCCAGTTAGAAAATCTATTCCTTATGTAATCAAACCAGAAGAAATTACTCCTGGTGTTCCTAATTATTATGCTTCTGCATATACTAAAGGGGGTTACTACAACAGTATTTTGGTGAAGACTCGCGAGGGTCGACCAATTATGGTTGAAGGAAATCCGGATTCATCTGTTACTAGTGGTGGAGTAAATCCTAAATCTATAGGAGCGCTTCTTAGCTTGTACGATGAGGCGGCTAGAATAAAAGCCCCAATGAAAAATGGTGCGGCTATTTCGTGGACCGACCTAGATGCTGAAATCAGTACTAGTTTGGCTGCTCTTGCTGCTTCTGGTAAAACTATTGCCATTTTATCTTCAACTATTTTAAGTCCTTCTACTAAGAAAGTAATCGAAAAGTTTGCTAGCGTTTATCCAACTACTAAGCATGTTCAATTCGATGCGATTTCTTACAGTGGTGCTTTAGATGCTAACGAAGAAAGTTTTGGTAAAAGAGCTTTTCCAGAGTACCACTTCGATAAGGCAGAATTGATTGTTAGTGTTGCGGCCGATTTCTTAGGAACTTGGTTGTCGCCTACAGAGTTCGCAGCGGACTATGCTCAAGGAAGAAAGTTGAGTGCGGATAAAAAGTCTATGAGCCGTCACATTCAAATCGAAAGTATTCCAACTTTGGCGGGTGCAAGTGCCGACTTAAGAATCCCAGTTAAAGCTAGCGAAGAAGATTTGGCTGTAATTAAATTATATAACATTCTTGCGAAGAAAGCTGGTCTTTCTTCTTTAAGTGATAATGCGAGCTTTGATGCAAGCAAAATAGAAGCTGTAGCAGAAGAATTATGGGCTGCTAAAGGAAAATCTCTTGTAGTATCTGGGTCTAACAACAAAGCAACGCAATTAGTGGTTAACGCCATCAATGAGTTGTTAGGAAACTATGGCTCTGCGCTTTCTTGGGAAAGAGCTACTTATTACAGACAAGGAGATGATAAAGAATTAGGTGCTTTATTAGCAGATATGAATGCTTCTAAAGTTGGTGCTGTGTTGGTATTGGATGCTAACCCTGTTTATACTTTGGGTTCGGCGTTCGAAACTGCTTTAAGCAAGGTAGAATGGAGTTTGGATTTTTCGGAAAGAAGAACGGAAACTAGTGAGTTTGTTACTTATGTTTGCCCTACTAATCATTTCTTAGAGTCATGGGATGACGCTCAAGCTAAGGATGGTGTGTATGCTACTATTCAACCAACAATTTCTCCTTTATTTGCTACTCGTCAGGCTCAAGAAAGTTTGTTGTTGTGGGCGGGAGATAACACCTCTTACTACGATTTCATAAGAGCAAATTGGAAAGAATCTCTTTTAGGAGCGCAAAACAAATTTAGTGGTTTTGAAGCCCTATGGACAAATGCAGTTCATGATGGAGAATTAACTTTTGATCTTACTAGTTCAGCGAGTTTTGTGGCTTCTGATTTGAATGCTGCAGCTTCTGCAATAGCAAAAGCAAGCAATGCTTCAGAATTGGAAATCAAATTGTATGAGAAAGTACAGATTGGAGATGGTACTTTATCGGATAACCCTTGGATGCAAGAGTTAAGTGATCCTTTAACAAGAATCACTTGGGACGATTACTTTGTTGCTAGTCCAAAATGGATGGAAGAGAAAGGCTTAATGCACAACTCCAAAAACAGAGAGTATCAAGTAGTTAGCCTAAATGTTGGCGATCAAGTATATACTTTACCAATTGTTGCCTTAGCTGGTGTTCCTTACGGAGTATTAGGAATGGCCTATGGTTATGGTAGAAGAAATACTACACACGAAGAATATTCAAGAGGTGAGAATGCCTATAAAGTAGTAGATAGAGCCTCTTCATCTGTGGTTTATGCTGCTTCTGGTTTAGCTGTTCAAGGTGGTCACAAAATTGGCATTGTACAACAAGAGTATGGCTTAGAGCACTTTGGTTTAGGAGGAGAGAAAACAAGAAAGATAGTTAAAGAAACTACTTTGACTGCTTGGATGGAAGACGCTGCTTCAGAAAACGATATAAATTTCGGTCACGAGTGGATGCCACGTAAAGATTGGATTGAGAAATATTCTAATTCTCTTTACGGGGATGAAACAAATGATAATCCAGCAACTAAAGAATATGGTGGAGCACATGCAGGAGTTCTTGCTAATGGTCACCACTGGGGTATGGGTATCGATTTGAACTCGTGTATAGGTTGTGGTGCTTGTGTTGTAGCATGTAATGTAGAAAACAACGTTCCTATCGTTGGTAGAAACGAAGTAAGAAGAGCGCACGATATGAATTGGTTGCGTATCGATAAATACCATACTGGAGATGAAGAAAATCCACAAGTGATTTTCCAACCGATGATGTGTCAACATTGCGACAATGCGCCTTGCGAAAACGTTTGTCCGGTTGCTGCAACGAACCACAGTACAGAAGGTTTAAATCAAATGACTTACAACAGATGTATTGGTACAAGATATTGTGCAAATAACTGTCCTTATAAAGTAAGAAGATTTAACTGGTTTGATTACCAAGGTGCAGATAGTTTCTCTTCAAATAAAGGTTTCGCTCTTGATAACGATTTCGATGGCAACCAAACTGAATACGGCGATAAAGAAGCTGGTTTAGGTTTACATAGCCCTATGGCGAAAATGGTACTTAATCCAGATGTTACCGTTAGAAGTAGAGGGGTAATCGAAAAATGTAGTTTCTGTGTTCAAAGAATTCAATTAGGTAAATTGGAAGCTAAGAAAGCAAACAGAGCACTTAATGAAAAGGATATTACCACTGCTTGTCAATCGGCTTGTCCTACCAATGCCATTACTTTTGGAGATACAAATAACAAGGAAACTTCGGTTTCTAAGGTGTGGGCAGACCCAAGAGCCTTTGGTGTGATTGAGGAAATACACACTTTACCTTCAGTAAGATATTTAACTAAGGTTAGAAATCAAAAAGACGGAGATTTAGCTTAAACAAATTATTAATTAAGAAACGAAATAATATATGAGCCATTACGAATCACCCATAAGGGAACCTCTAATACAAGGCGAGAATATAACCTACACAAAAATCACTGATGATATCGTGGCAACTACGGAAAAAGCGCCACCTTTATCTTGGTGGATAGGTTTTGGTATATCTGCCGCTTTCGCTCTTCTAGGGGTAGTTGCCATTTTATGGACTATCTGGCAAGGAATTGGAACTTGGGGACTTAACAAAACAGTGAACTGGGCTTGGGATATTACCAATTTCGTTTGGTGGGTTGGTATTGGTCACGCAGGTACCTTGATTTCGGCGGTATTATTGTTATTCCGTCAAAAGTGGAGAACTGGTATCAACAGAGCAGCGGAAGCGATGACAATTTTTGCTGTAATATGTGCTGGTTTATTCCCTTTAATCCACATGGGTCGTTTATGGATGGGATTTTTTATTTTCCCTTATCCAAATACTAGAGGTCCGCTTTGGGTTAACTTTAACTCGCCATTACTTTGGGACGTATTTGCTATCTCTACGTATTTAACGGTTTCGTTATTGTTCTGGTATTCTGGTTTAATGCCCGATTTCGCTACAATTAGAGATAGAGCTAAAGGAAAAGTTAGAAAAGCGATTTATAATGCTTTGAGCTTCGGTTGGACAGGAACAGCTAGACAATGGCAACGTTTTGAGTCTTTATCTCTAATCTTAGCTGGTTTAGCAACTCCTTTAGTACTTTCAGTACATACTATCGTATCTTTCGACTTCGCAACTTCAGTTATACCGGGTTGGCATACTACTATCTTCCCTCCTTACTTCGTTGCAGGAGCGATTTTCTCTGGTTTCGCTATGGTGGAAACCTTGATGATTATCACTAGAAAGGTATTGAAATTAGAGAATTACATTACTGTTGGTCACATAGAATCAATGAACAAAATTATAGTTCTTACAGGATCTATAGTTGGTGTGGCTTATATTACCGAGTTAGTAATTGCTTGGTACTCTGGTTATTTATATGAGCAGTACGCCTTTGCAAATAGAGCAACAGGAGAGTATTGGTGGGCTTATGCTATCATGATGGGTTGTAATGTGATTACGCCACAATTATATTGGATTAAGAAATTTAGAAGAAACATTGTTTTAACTTTTGTACTTTCCATCTTTGTGAATATTGGTATGTGGTTCGAGCGTTTCGTTATTATCGTAACTTCTTTACATAACGATTTCTTACCTTCTTCATGGTTGTATTTCTTACCTACTTGGGTGGATGTAGCTATTTACTTAGGGACTCTAGGTATTTTCATGACTTTATTCTTATTGTTTGCAAGAGCTTTCCCAGTAATCGCAATTGCCGAGGTGAAATCTATATTTAGTGTTTCTTCTGGAGAAGCTAGAAGACGTGAATTAGCTAAAGATAAAGGTCTAGAGGCTAGTTATGAAGGTTCGTTCGGAACGCAATATGCGGATGGTAAAGTAACAGATACAAACAATATTTAAAAAATAAATTAATCCATAACAATGGCTAGTAATAAATATATTGTAGGACTTTTTGATCACGAGGATAGGCTAATTGATGCTGTTCGTGCTTGCAAAAAGGAGAATGTTGAAATAACAGATACCTTAACGCCTTTTCCAGTACATGGCTTAGAGCATGAATTAGGTTATGATGATACAAGATTGCATACCGCAGGTTTTATGTTTGGTATTACCGGAACCTTTGTAGCCTTGTCGGTAATGACATGGATAAGCACTTCAAGCTATCCCTTGAATATTGGTGGTAAGCCTCATTTTGCTTTACCATCTTTTATTCCAATTACTTTCGAGTTAACGGTATTGTTCGCTGCAGTTGGAATGGTGTGTGTTTATTGTATCCGAAATGGTTTGTTTCCAGGTGCAGTTCCAAGAATTTTGGATGAGAGAATCACAGACGATCGTTTTGCTTTGAGTTTTGAAATCGATGATCATACACCTGCTTCAAAGATGGAGAAGATTGTAGCTCTTTTAAAAGGTGCTGGTGCAGTAGATGTTAAGGTGAAGGAATTTGAAGATGACATGGATATGTTTGAAGTAGAGACCTCAGAAGTTAGCGACTTATTGCCTTCTAATCAAGCTCCTAAAGCTGCCAATGCGAAAGCAGAAACTAAAAAGGTGCTAAGCGATGAAGAAGTAGCTGCCAAAAAACTTACTTTGTTAAATGCTGTAGGAACAGTGGATGCTGGTTCTAAAGATGATTTAAAGGAGATTAAAGGTATCGGTCCTGTTTATGAAGAACGCTTAAATGAGCTTGGTATTTTCACATTTAGTCAAGTGGCTAAGTTAACAGTTGAAGCGAGAGAAGCAGTTGAAGATTTAACTGGTTTCCCAGGAAGAGTGGAGCGTGAGGATTGGATTGGTCAAGCGAAAGAATTAATGAATCGATAGGATATTCCTATTATATTTTAAATAAGATAAAACAATAGAATGAAGAAACATTTCTTGTTTGTTGCAATAGTAATTATAAGTGCTTTCGTGCAAAGTTCTTGTAGAAGCGGTGGAGAAAATCCGGGTAGAATTTTCATGCCAGATATGACTTACTCTAATGCTTATGATGCTTACTCTAGCACTAAGTTTCAATATCAAAGTGATACAGACGCTATGTCGGCTATCCTACCAATTGAGAATACTATACCTAGAGGTTATTTGCCTTGCGATGAGGAAATCCGTAAGGATGAAGCAAAATTAATGGCTTACTTGTTTAAGAATTACTTTGAGAATCCTATGCTTAATCACAATTTGAATGATACAGAAGAAAGAGCGCGTGCGGCAAGTATGCTGAAGAATCCAATTGTAAAAAGTGATGAAGTCTTAGCTGAAGGAAAAGCTAAATACGATATTTATTGTGCAGTTTGTCATGGCAAGAAAGGACAAGGCGATGGAAGTTTATTGGTTTTAGCTGATGGAACGGATGGTGCTTATACCGCAGTTCCACCTGCTTATGAAACAAGATTGCCTGGCATGAAGGATGGTGAAATTTTCTATTCTATTTCTTATGGTAAGAACATGATGGGAGGCTACTATGCTCAGGTAAGCGTAGAAGATAGATGGAAGATACTTCACTATATTAAGGATATGGCTGGAATTGGATCAACTAGCGAACTTGCTGTTGAAGAGGCTCCAGTAGAAGAAGTAGTAGAATAAAAATTAAGTGTTAATTAATTCAATCCGCAAAGGGAAATTATACAGTTATGTCAAATAAATTTACATTCGGAAGCAATTTGAAAAAGTGGGTATACGGACTTACTATCATTGGTTTGCTAGTAGGTATTGCAGGTGCTTTACTTTTTGATGAAACAGGCCATCAACGCAGGCTATGGGCTAACTTGCTATTAAATACTTATTACTTTGCTGGTATAGCGGTAACAGGGGTTTTCTTTGTAGCAGCTCATCAATTAGGTTATGGTGGTTGGCATACCGTATTCAAGAAAATTCCGATTGCAATGGGACGCTTCTTGTTTGTGGCATTTGCCTTAATTTTGATTATCATTACTGGTATGTGGATTGCTCCAGAAAGTCTTTATAGCCACTGGGCAGGTCACCATACCGATTCTATAGTGGAAGGAAAGCGTTTCTTGTTAACTAAGTTTAGATACTCGGTTATTGTTGGAGGCTTTTATTTTCTTTGGGCTTTATTTGCCTATTTACTAGGTAAAAAGTTCATTTCTATTAAAAATTGGAAAGAATATTCTAGTGCTAAAAGTATTTCTGCTGCTTTCTTATTAGTTTTTGGTGTAAGTAGCTCAGTATTAAGTTGGTTAGTAATCATGTCTTTAGATCCGCATTGGTACAGTACTTTATTTGGTTGGTATAATCTAGCCTCTTATTTCTGTGGTGGTTTCGCTATGATGATTTTAATCTTAATCGGATTAAAGAAAGCAGGTTATCTTCCTAATGTACATGTAGATCACATTCACGATCTTGGAAAATTAATGTTTGGTTTTAGTATTTTTTGGACTTACTTGATGTTCTCACAATTCATGTTGATTTGGTATGCGAACATTCCTGAGGCAACGGTTTGGTTTAATAAGCGTTTTGATATTCCTTTATTCAAAACAGTTTTCTTCTTAGCACTTGCTATTAACTTTTTCTTACCCTTATTGGTGTTAATGAAGAGAGATTCAAAAAGAAAGTTCTTAACAATGGCTTTTGCTTCTGTTATGTTGATTTTTGGACACTACTTAGATTTCTTCCATATGGTTATGGTAGAGCCTATGGGTATTGAGCATGGTAGTGCTGAACATGAAGAAGAGCATGGTGAAGAGCATGCAGTTCTTTTAGAAGAAGGCGTTTTGTTTGCGCAAAATGAAGAGCATAGCACAGTTTCTGAGGAAGTACAAAGTGCAGAGGTTCTTGTGGAAGAAGTTCATGCAGAGGAAGTTCACGCCGATGTGGAAGCTAGTCATGAAGCTACGGAAGAAGAAATGCACGCGGTTGTTGCAGGTGACGCCCATGGCGATGAGCATCATGGAGAAGGAGAAGTCCTAACGCATGCTAAACTTGGATTAGTAGAAATTTTTATGTTTTTTGGATTTTTAGGACTTTTCTTATTAATGACTTTCACTGGTTTAGATGGTGAGGAGTTAGAAATAGAAGAAGATCCTTTTTTGAAAGAAAGTTTACATCATCATATTTAAAATTTACTTTAGATGGGCACAACTATATTAGCTTTATTAGCGGTAGTATTATTTTTTACAATTATTTTCTTTGTCGCAAAGGCAAGTGAATTGTCTTCTATTGGTAAAGATGCCAATGAAGAAATGGAGTCTACTAGTAATCTTCAAGGTAAATTATTATTTGCTTTCTTGATTCTTGGTTTAGGAGCAGTAGCATGGAGTTTCTTTGAATTAGGTCCGCGTATGCTTCCTCAGGCGGCAAGTGAGCATGGTGTTTTGATCGACGATATGTTTAATATTACCACCGTGGTTGCCATGTTGGTTTTTGTTCTTACTCATATTGCTCTATTAAGCTTTGCTTATATGTATCGATATAGAAGAGATAAACAAGCTTATTTCTTTCCTCATAGTAACAAATTGGAAATGATTTGGACAGTAATTCCAGCTATCGTTTTAACGTTTTTAGTATTCAGAGGAATTAGTGCTTGGAATCAAATATTTGATTTCGAAAAGTTAGAAGGCAATACAGAAGTATTGAAATTTGAAGCAACAGCTAAGCAATTTGGTTGGATCTTACGTTACCCTGGTCCAGATGGAGAATTTGGAAATAGAATTATTGATTCAGAGCATATCAATCAAATGAATGAGTTAGGTATTGATTGGGAAGATAAGAATAGTCATGATGATTTCTTTGCTGACGAGATAGTTTTAGTTAAAGGAAAACCTACTATCGTTAAACTAGGAGCACAAGACGTATTACATGGTTTTTACTTACCTCATTTTAGAGTGAAAATGGACTGTGTGCCAGGCATGCCAACACAATTTATGTTTACTCCAGCTTATACTACACAAGAGTATCAAGCCCTATTAAGTACGAAAAAGTACTGGCAACAAATTAATCCAGAAACGGGCAATCCGAAATGGCAAGATTTTACCTTTGAGTTAGCTTGTACTGAGCTTTGCGGAAAGTCGCACTTTGCAATGCAAAAAGTTGTTCGAGTAGTTACGCAAGAAGAGTATGATAAATGGGTAATTGAAAAGAACAGATCTTACTATTATTCAGTAATTAATCCAGACGCTAGTCCAGAGCTTGTTGAAGTGGCTCCTGTAGAACTAGTAGTGGATAGCTTACTTGAAGTAGTGGATAGTACTTTAATGGAAGTAGTTGCGGCACATTAATATTTAAAAAGAGAATTTAAAAATAAATTTCATGAGCGAAGTTACAGCACATCACGATTTAGAACACGGAGCACACCACGATGACCACCATGAGTCAAGTTGGTTAACAACGTATATCTTTAGTCAAGATCACAAAATGATTGCCAAGCAATTCCTAGTAACAGGAATTTTTTGGGCATTTATTGGTGGTTTGCTTTCTTTATTTTTCCGTTTACAATTGGCTTGGCCTAATGAAACTTTTCCAATATTGGAGAGTTTGCTAGGTTCTTGGGCAGAAGGAGGAAAATTGAGTAATGAATTTTACTATGCTTTGGTAACTATGCATGGTACAATTTTAGTATTCTTCGTATTAACAGCTGGTTTAAGTGGAACCTTTGCAAACTTCTTGATTCCTTTGCAAATTGGAGCTAGAGATATGGCATCACCATTAATGAATATGCTTTCTTATTGGTTCTTCTTTGCAGCGAGCGTGGTGCTTTTCTTGTCCTTTTTCATTCAAACTGGACCTGCATCTGGGGGTTGGACAGCTTATCCACCCTTAAATGGTATGCGTGATATTGCTATCAATAAAGGATCTGGCTTAGGTTTTGATATGTGGATTGGAAGTATGACTCTGTTTATTGTTGGTAGTACTTTAGGTAGTTTGAACTACGTAGCCACTGTTATCAATATGAGAACCAAGGGAATGAGTTTCACAAAAATGCCTCTAGTGATTTGGGCTTTGATGTTTACGGCTGTTCTGGGTATTTTAGCTTTCCCTGCGCTATTGGCCGCTTGTGGATTATTAGAATTCGATAGACTTTTAGGTACTAGTTTTTATTTGAATAACATTGTAATTAATGGTGATTTACAAGCCTATAAAGGTGGCAGTCCATTAATTTTCCAACACTTATTTTGGTTCTTAGGCCACCCAGAGGTATATATTATTATCTTCCCAGCTATGGGTATTGTGTCTGAAGTTCTCTCTGTTCATGCCAAAAAACCGGTATTTGGTTATAAGGCCATGATTTTATCTCTAGGTGCAATTTTAGTGATTGGTTTCTTTGTATGGGCGCACCATATGTTCGTAACAGGTATGAGTCCAACGATAGGTAAAGTGTTCGTTATTTTTACACTTTTAATTGCAATTCCTTCAGCTATTAAGGTATTTAACTGGATTACTACTATTTGGAGAGGTAATTTAAGATTCACTCCACCGATGATGTTTGCTATTGGCTTTGTGTCTTTGTTTATCTCGGGAGGTATAACAGGTATTCATTTAGGTAATTCTACTATTGATATCCAATTACACGATTCTTACTTTGTTGTGGGTCACTTTCATATCGTAATGGGAGTAGCAGCTTTCTTCGGTATGTGGGCAGGGGTATATCAGTGGTTCCCGAAGATGTTTGGTCGTTTTATGAATCCAACCTTAGGTTATATTCATTTCTGGGGATCAATCATCGGAGGTTACATGGTATTTTTCCCTATGCACTTTATGGCTGGTGTTCCAAGAAGATATTATGCTTTTGATCAGTTCCAGTCTTTCAATAATTTTACCGATGTTAATGTTTTCATGACCTTAGCAGCATTCTTAGTTTTTGCAGCTCAAATTGTTTTCTTGATAAACTTCTTCTACAGTATGTTCAAAGGAAAGGAAATGACAGAGGATAATTTAAACCCTTGGGGAGCAAATACTTTAGAATGGACAACCTCAGTTCATCCTGGACATGGAAACTGGGAGGGTGATTTACCTGAAGTACACAGATGGCCATATGATTATAGCACAAATGGTAAGGAGATTAATCCACAAAATATGCCATTAGGCGAAGGAGAAGAAGCACATTAATAATGGCTAAAAGTAAGAACATATCATTTTCAATACTTGCTTTGGTTGGAGCGAAACTTTCGGATTTAGCACAATTGTATAAATTGCGTCTAGGTTCTTTAGTGGTATTCTCCTCTCTAATTGGCTATCTATTGGTAATTCCTGCTGTTGACTTTGCAGCTTTGTTCTTTTTGTCTCTTGGTGGTTTCTTAGTAACAGGAGCTTCTAATGCATTTAATCAAATATTTGAAAGAGATGTAGATGCCTTGATGGATAGAACGAAGAATAGACCAATTCCAACCCAAAGGATGTCGCTTATAGAAGCAAGTTTGTGGGCTGGTATAGCAGCAGTTTTTGGTTTGTTAATTCTTACTTTCTTCTTTAATGCCATTGTGGGCTTGCTTTCGGCTGTATCTCTAATTACCTATGCCTTTATTTACACGCCACTAAAAAGAGTACATCCAATAGCAGTATTTGTAGGAGCAATACCTGGTGCTTTGCCTCCAATGATTGGAGCCGTGGCTGCGAATGGATTAATAGGAAATACCGCGATATACGTGTTTTTGATTCAATTTATTTGGCAATTTCCTCATTTTTGGGCGATAGCTTGGGTTTCTTATGAAGATTACGCCAAAGCGGGAATAATGCTGCTACCTTCTAAGGCAGGAAAGGATAAAAGTAGTGCCATTAATATTTTAATTTATACTGCGACCTTATTGCCTTTAAGTATTCTGTTGTTTATGCTTAATTATATCGGCTTTGTGGCCTTGATTTCTTTGTTAATTTCTGCAATAGTATTTTTAATTCCTTGTATTCAGTTGCTTGGGGATTTAAGTGATCGCAATGCAAGAAAGGTGATGTTCGCTTCATTTTTTTATTTACCAGTAGCTTTAATTGGGCTATTAATAGATATACTTTTATAAGCAATGGCTAGTGCGGTACTAACATACAATAAAAACAATAACAATCTAAGCAAGAACAGAATTGCTTTAAAAATGATGTTATATATTGGCATGGCTAGTATAACTATGTTTTTTGCTGTAACAACTAGTGCTTTGCTTGTAAAGAAAGCTGATGGTTTAAATTGGGCTCAGTTTCCTTTACCTAATATTTTTGCTCTAAGTAGTTTAGTTGCTGTTTTATCTAGCTTAGCCTTTTATTTTAGTAGACGTTTATACTTACAAGCTAAATTTAAAGCCTTCAGAGCTGTATTGGCTTTGAGTGCTATTATTAGTATAGTGTTTTTGTTTTCTCAATTTATGGGCTTCAAAGCTTTGGAAGCAATGGGTTTGCCATTAACAGGTAATGTTTCTGGTTCGTTTATTTATTTCTTGGCGATTACTCATGGAGTTCATATTGTTGTGGGAGTAGTTGTAGTCTTTTTTATGTGGTGGAAATCTTACCGTGCTCGCTTGAATAATGCTTTTGAGGCGCAGGGTAAATTGAATCCAAATAGAGTAGTGGCTCTAGAATTATTAACCAGCTATTGGCATTTTGTAAATGGTCTTTGGTTGTATTTATTTTTGTTTTTTTATTTTATTTATCAATAATTAATTATGTCAGCAGAATCTAAAGGAGGATATCAAGTGCACGAATGGGAAAGTCTTAAAGGACCTTTCAATGCCAGCTATGGTAAAGTGATGATGTGGTATTTTTTAATTTCGGATACCTTCGTATTCGCAGCATTTTTGGTTGCTTATGCAGCAGCTCGAATGTCGAACGTAGATATTTGGCCTATGGCAAGTGAGGTGTTTCAATCTATACCTGGCTTGGTAGAACATGGCGCTCCATTGGTGTTTGTTTCTTTTATGACCTTTGTGCTTATCGTAAGTTCTGTAACCATGGTAAGAGCGGTACAAGAAGGTTTTATGGGGAATAGAAAAGGAGTAATTAAGTATCTTATTCCTACCATCGTGATGGGTTTAACTTTCTTAGGATGTCAGTATTTGGAGTGGACACATTTAATCCATGAGGGAATGACGATGTGGCATACGCCATTTAGTGCTCTTGGACATGGAGAAGGTCCGCAACAATTTGGGATGTTCTTCTTTACCATAACTGGTTTTCATGGACTTCACGTTATCACTGGAGTAATATTAAATATCTGGTTGTTAATTGAAACGGCAAAAGGTCGTTTTGATGTAATAGGAAACTATGGAATGGTAGAAAAAGTTGGCTTGTTCTGGCACTTTGTAGATTTGGTTTGGGTGTATGTATTCTTAGCATACTATTTATTATAATATTTATTTATCAAGAAAATTTTAGAGCGATGGCACACATGACTCAAGAAGAATATCAACAAAATAAAAAGGATGTTTATTTTACAACTGGCATACTTGCAGTAGTTACTGTTGTGGAAGTAGGTTTATCTATTTTGTTTGAAAAGTATATTGGAGATCCTAGATGGATATTAATGGTGTTTGTAACCTTAGCAAGTCTTGTTAAAGCCTATTGGATTATGAAGGTGTTTATGCACGTGGGACATGAAAAGAAAGGTTTTATCTTTACAATTTTGTTTCCATTCGTATTTTTGGTTTGGGCGATTTTAGCTTTTGCATTAGATGGTTTACATTATTTCGAAATGAGAGAAATTTTGAACGGAATTTTTTATTAAATCATGAGTTCTAATCCAACTAAGGGCAATGGAAAGCAATGGATGATATTTATTGCTCTGTTGCCTTTTTTGTTTTTCGGAATTTTCCATCTTTATACTAAGCAAGCTAGAGAGGATTTAAGTACCATGAAATATCCTCGCAAAATGTATCCTCTTGGTCTAGATACCATCCTAGAGGGAAATTTCAAAAGAATAGACACGGTTTATCATAAAGTGCCAGATTTCCTAGCAGTGAATCAGTTTAATCAAGAAATTTCTCAAAGTGATTTTAGTGATAAAATTATCATTGTAGATTTTTTCTTTACTTCTTGTCCTAGTATTTGTCCAAAAATGTCTACCCAATTAGAAAGGGTACAAGAAAATTTTATTCGAGAAGATAAGTTGGTGATTCTTTCCTTTAGTATAGATCCGCTCAGAGATACGCCTGAGAAATTGAAGGAGTATGCTAATAGCTATAATGCGGTTCCGGGTAAATGGCATTTTTTAAATACGGATAAGGAACAAATTTATTCTTTAGCACAAAGCGGTTTTAAAATGACTGCAATGGATAGCGGAGGGGATGAAGCGCACGATGGCTTTGTACACACAGAACGATTTGTACTGATTGATCCTAATTGGACAATCAGAGGATATTATGATGGAACTTCAGAGAAGGATGTGAATGTTATGATGGGAGATATTTTATTATTGACAGAAGAATTTAGAAGGTAATATGGCACTTAAACTAGAAGAAAAAAAAGCAAAGCAGATTATTGTAGCCCTTTCGGTAGTGGTAGCTTTGTTGGTTGCAGTTTTAAATTGGGGGATAGATAAAAGAATGGTTACTGGTTTGGATTTGGGTTTTTTCCCAAAATTTCATGCCTTCTTGAATAGTATAGTTTCTATTCTCTTGGTCTTAGCCTTGCTGTTTATAAAGAAGAAGAAGATAAAGCAACATCAAACTTCCATGTTTGCAGCATTTGTAACTAGTGCTGTTTTCTTAGTTTCGTATGTAGTTTACCACACTTTGGCAGAACCTACTTCTTATGGCGGAGAAGGAACATTAAAATACATTTACTTGTTCTTATTACTAACGCATATAGTTTTGGCTGCAGTAATGATGCCCTTTATTTTAATGACTTTCTTCTACGCTTGGAGCGATAAAATTGATAAGCATAGAGCTTTAGCAAAAAAAGTATGGCCATTTTGGTTCTATGTAGCGGTAAGCGGCGTGATTATCTACTTCATGATTGCTCCTTATTATAATTATTAATCTTGTGTATGAAAAGAGTTATTCTAAGTTTTCTCTTGCTTGTGGTAATTCAAGCACAAATTTTTGCCCAATGCGCCATGTGTAAGGCAAGCGCTGAAACTAGTTTAGATGCTGGTGCAAACGAAGCGGCTGGAATTAATGCAGGAGTTCTTTATGTCTTGGTGATAACTTTTGGTGTGCTAGCTTCTTTGGCCTTTTTGTTTTTTAGAGGACAAGAATTTATGCAAAAGGATTAGCTTAAAATTTAGGACAATAAACTACTTTGTTCGTTTTTTTCTTTTTATTAATCTCTAAAGCATAAATTAAAGATAATTCTGCTCCACCCTGAGCTCTATTAGCTAAAGTAAGTTTGGATAGCGTGAAATCATAACTGGCACTTATACTAACATTTTTATGGTCGTAACGTAGGGAGGTAATTAAAGCATCAAAGCCAGAATTATAGGATTTTATAGCATACCATCTTGCCCAAGCTCCAAAATATATAGCATTGCTCACTTGATTCTTAACTTTAGAACTTAAGTTAATTCGATAATAAAGACCACTGAGAAATTCTCTATGAGGACCTTGACTGGTGATTATCCAACTAGGAAGTATAGCCTGTTTTTCATTTGCAAAACTTATATCTGCCCCACCATGAACAAGAAGTTTAGAATGTAAATAATCAGCTTGATTCAAATCACTGGTGTTTACCTGTGGCGAATTCAAATGTGACTGACTAAAACCTAAATAGAAAGAATGTTTATTCTGAATTATCGTGTTCCAGACAAGTCCATAGGATAGATCATACTGGAATTTATTCGTTGTAAAAAGACTACCGATCAAAGGCTCAGAATCAAAGGCAACAATCTTGCTGAGGTCCGCATTCTGATGAAAAAGTCCGTTTTGAATTCCTAAACTTAATAAATGTTTATTCGAACTCCTTTGTTTACCAAAATTAAGATTTACAGAGATTGGAACTTGAATGTTGGTTTGTCTATAACTTAAATCACCTGCAGCATCACTGAAGGCAATAAAACCAATGTTGAGATTGGCCATTTTCCCCAAGCTAGCAATTCGGCCATCGGCAGATAAGCAAATAGTATTAAAATTGGCACCTGTATTTATCCATTGGTTCTTATAATTGGCAATAAATCGTAAATCTTGATTAAATAAGCCAGTCATAGCTGGATTAAGGAAAATTGGCGATGCGTGTATTTGTGAAAAATGCACATCTTGCGTCTTGGCTTGAAAAACTAGACTGCTTAGCAAAAATAATAGTAGATATTTTTTCATTTTAGTATAGTTATATTACCCGTTTTTAAAAATGTATTATTGTTATAACAATCAGCTTGAACGTAGTAAACATATACGCCTGGGTTACAAACTTGATTTCTAAAACTACCATCCCATTTTGCGGTGCCATCATAAGTTTCGAAAACTAATTCACCCCAACGATTAAAGATTCTATAATATTCTATATCTAGCTCATTGGTATTTTTGATATAGAAATGGTCATTATGACCATCTCCATTGGGCGTCATCATGTTTGGAACTAGGAGGCCGTCATTAGGACAAGCATCATCAATTTTAACCAATACCTTATCGGAATACACACATTTATTGGTATCTATAATCTCCACAGAAAATTCTTTATTTTCTACGATAGAACTAGAAATATTCAAACAATTGTTACATAATACCAAATCTTCACTATACCAAGAAATTTGCTCGTAGGGAGTGGAGAAATCAATAGCCTCTAAAGTAAATACTTCATTTGGTCGAACGCTTAAGTCTTCGCTTGCTTCAACGAAAGGACTAGAATAGTAGTTAATACTTATTTGAATAATACTATCACAACCCGCCTGATTAGTAAGAGTTATGGTAGCTTCAAATAGATTGCTTAAATTTTCATTTAAGAAGATGAATTCCGATTCAGGACAAATTGTAGTATCTAAATAAGAATAGCTTTTTTTGAGTTCAATAAGTTCTATGCTTAAGATACTATCGCAAGAATTGCTTCCTTGTAATGTTTCATAATAGATGCCAGGTTCGAAATAACTTACGTTATTAAAAATTACACTCTCACCCTCGCATTTGCTGATTTGGATACTTCCATAGCTTAGTTCATTTACATTTATTGTACTGATCCAAATAGAATCACATCCAGCTGAAGATACTAAGGTGTCAATATATCTACCAGCTTGATTGGTATAGGTTCCACCAGGAAGTAAAAAAGATTCGTTGGCACAAATGTTTACCATCTGACTAAAGCTATAAGTTGGCAATACGTTGAGAGTAGTGGTCCATGTAGAGTCGCAGCCATTAGCACTGGTAAAGTTGTCGGTATAGCTTCCTGTAGTATTTACATAGCTTCCGCTAGGCAATAGGAAAGAATCATTAGCACAAATGCTTGCTGTCTGACTAAAGCTATAAGTAGGTAGTACATTAAGAGTAGTTGTCCAAGTAGAATCGCAGCCATTAGCACTGGTAAAGTTATCGGTATAAGCACCAGCATTATTTACATACGTTCCGCCAGGCAATAAGAAAGAATCGTTGGCACAAATGCTTGCTGTCTGACTAAAGTTATAAGTAGGTAGTACATTAAGAGTGGTAGTCCAAGTAGAATCGCAACCATT
>JACJYT010000018.1 GCA_020635975.1 Chitinophagales bacterium
AGTAAAAATTCTTCATCATTAAGTGCTGACCAATCTAAGTCTTCATTTTCTACAAACACAAAGCTACTCTCACTTCCTAATTTTAATGCCGATGGCAGCGCTGCAGCCATCACTTCGCCCAAGGTACAGAGATAATAGTCACTCACCCACTGCCAAAAAGCTAACTGTCTTTCGTTAACCAATACCTCTTCTTCTACTATATCTTCAATTAATTTTGCTTGATAATCGAGTGGTTTTCTTTGATGAATTTCAAAAACAATTCCGGTATAAAACTTTCGCTTACCAAACTGAACCACCACGCGTTGCCCCCTACTTAGCAAATCCACCTTGTCAAAAGGCAATGCATAGGTGTAGGTTTTTGGAGTGGCTAAGGGAAGAATTACTTCTACAAAAGTGGCAGCTGACATATAAGTCCAAAATTAGCTAAAATAAAAATTCAAGCTTGTCATTTTAAGAGAAGAAATTGCGCATAATATGCTTAATTGACGCTTAAAAAAGGAAAAAAATTAATCTCAAGAATATTGTACTTGAATTTTTAAAATTTAAAATTAGAATTCCCTACCTTTGCAGCCAATTTAATAAAGTTAAATCTAATCTTTTCAAGATATGGCAAACATAGGAAAAATTAAACAAATTATCGGTCCGATTGTAGACGTTAGTTTCGAAGCAGAAAATGCTCACTTACCAAAAATTTTAAACGCTCTTCAAATTGACAGAGCTAATGGTGAAAAAGTGGTTCTAGAAGTGCAACAACACTTGGGCGAAGACAGCGTAAGATGTATTGCGATGGAAGCAACCGATGGTTTAACAAGAGGAATGGATGTGCAAGATTTAGGTACTCCTATTACTATGCCAACAGGAGAAGGAATTAAAGGTAGACTTTTTAACGTTGTAGGAGATAGCATTGATGGTATCAATTTAAACGTTAGTAAAGAAAATGGTTACCCAATTCACAGAAAGCCACCAAGATATGAAGACCTTTCTACAGAAAGTGAAATCTTATTTACCGGTATTAAGGTAATCGATTTGCTAGAGCCTTATGCAAAAGGTGGTAAAATTGGATTATTCGGTGGAGCTGGAGTAGGTAAAACGGTTTTAATCATGGAGTTGATTAACAACATTGCAAAGGCACACTCAGGATTATCTGTTTTTGCTGGAGTAGGTGAAAGAACTCGTGAAGGAAACGACTTATTAAGAGAGATGATTGAATCTGGTGTTATTCGCTATGGCGAAGAATTCCAACATTCTATGGAAGCAGGTGGATGGGATTTATCTAAAGTTGATACTACAGAATTAGCAAAATCTCAAGCTACTTTAGTTTTCGGACAAATGAACGAGCCTCCTGGATCAAGAGCTAGAGTAGCTCTTTCAGGTTTAACCATTGCAGAGTATTTCCGTGATGGAGATAAAGACGATTCAGCTGGACGTGACGTGTTATTCTTCGTAGATAATATCTTCCGTTTCACACAAGCGGGTTCTGAGGTTTCGGCTTTATTAGGCCGTATGCCTTCAGCGGTAGGTTACCAACCAACGCTTGCAACAGAAATGGGATTAATGCAAGAGCGTATTACTTCAACGAAAAGAGGTTCTATTACTTCCGTACAAGCAGTATACGTTCCTGCGGATGACTTAACAGATCCAGCGCCAGCAACAACTTTCGCTCACTTAGATGCTACAACCGTATTATCGAGAAAAATTGCTGAGTTAGGTATTTACCCAGCTGTGGATCCTTTAGATTCTACTTCAAGAATTTTATCGGAAGATATCGTAGGCGAAAAACACTATAAATGTGCTCAAGCAGTAAAAGAAATTTTACAACGATACAAAGAATTACAAGATATTATTGCTATTCTAGGTATGGATGAGTTGAGCGAAGAAGATAGAAATGTAGTTTACCGTGCTAGAAAAGTGCAACGTTTCTTATCTCAACCTTTCCATGTTGCTGAGCAATTTACAGGATTAGCTGGAGTACTAGTAAATATCGACGATACCATCAAAGGTTTTAACATGATTTTAGATGGAGAATTAGACCATTTACCAGAAGCTTCTTTTAACCTAAAAGGAAGTATTGAAGAAGTGATTGCTGCTGGTGAAAAAATGTTAGCAGAAAGCAAGTAGTCGTTAGTAGCTAGTCTTTAGACTGTAGACGATTGATTTTTTTGTTGTTTTTGTAAACAAAGAATATGTCTGAGTTTAAATTTGAAGAATTGTTAGTTATTGCTATAATGTTAACGAACTTGAAAAAATTTTTATCAAAATAAAAATCCTTATTCTAAGGTCCCAAATACCAAAAATAAAAGGCCAAGGACTAAAGACTAAAGACTAAAGACCAAATAAAATGAGAGTAGAAATTTTAACACCAGAAACGAAATTATTCCACGGCGAAGCGCAAGCTGTTTTGTTGCCTGGAATTGCTGGAAAATTAGAAATACTTGAGAATCACGCTCCTATGATTGCCGCTTTACAAAAAGGTAATTTAGAAATTACTAAAAATGGTAAAAAAAGCATTATCGAAATACAAGATGGCTTCGTAGAATGTATTCAAAACAAGCTAAGCATTCTTGTTGCAGGTGGCAAAATCAATGAGTAATTAAATAAAATTGCTTAATTTTAAAAGGGACTAACCGTTGGTAAGTCCCTTTTTTTGTTCACAAACTTAATCCTAAGTTAACGGCCAATTCAAGCTAGTTTGCTTATTTTTGTACCCGCAAATATCATTTCATATGAAAAAGAAATTATTTTCCATTTACATACTCCTATTGGTCTTTAGCACTGAATTGATTCATGCTCAATGCCTTGAGGTTACAAGCATTTTTGTTAATGCATGTCAAGGACAAGCAAACGAAGGAGACAATGAAATGTTTTCCTTTACCGTTGGAGCTAGCCCTTTAGCAATTGCAGATATTACAGTAAACTGGGGAACTAGTAATTCATTCGATGGTTGGTGCTTCAATTCGGTTTCCACGGCTGCACTTAATGCTAACATAAGTAATAATTGTGGTTTTTTTATTGAACCGATCTCAGGCATTCTCCCAGCAAATGCGGACGTTTTAGTTGTTACATCTGAATTTTTTAGCTTAATAGATAATGATTTTTCCAATCTCTCGGATACTCTATATATTCTTTACCAATGCGGGTCAACTGCTCCAGGCCATTTTTCTAATTCCGCCAACAATACCTTAACCGTTACAACCACGAATTCCTGCATAGGTGTTGAAAGCGTTAGTTACTTAGCTTCATCTCTCGTAGGAGGAGATGGTGCTACTGTTTTATATGATGCCGCTGGTAATGGAACCTATGTTAACAACGGATGTAATGCTCCGATTGTGACATTTAGTGTCGGTTGGAGTTTCACAAATGCTATTTGCAATACCTATGGTGTTGTTGATTTAAACAATCTGTTAAGCGGAAATGCTACAACTGGAGGAACGTGGTCAGGACCTCGAGTATCTGGTTCTACCTACAATCCTAATGGCTATTTGGGTTTAGATTCTATCACCTATTCAATCAATGGCTCTGGGTCTTGTCTTGCCAGTTCTGATTCTACAATCGTTTTCAATGTAGTACAAACAAACACTGCTTCATATAACACCCAATCTTGTGATTCTGTCTATTACAATGGTATATGGTATACAAGCTCAGCCACATTTGTTGATACCATAAGCGGAACAGGATATGCCTGTGACTCATTTACCAACGTTACTATTAGCATTCAAAATGCCATTATTGACTCCACCTATCTATCCAGCTGTACTAGTCTCACCTTCAATGGCAACACTTATTCTTCAAGCACCATCTTAAGAGATACCATCACTGGTGGTGGCGGAAGCAGTTCATCTTGTTCTGAACTCTTCTTTTCTGAATATATAGAAGGATCTTCTAACAACAAAGCCTTAGAAATCTATAATGGCACTGGCGTACCCGTTAACCTCGCCAATTATAGCATTGAAAGATATACCAATGGTAGTACCACAGCTTCACTTCCTATTCTAACCTTGAGCGGAACCTTGGCCGATGGAGATGTTTACGTAATCTATAATAGCTTGGCAACGAATACCACTCTTCTTGCTCAAGGAGATTTAGCTACTGGCTATATAAACCATAATGGAGATGACGCATACGCTCTAGTTCATAATACAACAATTGTTGATGTTTTCGGAAACATCGGTTGCGACCCTGGGAACGAATGGACAGATTTAGGTAATGGCACCCAAGATAACGGCTACTATCGTCTACCTAATTATACTGCTGGCGCTAACGACCCTGCAAACACGCCTTGTAACATCCCTAGCTTAATTGCTACAAACTGGGTCTCAACAGATGCCCTAGACGACTTCTCTAACATTGGTAGCCATAATGCTAATTGTGGTTCTTCGTCAAGTTCAACTTGCGACTCTATCTTCATCACAAACATCGATATCGCAAGTCCTGCTACAACCAACACCATTACCGCATGCACCAACAACCCAGCACTTGCAGGAACTGTTAATGATACCATTTTTAATATAAATGGCTGCGACAGCATTATAACCACCACGATTACAACACTTGTAACTCCTAGTACCATACCTGTTAACCTATCTGGATGTGGAAGCGTAAGCTACAATAGCGTAAATTACTCTACTTCCACTTCTTTCAGCGATACTACCTTATCTAGCCTAGGCTGCGATAGCGTTTACACCAATGTAAATATTGTTGTTAACCAAAACGCTAGCAGTCAAAACCCTGGTAATCCATTTCTAATATGCGATACTAACGATTCTATTCAACTTCCAGGAGGTGCTTATGCTTACGGAGCAGGAACTTTTAATTTCACCATCCCTAATGGAGCGGCAAATGGCTGTGATAGTACAGTGACAACTATCGTTCAAACCCAAAGCTGTGGATGCTTTTTCGATGATATCAGCAAAACTTTTTGGATTAAAGCAGATACCCTATTACAAAATGCTGGACTTCCAGTTAACTCGGGAACAGCCACACTTTGGGGAAATATAGTAAGTAATCCTTTGGTGCCAGATTTAAATTCTCCAGTTGGAGCTGGTACTAGAACCATTATTCAAAATGACCAAAGCTTCAATTTTAACAGCTCCATGGACTTTGTAAATGCAGGCTTCCTAAGAGGGGGACTTCCTAACAATGCCATCCTAGACCCAAACCAAGGTTCTATGTTCGTAGTAGCTAGCCAAGCAAGTCTTTCTTTTGCCTTTGTAGTTGGAACCGCTGCTACTGGAGTTTGTGGTGGAAATAGATGTAGTTCAGGTTTTAGAAACAACCGCAGTGAGTATGGTAGCGAAAATAATTTATATACAGGAACTACCAATACCAACGTGGCGAATGTAATGGCATTAACAGCCAATGTCAATACAAGTTTCCAAAAAAACTCTTTAAACGGTGTTGTTGGAACAAGTAATCTTGCTGGGAATATTCCTGTATCTAACGCCAGTGTTAACTACTCGACTTGTATAGGAAACTGGCCAGGATTCAACATGACGGGCAAGGTTGCCGAAGCCATTGCATTTAATAGAGAATTAACTACAGATGAATACGAAAGAGTCGAATCTTATCTTGCAGTTAAATATGGTACTGGTTTAAGTCATAATTATTATGCTTCCGATTATAATGGAACTACGGGTACTATTACTTTCTTCTATGGTTTAGGCTATGACAACAACATTGCCGGAATAGGAAGAGACGATTGTTTTTCTTTAGAACAAACTAAATCACATAGCGTTGCACCTGGGGCCATTGTTACCATGGCTCTAACAGATAACGGTGGAAGCTATAACAATCCAAACGCTTTTAACAATAATCTCGAATTCTTATTATGGGGAAACAATGGCGGAAGCACAAGTTTCTCTTGCAGTGCTAATACTCCAGCTGGCTTTAGCTCTTTATACAATCGGGTTTGGATTGCTCAACAATCTGGCCTTGTTGGCACTACTAGCATAGCTTTCGATATTACTGCTGCTAACCTTACGGGTTCTGCTTCTGATTACGCCTTAGTTGTAGACACAGATGGTGATGGCTTATATTCAGATGAAACTCCTATTATTGGCTCTATTATAGCCAACGAGCTTGTTTTTGATAACGTCGATTTAGCTAATCAAACCTTTACTTTAGTACAAAATACTGCGGTAAGCACAACCGTAAACGACCAAATCTGCAACAATGCTACCTATACCCTTCCAGGTGGTACCATAGTTTCTCAAGCAGGAACCTATATTGATACCTTACAAACGGCGCAACTTTGTGATAGTATTGTTACTACGGTCCTAATTCCAATTATTTGTAGTTGCGAGTTTGATCTTGGCCCAGATACTGCGTTTTGTGCAGGAGGAAGTTTAACACTAGATGCAGGTGCAGGTTTCGATAGCTATACTTGGCAAGACAATAGTAACGGACAAACTTTCACGGCAAGCAGTACAGGAACTTACTATTGTACTACTACTTTCCTAGATCTAAATAACAACCTCGTAGTAAATGGAGATTTTGAACAAGGAGATACAGGGTTTACAACAGATTATGGACCAGGTGTAGGTGGCGCTTTTGGTTTACTAACCAATGCAGGAACTTATGCTGTAAATACTAGTCCAAGTAATGTTCACAATAACTTCTTCTCATGTTCCGATCATACCTCAGGCACCGGAAATATGATGATTGTTAATGGCTCTAACACGCCAAACACTAATGTATGGTGTCAAAACATAACTGTTAATCCCAATACAGACTATCTTTTCTCTGCTTGGGCTATGAGCCTAGAAAACACCAATTTTTCTAATGTTGCAACGCTTCACTTCCTAATTAATGGAACTCAATTTGGACCAAACTTCTCGCCTTCTTACACAGCTTGCGATTGGCAGCAATTCTCTACCACTTGGAATTCCGGATCCAACATTAATATCCAAATTTGTATTGAAAGTGACGTTATCGCAGGAAATAATGATTATGCTATTGACGATATTTTCTTCACTCCTTCTTGTAACTACACCGATACCATTAACGTAACGGTTAATCCTATTCCAACTCCAGATTTAGGTCCGGATCAAAGTATTTGCCAAGGCGGCACAGTAAGCTTTGATGCAACTAGTCCAAATGCTACATATTTATGGCAAGATGGAACTACAACAAGTCCAAGTTTTACTACAAGTACTGCAGGATTATATTGGGTGGATGTAACGGTAAATTCTTGTACGGGAAGAGATTCAGTTAATCTAGCTATAAACCCTATCCTTACCACAAATCTTAATGAAAATATTTGCGCAGGAGATAGTCTATTCTTAGCGAATGCATGGCAAAATACTAGTGGAATCTATTACGACACCTTAGTATCTGCTGCACTGTGCGATAGCATAATCGCTACTACACTAAATGTTCAACAAGTTCAAATTGAAGCTACAGTACAAAATCTAGTTTGCGAAAATGAACTCCCTGCATTAATATTTGGCAACAATCAAAGCACTGCGGGCATCTATTTCGACACCCTTAGCAGTACCCTGGGTTGTGATAGCCTTATTAGAAGTATAGAGCTTGTTATTAACTTAACAAGTTCTGATACTAGCTTTGTAAGCATTTGCGAAGGAGAAAGCTATGAACTTAACGGACAATTCTTATCTACAGCGGGAATATTTGCCTCGGATACCAGCACGAACACAAGTGCCTGCGACCAATATAATTTTGTTAACTTAAGTGTAAATCCTCTACCTACCGCTTTCTTAGGAGCAGATACTACAATTAATGAAGGCGATTTATTAGAATTATTTGTCTTGAATTCCAATAACACAGACGATTATACCTGGCTAAATAGTATAGGAGAAAGCTATCAAGGTAGTAGTATTATTGCTAACAATACAGAAAGTGCCTTCTACTTTTTAAGTGCCGAAAGCAATTTTAACTGTTTCGCTTACGATACCTTAGAGGTTTTTGTAAATCCTCTAGCAGAAACCTCCTTGTTTATACCAACTGCCTTTAGTCCAAATGGCGACTCCTACAATGATGTTTTCAGAATCGCAAATTTCGAAGACTTTGAAAGCTATAGCCTAAGAATTTATAATCGTTGGGGAGAATTAATTTTCGACAATAAAGGCTATAATGTTTCTTGGGATGGAAGCTATAAAGGCATTAAGCAAAACATTGGTGTTTACGTTTATTACATTGAAGCAACATCACTCAATGGCGAACTACTTCGTGCAAGCGGCAACGTGAGCCTTATCAGATAATAATTCTGCTCATCGAGCAGCTAGTGCATGACTTATATTGCAAAAAATATAAGTCATGCGTTTTTATACACTAAGCTCATTCCTCCTTCTTGTAAACTTGCTTTTTGCCGGTGGTGAAACGCAAGTTATCGGTGCTAAACAAGCTGGTATGGCCTTTACAGGGGTGTGCGAAATTGACGAATACTCTAGTTTTAATAATGCCGCTGCAAGCGCATTTCTAGAAATTCCTAGCCTTAGCTTTTATGCAGCTAATCACTTTCTTCTTCCAGAACTTAACCGACTGTCAAGCGCCTTTACTTACCCTAACAAAAAGTTAGGAAGCTTTTCAATAAACTATACTTTTTGGGGATATAAGGCCTATCAAGAAAGTAAATTAGCTTTCGCCTATGCCCGTAAATTTGGTAAAATCTTCTCCACAGGCTTATCCTTTAACTACAATCGCCTTAGTATAATAGATAATGGTTCAAAAAACCTCTTCAGTCTAAACATTGATCTCTTTTGTCAACTCAGTGAAAAGTTACGACTAGGCATGCACATCATCAATCCAGCTCGACAAAAATTAAACAAACAAAATAAAGAAACTCTTGCTAGTCAAATTCATTTTGGACTACGGTATGAAGCGCATCCAAAGTTTATTCTTTGCCTTGAAATGCAGAAAGACTTACAATACCCCCTCTTAATAAAACTTGCTTGCAACTACATCATCGATCCAAAATTTCAGCTTCGTTTTGGAGCAGCAAGCATGCCCACTTATTTCACTCTTGGCATAGGAAGTCAATTCAAAAATTTAAAAATGGATTTAGCGTCCACTTGGAACTTGCAACTTGGCTATGCTCCTCAATTTTCCCTATCTTATTTATTTCATAAAGACAAGAATGATGAGAATAATTAAATACATTCTTGGCATTCTCCTACTAGCAGATTGTAATCGGCTTCTAGGACAAGAGGATATAAATTTAGATTTAGAAAATCTTTTTTACGAGAGTGATCTTAGCGAATTTGCCTACGATACCTACCTCGAAAATTTGGAAGAGCTACAAGAAAAACCCTTAAAAATTAACTCCGCTGATGCCTTCGAGCTAGAAGATTGCCGACTTTTCTCTAATGAACAAATAAGCAATATCCTGAACTATAGAGAATTAGCAGGCAAATTAATAAGCATCTATGAGCTGCAAGCTATCCCAGGATTCCATCCCGATTTCATTCATAAAATTCTTCCTTACATTCAAGTGAACAGCAATATTGACGATTACCACATTGCTTTTTCAAAACTTATAAGCAAAGGAAACTACCAACTAATTCTTCGTTACCAACAAGTCTTTCCAAACAAAACTGGCTATCAAAATGCCAAGTATATCGGACACCCAAGTAAAATCTACACTAGATTCAAATACAACTACAGTAATAAATTCTCCTATGGCATCACAGCCGAAAAAGATCCAGGTGAAGCGATGTTTAAGGAAAAATCTAAATTGGGATTCGACTTCTATTCCTTTCACATCTTTTGGAAAATCAACACCAAGATTCGAGCACTAGCCCTTGGCGATTATCAAGTTAATCTCGGACAAGGTCTTGTACTTTGGACGGGCTTCGGATTTAATAAAACAACCAATGCGATGCTAGTCAAAAAAGAAGCAGCCCCCTTGCAAGCTTTTACTTCTGTTAACGAATTTGCCTTTCTTAGAGGTATTGCTACTCACCTACGATTAAAAAGTGTAGATCTTATTCCCTTCTTCTCTCTAAAAAAAGTAGATGCTAATCTAAGTTATTCCGATAGTACGAATACCGATTTAAATTCAAGTAGAATTGCCTTAAGTGGTTATCATAGAACAGCAACAGAACTAGAAAGCAAGCATGCTAATCTAGAACTAAAAACTGGTTTACACGTAAAACTAAACTCTAGAAACAAGCACTTAGGCTATAGCATTTTATATACGCGTCTACAAAAAGATTTGCTGTTTCCAGCAAAAGCATATAACCAATTTCAATTTCAAGGAAAGCATTTAGTAAACCAAAGTCTAGATTATCATTTAATTCTTAAACGACTTCACTTTTTCGGTGAAAGTGCATTCAGCTTAAGTAAAATGCAAACTGGCTTTGCCTTCGTACATGGCATACTCATTAACCCAGATAAAAAAATAGACATAAGTATTGTTCATCGCTACTATCAAGCAAAATATCAAAGTTTGTATTATACAAAAGCCTTTGGAGAGAATACCAGTCCAAGCAACGAACACGGCATCTATTTGGGCATGCAAATCAAAATTTTAAAAAATCTAAGTATTAACAGCTACTTCGATATCTATAGTTTTCCTTGGCTTTCTTACCAAAAATCTAGTCCTAGTTGGGGACGTGATTTTCAAATTCTTTTATCCCAAAAAATTAGCAAAACCTTCTCTTGGTACATTTCCTATAAAAATGAAGTGAAAGAAGCTTCGACCAAAATTCAACTCGGCGACAACAATGTTCATCAACTTAACTCTACGAACCTCCCCTATTTACAAGCCTATTTCGGCGAAGAGCTAATTACTTCTCACGATCAACTCTTAGAAGTGAGTTCCTCCCTAAGTAAACAAGAAATTGAAGCCGCAAAATTCATTACCCCCACTTTAAACCAAAATATCCGCTTCCATATCTCTTATTCTCCAATAAAAAATTGGCACTTTCAAACAAGAATACAAGTCAATCATTTTTACGATAAAATCAATCCCAAAGAAAGCGGTTTTATGGCTTATCAAGATATTCAGTTTAAAAGCCTCAAATGCCCATTTTCCTTCTCAACTCGAATTAGTTACTTCGATATTCCTAGTTACAGCAGTAGAGTGTACTCTTATGAAAATGATGTTCTCTTTCAATTTAGTATTCCTTCTCTTTATCGTCAAGGAATACGAGCCTATCTGAATCTCCAGTACAGCATCACTAAAAATCTCCAAATTTGGATTCGAGCTTCTCATAGTTATTATACCTCAAGCGAAGAACTAGGTAGTGGAAATGACAAAATTATTGGTAACAAAACATACGATCTAAAAGCACAAGTCCGTTTAAAATTCTAAAGCAAGGCAAGAAGGAACTTATCTTGGCAGGAAAATTGTTTTAAAAAAAACAAAAACTTAGAAATGAAAAAAATATTTTGGATTATAACAGCTGTACTTTCTGGCGTTTACATTTTTATACCAGAGTTTACGGATGTAATACCAATTATTGGTTGGCTAGATGAGGCAACAGCATTGGCAATTTTACATTATGCGCTCAAACAATTAAATATAGATATATTTGCATTCTTCAATAAAAAGAAGAAAGAAGATAAAAAAACTATAATCATAGAAAAAGACCAATGAAAAAATTACTTTTTGTTACCCTTAGTAGTTTAGTATTTTTAGGATGCAAGGATTGCGTAGAATGCAAATATTCTACCTTTAAAGGTACTATAAGTGAGAAATACTGCTCTTCTACCAAACAAGATCGAATTGATTTTGAAG
The DNA here is from genome assembly GCA_020635975.1 of Chitinophagales bacterium. GTDB lineage: Bacteria > Bacteroidota > Bacteroidia > Chitinophagales > UBA8649 > JAFMKE01. The sequence continues at coordinate 11,696 of JACJYT010000018.1, forward strand.
CCTATATGGATTCCTTAGCTAGTGCAAATGGTAGTAGTGCAATTTGTACGAAAGAGAAATATTAAAAGTTATTTAGAGCCTAAAACTTTTAAAGCTCCAAGTCCATTTAGCTATATTTACATTTAATACTAAGATATCATGTACGATAGTAAAATTTTGAGTTTTATTCAAACTCTTATACAAAACACACCTAGCTCCTGGCTAAGTTTAACTACTTATCGTTTAGATATTTACAATGAAAAATTAGCAAAAACAGAATTTTTAGCTGCCTTCGAAAGTCTTTATGAGAAGGAAGATTGGAATCTTAGTTCTTTACATAATTTACCCACGGCTTACGATTACATTCGATTGGGGCATCCGCTATCTTGCATTTTAGAATGGACATGTGCCAAACTAAATAAGATGAAAGCTCAAAATCTTATTAGTTTTTCTTCTAGAACCATGCCCCTTCTTGCCATCCTTAGAAAAAACCTATTAGAAAAGAAAAATACCCAAATTCTATATTTCGACGAATTACCCGAATTTCTTAATGCTGAAATTCTTCAGTCCATCTATTCCTACAATTTTCAATTAAAGAGAATAGCTAGCTTAGATGAAATTAGTAAATTCTATGGTAGCACCGTTCTCCTTGCAGAAACAGATAAAATTTTCAATTTTAGAACCATTGAAAATCTTGATTTCACCATCAATATGGATGCTCAATTTGGAAGTCTTATTGCGGTACATGGCAAGCAGAATGACAGCTATATTTCTGAAATCCAACATGTTAGAAGAAGAGAAAGTATAGCAATGACTCCAATACATTCTCTTCAGGTCTTAAAAGCCTTGATAGAGCAAGTCAATTTGGATCCGGTAGAAAATGATACAAAAGAAAATAAGGCAATAGTCTTAGATGCTATCCAAGAGATTAGTGGCACCAACACCAAGGCACTTATTGGCTCTAGTGGACTATCGATACAATATGCTATTATGATGGGACTTGTTCATCATGCTATAGAAAAATACCCAAACAAGGCAATAAAATTTATTGTACCCCCCAATTGTTATGGTGGAACGAATGATCAAGCCAGACGCGTAGCAAGCTGTATAGATCAAGTTGAAATTTTAGACTTACTTGTGGATGGCGGAAATGACATGGTTAGCAGTCTAGACACTATTTTAGACCAACTCGCAGCTGAAGATGCCATTCCTTACATAATCGCAGAAATCCCTACAAATCCAAGAGTAGAAGTTCCCGATTTAATGAAATTGAAGGCTAGTTTAACGAAGCCGAGAACAAAGGCAAATGGTGAAGCCGCCATTCTACCAGTTTTTATTTTAGATCAAACTTTTTGTCCGAATGTTCAATTCCTTAGTCATGACAAGCTACTAGCCTCTGTTACTTGTATTTCTTACACTAGTGGATCGAAATTTCCTAGTGGAGGATTATGCACTGCTGGCTATTGTACCGGGAATAAATTAAGTGCAGACTTGTTAGATAAAGTAGAAATACACTTAAAACTCTGCGATAACGAAGCAAGTCAAGAACAGATGGAAGTGCTAGCCGAGCAATTGCCTTCGATGCAAGAAAGAATTCATCTAGCCTATCTAAACACTAGAAGTTTTGTAAACTTTATACAAAAAACTTTACCAGCTGCTAAGATTAACTTTGTAGAAGAGGAACTAGCAAAAGAGGGCTTTACACCATCCGTTTTTTCTTTAGATCTTCCAACAAAGGGAATAAATGCCCAAGAGAAAGAAGCAAATAAAAGAGTCTTAAATCATCAACTCATTAATTTAATGATTGCTGAACTACCTAATGAAGCCAAGCACTGCGTTAGCTACGGACAATTAAAAGGATCTTATTGGACCATCCCAGCAACTTCCACTCAGGGAACCACCAAAGAAGGAGATAAAGACTATATCGTTCGCGTTTCACTTTCACCGAATTTAGATTTGGAGCTTCACCAAAAACTTTTCTTAAAATTTGTCGAAAAGTATATCTAATTACACTTTCTAAGTACTATAAAATTACTGTCTAAAATCTACAGGCATAAAGCCCTGTCATTTCTATATCTCTATAATTTTTAAAAAAAGCTAGAACTTAGTTTATATCTTTGCCAATCGATGAAGAACATACGTAACTTTTGTATTATTGCACATATCGACCATGGTAAAAGCACCTTGGCAGATAGACTTTTAGATATTACTCATACTATTTCGGATAGAGAAAAACAAAACCAAGTTCTTGATGATATGGACTTGGAAAGAGAAAGGGGAATAACCATTAAGAGTCATGCTATTCAAATGAATTACCGGCATTCTAATGGAGAAGATTATATACTCAATTTAATCGACACTCCAGGCCACGTTGATTTCTCTTATGAAGTATCTCGAAGTATTGCCGCCTGCGAAGGAGCTCTTTTATTAGTAGACGCTGCTCAAGGCATTCAAGCACAAACCATTTCTAACTTATACCTAGCACTAGATAACGATTTAGAGATTATTCCGGTAATCAACAAAGTAGATATGCCAGGGGCTATGATTGAAGAAACTGCCGATCAAATAATGGATCTCATCGGTTGTAAAAGAGAAGATATTGTAGAAGCCAGTGGTAAAACAGGTTTAGGAGTTCAAAATATTTTAAACGCTGTAATAGAGCGTGTTCCCGCTCCCAATGGAAACGCAGAGGAACCGCTTCAAGCCATGATTTTCGACTCTGTATTTAATCCCTTTAGAGGAGTTATTGCTTACTTTAGAATCTTCAATGGTGAAATTAAAAAGAACCAAAAAATAAAATTCGTAGCTACTGGAAATGATTATGGTGCGGATGAAATTGGCATCTTAAAACTTAAACCCGAACCAAAGGATAAACTTTCTGTAGGAGATGTAGGCTATCTAATTACAGGTATTAAATCTTCAAAAGAAATCAAAGTAGGTGATACCATTACAGATGCACTTCAACCTACCACTCAAATGGTAAAAGGTTTTGAAGATGTAAAACCTATGGTGTTTGCAGGTATCTATCCGATTGATTCAGACGATTATGAAGACTTGAGAGATTCCTTAGAAAAACTCCAACTAAACGATGCTTCTTTAGTTTATGAACCAGAAACATCCATCGCTTTAGGTTTTGGATTTCGTTGTGGCTTTCTAGGTTTATTGCACTTAGAAATAATTCAAGAACGTCTAGAAAGAGAATACAACCAAGCCGTTATTACCACTACCCCCCAAGTTACCTACCACACGTACAACAAGAAAGGGGACATGAATTTGCTTCACAATCCATCTGATCTTCCAGACCCAACCGTGATCGACAGAATAGAGGAACCTTATATTAATGCTCAAGTTATTACTATGCCAGAATATTTAGGTAGTATAATGAACTTGTGTATGGAAAAAAGGGGCATATTAAAAAATCAGGTATATCTCTCCACCACAAGAGTAGAACTTACTTTTGAAATTCCTCTATCAGAAATTGTATTTGATTTTTACGACAAGTTAAAATCTATATCTAAAGGTTATGCCTCTTTCGATTATCATATTATTGGCTTTAGACCAGGCGATATGGTTCGTGTAGATATTAAACTTAATGGAGAAAATGTAGATGCCTTTTCTGCAATGATTCACAGAGATAAGGCCTATAATTTTGGTAAAAGACTTTGCGAAAAGTTAAAAGAACTCATACCCAAACAACAGTTCGTTATTGCCATTCAGGCTGCGATAGGTATGAAAATAATTGCGAGAGAAACCATTTCTGCTATGAGAAAAGATGTTACCGCTAAATGCTATGGTGGTGATATTAGTAGAAAAAGGAAGCTTCTTGAAAAACAGAAGAAAGGTAAGAAGCGTATGCGACAGTTTGGTAAAGTGGAAGTACCACAACAAGCTTTCTTAGCCGTTTTAAAATTGAACGATTAAACTAGAAGCAGGAAGGAAGCTTTCTGCTGAAAACATGCCGCCATGCAATCAGCACAAAAACTTCTATTAATAACTGCCCCCTTCACCCAGCTGAATACGCCCTATCCAGCTACCATGTATTTAAAGTGTTTTTTAAATACTAAAGGCTATGAAAGCTATCAGGCAGATTTGGGATTAGAGGTGATACTCGAATTATTCTCTAAAAAAGGACTTTCAGAAATTTTCGAGCTTCTAGAAGATAAGCACATAGAAATCTCCGAAAATGCTTTTCGAATTCATCAACTACAAGAAGAGTATATTTCAACTATTGATGCTGTAATCGAATTTTTGCAAAACAAAAACCCTAGCCTTGCTCATCTTATTTGTGATGGCAGCTTTTTACCAGAAGCTAGTAGATTTTCGAATACCGAAGACTTATCGTGGGCCTTTGGCACCATGGGCATACAAGATAAAGCAAGACACTTATGCACGCTTTATTTAGAGGATTTAGGCGACTTTATCAAAGAAACGATAGACCCATATTTTGGCTTTAGTCGCTACGCGGAAAGACTAGGTAGTACTGCTAGTAGTTTCGATGAACTAGAAGAACAACTTAAGCTAGAAAACTCTTTAATAAGCAATAAACTACTAGAACTATTAGATCAAAAAATCAAACATTCGCAAGCTACTGTAGTTTGTCTTTCTATACCCTTTCCAGGTAATCTTTTCGCTTCTCTGAAATGCGGCCAATTTATCAAAGAAAACTACCCCCACATCAAGGTGGTTATTGGTGGTGGTTATGTTAACACCGAACTACGTTCGATTAGCGATTCCCGAATTTTTTCTTATTTAGATTATATTTCTTTAGACGACGGGGAAGCCGCTTTGCTCTCTTTACTCCAACACCTCCAAGGCGAATTAGATGTTAATAGCCTAAAAAGAATCTTTGTTTTAGAAAAAGGACAAGTCGTATATAAAAACAATAAAGCTATAGCCGACATTGCTCAAAAAGATACAGGAACTCCCGATTACGAAGGCCTGCTTTTGGATCGCTATTTATCCGTTATCGAACTTGCCAATCCAATGCATCGCTTATGGAGCGATGGGAGATGGAACAAATTAACCCTTGCGCATGGCTGCTATTGGGGAAAATGTAGCTTCTGCGATATTTCATTAGATTACATTAAACGCTATGAACCCTTAACTGCCTCTCTTATCTGCGATAGAATGGAAGCCCTAATAAGGCAAACTGGACAAAATGGATTTCACTTTGTAGATGAGGCTGCTCCACCTAATTTATTGCGTGCATTAGCCTTAGAAATACTTCATAGAAAACTCATCGTTTCGTGGTGGACAAATATTCGCTTTGAAAAGCATTTTAGCTCAGATTTAGCCTATTTATTAAAAGCTTCTGGATGTATTGCGGTTGCTGGAGGTTTAGAAGTTGCCTCCGATAGGTTATTAAAGCTAATGAAGAAAGGCGTTAGCCTAAACCAAGTTGCTCAAGTTGCCGATGCCCTTACTCAGGCAGGTATTATGGTTCATGCTTATCTAATGTATGGCTTCCCAACGGAAAGCGAACAAGAAACCATAGATGCTCTAGAAATAGTTCGACAATTATTCGAAAACCAAGTGCTACATTCTGGCTTTTGGCATCGCTTTGCCATGACAGCTCATAGTCCGGTTGGACTAAACCCAGAAGCTTATAGCGTTAAAAGCATAGGACCAAAATTTGAAGGATTTGCGGATAACGACAGACACCATGAAGATAGTTTAGGTGCCGAGCACGATAAATTCTCAGAAGGACTAAAAATAAGTCTCTTCAACTACATGCATGGTTTGGGCTTGGAAGAAAACTTGCAAACTTGGTTCCAATTTAAAGTACCAAAGCCAAGTATCTCTAAAAATTTCATTCTGCATTGTTTAAGTAACAAAGAAGAGAAATACAAGCATGTACAACACATTTATTGGATAGGAAAAGAACCTCTTGTTAGCAAGCAAAGAAATGGTAAAAAGGAAGAATTAAACTTTGAGTTCTTCACCAAGAAAAATAGCTTTGAACTCAGATTTGATATAGACACTGGCTTATGGTTAGAAGCCATTTTAACTAAAATCAATCTAGCTTCTAAGTCAAATATGAACTTCGACGAATTTAAACAAGATTACGCTGCACATGTAAAGACCTCTTTTGACAAATTTTGGTCATCCAAACAAGTCCAAACCTTACGCAGCAATGGCCTTCTGCTACTCTAAGAATTTAATTCAGGTAATTAGTAATATCGTCTATACACTCTTGACCAAAAACAATTTCATTTACGGATGCTCCTCCAAACAGGCCAGAAGCCCCACTTGGTCCTTCATTGGTCCAATACATCACACAATCCGTATTCGAACAATGTTTACCATGGGCTGCATCTTGATGAGCCACGTGCATATCTACCCCAGCATTTACTAAACCAATAGCATGAGCTACTTCGTGCACAATAGTAGCTTGCTCAACCTGATATTTCGGATTAGAACCAAGCACTCCTCCACCAGTAATTGCTTCCAAAACTGGCTTAAAAATAGCAACTGCATGCGAACCCGCGCTAACTCCTAATACGGTGTTTTGATTTTGTCCATTCAAGCTATAATATCCATCTAGAAAAACCAAAAACACCACGGCTTGATCTTCCGTACTCTGCTCTACTTGGTAGTCGTCTGAAAGATCTCTAATATCCGCACTAGTAAAACTTGTTTTATTCTGACTTGGAATCTGGGTCATTTGGTTTAATTGCTTATCAATTAGTACTTGTATAGGTCGCGATCTTTGCGCAAACAAAGCCGTTAAATTATTTTGGGTAAAATCAAAATTAACACTACTACCAAAGCCACCACTAACATAAGGCTCTGCATTAGGCTCGTAAGCAATTTCTACTTTCAGTACAGACGCCTGAGTATAAAAATGTTCTAAAGTTTCATATTGGTAAGGATCTTTATTAACGTCTTTATCTTCTTGGCAAGAGAATAAAAAAATCGAAAAAGCAAAAAATAAATAAATTAATTTCTTCATATTGAGGGATTTAGTATTTCTTCTTAGTTACGTAAAGTTAGAACGTTTAGATTTTAAATTTTATTCTCAAAGCGATTAAGTTTATCTTAGAGTTATGAACTTAAACTATAAAGTTTTCGGACAAGGGGAACCTCTTATAATTTTACATGGACTTTTAGGCTCCTTAGACAATTGGCAAACTCTGGCAAAACAGTATGCAGAAAACTTTACGGTTTTCATAATTGATTTAAGAAACCACGGTAAATCTCCTCATAGCAAAGAATTCTCTTATGAATTAATGGCGGAAGATTTACTAGAGTTTTGCGATTCACAGCACATTTACAAATGCCACTTGCTAGGTCATAGCATGGGAGGCAAGGTGGCTATGCTGTTTGCACTTCAAAATCCAGATTACATCGAGAAATTAATTATTGCTGATATTGCCCCTCATACCTATCCACCTGGGCATAATGAAATTTTCGAGGCACTTTTTAGTGTAGACTTAGATAAAATGGAAAGCAGAGAAGAAGTAGAAGCCATACTCAAACCCAAGATTCCAATTTTTAGTACTCGCCAATTTTTAATGAAAGGGCTTAGCAGAGACGAAAGCAATAAGTTTATTTGGAAGTTCAATCTCGAAGCGCTTTGGAATAACTATGAGCAAATATTAGCGAGCTTTGATAGCAATCAAGTTTTTAATGGGGAGGTTCTCTTTATTAAAGGAGCTAAATCCGATTATATACTTCCAGAATATGAGCAAGAAATAGCAAGGAATTTTTCTAGGTACCAAATTAAAGAGATAGCCAATGTGGGGCATTGGCTTCATGCTGAAAACCCAGAGGAGTTCTATAAAATTAGTTCCGAATTTCTTTTAGAGTAAAAAGCAAGGCTTAAGCTTAGTTTAGCACAAGCGCCTCATTGTTAGAAATAATAGCGTAGCTCTTCTTCTTAATTAGCTCCGAAGCGTCCATAACCATCTGCAAGTTAGATGGGAAAGTCAAAGGATTTCCACCTATAATATTTTTAGATTCTTTGCTTAAGGCATTTCTGTCTCCCTGAAAAGTAGCATAGAAATTTTTAAAGACTAGATTTTCCTGAAAAGGAACACTTTGAAATACTTGTCCACTGCCCCTTTTAAATTCTACTATACCTCCTAATATACCCACCTTCGTTTGCTCTGTTCTAAAAACTGTTGCCGTAATTTCCTTGAAGGCTGGCACCTTGATGTCGTTCCCTAAAGAATCCTTTTCAACATTACCTTTATCATCTAAAACATAAGTAAAGCCATCTTGAATCTTCTTTTTATCTTGGTAGCTAGTATTAGAAATCTGCTCTGGTCCAATCTCCACCAAATTGATATGCACTTCTATTAGATAGTCATAACTCGATCTATCACTAGCATTGAGATGATAATTGGTCCAATTTCCATTGAGTAAATTCTCGTCGAAGCGAGCCAAATTATTCATAAACTCTTCTGGTATAATCATTAAACTATGATTGCTGTAACCTATCAGAATATGATTCTGACCCAAAGCGTAGGCTTCATCTATCTTAGTATCAACATCTTTAAAATTTCCAAAAATGGCTCTCACATCACAAAAATTATAGTAGGCTTCTCGTGCACTTTGCTTAGAGTTCTTAGCCAGCTTTAGCTCTCCTTGAGCATATAAATAGCTTGCCGCTTTAAGCTTTGCATCTGCCAACTCTTGCTTTACGTCAATCAGCTCAATATCCGCATTTCTAAATTCCTTCTTTATGAAAAGCGGTAAATAGACTTCAATAGCACTCTGGATCTTATCGAGCTCATTATAAAGTTGGTGGATACGCAACCAAGATTCTGGATTTCCTTGAATTTTAAGCTTTTCAATTTCATTAAGACTTTCCGAACTTTTAATTTTCCAAGCTTGCTCTAAAGCCAAGATTTGCTTGTCGGCCTTTTTCGGGTTCTTTCTTAATTTGCTAATAGCACTTGAAATGGCTGCTTCGTAATTTCCTTGTTTCAGGTAGTAATTCGCGCCAACACAAGAATGCAATACAAAGGCTAAAAGTAGAATTTGGAGGAAGTGAAAAGCTTTCATAAGAGATCTTTAGCATGCTAAATAGAAAAACAATGCCAAACTTTTAAAATGCCGTGTTAAAAATGTGTTAAAAGCTCTGAGAGAAATAATTAGGCATACTTTCTATCCAAAATTTCCTTAGAAATGATGGCATCTCTCCAATCTATCTTGTCGATATCAAATTCATATACTTCTCCTTCGCTAGTAGCAATGTCCATGTTGTGATGTGAAGGATCAATTCGGTGCGATATATCTTCATAATCGCTGTGACTAATAAGTTGCTTCTTGGATTTGATTTTGGAATGTTCCACTTTTTGCCAATCCAAATTTTTCTTAGGTGGCTCGTAAGCCTTCTTAGCCATACTAGTAGCAGCTGGCTTTTGTTGCTTCTTCTCCACCTCCTTAACAAACTCGTTGAAAATATCATCTATAGACTTTGGCTTAGCACTGCTTGCTGGCTTATTATTGCTAGCTGGCTTGGTGCTTCTATTGGGAGTGGCAGGCATTGCCTTTTTAGCATTATCATTATTCTTCGTGAGGCTTCTAAAAACCCAAAAAACAATTCCAATTATTAAAAACACTAGCTTAACACTCATATCTTATTCTTAAGCATACTAAAGTACAAAAGATTTTGCTATTCCTATAAATTATTCCCTAAATAAGCAAAGGGTATTAGCAAAAAAGGAGTGCAAATGCTATATTTGTAGGCCAAGATTCTGAATATTTTGAAACTAACAACCCTAGAAATAAAAGGCTTTAAAAGCTTTGCCGATAAAACCGTTTTACACTTTAATGAGAACATTACAGGTGTGGTAGGTCCAAATGGCTGTGGAAAAAGCAATGTAGTAGATTCTATCCGATGGGTACTTGGTGAACAAAAAACAAGCATGCTCCGCCTAGAGAAGATGGACAACCTGATCTTTAACGGAACCAAGAATAGAAAAGCAAGCGGACTTGCAGAAGTATCTCTAACTTTTGAAAATACAAAAAACGTACTAGCTACAGAATTCAAAACTGTTACTATTACCAGGAGACTCTATCGTAGTGGCGATAGCGAATACCGACTAAACGATGTTCCTTGTCGACTCAAAGATATTACGAATCTCTTTTTGGACACAGGAGTTAGTGCCGATTCCTATGCTATTATCGAACTTGGGATGATAGATGAAATTTTGAATGATAGAGAAAATTCAAGAAGAAGATTATTTGAACAAGCATCAGGAATCTCTAAGTATAAGAAAAGGAAAAAAGAAACCCTACTTAAGCTTAGTGGAACGGAAGGCGACTTAGAACGAGTGGAAGACCTCCTCTACGAAATTGAAAACAACCTAAAAAGCCTAGAAGCTCAGGCCCGAAAAACTAAAAAATACTACGCCCTAAAGGAAGAATACAAAGTATTATCCGTTGAACTTGCCAAAGCCTTTTTAAAGCAGTACAAAAGCAAATACAAAATTTTAGAACTAGAGCAAAAGCAAGAGGAAGACAAGAAGCTCCAACTAGAATCAGAAATAAAAAATTTGGAAGCCGACTTAGAGAAAAAAAAATTAGCTCATATTGAAAAAGAAAAAAATCTAAGCGAGGTTCAAAAGAATTTAAATCTCCTTATTGGAGGCGTAAGTAGTAAGGAAAATGACAGAAATGTACTGCGCGAAAAACTAAAGTTTGAGCGAGAAAAAAATGAAACAGCAAACAAGCAAATTAGCCTTCTCAAGCAAAAGGCTTTAGAACTAAAGGATAAATCAAAAGAACTAGAGAAAAAATGCAAGGAGCAAGAAAAAATTGTAGAAAAACAAAAAGCTGCACTTCAAGTTTTAAAGGATAATGCAGATAAACTTCGATTAGAACATCAAAGCCTAAAGCAAAGCCTAGATAAGGATAAAAATGAATTTCAAGAAGTAGAACGTCGCTTTTATGAAATTGAAAAGAAGCATGCTATCAATAAATCTAGTTTAGAAAAATATGAAGGTGATCTCTTTTTGTTTCAAGAAGAAAACACCCAAAAAACAGAAGAACTTAAACTTCTTGAAAAAGAGTATGCGACTGCGAGTCAAGTTTTAGAGAGTAGAAAAACAAGTTTAGAAAAATTACAGAAAGCAGAATCCAAGCTTCAAGAAGAAAAAGAGAGCATACAAAAGCAACTTAATACCACCAAGGACGAATACAACAGAAAAAATAGAATTTTAGACGCCAAGCAAAACGAATACAACCTCACCAAGAGTTTGGTCGACAATTTAGAAGGCTTTCCAGAATCGATTAAGTTTTTAAAGAAAAATGCGTCTTGGACAAAGAATGCACTTTTACTTTCTGACATTGTTTATTGCAAAGAAGAATATAGAATTCCTATTGAAAACTACTTAGAATCTTACCTTAGTTACTACGTAGTTCAAAATATAGAGGAAGCCATTAAAGCGGTAAACTTGTTAAGTGATGCTTCGAAAGGAAGAGCCAACTTTTTTATACTAGATGAATTTAGACATTTCAAAGCTTCTCAACCAGTACTTGGCAACCAATTACATGCGGCTATTGAATTAATAGAAGTAGAGGAACAATATAGACAACTGGTTGCATTCTTACTAGATAAAACCTATTTCATCAATAACGAAGAAAACGCCGAAGAACTGCTTAAAAACAAGCAGTATAATGAGATAAACCTCTTAACCACTAGCGGCAAATTCATTAAGCATGGCTATTCTATTTCTGGGGGTGCTGTGGGTTTGTTTGAAGGAAAAAGAATTGGACGCGCAAAAAATTTAGAGAAACTGCAGAAGGAAGTAAAAGCTGTAGAAAAAGAAAGTGCTTCCTTGCTAAAATCTAGTTTGTTGTTTCAAGACAAGCTAGATAAATTAGTTGGAGAAACGAAACTAGAAGAAATAAAGGAAGAGCAAAAACTTCTTAATGAAGCTCAAGTTCATTTTACGGCTACCCAAACTAAACTAGAAAATGTAAAGCGTTTCTTTGAAAGTATGCTTGTAAAAAGCAAAAATTTACAGGAAGCAATCGAAAAAATAAATGCAGAGAATGTGGCCATGACTAAGGAAAAGGAAGAACTTTCTCAAAACAGAGAAAAACTTCGAGCCCTAGTGTCTAAAACAGATAGCTACTTTGTAGATTTAACCGACAAGCTAAATGTTGCTAGTAATTCGTACAACCAAAACAATATTGCCTACCACCAAGACTTAAGTAAGTTGCAAAATCAACAACAGGAGCTAAACTTCGCCTTGAAGGAGCAACAAAATGTGGAAGCTGAAGACCTTCGCAACAAAAGCCTAATTCTAACCAGTAATTCCGCCATAGAGGAAGTTAGCTTGAAACTAAAAGAGCTAGAATCTGATTTGCTTTCAGGCTATGCCGATAAAGAGAAAATTGAAAAAAGTGTAATTGATGTAGAGCAAGCATTTTATAGCAGCAGAGAACTTATTAATGAGAGTGAAGCCAAACTAAAAGAGCTCTATTACAAGAAGCAGCAAGTAGATAGTTCTGGTTTGCAGTTAAGAGACCGATTTACCGACATGAAGCTAGAATTGAATTCGCTTCGTGAACGACTCTCCGTAGAATTTAATTTGAATGTAAACGACATAATTAATGAAGAGCTCCATTCTGAAATTGATGAAAATGATCTGAATGAAAAGGTGATGAAAATCAAGGCAAGAATAGATGGTTTTGGAGAAATAAATCCGATGGCGGTTGAAGCCTACGATGAAATGAAAACCAGATTTGATTTCATTACGGCACAGAAGAAGGATTTAACCGACGCTAAAGAAAGTCTACTTACCACGATAAAAGAAATAGAAACCACAGCTAAAGATTTGTTTATGGTGGCTTTTAGGGAGGTTAGAACGAACTTCCAAAGAGTGTTTAGAACCTTGTTTACCGAAGATGATAAATGCGATTTAATTCTTTTAGATGAAAGTAATCCTTTAGAAAGTAAAATTGATATTATTGCTAAGCCAAAAGGAAAGCGTCCGCAAATCATTGATCAACTTTCTGGGGGAGAAAAAACCTTAACGGCAACTGCCTTGTTATTTTCTTTATACTTATTGAAGCCTGCTCCTTTCTGTATTTTTGATGAAGTAGATGCGCCTCTAGACGATACTAATATTGATAAATTCAATAAGATTATTCAAGAATTTTCGAGCGATTCTCAATTTATCATTGTTACCCACAACAAACAAACGATGAGTCACGTAGATGTGATTTACGGTGTAACCATGCAAGAACAAGGGGTAAGTAAGGTAGTCCCAGTTGATTTTAGAGCCCTAAAAGAAGCATAGCCTTAAAAGAAGCTTAGAGCGAGCTTTAATGCAGTAAATGAAACTTCCCCCTACAAGCTCCTTATGAATTCATCTCTGTAAAATTCTTAAAGAAATAAGGAATGGTTTCTATTCCTTTCAAGTAGTTTGCAATAGCGTAATGCTCGTTTGGCGAGTGGATGGCATCACTATCTAAGCCAAAGCCCATCAAGACGGTTTTAATTCCTAACACTTTTTCAAACATGGTAACAATTGGAATGCTTCCTCCACTTCTTAAAGGTATTGGACGCTTACCAAAAGTAGTTTCCATAGCCTTCTCTGCCGCTTTATAGGCAACAGAATTAGTAGGTGTAACAGCCGCCTCTCCACCATGATGAGGTCTTACTATTACCTGAACACTTTTTGGCGCTATACTAGTAAAATGCTCTTGAAACAAATTGGTAATGCTTGCACTATCCTGATTCGGTACTAAACGCATAGAAATCTTAGCAAAGGCTTTAGAAGGAAGCACCGTTTTAGCCCCCTCACCAATATAGCCTCCCCAAATGCCATTAACATCTAGCGTTGGACGAATAGATGTTCTTTCTAAAGTAGAATAGCCTTTTTCTCCTTGAACATCTTCAATATCCAAGTGATCCTTATACTCTTCTAAGCTAAAAGGCGCTTTAGCCATTAAAGCCCTTTCCTCTTCGCTTACCTTTTCTACCGCCTCATAAAAGCCAGGGATATTTACCGCTCCATTTTCATCATGCAATGAAGCAATCATAGAAGCTAAAACATTGATTGGATTAGCAACTGCACCTCCGTATATACCTGAATGCAAATCGCGATTTGGACCAGTAACTTCTACCTCCAAATAACTTAAGCCTCTTAACCCACTGGTAATGGAAGGATTGTCTAAGCTAATAAGAGCTGTATCTGAAATTAGAACCACATCGCAGCTCAGTCTTTCTGTGTTAGCTCGTACAAAAGTCTCTAAATTATCAGAACCCACTTCTTCCTCTCCTTCAATCATGAATTTTACATTACAAGGCACTCCCCCATTACGCATCATCAACTCAAAGGCTTTGATGTGCATATACATTTGTCCTTTGTCATCGCTCGCTCCACGCGCATAGATTTTGCCATCTTTTACAACTGGTTCGAAAGGAGGTGATGTCCATAGTTCAATTGGATCCGCGGGTTGCACATCGTAGTGACCATAAACCAAAACTGTTGGTAAACTACTATCCAATAATTTTTCGCCATAAACAATAGGGTAGCCTGCAGTTTGACAAATTTCTACCTTATCGGCTCCTGCTTCTTGTAATTTATCTGCAACATACCTAGCTGCCTCATGCACATCTTTAGCATAAGCTTTATCTGCACTTACAGACGGAATTTTAAGCAAGTCGATAAGTTCTCCAATAAATCTTTCTTGATTGCTTGCTATGTAATTTTTTATTTCACTCATCGTATCCAATTTTACATGCCTTGTGGCACAAATTTCCTATTTATTTTTTAAGGCATTTAAGCGCTTTTCTATAGGGTAAACATTAAAGGTTCCTTGTCCATGAGCCACCATTTCTTCTCCCCTATAAATCTCTGCAATAGAAATAATAAAAGTTTTACCCTTTCTAATTACCTTTCCCTTTCCTAGTAGTTCATCTCCAAAATAGATGGGCTTAAAATAATTCAATTTAAACTCTACGGTGCTCACTAAATTAGTATCTGGAATAGCTGCACTTAAAGCACAAAATCCAAGCACACTATCCATATAACCCGCCATTGCACCTCCATGTGCTACACCTGGAGAGCTAAGATGCTTTTCCAAAATTTTCATGCTAGTTTCTGTGTGTCCTGGTTTTAGAACTTTATGTTCAATACCATTCTCCCGCATAAAATTGTTTATCTGCTTATAATTTTCTAAAAAGACAGTAAAATCAAATTCTTCCATAAATAATTAATAGCCTAATAAATTAATCATTGATTCTGCCGTTTGCTCTTCAGAGAAAACCTCTTGAGTTAAATTCCCGTTTTCGTCTCTACTGAGAATCAAGTGTTTTGGCTGCGGAATTAAGCAATGATGTATTCCCCCAAAACCTCCAATAGTTTCTTGATAGGCCCCTGTATGGAAAAAGCCTATATATTGTTTTTTTCTACGATTAAATTTCGGCAAATAAATAGCGTTTGCATGTGCCTCTGAGTTATAATAATCATCACTATCGCAAGTAAGTCCGCCTAATAAAACCCGTTCATACTCGTCGTACCAATTATTAACGGCAAGCATTACAAAACGTTTGTTTAAAGCCCAAGCATCCGGTAAGTTGGTCATAAAAGAGCTATCAATCATATTCCATTGCTCTCTATCATTTTGCCTTTTTTGATCAAGCACTTTCAAAAGTAGAGCGCCACTTTCGCCAACTGTATAACTTCCAAATTCTGTAAATATATCGGGCTCAGGAACCCCTTCTTTATTACAATAAGACTTTATTTGTCGAACAATCTCTTCTATCATGTATTCATAATCATAAGAGAAGGAAAGCGAATTCTTAATTGGTAAGCCACCACCTATATTTAAGGAATTCAAACTTGGACATATCTTCTTTAATTCGCAATATACCTTTACTGCTTTTAATAATTCACTCCAATAATAGGCAGTATCCTTTATCCCTGTATTAATAAAGAAGTGAAGCATTTTCAACTTAAGCTTCTTATTATCCTTTATTTCTTCTTTATAAAAAGACAAAACATCTTTATACCCAATGCCAAGTCGAGAAGTATAGAACTCAAACTTGGGTTCTTCTTCACTTGCTATTCGAATACCACAATGCGTTGACTTCTTAATTTCTTCTGTAAGTAAATCGGGCTCATTCCAGTTATCAAATACAGGAATCACATTTTTGAAGCCATTATTAATTAGGCCAGCCATTTTCGAGATATAATTTTTTGGCTTGAAGCCATTACAAATTACATATCTGTCTTTAGGAAAAAGCCCTTCTGCGCTTAACTTCTCTATGATATCGACATCGAAGGCAGAGGAAGTTTCTAAATGGATATCATTTTTTAGGGCTTCCTTCACTACGAAAGAAAAATGAGAACTTTTTGTACAATAAGAGTAATGGTATTTTCCGCGATAATCGTTGGCAATAAAAGCCCTTTCAAAAAAATTCTTAGCCTTTTTTATCTGTTGCGATATTTTTGGTAAATAGGAAATTTTTAATGGCGTTCCATGCTCTTCAATAATATCCATCAAGGGTATATCATAATAGCGCAGAGTATCTGTATCCTCATCTAACTTAAACTCTTCTTGCGGAAAGTAAAAGGTTTGATCGATAATGTCTATGTATTTAATTTTCATCTTGCTGTAAAAATAATAGAATAGAAAACAAAATTGATATAAATGAAGGGCTAAGATTGAAAAAGTAGTTAATAAGAATAATTTTCGCTCAAAGACTTAAAGAATACCTACTTCAACCTCAAATAAATCCTAATAACCATATTTATCCTTCCATCTCTTTCGGAGAAACTTTCTTTGTTCTTGCTCTCTAATGCTATCGTTAGGATGATAAATTTGGGTGCCTGCTAAATCACTTGGCAAGAATTCTTGATTAACAAAGGAATTCTCAAAGTCGTGGGCATACAAATAATCTTTACCATAATTCATTTGCTTCATTAGTTTCGTTGGTGCATTCCGCAAATGCAAAGGGATACTGGCATTGGGATATTCTTTAGCCAATTGTTTAGCGAGTTTTATTGCCTTATAACTAGAATTACTTTTTTCGCTAGTTGCTAAATACACCACGGTTTGAGAGAGACTTAACTCGCATTCTGGGTAGCCAAGAACTTGTACAGCCTGAAAACAGGCATTTGCCAATAGTAAGGCATTGGGGTTTGCGTTTCCAATATCTTCTGAGGCTAAAATAAGTAATCTTCTTGCTATGAATTTCGGATCTTCTCCGGCCATGGTCATCCGTGCCAAATAAAATAAAGCCGCATTCGGATCACTACCACGAATAGACTTAATGAATGCTGAGATGGTGTCGTAATGCTGTTCACCACTCTTGTCGTATAAACTAGTATATTCCGTTAAAGCAGCTTTAACTTTCTCGTTATTAATTACTATAGTCTTATTTTCTGCATATTGCGCCAAAAACATTTCCAATAAATTCAACAATTTCCTAGCATCTCCCCCACTATAGGCAATTAGGGCTTCTTCCTCTTCTAAAACTATATCTAGATTCTTTAAGTATTCATCATGGTCAATGGCTCTCTTTAACATTCTAGACAAATCATTCAATTCGAGATGTTCTAATTTAAAAATCTGACATCTAGAAAGGAGGGCACTTATCACCTCAAAAGAAGGATTTTCTGTCGTTGCACCTATAAGTGTTACAATTCCTTCTTCAACGGCTCTCAAGAGGGAGTCTTGCTGGGCTTTATTAAAACGATGAATTTCATCAATAAACAAGACTGCTTTGTTTAATTTTCTTGCAGTATCTATAATTGCACGCAAATCCTTAACAGAGCTATCCACAGCACTTAATTGAAAAAATTGAGCTTCACTTTCAAGGGCCAGTATTCTGGCTAGAGTAGTTTTACCAACTCCAGGAGGACCCCAAAATACGATAGAAGGAAGTTGCTTATTTTCTATGAATTTTCGGATTGGCTTTCCATCACCTAGTAAATGTTGTTGGCCACAATATTCGCTAAGAGATCTTGGTCGCATGCGCTCTGCCAAGGGAACTTGTTTCGACATAATGCTTTTTAGAATTTAATTACTACTAAAGTAGCATAAAACTTTAAAAGCAATCTTTATAGACTTAAATTTGTTAAAAATTAGCTCATGTATTCCATTCTTAGAAGCTTACTTTTTCTTTTACCTGCAGAAACTGCTCACCATTTCACCCTTTTTCTATTGGAAATATGCTATAAACTTCCTTTTGGGGCAAGTATCCTTAAAGCACTTTTCAATTTTGAGAATAAGGGTTTAGAACGAAATATTTGGGGATTAAATTTTAAAAATCCTGTTGGCTTAGCTGCCGGATTTGATAAAAATGCTAAGCACATCGATGCCCTAGCTTGCTTGGGTTTTGGTTTCATAGAAATTGGAACCGTAACGCCTCTAGCTCAAGAAGGCAACCCCCTACCTCGCTTATTCCGACTAAAAAAGGATGAGGCGATAATCAACCGAATGGGATTTAATAATGAGGGGGTAGATGCTGTAGTAGAGCGCTTAAAAAAGAGAAAAAGCAAGATTATTATAGGTGGAAATATTGGAAAGAACAAACTAACTCCAAATGAAAATGCAGTAGATGACTATCTCATTTGCTTTAATAAGCTCTTTGATTATGTAGATTATTTTGTAGTAAATGTAAGCTCCCCCAATACTCCAAATTTGAGAGCTTTGCAAGAAAAAGACAAATTGTTTGCCATTTTAAACACCTTACAAGTAGCCAATTCTAACAAGCCTACAACGAAACCTATACTATTAAAGATTGCTCCCGACTTAAACGAAGCAGAGTTAAATGATGTACTTTCAGTTGTTCGAGATTCAAAAATTGCTGGATTAATTTCAAGCAATACTACTATAGACCGTTCTGGCTTATTGAGTTCTAGTGAAGACTTAGAAAGAATTGGAAATGGTGGTCTATCTGGTAAACCCGTTCTTATAAAAGCCAATTCGGTTTTGGATTATTTGAACAAAAACAATACAAACAATACGCCTATTATTGCAGTTGGCGGTATAGCAAGTGCCCAAGATGCCCTCAAAAAAATGGATTTAGGCGCACAACTTATTCAAGTATATACCGGTTTCATTTACGAAGGACCTGGATTAATAAAGAGAATTAATAAGGCAATTCTTAATAGCTAAAAACGTACTTAATTATATTAGCACCCATTTGAAGCGCTAATTGTCGAAGTGCTGGTGAATCTTTGTGCACATTTTGATCTTCCCAACCATCTCCTAAATCCGTTTCGTAGGTATATAACAAGATTAATCTTCCCTCATAAAATAGACCATAGGCTTTGGGCGCTTTATCGTCGTGTTCATGAATTTTAGGTAGACCATTCTTAAAATCGAAGAAACCGTGATATAGCTCATGACTAAAAGGTATTTCAACTAAAGAGGTATTCGGAATAAGCTTATTTAAAATTGGTCGGATATACTGATCCATACCATAATTATCATCGATATGTAAAAAGCCGCCAGCAATTAAATAAGTAGATAAATTGCTAATTTCTTGTGCAGAGAATACCACATTTCCATGTCCTGTCATGTGTAAAAATGGGTAGTTAAAGATGTCTGGACTAGCCACTTCAACAATGGCTATTTCTGGATCTATATTAGTATTTAACTCTTGATTACAATAATTTACCAAATTAGGTAAGGAAGTAGGATTAGCATACCAATCTCCACCGCCGTTATATTTTAATAAACCAATTTGAAAACTATATTGCGCCTCTGCATTAAAGGCCACAAAGCAAAACAATAAAAAGAATAGCTTTCTCATTTACAAAACAATTGGTAAGCCACAGTAGCAAACACAGCTGCGGTTTCTGTCCTTAACCTTTTCTCTCCCAAAGTTACAGCTTGAAAACCACTTTCTTTTGCTTTATCGGCTTCTATTTCAGTAAATCCACCTTCGGGTCCGATTAAAATAATACATTCTTCCTCCTTGCCAAACTGACTTAGGCTATCTTTCCAATGGAAAGAACTTTCTCTAACATAAGCAAGAAATCTATTTTTAACACTTGTTTTCAATAAATCATTGTAGCTAAGAGGCGGTTTTATTTCGGGAAGAAATAATGCTTTACTTTGCTTCATTGCAGAAAGGGCTATCAATTCTAATCTATCCAAACGCAAATTTCTTCTTTCCGAGTTTTGAGAATAGAAAGCTTGTATGGAATGCACCCCAATCTCGACGGCCTTCTCGATAAGCCATTCATAGCGATCCATATTTTTTGTTGGTGCTACCGCTAAAATCAAATGATTAGGATTTTCTCTTTGCTCCTGGATAAGCCCAAGCAGTAATAAGCTCGTTTCCTTCTTGGATATTGAATTGACTTCGGCTTGCCACATGCAGCCTTTACCATTACATATCGCAACGATATCGCCTTCTTTCTTTCTCAATACCTTACTTAGGTGATGATGTTCTTGATCTAGGAGTAAGGCATGAGATCCTTCAATATGTGTGCTATAAAAAACCTGCATTGCCAAAAATGCCATAGCATCCCCAGAAGAGATGCTATGGATGGTTATTTTCTATTTCTTCAAGATATTAAATACCGTTCTTCTATTCAACTGGTGTACTGCCTCTGTACATCTAGGATCCGTTTTACCTGGACCAGAAGAACCCTCACATGTACAATATAAGCCAGGTGACCCAGGAACTTCTAAAGGCTGAGATTCACCATAACCAGCAGCGGTTAAACGACGATAATCAATGCCTTTTTCAATGAGGTAGTTAACTGCAGCCTCAGCACGTTTAGCAGAAAGCCACATATTGTATTTTTGAGCCGCTCTACAATCCGTGTGCGATGCTAACTCAATCTCAATAGTTGGGTTATCTAATAATACTTTAACCAAATTATCCAAAATTAAAGCTGCATCTGGACGGATAGCGTATTTATCTAGGTCATATAAAATGTCTTCGATAATAATATCCACTCCAAGAGGTTGCTTCTTCAATTCAATTACAGTAAATAACTGGGCTGGAGCCTTGGTTCCAAAGGTGTTAAATTCTTTAGTAACTGCAAGATAGATAGAATCTACTCCTGGCAAATCCTTAGAAGCTTTTATTCTATACTCACTATCCGGATCTATAACGAAGGAAGTTTTACCATACTTATTAGTTGTAACTTGGTATTCTTTTTCGGTTCTTAAATTGATTAGCAAGACTTCTGCATAAGGTATTTCATCTTTAGTATCTTGGTCAACTACAGTTACATCCAACACAATACCAAAATCCTTGATTAATGGAATTTCTGCATAAACATTATCTTCGGCAGTAATAAATTCTGCTTCTTCTGGTAAGTATTCATCTTTAAAAACCTTCAAACCATATCTTGTATTTGGAAGCACATCTGCTGTAACATAACCATCAGAATTGGTTTTAAGATTTAGTTCCTTGCCAGAATCTAAATTGGTAAGGGTTACTTCTACTTCGTTTAATTTCTCTTCTGTTTTGCTGTCAAAAACTATAGCCTCAAAAATAAAGGATTCTCTTTCGAAAGAATAGATATCATCTCCACCATATTCACTAGGTCTGTTTGAAGTAAAATAGCCTTTGCTATAGTTGTCATTCATCCAAATTCCAAAATCGTCGAAGGTAGAATTTAGAGGACTTCTCATATTCGTTGGCACATCAAAGCTGCCATCCTCTTTCAATTTAGCTTCAAAAATATCGTAGCCTCCTAGTCCAAATAGTCCATCCGAAGAAAAATACAAAGTACCATCATCCATAATAAATGGAAATGCTTCATTTCCAGCAGTATTAATATTAGAGCCTAAATTTATTGGATTAGACCACAAGCCTCCCACATTTTCTGCTACATACAAGTCTAAGCCACCATACCCACCAGGCATATCACTTGCAAATATTAAATAATTACCATCAACAGTTATGGTAGGATAAGCGGTTGAGAAATCATCAGAGCTAAAACTGAAATTATCTATCATGGTCTCCCCAAACTGCCCATCTCCATTTCCATCGCTTACAAACGCTACTTTTAATATTTTTAAATTAACTTCATTATCGTCACCTTTAACTGCCTTGTTTTTAACATAATTACTTCTTGTGAAATAGATGTCATTTTGTACCTCATCTAAAGTTAAAGGCCCCTCATGATAACGCTTACTAATAGAAGACTTATTAAAGACTTCCAATTTCGTATCTTCTTTGCTAAGCGTATCTTTATTAACATCCTCACTCAACAATTTCTTCTTATAGATTTGAGTAAAGGGTCTTTCAGACCAGACATCATCTCTAGATAAATAAGCATCATCTTTTCTATTGGAAATGAAAAATAACTCATCGCGAATTACGAAAGGAGAAAAATCGGCATGTTTAGAATTAAAATCCTCTATTTTAACCTTAAATCGACTATCTTCATCAAATAAAACTTCGGGCAATTCTGTCATCATTGCAGACTCATTTCCCATAATTTGATTATAAATATTTAGCATATTCATAGCCTCTACATACTTTCCATTGGCCATGAGCGCTTGAGCGTAATAAAACTTATAAATTGGATCCGTTTCTGTCGAACTTGCAACCGCACCATACCATTCTTCAGCATTCTGAATTTCACTTAGGAATTTATAGCAATTTCCAATTCGCCCTTTAACATATAAATTTTCGCTATTCTTCTTATCAGCGTTCTTATATAAATCTAAAGCAGTTCTGAAATTAAATTGATCGTAGTAGGCATCCGCTCTATTGATAAGCACTGTACTTGTCTTTTGAGCAAAAGCCAATTGCGCTATAAAAAGAAAGAGGAAGGATATGGAAATACTGAGATTTAAATTTCTCATAATGTTAGTTTATATTAATAGTTTATTAAGGGACATAGCTTAGTTATTTCATAGAACTTATTAAAAATAAGTACCGTATCTCACGTTTACGAATTTCTTCTTTTGATATCCAAATGAATAACCCAACATGATTTCATGAGAGCCATGGGTGTAGTTAGATAAATCGGAAAGAACGTAGTCGTATGAGTAACCTACTCTTAACTGCTGCGTAATGAGGCACTCAAACATCCCGACGATATCAGAGAAGTAGGGACCAACTCTATTACCACCCGTTCTTACACCTGCTCCTAACCAAAATCTATCTACGAATAAGAAATTAGCATTCAAATCAAAATCAGGAATTTTCTTATCCAAACCTTGAACGTATTTCAATAAAATTGTAGGCTTGAATTTAACTGTAGAAGTTTCCTTACCAATTACAACTCCAGCCGTTGCAAAGAAATGTCTATACTGTCTGTTCACATCGCTATTTGTTGCCGCATATTGCAATTTCTGACTTAAGTTCATGTTTAACAAATGAGGAAAAGAAGCTCCTACAAAATATCTATCTGAATACACATGAATACCTGCTCCTATATTGGGAGTAAAAAGAACATTTTCTTCTGCAAATATTTCATCATTCGGGTCAAAAAGAGTATGACTCGTTTTATTATTATTATAATGATAAAAACCAGCCTGAACTCCCAATGAAATTTTAGACTTCTTCACATTGATTCTGTAAGCAAATTGACCCATCAAATTATACATGTCCACAAAGCCAATATGGTCGTATCCTGTATACACCCCAATAGCATATTGTTGCTTTTTGAAAGGGGTATTCAAGCCGATGCTCATAGACTGTGGAGAGCCTTCAAAATTTTGTCCAGCCCATTGGTAGCGATAAAGACCGGTCATATCTAAGACACCTCTACTTCCAACATAAGCAGGATTTATATACTGTCCGTTAAACATATACATACTAAACTGAGGGTCTTGCTGAGCATAGGTTAAAGCTATGCCTAAGGCAGCAAATAGGAAGGTAAAAATTACTTTTCTCATAGTTTATTTTTTAAATGTGTGGGTGATCTTGGTTGTCACCCACACAATTTTCTATTAATTATCTATTTCTATAAATTGCCACAAAACCTTGTTTAGCTTCTGTAGATCCATCTTTAAAGTCGAGTATATAGAAATATGTTCCATCCGGTAAACCTACATTTTGGAAGTTATCTCCTCCCCAGTTATTTTGGTAAGGACCATAACTATTCCAAACTTCATCACCCCATCTGTTAAATACTACTAGCGTTGCGTTTGGATAGTAATCTAACAGACCATCTATGTAGAATACATCATTTACACCATCACCTTGTGGAGAGAATCCATCTGGCACTACAATTTGCTCTGGCATATAGATGTATACCCATGCTGTATCACAGATCGTATTGGCGCAAAGCACATATTGGAAGCTATCCACTTCAACCCCAGCATCTGGGTTAGGGTAATAGGTAATAGTTCCATCAACATTTACAACAGCACTGCCCGCCACTGGATCCGTCAATATGGTAACTGAAGGGCTTCCAGTAGAATAGCTATCATTGTTAAGAACAACAACATCTACAGGATCATTGTTTAACAATTGAACGGTATCGTTAACCGCATCAACTGCATCAGAGAATACTGTAATATATACTGTTGCAGAATCGCATAATACAGGGTTGCCATCATCACAGATAACGTAAGTATATTGATCTTCTCCGGCAAAACCTACATTCGGAGTATAAACAAAACTTCCATCTGGGTTTTGAGTTAAGCTACCAAATGATGGTCCGTCGATTAAGCTTACCGTTAGATTATCGTTATCAAAATCTACATCATTATCTGTTACATTTTCTGTTGTTATAGCCACATCCTGATTAGTAGAATAATGATCATCTACTGCAAACGGTTGATGATTCACATTATTTCCAGGATTAGGTAATACTGTGATTGTAACTGTTGCCGTGTCACATAAACCGAAGCCATCGCAATTCACATAAACAATTACATCATCTCCTGTAAATCCAGGATTAGGCGTATAAGTGTAAGTTCCATCAGGATTTGGAGTAAATGTACCATTGTTTGGTCCACTTATTATAGTTGTTGTAACTACATCGCCATCCGGATCAGAATCATTACATAAAATACAGATAACTGTACCTACTGGATTGCTTGGATCTCCAAACACGATAACATTGTCATCTACTGCAATTGGGTCATTATTTGTATTCGGATTATATTGGTCAACATCTATAACTACAGTAGCCGTATCACATAGATTTCCAGGAACATCACAAATGCTATAGCTAAAGGTCACTGTTCCTTCAAAACCAGGTTCTGGAGTGAAAGTATAGGTACCATCAGAATTGAATACCAGCGTTCCCGTAGTAGGATCGACATCCTCTACTAAAGTAAATGTTACAGGATCTTTATCTGGTTCGATATCATTTGTAGAAACATCTCCACTAACTGGCAAGTCGTTGAAGGTATGGTTAACATCGTTAACTGCAATTGGCGCAGTATTGATATTGTACATCAAGATATAAACCGTAGCGGTATCGCACTCCATTGGAACCCCATTATCACAAACCACATAGGTAAACTGATCAGGACCAGCATAATCTTGATTTGGCTCATAAGTAAAGGCTCCTGTTACAGGATCAAAACTAGTAACAACCCCATTACTTGGTTCTGTAATTTGCGTAAAGCTATGTACATCACCATCAGCAGGTAAAATATCATTATCTGCTACATTAGCAACAACAGATTCATTTGCAGGGACACCGTATGCATCGTCTACAGCAAACGGACCTTCATTCTCTCCTGGCTCAAGAGCTGGAAGAACTTCCACGTTTACGCTAGCTGTATCACAAGCAACTGGATTACCATCATCACAGATTACATATTGAATAGTGATAGTAGTATCTTCTACTCCAGCAGGTGGTGTTATAGTTACTGTACCATCGCCATTGTCTACCACGTTGTAGCCATCTGGATTAATGATGCTAGTTACCGTAATGTCGTCACCATCTACATCGAAGTCGTTGCAAATCAAGCAAAGGGTTACTGGAACATCCGCATGAGTTTGAACATTATCGTCGTTAGCAACTGGATCGTTGTTCTCCGTAGGATCAAAGCCTTCCACATTAATAACTACAGTAGCCGTATCGCATAAGCTTGGGATGCCATCATCACAAACTACATAAGTAAACTCATCTTGTCCGTCGAAACCAGGAGCTGGAGTATAAGTGTAAGTTCCATCTGGATTGAACACTAAAGTACCATTACTTGGATTCGTAACATTATCGAAGCTTAAGTTATTTCCATCAGGATCTGTATCGTTTGTAGATACATCTCCACTAACTGGTATTCCAACTAAAGTTACATTGATATCATCAACCGCAATTGGATTGTGGTTATCGTTGTAAATTAGAATTACTACCGTAGCCGTATCACATTCTACTGGGTTGCCACTATCGCATACTACGTAGGTGAAATTATCTGGACCATAGTAACCTGAATCTGGAACATAAGTGAAGGCTCCTGTTGCAGGATCAAAACTTGTAATCGTTCCATTACTAGGATCATTCACCACAGTAAAGCTGTGTGTATCTCCATCGTTTGGAAGAATATCATTATTAGACACATTAGCACTAATAGAACCATCTGTAACCGTAGAATACGCATCGTCTACAGCAAATGGACCTTCATTCTCTCCTGGCTCAAGAGCTGGAAGAACTTCTACGTTTACGCTAGCTGTATCGCAAGCTACTGGATTACCATTATCACAAATTACATACTGAATAGTAATCGTAGTATCTTCTACTCCAGCAGGTGGTGTTATAGTTACTGTACCATCACCATTGTCTATCACGTTGTAGCCATCTGGATTAATGATACTAGTTACCGTAATGTCGTCACCATCTACATCGAAGTCGTTGCAGATCAAGCAAAGGGTTACTGGAACATCTGCATGAGTTTGAACATTATCGTCGTTAGCAACTGGATCGTTATTGTTATTCGGATCAAAGCCTTCCACATTGATAACTACAGTAGCCGTATCGCATAAGCTTGGGATGCCATCATCACAAACTACATAAGTAAACTCATCTTGTCCGTCGAAACCAGGAGCTGGAGTATAAGTGTAAGTTCCATCTGGATTGAACACTAAAGTACCATTACTTGGATTCGTAACATTATCGAAACTTAGAACATCGTTATCTGGATCTGTATCATTTGTGGATACATCTCCGTTAACTGGTGTACCAACTAAAGTTACGTTGATATCATCCACTGCATTTGGATAATCATTATCGTTATAGATTAAGATAAGCACTGTAGCCGTATCACATGCCATAGGTGTTCCGTTATCACATACCACGTAGGTGAAATTATCTGGGCCGAAGTAGGCTGAATCTGGAACATAAGTGAATGCTCCTGTTGCAGGATCAAAACTTGTAATTGTTCCGTTATTCGGATTATTCACCACAGCGAAGCTATGCGTATCTCCATCATTAGGCAAGATATCATTGGCCGCAACATTAGCACTAATCACTTCTCCGATTACTGTTCCATAAGCATCATCAACAGCGAATGGTGCAATGTTATTAAAGTCGCCAGTTGAAGGAACTATATCAATGGTAAGCGTTGCCGTATCACAAGCAATTGGAGTTCCGTTATCACAAAGAACATAATCTACTGTAATTGTTGTATCGTTTACTCCAGCTGGTGGGCTAACGGTAAAGCTTCCATTGCCATTGTTTACAACATTGTATCCATTTGGATTTATAATACTGCTTACATAAATCGAATCTCCATCAATATCGAAATCATTACAAACAACACAAACTACTAATGGCGAATCGCTAGTAACTACAATATTATCATCGTTAGCTACAGGATTGTTATTAGCATTATCACTTGCATCAAAACTTTCAATATTAATTACCACGGTAGCTGTATCACAAAGTGAAGGTGTACCATCATCGCAAGTAGAATAAGTGAAGCTTGTTTGACCTTCAAAATCTGTAGTAGGAACAAAAGTGTAAGTTCCATCAGCAGCAAATACTAAAGTTCCATTAAGGTTGCTTTGATCTACAACAGCAAAGACTAGAGGATCTGAATCCGGATCAATATCATTAGTAGATACATCTCCACTAACTGGTGTATTCAGGTAGCTCAAATTGATGTCGTTAACAGCAATTGGGTATTCATTATTCGGATATACCACAATATATACCGTTGCAGAATCGCAATTTGCTAGAGTATCGCAAACAACATAAGTAAAGTTATCTGGACCTGCATAATCTGGATTAGGCAAATAAGTAAAACTTCCTGTTACAGGATCAAAACTAGTTATTACGCCATTTGAAGTAGAATCTAATACAGAGAAACTAAGTGGATCTGTATCTGGATTGATATCATTCGTTCCAACATTAGCACTTAAAATTTCATTATCGCCAATGGCAAATACATCATCTATTGCAATAGGACCTAAATTAGCATTAGGATTATTCAATGGTAACACAATAATGCTAACCGTTGCTGTATCGCAAAGACTTGGATTTGCATTATCACAAAGCACATAGTCGAAACTATACTGCGCTAAAGTATCAACATCTGGAGTAACCGTGAAGCTGCCGTTTCCATTATCGATAACAGTAATTCCAGGACTTTGAGTAGATGGAATAATACCTGTAATGGCAATTACATCCGTTAAATCTGGATCGTAATCATTTGCAATAGCATTTATCACCACCGTACTGGTTCCATAAGTTGCCAAATTGTCGTTATTGGCAATAGGCTCATTGTTTTCGTTCGGGTCAGCAATAAATCCATCCACATTAATCACTACTGTTGCTGTATCGCATAAAGAAGGATTCACATCATCGCATACATAATAAGTGAAACTAAAGCTTCCTGTATCCCCTGGTAGTGGAGTAAATGTATAAACGCCCGTGCTATCCATTACCACGTTGTTTCCATTGTTGTCTAAGATTGCAAAACTTAATACATCATTTGTATTAGGATCAAAATCATTAGTAGATACATCACCACTTACAGCAACATTTACAATAGTGGCGTTGATATCATCCACTGCAACTGGAGCGTTGTTGTTGTTGTAAATTAGTATCTCAACTGTTGCCTGACTACATAATACTGGGGTACCATTATCACATAAGCTGTATGTAAATGCATCTGGTCCAACATAGTCATCATTAGGAACATAAGTGAAATCTCCAGTTAAAGGATCAAAGAAGGTAATTGTACCATTTGATGGTTGACTCAATGTATCCATTACTAAAGGATCACCATCTGGATTGATATCGTTTGCATATACATTACCATTAACTAACTCATTAGCTAAACCAGCAAAGGCATCATCCACCGCAAAAGGAGCTTGATTCTCTGTAGAATCTAAAGGCTCAAGTACAGTGATAGTAACCGTTGCTGTATCACATAATGATGGAACACCATTATCGCAAATACTATATTCGAAAGTAAATATACCTGTAGTATCTGCTTGTGGGGTAAAGACAAACGAACCATCGGTGTTGATTACAAGCGTACCAGCGCTTGGACCACTAAGTGGAGTAGTATTTATTATTAAACTATCTCCATCCACATCAAAGTCATTTGCTAAAACATTAGATGTAATTGGATTCAAGCTAGTTACCACAATGTTATCATCATTAGCAACTGGACTATTATTATCTCCATTTGGAGAATTAAGCTCAACCACATTAATAACCAAACTTGCTGTATCACATGCATTGTCTGCAATGAAATTAGTAGTGTTATCATCACATACCACATAAGTAGCTTCTACTTGTCCAACAAAACCAGATGCTGGTGTAAAGACATAAGTTCCATCCGGATTAATTACTAAACTACCTTCAGAACTTGGAATGTTACCAACTTGAGTAAACACTAATACATCATTGTTCGCATCAAAATCATTGGTAGAAACATCTCCTGAAACTGGAACTCCAATTAATGTATTATTAAAGTCGTTTACAGCTACTGGAGGAACATTAGCATCCCAAATCATAATTACTGCCGTTGCTGTATCACATGCAATTGGAGTAGCATCATCACAAAGTGCATATACAAAAGAAGTAGTAGTTTCTACATCCGTTGCTGGAGTGAACACAAAATTACCTAGGTTATCCAAAGTCAATGTACCTGCAGCAGGATCTACAGAACTTACTAGGATTACTGTATGAACATCCCCATCGTTAGGCAGCACATCATTAACTAGAACGTTAGCTGAAATGCTCGTTTCATTATCCGTGCCATAAGCGTCATCAACCGCAAATGGTCCTTCATTTTCACCTGGATTGAGTGGCGGGAATACTTCTATTATTACAGAAGCTGTATCGCATAATGAAGGGATGCCATCATCACAAACTTGGTAAACGAACTCAACAATTCCTTCAAAACCTGGAACTGGTATGTAGCTAAAGTTACCATTTGGAGAAAGACTAAATGTACCAACAGCTGAAGCGCTTAATGGCGTAGTATTCAATACTAGATTATCGCCATCTGAATCAAAATCATTACTTAGCACATTTCCATAAACCGGATTCGTGCCATAAGTTACTGTATTGTCATTAGACGCAATCGGTTCATTATTAGTGAAAGGTCCGTCTACTATATTTTCGATATTAATACTTACTGTTGCCGTATCGCATAAGCTCGGATTAGCATCATCGCAAATAGAATAGCTAAACTCATCTGCTCCTTCAAATCCTAGAACTGGAGTGTAAACATAAGCACCAGTTACACTATCTAAAGTAAGCGTACCTGAACTTGCAGGACTTATGATCGTAAATACTACTTCATCTCCATCAGGTTCACTATCGTTAGTAGCCACATTGCCTAGCACACTAGTATTCATGAAGCCATTATTGATGTCATCAATTGCAATAGGGGCATTATTATCATAAATAACTGTAATCACAACCGTTGCCGTATCGCAAAGTACAGGACTACCATTATCGCATACTGAATACAAGAATCCATCTGGGCCTTCATATCCTTGAGCAGGAGTATAAGTAAATGTTCCTGTTGTTGGATTAAAACCAGAGATAGTTCCACCTGCACTAGTAGTAGTACCACCTAGGATGCTAAAGCTTAATTGGTCGCCATCAACATCAAAATCATTAGCTGCCAGATTTCCATTAGCAGGCGTATCTTGACCTGTACTTATAGCATCGTCAACAGCTGTTGGAGGATTATTAAGACTAGGATCACCCAATGGCAATACTTCAATTTGAACCAGCGCCGTATCGCATAATACTGGACTCGGATTACCATTGTCGCAGATTACATAAGTAAACTCAACCAACCCCGTAAAATTCGGATTGGATACTGGAGGCGTATAAGTCATTTGTCCTTGAGGACTAATACTTACAGTTCCTGTTCCAACTAAAGGCTGTGTGAATGAAGTAACACTTATCGTATCGTCGCTATCCGGATCAAAATCGTTCGCCATCACATTGCTCACTACTGGAGTTCCTTGAAGCGCAATCATACCGTCAGGATTTGCAATTGGTGCGTTATTCGTGTTATGTTGAACTACATAATCAATTACATTAATAACGATGATGTTAGTGTCGCATAAAATCGGACTACCATCATCACAAACTTGATAAGTAAATACATCCGTACCTTCTGTTCCTGAAGGAGTATAGATATAATCTCCATTTGGAGAGAATGAAGTGATACTACCATATGTTCCATTTGCTGAAGAAATTAAAGTAGCCGTTAAAGCATCTCCTTCAACATCATAATCATTAGTTAAAACATTACCAGTTACGGCATTACCGATGGTAGTATTGTTGAAATCGATTACAGCAATTGGAGCATCATTAACTTCAAGAACATTGAAGCATAGGTAGGCATCATCACAGAATAAAGCTCCTGCACAATCGGCATTACATACTTGATAGAACAAGGTATCTGTACCGAAGTAATTTGCATAAGGAGTATATACTATTTGATCTAAAGCTTCATTAATACTTAAGACACCATGTTGAACATTACTTAAAATAGTGATATCCAAATTAGCATTAAGATCACCAGGTCCGTAAATATTACTCATGTTATCATTAGCATAGATATCGTTAATGATAGATAGAGTAATATCGCTATCCTCATCTAAGCTAAAGCAATTCGCTTCTAAATTTAATTCTGGCGCTTTACTTACATAAACACATACCGTATCAAGCTCTGAACATCCTGTTGTATTGTCGAAAATTTCAGCTATATAACAAGTGTTATTTAAAGGAGATACTAGGTGGGTATAGCTTGGGAAGTTTGCTGGTCCAAGTATCGTTATGATAGAGAAATCTATATTTCTCCAAGTTACAGTTAAGTTAGCAACTTGAGGGGCAATAGTAAGTGCGGCAGATGTAGTTAAGCAAATAGTATCATTTGCTCCAGCATCTCCTAGATTTACAATTGGATCTACTAAAGTTACAGGGCCAAGCGGTATAGATGAACAGCCTGCTGCGTTTTGAACAATGATATTAGAATAAACTCCATTGTCTAGTCCATTTATAGTTAAATTTCCTGAAGCACTTACGGTTACAAAACCAGATACTGGATAGAATACCGTTCCAGTAGGAGACTCATATTCTACAGTATATTGCCCTGGTGTTAATCCAGCTATTGTAAATCTACCATTGCTAGTGTTACAAGCTGTTGGATTTGTAATAGAAACAATTCCAGTTGGGTTTGGTGCATTCGGATCTACTAATACGATAGGTCCTAGGAATGGATTTGCTGAACAAGTTCCACTCGCATTTACAAAAGTAAAGTTAGTATATGAACCAGCAGCTAAACCTGTAATAACATACACTCCAAAAGCATTGGTAGTAGCCGAGTAACTAACAGCACTTGAACCATTATAACTATAAGTACCTTGGAAGGCCGTATTGGCAGGTAAACCAGAGAAGCTTATGCTTCCATTACTTGCACCGCAGGCACTTGGATTCGTATTTGTTGTATTCGTAACATTGAAGTTAGGGTAAACTAATTCAACAGAATCTATAATTACCAAACCACTACATAAAGTAACATTATTCGTTACTTGGAAGTTAGAGTAGGCTCCTATACCTAAATTAGGAATGGTTAAAATTCCACTTGCATTAGCAGAAGCTGTATATCCAC
>JACJYT010000019.1 GCA_020635975.1 Chitinophagales bacterium
ATAACGCGAAAAGATTTGAATTAACTTTATTAAATCGGCTGCAAAGGTAGGGAATTCTAATTTTAAAATTTGAAATTTCAAGTACAATATTCTTAAGAATAGTATTTTTTCCTCTTTTAAGAGCATAACCTGAGTATTTTCCTCTTTTTCTCCACTTAATATTACTAGCTCGAAACTTTATTTTACGTAATTTTGAATTTATATGTCAGCCGCCTCCTTTGTAGAAGTAATCCTTCCCTTAGCCACGCCTAAGACATACACCTATGCGCTTCCCTTTGATAAGGTCGACTTGGTTAAAAGAGGACAACGCGTAGTAGTTCAGTTTGGAAAGCGGAAATTTTATACTGGGATAGTTTTTGAAATTCATCAAAGAAAACCTCTCGACTATCAAGCAAAATTAATTGAAGATATAGTTGAGCAAGAGGTATTGGTTAATGAGCAGCAATTGGCTTTTTGGCAGTGGATGAGTGAATACTATCTCTGTACTTTGGGAGAGGTGCTTGCTGCAGCCCTGCCTTCGGCTTTAAAATTAGGCAGCGAGTCGAGTTTTGTTTTTGTTGAGAATGAAGACTTAGATTGGTCGATGTTGAATGATGAAGAGTTTTTACTTGCAGAAGCTTTGCAAGCCAATCAAGAATTAAAATTGGAAGACATTCAAGATCTCCTTGCTAAAAAGACAGTTTATCCTGTTATTCAAAGTTTAATGGAGCAGCGACTTTGTGTAATCAAAGAACAGTTGCAAGAAAAGTATAAGGCTAAAGAAATTTCTTTCATTTCTCTTAGCGAGCAATACAAGACGGAACATGCTTTGCGAGAACTTTTTCATAAACTAGAAAGCAAAGAGAAGCAAAGTGAAGTGCTTTTACATTATTTACATCATGCCCCACAAAAGTCCTTTGTGCCAAAGTCGAAATTGTTGGAAGACAAGAGAATTTCTGAAAGCAGTTTGAAAACGCTGATTAAAAATGGTGTTTTCGTAGAAGAACAGCGCAGTATTTCTAGGATTATGTCGGACAAGCTACCAGTTGAAGAACTCGAGGCTTTAAATCCGCATCAGAAGCAAGCCATGCTTGAAATAAAAGAAGGCTTTGAGAGAAAGTCGGTTGTTGTTTTAGAAGGGGTTACTGGAAGTGGTAAAACACATATTTACATCAAGTTGATGGAAGAGGCTCTTGCAGCTGGAAAGCAGGTGCTTTATCTTCTTCCTGAAATTGCCTTAACTGCTCAAATTGTTTTGCGTTTACAAAGATATTTCGGCGAAAAAATTGGTGTTTACCATTCTAAATTTAATGACCAAGAACGTGTTGAAATTTATAGGAATGTATTGAATTGTAAAACCCCTATAATTTTGGCAGCGCGAAGTGGAGTCTTTCTTCCTTTTAGTAATCTGGGATTAATTATAGTAGACGAAGAGCACGAAAGAAGTTACAAGCAATTTGATCCTGCGCCACGCTATCACGCTAGAGATAGCTCTATCATCTTGGCTCATATTCATGGGGCGAAGGTTTTACTAGGAAGTGCTACTTTGAGTTTTGAAACCTTTAATAATGTTTCTCTTGGAAAATATGCTCATGTTCAGTTAACAGAGCGATATGGAAATGCGGTACTACCTAAAATTGAATTGATAGACGTATTGGAATTAAAGCAGCAAAAGAAAATGCAAGGCTTGTTTTCGGAGAAACTTAAAACAGCCATTCAAGATGCATTAGCAAAGAAGGAGCAAGTAATTCTCTTTCAAAACAGAAGAGGCTTTGCCAATTATGCCAATTGTAATTTATGCAATTTTATTCCTTATTGCCCGAATTGCGATGTTAGCCTAACCTACCACAAATTTTTTAATAAACTGGTTTGTCATTACTGCGGACATCAAGAAAAAATGATGGAGACTTGCAGGGCATGTGGAAGTAATGATATTCAAGTAAAGGGCTTTGGTACGGAACAAATAGAAGATGAGATACAAATTTTATTTCCACAAGCTAAACTTGCACGTTTGGATTTAGATAGTACCCGAAAAAAGCATGGTCATGAGGAAATTATTTTTGCTTTTCAGAATGGGGAGATCGACATCTTGATCGGAACGCAGATGGTTACCAAGGGCTTAGACTTTGATCATGTGTCGGTGGTTGGAATAGTGGATGCGGATCAGCTTTTTAGTTTTCCAGATTTTAGGGCAGCAGAAAAGGCTTTTCAATTGCTAGCACAAGTTGGGGGAAGAGCAGGAAGAAAGGATAAGCAAGGATTAGTTTTGATACAAAGCAAACAAATTCAGCACCCAGTATTGCAACACATAAAGGATTATAATTTCAGTACTTTTTACTTTGAAGAGTTACTTACTCGGAAGCAGTATAACTATCCGCCTTATACTGGCTTGATTCTGCTTACTATCAAACACAAGCAGCCGGAAGAATTAAAAGAAGCCTCGAAGTTTTTGGCCGACGAGTTAAGAAAACAACTAGGCAGACAAGTTCTTGGTCCAACTACCCCTTTAATTTCTAAGGTGCGTAATTACTACCTGCGACAAATATTAATCAAAGTAGAAAAGAACTCTATGGTCATTGCTAAAACCAAAGAAGTTCTGCGAGCTGCCATAGACGCATCACAAAGAAAATACCGTTCTGCCTTTATTGTTGTGGAGGTAGATGCTTAGTGGATTTTTCTAAATACTTAATGTTTATTGAGAGCTACTCAAGGCTTTGCTTTGAATGCTAATGCTATGGGGTTTTTAAAAGAAGATTCCTTTAAATTCGCAGGCGTGTGCGTATAGTGAGGTCATGACTTGAAGTCATGACCTCACTACAGGCCATTGATTACGATTTTTCTTGTGCTCAGAACATAAGATTTTTCATCCTTAATCGAAACAAAGTAGACACCTGAGCTCCAATTTTCGACATCAATGGTATTGGTCATTTGGTCTGAATTTTTTGAATATATAATATCTCCGAGTAGGTTACTTACTTCAATCAAAAATGGATTCTCAGTATCTAAATCAATTTGGAATGAGTTAAAACAAGGATTAGGATATACTTTCCAATCTAAAGTTGTTTCTGTAAAATCTCTTATGCCAACTGTAGGACTTAATTTAACAATCCAAAAATCTTCATCGCCATTATTAAATGCCACATCTCCGTCGCTGGATTTACTAGAACCTGCGAGAATTATACTTCCATCAGAGGTTTCTATCATCGAAGCTATAGAATCTCTAGAAGAACCACCAAGCGGCTTCTGCCATTTCAAAGCTCCCCAATTGCTAAGACATGCCAACCAGCCGTCCACAGATCCATGATTTCCAACTACATCTCCATCGGATGAATAAGTATGTCCAGCTATTAAAAAATCGCCATTAGAGCTTTGTAAAATAGCATTTATAAAATCGTAATCACTTCCTCCGTAGGTTTTTTGCCATTCGATAATTCCTGTATTATTTAACTTTACAATCCAAGCATTACCTCCAACGGGATGTGCGGAAACATTTCCATCTGTTGAATTAGAAAAACCACCAACAATATATCCACCATCCGTGGTTTGAGATATGCTATAGGCTATTTCAGTGTTTGATCCTCCTAAGGTTTTTTGCCATTCAAGGGTTCCGTTAATATCCAATTTAACGATCCATGAATCACTAATTCCGTGATTTCCGCTTACATTGCCATTATTAGAAAGAGTATGTCCAGCAAAAATGAAGCCTCCATCTGAGGTTTCTTGAATATACGTTGCTTCATCGTTTTCGCTTCCTCCGAAGGTCTTTTGCCATTGAATAACACCTGTGCTGTTTAATTTAACAATCCAACAATCGTCACTACCATTATTCCCACTAACATCTCCATTATTTGATCTAGAATAACCTGCTAATATATAACCTCCATCAGATGTTTGTTGAACAGAACTTGCCCATTCAGTCTGAGTACCTCCTAATGATTTTTCCCATTCAATATCTCCTAAGTTATCTAGTTTAACAACCCAAACATCCCATCCTCCAATAGGATTGGATACATCACCAGTTGATGAAGAGCTATATCCAACAAAAAGGTAGCCCCCATCTGTGGTTTGAAGAATTGATTTTGCTGCTTCATAGAAGGTGCCACCAAAAGACTTTGTCCATTCTAAATTTCCTGTACTACTTAGTTTTGCAATAGCACAATCACTACCTCCTTGGTTCAGATTAAAATCGGCATCGTCAGAATAAGAGATTCCAGCTGTAATGTAACCTCCGTCGCTGGTTTGTTTTATACTAAATGCCTTGTCGTAACCACTACCCCCTATGGAGGTTTCCCATTCGATTGTCGGGGCGGAATTTTGTGAAAATAGAAGATTTAATGCTGTGAAATTAAATAGTATTGATAAAAATACAATACGTACAGGTTTAATTATATTCATAGTTGTGCGTTTTAGAAGGACTAATATAAAGATTTTAATGAATTAATGAAAATGTTCAATTAAAGATATTGTCATATATTGAAATAACGTATTAAAATATTTGATGGTTGTATGTAAAAAGAAATTTGTATGAAGTTCTGCCTAAAGAAAAAACATTTCTGCCTTTATTGTTGTGGAGGTGGATGCTTAGTGGATTTTTCTAAATACTTAATGTTTATTGAGAGCTACTCAAGGCTTTGCAATGAATGCTAAGGTTCTGAGGTTTTTGAAAGAAAATTCCTTTAAATTCGCAGGCGTACGCGCATAGTGAGGTCATGACTTCAAGTCATGACCTCACTAGAGGCCAAGCTCATTTTCAGAATCCTTTACTCTATATAAATCCCTAACTTTTCAAAGAAACAAAGCCCTCAATCTCCTCCAACCTCTCTCTCGCCTGCGCCATGCTTTT
This sequence comes from Chitinophagales bacterium, assembly GCA_020635975.1. Lineage (GTDB taxonomy): Bacteria > Bacteroidota > Bacteroidia > Chitinophagales > UBA8649 > JAFMKE01. The sequence goes on from JACJYT010000019.1 coordinate 4,823, forward strand.
CACGTCGCTGAAATTAAGGATGAGGTATTTGTCGGTTTGTTTTAGTTGAGCGTGTTTTGGGAACTGCTGAACGAATTGAATGATTTTACCAAAAGTTTCGGTTTGGTAAAAGGCGGATTCTTGATTTTGAATAAAGTAACAAGACATTTTTCCATTCTTGGCAATAACTCTTTCCATGCCCAAAGCTGTAGCCAACCATTTCAGGCGCATGGCATTGAAAAGCTCTCTTACTTGTCGTGGAATCTCTCCGAATCGATCTTGCAATCTTTGAGAAAATTCCATTAAGCTTTCTTCATCTTTACAAGAATTCATTTCTGTATAGATATTTAAGCGTTCGCTTACCGTATTAATATAAGAATCTGGAATTAACATTTCTAAGTCGGTATCAATTTGACAATCTCTTACATATTGTCGCTTTTCTTTGATTTCATCTTTATAAAGGTCCTTGAAATCAGTTTCTTTCAGCTCACTTATGGCCTCATCCAAAATTTTATGATAAGTTTCAAAACCAATTTCGCTGATAAACCCACTTTGCTCGCCACCCAATAAATTTCCAGCTCCACGAATATCTAAATCGCGCATGGCAATATTGAAGCCGCTGCCTAGTTCTGCAAATTCTTCAATGGTTTTTAAACGCATTCTCGATTCGCGCGTAAGCGTACTTAAAGGAGGGGCAAATAAATAGCAGAAGGCTTTTTTGTTACTACGACCAACACGTCCTCTTAATTGGTGCAAATCGCTTAAACCAAACATGTGGGCATTGTTTATAATAATCGTATTGGCATTTGGTATATCCAATCCAGTTTCAATAATATTTGTACTAAGCAATACGTCGAATTTGCGATCTACAAAGTCTTTCATGGCACGTTCTAATTCATGACCTTCCAACTGACCGTGGGCCACCCCAACATCAATATCCGGCAACATTCTATGAATCATCGTTTTCAAATCTGCAAGATCTTTCACCTTATGATGCACAAAGAAAACTTGTCCGCCTCGGTACACTTCAAACTCAATAGCCTCTTTTATTAGCTCTGGATTGAAGGCGTGCACTTCTGTGGTAACGGGTTGACGGTTTGGCGGTGGAGTTTGAATAACGCTTAAATCTCTAGCTCCCATTAAAGAAAACTGCATAGTTCTCGGAATTGGCGTAGCAGTTAGCGTAAGTGTATCTACATTGGCTCGAATTTCTTTTAATTTATCCTTTACCCCAACTCCAAATTTTTGTTCTTCATCAATAATTAGCAAGCCTAAATTTTTGAATTTAATTCCCTTGCTTACAATGCCGTGGGTACCAATAAGTATATCTACCTTGCCTGCTTCTAAATCTTTTAAAGTTTGATTTTTTTGAGCAGTACTTTTAAATCGGTTTATGTAATCTACGTTGACCGGGAAATCGGCAAAACGCTCTTTAAAAGTTTCGTAATGTTGGAATGCAAGAATGGTTGTAGGAACTAAAACCGCAACTTGCTTGCTGTCGCATACTGCCTTAAAGGCTGCTCGCATCGCAATTTCTGTTTTCCCAAAACCAACATCCCCACAGATAAGACGGTCCATTGGCATTTCGCTTTCCATATCTTTTTTAAAGTCGATGGTTGCTTTTTCTTGATCGGGAGTATCCTCATAAATAAAGGAAGCCTCTAACTCGTTTTGCAAGTAATTATCTGGAGGGAAGGCATGTCCTTTTTGTGCTTTTCTTTTAGCATAAAGCTTAATTAAATCGGCAGCAATATCTTTAATCTGCTTCTTCGTTTTTGTTTTAAGCTTCTCCCATGTATCGGTCCCTAGTTTGTTTACCTTTGGCTGTTGGCCTTCCTTTCCGGTGAATTTTGCAATTTTATGTAAGGAATTGATACCAACATAAAGTAGGTCGTTGTTAGCATAGATAATACGCACCATCTCTTGAAGCTTGCCATTAATATCTACCTTTTCTAAGCCAGAATATTTCCCAACACCATGATCGATATGGGTTACATAATCGCCTGGTTGTAACTCCGTTAGCGTTTTCAAGATTAAGGCTTTATCCTTTGAGTAGCCTTGTCGCACCTTGTATTTATGGTAACGATTAAAAATTTGATGATCCGTATAAATGCTAATTTCAAGGTCTGAATCGCTAAAACCGGCATGAATATTTTTGGCTATCGGATAGAAACTTAACTCGGCCTTTAAATCTTCGAAAATATGATAAAAACGTTCTATTTGCTTGGGGTTTTCAGCGAAAAGAATATTGGCAATTTTGTTCGCATCGTTGCTTTTGAAATCGCTAATGAGTAGCTCGAAATTTTTATTAAAGTCCTTTTGCGCTTTTTGATGATAGAGGATGCTTTCATTTTCTTGAAAGAATTTCTTTTCTCCAAATTCAATAATATTGAATTTTTGCATGCTATGCAGTACCATGGCTGGAGTTTCAAAGGCAATTCTTGGGTCATCTTTAAGGAAGGGATTTTCACTATGCTCGATGTCTTTAGCAAAACCTTCTTTAATTCTTAAAGCCGTGTCCATGCAGCTATCTAAAACTTCGATTAGATAATGTATGTCTTTGGTCCAAATACAAGTTCTTGGTGTTAGCAATTCGAAGAAGCTTGTTTTTTCTTCTATGGTGAAATGGGTTTGGATATTCGGAACTATGGTAATACGTTCTATCTTTTTCTGCGAAAGTTGACTAACGGGATCAAAGCTACGGATGCTTTCTACCTCATCATCAAAGAGTTCTATTCGGTAGGGATATTCATTTGCAAAAGAGAATACATCAATAATATCTCCACGAACCGAGAATTGCCCAGGTTCAAATACAAAATCGGTTCGTTCAAAGCCATATTCAACTAAAAGCTCTATAGCAAAGTCAAGGTCTAATTTTTCTTTAAGCTGCACCTTGAGCATGTTCTTGTGCAGAACTTGCTTTTTCACTACCTTTTCAAAGAGAGCTTCTGGATAAGTTACAATTAATTCTGCCTTCGTAGTGGGGTTGGTAATTCTATTGATAGCCTCAGTTCGTAGCTGCACATTTCCTGCATTAATTTCGTGTATGTGACCGCTTTTTTTGAAAGAATCAGGAAAGAAAAAAATATCCTTATTTTCGATTAAACTTACCAAGTCGTTATGAAAGTAGGCGGCAGCTATGGCATCTTCTAGTACAAAAACATGAGTATTTCTGCTCGATCTAAAAATAGTTTCGGCAATAAAAGCCCCTGCTGAACCTGCTAAGCCTTGCAAGTGCAAGTGCTTTTGTGATTCTGCTATCGTGTCTAGAATTTTTTGCGTTCTAGGATCTTTTTTAAACTTAGCTAATAAGTCTTCAAAGTTCATGGGCGGCAAAGATAGTTTATTATAGACTTAAGATTTATGATTATTTTGTAGAATTGAGTATTGAGATTTTAGAATTGAGATTTTTCGACAAATCGACTGCTCGATTTGCGACTATTATTCTAGCCAACTAGCAGACTAGCAATCTAATTCTCTGTTTTTCTAATTCTCTAAACTCGACCTATGAGAAAAAAGCGTTAAAAAAAGGAGTTAATTCAACAGGACTTAGTTCAACTTATCAAAGAAAGTATTGAAGATCTAGGCGAAGCATTAGAGATTCTTCAGTTGTATTTACTCCTTTTTAGCTTTTTAATCATCAGTCTTGATTTTTTGTTCCTTTTTCATCAAGGAAAAAGGAAAGATGCGATTGAAGAAAAATCACGATATAAACTTGTAAAGAGTGTAAATCATATAAATCATAAGATTGCTTCTTCGGCTTGCACCTCATCGCAATACCGATAAATATTAATATTCGTCTTTGCTATTGTTAAACTGTTATTCTAGCCAACTAGTATACTAGGTATCTAATTTTCTAATTCTCTTGTCATCTAATTCTCTATTTATCTAATCCAAAATTTGTAATTTTGTTCCTAGTTATGACAGAAGAACAAAGAGACCAAGTACTTGCCTTGTTGTATGAGGATTTGGATGTGACCAAAAACTTATTGCACACCATAAAAGAGCAAGTAAAAGAACAGGATATTTCTAATTATCCGATATTCGTAGCAAGTGATTTACCCCTAGCGGTTGGAAGTCTAATAGTGAATAAGAAGGACTTGGATACCCACTGGTATTTTGCTGCCTCACACCTAGAAGAATTTGTAGTGAAGGGTCTTGTTGCTCAAGACAAGGTGAATGGTTTTAGAGAACTTTATAAAAAGCACAGTAAAGAACTATGCGTTTTTGTAATTAATGATGAAGCTGGAGATTTTGTTTTTATAGATCCACAGAATAACCCCGGAGATTTTCAAGATTAATCCTTTTTAAGGAGGTAATAAAGATTTACCAAAATAATAAAGGCATTACTAATTACTATTGGCCAGCTGGCTAATAAAATTCCATAAGCTACGAAAAGAGCACAAGCCAAAGAGTTGAGCATGCGCAATTTTCTCATATCTTTTAGTAAAAAAGAGAACATTAAGAAAGCCATAGCGGCATAGCCTAAAATTTCTGTAAGCATCCGATATTAATTGAGCTAGCAAAGCTAAGGAAATTACCAAAGCATAACTAGTGCTTTTGTCGATTGCAGGAAAAATAAGCATCCCTTGCTATGGCAAGGAACTACTATATACCCGAAGCATGCCGTTCATTTCAATGTTCATGTTTTCAAGTTTTTCTAGTTGTTTGGGCTCATAGCTTTGTACGTCAAGGGGTAATTCTAGTACGGAACCATGATACATGCCATTCAATTTTCTATCGCTCGCATTGTTTGTTTTTGCTTCGATAAGCGTAATAAGTGGGAGACTTATTGCAACTATTAAAGTTAGGGCAGTTGCGCTGTTATTGATGATCTCGTTCATGGCTTCTTGCTTTAGTACGAGAATAGAACGAAATGCCAATTTTTTTTAGTACCTAGAATTGCTAATGTTCCTTGTGCTGACAATAAAATGACGACTAAGTCAGGCATTCTTTACTAAGAAGATGGAGCATAATTAGTGACTTTCCAAGAGAGCTTGCCACAAATATAAAAGTGCCAGGAGACTTTATAAATTAGCTTTAATCTTAATTCTCGATAGAAAAAATCTCTACTTTTGTTATCTAAGCATAGATTTGGTGCAAAAACTTAAATACTCTCTTATCCTTTTATTAGCCTTGCTAGGTCTAAAGAGTCTTATGGCGCAATATCCAAATCGGATCCTCTATGATATAGAATCTGGACTCCCAAGTAATGAGGTGTACAGCATGGAGCAAGATGCTAATGGCTTTTTATGGATAGGCTGTGATGCTGGTTTGTTTAAGTTTGATGGTTTACGCTATACTTCTTTTAAAAGCAAGGCTCAGAATTCTAATGCGATATCTGGCTTAAGTTTTTCGAAATCAGGAAATTTGTACTGCTATAATTTTCAAGCGCAATTATTTTGTTTGGATCAAGATTCGCTTAAGGAAATAAAGCACGACTTCAAAAAGATTTTATCCATAGAAGCAGATAATTCGGGCAAAATTTATGTTAATCATAGCATGGGAATTTCTTATTGGGATGAAAACGCTCAGGAGTTTGTCCATCTTCCTTTTGAGATTGTAAGTGGCGATTTTTTCACCAATGCTAGTAGCTATATTGAAAGTAAAGAGGAACTTAGATTTCTAAGTTCAAATGGAATTGCTTGCGTTAAAAAGGACAAAATTAGTTTTATACCTTCTTCTCTATTTCAACCAGCAGGTAATTTTCTAATGACTTATACGCCAAATGGGACCTATATTTTTTCTAAGAATGAGAATTTAATTTACAAAGAATCTGGAGATTCTATAGTTAAGATTGAAAACACAAAATTAAATGAGCTCCTTTACAACCGAAAAATTACTCATGTTGAATTCTTGTCGGATGGTAATTTATGGGTTTGCACTTTTAAAGGCATAATATGCTATAATTTAGAAACAGGAGCAGCCAGTTTGTACTACCCTGAACTTTCTTTTAGCTCTTGTATGATAGATCGTGAAGGCTTATACTGGTTTAGTAGTTTACAAGCAGGTTTATTTAAAGTAGTTGATTTGAATTTTTTGGTTTGGAACAAGGAGTATACCGATCTTAAAAATGATAGAATAGTTAGAGTATGCACCGATAGCAGCCTGGTATTCTTTGCTAATAGTAATGGCACCATCGGCAGTATAGATACGCGTAGTTCTGAGTTTACTAGCTTTAATACGCCCTATAAGGCAGATCTTCAAAGTTTAGATTATGACCTTTCCTCTGGGCGTTTGTATTTCAATGTTAATGGTTTATTCTATTTAGAGAAGGCTAAAATTTATCAAGAAGAGAATGAATTTCCATCTTTAAAATCATTGCAAAAGATAAAGGATGCTTATATAATTCTAACATCTTATGGCGTCTATGTAAGTGGTGATAGTAGTTATAAAGTAAGTAATCATTGGGCACGACAAGTAATATATGAGGCGGAAAATGAGTCGCTATGGATCGCCACCAATGAGGGAGTTGTGGTATGTAAGTATGAAGCTGGGATCTGGAAGGAAGTAAAAAATTTGCTTCCTACAAGGCAAATTTTGTCCATTAGTCAGGATGTTTCAAAGCAACACTTTTATGCACTTAGCTTTACGGGTGAAATTTATGTTTTTGATAGGGATACCCTGTTAGAAAGTATTAAAACGCCTCCTAGCATTTCGCAAGTAAACAAAATACAGTACTTCGATAATACCCTATTTGTTGCTAGTAATAATGGTTTGTTGAAGTATGATTTAGGAGGGAAAAAATGGCTCATCCTCAATACCTCTTCTGGTTTGGTGTCGAATAGCATACAAGATTTTGTTATTCTCCATAATGCGGTTTTTTTAGCAAGTGCTAAGGGGGTGCAAATGATTCCATTAAAAGAGCCTAAACCCAATGTTGCTGCAAGAATTTTTTTAAGAGACAAGGGCTCATCGAAGCAAGCTGATTTCGCCAGTAATTATCAAGTCAATTTGAAGTATGGACAAGATTTAGTATTAGACCCAGAAGTTTGTCATTTTGCTAGCAATGGACAATTTGAATATGCCTATCGAATTAATAATGGTGCATGGATCTTTTTACCAGCAAGTGTAGACAAAATTAGTATTCGGGATATTCCACCTGGCAAATATACCGTCGACTTAAAAGTTGTAGATGTATTTGGAGCAGATTCGGAGAATACCATACACGTGGAGGGCGCAGTAAAACTTCCTTTTTGGAAAACTTGGTGGTTTATTTTACTACTTGCTAGCAGCGGAAGCTTAATAATTTATTTGATTTTTAGGTATAGAATCAATCAACTTAAAGTGAAGCAGCAAAAGGAAATGAAGCAATTAAGGCTAGAAAATGAATTGCGTTTAACCCAGCAAACTGCTTTGCAAGCGCAAATGAATCCGCACTTTATTTTCAATGTTTTGAACTCTATAAAAGGCTACATTTATGAGAATGATAAGAAAAATGCCAGTTTATATTTAAGTCAATTTTCTAATTTGATTCGGAGGATATTAGAGCAAAGTTCTGTTCCAAAAATTAAGTTGACTGAAGAGATAGAAACGCTAAAATTATATATTCAACTTGAGTCTATGCTGTTAGATGGAAGTTTCCATTATGAAATAAAAGTAGATGAAAAACTGGACACTGATTTTATTTGGATTCCGAATTTATTAATTCAACCTTTAGTAGAGAATGCCTTTAAGCATGGACTTCGACATAAAAGGGGAGAGAAATATCTATTAGTAAGTATTGACAGTTCGGAAATTGAAAATAGCTTGAAAATTATCGTTGAAGATAATGGTGTGGGAAGAGAAGCTGCCTCTCAATTTAATAAGAGAAAAGAACACCAGTCTTTCGCCTCTAGTGCTTTGCATCAAAGAATAAAATTATTAAACGATGAACGAGAGGAAAGTGTTAGTTTTGAAGTGGAAGATTTAAAGGATGAGTCAGCTAATGTGCTCGGAACCAGAGTAATACTCTATTTAAATATTTAGCTATGCAGAGCAAAATTAAGGCAATTCTTGTAGATGATTCGGAACAGGCAATCAAGTTACTCTATTTGATGTTGAAAGACTTAGCTCCTGGCCTAGAAGTTGTAGCCACGGCGAAGAATGCTAGAGAAGGGATGGAATTAATTCGTGCATTACGGCCTGATGTATTGTTTTTAGACATTGAAATGCCCGAGAAATCAGGTCTGGATCTAGCTTCAGAACTAGGTCAATTGGGGATGGATTGTCAAATTATATTTACTACCGCCTACGATCAATATGCCATTCAGGCATTTCGCCTAGCTGCTATGGATTATTTACTTAAGCCGATAGAAGAAGAGCAACTAATGCAAGCTGTAGAGAAGATATCTAAGAACATGGCCAGTAGAAATGTGCAAAAGCAATTAGATGTGCTCTTAACAAATTTGGAAGCTAATTCTAACAAAACATTGAGTGTTCCTACTCTGAATGGCTTTGCTTATTTGCCCTTAAACGAAATTGAGTTTCTTGAGGCGGATGGTTCCTATGTTCACATACATATGTTTAAGGAGGCTAAAAAAACTATTTCTAAAAATTTAAAGTATTTTGAAAACATCCTAGAATCTGATCAGAACTTTGTTCGTGTACATCGCTCTTACTTGATTAATATGGAAAATGTAGAGGAGTATAGTAAATCCGATAGGGGAATCGTGGTAATGAAGAGTGGTAAAAAAATTGATGTAGCAAGAAATAGAAAGCAAGAATTTTTAGACAAATTGAAGAGTAAATTCAATTTAGGAAGCTAGTTGTAAATTCATCTGTGCTGTTTACAAATTGCTTTTGCTAAGCAGGGCGACAAGAAGCATTTTTGAAGTTCGACCATGTAAGTTAAGTTATAGAAGACCTAAATTACCCCATTTTAAGTTGTTTTTTAAGTATGAATAGGGCTGGTAAAGATTCTGGTCCTATTTTTTCTTAAATCCTTATCGGCTCCAGGTTTCATTTTTCTAGTAAATACCCCGAATTGCTTTGCTCTCGGGAGGTGTTCGATTAGGTTTTGCGGATGCGATAGTAATAGTCACTAGGACTGAGGAATATTGAAATCCATTTTGTCTTCAATTATTGTTGTAATAAGATACATAATCTGTTATATCATAAAGATCAATTTTTTGTTAACCCTCTCTACCTTGCCAATAAATAGGATTTCTTATACGCCATACTTTATTATCTATTGTGTTCATTGTTTCATTTATATTTTCTATCTTTGTAAAGTATAATTTACATTTATGTCTGTTTATTCTAAGATTGATAATTATATTTTACAAGAGTTTGGTGCTCGATTAAAAAAGGAACGTGTGCGACAAGGCTTGTCTCAAGAAGATTTGGCAGCACTTTCTGGACTAACAAGGGTTAGTATTTCTAAAATGGAAAACGGAGATAATTTCAATTTTTTGACCTTGATCAAGGTCCTGCGCTCCTTGAACAAGCTAGATGAAATTGAAAAAATTTTAGGCGAGAATAAAACAGATGACTTACTTGATTTATTTAAATAGGATGCTATGCGAGTTAATGTTTATTATCATAAAAAGCTCATAGGCAAGGTAGCCGAGAAAGATGGGAAGTACTATTTTAAGTATGAGGATGAATTCATTAATACCGATTATGAATTAGCGCCTTTAATGATGCCTTTGTCGAAAAGCTTTAATAAGGTCTACGATTTTAATCAGCTTTATTTTCCTACTTTCTATGGTCTTCCTGGCTTGATTGCCGATTCGATTCCCGATAAATTTGGCAATAATATACTAGATGCTTGGTTGAACAAACGAGGTAAAACTTTGAACGAGCTCAGCACCCTCGAGCGACTCGCATACTTAGGCAATAGAGCTATGGGAGCTTTAGAGTTTGAACCAGATTTGAAAGCGATTACTCTTTCAAAAAGTAATATTTCTTTGAATGAGTTGAGTGATATGGCCCAGCTTATAACTAAGGAGCAGGATGGTGCTGGAGTAAAAACTGTAGATCAAGATGACCTGGCCGAACTTTTTGAGGTAGGCACCTCAGCTGGTGGTGCTCGAGCAAAAGCGGTTTTAGGGATTCATGATAAGACGGAACAAATTGTAAATGGTCAAGCAGCGCTTCCTGAAGGTTTTAGACATTACATAGTAAAGTTCGACACGATTACTGAAAAAGGAAAAAGCTCGGGAGTTTGTCTCTTAGAAAAAAGCTACTACGATATGTTGCGGATGCTTGCTATACCGATGATGCCCTCTAAGCTTATAGAAGAAAACGGACGCTTTCATTTTGCAACGAAACGTTTTGATAGAAGCAATACAGGAGAAAAGATTCATACCCAAACTTTGTGTGCCTTAGGACATTATAACTACAAAGATTTTGAAAGCTATAGTTATGAAAATTTATTTTTTGTAGCACGCTCACTGAACGTTTCTTATCAAGAACGTGAGCAACTATTTAAACAAATGCTTTTCAATGTAATGGCAAAAAATTTAGATGATCACACCAAGAATTTTAGTTTTTTATACCACAATAACAAGTGGAAGGTGGCTCCTGCATATGATGTCTCTTACAACTTTGATCCTAAAGGTTTATTTACACAATTGCATAAGATGTCGATCAATGGCAAAAACAGCCAACACATGCTTTCAGATTTACTAAAGATTGCTGAAGAAAACTCCATCAACAAGCCCTTGCTTTTAATCGAAGAGATGAAGGATGTACTCAGCATGTTTCCTAAAGTGGCTAGCAAATATGAGCTAGATAAGAAAACTATAGAAAGGATTTTTAGTCACTTTAAGTTAGATTTAAAATAGCCACAATGAATTTTTATTCTTCTAGCACATACTTTCCGTTTTGAAAGCTATAGCTACCAGCTGCTTTATCGGGAATAGAGGATGGGTTATTGCTAGGCTCACTTATCGTAATTCTTCCCTTCTCGTCAATTTCAAATTTGTAGGCATAGCTTTCTATTCCATTCTTGTGAGTAGGATCCGAATAGGCCATAAAATTGTGGTATTCATGAAAGTAATAACTCACTGCTTTAAATAGCATCTCCTTCGTATCGAGATTCCAAATTTCATAAAAATCACTATGCTTTTTTTCAGAAATATCAAAGGTGCCACCATGGTTTTCTGTGCTTCCCATGCAAGATCTAAACAACACCACTTCCTTAGCTCCCTGGCCGTTAAGTTGAATGCTATCAACAAGAACAGGCGGCAAACAAGAACAAAACTTACCTAAGTCTATCGTACTCAATGCGAGTGTGTCTTGTTCCTTGTTGTAAAGGTAGCATTGCTGGCAGGTGGAGATTAGGAAAGGTAGCTTAGTTTGGGCCTGAAGGCTTGTAATGAAAAAAAGGAGGCTGTTTAGAATTATGAAGCTTTTCATGCTTGGTAACTTGGAGTTTTAAAGCTAAGATTTTCATTTAGAGATTCTGAAAAAATTATGTTAAGATTGTCAAAATTCTGTAGTCTTTTATAAGCTTTAATGGTATACCCCGAATCGCTTTGCTCTCGGGAGGTGCTCGATTACGTTCCACAGATGCGGTGGTATTCTTTTAACTAATACAGAATAACCTTGTTCTTGAAAATAGTTATTCCGATACCCCGAATCGCTTTGCTCTCGGGAGGTGTTCGATTACGTTCCGCAGATGCGGTGGTATTTTTTTAACTAATACAGAATCACCTTATTCTTGAAAATAGTTATTCCAATACCCCGAATCACTTTGCTCTCGGGATGAGTTCGATTACGTTCCGCAGATGCGGAACTATCTCACTCACTTTCCAATACAAAACTTGCCAAATATGGTTCCGAGGATGTCTTCGTCGATGTCGACTTCACCGGTAATGCTGCCGATGCTCGAAATGGCTTGTTTCATATGGTGGGCAATTAGCTCGCTGTTGAGTCCAAGCTCGAAGGCATGCAATACTTCGCCCACATCTTTATAGGCCAGCTCCAAAGCTTCGTAATGTCTGGTATTGCTTACAATGTGGTTGCTTTCTGTAGCCTTTAAAGCTTGTACGGTACTTAAGAGGTTTTTTTTCAAAATTTCAATATCGGCTGCTCTGTTTGCTGAGCAGAAATGTAAATTTTCATAACTAGAAAATCTCTCTTCTATGGGCAGTCGAGCAGACTCCATTATATCTGCTTTGTTGGCTAATATCAATATTTTTGCCCTTGGATTATAGGCTTGAATCTTGGCATGCTCTTCTTCAAATTCTGCTAAGCTGGTGCTAGTTAAATCAAAAATGTAAATAACTATTTCCGCTTTTTGGATAGCTCCAATGGCACGTTCTACGCCTATGCTTTCAATCTCATCATCGGTTACGCGTATCCCAGCTGTATCTATCAAACGGAAGAGAACGCCCTCAATATTTAATTGGGTTTCTACCTTGTCTCTCGTAGTTCCTGCGATGGAACTAACAATGGAAATTTCATCGTTGCTTAAGGCGTTAATCCAAGAACTTTTTCCTGCATTCGGCTTTCCAACTAAGGCAACAGCTACCCCATTTTTTATTGCATTCCCGTATTGAAATGAACTTCTTAAAGCAGATAATACCTGCTGAATTTTTTCTACATTCATTCGCAAAGCAGAGCGATCGGCAAACTCTACATCCTCTTCGCTAAAATCTAGTTCTAACTCTAACAAAGCTGCAAAATCGATAAGTTGCACCCGTAAATTTTTCAGTTCATTGGCAAAGCCTCCGCGCATTTGTTGTAAGGCTAATTCCCTTCCAGCTTCAGAATTACTAGATATCAAATCGGCAACGGCTTCCGCCTGACTTAGATCTATTCTTCCATTCAAAAAGGCACGCATGGTAAATTCGCCTGGAGCAGCCATTTTTGCTCCAGTTCTAATTAAAAGCTGTAAAATTTGCTCCAGAATAAAGGGAGAACCATGACAGGCAATTTCTAAACTATCTTCTGTAGTAAAGGATTTTGGTGCACGAAAAACCGTAAGCATCACCTCATCTATAATTTTTTCGCCATCTACTATGTGTCCGTAATGAACCGTATGCGAAGCAGTTTTTTCTAAATCCTTTCCCTTAAATATTTTATTTCCAATAGCAATGGCATCGTCGCCCGAAATTCTAATAATACCTATAGCGCCCACTCCATTTGGAGTAGCAATTGCAGCAATTGTTGAGGAGTGGTTAAATACCATAGGGCAAAGATACGCTAAACCTAAATTATTGAATCTAGTTTATTAGCGATATCTTTGAAAAAAGATGTTTTATGAAAACTTTTATTGCTATCGTTTTTGCTTTGTTAATTGGCTTTGGCGCTTTTGTTTTTTACGCTAGTTATTCTGAGGGCGTTCGTTCGGGAGTGCTCATGAAAATAAGCAAGAGGGGTTATATATTTAAAACCCACGAAGGACAATTAAACATTGGGGGCTTTGATCAAACCAATGATGTTGGTGTTAGCAATGTTTGGGAATTTTCTGTTACAGATGAACTAGTATTAGAACAGTTAGAAGACGCCATGGACCATTCACAAAGAGTGAAATTGTACTATAAAGAGAAATATATCAAATTGCCTTGGAGAGGCGATACAAAGTATTTCGTTTACGATGTGGAAACACTTGGACAATATTAGTTCATAAATCTCAATTCCCACATCTCAATTCTCAAATCTCAATACTCAATTCTAATAAAGAACTATGTCTAATCAGCTAAAAATATTAATGGTCTGTCTAGGAAACATTTGTAGATCGCCTTTGGCAGAAGGTATTTTAAAACACAAAGTACAAGAAAGGAACTTGAATTGGGAAGTGGATAGTGCGGGTACCAGTGGTTTTCATGCTGGTGAAAAACCTGATCGACGATCTATTGCGGAAGCAAAAAAGCATCAAATTGACATTAGCGAACAAAGAAGTAGGCAGTTTCGTGGTTGGGATTTAGAAAGCTATGATTTGATTTATGTAATGGACAATAGCAATCTTCGCGATGTACTTTCTTTGGCAAAAAATGAAGAAGAAAAAGCCAAGGTGATTCTAATTATGAATGAGCTAGAACCTGGAAGCAACATTAATGTTCCAGATCCTTATTATGGAGAATACGGTTTTGAGAATGTATATAGTATGCTCGACAAAGCCTGTGAGGCGATAATAAATAAGTATTAATTTGAATAAAAAAGGGAGTACCCCTTTCGAAGCAACTCCCCTGTAACTTATCTAATTTATAAATTTTAGAATTTAGCGGTAAACCCCCAATTACTGTAGGATGTTGGAGTTCCTCCCCATTCAGCAAAAAACCCGAAGTGTTGATTTATAAAATAGCGCAAACCAATTTGAGCTCCACCTTGAAAGCGATTTCCCCAAGTTAGATTATATGGAGTAAGTCCACCATTATCTATCCACTTTGCACTTCTTAAATTATAGCCCAACCAAGGTGTAAGATAAACATCAAGTTTATCGCTTAGTAGATCTGTGTCTACTTTATCATCGATTAGTTGCCAGAAATGAAAACTTGCTCTTGCTCCAAAGTGACTAGAACTAAATCTATAACTTTCGTTAAAGCCATAGTTCCATTTCTTTGTCCAAAAACCACCGTAAGCACCAACACTCACATAGTCGTGTACGCCATAGTCGAAGTTAAGAACTACAGGTACAGCAAAACCAACTCCGTAGCCAATTCCATAAACGCCCAAACCCATACCTGGACTAAGCATAATATCTCCTTTTTTAAAGGCTTGTGCGGAGATGTTTAAGCTTGCAAAACTCAATATTATAAAAGCTAGTAAATTTTTCATCTTTCTAAATTTTGGAAAGGCACAAAAAGGGGATACTATCTCATTGTGCCTTAAATAAAACTTATTTTTAACAAATTATTCCTCCACTAACATTGGTGGCAGTATTATTACTTTCACTTAAGTTTGGATTTGGATTAGATGTTGTTGTGGGTGCAGCATAGAAGCCACAAGCAGATATGTTTTCAAAGCTGATATCGTGAGCATTTAAAACAGGAGAAACGTACATATAGATTGCTCCTAAATAAGGGCTTGCACCTGCGTATTCAATAGTAGCAAAGCCAATTTCATTTTGTGGAGATTGGGTGTAGTAAAAACTAATTCCTCCCCAAGCGCCAGCACTTTTAGTAACACCCGTAAATACGATTGGATTGCTTGCCGTTCCAACAGCAATTAAGGTACTAGCATCACTTTCGCCTACTCGTAGAAATTGTCCATTTTCAAATTCAATAGTCACTCCTGGGTTGATGGTCAACTGTCCACCGGTTACTCTTAAACCATCGCTATCATCACTTATCCTATAAGGCACACCAAGGTTTGTCCAAGTTTGAGCAGTTCCAATTAATCTAGAACCATTATCACTTCTTACTCGAACAACGTCTAAAAGGTTTCCAGTATAGTTTCCGCCAGAAATTCTGTGCACAATATTTGCCTCTACATACATAGGTGCATCACAACTAGTTATTATTGTGTTGTTAATATCCACATTGTAGCCAGAGTAGTCTGCACGAATGCCGTACTCATCACAAAATTGGATGTTACAGTCGTTAATAGAGATTCTAGAATCAGCCCAAAGGATGATGCCCGCGATATCTCCATTGCTATTAAAAGCTCCAGATCCGGCATATTCTAAAGTGCAATAGCTTAGTTCATTCTTGGCGTCGTCTGAATCTACAAATAAACCTTTCCACGAACCCTTAACTTTATCCTCTCCTGTAAAAACAATAGGACTAGAAGGCGAGCCAATAGCACTTATCGAACCAGAAGAATAGACCTTAATTCCGGCATCGCTTCCGAATTGAATAGTTACATTCGGATCTATACTTAAATCTCCTCTTACTGAAGCTTCACAATTAATAATATAGTCAACACCAATTCCTCTGTCTTCTAGAATTAAACTTGCCCCTGTTGCCACTAAATCGTTGCAATCTAAAACTAGGGGTTCGGCAATTTGATCTTGAGGTTCATCTTCTTTACAAGAGTTTAAGCTAAACATTAGTATACTTGCAATAAGTAAACTTTTAAAAATTCGATTTGTTCTCATAATATTATTTTTAGTTACGCTGTAAATTTACCTTAGCATAGTATTGTAGGAAACCTAAAAATTGAGCTAAAATCTATTTTAAAACGAAGTATATTTGTTGTAATTAATTGATTTATAATGAGGTATATTTTTATCAAAGGACATTTTAAAGCTTAAATATGGCAGCGATATCTTTAGATATATATCAGTTGATTCAAAGAATGAATAGAACTGAAAAGGCGTATTTCAAGAAATTTGGTTACAAATATGATAAGAGAGAAAAACGGCTTGAGCTTCTGCTATTCGATATTATAGATAAGGAGCTACGTAGGGTGGTGGAGGTAGACTTAAGTCTTGAAGATGCCGTGTTAACCGCGGCGAAGAAGATGCTGGATATACAGAGTATATCAAAACATAAAACCAACTTATATCATGATTTGTTATCAGCATTAAGAGATTATGAGAAGAGTAAGCTCATAGATGAAAAGATCTTTGAGTATTATCAATACTCTCAAATTTTAGTAAAACGCAATCTCTTTAAAGAAGCATTGGCTTTTATACGGAAAGCTGAAAATTTGGCAAGGGATCACGAACTTTTTGAATGGGAAATATACATGGCCCATCAACATGCAGTTTTGCTTTCGCGTCTAGATTCTAGCAAAAATGGTAAGGAGAGTGTTCTGAAATTAGAAGAGGTATTAAGTAGTTTAGATTATCTAAATGAAATCTTTGAAATGGAAAAGCACTATTTCGAGCTAGTCTATCTACAAAAAACTAAAGGAGTTCTCAGCACGGAAGAAGATTTATCCATTTTAGATGAAAAGTTGCAAGAAATTAATCTCAATGAAGCTAGTTTAAGTACAAGAGGAAGACTCTATCAATTGGAGTCTCTATCGACAATACAGATTCTAAAGGGAAATCAGCAAGGGAGTTTCGAGTACTATCAGCAGATCATTAACTTGTTAGATACCAACCCTCATTTGAAAAAAACCAACTTGCAGAAGTATATCATCTTGATGGAGCAATATATGCAAATGAGTTTGTTAACCATGAATTTGCTCGACTTCGAAGAAAAGCATAATGCGTTCTTGGCTATAGCATGTGAAAATGAACTAGAGCAATCTTGGAAGGATAATGCAGATATTTTTATGTTGTCAATTCATGCCATTCTCGCTAGGAAACTGGAAAACTTTAAAGAGCTGGAGCAGCGATTTACGGAGCTTTTAGAACGAATCCCTTTTTTAATACCTGGCTATCGCAAAATTTCAACAGCCTACTATATGGTTTCAGGCTTCTTTATGAAAAATAATTTTGAGAAGGTGAAGGATTGGTTTTATTTCATTCAAAATAATCGACAAGTTGGAGTGCGACGCGATGTGGATTTAGCATCAAGAATAATGATGTTGATTGCCTGCTATGAGACAAAGGATTATATGCTTATGGAGTATCAACTTAAGGCTTACCGAAATTTTATTTCTGTTCATGGCTTGCATAAAGTTGAAGATATTCTGTCGTCTTTTTTTGGTAAACTCTTAAAAGAAACCGATGTGCTTAAAAGGAAAAAACTCTATGATAACTATCTAGAACGCTTGTCCAATCATTTCGAAGAAGAGCCTAGTGAACTTCCCTTTTTAGGCGTTTTCGATATTGTGGCTTGGTTAATGGCCAAAACGCAGAATAGACAGTTTTATGAAGTTTGGAGTGAAAGAAACT
This sequence comes from Chitinophagales bacterium, assembly GCA_020635975.1. Lineage (GTDB taxonomy): Bacteria > Bacteroidota > Bacteroidia > Chitinophagales > UBA8649 > JAFMKE01. Next base: position 22,464 of record JACJYT010000019.1, read on the forward strand.
TAGCTTAAACTCAGAAAGAAGATTTACTATTTTCACTCCACATAATTCACACTTTCCGTATACACTTCAAAGATTTCGATTTTTTCACAATCAAGCTTATTACATAGCTTTTCAGCTAGGGCTTCTACTGCAAATTGCTGCGGATAAATGGCTGTGTTCAAATCGCGTAAATACCAAACATTTAAGTCGATAAAGCTATCATTTTCGGCATTGTATAAAATGGGTGCATCTATCTTGTCGTAGTTGCTTAGGTATATTTTTGCATTTGGCGTTTTTCCAGAATAGAGAGTAAAAGAAAAAACATTCGGCCAAAGATGAAAGTAATGGAAGAAGGGTAATATAAAGAAGAATATTGTAGCGAGGAGCGGTAGCAAGGCTTTGGCTTTAATAAATTGAAGTTCTTTAGAATCTTGAAACAAAAGAAAGTTTAGAAGAATCATGCCGATGTTCCAAATCCAAACGATCTTATTCCAATTTAAACCAAAAGGACCGATAGAGTACAGAATGCCAAGGTGAAGCACGATGGACAAGACTAGTGCAATGCTTCGTGTTCTAGGAACGAGCAGCAAAAGCGCCAAAAGCATTTCTCCAAGCGGAATGCCATAGGCGATAAACTTAATAGAACTCTCTTGCCACATCTCTACCGAATAATAACGAAAGGCATAAAGCATGTTGGGAAAGATATAGTCTAGAAAATTTGGATTCAACTTGCATAAACCACTATGAAAGTAGATGCCAGCCAAGAGAATATATAAACTGAGATGAAGGTTCTCGTTTTTTCGAAAAAAGACCAGAAACAACAAGATTATCCAATATTGGTAATAATAGGCCTGCAATCTGTTTAGGTCTAGGCTTACTAAGAATAGATAGGCAAGTAGCGCGATTAACACAGCACTTTGAAAATACTTTTCTTTAAAAGCCAAGAAAAGAGCGAGGATCATACTGCCCAAAGCAAGGTATGAGAATAGAGCCGGAATCTTTTCTAAAGGGGCGAAGATGGGAAGCATGGGTAGAAAACGCTCGGGCATCCAAAGTGGAAAGGAGAGAGCGATTGAAGCAAGTAGACAAACCAGCGATATAAAGGATATTTTATGTATTTGCTTCATTTTGTTTAGTGCTTTCGATTTTCACGAAGAAGTTCTAATGCCTATTTCTTGTTAAAGATGCTCAAATTTCTAGCAAGGAAAAAATATTTTTCGTAGTGGCTTGGAATATGCACTTATATTGAAAAAAATACTTCAATTTTGCAACATGATTTCCTAAGAAAATGATACACCCACATACCGAACTGAGGCTTATAAACGATACCGTGGGATACGGTGTCTTTGCCACCAAATTTATTCCGCAAGGAACCATCGTCTACGTAAAAGACAGCATGGAAATTGAAATATCTCCTACACAATATTTACTGTATCAGCCCAATATGCAAGCCGCAATCGAGAAGTACTCGTATATTGATGAGCGAGGATATAGAATTATTAGTTGGGATTTTGGGAAATACGTTAACCACTGTTGCAATTGTAATTCTATCAGCACAGGTTATGGTTTTGAAGTGGCTATCCGAGATATTCAAGCGGGTGAGCAAATTACCGACGAGTATGGTATTTTCAATTTGCAAGAAGAAATGACCTTGCAATGTGGCTTCGAATCTTGCCGTAAGAAAATAAAGCCTTCTGATTTTGATGAATATTACCAAGAATGGGATGAAAAAATAAAATTGGCCCTACCTAAATTACACGATTTAGAGCAGCCTCTTTTAGCTTTTTTGGATGCAGAAACTATTCAAAAGTTAGATGCTTATTTTTTAGACCCTGCATCGTATCGTTCGGTTTACAACCTACGCTTTAAGTCTTAGGGGATTAAGCCTGCCTCCAAAAGGATAAGTCCTTTTAATTTCTTACTTTTGTGCTTAGCCTAAAACTCCTAGAGCATGAAAAAGATTCACACTAAATTGGGAGAGCTAGCTTCTACCGCCATTTGTGGCAACGATATTAGTTCTTCTGTTCTTTACGTTTCTGCTTTGGCAATTTTTTACGCCGGACAATACGCATGGATTACGCTTTTAATTGTTGCCTTAGTGCTCTATTTTTTTCGGAAAATTTATGGTGAAGTAGTAGGAGCCTTGCCTTTAAATGGAGGAGCTTATAATGCTTTATTAAATACTACGAGCAAGCAAACAGCTTCTTTAGCTGCTAGCTTAACCTTGCTCTCTTATATGGCAACGGCTGTAATTAGTGCTAATGAGGGTATGCATTACTTACATCATATTTTTCATGGTTTACCGGTCATTTTAGCCACCATAATTCTCTTGGCCGTTTTTGCTTTACTCACCATTATGGGAATTTCTGAATCGGCAAAGGTGGCTATAGGAATTTTTCTTTTCCATTTAGCATCGCTAGCCTTGCTTAGCTTTTTTATACTTTTCTATTTGGTACAACATGGCTTTGCACAATTTATGGAGAATTGGCATTTACCGATGAATGGTAGTATAGGGGCAGCAATTTTCTTTGGTTTCGCAGCATCCATGCTAGGAATTTCAGGTTTCGAAAGTTCTGCTAATTTTGTAGAAGAGCAAGAACGAGGCGTCTTCCCTAAAACCCTAAGAAATATGTGGGTGGTGGTAAGCGTAGTAAATCCTTTAATGGCTTTCTTAGCTCTTTGTTTAATACCAATCGACACCATAAAAACTCCCGAATTTTCTAATACGCTCTTATCTAAAATGGGAGAGTTATCGGGTGGTTCTTGGCTGGCAACCATTATTTCTATAGATGCCGTTTTGGTTTTGAGTGGCGCTGTATTAACATCTTACGTGGGGGTAACGGGCTTACTTGAGCGTATGTCGCTCGATAGAATTTTACCTCAAGTTTTCTTGAAAAAGAATCGTAGAGGAAGCTCTTATATCATCATTTTATCTTTCTTTATCTTATCGGTTTCAGTACTTCTAATTACTAAGGGCAAGGTTACGCTGCTAGCTGGGGTGTACACCATATCCTTTCTTAGTGTTATGTTCTTATTTGGTGTTGGTAATGTGCTTTTAAAAGTGAGAAGAGCAAGTTTGCCAAGGCCAGAAAATGCGCCATGGACCTTCATCGTTTTGGCTGTAGCCGGGGTGCTCATTGCTCTTGTAGGTAATATCTTAATGCCTGCTAGCGATCCAGATACACCAGAAAGTTATAAGGTTTTCTTACAGTATTTTATCCCTGCCTTTGTGTTAATTATGTTCATGTTAAAGCGGGTTGCCATCTTGAATATTGTTTTACAAATCTTTAGATATATATTCAGCAACATTAAAGATTTATTCTTCTGGATTACCAAATCGCTTAATAAAAGCATAGAGGAAATTAATGCCCAACATTTTGTTTTCTTTACGAAGAGAGATAATATGGCCCTGCTTAATAAGGTGGTCTTATATATCAAACAGAATGAACATACCAAAAACCTTAAACTTGTTCATGTATCCGACAGAAATTTAAAGGATGAAATGGAGTTTGTAAAAAGTTTAGAAGAGATGGTTCGCTTGATAGACGAGCAGTATCCTGAAATAGATATAGAATTGGAAGTTGTTTACGGTATTTTTGGACCCGAGTTAATTCAAGAGCTTTCTAAGCGATGGAAGATTCCAATTAATTTTATGTTCATTGCTTCTCCAGGAGATAAGTTTCCCTATCGCGTGGAAGAATTGGGAGGTGTGCGCTTAATAATTTGATTCCTCTTCTATACTGGCAGAAGCATTGGTCGCAAGATCTTGTGCTATTAGCCAGGCGCCTGTCCAAGCAGCTTGAAAGTTGAATCCCCCAGTAATGGCGTCTATATTCAACACCTCACCCGCAAAGTATAGATTAGGATGAAGTTTACTGCTAAAGCTTTTAAAATTGATTTCTTCTAAAGCTACTCCGCCTGCTGTAACAAACTCGTCTTTGAAAGTGCTTTTACCTTTTATTTCTAGGCTACAAGCCACTAAATTTTGGGCTATATTTTGAAGCTCTTGCTTGCTTAAATCTGCCCAATTTTTTTCCTTTCCTGCAAGGGCATTGGCTACAAAACTTTCCCATAATCGCTTGGGTAAATTATACGGACAATGCTTACTTACGCTCTTTTTAGAATGCAAAGTTTTATATTCTATCAAGGTTTCTCTGCACTCTTCTAGACTTTCGAAACCAAGCCAGTTTACTTCAATTTTGAAATGATATTGCAAGGCGTTTAAGCGTAAAGCTCCCCAAGCCGATAGTCGCAGTATAGCAGGACCGCTTAAGCCCCAATGGGTTATAAGAAGTGGACCTTCAGCCTGAAGTTTTTCGTTTATTATTTTCACTCGAGCATGAGGAACGGAGATGCCCATTAAATCTTGAATTCGCTCGTCTTTGCAGTTGAAGGTAAATAAAGAGGGTACTGGCGGAACGATGCTATGTTGGAGGTCGCGGTCAATAAGATCCCATACTTTCGGACTGCTCCCACTTGCCATTACTAAGTTCTTGCATTCTAACTCTTGACTACCGCATACAAGTCGCCAATGTTCGAGTTTTTCAATTTTATCTACTCGACTTAAGGTGCTTATTTTTACTTGATAACGAGAAGCTAGTTCTAAAAAACAATCGATAATCGTTTGCGATTCATTACTCTCTGGAAATACGCGATTATCTTCTTCAATTTTTGTTGGCACCCCTCTTTCATCTAACCAAGCCATCATATCGCCAGTGCAGAATTGATGAAAAGGCCCGAGTAGTTCTTTGCTTCCTCTTGGGTAAAATTTAACAAGCTCTTTAGGTTCAAAACAGGCATGTGTTACATTGCACCTTCCACCTCCAGAAATCTTTACTTTCTTCAGTAGCTCCTTGTCTTTTTCTAGGATAAGCACCGATAAGTTGGGTTCTCTTTCTTTAAGATTAATGGCGGTAAAAAAGCCCGCAGCACCTCCGCCTACTATAATTAAATCCCAAACTTTCATGCTCGCTTTAGTTAAACTTTTTCATAACGAACAAAGGAAAAATCATAAGCGTGTTTTTCATCGCTAAGATGGTATTCTTCCCAAATTTTTCGCCAAATTCTCGGATTTAATTCTGGGAAAAAAGTATCTGCCTGAGGGAAACTGGCATGCACTCTTGTTAGGTAAATTTCTGAGCAAAATGGAAGAGCTAATTCGTAAATTTTTCCACCTCCAATAATAAATTTTTCTGTTGTAGTACATTCCTCCGAAAAGGCAAAAGCATCTTCTAGGCTAGTAAAAATTTTGACCCCTTCTTCGAGTTGTAAATCTTTGTTCTTGGTGATAACAATATTTGTTCTATTGGGCAGGGGTCTGAATTTGGCTGGAAAACTCTCATAGGTTTTTCTTCCCATAATTACATCTGCACCAGTAGTATGTTCCTTAAACCACTTCATATCTTTGGGTAAGTGCCAAAGTAAATCACCATGGGCACCAATTTCATTGTTGAGTCCGGCTGCCACGATGATTTTGTAGTTTTGTTTGAGTTGCATTAGGCAAAGATACAATGTTTTCACTTTTCTCTACTAGATACAAGAAATGCAAGACTTGAATTAGATACTTGGAGGAGAACTTGCTTTTGCTCTGCGAATTTTTTACATTGTGTTTCAACCAAAAACAAACTATACATGAGTACTTATCACATAAAGAGCCTCGAAGAATATTTTCAAGTTTACAGAAAATCTGTTCGACATCCAGAAGAATTTTGGGCAGAAATAGCAGAAGAAAATTTTGTTTGGAGGAAGAAATGGGGTAGGGTGCTTAGCTATGATTTTTCGAAGCCTGAATTCAAGTGGTTTGAAGGAGCGAAATTAAATATTACCGAAAATTGTATCGATCGTCATTTGTTTTCGAGAGGAGATAAAACGGCAATTATTTTTGAGCCCAACGACCCAAAAGAAGAGGCGCAGCATATTACTTATCGTGATTTGTCTGCAAGAGTAAATTCATTAGCGAACGTACTAAAAGCAAAGGGGATAGTTAAAGGCGATAGGGTATGTATTTATCTGCCCATGATTCCAGATTTGGCCATAGCTTGTTTGGCTTGTGCTCGAATTGGAGCTATACATTCTGTGGTTTTTGCTGGCTTTTCTTCTACGGCCTTGGCAACTAGAATAAAAGATAGTTCATGCAAGATGGTCATTACATCGGATGGCGCTTATAGAGGGGCTAAAACTTTAGATTTAAAGTCTATCGTAGATGCTGCTTTAGAATCGTGTCCATCGGTGCAAAGTGTTTTGCTAGTTAAACGAACTTATAATGAAATTGCCATGAAGGCTGGTAGAGATTATCTTCTCAGCGATTTATTAGAAGCTGTAAGTTCTGAGTGTCCAGCAGAAGAAATGGACGCCGAAGATCCTTTGTTTATTTTATATACTTCGGGTTCAACTGGCATGCCTAAGGGTATGGTGCATAGCACGGCTGGTTACATGGTTTATACTGCTTACACCTTTAAAAATGCTTTTCAGTATAGAGAGGAAGATCTTTATTGGTGCACGGCAGATGTTGGTTGGATTACAGGTCATTCCTACATTGTTTACGGTCCACTGGCTAACGGAGCCACCACTTTGATGTTCGAAGGGGTGCCTTCTTATCCCGATTTTGGACGTTTTTGGGAGATTATAGAAAAGCACCAAGTCAATCAGTTTTATACAGCGCCTACGGCAATTAGGGCTTTAGCTAAAGAAAATTTAGACTTCGTAAATAAGTATGATTTAAGCAGTTTGAAAGTGCTTGGATCGGTAGGAGAACCGATTAATGAAGAAGCTTGGCATTGGTATAATAGCAATGTTGGGAAGAGAAAGCGACCGATAATTGATTCGTGGTGGCAAACGGAAACTGGCGGCATTATGATTTGTCCGATTCCTTATGTAACCCCAACTTTACCTACCTATGCCACGCTGCCCATGCCCGGAATTCAACCCGCTTTGATAGATGAGGAAGGAAGGGAAATGAGGGCAAATCAAGTAGAAGGTCGACTTTGTATTAAATTTCCTTGGCCAAGTATGGCAAGAACTATTTGGGGGAATCATCAACGTTATAAAGAAACCTATTTTTCTGCCTACGACGGCATGTATTTCACTGGTGATGGTGCCCTCCGCGATGAGGTGGGCTATTATAGAATTACGGGAAGGGTAGATGATGTGATTATAGTTTCAGGACATAATTTAGGGACTGCTCCTATCGAAGATGCGATTAACGAACATCCAGCGGTGGCAGAATCTGCAATTGTTGGTTTTCCTCACGATATTAAGGGGAATGCCCTTTATGGCTATGTTTGTTTGAAGGAAACTGGAGAAACTCGTAATCAGGATAATTTAAGAAAGGAAATTAATCAAATTATTACCGAACATATTGGTCCCATAGCTAAGTTGGATAAAATTCAGTTTACGGAGGCTTTACCGAAAACAAGGTCGGGCAAAATCATGCGAAGAATTTTAAGAAAAATTGCTTGTAAGGAAACCGAGAACCTAGGGGATATTTCTACTTTGTTAAATCCGGAATGTGTGGAGGAAATTATTAAGGGAGCCTTGTAAGATTTTTTTAGAAAATTAGAAAAATAGAAAATTAGAGAATTAGAAAAAATAGAGAATTAGATGATTAGTAAACTAGTTAACTAGAACAATCGTCGCAAATCGAAAAGTCGAACTGTCTTATAGTCGAAAACTAAGAAGCAATCTTATGTTTAAATTATTTACACTCTTAACAAGTTTATATCGTGATTTTTCTTCAATCGCATCTTTCCTTTTTCCTTGATGAAAAAGGAACAAAAAATCAAGACTGATGATTAAAAAGCTAAAAAGGAGTAAATACAACTGAAGAATCTCTAATGCTTCGCCTAGATCTTCAATACTTTCTTTGATAAGTTGAACCAAGTCCTGTTGTATTAACTCCTTTTTTTAACGCTTTTTTCTCATAGGTCGAGTTTAGAGAAATAGAAAAATAGAGAATTAGATGACTAGTATACTAGTTGACTAGAATAATGTCGAGCAGTCGCAAATCGAAAAGTCGCGATTCCACCCCCCCCTCTATCTCCCCCCTCGAAAAGTGGGGAGGATGGGCTGTTTTCAATATTAATTTATATCTAAAAAAAGCTTCAATGTTTTCATAAAAAGAGAAAATACAAGAATTATATGAACCGTCGATAGGTCGACAAATCGAGTAATTAGGTGCAAACCAAAAAAACAATCTTATGTTTTGTATTTTATTCATATTCAAAAGGAGATTGCCACGTAATTCTCGTTCCTCAAATTACTCGCAAAGACGGAAAAGAGAAATAGAAAAATAGAGAATTAGATGATTAGTATACTAGTTGACTAGAATAATGTCGAGCAGTCGCAAATCGAAAAGTCGATAGGTCGACAAATCGAGTAATCGATAAATCTCACTTCTCTATTATCGTTCTAAAAGTTAAATTAATTCGTGCTCCTTTTACTTTTTTGGTAGGTGCTAGTCGGTGTAACCAATGACTTTGCGTGCTGCCTTTCATGACCAACAAGCTGCCTTTTTCTAGAAGAATTTGAAGGCTTTGTTTGGAAGTTTTGTGCTTGAAAGAAAAGTATCTTTCTGCCCCAAAACTAAGTGAAGCAATTGCCCCCTCTTTTTTCAAATCAGTCTCTCCGTCCGAATGCCAGGCCATGCCTTCTTCTCCGCTATGGTAGAGGTTTAGCAGACAGGAATTATAGCTTTCACCAGATTTTTCCTCTACTAAATTCTTTAGTTCTAAAAGCTCTTTTGTCCAAGGCAAGGCCACCTTAGTTACCTTCGAGTAGCGATAGGGGAAGGCCTTTTCGCCATACCAAGCTACCTTGCGTTTAGTAATAATTTCTTTGCCAAAAATTATCGCCTTATCGTTTTCCCAAGCAATGTTTTCTAACAATTGCTCAAAATATTTTTGGGCGGTTTCTCGACTAAGGATAGCTCCGTAATAAAGTGCTTCTCCATCATAAGCTAGTAGATTATTCGAACGATTAAAAAGGTCCATTTCTTTGCTTTTAGCTTCCAACAATTTTTTCTACTGTTTGGTTTTTTACTAGTTTCTATGATTCATTTTAAGGATAACATTTCCTACTTTATGACCTGAGTCAACACGGGCATGCGCCTTGGCAGCTTCTTCTAGAGGAAAGCTTTGGTCGATCACTGCTTTCAGTTTGCCTTTTTCCACTTCTTCTTTTATAAAATCCATGTCGGCTGCACTAGTCTTAATTACTCCAGAACTTATTTTTTTACTCGTAAAAGCTGCAAGAATTGAACTACCCAACATTAGGCACATGCTTGCGCTTGCCATGAGTAAATGACCCTTTTTATTTAGCGATTTTAATGCTCCCCAAAAAGCACTTTTGCCGACAGTATCAAAAATTACATCATAGCTTTCACCATTTTTAGTAAAATCTTCTTGGGTATAGTCTATTACTTTATCTGCACCCAGGCTTTTAACTAATTCTAAGTTTGCCGTGCTGCATACTGCTGTAACTTGAGCACCCATATTTTTTGCCATTTGCACTGCCATGGTTCCAATAGCGCCGGAAGCGCCATAAATGAGCACTTTTTGATTTTTTTGAATCTTTGCAATTTTTAAAAAATGCAAGGCAGCTGTTGCACCAAAGGGTATGGCTGCAGCTTCTTCATAAGTCATGTTACTTAGTTTTTTGCTAAGTACGGCATCTTCAGAAAGACTTAGGTATTCGGCATGAGCTCCAAAATTCATTCCCGCATCGCCAAAAACTTGATCGCCAACTTTAAATTTACTTACGGCTTTTCCTACCGCTACAATTTCTCCAGAAACCACTACACCTAGAACAGATTTTCTGGGTTTCTTAAATCCAAATATTAAGCGAATAATTGCGGGATCAGCCCTTCTTATTCTCGCATCGCCAGAGCTCACCGAACTAGCGTGCATTTTAATTAAAATTTCCTTGTCTTTTAAGCTCGGTTTTTCTTTTTCAACAATTTGAAGAAATTTTGGCGAGCCATATTTTGTAAGTTCAACTGCTTTCATCTTTTTTATTTTTTGTTTTTAATGATGATGCAAAAGTAAAAGGGCTACTTCCCTTAGGTGAACGGAATTGTAAGAAGCGAGTTCGGAATTATAATTCCGAACGATTTCATCCAACTATAAAGGCGGCAACTAGGCTTTAAGAAACTGACTAGGTGTAAGTCCGGTTTCTTTTTTAAAATAGGTATTGAAAACAGTTTTAGAGTTAAAGCCACTTTCGTAGGCTAAGCCTTCAATAGTAAGGTGTGCATTTTTAGGATCTTTAGCTATGCTTTTAAAGCTTTCAATTCTAAAGTGATTGATGTATTCATTGAAATTTTTTCCCAGCTTGTTGTTCAACAGCCAAGAGAGTTGGTTGGGGTGAATGGCTAGGGCTTCCGCTAAACTTCTTAGCGACAAATCGGGATTCAAAAAGGCCTTGCTTTCCTCTAGATAGCTTGCCAAGTTCTTGGCATATTTGCTAGCGGTGGCAGCATCCAATAAGGCGTTTTTTTCTTCTTGTGCCTCTTCCATTTCTTCGCAAGAATAGATGCTAGATTTAAAGGCCGTATATCTCGAATCGGTACTTAAATCTTCCATTAAGGGGTCGGAGAATCGCAGTAATAACAAGGAAGATTTTTTCTCAATAGCTTGGGCAATCCAGTCAAAAGCTAGGTCTATTTCGCCTCTGGCAGTATACAAAAATGGCAGGTAGGAATCTGCCGTAAAGCCATTAGCTTCTTTCGCTTTTGCATGTAAAATTTCCGAATATTCTTTTGCCTTGGTTTCGTCCTGCTTTAAGGTATAGGCTAAACTTAGAGCACCAATTTTCTCTCCATCTATAAGCACATCTACGGGAATCTTGTCGAAGTAGCTTATCACTTCTTCGTAATGAGCTAACTTAAGCAAACACAGGCTTTTAACCGAGATAGCAGGAATATTTTTCGGATTGGCATCTAAGCAGGTATTGAGCATTTCGAGCGACTTGTTATAATCCTTAATCATGTAATGGTAGTAGGCTCTAAAAAAGTGGGTTTCTTCCGAAAGGGGATTGATACCGAGAGCTAGGTCTAGGTGCTCTTTCGATTTTTTTCTTTGGTCGGCAAGTATATAGAGAAAGGCAATAAACTGTTGGGCTTCTGCATTATTTGGATTAATAGCAATAGCTTTTTGCATTTCCTTTAGGGCTTTAGCATAATCGCATTCTATAAAAAAAGCAATGTTAGAGAGTTGGTAATAAAGGCCAGATAGCTGATTATTTAATTGCGCTGCCTTATGGGTGTATTCTATGGTTTTTCCCCAAGCTTCGGCAAAGGGCATAAAGCCTGTGGTGCCCAAAAAGCTGTAACAATCGGCCAAACCGATATACGATTCGCTATGCTCTGGGTCTAGTTCTAGTGCTTTTTCGTAAAGCGCAAGAGCACGAAGAGCATCTTCTGGATTCCATTTATTTCTTAGGTATTTGGCTTTTAAGGAAAAGTCGTAAGTGCTTAAATTTTTGGTTTGGGGCTTGACTAAATGCTCTTGAATTTCGAAGTGTCCGAATTGCTCTCGCAATTTGTCGGCTATAATTAAGCTAATTTCATCTTGAATTTCAAAGATATTATTGCGCTCTCTATCCCAAGTTTCCGACCAGAAATGAAAGTCGTTTTCTGCTTCAATAAGTTGGGCTGTAATGCGTATCGACGAGCCCGACAAGCGAACACTGCCTTCGAGTAGCGTTGCTACATTTAGCTGTTTTCCAATTTCGCTAATGGGAATATTTTTCCCTTTGAAGAAGAAAGAAGAAGTTCGAGAAGTAACTTGGAGGCCATTAATTTTTGCAAGGGCATTAATTATTTCTTCTGTAATTCCATCGCTAAAATATTCGTTCTCCAAATCAGAACTCATATTAACAAAGGGAAGTACAGCTATGCTTTTGTCTTTCAAAATTTACGCTTTTTACTTTCTCTTTAAAGATACACTTATCTCTGGGATGCAGGGCCTCTCCGCGAGCTATTTTAGCACATCTTGAATATCCTTTTGCTTTTTGAATTGAGCATTGGCAAAGGGACATAAAGGGATTATTTTAATCTTTTTTTCTCTAGCCATGTTAACTAGGGTCATAAGCAGTTCTTGTCCAAGGCCTTTACCACCAAAGGCGGGATCTACTTCCGTATGGTCAATAATCATTAAATGTTCATCTGCCTTAGAGTAGGTCATTTCTCCAACTTTTCTATCGTATTCTAGGGCTATGGCTGAGCCCTTGTTTCCTGTTTCTCTGATTTCTATTTTCATTCTTTTGTAATTTGACTAGGCTCTATTTGGCCAGCCTCCCAAGCTAAGATAGCAGTTTTACGCACAGGTCCCCACATATAGCCACCTAAAGCTCCGCTTGCTTGAATAACCCGGTGACAAGGAATTAGGAAGGCAATGGGGTTAGAGCCAATTGCCGTCCCTACTGCTCGAGCGGCCTTTGGATTTTGAATGGCTTGGGCTATTTCTCCGTAAGTACTAAGTCTACCCAGAGGAATTTTGAGTAAAGTTTCCCATACTTTTATTTGAAATTCGCTGCCTTTTAAATGCAGTTTTATTTCGTTAAGCTTGCTCCAATCTTTGGTAAATATCTTCATGGCGGCTTCTTGATAGGCGTCTTTTTTTGAATTCCATTTGGCTTGAGGAAAGCGTGCTTTTAATTCTTCTAAGGACTTCTCTTGGTTTTCGCAAAAAATCATATGGCACAGACCTTTTTTGCTAGAAGCGAGCAGGAGCTGACCAAAGGGGGAAGTTTCGAAGTGGTAATTTAGTTCCAGATTTGCACCCTCATTTTTATACTCACCTGGAGTCATGCCTTCTATTTTAATAAAGAGTTCATGCAATCTAGAGCTGCTAGAGAGTCCAGTTTCTTCTGCTGTTCTCAGCAAGTTGTTATTGGAGCTTGCTAAGAGTTTTTTAGCGTGTTGAAGGCTGGTATATTGTAAGAAGCTTTTTGGGCTTATTCCGGCCCATTCTGCAAAGAGGCGTTGAAAATGAAAGGGACTGAGGTGAACGCTTTTGGCAATTTCATCTAGACTGGGTTGCCTTTTAAAGTTGGCTTGGATAAAGCGGATAGCTTCTGCAATTCTCTGGTAGTTGATATCCTCTTGTTCTTTCATTATGGCAACTTTTCTTGGGTCAAAGCTAGCTAAGTAAGTTGGTGCTTACAAGCCGTTTCTTGCTAAGATTTAGGAGGGGAAGATAAAGCTTTTAAAATAAATCAAGATCGGTGTTGGTCTGGCTGGGCTTGTAAGAAGCAACTAAGGCTTGGAAGTTCTTAGCAGCTGCTTTGCTGATGTAAAGGGGAGGGGGAATTCAAGCTAGTATTTAAGTTTATGGATTTTTTCTAATTAGTTCCAAATTATCTACGAAAAATATGGTATTCGGTTTATTTCCGCCAACAATTCTTATCGAAGCTGAATCTACAATCGAATTATTCTGAGTAATTGGAATTTCTATTTTTGTATAGTTTGCAGTTGATGAAGTTTCATAAAAGCTCCCATGATCCATAATTGTATTTCCAGAAAAGAGATCAATTTGAATTAAAGCCGTATCACCATTATCGATAGTTGATTTTATATATCCTGTTAAATGCGTTGGGTGTAAGGCAATGGCAAATTTATTAATGGCAAAACTACTATAGAAATTGTTGTATATAAATTTTGCAGCGAATTGACCATGAGCTGCATCATTATCTTTTTGCACAATGTAGGTTTCGTAAGGTGGTAAACAAGGCGGACAACTATTCGTTTGCCAAGTAATAAGAATGGGGGCGTTATCCCAAAATTCAAAGTCACCATTTGGAACGGATATAATTTCTTGTTCTAAATCCTCCTTTTTGCATGCAAAAAAAGTGAGAATGAATATTACGGCTAAAATATTCTTGCTGGTTGCCATAGTTCTTTTTTTAGTGGTGGTAATTTTATGTTTCACTCAACACCGCTAGCGCAAGTGTTGAATCCCTAAACTTCGGGGCAGTCACTTGTGCCTTTTATTAGCAAGTTTACAATTTTTTTAAGTTTGTTTTATAGAACACTAATTCAATCAGCCTTCCTAATCATTTACCATCTGTTGACTAAAGTTACTCACTACTTTAAATTTTTTATGAGTTTTAAGTATAAAATTGATAATCCAGCAGGAATTTATTTCATCACTTTCGAGTCGTAGATTGGATAGATGTTTTTACTAGACTAGAGTACTAGGATGTACTAGTAGATAGTTTGATTTATTGCCAAAACAACAAAGGCTTGATCATTTATGCTTGGTGTATGATGATTAAGCACGTTCATCTTATTGTAGCAGCCAAGAATCATGACTTAAGTGCTGTTATTGGAGATTTAAAAAAGTATACCAGTTCGCAGATTCTAAAGGCTCTTCGAGATAATCCTGCTGGAAATAGAAAGGAATGGATGCTAGAAGCCTTCTCAAAGGCTGGCAAAGCAAATTGTAATAACACGCATTATAAATTTTGGAGACAAGACAACCAGGCTAAAGAATTGTTTCCATATATGGATAGCTTTATGCTTCAAAAATTAAACTACATCCATAATAATCCTGTAGCAGCCAGTATAGTTGATAATCCGGAATACTATTTATATAGCAGTGCTAGAGATTATGCAGGAATTAAAGGCTTGATAAACATAGAGTTTTTGGAATGGTGTTCGGATTTAAAATGGCCCAAGTGAGCTTTCGATAGAGGGCGGATCAGTATTTGTGCTAGAGGGGCAAAACCCGTGTTTGCTGTAGTTCTTTATTTTCCATAAGCTTTGGTGTCATATTCTGTCAAGTGATTTGAATTAAACACCAAACCCTTATTCATATTTTTCAGTAAAGAATATTTTTCAATCAAAGGCTTGAATTTGTCGTTGCCGTATTCAGTTAAACAGTTATAAAAAATTAATGCAAGTTCATGACTTGATAATTGTGCCCTTACAAAATTTGTGTATGTTTTCTTATTTTCTATTTCAGATTTGTCTATGTATTTAATTATATGATATAGATTTCTAAAGTAATGTCCCAAGTTGTTTTGGTTTTTTTCAAAGAACAAGTCATATCCTTTAAATGTGTCATCTAAATTAGCAGACTTAGGGTCAATTTTTATTTTACTATTATTTTGCGTCTTTATATATATTTCAAGTCTTTGATAGAAAATGTCGAAACAATCTCTACCTTCAGAAATTACTGAACTCTTTTCGCTATATTTTCTCAAGTCCATTGAGCTAACAATATTTGAGTGAGTATTTAATAATTGAAAAAAGGTGTTGTCAAATCTCTGTTGTCGTAGAGTTTGATTTTGTTCTATCATTTCTTTTTTCTGTCCTTCAAGTTCAAGTCGTGTGTATTTTACTTCTAATTGACTATACATTATTTCCATTTGTTGATTGAGGAGTTGTTGTTTTTGTCCTAAGAAAGCAATATAAATGAAGAATAGTCCAGCCAAAGACCAG
This sequence comes from Chitinophagales bacterium, assembly GCA_020635975.1. Lineage (GTDB taxonomy): Bacteria > Bacteroidota > Bacteroidia > Chitinophagales > UBA8649 > JAFMKE01. The sequence goes on from JACJYT010000019.1 coordinate 37,882, forward strand.
ATTGAAGCAACAGAGCCACCATAAAAGTCGCCAAGTAAATTGAGATTATAATTTGTGTTGTCTCGGCACAGATATAAAATGAGTCCAACTATAACGACAACAAAACCGCCAATCACAAAGCCCCAAGCCCAATTGGAATAAGTTTTTATTTTGGTTTCGAGTTTTGAAATTTTAGTTTCAAACTCTGTTGTTCGAGTTTCAATTCTGTCTGTTGCCGATTGTATTTCTTCTTCTAATGTCATATTGATTTTTATGTTGTCATAGAATTACAGCTGATGTTTTGCAGCTACCCGAAGGTGGCGATTTCGAAGCACTTCACTTTCAGTCAAGCACAAACTTTGATAGAAGCACAAAGCTTGATTTAACCACTGAACCGCCACTTTTGGGTAGGTGCTGTTGGTGGCTGGTGTTCTCATTTATTCAGTCTTTTAAGTAAGTAGTCAGTCTTGGTTTTCATTTCATAAATTATATATTTCTCAAACTTCTGTCGGTCGCTTTCAAGTTCACTGTAAGTTGTCAAAATTACTTGACCGTCATTTGATGAAATGCTTTCAATAACATTAATACAGTCAACAAGTGAATCATTGTCTAGATTTTGTTGCTTTGGTTCGTCAAGAATTAGAATATTCGGAAAACCAATCGAATCTAATTTTTTGAATTTAATTGATGTTTGAAGAAGTGATAGATAATAGCTTAAAATTATTCTGATATTGTCACTTGAACTTGAAATATTGTAAATATCGTAGTTGTCAAGGTATGGTGTATAATTGTCATTACTGTCAACTTTTATTTTACTAATTAGAGACTGATTACCCTTGAATAGCCCTAAACTTGAAACATTAGATTGAACATTGTTTTTTATTGTGTCAATAATAGTTTGGTCATTCTCTGTTTGTTCATATTTAGATACTTCTTCTTTAAGTCTATCTAATTCTTTACTTGTCAAATCAATATCTCTCCTGAGCGGCTTCAAGTCTTCCCATCTTTGAGCAATTCTTGAATACTTCTCCATCTCTTTGTGAGTTGAGTCAGAATCCAAGATTCTTTTTCTTAACTCGGCAAACTCTTTGCCTGCAAAAGTTTTTGTTTGATGTTCAAGTTGACCTTCGTATTCTTTAATTTTGTCTATAATGACATTTCTCTGTTCAAGAATTTTTCTCCTGTCTAAAATTCTCTGTTTAATTACCTTATTAAAGGTGTTTTCTTCGTCTTCTAAAAAGGCTAAATTTTGTTCAGGTGTAGAAATTTTTTTCGACAACTCTGAATGACATAAAACACACTCATCATCTGTTTGAGTTTCTAATTTAGCTTCGCAGACAGGGCAAGTTTTAATATTTAAATCAGTTGATAGTTCCTTGATTCGTTTTAATTGTTTGTTTTTGTATTTGTTTGCTTTAATTCTTTCAATATAATTTTCATATCCTGATATTTCTATGGATATTTTCTCAATCTTTTCAGAAGCTTTTCTATACTGAAAATCTAATGTTTTTAAACTGTCTCTTAACTTTTCGTTGCTGTCTTCATATTCTTTATTTTGACTGGAAAGCTGATTGATGAATTCCGATTCAGCCTTATATTTTTCCTGTAAATATCTCAAGTAATCATAGATGCTTGTTTTGCCAATTGAGTTAGTATTTACAAGAGGAATTTCATCTACTTTTTCTGCATTAGCGATTATTAATAGGTTTTCTTCTTTTTGATACAATTCGTCCTTAAATTTTTTAAGTTTCGCTTCAAGTTCTTTTACTTTAATTTCGTTTAAATGCAGGTTAAATCTATCTAGTCCAAAAACATATTCAAAGGCAACTTTCTTAACATCCTTTATATTATATCTCGTTACTTGTCGAGATTGTATCTGAGACCACCCGGCTCTTTGTTCTACGAAGAAAAGAGGTAATATATTTTCAAAATATAGTTTAGATAACTTATTGTCATAAGTTGGCAATTCAACTTGTTTTAAACCTATAAAATTGAATAGAAAATTCTGAAATCCATTTTCTGAAAATACACCTTCTCCTGATACGATTAGCTTTGTAACTTCTTCTGTTTTGAAAAACTCATCAACAGAACACTTTTTGACTGCTGCAAGATGCAGTTCTTTTCCTTTTATGTATCGAAAAATTGTGACTGTGTCTATTCCGTTTGAAATTTCGAGTAATAGATAGGAATTCTTAATGCCTTTGCCATCAATTGAATTGTAGAACTCAGGTTTAAATGGATTTTGAATTGTTTTAAATATGCCAAGCCCTTTCTCTGCTCCTAAACCATAAACAATTCCCGTAATAATACTTGTCTTTCCTACTGAGTTAGGTCCATAGATAATATTCAACCCATTATTAAATGGAATTGTAGCACCATACTTAACATCATCTTGAGTGATGACAGTATAGATTAGTTTATTTATTATCAGTCTCGACATTTTGTTTCCAATATGAATTTGGGATTACTTCTGTAATTATGTTTATGGTTCTATTTTCTGCAATACGACTTCCAAAAAGCTCTAGGAGATTTATTTCATTAGGAAATATCTCTTTTGCTTTCACGAAAAAGGCTTGACCTTTTTCTGTAATCAATATTCTAACATTTTTCTCATTGTCATCTGTTTTGTATGTAATTAAGTCCCTAACGAATAAATACAAGAACATATCATTGAATCTAATGTCCCAAGGAACACTTTTATATTGAACAATGTTAAAGTCAATCTCAACCTGTGATTTTGATTTAAACAGACTTAGCTTTTTTAGGACGTTCTTTTGACCATTAAAATACTCAACAATAAACTTGGCTTGAAATGCTTCGTTGCGAAGCAAAAAATCAATGCAAGCAATTACATTTTTACTTAATCCAAATTTAGTGTTTAACATTCCCAAAATAATAAGAATTCTTGTTGACCTATATTGAATTCTGTCTTCGGGTTGAATGTAAGTAGGCCTATCCAAATTTATATTTGGTTTTAGACCTTTATCAGTAATTGATTTTATGAGATAATTAAATTGTTCCATTTTTTCTCCAATCTAGTGGACATTGAGCTGCTAACTCAAATACTACTCCCTGTAATAATTTTTCTTTATCTCCTTTCAGCTCAAAGTCCTTGTAGAACGTTAAAATTTCTTTTTCGGCTTCATTGAAAAAATCGTGAAAGAATTTTTGAGGTGTATATGTGTCATCAATATTAAAATTGCTTGATAATCTGTCTGCTTTGAGCCTGAGATTGCTTTCCCAACTTAATATGTTAGTTCTTAAACTTGGGTTTAAGTCATTTAGTCCTTCAATGAACACTTTATAATTGGCTCTAATTCTGTGGTATCTTATTCTATGTTCATCATCTACTTTAAGAATTGAATTTAATTTATCATCAAGAGTTGTTTTAAGGCTTAAATCTTCATTAGGTTGTTTTTCAGTGTCCTGAATTATTATTATGTCTGCAAATCTTAAAGCTTCTTTCTTTTGGATAAGATTGTTAATTATGGCTTTTATTCTTTTAAGTTCAGTTTCCCTATCAAATACAATATCACAATCAGGTTTATTAAAAACCTTCTTGTAAACTTCTGTTTCAAGAGCAAATAGTTTTTCAATTTCTTTGTCAGGCGTCCAAAAATCAACGGGGTATTTGAATTGTCCAATAACTTTAGATTGAATGTTGTGGTCAATGTTACTTAAATCTCGAAGTGGTGAAAGAGCTATAAAAGCTGTTGGATTATGACTAGAAGCTTCTAATTGGAGTTGTTTATTAAAAATGTCTGCCCAATCAAGCTTGGCAGTAGTGTAGTATTTACATTCAATAAAAAACTCTCTTTCCTGTTCGTTATCATCTAAAAAAAGAACGCTAATGTCAAAACCATTTTGGTCACCTGAGTCTTGTTTGCGGACTTGCATAACAAGAAACCCCATTTCTTCAAAAATTCTTTTAAAGAATGGTTTAACTAGTTTTTCAAAGTCACTTCCTGTTATTGCCATTTAATTTTTACTTCTTTTTTTTTGATGCACGGACGTTCTTTACACTTGCCACCAACGGTTTGCAGCTAAGCCATCGTTTTAATGTGGCTTAGGTGTTGTTATCTGTATTGTTTTATATTCATCCTTCCCTTTGTTAGTCAGATATGGATAGAAATGTTGCATGAGAAGATATGAATATTTGTTAATCATTTCTTCCTCAGGTAATTCATCATAAATTGAAGATGACTCCAGCCAGTGGTCACTGAATATTTTAATCCTAACTATTAAATCATCAAATTCACCTTTAAATTCTTCAGATCGAAGAAGGTCATTTGCAATCATATTTTCAATGATGTTTTTGTACATGTCAGATCGCACTTTTTCGACCTTTCTTAGGACCTCTTTTACTTTGGGGAAAGCATTGCAGATATTTTGAAGCTCTTTGAAGAAAAATCGAAAATTATAGACAACCATAAAACCTGTTCGTGTCGTTGTATAAAGTGATTGTATAAGAGATTCATTTTGAACCAAACCAATATTTAGTTCAACGGCTTTATTAAGCAATAAATCATGCAGCCCTAGAATTATCTCTTCTTGGGTTGGATAGTGATAAATTAAATTGCTGTGGCTGATTCCAACGTCCTTTGCCAGTTGCCTTATTGAAACATTGCTAACGCCGTCACGGTTGTAAATCTCCAGTGCTTTATTTAAAATATTTTGCTTTGTCTTATTCATTTAGTCCAGCTGGTCTAAAAAATTAGTACATTTGGTCTAAAATTAGTCAATTTGATGTTATGAAAAGAAAGCAAGTCCCACAAATCACAAATGCGAGCTGGTTTCCAGACTTTCTTACGAGATGCGTGCACGAGTTTATGACATGGTTTGTAAATCAGGTACATGCGGCAAAACCATTTATGCCTGTAATTGAAGAAGGATTGCAGCATGCAAACAGAATTGTTGTTATCGATAAAAAGTGTGGAGCCGGATTTGAGACGGTTGATCAATTGATAGACAATAAAATAAAAAGGGTATATGTTAACGCTGAGAATTTTAAGGCATCCGAAGAAGGGATGTATTTGAGTATTAATTCATTTCATCAGTTTCCTGCCATGGAAGCAAAGGAAATTCTATCCAAGGTTTCTAAAAAGCGATGCCCTATTGTGGTCGTAGAGGGGAATAATGATAGCCTTTGGCAAGTATTCGGTATGACTGTTATTGTGCCACTGAGCGTTATTATTACAGCACCACTCGTTAAACCCTTCCGATTGGAAAGACTTATTTTCACTTATTTGATACCGGTATTGCCCATCGTTACTTTCTTGGATGGCTTCATTGCGTTATTCAAGTTATACGCTCCTAAGGACCTTGATGAATTGACAACATCTATAAATGCAGAGAACTACTACTGGAGATCCGGTAAAATAGATAACGGAAGAGGAGGTAAGGTCATCTATTTGATTGGTTACCCTTTGGAGTAATTGCAGATAACGGTTTGGCTATGTGTAGTGCCGACTTTGATAAATTACTACACTAATAAATAAAGACAAAATTATGAATACGGAAACAGAATTAACAGACTATGAAAAGGCATTACATATAGCTAGTGTTATGCCACGTTTTTTTCTTGGGCAAGAAGTTGAAACCAAAGATGGTAAAGGAATTATAGTAAAGTTAGAAATGGAATGGAATGGGTTATACCTATCTCCTGAACGTAGTAGAGCCGTAGTTTGGTTTTCAACAGCAAACACGCAAAATAGATGGGTAATTGCTGGGTATAGACTAAGTGAGCTAAATGTGGCA
>JACJYT010000002.1 GCA_020635975.1 Chitinophagales bacterium
AGTCGGGAGGAATTGCCACCAACATAGGAGTGCATTTTTTCGATATGTTGAGCTGGATTTTTGGCGATTTGAAATTAAACCAAGTTCATTTGCATAGTTTCGATAGGGCTGCGGGTTATTTAGAATTTGAAAGAGCTAGAGTAAGATGGTTTCTTAGCATAAATGCAGAAACTCTTCCGCCTTATATCAAAGAAGCAGGTAAAACCACCTATAGAAGTATGACTTTAGAAGGAGAAGAGATTGAGTTTAGTGATGGATTTACAGACTTGCACGATAAAAGCTATAAGGCTATTTTAGAAGGTAATGGCTTTAGAATTAAGGAGGCTTTGAGTGCTATTCAAATTGTACATGAAATTAGAAATACACAAGCTATTGGATTAGTTGGCGATTACCATCCCTTCGCAAAGTTTCCTATGAGCATTCACCCATTTCATAATAAATAATATGTGCGGAATAAGCGGAATATTTTCTGTTAAGGCAACTGCCTCATTAAACTTGGTTCAAGAAATGACCGATTTGTTGAAACATCGAGGTCCAGATGCTGGAGGTTATTACCAAAGTGAAGATGGCCATTGTGTTCTTGGTCATAGAAGATTAAGTATTATTGATTTAAGAGATGCAGCAAATCAACCTATGCCCTCTTCTTGCGGAAGATATATGATTGTGTTTAATGGCGAAGTCTATAATTTTAAAGAACTTAAAGAAGATATTTTAAAATTTAAGGATGTAAATTTTAAAACGACTTCAGATACAGAGGTTTTGATTGAGGCCTTTGCGCTTTGGGGCAAGGCATTTATTTATAAGCTAAATGGAATGTTTAGCATTGCCATTTACGATAAACAAGACAAAATACTTTGGCTATTTAGAGATAGATTAGGAATTAAACCTTTATTCTATTTTTGGAATGGAGAATTTTTTGCATTTTCATCAGAATTAAAATCTTTGCTTGCCTTAAGACAAAAGCTTGGTGCTTTTCATTTAAACAAAGAAGCAGTAAATCAATATTTGAGATTAGGCTATATACCAGAACCAAACACTATTTACAAAGAAGTACAGAAGTTTGGAGCGGCACATCTTGGAGCTGTAAGCCCTTACGGTTTCTCTTCAGAAAGTTATTGGAATTTAGATAAGAAAATAAATAAATTCACCTACAATGATGAAGAAAAATCGAAAGTAAGATTAAACGAATTAATTGAAAGCAGTGTGAAATACCGCTTGATTAGCGATGTGCCATTTGGCACTTTTTTAAGTGGGGGAATTGACTCTTCTTTAGTTACAGCAGTTGCCCAACATGTAAGTCCAACACCAATAAATACTTTTTCTATTGGCTTTAAAGAAGCTAAATACAACGAAGCAGAACACGCTGCTAAAATTGCTAATCAGTTAAAAACAAACCATCATGAATTTATAGTTTCGTATCAAGATGCAGTAGAGCATTTTGATCAAATAATAGAAGCTTATGATGAACCCTATGCAGATTCCTCAGCCATTCCTACTATGCTTGTTTCTAAACTAGCTAAGCAATATGTAACTATGACACTTTCTGGCGACGGAGGTGATGAACAATTTATGGGATATGGGGCTTATACTTGGGCTAAGCGACTTAATAATCCTTTTATTAACGCAATGAAAGGACCAGCAAAGTTTTTTCTTTCAAAGTCGAAGCAATCAAAATACAAAAGGGTTGCAGAAATGTTCAATTATGATGCTTCTACGCATATGCCTAGTCATATCTTTTCTGTAGAGCAATATTTCTTTTCTGCACGAGAACTAAATGACTTGTTGTTAAAAGGGATGCAGCAAGAATTGAAGTATCCTCTAGTTGAACGAGAAAGAAAACTTAATGCTGTTGAAAACCAGGCATTTTTTGATTTGAAGCACTATCTTAAAGATGACTTATTAGTTAAAGTAGATCGCGCATCCATGCAGTATTCACTAGAAACTAGAGTGCCTTTGTTAGATCATAGAATTGTTGAATTCTCCATCAATTTAAACGATAAATTAAAATTAAAAAACAAAGAATCTAAATACTTATTAAAGCAAGTTCTTTATGAATATTTACCTAAAGAATTGTTTGACCGACCTAAATGGGGATTTAGTATCCCAATTAGATATTGGTTGCAAAATGAATTGAAATATTTGATAGACAATTATTTAAGCGATACTGTTTTATTGAAATATAGAATCTTTGATAAAGACAAGGTGAAAGATTTAGTTAGTCGATATTTTGCAGGAGAAGACCACTTGTTTAATAAAATTTGGGCAATTATTCTCCTGAACCAATGGTTAGAAAAAAATGAAGATTTAACTATTTACTAAATCTTTTTTCAAAAAATACAATCATTGCAAAGATTAAACCATATACCATTACCAAATAGGTATAGCTGTGATTGAAATGAAAGAAAGCTTTTGAGCCGTGAACTAACATCAGCGCCAAACCAACTACTCTAAACCAATTCATAGCAAAAATCAAAATTATTCCCGCAAGGGCATAAAGAATTTTGTGGGTCCATTTTGCTTTTAACATTAAAATTATAGCAGCGAAAATAAAAGTAGCCGAAAGTCCTAAACAATGATCGCCTACGTATAAACCTTCGGTTCCTGATAGAAATAAATTTCTAGAATTTAACTTCAAACTATAGCCCATTGCTTCTAAAACTTGGGCAGATAGCTTCACATAAATAGAAGCTAAACCATCGTTTATTTTGACCCAAATAGGCTGAAGAAAGGAAATTTTCATAAAGGCCTTCCTTGTTATAATCCATAATAAGTATGCTCCTAAAGATTTAGCAGCAAAGACAACACCTTCGTTTTTATGTAATTCTTTTAGCATTAAGATTTAACTTGCTTACTTTTGTGAAAAAGTAAATTTTGACAAATATACTCTATATTTCTTATGATGGATTAACAGACCCTTTAGGTCAGAGTCAAATTTTGCCATATTTATCAGGTTTAGCAAAAGAATCTTATTCAATAACTATAATTTCTGCAGAGAAGGAGCAAAATTATCAGGAAAAAAGAGAGCAAATAGAGAAATTCTGTGTTTCCAATAATTTGAAGTGGCATCCAATTAAGTATACAAAAAGACCTCCTATTCTATCAACCTTGTTAGATTTGTTCAAAATTTACCGATTAGCCATATCCTTAAATCAACGGAATCCTTTTAAAATAATTCATTGTAGATCTTATATTTCCAGTTTAATTGGCTTGAGATTTAAGAGAAAATTTGGAATAAAATTTCTCTTCGATATGAGAGGTTTTTGGGCTGATGAAAGGATAGATGGTAAAATTTGGAATCTATCTCAGTTGCATTATCGATTGGTTTATCAATTTTTTAAAAAGAAAGAATTAGAGTTTCTCCAAGAGGCAGACGCTATCGTTAGCTTAACTCATGCTGCAGTTCATGAGATGCAGACTTGGAAAGAGCTTCAAGATAGGAATATAGAGATTAATGTAATTCCCTGTTGTGTCGATACAAATCGTTTTTCTATTTCAAATGTTTCGGAAGAAAAAATTGTCGATTTGAAGAAAAGTCTAGGCCTTGATAATCGTTTTGTTTTAAGTTATTTGGGCTCAATAGGAACCTGGTATATGTTAGATGAAATGCTTGATTTCTTTAAAACAATGCTAGAGGAAGATGATAATGCTATTTTCTTTTTTATAACGGGCGAGAGTCCAGAGGTAATTATAAAAGCAGCAACTAAGAAAGAAATAGATTTAAGTAAAATTGTAATTCAAAAGGCAAATTATACTGAGGTACCTATGTATTTGTCCTTATCCGACTTTTCTATATTTTTCATTAAACCGGCTTACTCTAAAATAGCTTCTTCGCCAGTTAAGCAAGGAGAATTAATGAGTATGGCAATTCCTATTGTTTGCAATAGTAGAGTTGGAGATACCGCTAAAGTTATAGAAGATTACTCTTGTGGTATAGTGCTAGATAATTTTAATAAGGCAAGCTACAGAGAATCAATTGCTAAGATGAGAAATTTTAAATTAGACAAAGCTCAAGCAATTAAGGGGGCAAACGAATACTTTGGTTTACAAGAAGGAGTTTCGCTATATTCAGAAATTTATAAAAAATTAAGTAGATAGTAATGAAAAAAGACATTCTCTTTTTTGGCTTACACAGACCTAATCGATCTCCCTCTCAGAGATATAGAATCGAGCAATTTCTACCTTATTTAGATCAAAAAGGAGTAAGTTATGATTATGGTTTTTTGTTAAATAAAAAGAGAGACTTAATCTTTTATGCTCCGGGAAAATTACTCGGAAAGGCTTATATCCTCTTGTATAGTTTATTGAAGCTTTCGTACCTTGCTTTTTTCAAAGCATCCTCCTACAATTATGTATTCGTTCAAAGGGAAGCCTTTATGTTAGGTACTGCTTTTTTTGAGAAACAAATTGCTAAAAGAACTAAGTTGATTTTTGATTTTGATGATTCTATTTGGATGCAGAATGTCTCGCAGGCTAATAAGAAGCTCTCATTCTTGAAAAATGCCGCGAAAACTAGCGAAATTATTGCTAGCGCAGATTTAAATATAGTTGGAAACTCTTTCTTATTAGACTATGCTAAGAATTATTCAAAAAAGAATATTTTAATTCCCACTTGTGTTGACACAGAAGAATATAAAAGAACTAGCAAGTTAAAAGAAAAGGATGATGGTAAAGTATGTATAGGCTGGAGCGGCAGTCTAACAACAATCGAACATTTTAAATTAGCCTATCCTTATATTAAAATGCTTAAGAAAAAATTTGGCGAAAGGATTTATTTTAAAGTTTTAGGCGACGCAACTTTTTCGGATAAAGAACTTGATATCAAAGGTGTTCAATGGACACGAGAAACTGAAATTAAAGAGTTGGAAGAGTTTGATATTGGCATTATGCCTCTACCAGAGGACGAGTGGAGCAAGGGTAAATGTGGACTAAAAGGACTTGTTTATATGGCAATGGAAATACCTGCGGTTATGCAAAATCATGGCGCGAATAAAGAGATTCTTGAACACGGCAAGGAGGGTTTTTTATGTAGTACTGCGGGAGAGTGGGTAGAAGCTCTATCTATACTAATAGAGAATTCACAACAGAGAGTTAAAATGGGGCAAGCTGGTAGAAAACGAATTTTAAATGCTTATTCTGTGCAAAGCCAAAAAGATAAGTTTTTATTCTGTTTTGGGGTGGTTAAGTCGGTAGGAGATAAGCACTAGCATCGAAGCAAAAAATGGCATTGCAGGAATTTTATACCTCGAAAGGGCACCAAAATTATAGCTTGTAAAGCCAACCGAGAATCCATACAAGATGGAAAACACGATACATAGTTGCACCAAAGGGTCGTTGAGTATTACTCTAAAAAATCCGAAAATTTTTCCTTCTAAAAGAAAAACTTTTAAAAAATAAAGAAAGATGATAAGGGCTTCTAAAGCCGAAAGAAGAACAACTGCTCCACTTACCTCCCAAAGATAAGGCCTGAAAAAAGTTACATTTACTGCAGCAGGAAGTGCCATAAGCATTTGTGCTGGTCCGGATCCAGAGGTATGTAAAGAATATCCAGACCCATCTGCGGAGGCCACTTCATGCCATCCTTGGAAATCCTTAATGGTATTGTCTAACTCGTTTATGGAGAATCGGTCTAATTCTCCTCCTACCGCTTGTAAGAGTACCACAACAATGCCCATACTGATTATTATCAAAAAGGGAGTACTAATAAATTTAATAAAGCCACCACTAATCTTTTCTTTATAGCTACTAAACAACCAAACCACTAATGCGGGTAACAGAGACAGAACAACAAATCCCCGAATTGCTACAATCAAATAAGTAAATATGGCAAAATAGATGAGATTTCTTAGTCGTTTTTTCTTCTGCATAAATATTTGATCAAAGCAATAAACAACAACACAAATACCTATAAATGCAATGGTATCCTTTAACACACCACCTCCCCAAAACGCAACAGAAGGAATTAACATAACCGACCAAACTAATGCTCGTTTGGCTTCGGGGTAGCGCAAGGCAAAGGTTTTGTAGAGTAACCAATTTGCAATGAATACACCAAGCGTTAGTATATAAGAAATTGCAAGGTAAGAATTGAATCCTAGGATATTAACCCAGAACATTATCTTTATAAAGAACAACTCCCTAGTACCTTCTTTAAGTAAATAACTATAATTACTTCCAAAATTACTGTACTTAAATTTAGCAAACTCAAAACTGTCTGTGGTAAAAATAAACTTAACAGCATGACTAGGATCAGCAAAAAAATAGCTAACTAAATGCTTGGTCCAACTGTAAAATCCATAGGTATCACCACCCTCGTAATAAAATTGATAGATAAAGGCAAAAAAGCTAACACCGAATAATTTGTAGGCCAAAATCTTGTTATACATCTCGCTATCATATGAGTCTAACACAAGACGAGATTTTAGTCTACTAGCTATTAAAAAAACTAATATTAAGTATAAAGGACCTAGAAATATATCGGAAAACCCCATAAGTCAAGCAAAAATATAGGTTCTGTCCTTAATAAATTATATTTTCGCATTTAATTATTGAATTATGTGCGGTATCGCGGGTTTTCTTAGTTTTGATAAAACTGAATTTGCATCTGATGTTCAAGGTCTGAATGCCGCAATTACTAAATTGAATTTACGTGGCCCTGATTTTCAAGGCTACAGTTTGTACAATGAAAAGCTAGGTTTTGCTCATGCTCGATTATCAATAATAGATACCAGTGATGCATCTAACCAGCCTATGTCTGCTTATAACAACTCCCTCCATTTGATTTTTAATGGCGAAATTTATAATTATAGGGAATTACGCGATGGACTTATTACAAAGTTTGGAGAGCAATTTCAAACTCAAAGTGATACAGAGGTAATCCTCAGAATGTATAAGCATTATGGTGTAGAATGTGTGAGCCATTTTAATGGTTTTTTTGCTTTTGCCATTTATGATGAAGCTAGCGATCAAGTTTTTATTGCAAGAGATCGAATGGGTATAAAACCTTTGTTTTTTGCTCAAAAAGCTAAGCAATTTTATTTTGCCTCCGAGTTGAAAGCCTTGCTAGAATTTAATATTCCTCGCCAAATCGACTTTGTTTCTTTACAACAATACTTCCAATTTAATTATATACCCCAACCTAATTCCATTCTCCAAGGAGTTAAGAAATTAGCGCCGGGGGCTTATTTACTAATTTCTAATAAAGGAGAAATCACACAAAAAAGCTATTATAAGATTCCCTTCCAAAAGAAATATTCTAATTTAAGCTATACAGAGGCTCAAGTAGAACTCAAAAGAATTCTGGAGTTATCCGTACAACGAAGATTGGTTTCTGACGTTCCTTTGGGCTCTTTCTTAAGTGGTGGAATTGATTCTTCTGTTATTGCAACTTTAGCGGCAAGACATCAAACAAATTTGAATACTTTTTCGATAGGCTTTACGGATAATCCTTATTTCGACGAAACTAAATATGCAAATTTGGTGGCTAAGCGAATAAAATCCAATCATACGGTATTTTCCTTAAGCAATCAAGATTTATACGATAACTTACATAACATTCTTGATTATATTGATGAACCTTTTGCAGATTCTTCTGCAATTCCTGTTTATATTCTAAGTAGAAAAACTAGAGAAAAAGTAACTGTAGCTTTAAGTGGGGATGGTGCAGATGAAATGTTTGGGGGTTATAACAAGCATATGGCAGAGTTTAAAATGCTAGAAGGTGGTTTTGCTTCTGCGGCAGTAAAAGCAGGTCTACCTCTTTGGAAGCTACTTCCGAAATCTAGGCATTCAAAATTTTCTAACTTGTTCCGACAGTTAGAACGATACGCAGAGGGGGCTAAAATGGAGGCTAAGGAGCGTTATTGGAGGTGGTGCTCTTTTACACCCGAAAGCTATCCTAAAGATTTGATTAAGTTCGATTTAAATACGCTTTCAAATACTTATGAAAGTAGAAAGCAAGAAATTCTTCAACATTTTACTTCAACAAAAGACATAAATGAGACTCTGCGAAGCGATATGGATTTGGTTTTGGTAAACGATATGTTAACCAAGGTGGATTTGATGAGCATGGCTAATAGTTTGGAAGTTCGAGTGCCTTTTCTAGATCACGAATTGGTAAACTTTGCTTTTCAGCTTCCTGGACATTATAAAGTCAGTCATCAAGGAAGAAAGAGAATTCTCAAAGATGCCTTTAGAAATGAACTTCCCTCTGAGCTCTATACCCGAAATAAAATGGGATTTGAGGTGCCCTTATTACAATGGTTTAGAAGCGATTTAAAAGCCTTAATTTTAGACGATTTATTGGCAGATAATTTTATCGTAGAGCAAAACTTGTTCAATTTGTCTGCAGTTCAAAATTTGAAAAGGACGCTGTTTTCTAATAATCCCGGAGAAGTTCATGCCCAAATTTGGGCTTTGATTGTGTTTCAGGTTTGGTATAAAAAATACATAATGTAATGCCTAAAGTATTAAGAATAATCAATAGGTTAAACCTAGGCGGACCGACCTACAATGCAGCTTATTTGAGCAAATATCTGGAGCCAGAATACGAAACGCTTCTCGTGGCAGGAATGAAGGATGATTCTGAAGCGAGTTCGGCATATATTGTTGAAAGTTTAGGTCTAAAGCCAAGGTATATAAAAGCGATGTATCGGGCTATTCACCCTTGGAAAGATTATCAAGCTTTCAAAGAGTTGGTTGCAATTATTAAAGAGTTTAAACCCGATATAGTTCACACCCATGCAGCTAAATCGGGAACAGTAGGTCGTTTAGCAGCTTTTTATTGTGGAGTTCCGATTGTGTTACATACTTTTCACGGTCATGTTTTTCATTCTTATTTCCACCCATTAAAGACAAAGGTTTTTTTAGCAATAGAAAGATATTTAGCAAAAAAAAGCACCAAAATAATAGCTATTAGTGCTCTTCAGAAAAAAGAATTATCTGAAGATTTTAAAATTGCCGATCCTAAACAATTTGAAATAGTTCCACTAGGCTTTGACTTAGATAGATTTCAAGATAATCAGCAAGTAAATAGAATAGAGTTTAGAGAAAAATACGGTTTACAAGAAAATGATGTGGCCATTGGAATGATTGGTCGCTTGGTTCCAGTGAAGAATCACAAACTTTTTTTGGAGGCCTTTGCTAAGTTGAAAGCAGAAGTTAAGGAAAATGTTAAGGCAGTTATAATTGGTGATGGGGAGTTGAGAGAGGAACTAGAAGCTTTGGCTAAAGAATTGGGATTGAGAATATCTAGCACCTCTTGCCAAGATGCAGATGTATTATTTACAAGTTGGATTACAGCCATAGAAACAGCCTTGCCAGGATTAGAAATTGTAGCACTAAGCTCTTTTAATGAAGGAACACCAGTAAGTTTGATTGAAGCCCAAGCTAGTAATATTGCTATTGTAAGTACAAGGGTTGGCGGCATTGAAGATATTGTGCTAGAAAATAAAACGGCAGTGCTTGCTGAAAATAATAATTTAGACGACTTCAGTTCCAAGCTTAAACTATTAGTGGAGGATAAAAACTTGAGACAGGATATGCAAAAGCTTGGCTATTCTTTTGTTAAAAGTACTTTTAGCTTTCAAACATTGTGTTCTAATATGAGGACACTATACGATAGATTGTATAGAGAAGAACTTAATAAAAGCAAGAAATAACTATCTTCGTGTAGTTATTAATTAAGATAATTGAATGAGAACTATAAAACAGCTTCTATTCGTCTCCCTTTTTCTGTTAGCATCAGGCTTAAGTTCTTGTAAACTTTTGTTTCCAAATAGAATGTTTAAACAGGGAAACTATGAATATTTTAGTGTCGGACAAACAACATTAGATCAATACACCATTAAGAAAGGGGACTTATTAAGCCTACAAATTTTTTCTAGGGAAGGTTTTGATTTAATTGATGTACTACCTAATGAAACGGGCGGTGGAAGTTCAATGGGGATAGGCAATTCTAGTGGTGCAGGATCCCAAGGATCTTCTGGTTCTTCGGGACAATCAAATATGGGAAATTCCAGCGGCACAAACAGAATCTACTATTTAGTGGAACAAGATGGCAATGTTGAATTGCCTTTGTTTGGCAGGACCTATGTAGTAGGAAAAACGGAAAATGAATTGGAAGATTATATAGAAGATCGTTGTGCTGCCATTTTTAATGAGCCTTATGCCATTTTGAATGTGGTGAATAGAAGAGCTTTTGTATTTAAAGGTAGCGAAGCAGCAGTAGTAAGCTTAAACCAAGGACCAACTACCATACTTGAAGTTATTGCAAAATCTGGTGGTTTAGGAAATGACCTGAAAGCCTATAAGATAAAAATCTTAAGAGGAGATCTTAAGAATCCTGAAATTATTAGTATTGATTTGTCAACCATGGAAGGTTTGCGCAATGCAGATTTGATAGTGCAGTCGAATGATGTAATTTATATCGAAAACAGAATACGAGTTGTAAAAGGTTTAGTTGGGGAAGCCTCAACGGTTTTGTCATTACTCTCCACAGTAACAACACTTCTTGTTGTATTAAATAGATAAGCTCAAATGAACGAGAATTTAAACGGTACTGCTCAAAAAAGAAAGAAGGTAAAGAATATTATTGAAGAATTCAATATCGGACTTTTAATTCATAGTATTAACAAATCTTTAGTTTGGGCCTTATTTTTCTTAGTTGTTTCTGTGCTTATTTCCTTGTTTTACTTAAGACAAAAGAAACCCATTTATAGTGCAAGCACAACCTTAATGCTGAGTTCTAAAAAGCAAACTCAATTGCTTGGAGTTACCGATTTATTAGCCGAAGATAAGTATGAAATTGATAGAGAAATTCAGCTTTTAAGATCTAATTTGTTGCTAACAAAAGCCTTGGAAAATCTTCCTCTTACCGTAGAGTATTATACTAAGGGTAAAATAAATACTACAGAATTTTACAAAAACAACCCTTTCTCTGCAGATTTTGAAGATTTTCAACCCCTTGCATTTGGCACAGAATTGGCCTTTGATTTTTCTTCTAAGAAAAATTATAGTTTATTGTTTTCTATAGATGGTGAAGAATATCAATATGCTGGCGAAGTTGGTAAAAAGTTACAAACACCTTTTTTTAATCTTATGGTTAAAATAATAAATCCAGAATACGATCTACTTTATCATACTCATTTAGTTATAGTAAAGGAATATTCTTCTGTGATAAGCTCAATAGCTGAGCAAATTTCAATCACTCCGATTAATGCTTCTAGAACACTTGGCATTTCCATAGAAGGAACTAGTCCGCAAAAAATAAGAGACATCATTCAAGCTATTGCCGATTATTTTATTGAGTTTGATGCTATAAAAAAGGGCGAGAGTATAGATAATGTAATTTCTTTTTTAGATGATCAACTATTTACTTTTGGGAAAGAATATGCGAGTTCTCAGGATTCGTTAAAGCAGTTTCGTTTTCAAATTGGATTTACTGAACCTTCTACTCAAATTGTTGATCGATTAACCGAAATTCAAGAAATTGAAGAAGAACTGCTTAGTCTAAATTTTGATATAAATACCTTTAATTGGTTGGAAGAATATTTAAGTTCTGATAATGATTTGTCTCATTTATCTTCTCTGGTATTGAACACGAAATCCATAAGTTTTCAAGATAATATTAATGAGATCATGGAACTTCAATCTAAAAGAAATCAAAAGCTCTTGAATGTAACCCCAGATCACCCTGATATTTTATTGATTAATGCTGAAATAAAAACTTTACGGACTAACATATTAAACCAAATCGCTTTGGCTAAAAAACAAACTATTGATCAAAAGAATGAATTTGCATCTAAAAGTGATTCCGTTTATAACCTTCTATATGGACTACCCGATCAAGAAGCGCTTTACACTAAAATCAAAAGAGAGAATGACTTAAAAGAGCAATTCTACTTGAGTTTAGTAGAGAAGAAAAACATGTATTTAATTTCAAAGGCAGGAATAGTTTCAGATTATATTATTCTTGAAGAAGCCAAAATACCTAAAATTCCAATAGCTCCGAATAAAATGTTTATTAGGATGATTGGTTTAGGTATCGGGCTAATTTTGGGTTTAACCTTAATCGTTCTTCGATATATCTTCTATCAAAAAATTACCTCTTTGTCTGAAATTGACAATAGTTGCAATGCCAATATTTTAGGAATTGTTCCGAAATACAAAGATCAATTAGAAAGAAGTGCTATTGTTGTAATTGAAAGTCCGAAATCTTCTATTTCAGAAGCCTTTCGTGCTATAAGAGCAAATTTGGAATTTTTGGATGAAGGCAAAGGTTCTAAGGTTATAACTACAACATCAACCATTCCAGGAGAGGGTAAAACTTTTATAGGAATCAATTTAGCTGCCATTTTCAGTTTGATGGATAAGAAAGTTATTATTTTAGATTTTGACTTAAGAAAGCCAAGGATAGCTAAGATTTTTGATATTGATAGTCAAAAGGGAATTAGTACTATACTTATTGGACGAAGTACAATTGAAGAATGTATTTACAATACAGGGATTAATAATTTGGATATTATTGCCTCTGGACCTGTTCCACCAAATCCTTCTGAGCTAATTATGAAGGATGAGACAAAAGAGTTGATAGATGCTTTGAAAGAAAAGTATGATTATGTGTTTATAGATACTCCACCGGTAGGCTTAGTGACGGATGCCATGGAACTTTTAAAAATGGCGGATTATCCTATCTACGTGATTAGAGCTGATTATTCTGAAAGAATCTTCCTCGAAAACTTAAACAAGCTTATTTTTGATAATGGCATAACTAAGCTTTCAACTATTTTAAATGATTTTGGTAGAGGAGCTTCTGCAACTACCTATAAATATGGTTATGGTTATGGCTATGGTTACGGCTACGGCTACGTTTATGGCTATAGTTATTCGAATGGAGGAGGAATGGGATATTATTCTGATGATAAAGTAGATGAACCAAACTTCTTTCAAAAACTTATTAAATTGTTTTCAAGATTTTTGAGATGACAACGACTTTACTGTACATAACATACTTTCTGATTTGTGCGTTTCTATCTTTTATGATAAACTGGCTATTGTTGAAATTCTCCAAATCTCTAGGAGTTAGGAGTAATCAAGAATTAAATCAAGTACGTTGGTCCGCCGATGTAAAACCATCTCTTGGAGGCTTGTCGTTTTTCATTGTCTTTTTAATTTCAGTGGCTGCGTTAGGATTTGTTCCAGATAGTATAGAGAAACTCGCCTCCAATGAAAAATTTATTGGAATTATGGCTGCCTCAACCCTAGGTTTTATTATTGGCTTAGCAGATGATGCTTATAATACCAACCCATTAGTGAAGTTTATAGGACAATTGAGTTGTGCTTTCATCTTAATATTTTCAAATTTGTATATCGTTGCAACTGGCAACGTCGCCTTCGATTATTTAATTACTGTATTATGGGTGGTAGGTTTAATGAACTCAATTAATATGCTTGATAATATGGATGGCATAACTACAACAACATCTATTGTAATTTTGATTGGCGCACTAGCTATTGCTTTCTTTTCTCATCAAGTTTCTCCTGCAATTTTTCTTTTGATAATTGGAGTTTTGGCCTCTTTATTCGGTTTCTTATACTTTAACTGGAACCCTGCGAAAATGTATATGGGAGATACCGGAAGTCAGTTTTTAGGAGTTTTTTTAGCTGCCATTAGTATCCTTTTGTTTTGGAATGAAAGAGATGCCGTTTCTGGGATGATTCAAATCAAACAGTTTATCTTACCACTTCTTATTTTTACTGTTCCTCTTATGGATACACTTACAGTTTTTGCAAGAAGACTATTGAAAAAGCAGTCTCCTTTTGTGGGTGGGAAGGACCATACAACGCACCATTTAGTATTTTTTGGTTTTAGTGAAAGACAAGCAGCTTTAGTATTAATCGCAATTGCTCTTCTTTCTATATCTTTTGCCCTTTTCTTGTATACAGGCTTTATTACTTGGACAATTTGGACAAGTGTGTTGGCAATATTATACTTCTTCCTAGTGTTTATAATTATGCAGATTATTTATAATATAGGCAAAAAAAGACATCAGAATGGATAAAATCCTGCTCCTGGCATTTGGAGGTGGAATGGGTAGTATTCTTCGCTATTTTATTGCACTTTCTTTTCCTTGGGATGGGCAAGGATTTCCTAAAGCAACTTTTATTGCAAATATTGTAGCTTCTTTAATTTTGGGACTGCTAACAGGCTTGCTTCTGCAAGAGTTTGGAGATCGACTTTGGTTGAAGTACTTTCTTGTGATTGGCTTTTGTGGCGGATTTTCTACTTTTTCAACCTTTGGTTTAGAAACTTTAAGTCTTATTGAATCAGGATCTATTGCTACCGGAGCGGCCTACATCTTCCTTTCAGTAATTCTCTCTGTTTCATCAGTTTTTGTAGGAATGCAATTCATTAAATATCTTTATTAATCGTCTTAAAATGAAAATTAAATATTTAATACTCTCTTTTCTTATTTCTACTACAAGCTTCTCCAATGCTCAAATAAATACTAATTACCAGGAGAGTTTAGATGTGTTAAGCTGGAATCTTTATATGCTACCAGGTATTACAAATTTAAGTAAAGAAGTAGAGAAAAGTAATAAAAAGGCGAGGGCTCGAGAAATAGCTGATTTTTTGAATAATAGTCATTACGATATCGTAGTATTTCAAGAGGCTTTCTTTCCAGCATCTAGGCATATTCTTGCTAAAAGCTTAAAAGTAAAATTTCCCTATCAAATTGGTCCGGCTAATCCTAGTGGCATTTCTTTAAAAACAAGTAGCGGCGTTTTTGTTGTAAGTAATATTCCTCTCAAGGAATTAGAAAGCGTGGTTTATAAAGCTTGCAATGGGGCCGATTGTTTTGCCAAAAAAGGGGCTATTCTCCTAGAAGGTGAATTTCAAAATCAAAGCTTTCAAATATTAGGAACGCATTTAAATGCTGGTGGACCACAATGGATAAGAGTTAGTCAGTACCAACAAATTAGAAAGCTTTTAGATGATTTTAAAAAGTTGAATGTACCTCAGATTGTTTGTGGGGATATGAACACGCACAAAGAAGATGAGGCAAGCTATGAAGAAATGTTAAGTGAACTCGATGTAGAGGACATACCGACGGTTAGTAAACAAGTTTTTACTACCGCAAAAGACAAGAGTGTTATAGATTATATCTTTCTTAGACCAAATAGGAGTTTAATGAAAGCAAGAAACAAAGAAGTTCTTTGGATAAAAGCTAAAATGCAAGTTATTGAGAGATTAAATGGAAATTTAAGTGATCATCTTGCTCTAAGTGCAAGTTTTTATTGGGCAAAGTAAAGCTGAGAACTACTATTTAAAAGGATTTTAGTTAATTTTTTTAAAATATCCCCCGATTAAAAGCGAGGCAACTCACATCTTTGTTTTTTCTGCTCTTCAATAATAAGCAAAAGCCTATATTTGCAATCTTTCTTAAACTTATTTAATATGAAAAAACTTATTTTATTTTTATCTTTTATTGTGCAACTTTCCTTTGCACAAAATCTTGATGATGAAACTTTGTTTACAGTAGCTGGAAAAGAGGTTAAAGTAAAAGATTTCGTTAGAGTCTATACTAAAAACAACATTAACAATCAGGCTGACTTTAGTAAGGCATCTTTAGAAGATTATTTGAATCTTTTCGTAAACTTCAAATTAAAAGTTTTAGAAGCTGAGAATTTAAAGATGGATACCATTAAATCCATCCAGAATGAGCTTAGAACTTATCAAAAACAATTGGCTCAGAATTATATAAATGATAAGGAAGTAAGTGAAGATTTGATAAAAGAGGCTTATGAAAGAAGTAAAGTGGAAGTGGATGTAAGTCATATTTTAATTAGATGGCCAAAAGAATTTCCAACAAGTACTGATTCTTTAAACACGCTTAAAGCCATTAAGAATATTAAGAAGCAAGTTACGGTGGCAAATTTTAATAAAGTGGCTAAAGAAAAATCACAAGACCCTTCCGCTAAGGAAAATGAAGGACGTTTAGGCTTTTTGACGGTTCTTCAAACGGTTTATCCTTTTGAAAATGCTATGTATACTACTCCAGTTGGTAGCATTTCAGAACCAGTAGCAAGTCAGTTTGGCTATCATTTGGTTTTAGTGCATGCTACGCGTCCAACCAGAGGTAAAATGAGAACAGCTCACTTATTTATTAAAAGTAAGGAAACAGATAACGAGGAAAAACAAGCTAACGCTAAAAAGAAAATCGACGAAATTTATAAGGAGTTAGTAAGCGGAGCCATTGATTTTGATGCTGCAGTTCAGAAGTATTCTGAAGATAGTAAAACTAAATTTCAAAATGGCTTACTTCCTGAGTTGAGCTCAGGAGAAATGATTCCAAGTTTTGCAGATGTAGCGTTTTCTCTAGAAAAGGATGGAGATTTTTCAGAACCTGTTCAAACTCCAATTGGATGGCATATTATTAAAAGAATTTCTAAAACCGATATTAAAGATTACGAAGAAGCTAGTAATGAACTTGAAAAGAGAGTTGAAAGGGATAGCAGATCCAATGTTGCAGTTGAGAAAAGTATAGAAGACACGAAACAAAGATTCGGCTTTAATACTAATGCTAAGAATTTGAATGAAGTTTTAGATGCCTTGGCAAAATCGTATAGTGATGAAAAATATAAAATTGAAAATCAATCTTTGGATAAGGTAATATTTAAAATTGGAGATAAACTTTTTACTCAAAAAGATTTCATAATTTACACAAAAGCAAGCTTCAATAAAAATCCTAATTTAGAAAACATTAATGAAAGTCTGAAAGCACACTACAATAAGTATCAAAATTCTAAACTTCAAGAATTCAGAGAGCAGCACCTTGCTGAAATTAGCGAGGATTACAAAAATCTGATGCAAGAATATCACGATGGAATTCTTTTATTCGAACTGACAGATCAAGAGGTTTGGAGCAAAGCGGTTATTGACACGATGGGCTTAAGAAGCTTTTATAATCAAAATAAAATGAATTATATGTGGAAGGAAAGAGCAGAATATTCTAAATATTTCTTTTCTAATGAAAGTTCTGCCAATAAAGGAATAAAATTGTTAAGCAAAGGAAAAGACGCAGAACAAGTTTTATCTAAACTGAATAAAAAGGAAAAGCTAGTTTCTGTAAAAACTTACAAAGTGGAAGAACCTGCTTTGGTAGATTTGGGCTTAGAATGGAAGGAAGGCTCTAATAATACTCAAGTTTTAGAGGATGGAGCAATCAGCTATTTAAAAGTTGATAGAATACTTTCACCAGAGCCAAAATTATTACAAGAAACCCGAGGCTATGTTATTTCTGATTATCAAAATTATTTAGAAAAACAATGGATAGCCGCTTTAAAGGCTAAGTATCCACTTGAGTTAAATGATAAAGTATTTAAATCCCTAATCGTCGAGTAGTTGAAGTATTTTTTCCCCATATTTTTTTGTCTGCTTTTCTACTCTTGTAAGAATTCTAATGAGCGTTCTGATGAGTTCCCTATTGCTAGGGTGGGCGATAGATATTTGTACCCCTCAGATTTACTTGGCAAAAACCACGAACTTAGTGATACAAGTTTGATAACGCCAGAAGCAATAAATACTTGGATAAACAAAGAACTGTTATATAACTACGTTTCTAAAAAGCAAAGTGTAAGTGCAGAGATAGAAAACAAACTTTTTGATTACGAACAAAGTCTTTTGATTAATTCTTACGAAGAAAGTGTTTTAATGAATTTCCCAATAAGCATTACGGAAGATATGATACTTAGTTACTATAAAGAAAATGGATCTAAGTATGAAATATTGGAGGATGTTTATAAATTTCAATATCTAGTGCTTTCTGATGCTTATCCCGAGTTAGACTCTATCATTGGACTTCTTAATAAAGATATAGTGGAGGCATCTTTAGAAAGCTTTTGTAAGGAAAGCGAGGGGAGATGTTTGCTTAATCCTAGTTGGGTAAGTTCAGATATTTTGGCAAGTTCTGGTTTACCAGAATATATGTGGAAGGAATCTGCAAAATTCCAAAAATTTTATCTGGATAATTACGTTGTTCTCTTGTATCGAATATTGGATAAAAGAAAAATTGGCGAAAAGATTCCTCTTGAAATAGTAAAGGAAGAAATTAGAGAAGTCCTTCTATTTCAAAAACAAAAAGAACTTCTAAGAAAAAAAGAAGAAGAAATAATTAGTAAGGCATTAAACGATGAAGAAGTTGAAATATTTAAATAGGATTATACTATTTTTAGCGTGCTTTTTTATCCAATGGGAAGCTAAAGCCCAAGTGGTAGAAAAGATAATAGCAGTTGTAGAGGATAATATAATTCTTAAATCAGATTTAGATCTCCAAATGGAACAAGCTATTCAAGCAGGATATTATGGAGAGGAAGATATTTCTTGCGAAATATTGAACCAGCTAATTGTAGATAAAATATTTATAGTTCAAGCAGAAAGAGATAGTATCGTTGTAACCAACGATGAGGTGGATAGCGAGCTCAACCGAAGAATTCAATACTTCATTAGTATGTTCGGTTCGGATGAAAAATTAGAAGAATATTACGGCAAATCTATTTTCGATCTAAAGGAAGAGTTTCGAGATGATATTTATCAGCAACTTCTTTCGGATAAGATGCGCTCAGGTGTTTTTTCTGATTTAGATGTTACTCCGGCGGAAGTTTTCGCTTTTTTTGAAAAAATCCCTAAAGACAGTTTGCCATATTTTAACTCGGAAGTAGAGATAGGTCAAATTGTAATTTTTGCAGAACCAACTTTGGCACAAAAAGAGCAAGCAAGAAAGCAAGCAGAAAAAATAATTGAAGACATAAATATTGGTAGTGATTTTGGATTTCAAGCCTTACTTTATTCTGACGATCCAGGCTCTGCTACAAAAGACGGTTATTTGGGCTATGTAAAAAGAGGGGAGCTTGTTCCCGAATTTGAGGCGGTTGCCTTTCGTTTAGAGATTGGTCAAATCTCAGAAGTAGTTGAAACAGAATTTGGATTTCATATCATACAATTGTTAGACAGAAAAGGGGATAGAATTGAAGTTCGCCATATTCTGATAACTCCAGATATCGATAACTCTAATGTCCTCGCTGCACAAGAAGACATTCAAGAAGTACATACTAAGCTATTGAATAAGGAATTAACATATGCCCAAGCGGTTAGTCTGTATTCGAAAGACGAACAAAGCGTTCAAAACGGAGGACTTCTTACTAACCCAGAGTCTGGAAATACTTTCTTTGAAATGAGTCAACTTGAAGGAAATGTTGCTCTGGCCTTGGATAATATGGAGGTAGGGACCTTCTCAGAAATTCTTCCCTATCAAAGCTATGATGGTAAAAGCGGCTTTAGAATATTGTATTTGCAATCGGAGAGTCCTGCTCATATTGCTAGCTTAGAAGAAGACTACAGCAAAATCAAAGCCGTTGCCAAACAGAATAAACAAAGTTTGGAAATGGAGAAATGGTTGGCTAAGAAGGCAGAGAGTATTTATATCAAGTTAGCTGATGAATATGCTTATTGTGATCATATTGGAAAGCTTCAATAATTGAATATTAGCGGTATTTATTTAACGAAATTGTAATTATGAAATTCAAATCAGATGTAGAGGCAGTAGATGCTTTGGCTGCTAAGTTCAAGGAGCTAAAAGAGGAAATTGCAAAAGTAATAGTTGGTCAAGAAGAAGCTGTAGATTTAGTGCTTAGCTCCATTTTTGCAGATGGACACAGCTTGTTAGTTGGAGTTCCAGGCTTGGCAAAAACCTTGTTGGTTCATACTATTGCGGATGTATTAGAGTTAAGTTTCAATAGAATTCAGTTTACTCCAGATTTAATGCCAAGCGACATTGTAGGTTCTGAAATTTTAGATGAAACAAGAAATTTTAAATTTTTAAAAGGACCAATATTCTCTAACATCGTTTTGGCTGATGAGATAAATAGAACCCCACCAAAAACGCAAGCAGCACTTTTGGAGGCAATGCAAGAAAGATCGGTTACCATTAATGGTATAAAAAATGAACTTCCTAAACCATTTTTTGTTCTAGCAACACAAAACCCTATTGAACAAGAAGGAACCTACCCGTTGCCAGAGGCTCAGCTAGATCGTTTTATGTTTAATATTATTTTGGATTATCCTAGCTACGAAGAAGAGCTTCAAGTGGTTAAAAGTACAACTAGCAACATTAAAGCTAAAGCTAAAGAAATTCTATCTGCCGAAGACATTTTAATTTTTCAAAACTTAGTTCGTAAAATTCCGATTACAGATAATGTATTAGAATATGCAGTTAAACTAGTTGGAAAAACTAGACCTGGAAGAGCAACTACGCCAGACATCGTAAACAATTATGTTGCTTGGGGAGCTGGTCCTAGAGCTGCACAATACTTGGTTCTTGGCGCGAAGTGCCACGCTGCACTAAGAGGAAAGTACAGTCCAGATATAGAGGATGTAAAAGCTATAGCCATCCCGGTTTTGCGACATCGTTTATCCAAGAATTATAAGGCAGAAGCAGAATCTGTTTCTATAGAAAAAATCATTCAAACACTTTTATAAAGTTGCTAAACACAGAAATCTTATCTTTATGAGATGAAGAAGAATTTAGAAAGCTTTTATCCCTTTCTTGTTTTTTTAGTAGCATTTCTGCTATACGCTAATACGATTTCACACTCTTACAATTTGGATGACGAATTAGTTACTATGAATCATAGAACTACTTCTAAGGGGTTTTCTGGAATTAAGGAAATTTTTACCTCCTATTATTATGAGGATGATATGGGCTATAAATATGATTATAGACCAATTACTCATCTGAGTTTTGCCCTAGAGCATCAGCTTTTTAAAGAAAGTGCTAGAACTAGTCATTTAATAAATGTTTTGTTGTACGCTTTCATATGCTTGTTAATTTATTATTTTGCTTTGTGTATTTTACCCAACGCCCCTCCTGTTTTAGCTTTGCTTGCCGCCTTAATTTTTGCGGTCCACCCAATTCATACTGAAGTAGTAGCAAGTATAAAAAATAGGGATGAAATATTGAGTTTACTCTTTGCAGTATCCTCGTTTATAGTGATGTTAAAGGTCAAAGAGCAAAATTCTAATTGGAGATTCATACTAAGAATTTCTTTGGCAGTTTTGTTTTTTACTCTTAGCGTTTACTCAAAATTATCTACTCTTCTCTTTTTAATTTGGATACCTTCTTATTTTTTAATTACCAAAAGCTTTAGACTTAAAGATCTAGTTTTCGTTTTTTTTGGGTCTATGTTATTGTTTGCTAATTTCAATTTAGAGTTTAAATGGATCTTGTTAATCTCAGTTCTCTTATGTTTAGTCTTAGCCTTAGTTTATTATCTTTTGTTTCATTTTGATTTTAGGAAATTTACGGAAAGTTTTAGCCCCGATTTGTTAGGTAATAAGCAAAAGTATTTCATTCTTTCTTTAGCGTACCTCGTTTTTACCTTTGCAATAATTTTTAGTCATACTTTCTTATATCTACTAGCCATCTCTCTAGCTACTTGGTTCTTATATCTTAGCGTGAAAAAGAATGCAAATAATTTTAGATTTTTTGCCCTAATATATCCAATAATATTGCTCATTTCTTATACTTATAATTACGATTTCCTTGCCTTTCCATTCTTTCTATTGTTTGTCTATTTTTATCCAGATACCAGAAGAAAGGAGTCTCTTTATGAACTTATTTTCTTTGCAATTGCTGGATTATTTAATTTAATCCAAGGGGGAGTAATGTTGTATGCTGCAATGGTGCCATTACTTTTGATGTTTTTTCCGAAACATAAATATAAGGCTATAGTAATATGGACATTTTTTGCTAGTTTCTTGGTCGTTGAGGATTGGTATCTAATGCTTACTTTTTTGTTGCTTGCATGTTCTTTTTGGATACAAGTCAGTAAAGCTAATTATATACCCAAATTTCAATCTAGATATTTAATAACATCCTTGCTTATAAGCGCATTATATTTTCAGTTCTTCTTTAAGGCAAATTATGATTCTCCAAGAATGGAATCTCTTGATTTTAATCTGGATATAACTGAAAATACTTATCAACTTAGAGAGGATATAGATCGACCGATAGTTTATTCTGAAAATCCCTTGGTTGAAAATTGGGATTATAGCCATCGCCTAGGAATGGGTTTTGCGACCATAAAATTTTACCTGCAAAAATTTATTCTACCTTATCCTTTATCCTTTTACTATGGATACAATATGTTTCCAATGTCGGAGTGGAAAGATACTCCAATATTAGTGTTAGCAGCGCTGCTTTTAATTTCACTTTTGATTTCTATATATTTTGCTTTTAAAAGGCATGTTTGGCCATTTGCATATTGGTTTATGTTGGGTAATTTACTTCCTTATTCTAATCTTATAACTCCAGTTGCTGGAATTGTGGGAGAGCGTTTAAGTTTTACGGCCAGCTTGGGCTATGCTTTACTTTTGGCTTTGTTTTTTAGGCAAATTTCCCAATTTCGAAAGCTTGCAGTAGCTCTATTTATTGCCTTGTTTATTACTGCTAGTTTTTATACCATCAAAAGAAATTCAAATTGGAAAAATGAATTTACTTTGTTTAGTCACGACATTGAGCATTTAACTAACTCTGCAACTGCAAATGCCATTTATGCAGATGAATGCATGGTTCAAGCTTCTAAAAGTCAAAACCCAGTGGAAATTCAAAATTTTACTAGTTTGGGAGAGAAGCATTATTTGAGAGCTATTGAGATCTATCCTAAATTTTTAAATTGGTGGTTAGACTTGGGCAAGGTTTATAGGATAAAGGGCGACTTAGAAAAAGCTAAATCTGCTTTCCAAAAAAGTTTAGACTTCGATGCGAATTATTCTCCTATTTACTACAATTTAACGGAAATAGCAATATATCAACAAGATCAAGCAGGGATAATAGAAAATTTGAAGCAACTTCACCGAGTTAATCCCAACGATTTATCCATAATGTTTGATCTTTCTTCCTGGTATTATGAATTCGGTATGTTTCAAAATGTTCTTGAACTAAACGATGAGATTATAGCAATGAACAATACGCTTCCCGAAGCCTATTTGAATAAGGCTTATGCGTTTTCCGCCATGAAAGATTGGGATGGTTTTTCGAATGCTATGCTTATTGCTGAAAAGCTAAACTCTCAACATCCAGACTTCCTTAAGTTAAAGGAAGCTTACGCCCCATTTTTTATCAAAAACTAGTTTTGCTTTTTGCAAGATACAACCGAAATTAATTACTTGTATCTGCTGTGGTCACTTTTTTTTCGCAAAAATTAGGGTGTTTTCATAGTTTTATTCTATATTAGCCTGATAGAATCAACATTTTGTTGATATCGTCTCACGTTTAAGGTCTTTTTATGAATAGAATTGTACTCTTTTTTATCGTTTTAATTGCTGGTTTTAGCGCTTCAAATTTGAGCGCCCAATGTACCCCATTGGGTTCGAGTTTTGGGGCTATGACCCCAGCATGTAATGGCTTCTCTGGAAATTATGCCACAGCGCCACTAGCTATCGTTATTTCACCCAAGTTAATGGCTTAAGTTATACGGTTTCTACTTGTAATTCAGGTTTCGATACCCAGGTAACTGGCTACAATGGAACATCTCAAATTGCGGGATATTATAATGATGATAACGGACCAGCATGTACTGGCACAAGAGCTTCTTTCACATGGACAGCAGGATATTCTGGACAAATACGTTGGGAGGTTAACCGATTTAACTGTTCTAATCCCGCGGCATGGGTTAGTGGTTCTGCAGGATCTGTACAGTTGCAAGTTCGTCAAAATACTACAGTTAGTAATACCACAAGTACAGCCGCTATTTGCGAAGATCAAACGAAAGCCATTACCTATACAGTTGCAGGAGGCGGATCTGGTACACCTACTTTGAGTATTGTATCAGGAGGCGGTTCTATTTCTGGAACGACTTATACCCCAGCTAATATTTCAGTAAACACCAATGTTACTATTAGAGCTACTCTAGGAGTTTGTACAAGTGATAGAACATTCTTAGTATATGCGGATCCAATTGTTACAAATACCACAAGTACTGCCGCAATTTGTGAGGACCAAACTAAAGCTTTAGTTGGAACTACCTCAGTAGGTTCAGGTACTTGGTCTATTGTAAGCGGTGGAGGAAGTATTTCAGGAACCACCTATACGCCTGCCAATATAGCATCTAACACCAATGTAACCATTCGTTATACAGGAACTAATGGTACTTGTACCAGTACTGCAGATAGAACTTTCACGGTATATGCAGACCCTATTGTTACCAATACTACCAGTACTGCCGCAATATGCGAAGACCAAACTAAAGCCCTTGCAGGAACAGGTTCTGTAGGTTCGGGTGTGTGGTCGATTGTAAGTGGTGGTGGAACTATTTCGGGAACTACTTACACTCCTGCCAACATTGCTGCTAATACAAATGTTACCGTTCGTTATACTTGGACAAATGGAACATGTACAAGCTCAGCAGATAGAACTTTCTTAGTATATGCAGATCCAATTGTTACTAATACTACGAGCACTGCAGCTATTTGTGAAGATCAAACCAAGGCTCTTTCTGGAACTGGTTCTGTAGGTACTGGCGTATGGTCTGTAGTAAGTGGTGGTGGAACTATTTCTGGAACCACCTATACTCCAGCAAACATTGCCTCCAACACAAATGTTACGGTTCGTTATACTTGGACTAATGGAACATGTACGAGTTCGGCAGATGCTACTTTCTTAGTATATGCCGACCCAATTGTTACGAATACTACCAGCACAGCGGCTATATGCGAAGACCAAACGAAAGCCTTAACGGGAACTGGTTCTGTAGGTTCTGGTGTATGGTCTATAGTAAGTGGTGGCGGAACTATTTCGGGTAGCACCTACACTCCTGCCAATATTACAGCCAATACGAATGTTACCATTCGTTACGCTTGGACCAATGGTACTTGTTCTAGTTTTGCAGATGCTACTTTTACAGTGCATGCAGATCCAATAGTTTCTAACACTACAAGTACGGCAGCTATTTGTGAAACAGGCACAAAAGCTTTAGTAGGAAGTTTTTCTGGAACTAGTGGATTAGGTACAGAATCTTGGACAATAGTTTCCGGAAGTGGAAGTATTTCAGGTACTACTTATACACCAGCAAACATTACGGCTTCTGTATCTGTTACAGTTCGTTACACCGTAACAAATGGAACTTGTTCTAGTAGTCAAGATGCTTCATTCATTGTACATGCAGATCCTTTAGTATCTAATACAACAAGTTCAGCAGATATGTGTGAGGATGAAATACGACCATTAACAGGTAGTTTTTCTGGAACTGGTGGTGTGGGCAATGAAACATGGACTATTATTTCTGGACCTGGGTTTTTAGTAGGTACAGATTATAATCCAGGTAATATTACTGCTAACGCATTAACTACCATAAGATATAATGTAAGTAATGGAACTTGTTCTAACAGTGAAACGGTTAGCTTCACGGTATATGCCGATCCAATTGTTACTAACTCTACTGGAACTGGCGCTATCTGCGAAACAGGCACTAAAACCTTGTCTGGATCTTGGTCGGGCACTAGCGGAGCGGGAACAGCTTCTTGGTCAATTATTAGTGGTGGCGGAAGTATTTCAGGTACTACCTATACCCCAGCAAACGTTTCAGCAAATACCCCAGTTACAATTAGATACACTGTAACTAATGGTAGCTGTTCTAGTAGTGCAGATGTTAACTTTACGGTATTTGCAGATCCAAGTGTAAGCAATACAACAAGTTCAACACCATTATGTGAAACATCAACAAGAGCCTTAAATGGATCTTGGTCTGGTACTGGAGGAGCGGGAGTCGCTACTTGGTCTATAATCAGCGGTGGTGGAAGTATTTCAGGAACGACTTACACCCCGGCGAACGTTACGGCGAATACAAATGTTACGATAAGATATACGGTAACCAACGGACCATGTTCAAGATTTGAAGATGTGAGTTTTACAGTAGAAGCGAACCCAACAGTAACTTCTTCAAGTTCTAGTATGTGTCAAGGAGAAACAAGAACCTTAACTACAGATGTGGTAGGGGCAACATTCTCTGGCATAGGAGTAAGTGGAAACACCTTTACGGCACCAGATCCGGGAGGAGTGACAGGTAATTATGTGATTACGGTACAAAATGGAACTTGTAGTTCCTTCCAAGTAATTACGGTTTACGGCATAGCTAGTATTACCTCAAGTAGTGCAGATATGTGCGAAGGAGAGACAAGAACCTTAACGGCATCTTTAGGAGGTGGTATCTGGACAGGTACAGGAGTAAGTGGAAATACCTTTACGGCACCAACACCAGCAGGTTTGAGTCAGACCTATACGATTACCTATACGACAATAGGAAGTCCTTGTCCACCAGCAACACAAGATATTACGGTACATAGACAACCAACCGCCAGTGCAGGAGGAAGTACATCAATTTGTGCAAACACGAACTATACCTTAGCACCAGGCGAGGCAACAGCTTCTAATGGAACGATATCATGGTCACATGATGGAGATGGCGGCTTTGTAGGCGCAACGAATACCACTACACCAACCTATGGATCTGTATTCACAGACGGTGGAAATGCAGTAACCTTAACGATGACAGTAAGCAATGGAAGCTGTAGTCCAGCAACAGCAAGCTACACGATAAATGTAGATGCGTTAACAACGGCAAGTGCAGGACCTAATCAATATGTGTGCTTAAGTTCAACAGCAATAATG
This sequence comes from Chitinophagales bacterium, assembly GCA_020635975.1. GTDB lineage: Bacteria > Bacteroidota > Bacteroidia > Chitinophagales > UBA8649 > JAFMKE01. The sequence continues at coordinate 26,721 of JACJYT010000002.1, forward strand.
GCGGCGAACAATCCAAGCACATGGACGGGAACATGGTCGTGGGTAGGCCCTGGAACAGTAACTTACGAAACAGGCAATAGCAATAGCTTTGATGCAGAAGTATCGTTTAGTGCAAGTGGAGATTATACAGGCACCTGGACAGTAGTAAATGGAACTTGTAGTTCAAGTGATGATGTCATCATGTATGTAAACAACCCGAACCCATTAGCTATGGCGGATGTGGTAGGAACTTGTTTAAGCGATGGAGTGAACGGTTGGGTACATGTATACGATCCAACAGGACAAAACATCATAGCATCGGTAAATGACTATGGACAAAACATAGGAGATGTAACAGCGACCTTGTATTATCATGGAGGAAATTCCTTCTCGGTACCAGCGAATAACGGACAATGTCCGGGTTACTGGCAAGCAGTACTAAACAGAAGCTTTGTGATAAGCACTTCCATAGCACCAAGTAGTGCAGTAGGTGTAAGATTATACTTTACAGACGGAGAGTTAGCAGATTTGATAGCCAATGCAGGCTGTAATGATGCGAATGGCTGTGATGATGATGATGATGTATGTTCAATAAATGGCTTGTATGTAACGCAAATAAGTGGAGCGGCAAGTGAGGATGGCACCTTCAGTTTAGGAAGTGGCACCTTTACCTTACACGACCCGACGAATAGTGGAACAGGTAATGCGAACTTTGGCGGCAACTGGGTAGAGTTTAATGTAAATGGCTTCTCGGAGTTTTGGATTCATGGATCAGAATCAGGAGTACCATTACCAGTAGAGTTATTGAGTTTTGAAGCGAAGGCGGTAGATAATAGTTATATTAACTTAAGTTGGAGCACAGCAACAGAGATCAATAACGAAGGCTTTGAAGTATTGCGAAGCACGAATGGAGTAGACTTCGAGAAAGTAGCATGGATAGCAGGCAATGGCAATTCAACAGAAGAGTTAAGTTATACATGGAACGATTACGAAGTAACAAGAGGCATGGTATACTACTATCAATTGAAGCAAGTGGATTATGATGGACAATACGAGTACTTTGATATTGTGAGTGCGAAACTAGAAGCAAGTGCATCCGTAACAATAATCGGCGACTTGATACCGAACCCAAGTAAGGAGAATGGTATCGTAAGAACAACGATAAGAAGTGGCATGGAAGAGGAAGTACAAGTGAGTGTATATAACCACATAGGCATGAAAGTTAGTGAGGAGAAATACCCACTAAGAGAAGGAAGTAATACGATAGATATCGCCATAGAGAACTTAGCAAGTGGCACTTATTTCATCTACTTTGAAGGAGATTTCGGTAGAGAAACCAAAAAACTAGTAATAGCAAAGTAAAAAAGTAATATTCACATATTGTTAATAAAAAGGGAAAATTGTTTGTTTTTTCCCTTTTTGTGTTATCTTTAATCGCCCTTTTATAAAATCAAGGAATATGAAAAAACTATTACTTTTTATCTTTTTAGGATTTTTTTTGACATTCGAGCTTTCTGCCCAGTGTGGTTTTTTGAATAAACAAGAAAATGGCAATAATTATTTTCCTACAACTAACAATCAGAGTGTTGGAATAGGGGAAGCTGCTTTTTTACGTTTTCCAATTAAAAGTGGCAATGGAACTTCATATCATTTTGAAACTTGTGGTTCAGGTTATGACACGCAGCTAACAGGTTATAATAGCGCCAATACTGCAACAAGCGTGTTTTATAATGATGATAATTGCGGTTTGCAATCAAGTGTTGATTGGACAGGAAATTTCAATGGGACTTTGTTTGTTCAAAATTCGGAGTATAATTGCAACAATTGGCAAGGGGGGTTTGGTTCAGCAACCTTAACTTACAGGTGTTCGCCTCCTACTTCGCCATCTCAAGGCACAGCAGGTAGTGGTATTTGGAACGTTTATTGTTACAATGCAGGAGATGCTTCAGGAGGTTCTGGGGCGTGGTCTAGCAATTATAGTGGTGTTTACACCGATCCCAACCAAAACTTTAATACGGCAACCTATTGGACAAATACACCCTATGATGCTTCTACCTATACTGGTTGTTATATCGGAAATGACAACCACTCTTGGAGAGCCATCCGAACAGGTTGGTCCTGTGCAGTGTATCGAATAGATGTGAATGGTCATGACGATCGAGCTCAAATTTACATTAATGGAGGATTAGTGTTTGATCATAATGGATGTTGTGATGCTCATGCTAATGCTTGGACCGGAGTTCTTTCTTCGACGGATATAGTTGAATTTAGAGCCTCCGAAGGAGGAGGTGGATCAAATGGAAGGATTACGTTAACGAATGTAACTACTACTTTAAATGGAGGTTCTATTTCCTATGGTGGATCTACTACAGTTTGTAGTGGTTATGATCCACCATCTTTTGGTAATTCGGCTTCTGCAAGTGGTGGTTCAAGTGCGGCTGTTACAAATGGAACTTCTACCTATCAATGGCAAGTTAATAATGGTAATATAAGTGGTGCGACAGGGTTAACATATAACCCGCCTGTGCTTTCGGCCGGAACTTATGCCTACAGAAGAAGAGTTACAGATAAGTGTGGATCAGTTACTTATTCAAATACAGTTACTATTACAGTAGTTGCAGATCCATCTGCACCTACAGCTACAAAATCGCCAAATGTTGCCACGGTATGTGTAGGCGCTACTTTAACACTTACAGGTGTGAGTTCGCCAAGTGGAGGAACAGGCAGTTGTAATGTAGAATACGAAGTGAATAATTCAGGTACTTGGTCAACAACTTTACCGAGTTTTGCAGCAACATTAGGAACTAACACGATAGCGATTCGAACGAATTGTAATGGTAGTGGATGCGATATTTCTCCAGAAAGTGTTTATTCATGGACAGTAGTTGCAGATCCATCTGCACCTACAGCTACAAAATCGCCAAATGTTGCCACGGTATGTGTAGGCGCTACTTTAACACTTACAGGTGTGAGTTCGCCAAGTGGAGGAACAGGCAGTTGTAATGTAGAATACGAAGTGAATAATTCAGGTGCTTGGTCCACTGCTTTGCCGAGTTTTGCAGCAACATTAGGAACTAACACGATAGCGATTCGAACGAATTGTAATGGTAGTGGATGCGATATTTCTCCAGAAAGTGTTTATTCATGGACAGTAGTTGCAGATCCATCTGCACCTACAGCTACAAAATCGCCAAATGTTGCCACGGTATGTGTAGGCGCTACTTTAACACTTACAGGTGTGAGTTCGCCAAGTGGAGGAACAGGCAGTTGTAATGTAGAATACGAAGTGAATAATTCAGGTACTTGGTCCACTGCTTTGCCTAGTTTTGCAGCAACATTAGGAACTAACACGATAGCAATTCGAACGAATTGTAATGGAAGTGGATGTAATATTTCTCCAGAAAGTGTTTATTCATGGACGGTAGTTGCAGATCCATCTGCACCTACAGCTACAAAATCGCCAAATGTTGCCACGGTATGCGTAGGCGCTACTTTAACACTTACAGGTGTGAGTTCGCCAAGTGGAGGAACAGGGAGTTGTAATGTAGAATACGAAGTGAATAATTCAGGTACTTGGTCCACTACTTTGCCGAGTTTTGCAGCAACATTAGGAACAAACACGATAGCGATTCGAACGAATTGTAATGGAAGTGGATGTAATATTTCTCCAGAAAGTGTTTATTCATGGACAGTAGTTGCAGATCCATCTGCACCTACAGCTACAAAATCGCCAAATGTAGCCACGGTATGCGTAGGCGCTACTTTGACACTTACAGGTGTGAGTTCGCCAAGTGGAGGAACAGGGAGTTGTAATGTAGAATACGAAGTGAATAATTCAGGTACTTGGTCAACAACTTTACCGAGTTTTGCAGCAACATTAGGAACTAACACGATAGCAATTCGAACGAATTGTAATGGTAGTGGATGCGATATTTCTCCAGAAAGTGTTTATTCATGGACAGCTAAAGCAACTCCAACTTTAAGCACAGCATCCCAATCTGCTACGGTTTGTGAAGGTGTCGGAGCAACTATAAATTTAACGGGTTTACTTCTTAGTCAAACATTTACAGTTGGTTATAGTATTAATGGTGTTCCTCAAACTCCGGTCACAGTTACATCTAATGCATCTGGTCAAGGCAGTTTTTCAACACCAAATCTTACCTTTGCAAATAATGGTCAAACGTTACAGGTCACTTCGGTTAACTATGCTAGTGCACCAGGATGTTCTCCATCGTTCACAACTAATGTTACCTTGGCCGTAAGTGCAACAAGTGCAGTAGGAGCGGTAAGTGCAGATCAAACGATATGTCCAGGACAGCCAAATAATATGACCATAGCTTCAGCTACAGGAAATATACAATGGCAAAGAGCAGATAACTTTGCTTTTAGTGCTGGAGTAATTCCAGTTGGATCAAATAGTACTTCCTTAACAGGCGTTCAAGTTGGATCGCTTTCTGGAACTAAATATTTTAGAGCCTTAGTTACTAATTCACCATGTGCAACAATTGCCTCAGATGTTATTACAGTAACAGTAACTTCTATTCCAACCATGCCAAGCGCTACTCGTTCGCCAAATGTAGCCAATATCTGTGCAGGAGAGAATTTAACACTTGTAAGTCCAGTTGATAATGGAGGAGGCACAGGAACTTGTGTTTTAGAATACAGATATAATGATGGCACGGGATGGTCATTGTGGGATGTTTCTATTCCAACTTTTGCTGCCCAACCAGGCTTGAATAGAATACAAATGCGTAAATCTTGCGATGGTTTAAATTGTGGAGTTTCTGCAGAAAATGAATTTACTTGGAATGGCGTTAATGCCCCAACTGTTGCAGATGCTGGCACAAACCAAACCCTTTGTAATACAAGTACGTTTAGTATCTCAGGTAATCTACCAACGTTTGGTGTTGGTCAATGGTCTATAATCTCTGGACCAGGTACCATTACGAACATAAACGCTTTATCAACTACTGTTACTGGGGTAACGGCTGGTTCTCAAACTGTTGTAAGATGGACAATTACTAGCCCGCCATGTACGGCTTCATTTGAAGATATCACTTTACAGAATGATGCTGCTCCTAGTACATCTATTGCAGGACCAGACCAATTTTCATGTTTGAGTCCAGCAGCGCTAATGGCTGCTAATGATCCAATAGTAGGTAAAGGTACATGGACATGGAGTACAGCTCCTACTTATGTTTCGGGCACTAATGACACCATGTATAATGCAGAGGTGCAATTTGCAACATCTGGAACATATACAGGTACTTGGACAATAACTAATGGGGTTTGTGCTCCTTCGGTTTCCTCTTTAGATGTCAATGTTAATACGCCTACTACTATTGTTTTAGGAGATGCGACAGCGGCATGTGAGAGTAACCAAGTTAACGATTGGGTACATTTATACAATGCAGCTGGTCAGATTATTGCGTCTTTCAATGATAACAATCAGAATTTGGGTGAAATTACTGCGGAAGTATACTATCACGGAGGATCGGCATTTACTGTGCCAGCAACGGGTAGTTGTAATCAAAACCAGGGAGTATTAAATAGAAGTTTTGTACTTAATAGTTCAATAGCACCAAGTGGTCCGGTAGGAGTAAGATTATACTTTACGGATGCTGAGTTGGCAGACTTGATAGCAGTAGCTGGTTGTGGAGATCCAGATGGATGTGCAGATAATGATGATGTTTGTGCAATTGGAGATTTATACGTTACTCAGATTTCAGGAGCAGCGAGTGAAGACGGGGTGTTTACACCAGGAGATGGCACATCAACATTACATTCGCCAACGAATAGTGGTACGGGTAATGCAAACTTTGGAGGAAACTGGGTAGAATTTAGTGTAACACAGTTCTCAGAATTCTGGATACATGGATCAGAATCTGGAGTGCCATTACCAGTAGAGTTGTTAAGTTTTGAAGCGAAGGCTGTAGACAATAGTTATATTAACTTAAGCTGGAGCACAGCAACAGAAATTAATAACGAAGGCTTTGAAGTATTGAGAAGTACGAATGGTATCGACTTTAACAAAGTGGCTTGGGTACCAGGTAATGGAAACTCAACAGAAGAGGTGAGCTACGAATGGAACGACTATGAAGTAACTAGCGGTGTAGTATACTACTACCAATTGAAACAAATAGATTATGATGGACAGTTTGAATATTTCGATATTGTAAGTGCATCTTTAAAAGGAAGCGAAGTAGTTACCTTAATCGGAGATTTAATGCCAAACCCAAGTAAGGAGAATGGAGTAGTAAGAACAACGATTACGAATAGTGCAAACGACGAAGTATTAGTAACGGTGTTTAATCATGTTGGAATGAAAGTTAGTGCAGAGAATTATGTACTAACCGAAGGAAGTAATACAATAGACATCTCCATAGATAATCTAGCAAGTGGCACTTATTTCGTTTACTTCGAAGGAAGTTTCGGTAGAGAAACTAAAAAATTGGTTATAGTTGAATAGAAATAATTAATTTATTATTAAAAGGGAAGTATTGTACTTCCCTTTTTTTAATTTTACAGAATGGATATAGGAGAATTTATTGAAATTTTTAGATCTAGTTTTGATGAATTAGAGGAAGAGCTAAGCCCTAGTACCAAATTTAAGGAGTTAAGCTCTTGGACTTCTATGCAGGCTTTATTGTTAATTGCAGAAATTGATGATGAGCTCAATTTTGTATTAAGCGCAGACGACATAAAGAATTCACAAACTATAGAAGATTTATTTCTAATAGTAAATAGTTGAAATGGCCTTATTTCAAATCGATAAGGTAGCTTTAAAAGGCATCGCAGCATCTGTTCCTGCTAATAAGATTGCAAATGTAAATTTTGCATATCATTCTGAATTGGAAAATCAACAATTCATTAAAACTACAGGTATAGAATATAGAAGAGTGCTAAAGCAAGGACTATGTGCATCCGATTTATGCTTAAGAGCTGCAGAAGATTTGTTGAACGAATTACAATGGAGAAGAGAGGAAATCAATATCTTAGTTTTTATTAGTCAAACTCCGGATTATAAAATTCCTAATACAGCAAGTATTCTACAAGCAAAGTTGGGATTGGCAAAATCTTGTATTGCTTTTGATATTAATTTAGGATGTTCGGGTTACGTTTATGGACTCTCCATCGTAGCTTCGCTTTTAGAAAAGGTTAAAGGTAAGGCTCTGCTTTTAGTGGGGGATGCTTCTAGTCAATGTGTAAACCCTCGCGACAAATCTTCGGCACCTTTGTTTTCAGATGCTGGTTCTGCTAGTGCTTTACAATACGACGATAATGCAGAAACAATTTATTTCAATTTACAAACCGATGGCAGTGGTTTTGATGCAATAATTACTCCAGATGGAGGTACTAGGAGTCCTATTAATGAGACTAGCTTTGTCCTTAATAAGGAGACTGGAAGATCTCCTGCGGATATGTTCTTGGATGGTATCAAAGTCTTTAATTTTTCAAGAAGAGAGGTCGTTCCGAATGCCTTGCAATTGTTTGAAGAATATAAAATTGAAAAGGAAAGCATAGATTATTTTGTTTTTCATCAAGCCAACAAATTAATGAACGATACCTTGGTAAAGAAATTGGCTTTAGATGAGAATAAAGTACCTAGTAGTTTAAAAAAGTTTGGAAATACAGGTTCTGCTTCCATTCCTTTAACTCTTGCCCTTGCCTTGGCTGAGACTAAGCTTATTGGAAGGAAACGCTTATTTTTATCGGGTTTCGGAGTGGGATTGTCTTGGGGTTCATGTGTTATAAGCACAGAAAATTGCAAAATTTTACCTCTTATTGAGTTTTAATACAATATTTTGAAGTATAGAATTCGTTAAGAAAAAAAACTTCAACTTATGAAATTTCTTCCCATCCTGTTTTTATGCTTGGCTTATGTTCAAGCATCTTTTGCTGTTAATATAGTTCAAGCAGCAAAAAACAATCAAATTTCCTATTCAATTTATGGAAATGCAGAAGGTACACATTACCATACGCCCGTGATGATAGAAGTCCAGAATTTAACGAGTTCAAATTTGAGTCTAGATTTAGATAATGGATATTTATTAGAAGCAGAAGATAGCTCAAATCAAAATTTTGTACTTACTCAAGATTTAATATTCGTTTTAAAACCGAAGGAAAAAAAGCAGCTTCCAATATATGCAATGTGCATAGAAAGGGGAGATGCGGCACCAGATGTGGAGGATAGCTATAGGTTTTCGAGCAAGGCTAATCCAGATTTAGTTTTATTTAGTGATTTTATAGAAAAGCAGAAATTGTTTGAACCTACTGCCCAATTTTTAATGTGGGATTTAGCGGATGGCGATTATTATACTGAGGCTCCTATTACAGGTTTTGAGCTCGACCTAGATGGCAATGTTTTTGCTGTCAGCGAAGTTGGTTCTAATAAAATTGTATTAGGAAAATTTGATGACTTTGATGATGAGGAGGAAGTTAGTTATCAGAAACTAGTTCATGGTAGTTTTACTATGAATTTGAGTAAACCAAAGAATATACATATTGCTATGTTTAATGCGAATAATGTTATAGTAAAGGAGCTTTATAGAAATCCTAAAACACCAACTGGAACTACCGAACTAGAATATTCTTTTGATTCTTTAGAATATCCTGAACCCGAATATTTCGTGAAACTAATTATTGATGGAGAAGTTCAGTTTGCGAGAAGGATACAGATGACGAATTAAAAAAAAGGGGAGTATAACTCCCCCCCCCTTTTTTTTAGAACAAGGATTTAAATTGATCGTAAGTCATACCATTTATCATAGGATCGGCAAGCTCTGTTCCACAAGATACTGCGGCGCCTTTCTCATGTAAGTTTTCTATTCTGTTACTAGGGTTAGGGTGTGTGCTTAAGAATTGAGGTGGACTAGGATTCCCCTCTGCTTCAATTTTTTCAAAGAATTTTGCAGCTCCATCAGCTTCAAAGTCTGTAGGACATAAATATTGTACACTTCTATTGTCTGCATCTGTTTCATCAGATCTACTAAAACTCAAACTCAAAAGATTTGCAGCTAATTGAGCAAGTGCTCCAGGCTCTCCTCCAGTTACAATTTGTAAGAGGGTAACTACACCATATTGTTTTTGCATTTGTTTTGAGGAATGACGTCCATCTGCATGTCCAATTTCATGTCCCATTACGCCAGCTAGAGAGGAGGCATCGTCGAGATATTTTATTAATCCGGTGTAAACATAAATATAGCCACCTGGAGTAGCAAATGCATTAAGCGTAGCATCATCATCTATAATGCTTAATTGCCAAACAAATTCATTTGCATATTTAACCTCACCGCCATTAAGAATTTGATTCTTCATATTGTTTAAGTAAGCGTATGCAGCAGCATTACTACTTTCTGGTAGAATTACAAAACTTGGGTCGTTAGCGATTTCTGCAGCAACTTGCGCACCCATTGCCTTATCGTCTTCTATAGAGAAAAGGGCTATCCCGTCTTCACAAGAGCTCATTAAGAGTAATAAAGGAAGAATTAAGAACATTAGATTTTTCATAGATATTGAGTTTATTTGTTATTTACAATTTTCATGCCTAATCATAGCAGACGAATAAGTCCAACCAAAAATATGATAGATAAGATACATACAACGATTACTTTGGCAAGGGTGCCAGCTAAAAATCCAACTAAGCTACCCCAAGCAGATTGTAAAGCAATTTTTTTATCCACTTTTGCAAAATACCTTTCTCCAACATATGCTCCAAGAAAAGGACCTGCAACAAGCGCAACAATACCAATTCCAGCTGTAAAGAAGGATAGAAAAGCCCCGATAATTAAACCAATAGTACTCCCTCTAATTCCTGCCTTTGAACCTCCGTATTTTTTGGTTCCCCATATCGGAAGAATATAATCTACAGCGGAAATTGCAATGGTAATAAAGATAACAAAGCTTAAGGTGTACCAAGAGAATTTTTCTTTAAGCGGTAAGGAGAAATGTATTAGAAAAACTGCTAAGCTAGCAAAAGGAGTTCCAGGTAAGGTAGGCAAGACCGAGCCAGCAAAAGCAATTATTATTAAAATAATTCCAATTATAACTAGTCCCCATATTCCTATTGCTCCTATTATTGCTTCCACCTTTCAAATTTAAGAAAAATTGTTCGATAGCTTATAAAAATAAAAAAGCCGGTTACAGAATAACCGGCCTTTCTTCATTTCGTTAAAAACTATGCTTTCACTGGAGCAGCAGGGCTAGCAGCAGTTGTAGTTTTAGTAGCAGCTTTTGGAGCAGCTTTAGCAGTTGCTTTAGGAGCTGTTTTAGCAGCTTTTGGAGCTTTAGTGCTTGTTAACTTGCTTAATTCTTTTTCTAATTTTTCGATTTTTTTACTCAAATCTTTAACTTCTTTCTTTTGAGCAAATTGAAATTTAGCAATTACTTCTTCAGTTGTTTTTTTGAATTTACTTTCAAAAGAATCTTTTTTCTTTTCAGTTTTAGAGAAGAAATCGTCAACGATTTTCTTTCCCTCTTTATCAGATAATTTTCCTTTTTCTACTAATTCGCCAACAGCTTTTTCGAATTTTTCAGTTGCTTGTGCAGCTAAACCAACACCAGCGTAAACTAATTTTTTTAATGACTCTTCCATAACGGTATATTTTTTTATTTTTTTGATTAATTAATTTGATAATGCAAAACTACCATTATTCAAACTTTCTTAGCGAGAGCTATCTTGTGTACCGTTATATTATTTGGATGAATCGGGATATAGAAGGGATGAGCTAGTTATTTTTTTCTAGCCACCATTAAACCATCTCTAATGGGTACAAGATAGTTTTCAACTCTATTATCTGCTTGAATTTTTTCATTATAAGCATGTAAGGCAGCGGTGTCTTTATCCTTTTTTTCAGCACAAACTTTCCCGCTCCAAAGTACATTATCGGCAATGATAAATCCCCCTTTTCGAACTTTATCAAAAACCATGTCGTAGTAATTAGAGTAATTTATTTTATCGGCATCTATAAAAACTAAATCAAGCTCATCTTCTATTGTGGGAATAATATCGAGGGCATTACCAATTCTGTAATCTATGGTATCGCTTAGAGAAGCAAGTTCAAAATACTTTTTACACATGCTTTCTAATTCGGCATTAATATCTATGGTAATAAGCTTGCCGTTTTCTCTCAAGCCCTGTGCTAAACAAATAGCTGAATAACCAGTAAAGGTTCCTATTTCTAAAATTCTATTTGGCTGAAGCATGTAGCTCATCATTTTAAGAAAATTGCCTTGTATGTGTCCGCTTAGCATTTGAGGAAGCATAACCTTTAAGTGAGTTTCTCTATTCAGCTTGGCTAAAACTTCATCTTCATTAGAAGAGAATTGTGCTGCGTAATTTTCTATTTCATCTGGTAAAAACTGCATATTAAAGATTTCTTCAAAAATACATTACTTCATTTCTTTAGCCTAATTTTTTGAGTACATTATAGATTTAAGAGTTAACTTTGAGCTTCCAAATAAAACTAAAAAATATGATAATTGGTGTACCAAAGGAAATTAAGAATAACGAAAATAGAATTGCACTAACCCCTGGAGGTGCTTTAGAATTAATTAAAAGAGGCCATACCGTTTATGTGCAGCAAGGTGGAGGCGTTGGAAGCGGATTTACCGATGCTATGTATGAGAAGGTTGGAGCAACAATTTTACCCACTATAGAAGAAGTTTATTCTATTGCGGAGATGATTATGAAAGTAAAAGAACCGATTGAATCGGAATACTCTTTAATTAAAAAAGATCAATTACTATTTACTTATTTCCACTTTGCTTCTTATGAACCTTTAACTCATGCAATGATTAAAAATGGTTCGGTTTGTTTAGCCTATGAAACTGTAGAAAGAGCGGATAGAAGTTTACCCTTGTTAATACCTATGAGTGAGGTGGCAGGAAGAATGGCAATTCAAGAAGGTGCTAAATATTTGGAAAAGCCAGTTAAGGGTAAAGGAGTATTACTAGGTGGTGTGCCAGGCGTTCCTCCAGGAAAAGTATTAATTCTAGGTGGTGGTGTTGTTGGAACTCAGGCCGCTAAAATGGCTGCAGGTTTAGGTGCCCAAGTAACTATTATGGATGTTAGCTTAGCTAGATTGCGTTATTTAAATGATGTAATGCCAGCTAATGTAGTAACAAGATTTTCTAATGAAATGAATATTCGTGAGTTAATTCCAACCCACGATTTGATTGTAGGAGCAGTGTTAATTCCGGGAGCGAAAGCACCAAATTTAATTACTCGCGATATGCTAAAAGATATGCAGCCAGGTACTGTTTTAGTAGATGTTGCTGTTGATCAAGGTGGCTGTATAGAAACTTGCAGACCAACGACGCATGAGGATCCAACTTTCATTATTGACGATGTAGTGCATTATTGCGTAGCGAATATGCCAGGTGCGGTTCCTTATACTTCCACCATAGCTTTAACCAATGCAACTTTGCCTTATGCTATTGAATTAGCTGGTAAGGGTTGGAAGAAAGCTTGTAAAGAGAATGCTGAGCTAAGATTGGGCTTAAATGTTGTAGAAGGAAAAGTTACCTACAAAGGAGTTTCAGAGGCTTTTGATTTACCTTATACGCCAGTAGAAGAAGTTTTAGTATAAGCAGCTTATCAAGTTATAAGAACTAGCCGAAAAGAAAAATTCTTTTCGGCTTTTTTTTGCTAAAAAGTTTTTAAGTAGACTTATCTTTGTAGAAAGAAATAAACAATGACAGTACCAGAAAATTTAAAGTATTCTAAAGAGCACGAATGGGTAAAAATTGAAGGCGATATTGCTTTTGTTGGAATTACAGATTTTGCTCAAAGTGAGTTAGGAGACATCGTTTTTGTAGAAATAGATACTATCGGAGATAGCGTAGCTGCTGATGAAGTTTTCGGAACTATCGAAGCTGTTAAAACAGTTTCTGATTTGTTTATGCCTGTTTCTGGAGAAATCTTAGAATTAAATGAAAAATTGGAAGACGAACCAGAATTAGTTAATTCAGATCCCTATGGTGATGGTTGGTTAGTGAAGGTTAAATACAGCGATGCTGGCGAATTAGATAATCTAATGGATGCAGCTGCTTATAAAGCAATGATTAACGCCTAATTTAGACCTAAGATTTAAGATATAAGACACAAGATTTTGTGTAGTTATTAGATATTAGACCGTCCTGATTCCGGGACTATTAGAAAAAAGCCTTACAAGTCAACTTGTAAGGCTTTTTTCTTTATTGGTCTTTTCGCCTTTGCGAGAAACTTCTTTAGAGCAAAAAAAATCTAGATTTCGTCTTCAATGTCAATTATCTCTATGCCATTTACTTCATCTATATAGCTAAGCAAATCTTCACGACCAGCATTGGTAACAGAGGAAGTAATAAAAATAGTTGGAAGTTCTTCCCAAAATTCTAGTAAGGTTTCTTTAAATTTCTCGATGTTTGCCAAGGTCTTCTTTGGCTTATCATTTTTTGTAAATACTATCGAAAAAGGAACGCCTTTTTCTCCCATCCAATTAATAAAATCCAAATCAATCTTTTGGGGTGGTATTCTCGCATCAATCAAGATAAAGGTATTTCTTAGTTGAGGTCTTTTACTTAAATACTCTTTAGTAAATTTTATCCAAACTTCTCTATTCGACTTGCTAGTTTTTGCGTAGCCATAGCCGGGTAAATCTACCAAATTCCATTCTTTATTAATTAGAAAGAAATTGATACATTGGGTTTTTCCTGGAGTATTAGAGGTTTTGGCTAAACCCTTTCTTTCTGTTAAGGTATTAATAAGTGATGATTTACCCACATTACTTCTTCCTATAAAGGCATATTCTGGTTCTGGAGAATTGGGACATTTTTTCCAATCAACATAACTACAAGTAAAATCTGCGGAGTGTATTAACATAGTGCAAAGATAGTTAGACTTAAAGACTTTTAGACAAATAGACAAGGAGATACTTTGGCTAGGCTCTTAACCTAGATATGGCACTTAGTTTTTTCTTACTATTCTTTGCGTCTCCGTGTCTTTGCGAGAAAAATTTAAGCCTTAGTTGTTGTTGTCACCAACAAGCATCATAAACTAGTCAGCCTTTCCTTCTCGCTTAAAAACTCTTCCCAAATCTCTTTTAGAATTTCAGCTGCTGGTAAAATATTATTGATTTGCGAAGCAACTTGTCCAATTTCTAATTCGCCTTCTTCCAATTCTCCTTCAAACATGCCCTTTTTAGCCCTTCCCTTGCCCAATATGGCTCTAAGTTCTTCTTGACTAGCATTTGCTTCTTCGGCTAGTTTTACTTGCTCGTAGAACTTGTTTTTGAGAAGTCGAACTGGAGTTAAACTTTTTAATCGCAGTTCGGTATCTCCTTCTTGGGCAGAGACTATAGCATTTTTAAAATTGAGATGTGCACTACTCTCTATACTAACTACAAACCGACTTCCAATTTGAACGGCATCTGCACCCAAAGCGAAGGCGGCAAGCATGGCCCTTCCACTTCCGATGCCACCTGCGGCAATCAAAGGAATTTGCAAAGCTTTTGCCACTTCAGGAATTAAACAAAGAGTTGTTGTTTCCTCTCGTCCGTTATGTCCGCCAGCTTCAAAGCCTTCAGCCACCACAGCATCCACTCCAGCAGCCTCACTTTTCAAAGCAAACTTAACACTGCTTACCACATGCACCACTTTAATACCATGTTCTTTCAAGATGCCTGTCCATGTTTTTGGATTGCCAGCTGAGGTAAAAACAATAGGAACTTTTTCTTCAATGATGCTTTGAATATGTTTATCGATATCTGGATATAGCAAGGGTAAATTGACGGCAAAAGGCTTGGTTGTTGCTTGCTTACATTTTTTAATTTGCTCCCTTAAAATTTCTGGATACATAGACCCTGCTCCGATGATGCCAAGTCCGCCAGCCTTACTTACTGCACTAGCTAATTCCCAGCCACTACACCAAATCATTCCTGCTTGAATAATGGGATATTCTATTCCAAATAAATCTGTAATTCTGTTTTTCATAGTTGAAAACTAAGTTAGGAGTTTTTACGGAATTCAGAGCTTGTTGGTCTTTTGACCAAAAAAGGGTGTGGAGTTATAAAAGATTGTTTTTATATTGTAAAAAGAATGCATAAAACAATGATTGATATACTTTTTAAGAATTTCTTTCATTACATTGCTAAAAATTCAAAATGAAAAAATATCTACTCTTTTTTTTGTTAATACCTTTCTTCTCACTAAGATCTCAAATACCATATGCATCAATTTCGGATTCATGTAAAAGCATTTCCCCTTTAAATTCGGTAAAAATTAATAATCATATATTCCAATTAGTTGTTTATTCGGATACTTGTACCCAGACTAAAGGCGTCTCAGTTTACAAGTTTGATGAGCAGCTTAACATGGTAAGTTCAACATCTAAGAAGGATACCATTTCTACTAAGTATGATATAGATAAAATCAATAACAATGAAATAATAGTAGGTTCTTACAGATTTTATAATGCATCTGATTCGGTACGATATATTATTCACAAATACGATGAAAATTTAAATTTGATTTTGGCAGATTCTAATACTTTTAGACATACTTATACAGGGGGATGGCCAAATATCAAAATGACTCCTAAGAACAATGAACTATATTTGGTGGTTCATGACAGTATGTATTTGTACGACGAAAATTTTGTTTTCCAATCCAATTTGAATCATAAAAATTTAATGCATAACTCTTTTTTATCTAATGATTTTTATATTAAAGATAACAACTATTATTACGTTGGTAGGATAAGTGGTGGTTGGGCATCTAATTCCTTATTGACGATTTATAAAATTAGAGATAATCAAATTGTTTGGACAAAAACAAGAAGTAATCCTAATGGACCTACTATTCAAGAATATAATGCAGCGGAGAAAATTATATTAAATGAAGATGAGAGTTTTTCAATCATTGGAACAATACATACTTCAACAAACCCTCAGACGGTTTTTGCCTTTAATTTAGATTCGAATGGGATTATCAGCAATGAAAAATATATGAACTTTGCTCCTTCCGGAAGTTGGCAAAATGGACTGCTCCAAATTGATAAGAAGGATGATTGCTTTTGGGGTATTTCTTCTTATAATTCTAACACACATGATAAGG
The DNA here is from genome assembly GCA_020635975.1 of Chitinophagales bacterium. Taxonomy (GTDB): domain Bacteria; phylum Bacteroidota; class Bacteroidia; order Chitinophagales; family UBA8649; genus JAFMKE01. The sequence goes on from JACJYT010000002.1 coordinate 42,792, forward strand.
TTTTATTTAAATTAAGTGAAGACTTTCAAAGCTTTAATACTTATCCAGTTGAAGATAAACAGCCGTATTATAGTTTTTACAATTATACGCAATTTGACAATTACTTGTTCAAGTTAAAAGGAGCGTTTGTGTCAAATTACTTTGACTCTATTTATAATCAAATTTCATGGTATACTGGATTGGAAACCATGTCTATGGATTTTTGTGGAAAGACTTTTAATGATACCCTGTTTACTTTTGATTTTATAGATACAATTATTGACAATACAGTTAGTTTTAAAATAGATTTAAGTGCGTATTGCAACATTACATTAGATCTCGGGAATGGGGATGTTTATGCATTTGAAAATGCTTGTGTTTTCAAAGCAGATACCAGTTTTCAAGTAGCGTATTCAACTGGAGATTTTCAATTGCAATTGAGTATAATTAGTGGAAGCAATCTATATTCTAAAGATACTACAATAACTATTTATACAACAGGAATAAAAGAGCAGAATGGTAAGCTAAGGATTTATCCAAATCCGGCTAATAATACTCTTCACATTCCAGATGAATACTTAAACTTTGAAAGCCAGATTTTAGATATAAGCGGCAAGATAGTTATGAGTAGTAGCCTTACTGATGCTAGAATAGATATTAATGATCTATCAAAAGGCGTTTACTTTTTGAAATTAATTGGTCTTGATGAAACATATAAAGCCAAATTTATCAAAGAGTGATATCGGCTTTGCTATACATACATTTACTTTTTTGTTCTTGTTTGGGTGTATGTAAAATCTAGCTTATTCAAAACTTACAAGTTGTTCTTTTAGATTGAGTAAATACTTTTTTTTATCTCTCAAACGAGCCGCTTGCTGATATCGCTGTTTTTTTACTGCTTCAGCTAAGTTGGGTTGAAGGGCTTGTAAATCCTCTTCAATAATTGCAAGCAATCTTTCTTTAAGTAATTTTCGTTCTTCCATTTTATATAGTTTTTTACAAAGCTATATTCGTTAAACATATTGTATCTGCGTTTCGTAGGACCTTTGAAAAAGCTTATAAATTGGCTATGATCTTGTTGGTCGCAAGACCGACAAAGGGCAAGGTTTAAATTTTTAATCTAACAGCAAAGCGGTCTCAATTTTAATAGTCATGCCAGAGTCATGACGGTCTATCCCGAAACTTCGGGACTACATATTACGTCTATATTGGCCTCCTATCCCGAATGCTCGGGATCTTTGGCCATATATTCGCGTTACATATTTCTTCTATATTGGCCTCCGACTTCAAACAAGGCGCTGGTAATTTGACCTAAAGAACAAACCTTACATGCGGTCATTAAATGTTCAAACAAGTTCTCATTTCTAATTGCAGCTTGTTGTAGGTTTTTTAATAGTTCAGCAGTTTTATCTTGATGAGCTAGATGCAGTTCTTTTAACATCGCAATTTGATATTCTTTTTCCTCTTCAGTACTTCGAATTACTTCATTTGGTAATACTGTAGGAGAACCCTTAGAACTTAAGAAAGTATTTACGCCTATAATTGGAAATTCGCCTGTATGTTTTAGGGTTTCGTAATACAAACTTTCTTCTTGTATTTTGCCTCTTTGATACATGGTTTCCATGGCCCCCAAAACGCCACCTCTTTCTGTTATTCTATCAAACTCAATTAAGACAGCTTCTTCTACTAAATCAGTTAATTCTTCAATAATAAAAGCACCTTGAATTGGATTTTCATTTTTAGCTAAGCCCAACTCTTTATTAATAATTAATTGGATGGCCATGGCTCTTCTTACCGAGTCTTCTGTTGGCGTTGTAATGGCTTCATCATAGGCATTAGTATGCAATGAATTACAGTTGTCGTAAATGGCATAAAGTGCTTGAAGCGTTGTTCTAATATCGTTGAAATCTATCTCTTGAGCATGTAAAGATCTACCACTAGTTTGGATGTGGTATTTCAACATTTGAGCTCTTGGATTAGCACCGTATTTTTTAGCTAGAGCCTTTGCCCAAATTCTTCGAGCTACTCTTCCAATAACCGCATATTCTGGATCAATTCCGTTCGAGAAAAAGAAAGATAAATTCGGTCCAAAGGCATCGATATCCATCCCCCTGCTTAAGTAGTATTCTACATAGGTAAAACCATTCGATAAAGTAAAAGCTAATTGCGTAATTGGGTTTGCTCCAGCTTCTGCAATATGATATCCCGAAATAGAAACAGAATAGAAATTTCGCACTAATTTTTGGATAAAATATTCTTGCACATCTCCCATTAAACGAAGAGCAAATTCTGTAGAAAAAATACAAGTATTTTGTGCCTGATCTTCTTTTAGAATATCGGCTTGAACCGTTCCTCTTACATTAGAAAGAGTATCCGCTTTTATCTTTTCGTAAACTGTTTTATCTAGAATTTGATCGCCTGTGATTCCGAGTAACATTAGGCCTAAACCATCATTTCCTTCAGGTAAAGCACCTTGGTATTTAGGTCTTATTCTTCCCTGATCTTCATATAGAGATTTGAGCTTTTTTTCTACTTCTTTTTCAAGGCCATTTTCCTTAATATACTTTTCACATTGTTGATCGATGGCAGCATTCATAAAGAAGCCTAACAACATCGGAGCGGGACCATTAATAGTCATAGAAACTGAAGTTGCTGGGTGACATAGATCAAAACCAGAATACAATTTTTTAGCATCATCCAAGCAGCAAATACTTACGCCAGCGTTTCCAATTTTACCATAAATATCCGGACGAATTGCCGGGTCGTTTCCGTAGAGAGTAACCGAGTCGAAAGCCGTAGATAATCTCTTGGCTGGCAAGCCCAAACTTACGTAGTGAAAACGTCTGTTTGTTCGCTCTGGTCCACCTTCTCCTGCGAACATTCTTGTTGGGTCTTCACCTTGTCTTTTGAAAGGATATAAACCTGCTGTATATGGAAATTCTCCTGGTACATTTTCTTGTAAAGTCCAACGCAGAATATCTGCCCAAGACTCATACTTAGGCAAGGCAACTTTAGAGATTTTTAAGTGAGAAAGAGATTCTGTTTTCGTTGCAATTTTAATTTCTTTTCCTCTTACTTGGAAAGAATAAATATCTGCAGCGTAACGAGCTTTTTTAGCTTCCCATTCCTCAATCAAAAGCCAATTTTTTGGATCGAGATTTAACTTTATCTCTGCAAAAAGTTGGATGAGTTGTGCTCTTAATACCTCATTGGTAATTTGACTTTTCGGATTAGCACCCCCCTCTAGCTCCCCCCTCCATGAGGTGGGAGAACCGTCTTCGAAATTTAAATGTTCTTTGATTTCTTCTAATACGTTTTCAATATGGTTAAAGACGTAGTCATTTTCGAAACGTAAGATTTTAATTCCTTTACTTTTAATAAATGAATCTCTTTCTTTATCGTAGGCAGCTTGATCTGTGTTTTTATGTATTTTTCCATCTATTTCAATGGCAAGATTTGCTGAAGCGACATAAAAGTCTAGAATATAATTGTCGACGCTGTGTTGCCTTCTAAACTTAATTCCATCCACTTGTTTATTTCTTACCACAGACCAAAAATAGGATTCAGCACTTGTAGCATTTTTTCTTAATTCTTGTCTCAGCTCTTTTAAATGCTTAAGATTCATTAAGCGGTCTTCATTTCCATATTGAAAACTACTTGGTTCTCCACCCTTTTGAAGGGGGGAGCTAGAGGGGGGTGTTTGATTAGAAAATTTTTGCTTTGAATTAGAAGGGGGTAAAGAGTCTAAAGTGCGCTGAATTCCGAAGAGTTTTCCTACAACGAGGCATTGCTCATTTACCCACTGGTCGTAGCTTCTATTGTTTTCTGAAATTTCAGAAAGATAGCGCGTTCTTTGAGGTGGAATGATAAAAATCTTTTCCGACATTTCATTGTTTACCAGAAATGTAGAATTTAAATCAGCCCCTGTTCTTTCTACAATTTTATCCATCAGGGCTTTGTACAAAGTATTGGTACCTGGATCATTAAATTGTGAGGCAATGGTTCCATAAACAGGAAGGGTATCGTCTTCATCATGCCATAAGCCATGATTTCTTTTATATTGTTTTTTTACATCGCGAAGGGCGTCTAAAGCGCCTCGTTTATCAAATTTGTTAAGCGCAATTATATCTGCAAAATCGAGCATGTCGATTTTTTCTAATTGAGATGCCGCTCCGTATTCTGGAGTCATAACATAGAGACTTGCATCTGAATGTTCTGTTATTTCTGTGTCGCTCTGGCCAATACCTGATGTTTCTAAAAGAATCAAATCGTAGTTGGCCACTTTTAAAATATTTAATGCGTCGTCAACATGTTTAGACAAGGCAAGATTTGCTTGGCGAGTTGCTAAGGAACGCATATAAACTCTTTCATTATTGATAGCATTCATTCTGATTCTATCTCCCAACAAGGCTCCACCTGTTTTTCTTTTCGAAGGGTCTACCGAAACGATGGCGATTTTTTTATCGGGAAAATCTAGAAGAAATCTTCGAACTAGTTCATCTACTAGGCTCGACTTTCCAGCACCACCAGTACCAGTAATTCCTAGAATTGGAGTTTGTTTAGCAGATTGTTGAGCCTTTGATAAACTAGGGAGCAATTCACTATCGAAAAAATCAGGATTGTTCTCTGCTATAGAAATTAATCTTGCGATGGTATTGATGTCCTTGTTCTGTAATTTATGGAGATAATCCTTATCTAAAGGAAAGGATGAAGGTGCAAAATCACTTTTTTCGATGAGGTCATTTATCATTCCTTGTAAACCCATAGCTCTTCCATCATCGGGCGAGTATATTCGGGTTATCCCGTAATCCATTAGATCTTTAATTTCTTCTGGGAGAATTACCCCACCACCACCACCAAATATTTTAATATGGTCTGCACCACGTTCTTTTAGTAGGTCGCGCATATATTTAAAATATTCGTTGTGTCCACCTTGATAAGAGGTCATTGCTATGGCTTGTGCATCTTCTTGAATGGCAGTATTGACAACTTCTTGTACACTTCTGTCGTGACCTAAATGAATAACTTCACAGCCAGTAGCTTGAATAATTCTTCGCATTATATTGATGGCGGCATCGTGACCATCAAATAGAGATGCTGCAGTAACAATACGTACGCTATTTTTAGGGAGGTAAGGTTTGGCTTCTTGCATAAAAAAGTAGATTTTCTATTCATGCAAAGGTAAGGCTTTGAATTTTAATGAAAAACTAAATAATAAAGCCATGTAAGCACTGGTTGAAATAAAAAGGGACAATCTTAGATTGTCCCTTTTTATTTACAGTTTCTTATTTCTTTCTTTTTTTAACAATCCAAGCTTTTGGATCTAAATCGAAACGGTATTTAGCAACTTTAAGAATGGCTTCATTGTAATCATCTGTATAATCTACAACCACTCTGTTTAAACCAAGGCTAGGTTCTTTCATAATGATGGCTTCGTAGCCCAATTCAGCAAGCACTTTAACTCTATTTGTTGCGTTCGTAGGTATTGCGTAAGAACCAGAAATAATGTAGTAATCTGCTTCAATAGGTCCTTCTAAATCTGCTTCGTAAAGGTAGCCATCTGGACCACCACCATTATAGTTAGGATCGGTATTATTACCATTGTTGTTTGTAAAATTACCCGAGTTAATTGCTTCGGCAGCCTTAGCTGCGTTGCTACAGCACTCTTCTATAGATAGTAGTTTATTTTCTAAGGCATCTACACGGTTGTTAAGTGCATCGTTAGTTTCTTGAACAGAATCTACTTCTTCTTGCATCTCTTCCATTGCCTCAGCTAATTCATTAATTTTAGCTTCTAAAGAATCTAGTTCATCTGTTGGGCCTTCATAACAACAAGGCGGAGTTGACCAAATTATAGGTTCTTTGCCTTTACCTCCTAAATGAAGCGTAATTCCAAGTTCAGCGGTTGTAAGAACATCGTTATAATTGTTTACAAAGTATTGCGGAACGTGGTTGTCGAACTTATCGCTTTTCATATTAACAATGCTATATAAAGCATTGATGTCCATAAACTTACTTACTTTAAATTTCACACCCAAGGTCCACTGACTTCCATATACCCAATCATTAAAATGTTCTTCGTTAATTCCATAAATACTGGAAGAACTTTCTATGTCGCTTTTAACCATACCCATGTTAAATCCTGCATAGGGTTGAAACCAGCTACATAATTCGTGAAAATGGAAAGGATTGAAAAAGTAGAAATGAGCGCCTATCATGGCTTTCATATATTTATTTCTAAAAGCAAATTCTTCTGCGTCGTCGTTAAAGCCAGAAACGTCTCCATAACTATATTCAGCTCCTATGGAAAAAGAACGCGTTAAATTATAGTTTAATCTTCCAGAAACATTGAAGCCGCCAATTTTAGTATTAATATCGCCATAGAAGAAAGGTAGACCACCATTCAAATCGAGACTAAATCTCTTGTATTCCATCTGAGCATTAGCGCTAAAAATTGCTAGCAATAATGTACTTAACAATAGTATTTTTTTCATAGATAAATTGTTTTAGCTAGTTAGGCATTACAAATCTATACAATATTATGCATATTTTTAAATCTATTGTTTTTTACGTTAAAAAATGAAAAAAGTTCTCATTCAATAAATAAAACTTTGATAATCATATAATAAGGTAGGTTTAAGTGGGAATCAAATCTACTTAGTCCTCCTATTCGGCATTAATTAGCATTTTAGCAAATTTATTCTTCTTAGTTCTTTTTAACAAAGAGTACCTAAGTTAATGGGCAGGACCTTATTCAATTACAGATAGGACTATGGTTTTTAAGGTATCATCAATTTCTAGAATGCAAAAGTATTGTCCAGGTGCTAATCTTAAATCTTGAATTGGAATGCTTTCTATATACTTTCCGTACATCTTTTTTTCTCGGTCTATTAACACAGCAAGTTCTTTTCCCTCTAAGTTGTATAGCTTTAAACTTACTGTTGATTCTTTATGTAACTTGTAGGAAACATAAGCTAAGTTTGACGCAGGATTTGGATAGGAATTACCAAAATCAACATTTCTATTAAAGAGATTTGTTGTAGTATCCAGGTAGATGGTGTCGTAGATAGTAATGGTATCATATATAGTAAGTGTGTCATTAATGTATATGGTATCTATTGTGCTTATAGTGTCTATTATTATCGTTGTATCTACTACTTGGACTGTATCGTGTATTACTATAGTATCGTTAGTAAAGTCTCTTGGACTCACATCGGTCCAAATACTGAGAGAAGCGCCTTGAAGTCTTGTCCAAATAGGTCGTACAACATTGTTGTGTACACTAATGTTGGTATAATCTCCAAAGAAGACTCCTGCATTCGGAGTGAAAGAAGATTCGCTTACAATTTCATTTTTAAATGTTTGTCCGCCATCTTTTGAATGTGCCAAAAAAACGTCGGTTTGCGAGTTGCTATAGTTTCTTCGATCATAGAAAACAAAGTGCAAATAACCATTGCTTTGGTCAATATCCATCCAAGTTAAAAATTGATGTCGGTCTGTGTTATCTGTATTTACTTTAAGTGCAGGCGACCAAGTATTTCCACCATCTGTCGATTTAGAAAGAAAAACATCCGTATTGTTAGTTCCATTTCTTTGGTCCGACCAATTTACATAAAGCGTTCCATGATTTGGTCCACCGCTCAAATCACATTTTAGAACGGGTAGTCCATTGCTACGGTAGATTCCAGGAACATCAAAATCCCAATCGGAAGCTTGAGCATCAATTAGAATATCGTTTTGCAGCCAAGTTGCCCCACCATCTAAAGAGCGATCAAAAACTAAGCCTGCTGGGCCTGTCCAAGCTACATATATTTCTCCATTAGGGCCTATAGCTGGACTAGCACCTTCTACCGTATTGTCGCTATCTATACAATCCCCCGAAACTTTGTTAATTTGTAGAGGGACTGTCCAAGAGTTTCCTCCGTCTGTAGATTTTGAGAACAAGATTCTACTACTATCATTAATATCTGTACTTCCATAGGCATCGAATTCTGTCCAAGTTAAATAGATGTTGTTGTTGCTTCGGTCAATAACACTCCAATGTTTATCTTGTGCTTTCGTGTTGTTTAATCCAGTAAAGCTGCCATTTGACCAAGTTTGTCCATTATCGGTAGATTTTTGACAAACGATTCTATCTATCCAGTTTCCAGATGAAGGGTTGGATAAGTGAAAATAATAAAAGTTACCTGCGGTATCTACATCAATCACTGGATCCCCCCAAACTCCATAGCTTGAACTAAGCGTATTTACCGACCAAGTTCTTCCCGTATCATTGCTAAAATAATAGTTATTCAAATTTGCGGCAGCAACTACTATATTGGGTTGCAATGGGTTTAATTTTATAGAAGCTTCATTTGGATTATTGTTTGAACTTATCAAGATATTTTGACTAGTTGCAAGATGGAAAATACTATTCACGATTATTAGCAAAAAGAGGGGAAGCTTCTTCATGGTAGATGACTATATGAACTACTAAATTATCATTTTTTTGATAAAGCCCTTCTTTCGTTTTAAAGCAGTGCTGCAAGATTTAGGAAGCAATTAATTTTTTTTGTAGCAGCTTTAAACAATTTAAGTTTGAAAAGGTTCACGTTAATATACTTTTTTCTTATATTTAGCCCTAATTATCAAATATTTGCCTGTGAAACATTTTTTACTTTGTTTATCCCTATTCCTTTTTGTCAGATTGGATGTTTTGGCTTCTCATTTATTGGGGGCTGATATTAATTATGAATGTCTTGGTCCTGGTCAGTATCGGGTTACTTTACAATTGTATCGAGATTGTAATGGTATCGTGCCATCATCTTCTCAAACGCTTACTTACAGCTCTTCTACTTGTGGTGTAAGTGGTTCTATTCAATTAAGTTCATTGGGGTCACCTGTAGATATTACTCCCTTGTGTCCAAATGTGCAATCTGCGTGTGGGGGGAATGGTAGTTATGGGGTTCAGGAATGGGTTTATCAAGGGATTTTGAATTTACCTCCAGGTTGCGGTAACGATTGGATTTTAGGCTGGAGCCAATGTTGTAGAAATGGCGCCATTAACACACTCAGTGGTCCCTCAAGTCAGGACATGTACGTAGGAGTTAATTTGGATAACACAATTACCCCTATTTGTAATTCATCACCAACGTTTAACAATTCTCCTGGTTCAATTGTTTGTGTTAATCAACCCGTTGTATATAATCATGGTGTAAGTGATGTGGATGGCGATTCTCTTTATTTTTCTTTAGGTACATGTTATCAAGCACAAAATACTTCTGTGAACTACGGTGGTGGTTTCAATGGCACCTCTCCTCTAACCACTGCAAGTGGCGTTAGCATTAACCCAAATACAGGAGCTATTAGTTTTACTCCTACTACCCAGCAAGTTGGGGTATTGTGCGTTAATGTTAGAGAATACCGTAATGGGGTTTTAATTGGTCAGGTGAATAGAGATATGCAATTTACAGTAATTGCTTGCTCAAATGTTCCTCCCCAGGCTTCTGGAGTAGATGGAACGCCAAATACAAACCCGGTTAATTTTGAAACTTCCATTTGTGCAAATGGTACTTTATGCTTTACTATTAATGGTTCTGACCCCAACAGCAACAATGTAACGATGAGTTGGAATAACGAAATTCCTGGTGGTGTTTTCACGGTTACGAATAACGGAACTACTGCTCCAGTTGCTCAATTTTGTTGGAATCCTGGACCAAGCGATATCGGTCAGAATGTGTTTACGGTAAACGTGGAAGATGATGCTTGTCCGATTATTGGACAAGGTACTTACACCTATATCATTGATGTATTACCAAGTCCCAATATCTTAGATGCTGGTCCAACAGATACTATCTGTTTTGGAGAAAGTACGGTCTTAACGGCTACATCTATTCCAGCTGCTTTGAGTTATACTTGGTCTCCTGCATCTAGCTTATCCTCTTCTACTGGAGCCTCTGTTACTGCAAGTCCTTTAAATTCTACAAATTATGTAGTTTCTGCTACTTTCCCAGATGGTTGCGATTTAACGGATGTGGTAAATGTACTTGTTGCTCAAAATCCTAGTTTGAGCGTAAGTCCGAGTAATTCTTTCAATTGTAGTGGTCAAGCAAATAACTTAGTAGCCACAGGTTTTTCAAATACTGGAGGTAGTTTGACTTATAATTGGACACCAGGGAATTTTTCTGGACCTAATTTAACAGTATCGCCTACGGTTACTTCTACTTATACGGTAACTGCTACGGATGGTATCGGTTGTCAGACTTCGGCAACAGCAACAGTTACTATTGCTGCACCTACGGGTAATGTGTGTAATGTACTTTATGTTACCCCTACTGGCTCTCCTAATGGAACGGGTTCTAGAACCAGTCCGATGGACTTAATTACCGCCTTAGAAGTTGGAGCTTGTAATGGAACTACGGTTAAAATGGCTGTGGGAGACTACATTACCGATACGGTAATTAATCGTGTGACAAGTTATATCACTCTAGAAGGTGGTTTTGATCCTACACTGAATTGGGATAAAATTAGTACTGCAGGAGCAACAAGAATTTTAAGAACGGCAACCCAATCGTACTCTTTAGTATCTAACTCTATTGTTTTAGGTTCTGGTATTATTAATGAATCGGGACCAAATCCAGAGGTGGTTGCTATGCGAGTTAGTAACCAAACAGGTTTCCGATTCCAAGATCTTACTATAGAAACAGAATTAAATAGTCCAGGGACTACAATGGCAGGTTATCAAGGTCCAGATATTATTGGAGTAAGATTAAATAGTTGCGATAATTACAATATTGTAAGAACAAGAATTATTGCAGATAATGGTGGTGCAGGGGCAAATCAAATATGGTCTATTTTAGCCACTTCAGGTGGGGATTCAAGAGCCTTAGAAATTAATACTAATGGTGCTGGTGGCAATATTATTAACTCTTCAATTTTAGCAGGAACTGCTGGAGCAGGAGGAACAGGAACACCGAATGGTGCCAATGGAGTAGCCAATAACATTACCCTTACAGGTACCGCCCTTAGTACCAACAACAATAATTTCAACTTAACGGCCCAGCCTGTCATACGAATGAATGATATCGCTTGTACCGAAACCTTGATAGACTTTAGTCAAACTAGTTCTGGTGCTTGGACCTTTGGTACTGGTAGTGCGCCAGCAAGTGCAAATGGTGCTTTAGTAACTACCCAATATAGTAGCTTGGGAAGAAAGAATATTAATTATGGAGCCAATGTCTACACTGGCTTCGCTAATATCTTATTAGATGCTCAAGTACTACCTGCATTTACCCTTTCTGCACCATTTATCCAAGGACAATATAGAGTTTGTGCAGGATCTAATGTAGATTTTAGTGCTACTAATGGCGGTGTTGGTTATACCTACCACTGGGATATGGATGGAGGAGCTAGCCCGAATAACTACGACGGTACAGGACCTAACTTCCAAAATATAAATGGAGTAACCTTCCCTACCTCTGGTATTTATTCTATCATGTTGCAATTTGAAACAAATTGCTGTGGATTATCGATACCGACATTCATAGATTTGTATGTGGAAGAAGCACCAGATGTAGTAGCTACACCAAGTGATGCGGTACTTTGCTATGGAAGTAGTGTTCCAATAAATATTAATGTTGAGGATAATATTGGTTTCGGACAAGCCTCTTGGAGTCCAGCAGCAGGACTAGACGATATCAATGGCTTTAATGTAAACGCTCTACCAGGTGATACTACCTTGTATGTCGTAACAGTAACCGATTCAACAGGATTATGTTCAGATATCAATGAAGTATTGATTTCTGTAGTTAATTTAGAATTAAGTACAAGCGTAACCAATACGACTTGTGGTCCAGATGGAACAGCTACGGTAGTGGTAAGTGGTGGTAGTGGAAATTATGCTTACCAATGGGATGACCCTTCTGCACAAACCACAGCTACAGCAAGTAATCTAGCCGTTGGGGTGTATAATGTTTATGTAACAGATATCGACTTAGGTTGTATAGATAGTGCTTCTGTAGTAATCAATCCTGGTCCTGGTACCCTAGTGGGCTTCCTTAGCAATGTTGTACCAGTTTCTTGTTTAGGAAATGCAGATGGAACTGCTACAGTTAGTATAGTGGGAGGACAAGCGCCTTTTGATTATATTTGGTCGCCAGCAGGTGGTTCTAGTTTAGGTACAACAAGTACTTCAAATACATCAAGCTTATTGCCAGGAGGAAATTATGAGGTGTTTATTAGTGATGCAAATGAATGCGAATACACCGTAAATGCTTTTATACCTGAACCTGACTCATTAATCCTAGAAGTAGATACTTTAATTAATCCTACTTGTGTTGGGGCAACAAATGGTTCTATTACTTTGTTTGCAGATGGAGGCAATGCTCCTTTAATAGTTGTTTGGGATGATCCTGCAAATCAAGTAGGTATTACAGCAAGTAATCTTGGAGTAGGAACCTATTGTGCTGTGGTAACAGACGATAATGGATGTTCTGATTCTATGTGCTTTACACTTACTGCACCTTTATTAACTACCATCGTGGATACTACAGTTTGCTATGGCACTATTTATACTTATCCGAATGGCGCGAGTAGCTCTGCAGTAGCAAATAATACTCAAATAGATACTTTAATAACGGCGATCGGTTGCGACAGTATAGTAACTACCAATTTAACGGTTGTGCCAGAAAAATTAAGCACTATCGATACCACTATCTGTATAGGTCAGAGTATCGTTGTAGGAGGAACTAGCTTCTCTAGTACTTTGATTGGTGGTGTTGTGGTAATACCAAATAATGGACCTCAAAATTGTGACTCGACGGTTACTATTAATTTGATTGTACAAGATTTTGTAGTGGAAAATTTGGATACTACCTTATGTCAAGGCCAAACGTTGAGTGTTAACGGTGTAACGTATACGGATGCAGGTTTCTATCAAGACACGGCTTTCTACAGTGTGACAGGTTGTGATAGTATCCAGTATGTGATCAACTTAGCTATTGATAGTTTTGTGGTAGAAAATATTGATACCACATTGTGTCAAGGCCAAACATTGAGTGTTAACGGCGTTACCTACACGGATGCGGGCTTCTATCAAGATACCGCTTTTTATAGTGCGAGTGGTTGCGATAGTATTCAATATGTGATCAACTTAGCTATAGATAGTTTTGTTGTTGAGAATATCGATACCACATTGTGTCAAGGACAAACATTGAGTGTTAATGGAGTAACTTACACGAATGCGGGCTTCTATCAAGATACCGCTTTCTATAGTGTGAGTGGTTGCGATAGTATTCAATATGTGATTAATCTTGCTATAGATAGTTTCATCATAGAGAATATTGATACTACTATATGTCAAGGACAAACATTGAGTGTTAATGGCGTGACCTATACGAATGCGGGCTTCTATCAAGATACCGCTTTCTATAGTGTGAGTGGTTGCGATAGTATTCAATATGTGATTAATCTTGCTATAGATAGTTTCATCATAGAGAATATTGATACTACTATATGTCAAGGACAAACATTGAGTGTTAATGGTGTGACTTATACTGATGCAGGCTTCTATCAAGATACCGCCTTCTATAGTGAGAGTGGTTGCGATAGTATTCAATATGTGATTAATCTAGCTATAGATAGTTTTGAGGTAGTGAACATAGATACTATTCTTTGCTTTGGAGAAAGCTTAACGGTTAATGGTGTGGTATACTCTGCTAGCGGTTTCTATCAGGATACTTTAAAATACCCGGTTAGTGCTTGCGATCAAATTCAATACAATATAGACTTATTGATTTTAGATGAAAAATTAGGTCTAGTAGATACAGCAATTTGTGATGGGGAATCTATATTTGTTAATGGAAATGAATACAATAGCCCTACTCAAGGAGCCATTGAGGTTTTTGTTGTAGGTCCTCAACAGTGTGATTCAACGGTAACTATCAATTTAGAAATTTTAGCTCTTCCAACTTTAAGTGCAAATGCTAATCCAGATACCATATATCTCGGAGGAAACTCGGAACTAGTAGCTCAAGGAACGGGCAGTTTTGAATGGGATGCTTTTGTAGACGATTCTGTATACATTGTGAATCCATTAGAAACTACTAGTTATTCTGTTTTATTGACAGATTCTAATGGTTGTGTAAGCGAAACATCGGTAACGGTATTTGTTATCGGAGTAACAGCAGAGCAAATTATTATTCCAGATGCCTTTACTCCAAATGGAGATGGTTTGAATGATGTATTTAGAGTAGTAACGGAGGAATATTTCGAAGATATTGAAATGATAATTTACAATAGATGGGGAGATATTCTACATAGAGAAAACGGCCCAAGTAACCATGGTTGGGACGGAACATATAAAGGGGAATTGCAGGCAAATGACTCTTATATTTATGTAGTTCGAGTACTTACACTAGATGGTAATGAATTTTATTTATCAGGCAATGTCGCCTTATTTAAATAAGAAAAAAAGGGGGCTGAAAAGCCCCTTTTTTTATTTTATTAAGTACACTTTTCGCTAAGTCAAACTCATTTTAGACGATAATGTTAGTTTTCGGCGTACTTTTGTAATGCTTAATACTTAAAGTATCCCATGGCGTTAATTAAAAGTTTAAGAGGAAAGGTGCCTCAATTCGGAGAAGCATGTTGGTTAGCTGAAACAGCTACTATAATTGGAGATGTTCAAATGGGAGCTTCTTGTAGCATTTGGTTTAACGCGGTATTAAGAGGAGATGTAAATCAAATTGTTTTAGGAGATAAAGTCAATATTCAAGATAATGCCATGGTACATTGCACTTATGAAAAAGCGGCTACCACTATTGGAAACGAAGTGAGTGTTGGACATAATGCAATAGTTCATGGATGTACAATTGAAGATCATGTTCTAATAGGAATGGGAGCTATTGTAATGGATCATGCAGTAATAGGGCGAGGAGCTATTATTGCTGCTGGAGCGGTAGTTAGAGAAAACGAACAAGTTCCTCCCTTTACCTTATGGGCTGGAATTCCTGCGAAATTAGTGAAACATTTGGATCCCGAAAAAAGCCTAGCGCAATTAGATAAATTGGCAAATAACTATATCATGTATGCCTCATGGTATCAAGAGGAAAAATAAGAGAAATGGAAGAACAAGTTATATTGGTGGATGCGAAAGATGAGAAGCTTGCTTTAATGGGTAAGACAGAAGCTCACGAGAAGGGACTCTTGCATAGAGCAATAAGCATAGTATTGTTTAATGAATCGAAAGAAATATTATTGCAGCAAAGAGCAGATTCTAAATATCATTGGGCTGGTATTTGGAGTAATACGGTTTGTACCCATCCTAGAGATGGAGAATCTTATTTAGAAGCTGCAGAAAGAAGATTGGAAGAGGAATTAGGAATTTCGACCGAACTTAGAGATGTTTTTAATTTTATTTACAAAGCTAAGGACGAAGAGAGTGGCCTAACTGAACATGAGTTAGATCATGTTTTTGTTGGAGAATTTAATGGAGAAATACCTTTCAATGAGGAGGAAGTTAAAGCGGTGAGATGGATAAGCTCAGAAGATTTATTTAAAGAGATTGAAGCAAAGCCCGAAAATTTTTCCTTCTGGTTTAAGATTATCCTAAAAGAATTTCAAACAAGAAATTTGCTTTAATTTCTTTTCCAAAAGAAGGGAGTAAATAGTATAAGTACGGTAAAGATTTCTAGACGACCAATCAACATTAGGAAGGATAGGAAAATTTTTCCGAAAAAGGTGATGTGCCCAAAGTTGCAAACCGGACAAACGCTTCCAATCGATGGACCTACATTGCCTAAGCTTGTAGCTGCTGCTCCAATGGCCGATTCAAAATCTAAGCCCGTAAAAGCCATTACCATAGAGCCAAAGCCAAAGATTAGTAGGTAGATAATGATAAAAGCCATTACGTTAAAGGTAATTCTACCATGCACTGAGCTATCATTATAGCGCACAGGAATAATTCCTGAAGGATGTAACAAGCGTTTAAACTCTAACCAACTATTTTTAAAAATAACGAGGTGTCTTACTATTTTAATGCCACCCGCCGTAGAACCAGCACTTCCGCCTAAAAATAAAAGGAAGAAAAAGATTACTTTAAGTATAAATGCGCCACTTACATTGGTTAAGTCTGCACTAACAAAGCCTGTAGTAGTAATGAAGGAAATAACTTGAAATAAGCTATTTCTGAAGGCTAGTTCTAAGCCCCATCCACTTGTTCCATTTTGCATTAACACAAGAGTAACGAGTAGGGTAGTAAAGAGAGTAACACCTAAATAAAACCTAAACTCTTCGTTCTTGTATATTTTGTCGAGTTTGCCTTTAATTCCCCAATAGGTTAGGGCAAAATTGATGCCCGACATGAACATAAAAAAGATAATGATGTAATGAATCCAAGGACTGTCGAAGGCAGCAATACTATCGTTTTTAGTAGAAAATCCACCGGTAGAAATAGTCGACATGCTATGGTTAAAGGCATCAAACCAAGTCATTCCAGCCAGCCATAGAAAGATGGTTTCTACAAAAGTTAATCCGACATAAATAAACCAAAGGCGCTTAGCTGTATCTGTAATTCTAGGGTGAAGCTTGTCGGTGGTAACGCCAGGTGCTTCTGCCGAAAAGAGCTGCATACCGCCAATGCCTAAAATTGGTAAGATAGCAACGGTTAATACAATAATACCCATGCCACCAATCCAATGGGTCATACTTCTCCAAGTAAGAATAGACGGCGAAACGGCCTCAATATCGCTCAAAACTGAAGCTCCAGTTGTGGTATATCCTGAAATGGTTTCAAATAAGGCACCTGCAAAGGAAGGGATAGTGCCACTTAAAATATAGGGTAAACAACCACTTAAGCTCAACCAAATCCATCCTAATCCAACAATTAAGTAACCTTCTCTCTTACCAATGGTTTTATTATGGTCTTTGGTGAAAAAGAAGAAAAATGATCCAAGAACCATGCTGGCAAAACCAGACACCAACAGGGCTTTCCAACCGTGTTCGTCGGAGGCAAGGATGCCAGGAATTATAGCAAGTAACATAAAGACCCCGTTTAATCCCAGTAGGGCTCCCCAAAAACTTACGATTACTTTCCAATTGGTTTTCATGCTATTTGAAATATTCTTCTACTTTCTGGATACATTCTTTCATGGCAAAAACAACTACATGATCGTCTTCTTCTATTTGGAAATCTCCGAGAGTAATCATCGGATTACCATTACGAATTACACCACCTATAATGCCGCCTTTAGGAAAGCCCAAATCGCGAATAGGTTTTCTGATAACCTTAGATTTGCTGTTGACCTTGAATTCTAATACCTCGGCATCCACCCCATGTATATTGGTAAGGGAAAGAACATCCCCTTTACGAATATGTCGGAAAATGTTAGAAGCCGCGATCAGCTTTTTGTTAATCATGGTGTCAATACCTACCATATGAGAAAGCTGTATATAGTCTACATTTTCTACCAAGGCAATAGTTTTTCTTACTCCGTAAGCTTTAGCTACAAGGCAGGCCATAATATTCGTTGAAGAACTTCCAGTTACAGCAATAAAAGTTCCTGTTTCATCAATGTTTTCTTCCTTAAGAAGCTCAACATCTCTACCATCTCCATGAATAACTAACACATTTTGTAGTCGATCCGTAATGTCGAAAGCTTTTTTTGGATCTACTTCGAAGATTTTTATGTTGTATTTATCGGCCAAAGATTCTGCTGTTTTAACGCCAACTTTACTTCCCCCAAGAATAATAATATTCTTGTTTTTAAGTTCAGGCATGCCGCTGAGTTGACTAATATTAGCAGTTCCCGCTTTTTTGGTGATGAAGTAAACAAAATCGCCCTCCTCAAAATAAGTCTCTCTGCGTGGAATGATGGTTGTAGCCATACGTTTAATAGCTACAGTAATAAAATCGCTATTTGGATTTAGGTGGGCGGTTTCTTGTAACTGCTTTCCTATAAGAGGAGAATTTTTTTCAAGATGAATACCTACCAATTGCAGTTTTCCTTCATCAAATTCAAAACTATCTGTAAAGGAACTCTTTACCATCAAGCGCTTTATCTCTTTCGCTGCTAGGCGTTCTGGCGAGATCATAAAGTCGATTCCTAAATCTTTTAGGTCGAGACCGCTAGTTTTATTTAGGTATTCTGCGTTATTTATCCTAGAAACAGTCTGTTTTGCTCCCATTTTTTTCGCCATAATACAACTTGTAATATTATGAGCTTCAGTAGAAGTAACAGCAATGAAAAGAGAAGCTTTTTCTATTTTTGCTTCTTGAAGTACTAAAGGACAAGTGGCGTCTCCCTTAATGGTAAAGACATCCAGGTGATTTTCAACATATTGTAGCCTGTCGGCATCTCGATCGATGATGATGGTATCTTGTTTCTCTTGAGCAAGTAATTTGGCTAAATGAACACCTACTTCTCCTGCTCCTGCAATAACAATTCTCATTAAAATTATTTGAGTTACAAATATACGCAAGCAAATTTTAAAAAAATCTATTGATTTTTATTGTGCGAATAATAAATTAATGTTTTATCTTTGCAGTCCTTTTTAAGGAAGGCTGGTGCCTTAGCTCAGTTGGTAGAGCAAAGGACTGAAAATCCTTGTGTCCCTGGTTCGATTCCTGGAGGCACCACGTAAAATCCCGAGAGAAATCTCGGGATTTTTTGTTTTCAAGCATGTCTAGGTAGTTTAAAGAAGCTTGAACGTGTCCCTAGTTCTCCCGAAGTTTCGGGACTGGAGTCACCGCCTGCAGTACTCCAAGAGCACACTGGATTTTTTGTTTTCAAGCATGTCTAGGTAGTTTAAAGAAGCTTGAACGTGTCCCTTGTTCTCCCGAAGTTTCGGGACTAGAGTCACTACCTGCAGTACCCCAAGAGCACACTGGAGGTTTTATTTTCAAGCTTGTCTAGGTACTTTTAAAGAAGCTTGAATGTGTCCCTGGTTCTCCCGAAGATTCGGGACTGGAGTCACCGCCTGCAGTACCCCAAGAGCACACTGGAGGTTTTGTTTTCAAGCATGTCTAGGTAGTTTAAAGAAGGTTGAACGTGCGTCCCTGGTTCTCCCGAAGTTTTAGATATACCCAATATTTGACAAGCTAACTACTATTCTCGTATTAGCAAGAAGCTACTTAAACCACGTGAGCTTTAACATTTTGTTTTGATTAAAGCAAAGCTTCTTAAATTTTAAAGATGTAGGAGCTTACAACAAAGGCACTTTTTTGTAGTTTTTTTTTTAATTTTCACTTAAGATATTTGTAAGCATAAAAATTAAGTATGGAAGTATACGAAGGTTATATCACCGAAGATTATATAAGAGCAGAAGTGCACTTTAAAGTAGTTTTGCCAGAATATTGTGAGAATCAACAATTTGAGCTTTACGAAGATGTCAATGGTAAAGATGTCTTAATAGAAGTGTTTTCTTTTCTACTTAACAATAGAACAGCCATAGTTTCTACCGAGAACGGTGTTGCTATCTATACTGGCGAAGTTTCTATTGGCAATGTTGAAACCATAGTGATTTGTCAATTAATAATAGATAAGGAACAAGTAGCATCTTTTCCGTCAAGGAAATTTAAGCTACTCGTTCTCTAAGGATTTTCTGTACCCACGCTTTGTAAGCCATGTTACTAACACCTTCAACCTTGTTTTTTATGTTAGTTAGTTTTGAGGGTGTTGTAACGTGCTTCACAATTTTCTTTAGCGTTAGTACAAAATTTAGATTAGATTCAATCAACTCTTCCGATAAGAGCTTGTTCCTTCTATAGAATAAGTCCATAGCGCTGAGATGATTGTTTAATAGCTCATACTCTCCTAACATAAAGTAGGCCTTTGCTAAAAAAGATTTGGCATGAATGGCAAAGTAGATGTCTACAAATTCAACATTGACTAAAATTTTTCTTACTTCATCATAATTTCCTAAATTGAATTCTACCATAGAATTCATAATTAATAAGGTGTTCTCGTTGTCGATTATTGTAGAAATAGAATTGCAAAATTCCTTTGCCCAAGCTTTGTGCTCTAGGCGTAAGGCAATATTTACAATATTCATTGCATTGTGCGAATTGAATTTTTGCTTCTTAATGAAAACCTGATATTCAATTCCCAATAAATTTATCGCATGCATCTCTTCAATGAGGGCTTCATTATTACTTTCCATATAAAGCTTCCTAGCGTAATTAGCCAAATCTATTACAAGCGATCTCTTTTCTTGGGCATTTACCGAGCTAATTATTTCAATTACGCTATGTTTTAATTTGTAGTATTTCTCTAAACTATAATTACCCTTGTAAAAAAGGGTTATCAAATAGTAAATACTGGCAAAAACATTCTTGGAATACGGCTCCTGGTTAATTTCAGAAAGTACTTTATTTAAAAAGGGTGTGCTATATGCTTGAGAAGAATATAAATTACTCGCCATTAACTCGTGCGACCATTTTAGTTTCTCAGTAAAATAATAACTATCGAGGTGAACAAGGGCTTCTTCAACAAGACTCTTTTTATTTTTTAAATAATCTTCGTCATCTACCAAGTACTGCTTAATCTTTAGTTCAAATTTTTCAAGCTCAGTTTTTCTATCGATAATTGGCGATTTTTCTACTTGTTTTAAACTTCGATTTAATTCTTGGGCATATTCTTTATAAAGACCGTTTTGAAAATAAAATTCTGTTAATAGCTCTTGTTTTAAGGTTTCATTCGCATGTAGTCTTTCTTCAACAATGAAATCATTTAATACTAGCTGACAAAAATGAAGTAAATCTCTACATTTTGCCTTGTTAAATTTTTCTGCTTCAGAATAAACTAATGCATACAATTCTTTTTCAGTTAAGCTTTCAGCAAGTAAACTTTGGTAGTGTTTAACAATCAAGCTTAGGCAGGCTACCACTTCTGGTCTAGAGTTTTTTATCGAACAAGAAGAAAACTGAACCAGTTTCTTTGTAGTTTTTTTATCTAGAACGCTTACAATCTTATATAGTTTTTCTCCTTGCATATATTGGTTGCTTCTAGGCAAAGATATCAATCTTATATAGTTTTTCAACTAAAGCCATTTTTGCTAGCTTTTAGCTTTGGCTCTGATAACAAGGCATTTAATCGTAGTACTTCGGTCTCTCACTGCACCATGTTTTCTCCCTATAGTTAAATAAACTTGCTTTACATTTGTAGAATGAAGATTTATTTATCGCTTTCGTTTCTCGTTTTATTGAGCTTTTCTTGTACACATAATAATACCAATACCAAGGATGCAAATAATCTTATGGAACTTGAAGCAGATGATTTCACTTATTTAGAAGATTATTTAAGCATAAAGAATAGGTCGGACTTGTTAGCCTTGTTTGGTGAAGAAGCTGTAGCAGACGATACTTCCTGGTATGCGGAAGGCTCCGAAATGTTTCTTAGCAGTCAGCTCGAAAATCCGCAAAACAAGCAGGTGATAAGCTTTGTTTGGGGTGAAAATATGGAACTACTTTTTATAGAAGCCCCCTTTGCTATATATGATGAAGATTATATACAAATAAGAGAACAAAGAATAGAAAGTAGCAGTGGACTTTTCACAGGCATGAGCCTAAATGAACTAAGAGAATGGAATGAAGATGAGTTTGAATTCTATGGATTTTCATGGGATTATGAAGGAACTATTGTAGCAGATGCCGCAAGTAAAATTATGCAATGTCCGGTTTCTTTTAACCTAAGTTTGTCGTATGATTCTTATACCGGTGGGGATGAACTTACGGGAGATGTATTGCTTAAATCGGAAGATAGCATAGTGCAAGCCGCTCCTATTTATATAGACCAACTCACTTTGCCAGCTGTGGAATTTTAATGAGCGTCGAAATCAAAACCCAAGGCCTTAAGTCTTAGTTTTTCTCTTGCTATAAACTCTTGATGCTTATGGTTTTCTTCACTTTCTTCAAAACGAACTCGGTGTTGTAAAGCTTTTTGTATTCTTTCTATGGAGGCCATAATTTCTAGACTTTCCTTACTAAAATATCGAACTTTGAATGCTTCAAAAATATAATCGATTGCGGCCTTATTAGGGTGAAGCATATCGTTTTCGTAGAAGCGATAATCTCTTAAATCATCCATCATGATTTCGTATGATGGGAAATAACTAGTGTTTTGGCTTGTTGCTTCTAGCAAGTAAATAGCATTGCGCAAAATGGCCTTGCTCAAACTGTTTTCTTCAAAACCATCTTTTAAATGGCGCACAGGACTAAGCGTGAAAATTACTTGTAATTTAGGATTAAAGTGCTTTAAAGCTTCTAAAAAGTGCAAAGCGCTTTCTTTAATTTCAAGGGCTTGCAAAAGTCTTTTGCTAAAAAGATGGTTGGGCATTTTGTGGCAATTTCCTACAATCTCACCTTCGTGTTCGTAAACCCAAGCACTTCCAAAACTTATAAAAAGAAAGTTGGCGTTTTTTAGCTGCTCGTGAGCTTTTGTGATGCCCTCATTTATAGATTCAAGCACGAGTTCTGCATTTGGCTTGCTAAAATCACTATGGTGCTTAAAACTTTGATAAAGTCCCCTATAAGCTATTAATGATTCTTTAGTATAGGTTTTTAAAAGAATGATTTCCTCTAGCGCTTGAAAAATAGAAATAGGATTGTAAAGAATGCCATAAGGGTTACTGCTAGCATTAAATTTTCTATCGAGAAGGTTGCTATAGATATGGGTAGAAAAGCAAGAACCAATAAAGAACAAACTGTCGTTATAGCTTATTTCTAAAGCCCCCTTTTTTATGGCATAACTAGTCCTAAAAGTATCCATTAGCGAATAAGCGTTATGTTGCCACTTTGCGTCGACTTTTCGCCCGTATTTCTGTGTTCAAATTCTGCAGTCCAAATGTAATTATCGGCATTCTGAAGTACTCCCTTTAACTTGCCATCCCACTCTAAGAGTTCTGTGCTTTCATAAAGCAATTCGCCCCAACGGTCGTAAATTTTAAGCGATTTTTGAATTAATTGGGCTTCCGGAATAATTCTGAAAACATCATTTAGATTATCGCCATTTGGACTAAAAGCATCGGGTGCGCCAGAATTTGGCAGAAGTACTTCTATAGTTGTACAAGCTGTTTTTACACAGCCAATTTCATCTGTTACGCTAATGCAAAATTCGGTAGTTTCAAAAGGCTCTACTAAGGCATTTCTATCGTCCTGAGGCTGCACATAGTTTTCCGACCAGAGGTAAGTATAATTTTGGCTAGGTGGATTAATTACTGCATTTAAGAAAACAACATCTCCAATCTCTACAGCTTCATCTGGGTCTACTACTATGGTAATGTCTGGGTTTCTAACAATAATTGCTAGGCTTGCATCTTCGATGCAGGCCTCAGAGAAAACATTCCATGTTGCGGTGGCAACAAATTCATTAACTCCTCTAATTACAGGAGACTGGGTGGTATTTAAATCTTGGCTTACACTCACACCATTGTAAATCCAATTAAACTCATAAGCAGCACTAGAAGAAATGCTTGCAGATAAATTAACCTGGTCTCCTGCACAAATTAGGGCATCCATTTCTGCACTAACTGTGGTTTCAATAAAAGGCTCTGAGCTAATTATGGGGGCATAATTAAAACTAAAACCACCGTCCTCTCCATCTTCTACGCCAAGTTGCAATCCTGTGCATAAAGTAGAAGTATAAATTCCTTGCACACCACCCAAGGCACTAAGATTGATATTCGCCGGCGCACTTGCCTGGCTAAGCCAAAGGCTACCGCCAGATCCTCCTCCGCCAACTCCTGGACAATTGCCTGTGTCGTTGTTATCCCCGCCCTTGCCTCCGTCGATCTCAATATTAAGTGGGTCGTTGTAAGTTGCTATATCCAATATTATGGTGCCACCAGCGCCACCACCTCCCGGACCATCCGCATTACTTGCTGCTGCTCCTGCTCCATTTGCTGAAATTAAGAAACCATTGCAAGTAAGAGAATTTGCTTTTATTATAATGCATCCACCAGCATTACCACCAGCGGTGCCCGTTTCATTGTTGCTATCGCCAGCGCCACCTGCACCACCCATTAATATTCTGTTATTGGCAAGAGAAAGCACATTTGCTTGTCCGCCTTGTCCGCCAGAACCATTACAAAATTGTGTTCCTAAATCATTGTCGCCTCCATCGCC
Organism: Chitinophagales bacterium; assembly: GCA_020635975.1. Taxonomy (GTDB): domain Bacteria; phylum Bacteroidota; class Bacteroidia; order Chitinophagales; family UBA8649; genus JAFMKE01. The sequence continues at coordinate 66,868 of JACJYT010000002.1, forward strand.
ACCAGCACCACCATTTGCACCACCACCACCGCCGGCATTATGGTCATTTCCGCCACCGCCACCGTTGGCATCCTTTCCTCTAGCAGTTAATTGAGCTTCATAGGCAAAACCTATGCCTTCTCCTTTTATTCCCCCACAGTTTATCCCTGTGCAACTAAAGCCATTATAGCCACCAAAAGGACTGAAACAATCCACATCGTCTGTATAAGCTCCGCCTCTAAAGCCTATTTCGTCGGCAAAAATATTGGCTTGAAGATTAACATTTCCACTAGCTTCAAAAAGGATAATTCCACCTATGCTTCCATCCCAAGGTAGAGCTGTTAAGGTGGTTTGAATGTCAACATCTACATATTGCGGTACGGAAATGATTTGCACTTTGCCAGGAACTCTATAATTATTCGACAATTCATATTCAAATTGCAGACCATTGATACTGCCAAGGTTTATAGATTTTATAACATTGTATTCGTAAGCCCCGGCAGACACATAATTTTCTACATTCCCATAATCTTGAAAAGGAACCGTCTCTTCTCTTATAATAGCACCTTTCATTTGTACAATCAACACTTTATCGCCAACATTGAAATTGTTTTCAGCATTGTTCGCTACTTGCATGGCATTTTTGCAAAAGTCGATATCTACAACAGCAGCATAGGTGTTTATTATGGGTTGATTAAGTAGGGTAGTTTGCGCTTGAGAAAAGAAAAATAAAGCTGCGAAAACAATACTAATTAGGTTTTTCATATGCTCTGTTTTAAGCGAATGAGGTGCCACAACCACAAGTTGTGCTTGCATTTGGATTGTTAAAGGTAAAACCTCTGTTATTCAATCCCTGCTCATAGTCAACTTCTAAATTTTGTAAATATTGCAAATCTAAAGGCTTAATTGCTAATTTTAAATCATCCAAAAAGTAGATTTCGCTTCCAAGAGGGGCTAACATAAACTCAAATACGTAAGTGAAGCCCGAACAGCCTCCATTTTTTACTCCAAGACAAAGAACTTTATCTTGGGCTTCTAAGCTATTGAGGCGTTTAATTTCTTTTAAAGCTGTAGGAGTAAACTTTATGGGTAATTTTTTATCTAAATCCGTCATAACCTTCTCTGTTAGCGTTTTATTTTTTTATTTTGCACAATATTTGGATGTAAATATACATATAATATAAAGCATGGAACTACTACTTGAATTATTAAAATACACATTGCCCGCTTTGGTTGTAGCTTTAGTGGTTTATATCATGTTACGTTCTGAAAAGGATAACAAGTATAAATTAAAGCTCTTACAACTGAAATCGGATAACTCTAAAGAAATGGTGCCTTTAAAATTACAGGCTTATGAGCGAATAACTTTGTTAGTTCATAGAATTTCTCCAGAGAATATCATTCCAAGACTACAACAACCTGGCATGAGTGCCCAGCAGTTAAAATTAGCTCTTATTCAAGCTATTCAGCAAGAATTTGAACACAATATTACGCAACAAGTATATGTTAGTAATGGTTTGTGGACCATGCTGGTAGCCTACAAAAATTCCTTTGCCAATTTAATAAATGCAAAAAGCAAGGAATTGGAGGCAAATGCCACTGCCTATGATTTGGGCAAGTTAGTTATTACAGAATTTATGGAGAACGACGAAATTTTGAGTCCGATAAAAGTCCAAGATTTTATTAAACTAGAAGTGAAAAGTATCTTCATTTAGTGCGCTCCTTATTTTTCATATTGCTTTTTGCTTTGAGTTCTTGTAAGGTGCTTTATGTGAGTGCCATTGAAGATAGTCAAACTAAATTTGATTCTAGTTACCAGCAAGAAGATGCGCATGTAGATAGTATTATTTCGCCGTATCGAGTTCGCTTGGATAGCTCGATGAATGAAGTTTTGGTCTATGCAGCGAAGGATATGCTTAAAGCTAAACCCGAATCTAGCCTAGGTAATCTATTAGCGGATGCCTGCAAGTTGATGGCCGAAGAGTACAGCGCTGAAAAGGTGGATTTTGCGATATTGAACTATGGAGGTATAAGAGTGCCTAGCATTAATCAAGGTCCTGTAAGTTTAGGCAATGTTTATGAGCTAATGCCCTTCGATAATTACTTGGTTTTATTGCGTTTGAATGGAGCAAAAGTAGAAGAACTCATGCATTTAATTGCCAAAGCAGGTGGTTGGCCGATATCTGGATTGAGTTTTGAAATGGACGGCGATAAAGCAAGTCATATACAAGTTGCTGGTATGCCCTTAGACTATGAAAAGCAATATACCCTAGCTATTTCGGATTATCTTGCTAATGGTGGCGATAATTTGGAACTTTTAGTGGCTTTTGAGCAGGAAAATACGAATGTTTTATTGAGAGAAGCCTTTATAGCTTATTTTAAAAAAATAGCAGCCGAAGGCAAGATGTTGGATGCTAATTTAGAAAATAGAATTACCAAGCATGAATAGAAGAGATTTCATCCAAAAACTCGGTCTTGGTGGATTAGCCCTAGGCTTGTCGAATGTTCCTTTGGAACTTTTAGCAGGAGGAGTGGATGCCGATTTTGCTAAAATAAGCATACTACATACCAACGATATGCATAGCAGAATAGATCCTTTCCCAGAAGGGAGCAAATATGCTGGTTTGGGGGGGATGGCTAAAAGAGCCCAGTTAATTAAAAAAATTCGTTCTGAAGAAGAGCATGTTGTTTTATTAGATGCGGGGGATATTTTTCAGGGAACACCATATTTTAATATTTATGGGGGAGAGTTAGAGTTTAAGCTAATGAGCGAAATGGCTTATGATGCCGCTACTTTGGGTAACCATGACTTTGATGCAGGTTTAGAGGGATTAGTAAAGCAAATGCCTTTGGCTAAGTTCCAATTTTTAAATGCCAATTATATCCTAGACAACACTCCCTTGCTTGGCAAGGTGCAAGCGTATCAAGTAATCGAAAAAGACGATGTTAGAATTGGAATTTTCGGTGTGGGAATAGAGTTGAAGGGCTTGGTGCCCGATAAACTTTTCGGAGAAGTGCAATATACCGACCCCTTAGTGGCAGCAAATAATACGGCAAGAATTTTAAAAGAGGATTTGAAGTGCAGCTTGGTAGTGTGTTTATCGCATTTAGGTTTAAAATATGAGAGTAAGAAGATTTCTGATGTAGTTTTGGCGCAAAACACCGAGAATGTGGATATCATTATAGGTGGACATACCCATACCTTCTTGGATAAGCCTATGGTTGTTAATAACTTAAAAGGACATCCCGTAGTAGTAAATCAAGTGGGATGGGCGGGTATTAATTTGGGAAGGCTTGATATAAGTATTGCTAAGGGTAAAAAGAAAAATAAAAATAATTCAAGACCTGCTATTCTTTCCAAAAAAACAATAGTGAAATAAGTTTTTTTTAAACAATATTTTTGTCACTTTTACACCATCTTTATACCTTGTGTATAAAATAACAAACACGACCCTTAATTATGACGCAAACACACGACTCGGTATGGCGAAATGCCTTAAAGATTATTCAAGACAATGTAAGCATTCAAAGTTACAAAACTTGGTTTGAACCGATCGTCCCCGTTGCATTAAATAATAATGTTTTAACGATTCAGGTACCAAGTCAATTTTTCTATGAGTGGTTAGAAGAGCACTATGTTACTTTATTAAGAAAAACAATTCAAAGAGAGTTAGGAGAGGATGCGCGTTTGGAATATCGTATAGTAGTAGAGAATAGCAACAACAATTCCGGTCCGTTTACGATTGAATATCCAAATTACAATACCGGTAATTCTGAAAATCAAGAATCTACAGTTCCGATGGTGATTGGCAAGAATATTAAGAATCCTTTTATCATTCCGGGTTTAAAGAAAATCAATATCGATTCTCAATTGAACCACAATTACAACTTCGATAATTTTATTGAAGGAGATTGTAATAGATTAGCTCGATCGGCGGGTTATGCAGTTGCGCAAAAGCCAGCAGGTACAGCTTTCAATCCCCTTGTAATTTGGGGTGGAGTAGGTTTGGGGAAAACGCATTTAGCACAAGCGGTAGGAAATGAAATTAAGAAGCAATTTCCAGGAAAAACCGTTTTGTATGTTTCTTCAGAGAAATTTACCAATCAGTTTATCGATGCATTGAAGAACAATGCGGTTAACGATTTTGTGCATTTTTATCAATTAATCGATGTTTTAATTTGTGATGATATTCAGTTTTTTGCTAACAAGCAAAAAACACAAGATATCTTCTTCCATATTTTCAATCACTTGCACCAAAACGGAAAACAGTTGGTGTTAACCACCGATCGTCCGCCAAGGGATTTAGAAGGAATGGAAGAACGCTTATTGTCAAGATTTAAATGGGGCTTAAGTGCTGATGTGCAGGTGCCTGATTTTGAAACTAGAATTGCGATTTTAGAAAAGAAAATGTACTCAGATGGTATCGAGTTACCAAGAGAGGTGGTAGAGTTTGTTGCATATAACATCAATACAAACATTCGTGAACTAGAAGGCGCATTGATTAGTTTATTGGCCCAGTCGTCTTTAAACAAGAAAGAAATTGATCTAGATTTAGCGAAGAAGATTATTAAGAACTTTGTTAAGAGTGTTAGTAGAGAAGTTTCTATTGATTATATCCAAAAAACAGTTTGCGAGTATTTCGAAATTCCTTTAGATAAGCTTAAAGAGAAAACCAGAAAACGTTCTATTGTTCAAGCAAGACAGCTTTCTATGTATCTTGCTAAGAACTACACTAAGAATTCCTTAAAAGTAATTGGAAAACACTTCGGAGGCAGAGACCATAGTACGGTTATTCATTCTTGTCAAGCGGTTCAAAACCTTTTAGATACAGATCCAGAGTTTAAGGACAATGTGGATGATATCCAAAAGAAAATTCAAATGAACATAGGCTAAAAAAAGATTTGCAAATTGAAAAAATGCATTATCTTTGCCGTCCGTTCACAAAGCGTTGGAGAGGTGCCGGAGTGGTAACGGAGCAGATTGCTAATCTGTCGACCAGCAATGGTCGCCAGGGTTCGAGTCCCTGTCTCTCCGCATAAAAAGGTTTGAGTTTGGGTTTGAGTGTGTTGAGATCGTAAAAAATAACACATGTTTGATTTTGAAAAGTTAGAAGTTTATCAAGAAATAAGAAGTTTAAATAAGAAATTACTTCCCTTGATTTTTAAGTTTCAAAATAAAGAGCCTTATCTTGCAGACCAATTAAAAAGAGCTGGTTTAAGTGTACAACTTAATCTAGCTGAGGGAACTGGAAGAATGACTGATGCAGATAAGAAAAGATTCTACATCATGTCAAGAAGTTCAGTTAACGAGTGTGTATCAATTTTGCAGAGCATTGTTGATATTGAAATAATGAATGAGGAAGATTATACTTTTTGTTATAAAAAGTATGAACAAATATCTAAAATGCTTCTGGGAATGATTAGAAGTTTGAGTTAAATGAATTCAATGATATTTTAAAATTCCAACTCACTCACACACAAACCCTCACACACACATAAAATAGGGGTGTAGCGCAGTCCGGTAGCGCACCTGGTTTGGGACCAGGGGGTCGCAGGTTCGAATCCTGTCACCCCTACAACAAGAAGCCTGTCACTTAAGTGATGGGCTTTTTAGTTTTAGTTTTAGTTTGAGCGAAAATTATTTCAGCGAAAAAGTTAAACTAAAAAGTCTAATACGACGAAAGGAGTATTAAGGCTTCGCAGTTGTATCACTCCCCCTTTAAGGATATCCAATCCTGTCACCCCTACTTTTGAAAGCTCTTCATGCAAATGAGGGACTTTTTTTTGGATAAATTTTTCTATTAAACATATTGAGGTCGCAGGTTTCCGCCAGCTGGCGGATCACCCCTACTTACAAAAAGGGAGGCATTTGCCTCCCTTTTTTGTTTAGCAATGCCTTACAATGGTTATATATAATACTCAATGTATCTTGAAGCTCTGCTTGCCTTATGTTTAATTCCATATTAAAAAGTAGATTTAGAGCTCTGTTATGCCCTAAGAATTTTCTCCATCTTCTTGCCCTTTGCTAGTTCGTCTACCAGCTTGTCTAAATACCGAACTTGTTGGGTTAAGGGCGTTTCTATTTCTTCTATGCGATAACCACAAATCACACCAGTAATTAGCTTAGCTTTAGGGTGTAGCTTTGCTTCTTTGAAGAAGTTTTCGAAACTTACTTCTCGTTCTATAAGCGAGGCAAGGGCCTTATCATCGAAGCTGGTTAACCAATAGATGACTTCGTGCAATTCTTCCTTGGTTCGTCCCTTTTTCTCTACCTTAGTGAGATAGTGTGGGTACACAGAAGAGAATTTCATCTTGGCAATTTTTGCATCGTGTTCTGGACTTGTTTTCATACTATTTCAATCTTTCTAGTTTCCCTTTTCGTTTTACAATATTCTTATAATCCCATTGGATCTCTCTAGCTTTTTTAAGCCAGGTTTTTACTTCCTTGGCTTCAATTTCGCTAGCTGCACTATAGAAAATGGAGGCATCTTTAAATTTTTCTCCTCTTATATTTAGTTTATCTTCCTCAAAATCTGCACCGCTCCAAAACATTAAGCGCAAGCCCTTTTTTTGTTTGCTAAAGCCTACAATGGGATTTCCGTCTAAAAACCATACGGGGTGAGCATGCCAAATTTTACTTTCGGCTTCGCTTAATTCTTCGTCTATTATTCTTGTTAGCGTGTCACAAATTTCTCTGTCCAATTCCTCTTGTGCTTCGTTGTATTTACTAATTTCTGCTTGCATAGTTTTGGTTCAAGATGGATATATTACACTTATTGTACTTGCAAGTTATGCAAAATCGCTTGAAATATTTCCTCTTTATCTCTTTACCTTAGTAAGATGAAAATTATTGAATCGCGCATTGAAATAAATGCACCCAAAGATTTGGTTTGGCAGGTACTTCTAGATTTAGATGCTTATCCCTTGTGGAATCCCTTTACGCCAAAAGTAGAATGTTCTTGGAAGATAGGATCTGATGTTGTTCTACACGTCGATATGAAGCAGAATCAAAAGATTCAAATTCAAAAGGAAACTTTACTCTGGCTAAAGGAAGGAGAATCTCTAGCCTGGGGCATCACCTCCAACTTTCCCGTTCGAACCGAAAGAGCTCAAATTCTTTCGGCACTTTCCGATACAAAAACCAACTACTATACCTACGATAAATTTTGGGGCTTGCTGGTTCCTTTAGTAATATTCCTTTATGGTAAAAACATCCAAGCGGGTTTTGATGCTATAGCTCTCGGACTTAAAAAAAGAGCGGAAGAACTTTATCTTAATGCCCACTAGCAGCTACTAGCTCTTCCGATTTTTGCCAAAGTTTCCTACCGCTTTCTACATCTAAGGCCTTAGCATCCATTTCTTTCTTTTGCATAAGATGCAGGTAAACATCGCTCTTTCCCTCTAAACTTGGCGAACAAGCTAAATACATTACTGGTTCTGCTGCCTTGCTTGGCGAACTAAAGAAAATACCAAATATTAACTTCAAAAGGGGCATAAAGATCTTGGGTGCTTCTCGCGCTATGTTCGAGTTTACGGGTCCTGGACAAAGAGCAAAAATGCCGTACTTAAAGGTTTCTTTGTTTTGTCGCCTCGACAATTCCTTAGCATAAACATTCAAGAGCAGTTTATAGTAACCATAAAGTGAAATTACCTTAGACATGCTGTATTCTTCAAACTTTCCTAAGTTTTCAAAATCAATATCTCTGGCCGTTCTGTGCGATTCCGAATTAACAAAAATGATTCTGGAATTTCCCGCTTTAAATGCCCCTGCCTCTAATAAGCCATTCACTAAAATAAATTTAGAGAGATAGTTTACCTGAAACATCTGATCGAAGCCATCTTCTGTTTTCTTAGAGCCACTTGGCACCATAGCGGCATTAAAAACAGCAACATCAAATTGTAATCCTTCCTCTTTTACTTTGGCTATAAAGCGCTTTATACTTTGGATGCTGCTTAAATCAATCTTCAACATTTCTACCAAGTTACTGCCACTTGCCTTTTTAATTTTTTCTCCCGCTTCTGGAATACCACTTCTACAAGCCATGTAAACTTTAGCGCCTCGTTCTGCCATTTGCTGGGCTATGGCAAAGCCAAGTCCCGTATTGGATCCTGTTACTAAGCAAGTTTTACCATCTAATCTATCGCTAGGGCTTAGTTTACCAATCGGCACTTGTTTTCTAAACAAATCTAGAATACCATTCAAAGTGGCACTAAAGGGATTATTGTATTTTGATTTACTCATAAGGGATGTTTAGTTTTTCTCGATAAAGACGAAAAGAAGCATCGACTTCTTCCTTGCTCAAATTAAAATCGGCCAATTTATATTGGTGCACGCCGTATTTGTGCTGCTGGTTTTTATTATTTTTTTGCTCTATAATAGCTTCAATTTCCTCATTCCAAGCCAGACCCGCATAGCTCGAAATCTTATTCATTTCTTCCTTGGTTTTTCTCATCATATCGTAATAGGATATATGAAGCACTGGCGAATTAGGATGCTCTTCCCAATAGTTAAAAGCGCCATTTACCATCTTGGCATTCTTTTGCAACCAATGTCGTGCTAGTTTTTCGGCATCTACTTCATCGCTAAAAATTCTATTACTATGGTAAAGCATGCTCGAAAAGGATGGAATAACTTTTAAAGGATCGCGGTAGCAATGAATAAGCTTGGCATCTGGAAAAACAGCAAATATTTCCTCTAGATTTCCCAAGTGTTCTGGAGTTTTTAAGACCCATTTTTTATTGGGGTTCTGCCATTGCAATACTTGTAAAATCTTTTTTAGATATTGATAGGAAAACAAAGTGCTTTGATTTTCTAGCCAAGCAGAGTACGAAGGAATATTCATGGTAGCTTCCGAAACAGCCGATACAAAAGTCATGTCGTTAAGTAATACATCTTCCTCTGGTGCTTCATATTCTACTGGGTGAATGGCAAAAAAATCGGACGACATATAGCGCAGAGCTCGCTCTGCTGTTTGCGCAAAGTTCTTCCTTTTTTTATTATTATTATCCTTTGGAAGTGGCGCAGGATTAAGCGCTTCCCACGAACTTAGAGAGCGCACATCTGGATGGGCAGCCAACAAGCGTTGCAAACGAGTGGTACCTGTTCGTTGCAGGCCAGTAATTACTATGGGTTTTTCTATAGCGAGTTCTTCTATCTCCGGGTGCTTGCGGCAAAGTTCTTCTACATACAAGCGATTCTTTAATACATTCAAAATTCTTTGCTTGCTTATAAATAAGCCGAAGGCATGTAAGCTTGCTTCTCGATTTATCGAGTTGATCAAGTGACTAAGGGCCTCTTTTAGGTTTCCTTCTCCAAAATTTGTAAGTCCTGTTGCCTTGCTTGCCTCCTTCATTAAACTTTCGGCATCTAGTTTTACTCGATAGTTTATCCGGTTAAAAAGGGCAATAAGTAAAGGTCGTTTAGATGCTAACATAAGAACTAGGCTTGAATTTTTTGAAGCGAACATTTGGGTTCTGGAAATTCATTGGCATACCACCAACGCCAGAGCATGGTGCCTTGCGAAAGTCCAGTGGTGCTTATCCAGTTTTTTGCTCCATTCCGTTGGTGAGAAACAATAACACGCACGCTGCCATCTTCTTCTAATTTGGCGGTATGGGCATTGATATGAATGGGGTGATAACGGTAATCTAAAGATTCCATCCAATGGTTATTGAGTTGAAAGTTCCAATAGCGACAGGCGGGAGGCTTCACTTCAATTACTAGCATTTCATCTTCTTGGATTTCCCAATAACTATGGTAATAGGCTATATTTTTATCGCCACCTGCAGCATTCGATTTAGCTGGGTCCATTTGTGGGAGTTGGTTCGTGTGTTTGCGGAAATCGTTCGACCATTTAGCAAATAGAAGTGAGGCTCCCGCAACAAAGGTTCCAGCAGTATGTAAACCATTTTTAAGCATATTAGCATCAAGCGCTTGCGGTGCAGAGGGGCCGTTTAAAGTTTCTAGATGTAGTTCTGCAAGTACTTCTTCAGCCTTATTCATAAAAGTTTCTCGAACCATAAGCATGGTGGTTTCCTCTTCTAGCTTAAGCCAATTTTGTCCTTTTTTCGTCTTACTAATGATAATTTCAAAACTGCCATCTTCATTATAAACCATATCGCTAGCTTCTAGGCTGCCACATGGCGATAAGCCACCAGTTGAACCATAACTTCCATTCTGGGTAAAAAAACCTAGGTAAAAAACGCTGTTTCTTTTTCCTGTAATTCTATATTCGTAAGCGCCGCTAATCTGAGCGTTTTGGTAATGGTTATCTGGATTATCGGCACCCAGTTTTACGGTTTCATGAACTAGGCACTTTAGTACCGGAAATTCTGGGTCATTATACTCGATAAAAGCTTCTAGTCCTGCTCTAGTTAATCGAGAGAGATAGCGATAAGCCTCAGCTTGGTTTCTTTCGTCCATGGGAGGATTGCCATAGAATATAGCTCCACCTGCAGCTTTTAAGGTATCGCAATAATCTGCCCAAATTTTGCCATTAACAAGATCCGCATTAACTTGATCCTTTTCTGTTTTGCCCTGAAATTTTAGGAGTAGCAGCTTCCATTGCTTGATAGCATTTAATATAAAAACAAGTAGGCCTTTCATGCACTTTTATTTTGCTTTTGGGTTTTTAAACTTGGCATAAATATATACCTTCAATTTTCAATAATGAAAAATGTATGACTAAAGTAGGTATTACCGGTGCATCTGGACATATAGGCGGGGTGCTTTGCGAAATGCTACTTGCAAAGGGCTATGAAATTGGAATATTATCCTACAAATCAAAAGTAGATCTGGATGTTCCTCAAGATTTTGGCAGCATAACCGACAAGAAAGTGTTGAATGATTTTGTAGCTAAATATGATTATATTATTCATATGGCTGCCGATATTTCGGTAGATGGTAGCTCGAAGGAGGCCATGTGGCAAACCAATGTAGTGGGTAGCGACTTGCTGGCTCAAGCTTGCTTTGATAATAAAATAAAACGCTTGGTACACTGCAGCAGTATTGCTGCTATAGAGCAATTTCCTTTGGATCAAGCTATTGATGAAACAAGAAGTTTAGTGAATGAAACGAGCTTAGCAACTGCCTATGGCAAATCGAAGGCAGAGGCAGAAAGAAGGGTTTTGGCATGGGTAGAAAAGGGTTTGGATGCGGTAATCGTAGCGCCAACCTCTGTTCTTGGTCCACAAGATAGAAAGCCCTCTGTATTGGGACAAAGTCTTTTAGATATTTACCACAACAGGCTTCCTGCTTTGGTGGGAGGTGGACAAGATTGGGTAGATGTTCGCGATATAGCTGAGGGAACTATTGCCGCTTTGGAAAGAGGAAGAAAGGGCGAAAAGTACTTGTTGGGAAGTGAATTTTTCACCATTCAAGAATTGGCTCTTATGATAGGAGATATTTATAAGAAGAAAGTACCTACACTAGTCTTGCCATTTTGGTTAGCTCGTTTAGGCGTTCCCTTCGAACAAATTAAAACGAAGATTAGCGGCAAACCAAATGGTTTTACGCAAGAAGCTTTAACGGCGCTTAAATACGGCAATACTAAAATTTCTCACCAAAAAGCAAGTGATGAACTAGGCTATAAGCCACGCCCTGTGAGAGAAGCTTTAAAAGATGCTATAGACTGGCTATTAGAATTCCACGAAAAGAAATAGTGCAGAGAACTAGTTCTTGTTGGTTTTACAAAGCTTATCCCAAAAGAAAGATACTTCACCAAAATTTACGATTACATCGCTATGGTGGATATTGTGCCAAGCAGAGCTATTTAATAAAAGCTTAGGTAGAATCTTTTCTAACACTTTAAAGGTTACGCCACTATGCAGATACAAGTTGAGTAAAACAAATAAACTTATTGCGGTATAATAAAAAGGAGCAAAATGTTTCGCTTCAGGAATACAAATAAGCAATAGTGGCCAAAAGGTCAAAACGGTTTCTACTGGTCCTACAGCAAAACCAGCAAAAGGCGTAGGGTCTTTAAAAGTCTGGTGATGCATATGGAAAGGATACATCCATTTTGTATGCAGTAAACGATGTTTCCAATAGGTCCAAGCGTCAATGGCAACTATACCAAAATACATTTGCAGTACCACCATCCACCAACTAACACCCATTTCCTCTACAGTCCAAACCAAACCAGTTTCATAACCTAATCTACTTAAAGAAACGGGCCATGCTGCTAAAAAGGAAACTACAAAAATGGCGCGGGCTGTTCCGAAAGCTTCGCGAGTAATTTCGGGCAAATCGCTACGCCAAGTTTGTATTTTCTTTCCAAATTTATTAGAAATCCAATTCGTAAGGGCACTAAAACTAAATACAGGAATACTGATTAGAAAAAACAATTGCAAGGCTGCCAAATAAAATACTTTGGGTTCTAGACTTAAGATTCCAACTAACACAGCAATTAGAATGACTAGCCAATCTAATGTAGGCTTAAATTTTTCTTAAGAATTTAAAAACAAAATGAACACTTTGCACGTACACTAGAAAAGACCAAAGCCAAATAAGATGCAAGCAGAATTAATCGAAAAGGAAAATTTAAACGCCATTCGTTTTATTAATAGAGAAGTGCTTAGTAATCCCCAGGATATCGTTTCGCGAGCAGCCTCTCTTACTCGAGCACTTATTTTGGGAAATGCCCACCAAGGCAAGGTGAAACTTAAATTTAAAACCGAGAATAATGAAACCTTGAGCGTTTATACTACGGTATGGACAGTTGCCGAGAACTACATTACCGTTAAAGCAAATCGCTTTATTCCTATCCATTCCATTATGAGTGTCGAGTTTTAAACTCTGCGATATTCGTTTTTAATTTTCTGATCTAGAAGTTTTCTTCTTGCGCTTATTGCCTCGCCCATGCTAGGGTAAGATTTTATTAAACGTTGGCCTTCGCTATCTATCTTGCCATATCTTATAATAAGGTCGTTTTTTTGTAGACCAATTTCCCAAAATAGGCTTTGTTCTTCATCTTGTTTTTCTAAACGAATGAAATGAATTTCTTCATTCTTTTTAATAAATTTATCGATGAGCTGCGCCTCTTCTATTTTTTCTGCGCTTGGTTTAAACTCTTCCTCTATAAGTTCTTTTATTCGTTTAAGAAGTAGTTCTTTTCTCTCGTACCAATCCTTACTTTGTATGCTTAATACTTTCCAAGAAAACTGTTTTAAAATTTTAGGCTTCAAGAGGTAATTTTGGTATAGGTTTCCCTCTTCATAATGCGGGTCGTCATCAATTAAAATGGCAAGATCGTAGTATTCTTGATGCTTGTTTTTCTTTATAGCGAGATGGCATTTGAAAGAAGAAAGTCCGAGCATACTTTGGCTCGTGTAACCCATAAGGAGAACTTCTTTGTTTAATTCTTCTAAAAAGTGCGTGCGAAGAGGAAGTGCAGGAGTATTTTTTTCGTGCAAAGTTTGAAGTATTTTTTCTGCCTTTTCTGTCTTTCCTAAACTAATGGATTCAGCGTAGTTCAAATACTTCTTGAGGTAATTAGAGCCCTCATTATAGGTGTTCTTAATGTCGCCTTCTTTAATGGAACTCACCACTACCATGTGCTGCTTGGCTCTAGTAAATAGAACATTGAGTCTTTTTTCGCCACCTTTTCGATTGATTGGGCCAAAATTCATCCGCATTTTGCCTTCTTTGTTGTAGCCGTAGGCCGTGCTAATAATAATTATGTCTCTCTCATTACCCTGAACATTCTCCAAATTTTTGACAAATACCTCTTGATAATTCGGATCTTTTTTCGCTTTTTCTTCTTCCATATCTTCAAAGCTCTTATCGAAAAAAGTCAAGTTTTCTAAGGCTAGTTCTATGGCATTTTGTTGCTCTTGCGAGAAGGCCACCACACCAATGCTGTACTTGCTTTGCGATAAGAGAAGATGTTTAACTAATTCTGCAACATAGGCTGCTTCTTCTAAATTACTTCTTTTTTCGTAGACCCCATTTTCGATAAAGTGGTAAGAAATGGGCCGTTTTAGTATTTCTGTGTAATGATAGGCTGCTTCGTAGCTTCCTTTGCTAATAATATCGGTTCTTAGTTTACTTCTATCTAATCTATCTGGAATACTAACCAATTTGTTCTCGTAAAATGCAGCATTGCTATAGTTTATCAAGCTTTCATGTTTACTTCGGTAATGCCAATTCAAGAGGTAAGAATTTAAGCTTCGCGTTCCTTGGTCGAGTAAACTTTCGTTGTTTAGAAAGTCGCATTCATCTTCTAATTCTTCGTTCTCCTCTTGTTGTTTTAGAAACAATCTGTTAGGTGGCATCTGCATCTTATCGCCCACAACGATACATTGCTTGGCTCTAAAAAGAGGTAGAACACCATCTTCTAAATTAATCTGACTAGCTTCATCGTAAATTACAACATCAAAGAACTTGCTGTTAATGGGTAGGGTGTCAGACACACTTAAAGGACTCATTAACCAAACAGGTTTTAATTCGCGCACTAAATCTCCAGATTCTAAACTAGCTAATTCTCTTATCGATTTGTAGCGCATACTTTTGTTGAACTCATTTTCTAGAATCCGCCGGGCTTCATTCCATTTGGCTTTTTCTACTTTTTGTTCTTCGCTTAAGCCAACACTAGACAAAGAACTTTTACGCAGTATTCTTTGCACGTTTTTTAATCGCTTAGCTTGAAGTAAGACAGAGTTGCATTTTAACAAAGAGGCATGGGCTTCATCTAGTTTATTGCAATGGTAATCTAGCGTATCTCCATTAAGATGTTCGAAATTTTTATTCTCGAGGAGATAAAGCTCTAATCTGCTTTTGGTGAATGCGGCATGAAGCTCTTTTAGATTCCAATTTTTACTCTTGATAAAGGCAAGGCATTGCGAATCTCCTTCTAAAAGTGGTTTTAAATAAGGTAGATAGTAAGAATAGCTGCTAATATTATCTTGAAGCAAGATAATTTTGGTTTGTAGATCGCTAAAACTAGTGCAAAATTGCCAATCTAATATGCCTGCTTTTTCGCGAAGCTTTTCAAAATAAGCTATCCAGTCTTTTAAATGCTTCTCCTGTGTTTCTTTGCCATGGTTTTCTTTTATCCAAAGCACGCTCGATTTAGTTTCGTTTTTGTGCCAAGTTAAAAGCTCTTCTCTTAGAGGCTCTAATTCTTTATTGGGGTATTTTTCTTGAAGCGCGGCTTGTAAGTTTAGTATTTCCTCTTTAAGATCAAATTCTTCTTTTAAGTACAATAGAATTTCTGTAAATCTTGGTGCTATTTGGTGGGCTTCGAAATTATAGCAAGAAGCCAGAGTTTTCTTTAATTTTTTATAAGAAGTATTGAAAAGTCCTAAAAATTTGCCCTCGTATTTCAAACATAAGGCAAGAGCATTTTGACAATCTTGTGCACTTAGTTTTTCTTTCCAATTTTCGTTTTTGGTAATAGACTTTTCAACTTGTCGTTCCAAATTTTTTAACTGTTTATAGTCTTCTTCAAAACTTCGCCAAGCTGGGGTTTTTGAATCGAGTAAGTCGAGCAAATTATTGCTCGAGTAGTAAGAAAGCGCTTTTAGCTCTTCTAGTTCTTTATATTCTTCTGCTAAATTTGTTTTAGCAGTTTTCTGTAAATTTGCTTGCGCTCTAGCAATAGGAGCCAGTAGTTTTTCTATTTCTAAGAGTCGTTCTTGAAGTTCTCGTAAGGGAAGCTGTTCTTTTATGGCTTCTTTGGTATACAAACTTACTGGGTTGCTATGAAAGCCCTCTATAAGACCTTGTTTTTCCATGGCAGCAAAGAGCTCGCTAAGCGCTTCTTTGTTCTTTTCCCATAAGTCGTAGGGTGGTATGCTATTTTTTTCTTCCATATAATTGGGTGGAAGAGCATAACGAAGTGCTATCATCTCGTCGTAGAGATGGCGTATTTGGTTTTGTTGTTCTTCACTAGCATAGTGCAGCATCAGCTCGTGATACAGCTTTAAACCATCGAGCGAATTTTGGATTTGTAAGAGAATCCTTTCTCGTTCTTTTTCTACCAAGTTTAAATCGATATCCTTTCTTTGCAAGGCCTCATAGTTGTTCTTTAAATCGGCAATAAAGCTTTTTTTATCGACCTGAGAATCGTGAATCAAACTGCAATGAGAACTAAGTCCTATTTCTTGCAAGCGTTCGTACACCACATCTATTGCGGCTCGTTTTTCGCAAACAAATAATACCTTTTTGTCTTGAGCAAGGAGGTTCGCAATGAGATTACTAATGGTTTGTGATTTGCCTGTTCCAGGAGGGCCTTGAATCAAATAACTTTTTCCGGAATTTGCTTGGAAGATACTCTCATCTTGACTCGGATCACTAGCTAGTACATTATAGAGTTCTTGGAAACCAATTGGAGAAGTTTCTGGCGTTTTATTCGGTCTTTCGTGCGAAAAGAAGGTATTGAAAAGAGGGGAAACCATGTTCTTTTCTTCTATTTCTTCAAAGTCTTTAAGCAAACTCATGCGCTTCGAATTGAAATTGCCCAATACCAAATGATTAAAATCCAATACCCAAGTATTGGTTTGGCTAGCTTTAGAACTTGGCGTATAGTTTATTGGCGAACTAAAACTTTGAAAATAGTTTTCTTCCGTCTCGTATTCGAAGATAAAAGCACTTTGCAAAGCCTCTTTATGGAATAGCTTCTTGGCGTAGTTTAAGGCTTTGGTGTATTGCTCGAATCGCTTATTGCCATATTGAAGATTAAGCTTTAGACTTAGGCTTTTTGCTTGGATTTCTTCTAAGAATAGAGCGTAAAAATCGTCTATATCTTCATTTTCTAAATCGATGCTTTCTGGCAATTCAAGAGCAAAAAGTTCTTTAAATTGATGGCGAAGAACAGGATTAATTTCTGCCGAGCTATCTTCAAAATGAAGTTCAAAACTACTTTCTATCCCTTTCTTTCTTATTATGGATACAGGCAGGAGGAGTAATGGAGAAGAAATTGCTTCTTGAACACCATTTTCAAACTTGGTCCAATGAAGAAAAACCAAAGCTAGTTTTAACTGCGAAAATCCAAATTCTTTAATGTCCTTATTTGCCTCTAGTCTGAGCTTATTTAAAGCATTATGGATGGGAAAATTTTCGGAATCTTGAAAGAATGCCTCTAGTTTTAAGTTTTGTTCTTTGCTTATTAACTTTTGGAGATGTCTGTTCCAATTCAAGAATTTGGCAGCCGTTTTATTATTAGTATTTGCATCCTTTACCCAACTTAGGTAGCTGAGATTTAGTAATTTTTTGCTCTCTTTAAAATACAGCATGCGATTTCTTCTGCTTAGATCAAAGAGCTTTTGTTTTAAGCTTGGCAGAAGCTCTTTCGGCGCTATTGCGGTACTAGTTCTGGTATTTTGGTAAAGTTGGTAGTTTTTTAAACGATAAATTGCCTCATCTAAATCCTTTAGTCTTAGTTCCGAATCTAATTGTAGCATTTCTTGAATCAAGTTTGCTATGCCGGGGTGCAGGGCGGGATTTAGAGCAAGAAGATTATCTTGAAATTCTAAAAAGAGTTTATAGTCGTCGCCTTGATATAGATTAAGTTTACAGGAGTAAGCCAAAAGTAACAAAGCAAGCTCATAGATATTTCTACTCGTATCGAAAGTGTTTTGTATTTCTTCTGGTAAGCGAAACTCGGCTTGATGTTGCTTGTCAAGCTTTCTATAATTTTCTTCTAAAGCGACAATTTCTTCTCGCTTAAAGCGGCTTTTTAATTGTAGTCCGTTGGCGGTGGTTTCTAAGGCTTCGAACAGATTACTTATCCAAAATCCTTCTTGGTGTAAAGCAGCTAATTCTTTAAGTAATTTATGGAAATGCAGGTAAACTTGGTCATTATCCCAATCGTCTATTGCCTTGTTAAGGTGAAGAATATGTAAAAAGTGTTCTTGCATTAACAAAACTTAGAGTAATTGTGTCAAGACTAGATTATAGAAAGGAGAAACTCAAATTTAGTTTCTGTAAAATTTTAAAGGGCTGGTGTAAAGCGGAAAGCATCGATGAAATTAATCTTCATCATCCTCATCCTCGTCCATTTCAGGATCTTCGTAAGAGCCTTCTTCTTCCTCTTCTTCAAGAGAGTCTACATCTTTATCAACACCAATCATGCCATCGTCGCCAAAGTCTTCTCTAAGTATGCCATCTTCATAGTCATCATCATCCGAAATAATTTGACGAGCTTCTGTTGCTGACATTCTAATTAGATAGTAGATATCTTCTGTTTCGTAAGGAAGAGCAGATACTTGTAGTCCACTAGCGTTAGTATATTTAACTAAGTGCTTCACATAGCCTCTAGGATATTCTATCTTTAATTTATTAATAATTTCCTCAGGAAGCTTGTCGTAGTCTTTTACAATTCTTTTTTTAGCTTGCATAATTCTTAAGATTGATTAACATTGAAATCGGGTGCAAACTATGAATTAATTTTTAGAGTTCGATGTTTTTTTAAAATTTTATTTCTCGAAAATCCTCTATTTTTTTTCTGAAATAAAGTACCAATAATAAAATAGACTAGCCAGAAAAATTAGTGCTAGTCCTTGATGTGCAACGCCTAAGAACACAGGTGTTTTATTGCCAATTATCCCAATGATGCTTAGTACACCAAGTAAATATTGTAAACCAACTAGCACTAAAATTACTAAGGAAGCTTTTTTAAGTATGCTTTCCTTGGCTTTCGAAAGATAATATATGCTAAGTGCTAAAATCAGTAAAAGCAGGGCAGTTGATCGGTGTACTACTTGAACAAAAGCCTTAATCCAAACTTGTTTTTCATAGTTTATGAGCTCTAAACTTCCTGCAGGATCTTTTGGGAAAAGTAAGGCAAGAAAATTTTGATTGCCTAAGAAGAAGGGCCAATGAGGATGAATGGCTCCGGCGCGCATTCCGGCCATAAAAGCACCAAAAGTAATTTGCACCAAACAAACAAGGATAGTGGCTAGGACTAGTTTTTTTAGTTGTGGATAGTTATAGCGCTGTTCGTCGAGATGCCTTACTTTAATAAAGGTATAGAAGAGATAGGAGAAAAGACTGGTTGCAATAAGTAGATGACTAGCAAGTTTATAAGCACTTACCCAAGTTCTATTATCGTCGTTTAAACCACTAGCAACCATGATCCATCCAAAAACTCCAGCAAAGGCAGCCAAGCCAATTACTACACTTAATCGAAGTAGTAGCCATTTTGGAATCCATTTTTTACCTAAAAAAAAGATAAAGGGGAAAATAAAAATGAGTCCCATGCTTCTAGCCCAAAGTCTATGAAACCATTCCCAGAAATAGATTCTTTTGAACTCTTTCAAGCTCATATCGCTATGAATGCTTTCATATTGCTTTTTAGCATGGGTTTGGTATTTTTCGAAAGCGATGTTCCAAGCTTCTTCATTAGTTGGGGGTAGAACACCCTTTACTAATTCCCATTCAGTAATGGAAAGTCCAGAATCGGTTAGTCTAGTAATTCCTCCTATTACTACTTGAACAAACACTAAAATTAGTCCAATAGCTAGCCAAATACTTATCCATTTTCTCGCTTGAGCTGTCATGCCTAGAATTTTAATCAAAGTTAAGGCATAAATGCCTTTTTAAGCTTGTTTAAAGTGGAAAAACTAATTTTAACTGCGCGATTTATCTCCTATATTTGTAAGGATTATGGCAAACAAATTATTCAGCAAAAAATTACCGTTCTCAAAAGTTGATGATCTTGGATTTGGATCTACAGGCGACCAATCTAAGGAACGGGTGCTTAATAAGGATGGTAGATTTAATCTGAGAAGAATTGGGGAACATTATCATATTTATCATATCCTAATAAGTATGAGCTGGCCGCGATTCTTCGCCTTGATTTTTCTTTCCTTTACGATTATCAATGGTTTCTTCTCTTTAATTTACTACTTCTTAGGAGTAGAAAACATTGCTGGATTTGCATCGGAAGGCTTTTTTATGGATTTGGTTAATCTCTTCCATTTCAGCGTTCAAACCATGACTACCGTGGGTTATGGGGTTATGCATCCTACTGGAATTCCCTCTAGCGTAGTTGCCTCTTTCGAGTCGCTAGTAGGTTTGCTATCTTTTGCTTTAGTTTCTGGCTTGATGTATGGACGTTTTAAAAACCCCAAGGCAGAGATTAAATATTCGAAGAACATATTAATAACGAATGTAGGCGAAAAGAGAAGTATTCAAGTGCGTGTTGCCAATAAACTTAGTCATGATTTACTCGATGTAGAGGGACGAATGCTCATGTTGCATAATGAAGTGCTCGAAGATGGCAGCATCTATAAAAGATATAGAAGCTTAACGCTGCAAATCGATAAGATTAGTTTTTTGCCTATGAATTGGACCTTAACCCATTTCATTGATGAGAATAGTCCACTTTATGGCTATACTCCAAAAGAATTTGAAGAGCAGAATGTAGAGTTTTTGGTACTGATTACTGCCTACGATGATAGTTTTTCGCAATTGGTGCATAGTCGCTCTTCTTATATCTACGACGAAATTGTGTACGAAAAACATTGGGAAAAACCTTATTTCAGCGATGCAAAGGGCAGGAGAATTTTTGACTTAGAAAAATTGGATAAGTTTGTAGAAGGTGAATAAAAAGGCTTTTAAATTTTCGTCGTTTTGGTTTCGTATTTTAATGAATTTCTATCCTCCATATTTTTTTGGAAGGGTTAGAATACAATATGTTTCTAAAGATTTTCAGGAAATACGTGTTAGAATTAGAGCTTCTATTTTCAATAAGAATTTATCGGGTACCATGTTTGGAGGCACCTTGTTTTCGGCTGCCGATCCATTTTATCCTTTGATGTATTGGCAGAATTTTGCTCATCAGTATAATGAAAGAGTCAGCGTTTGGTTGAAGTCGGCCGAAATTCAATATAAGCGTCCAGCCCAAGGTAACATCTACTTGCATTTTAAAATTAATCATGAGGATGTACTAGAAGCAAAAAAGGCCTTAGATGAAGTAGGCAAGTTTAATAAAGCGCATGAGGTTCTACTCTTAAATGAGAAACAAGAATTGTGTGCTAAAGTAAACTTGGTAAGCTATGTTGGTCGAATCTAGTTGCTTAGTTTTTGCCTAAGTTTTGCATAGATTTTCTTATGAATATTGCGGAAACAAGGGTAGTAAGCAAGTCGGCTATTGGAAAGGAATACCAAATGCCAGATAAGCCGAAATACAAGGGCATTAGCAAAACCAAGGGAATAAGGAAAATTCCTTGTTTAAGTAAGGTAAGTATAAGCGCGGGAAGTGCTTTTCCGATGGCTTGATAATAGGCCGATGATAATAGTTGAACTACCAAACTTGGTGTGAGAAGGAATACGAGTCGAAGAGCTGGATAGGTATTAGCTATTAGTTCGGGATCGTTGGTAAACAAGCCTACAATTTCTTCTGCAAAGAAGAAGAGAAATACGAAGATGAGCACGGCAATGGCAACACCCGATTTAATAGCTAAGAAGAGCACTTCTTTTACTCTTTCCCATTTCTTAGCACCGAAATTAAAGCCAGCAATAGGAATAAAGCCTTGGGTTAAACCAAATACTGGAAAGTTAACAAACATCATTAATCTGCTAATTATTCCATAGCTAGAAACTGCCATTTCTGCTCCGTAAAAGAAGAGTGAATTATTGATTACTACGGCTAGCAAACTAACGGTTGCTTGTCGCACAAAAGTTACACCACCCACTTCGAAGATTTCTTTAAAGATTGGGAAATCTGGCTTTAAATAGCTTGGATGTAGGCTCATTCTCGATTTGCCAAAAAGGAAATAAAACAAGGTGAAACTGCCACTACATATGTAAGCGATAGTTGTTGCCCAAGCGGCTCCTGCTAAGCCCCAATCGAAGGCAATAATGAAAATTGGATCTAGAATCAAATTTACAATGGCAGGAATCAGCATGGAAATCATGGCAATTTGAGGCAATCCTTCTGCTCTTAATACATTATTGCTCATCATTGCCCAAGCCAAGAAAGGGATGCCGGGCAATAGAATTTTGAAATAAATAATAGCAGGATCTAGAAGCTCTCCTTTGCCTCCAAAAATTCCGAGTATTTCTTGAACAAAGAAAGTGCTTAGCAAAACAACGCTTAAGGATAAGCCAACGGTAAGTAAGGTTTGATTGCCAAAGGTAAGATAGGCTTTTTCTGTGTTTTCAGCACCGAGCGATCGACTTATAATAGAACCTCCACCTACTCCAATGGCCATGCCTAAGGCCGAAATAAAGAAACTTATAGGCACTACTACGGCTATCGCACCTAGGGCTAAACTGCCTACATATTTCCCAACATAAATAGAATCGACTACCATGTTAATGGATAGCATAAGAATTCCAATAGCAGCAGGTAAGCTTTGTTGAAAGAGTAATTTAGTTATGGGCAAACTGCCCATTTTTTCACTGTGATTCATAAAACCACGCTAATGTAAGTTAGATTTTCAATTAAGCCTTGGTTTTTAGATTGGTATTTCTCAAAAATATCTAGCTTTATGGCTCCAAACCCAAAGTTGAAATGATTTCAGTACAAAAAATATTAGAAGTTAATCATAAATTATATGGTTATATAAAGACAACTCCCCTTCAAGAGAACGAAAATTTATCGGCTAAATATGGTTGTAAGGTGCTCTTGAAAAGAGAAGATTTACAATTAGGTAGAAGTTATAAATTACGTGGTGCTTTTAATAAGATATCCTCTTTAAGTGAAGAAGAAAGATTGCGAGGGGTGGTATGTGCGAGTGCAGGAAATCATGCGCAAGGTGTAGCGCTTTCTTGTGCTAAACTGCAAATTAAGGGAACCATCTTCATGCCCAAAACCGCACCCCTTCAAAAAGTAGATAAGGTTCGACAGTTTGGAAAGGAGTTTATTGAAATTATTCTTATTGGCGATACTTTTGATGATGCTTTTGCAGAAGCTAGGCTTCATGAAGCAGAATCTGGAAAAGTTTTTATTCCTCCTTTCGATGATGAAAAAATAGTGGAAGGGCAAGGAACGGTTGGTAAAGAGATTTACGAACAAGAAAGTGGTCAAATTGACTATCTTTTTGTTCCGATAGGTGGTGGGGGTTTAGCCTCTGGCGTAGGAAGTTACTTTAAACAGGTGAGTCCGGATACAAAAGTTATAGGAGTGGAACCTATGGGAGCTGCTAGCATGAAATTGTCTTTCGAAAAGGGAAAAATAACCCGATTGCAAACTATGGATAAGTTTGTTGATGGTGCGGCTGTTGCTCAAGTTGGTAAGTTGAATTTTGAAATTTGCAAGGAGGTTCTTAGTGATATAGTAACCGTAGAAGAAGGCAGAACCTGTACCATAATATTAAGAATGTATAATGATGATGCTATTGTGTTAGAGCCATCGGGAGCTTTATCTATTGGCGCTTTAGAGAACTATAAAGAAGAAATTAAAGGCAAAACCGTAGTATGCATTATAAGTGGTGGCAATAACGATATTACCCGAATGGAGGAAATAAAGGAGCGATCTATGCTTTTTGAAGGACTCAAGCATTATTTTATTATCAACTTCCCTAGAAGAGCGGGTAGTTTTAAAGAATTTGTAAATAATGTACTTGGTTCTAATGATGAAATTTCCTTAATTCAGTATAGTTCTAAAAAGAATAGCGGCGATACGGTGCCTGCTATGATAGGCTTGGAATTAAAAGATAAAGAAGCCATACTTCAGATTAAAAAGAAATTAGAAGAAAGAGGCTTTAGTTACGAATTGCTCAATGAAAACCCAATGTTGTTCGATTATTTGGTGAAATAAAAGCTATAGTTCAATAACAAAAAAACCGCCAGAAATGGCGGTTTTTTTGTTTATTAAGCAGGTTATTACTTTTTTAGCGCATCTCTAATTTCCATAAGTAATTCTTCTGTTGTTGGTCCAGGAGGAGGCGCTGGTGCTTCTGGCTTTTTGGTTTTGTTAATGGCTTTGATTACCATAAACATTACAAATGCTACAATTATAAAATTAATTACGGCACTGATAAAGGCCCCATAGCTTAAGGCAACCTCTGGACTAGTAACTGTGCCAGCTGCGTCCATAACCGCTTCTCTCAACACTATAGATCCATCTGTTCCTGCACCTGTTATAAGAGCGATTGGAGGCATTACCAAGCCATTGATAAATGAACTTGAAACCGTAGCAAAAGCACCACCCATTACGAAAGCAACAGCCATGTCTACAAGATTTCCTTTTATGGCAAAATCTTTAAATTCTTTTAGCATTCCCATTTTAGTTTAATTTTAAGGTTGATTAATTTAATAAATATAAGTTATTTTTTCAAGTTTACATCCATTTGCGGGAAAGGAATCTCCACACCCACTCGGTCTAAAGCAAGCTTGCTTTCTTCATTCGTTCTGAAAAAAACATCCCAATATTTATCTGGAGTAGTATAGCCTCTTACCGCTAAGTTAACACTGCTATCGCCCAATTTGCTTACCCCAACAAAAGGTGCTGGAGTTTTTAATACGTTTGGATCACTAACTAAAACTTGCATTAAAGCCTCTTTAGCTTTTGCTAAATTTGCCCCATAGGCGATTCCCACAGAGCAATCAACACGAATTAAACCCTCTACGGTGTAGTTAACAATATCGCCATTCGATACCGCTCCATTGGGTAGAATAATGGTTTTGTTCTCTGGACTTAAAAGTATTGTCGTAAAGATTTGTATTTCTTTTACCACACCAATTTTCCCTTGTGTTTCGATTAAATCGCCAACTTTATAGGGACGAAAAATTAGGATTAAGGCTCCACCAGCCAGATTACCTAACGAGCCTTGCATTGCCATTCCAATAGCAAAACCTATGGCACCAAGAACCGCAACGAAAGAGGTCGTTTCTATTCCAACAATACCTGCAACGGAGATTAAAAGAGCACCTCGCATTAGCCATAAGAGTAAACTAAGAATAAAAGGCTCTAGGGTTTTGTCGAAGCTTCTCTTTTCGAGTAATTTTTTAACGAGATTTACGAGTAAGCTGATGCTAATCCATCCAATAATTAAGAAGAGAACTGCCGCTAAAATCTTGCCGATTAGTCCGTTAGAAGCTAAAAATTCTTTGCTAGTACTAATAAAAGTTAAAATTTGATCCATGTTTAATTTTTAACACAGACTCAACAAAAGTCATTCCAATTTTAGGGAAAGCTTCTAAGCAAACTATATCTTAAAGCTTGCTCAATAAACAGAAGTAAAATGGCTAGTGCCGCGAAATTATAGAAAAGCTCTTCTACTCGTATGCTTTGCGAGGACTCAATTTCAGTTTTTTCTAACTGATCTATTTCTTCATAAATGGCTTCTAGCGCTTCTTTGTCTTTTGCTCTATAATACTTACCATTGGTCATTTTTGAAATTTCTGTAAGCAGTTCTTCATCA
Organism: Chitinophagales bacterium; assembly: GCA_020635975.1. Taxonomy (GTDB): domain Bacteria; phylum Bacteroidota; class Bacteroidia; order Chitinophagales; family UBA8649; genus JAFMKE01. The sequence goes on from JACJYT010000002.1 coordinate 92,161, forward strand.
ATCATTACAGGTAGGTAGTCGTATTGAACACTGCCATTGGGTAACATGTAGGCTGGCATATAGGCTTCTCCTTCTGTACCAATTCCTATCGTGTAAATTTTTATATCGAATTGCATGGCTGCTTCGGTGGCGGTTATTGGGTCAATTAAGCCCGTGTTGTTAACCCCATCTGTCATCAAAATAATGACCTTGCTTTTTGCCTTGCTATCCTTTAGTCTATTCACACCTGTCCCAATGCCCATTCCAATAGCAGTTCCATCGCTTAATAGGCCATTTTTTACTTTAGAGAGTTGCGATTGAACGATTTTATGGTCTGTAGTGATGGGAACTTGAGTGAAGCTTTCTCCAGCAAAAACTACTAGGCCTATTCTATCGCTAGGTCTGTTTTGGATAAAGCGAGAGGCTACATCTTTGGCTGCTTCTAAACGGTTCGGTTTAAAATCTTGAGCCAGCATGGAAGAAGAAATATCCATAGAAATAACCATGTCTATGCCATACGAACTAATTTTTTGGTCGGTAGAACTACTTTGAGGTCGAGCTAGTGCAACTAAAACTAAACACAAGCTAAGCAGTCGAAGAAAGGGTAAGAGAACTAAAAATCTCGACTTCCAGGATTGGTAATTGTCGAACATCTGGGTGTTCGAAAGTGTCATTGCTGCCTTATCTTTTCTATATCTAAAATAGAGCCATAGGGCAAAGAGAAAAATTAAGACCGGTATTGCCCAAAGAAAATAGGGATGAGCAAATTGCATATTTAGCAAACTACTTATCATCTTCAGTTTCTAAGTTTTTTGGTTTGGTATGTTTAACAAAGTCTTTGGCCAATTTCATCATCCGCAAGTTTTCGTCGTTAAGCGGTTTAAACTTAGCGAACTTGGCAAGATCGGCTTGTTCTAAAATTTCACAAACTTTATTTTTTAAAGAATTATCTAAGAACAATTCTTCTCTAATTTCGTCGGTAGTGCTTTCCATGGCATTCACGCCAAATCTGCCTTCTAAATAAGACCGTAAGATTTCAGAAATGCCAAGGTAGTATTCTTTAATTTGGTCGTTTTGCCAAAGCTTTTTACTATCTAATTCTTCTAAATTTTTAATGGCCTCTTCGTAATAATCCAACATGGTTTTTGGCTTTTCTGGCACTACGAATAGTTTCTTTCTCTTAATTAAATACCAAAAAAGGATAATTATTGCTAGTACAATGACCGCGATAATTGGTCCCCATTTTTTCAGAAATTCCTTCCAAGGAAAAGGCAAGGATTTTATAGATTTAAAAGGCTTAATAGCCTGACTAGTATCTACCTCCAAGGTGCTAACATGAAGCATTACATCGTTAGAACTTATGGTATCGAAGTTGTTGTAAACATCTTGAAGAATAGCTGGAATTCCCCCAAAAATATAAGTGCCTTCTTTGAATTGCGTCAGTAAAATATTTTGTGAAATAGTATTTTCTCCTGTATCGGGAGGGTAAGCTTCTATGATTTCAAAGCTAGCAATACTGTCTTGGTAGAGTGGTAAGAAGATGCGATCTTCTTTTTGCCCTGTCACCAAAATATGGAGTACAAGATGATCGCCGATAAGCATGCTATCCTTATCGAAAGAGATCTCGATTTTTTGAGCAGAAGCAAAAAAACCTAAAGCGCAAAAAATCAAAAGGAAGCTAATTTTTAGTTTCGTTTTCATCGTTTCTTACCTCGGTGTTTAAACATTTTTAAGAGAGCGGTGGTATAATTGTCTTCGGTGCTCAAGCTTACAAATTCTGCATTTATTTTGTTGAATATTTTTTGATTTTCTTCTCGCTTCTTTTCAAAGTAAGCGCTGTAGTTTTTACGCAAGGCTTTCGAAGAAGTATCTATCCATTTTAAGGCTTGTGTTTCCGAATCGCGAACTTGAACAAGTCCGATATCGGGAAGCTCTTTTTCCAATTTATCGTAAAGATGCACTCCAACAATGTCGTGTTTTTTCTTTACAATTTTCAGGGCATCTTCGTAAGGCTTGCTCACAAAATCGGATATTACAAAAGCAATACTTCTTCTTTTTACCAGATTATTAAAGTATTCTAAAGCCAGCGATAAATCGGTTCCATCTTCGCTTGCTTCTATGTTGATCAATTCTCTAATTATTCTTAGAATATGACTTTTCCCTTTTTTCGGTGGAAGAAATTTCTCTATTTTATTGCTAAAGAAGAGCACGCCAACCTTGTCGTTATTTTGAACCGCAGAGAAAGAAAGAACGGCAGCAATTTCTGCTATAATTTCGTTCTTGAATTGATTTTGCGTTCCGAATAAGGAGGACTTACTTACATCCACTAAAAGCATTACCGTAACTTCTCTTTCTTCTTCAAAAACCTTTACAAAGGGCGCATCAAATCGAGCGGTAACGTTCCAATCAATATTGCGCACGTCATCGCCGTAGTTATAATTTCTAACTTCGCTAAACGACATACCCCTACCCTTAAATGCGGAATGATAGGAACCTGCAAAAACTTGATTACTCAAGCCTTTGGTCTTGATTTCTATCTTTCTTACTTTCTTAAGTAGTTCTGTGGTTTCCATGTTCTTTTTCCTTTTACTTACTAAGGAATTTCCACTGCATTTAATACTTCACTAACTAGTTCGTCGGCAGTAATATTTTCTGCTTCTGCTTCGTAGCTTAAACCTATTCTGTGTCGCATTACATCGTGACAAACAGCTTTTACATCCTCTGGAATTACATAGGCGCGTTTTTTCATAAAGGCCATGGCCTTACTGGCTAAGGCAAGGTTGATACTGGCACGAGGAGAGCCGCCGTAAGAAATAAGTGGCACTAGTTTTTTTAGTTTGCTAGCTTCTGGGTCTCTTGTAGCAAAAACGATATCTAGAATGTATTGCTCAATCTTTTCATCCATATACACATCGCGAACAAGTTCTCTGCCTTTAAGGATGGCATCGATGCTCACTACTGGATTAATTTTTGGACGTTCTTTACCAATATTCATTCGAATAATTTGACGCTCTTCTTCTTTTTTTGGGTAGGTGATATTTACCTTCAACATAAAACGATCCACTTGCGCTTCAGGCAGCGGGTAAGTACCTTCTTGCTCTATGGGGTTTTGTGTTGCCAGTACCAAAAAGGGTGCATCTAGTTTAAAGCTGGTATCGCCAATGGTAACTTGTTTTTCTTGCATGGCTTCTAAGAGAGCACTTTGCACTTTAGCAGGCGCTCTATTGATCTCATCGGCTAAAACGAAATTGGCAAATATGGGTCCTTTTTTAATGGTGAAATCATTTACTTTTTGGTTGTAAATCATGGTCCCAAGTATATCTGCCGGAAGCAAATCTGGCGTAAATTGAATTCTACTGAATTTACCTTCAACGGCAGACGAAAGTGAATTGATGGCTAGAGTTTTGGCTAGACCGGGAACCCCTTCTAGTAAGATGTGTCCGTTGGCCAACAAGGCAAGCATTAAACGTTCTACCATTTTCTTTTGTCCAACAATAGACTTCCCAATTTCGAGATGGATTAAATCTACAAAGCCACTAGCTTTTTCTATTTTTTCGTTTAGTTCTCTAATATCAACTGCTGTACTTTCCATGCATGCAAAATTTTGTTTTGCAAATTTAAAAAAGCAATACAAAGGAAGGTGGTTAATTTGTGTTAAAGCTAGATGCCTTATCTAAAGCGGCTATTCGAAGGCTTGATGTAAAAATTGTTTATGTCCAGCTTGTGCTATTTAGAATTGTAGCAATAGCCATTTTCTATTTCTACTCTTAAGTTTTCAGTTCCGTGAGGATTGGAAAGGTAAAGAGCTAAGCTTTGAGCGATTTCTTTAAAATTAGCGCTTTAGCCTTATTAGTAGGGGCTACTTTTTAGTTCGTGTATGAAGATAAGGATTTAACTAAATGTTTATTTGAAAATGATTAGGAGTTGTGGGGGGCTGGGTAGTGTTCTATAAAGTCATTATTTTTCTTTGATTCTGTTCTTTAAATCCATTCTGCCATGCAGAATTCTTGTGATTTCTATATAGTCCGAATTTAAAGTTCTATAGAAGATGATGTGCCTATTTGATCTTAAACCGAGGAGATGCTCGGATATTCCTTCATATTTCTGACCCAAATCCGGATTTTTGGCAATTTCTTCACAACTAGATAGCAACTCCAAATAATAAAGGTCCGCTTGGTTTTCTGACCAAACTTCAAAAGTGTATTCCCAAATTTTAGATAAATCGTCAACTGCTTTGTTGGTCAACTTATACTTAGCCATTAGAAGCTTTTTTAGACTTTAGCATTTCAAGATGTTTCTTCGGCTCAAAATCATGAGCTATTTCACTATCGACTCCCTCCTGAATTGCTTTCTTCAAAGCAATGACCTTGCTTTCTTCCTCTTCTAACAATCTCAAACCTGCACGAATGACCTCACTTACGTTCTTATATCTGCCTTCGCGTATGCTACTTTGAACGAACTGATCGAAATAATTGCCTAATGATATGGATGTGTTTTTTGACATTGGAATACTTGTTTTATCCAAAAATACCAAAAATTGGTATAAAATGCAAATTTCACAAATTGTTTGCAACGTTAGGCTAGCCGCCGAAGCGATTAACTTTATTATTTAGTTTTAAAGATAATGTTTTTCTTGTATTCATGGTTTAGATATAGAAGCAGGAGTGGAGCTATGGTGTGTTAGGTGTTGTTAGAAAACTTGTTTTCGGCTCATTTTATCTAAGATGATACTCTATAGGAATAAAACATTTCCTGTGATCCTTAGGGTCAATAAATGCAATGTGTGTGGAGTAAAGTTTTAAATATGAGTGTTCAATTGAATGAAAATGAAATGAGCTTTTCGCATTATCAAGTTCAAATTCAAATGTATACTTAATTGCAGTTTGCTCTCCCTTGCTGAAATTAGCTATAGTAAAATTCCCTGGCTCAATTTTAACTAACTTAGAAAACACTTTACTACCATTTATAACCAGCCTTAGGGATTGTCTGATTTGATAGAAGCGAATAAGTGATATAACTAGAGTAATGCTGCCAAACAATAGTGATAATGGGAAATTCACTTGATACAAGTGGAAAACAGCTAAAATTAGAGTAACAATACTCCACTGACCCATCGAGCTTCTTACGAATAGCCTACCTATTAATTTAATCATTTAATATGCTCTGGTATGTTTTCTAACGTGCGAATATAAACCGTGTCCATTTATTAGGACGTGGTCTATATTCCCACTTTATCATAAAGATAAGAACACAATTAAATTTTTTACTATTTAAAGGTAAAACTTGTTCAGAGAAAAGAACTAGCCTCTAGTTAGACTTTTAAATTCCTAACCCAAATACTTGGCAACTATGGGCATTCTTCTTCCCATACCAAAGGCCTTTGGAGAAACTCGAAGCACCGGGGCCATTTGGTGGCGCTTCCATTCGCTCATGTTCACTAAGCGCAATACTCTGTTTACCAAAGCTTCGTCGAAACCAAGGGCTATAATTTCTTTCGGACCTAAACGCTCTTCTATATAATGAAATAACACCGCATCTAAGATATCGTAGTCCGGCAAGGAGTCGCTGTCTTTTTGGTTGGGGCGTAACTCGGCAGATGGGGCTTTGGTAATTATATTATTCGGAATAATTTCTCTCTCTCTATTGATATACCTAGCCAGTTCGTAAACTTGTCCTTTATATAAATCGCCAATTACAGAAAGTCCTCCACACATATCGCCATAAAGTGTACCGTAACCAACAGCCGCCTCACTTTTATTGGTAGTGTTTAACAAGATGTATCCCAACTTATTCGATAAGGCCATTAGTGTGAGTCCGCGAAGTCTAGCTTGTATGTTCTCTTCGGTTACATCTTCGCTCTTCCCTTCAAAGTGTTGCTTTAAGTTGTCCTCTACGCTGTAATACATATCTTTAATAGGCACTATTTTGTAGGGCGCTTTTAAGTTTTCGACCATAATTACCGAATCTTCTACAGAATGATCGCTACTATATTGCGAAGGCATTAAAACAGAAAGTACATTTTCTGCACCTAAGGCTTCGCTTGCTAAAGCTAGAACTAAGGCAGAGTCAATTCCTCCAGATAAACCTAATATTGCTTTCTTAAAACCCAACTTAGAAAAGTACTGGCGAATGCCACTTACTAAAGCAAGGTGTATTCTTTCCATTTTACTCACTTCTTGCTCTATGGGCAGCAGACTATTCATTTCTTCAGTATCCAATATTTCCATGCACTCTTCGAAATAAGGAAGCTCGGCTATTATGTCGCCTTTGGCATTGGCCGCCAAAGAACCTCCATCGAAAATAAGCTCGGTTTGTGCCCCCACATGATTGGCATAAAACAAAGGAATACCATAACGTTTGCAATTAGCTTTTACAATTTCCTTTCTAGTTTCTGCTTGCTTGTAAGAGAAAGGAGAAGCCGATAAGTTTAAGATAAAATCGGGCTGTTCTTTTATCAATATGTCCATTGGACAAATATCATACAAGGGATTTTCGTTGCCTATGTTCCAAATATCTTCGCAAATGGTTACCGCAATTTTTTGATTTTTATAGCTTACCGTTTTAAACTCTTTGTTAGGTTCGAAATAACGATATTCATCAAAGACATCGTAGGTGGGTAGTAGCGCTTTATGACAAACAGCAAGAACTTCTCCACCTGCAATAAAATAGGCAGAATTGTACAAGTCTTTGCCTTCTGCTTTTTCATTTACACTCGGACTCCCAACTACTGCAGCAATATTTTTTGTAAGTGGTTTTATCCTTTCAATTAAATCTTCGCATTTTTTGATGAAGTCGGAAAATTCTAAAAAATCTCTAGGCGGATAGCCACAAACCGCCAATTCTCCGAAAAGAACTAAATCTGCTCCTTCTTTCTCGGCATCTTCTATGGCTTCTTTGATTTTTGCAAAGTTGTTTTCAAAATGTCCGATGTGGTAGTTTAATTGGGCTATTGCTATTTTCATTCGAAGCTTGGCTAGATTAAAATAAAGGTAGTTTGCTTTCTAAAACATGATCCCTGTAGTTAAATTAACCACACGAAGAACCGTTCTCTTATCATCACCATCTTTGAGTATGTTTACAAAGCCATTGTTAAAAGATAACTCTACTAAAAGAGCAGTTTTATCGCTTATAGTATACTCAAAACCTCCACCTACTTTGAGACTGGCATTGTAAAAACCAGATTTTAAATCGAAAGGACTTAGTTTCTTATTAATAGATTCGTTATCGAAAGTAGAGCCATCAATTGTTAGTCGAGAACGCACTCTAAAGGAGTTTACAAAGCCGAACTCGCCAAAGTATTTGAAATAACCAATTTCATTGCTCTTTAATTTAAAACAGATTGGAATATCTACATAGGTAAACTTATAGATTTCTTTTTGATTGGCTACTAAGCCATTTACCACATTAAAGCCAGTTGAATCATTGATGGCGTTTTCATAAACATTTTCTATGGCTGGAGAATTGCTTCTTGAGGCTCTTAAATGACTTACTTCAAGTCCACTAGCCAAGGCATAATTCTTGTTGAAATAGTATTCGCCTATTAGGCCGTAATTGAAGGCATAGCCCACTTTTGTATTGGCAATATCGGTATTGTCAGAATTCATAAAGGAAATCCCATTCGTGAATTCTAAGCCAAATCTAAATTTCTTGTTCTGAGAAAAAGAATTTGTTATAAAACTTAAAAAAGCCAGTACTACAATAATTTTTTTCATTCTAATGGTTTATTTTGCATGAATATGAGAAAATACCTTTATTTCATACCATTACTCGGACTGCTAATTTTGTTTCCTTCTTGTAATTGGTTCAACAAAAATACGAAAAAGATAGATGTTTCTGGCATTGAATTCAATTTGGAATTAGATCGTTTCGATAATGATTTCTTTGCTTGCGATACCAATCAAATTTATGCAAGCTTAGCAGAAATCCGCGAAAAGGACAGTCTTTTCTTCGATTTTTATACCATAAACGTTATGCGCTTCGGAAAAATTGCCGATACCACTAATGCCACTATGCTAGATTTGCACCACTTCTTTACCAACCCTTATGTGCTAGGCTTAAAGGATACCGTAGATTATCGCTTTGGAGATTGTAGCGAATTAGAGGATGAATTGGAATTGGCACTCAAACATTTCAAATATTATTTTCCAAAGAAGCAAATCCCTCAATTTAAAACGATGATTAGCGAGTTTGGCTATAATGTGGTGGCTTTAGATAGCGCTTATATCGCGATATCTTTAGACATGTATTTAGGTAAAGACTATCCTTATTACGGAAGTTTTGATTTTCCTTACTATGTTATCCAACGCTTTGAAAAGGACTTTATGGTTCCCAATGCCATGGAAGTGCTTTATAATAGCTACTATGCCCCAGATGAATTGGCTGAGACGGATGCCCTCATTCATGCCATGATAGAAAAAGGAAAATGCCTCTACTTTATGGAGTCAATGCAGCCAGAAAAAGAAAAACATTTTTTAATTGGTTATAGTAAAGAGCAATATGATTGGTGCGTGAGTGAAGAAGCGGAAATTTGGAAGTTTTACAACGAACACGACCTCTTTTACTCGAGAAACTATATGGAGCATACGCGCCATTTGGGTCCTGGACCCATGACCCCAGGAATGCCCGAGCAAGCGCCAGGAAATGTTGGTTCTTGGGTGGGATGGCAAATTGTAAGTCAGTTTATGGAGAACAACTCGGAAGAAATGAGTTTAGAAGAAATGATTAATTTGGATCCTGCCACTATCTTGGCAAAAAGTAAATACAAACCTAAATAAGAGCGCTAATGGCTTTGGAAGAAACTAAAGAAATGGATTGGAACGAGGAGGAAATGCAAGTGCAGACGGATAATCTGCTCTACAAACAACTAGTAAAAGAGGATATTCCGGCTTTAAGAGATTTATTGCGTTATCACGATTGGAAATATTATGTTCAATCGGAACCGAGTATTTCGGATATGGAATACGATAAATTATTTAAGGCTTTAGCTGCCTTAGAACTTGCTAATCCCGATTATGCTAGTGCGGATTCCCCAACGCAAAAAGTTGCTCAAGTGCTCTCTAATGATTTTGCAAGCGTAGCGCATACCATACCTATGCTTTCTTTAAGTAATTCGTACAATATTGAAGATTTGCTCGCTTTTGACGAATCTCTAAGAAAGCTTTCTAACAGAGAGGATTTAAAGTATTGCGTTGAACCAAAATTCGATGGGGCTAGCATTGCTTTGGTCTACGAGAACGACCTATTAGTTCGGGCAGCAACACGTGGAGATGGCACCATGGGCGAAGAAATCACGATGAATGCTAAAAGGATTAAGGGCCTCCCTTTAAAAGTGAACTTTTCGAAATATGGTATTTATAAAGTGGAATTACGAGGAGAAGTAGTAATAGAAAACAAGGCCTTCGACAAGATGAATGCAGAAAGGGAAGCTGCTGGACTTAAAGTTTTTCAAAATTCAAGAAATACTGCTTCGGGTTCCTTGCGAATGAAAGACCCAGAAGAAGTGGCTAAGAGAAATTTGGAGGCTTTTATCTATCAAATTGGTTATGCTGCCGATCAAGAGGGCAATGAGTTATTAGGCACTAAGTTCTTGTCGCATTTCGATAATATCAACTTATTGGCGGAACTTGGATTTCAAGTGCCAAAAGAAGAAAAGACTTTAGTAAATAGCATTGCCGAGGTAATGCGTTTTATTGAGTTTTGGGGAGAAAAAAGAGATAGCTACAACTACGAAATTGATGGTATGGTGGTGAAGCTAAATGATTTACAATTGCAAAATGCCATGGGCAGCACGGCGCATCATCCACGTTGGGCAATTGCATATAAGTTCAAAGCTCGACAAGCAACTACTAAACTTATAAATATAGATTATCAAGTTGGAAGAACCGGCGCGGTAACTCCTGTTGCTAAATTAGAACCGGTTCGTTTGGCTGGAGTAAGGGTTTCTTCTGTATCGCTGCACAATGCCGATTTTATTCAAGAGAGAGACATCCGTATAGGGGATTATGTGAAAGTGGAACGAGCAGGAGATGTTATTCCTTATATTGCTGGAGTAGATTTGGCAAGAAGGGGCGATGTAGAACAGGTGGTTTTTCCTAGCACGTGTCCTTCTTGTAGTTCCAAGCTTATTCGACCAGAAGGAGAAGCGGTTTGGCGTTGCGAAAATGCCGAATGTCCAGCACAGGCAGAAGAGAGAATTATTCATTTTGTTTCTAAGGGCGCAATGGATATAGATGGCTTGGGAAGAGATATTGTGAAGCGTTTTATGAATGAAGGGCTTTTAACTAGTTTAGAAGATATCTATCGCTTAGATTACGATAAGATTTTGGCCTTAGAAGGTTGGAAGGAAAAGTCGCTTGCGAACTTAAAAAGTGGGATAGCAAATTCAAAGAAGCAAGCAATTTGGCGTTTAATTGTTGGTCTAGGAATTCGACATATTGGTAGTGCCACCGCGAAAACTCTAGAGAAAAAAATTCAAGACCTCAGTGAGTTAAGTCGTTGGACAGTAGGAGAACTCTCCGAACTAGAAGATGTTGGTCCGAAGGTAGCCGACAGCATAGCCACCTTCTTTAGCAACGAGGCTAATCAGCAACTTATAGAGAGTTTTAGAGCACTAGGTTTGAAGGTTCAAAAAACGGCAGAAGACAATGTGCTTACAAGTACTAAGTTGGAGGGCTTAACATTTTTATTTACTGGAACGCTTACCAAATTTTCTAGAGATAAAGCCAAGGATTTGGTAGAAGAACATGGCGGCAAAAATCTAAGTGGGGTTAGTGAAAAATTGAATTACTTAGTTGCAGGCGAAAAAGCGGGATCTAAGCTAACAAAGGCAGAGAAAATAAATGAAAAAGCTGGCGAAGAACGTGTTAAAATAATTACGGAAGACGATTTTCTAGCCTTGATTGCGTAATTTTAGGCTAGCTGATAAAAAAATTAAATGGAAAAAGGACATAGCACCTATTACAAGGAAGTTCTGAAAAAGTATTTTTCAAAGGAAGAATTAAAAGAATTGCATGCCTATTCTGATTGGAGGGCATTATGGGAGGTAGTCTATACTTGGTTATGGATAAGCTTTGCTTTTGCTTTGGTTTACTTTTTTCCAAATGTTTTTACTGTTGTTCTAGCTCTCTTTATTATTGGCGGTAAGCAACTTGCTTGTGCTATTATCATGCACGATACAGGGCATAACTCTTTGTTTAAGTCGGCAAAACTGAACCATTTTTTTGGCAATTTTTTTGGAGCTTACCCTATTTTTATGAATATGCCTGCCTATGGGAAGTACCATTTGCAGCATCATTTACATACTGGTTTAGAAGACGATCCGGATACCAATTTAACTAAGGGTTATCCTGCAAGTAAATCGAGTATGACTAGAAAGTTGTTGCGCGATTTGTTGGGTTTGACGGGTTTGAAAGGATTTGTCGGCTTACTATTAATGCATGCTGGATACATCCAATTTGAGTTAGGAGGTAGAGTGGTTAAGCTAGACCAGAGTGGAATGACTATTTTTAAAAGAATCCGACTTTTCATTAAAAATTTTTCGGGTCCACTTTTTTCGAACCTAGTGATATTTTTAGTGTGTTTTGCTCTTGCTAAGCCCTTACTTTACTTACTATGGATAGGCGCTTTTTTTACAACATTTTACTTTTGTATCAGAATTAGAGCCATAACCGAACACAGCGTGGTGCCCGACGAGCGAAATCCACTTTTAAATACTCGAACCACGCAAGCAAATTTTGTTGAGAAGCTATTGTTTGCTCCTTTAAACGTAAATTATCATGTAGAGCACCACTTAATTATGAGTGTTCCTTGTTACTTACTTCCAAAGATGCATAAGATGCTGGTTGATAAAGGCTTCTACAAAGATGCCCTTCATGCAGATGGCTATTGGCAGGTGTTTAAAACGGCTTTGAGTTGAAATTAGTATTGAGATGTGAGAATTGAGAAGTGAGAATTGAGATGTGAGAAAGCCCCATCCCTAACCCTTCCCTGGGGGAGAAGGGAACGAAATAGTAGTCAAAATTATCCCTCAGCAGGGTCTCTTGAAAAGGACCCTGATGCTGATTAGAAACAGTTGCTAATTGGAAACTAAGAAAGAATAAATGAATTACTCTCTGCAATGTTCTAGAGCTACTTTTAGGAAATGACTACACCTGCTATTCTTAATAAGAAAGGAGCAATTACTTTATCCCTTTTACATGTTTTGAGTGCTTAAACTTAATAGAAACTAAGGATTTCTGTATTCAATAGTTGCAGGGTACTCAAGGAGAGACCCTGCGCGGGGAAAGTATTGAGATGTGAGAATTTAGAAGTGAGAATTGAGATGTGAGATGTGAGAAAGTCACATCCATAGCCCTTCCCCGGGGGAGAAAGGAACAAAATGGAGGTCAAAATTTAATCAGAGTGGAAATACCTAACGATAACAGCTCCCTCTCTGAGGAGAGGGTTGGGGAGAGGCTAAGCCAGCCTAATTCAAAACTGCGCCTTAGCGTCTCCGCGCGAGATTAATTTGTGTGGAGATATAAGATGTAAGACATAAGACTCTTTTCCGTCATTGCGAGTAAATCGACGAAGGAGAGTTACGCGGCAATCTATTTTTTCAGGAAGATTAGTTTTCAAAACACGAGATTGCTTCTTCCGTTTCGCTCCATCGCAATGACGTTGTGTATTGTTTATTGCCTTTGAGATTTTAGATGAAAGAAAATTCATTCAGTCATTCGGAATTCAAAACTCAATCATTCCATCATTAAGTCATTCAAATCTCAAAATTTCCTTTCTCAAAATTCAAAATCCACTTTCGGGCATTCTCAAAAGCTTCCAACCATGGACTCACCTCATCCCTTCTTCCTTTAGGGTAGTTGGCCCAATTCCATTGGAACATAGAACGTTCTATATGTGGCATCATTACTAAATGTCTGCCGCTAGCATCGCATAACATGGCTGTATTGTAGTCCGAACCATTCGGATTGGCAGGGTAGTTTTCGTAGCCATATTTCCCTACAATTTCATAAGCGCTTTCTTCTTTTGGTAGGTAGAATTTGCCCTCACCATGCGAAATCCAAACCCCTAAAGTAGAGCCAGCTAAGCTAGATAGCATTACCGATTTATTCTCTTGAATGTTAACGGAAGTAAAAGCACTTTCGTGCTTATGACTATCATTATGCAGCATTTTTGGTTTCTCTGTTTCATTAGGGTGAAGCAAGCCAAGCTCTACAAACAACTGACAACCATTACAAATTCCAACAGATAAGGTATCTTCTCTTTTAAAGAAATTTTGAATGGCATTGTTTGCTTTTTCATTGTATAAAAATGCCCCTGCCCAGCCTTTCGCGCTACCAAGTACATCCGAATTAGAAAAGCCGCCAACAGCACCAATAAATTGTACATCTTCTAAGTTTTCTCTTCCGCTTATCAAGTCGCTCATGTGGATGTCTTTCACATCAAAGCCAGCTAGGTACATGGCATGTGCCATTTCTCTTTCGGAGTTACTTCCTTTATCTCTAATTATAGCTGCCTTCGGACGAGGACCATCGTAGGGCTTTAGTTTACCAGTAAAATGAGCAGGGAAATTAAATTGTAGCTCCTGCTTTTTGTAGTTTTCAAAACGCTCCTTAGCTTTAAGCTCGCCGCTTTGTAATTTATCAAATAAAAAAGAAGTTTTGTACCAAGTATCTCTTAATTCAGAAATTGGGAAACGCAGCGCTTTATCGCCATTTTTTAGCTTCAGCTCCTTGCCATTTACTACCTTTCCAATCTTATGAAAGACCACAGCTTCAGCTTCTAAAATACTTTCAGCTTCTTCATTTGCCTGAAACACCAAGGCAATGTTTTCTGCAAACAATAATTTTAGCATATCGCTTTCTCCTAAGCTACTAAGATCGATTTCCGCGGCGAGATCATTTTCGGCAAAGCACATTTCTAGTAAACTAGTTATTAGTCCACCATTTCCTACGTCATGTCCCGCACTAACTAATCCTGCTTCAATTAGCTTTTGAACGGCATTAAAAGCATTTTTAAATGCTTCAGCATTCTTAATAGTTGGAACTTCATTGCCAACAGCTTGCAAGACTTGTGCGAAAGAAGAACCACCTAATTTCAAATCGTCTTGAGAAAGATTAATGTAATAAATGCTTCCATTGCCTACTTGTAAAACAGGTTCTACCACTTTATCGATAGCTGTACAATTGGCTACTGTAGAGATAATTACCGTTCCTGGAGAAATCACCTCTTCATTCGGATAACGTTGTTTCATAGAAAGAGAATCTTTTCCCGTAGGGATATTGATGCCTAGTTCTATAGCGAAATCCGCACATGCTTTAACTGCATCATACAAACGTGCATCCTCTCCTTCATTATTGCAAGGCCACATCCAATTGGCACTTAGAGAAACTCCCTTCAAACCAGATTTAATAGGAGCCCAAACGAGATTGCTTAAAGCTTCTCCTATGCTATTTCTGCTTCCAGCACTAGGATCTATTAATCCAGATATTGGTGAATGTCCAATAGAACTGGCAACGCCTTCCTTTCCCTTATAATCTAAAGCCATTACAGCCACATTGTTCAATGGAAGCTGCAAGCTTCCCGCACATTGCTGTTTGGCAACTTTACCACCAACGCATCGATCTACTTTATTGGTTAACCAATCTTTACAAGCCACAGCTTCTAATTGCAGCACTTGTTCTAAGTAGCTCTTAATTAGTTCTTCACTGTATTCCAAAGCGGCGTAATTTCTCTTTACCCTAGTATCTCGCATAATGGTTCTAGGAGAACTTCCAAACATATCCCCTAAAGCGAGGTCCATAGGCTTTGCGCCGGTTTTTTTGGAACTAAAACTAAATCTATGATCATCGCTTACTTCGCCAACTACATACATGGGCGATTTTTCCCTATCTGCAACTTCTTGTAGTATTTCTAAATCCTTTTCTGCAATCACTAAGCCCATTCTCTCTTGACTTTCATTGCCGAGTATCTCTTTAGCAGAAAGAGTAGGGTCGCCTATAGGTAGCTTATCCATATCAATATGCCCGCCAGTTGCTTCTACAAGCTCACTTAAACAATTTAAGTGTCCACCAGCGCCATGATCGTGAATAGATACTATAGGATTAGCATCACTTTCTACCATGCCGCGAATGGCGTTAGCTGCTCTTTTTTGCATTTCTGGATTAGAACGTTGTATGGCGTTAAGTTCTATACTAGACCCAAAAGCTCCGGTATTTGCCGAGGATACAGCAGCACCACCCATTCCTATTCGGTAATTGTCGCCACCTAGAATAACTATTTTATCTCCTTTTTTAGGATGCTTTTTCTGTGCATCTTCTGCCTTTCCATAGCCAATTCCTCCAGCCAACATAATTACCTTATCGAAGGCTAATTTTCTTTTTTCGCTTTCATTTTCGAAGGTGAAAACAGAACCTGCAATTAGGGGTTGTCCAAATTTATTTCCAAAATCGGATGCGCCATTAGATGCTTTTATTAGTATGTCCGAAGGACTTTGATACAACCAAGTTCTGGCTGCCATAGCATGCTCCCAAGCACGATTATTTTCTAAACGAGAGTAAGCTGTCATATACACGGCTGTTCCGGCAAGGGGTAAAGATCCTGTTCCTCCTGCAAGCCTATCTCTAATTTCTCCACCTGCGCCAGTTGCTGCTCCATTAAAGGGTTCAACGGTGGTTGGAAAATTATGCGTTTCTGCTTTGAGAGAAATAACCGATTCAAAATCCTTTTCTTTATAGAAGCTCGCCTTAGCAGCTGTACTTGGAGCAAATTGAACTACTTTGGGTCCTTTTACAAAAGCTACATTGTCTTTATAAGCCGATACAATTTCATTAGGATTACTAGCCGATGTTTGTTTAATCATTTTAAATAGTGATAAATCCTGTTCTTTATCATCTATTATAAAAGTGCCATTGAAAATCTTGTGTCGACAATGCTCCGAGTTTACTTGAGAAAAGCCAAAGACTTCCGAATCGGTTAGAAATCTACCTATTTTTTTTGCCAAATTATCGAGATAGGCAACCTCCTCGTCGCTTAGCGCTAAGCCTTCATTTTTATTAAATTCAGCAATATTTTTTATTTCTATAATTTCTTCAGCCTTTATATCTATTCTAAAGATATCTTGATCTAGCTCATGAAATTTCTGCATTAACATAGGGTCAAATGCTTTGTAATTTTCTGGAAGTTCGTGGTATTGTTCTATGCGAATGAGTCCTTCTATCCCCATATTTTGTGTTATTTCAACTGCATTGGTACTCCACGGACTTATCATGCTTGCTCTTGGTCCAATAAAAACAGAATTTGGACTAGCTTGCAGTTCTTTAGAACTTAAAACAGTGGCATTACCAAATAACCAGCTTAACTTATTTATGTTTTCGGAAGGAATAGGCGCAGCTGCTTGAACTACATAGTAGTCTTGTTTTGCCCCTTGGAAAAAGTAGATCATTTTGGCATATTTAAGCCCCCAAATTTACTCCCTTTTTTTTAAAGCCTTAAGGCTAATTATAAACAAGATTTGGATTTTGTGGAAGACTTACCAAGGAATTCTAAGCCGAAAAACTAGAATTTAAAATTATATATCTTTGTTTAAAATCAATTTATGGTCTTACTCGCCCTTACCTTAGCTCCTGTTTTTGCCATCATGGTATTTATTTACTTAAAAGATAAGTATGAGCGAGAACCTTTAAAACACATACTAATTAGCTTTTTTTTAGGATGTTTTAGTGTAATTCCTGCCATAATTTTAGAAGGTGGATTCGGAGAATATTTTCCCGAAGATTCTTCTAATTTGGCTCTTACCGCCTTTATTGCTTTTGTGGTAGTTGCAGGGTCTGAAGAGTTGAGCAAATTGATCATGCTTCGCTTTTATGCCTTCAGACAAATAGAATTTGACGAGCCCTTCGATGGAATAGTTTATGGAGTGATGGTTAGTTTAGGATTTGCAGCAGTAGAAAACCTGTCTTATGTATACTTGAATGGTGGGGGAATGCCGGTGGCGCTACTTAGAATGTTTACGGCTATTCCTGCTCATGCTAGTTTCGGTGTAGTAATGGGCTATTACTTCGGACTTGCTTGGAAGCATAAGGAATACGCTATAAATTATAAAATGAGAGGCTTCTTATCTGCAGTATTGTTGCATGGTACCTATGATTTTTTCTTGATGCAAAGCAACTATCCCGCCTTTGCATTTTTCTCCTTCCTAGGTCTTATTGTTTCCATTCGTTTGTCATTTAAAGCGATTAAAGCACATCAAGAAGATTCCCCTTTTCATCCAGATAGATTACCTAAGGATGACAAAGACTTAAACTAAACTATGGAATTTATCGTTAAGATTGACAAAGAGAAGCTTATGAACAGATTCGTGTTGTTATTGGGAGGTATTATGCTTTTATCTTCTTGTAAAGAAAAAGATAAATTAGATCAATTTAGTGTGGTTTACGATGTAGAATTTATTGCCACTTGGAGTGCCAGCACCCATCCTACAGATTTTCCTTCTAATGCCCATTTCTCTCCTATAGTTGCCGTAAGTCACCTAGCTTCAGAAGCTTTGTTTATTCCTGGTTTGAATGCTAGCGAAGCGGTTCAAGAATTAGCAGAAACGGGTAAGACCGACAAGATGAATAAAGCTATAGAAAAATGGCTCAATACCTCTATTGCCATTGATCAAGCAGAAGGAAGTAGTTTTGATAGTCCAGGTATGAGCGGAAAATTGCAAATAGGAGTAAGAGAAGGCTATCAAACCGTTACCACAATGACTATGATAGCACCAAGTCCAGATTGGTTTATATCGGCTACTACGAGCTTACTAGATCCAAGCGACGGTTTGTGGTACGATGAGGTAATAAGTCATGCTATAGCCTATGATGCTGGAACGGATAGTGGTGTAAGCTTCACATCGCCAGATGAAGCCAGTATACCAGTTCAAGGCCTAAGTTATCTGAATTCGGGTCCACTTACCGAAGGTAGCGATACCGTAGTGAATATAGGATATTTCCGTTTTACGCGAATTCAATAAACACTCCATTAAATCCAAATGCCATTTGGAAGCTTGTGCTTTGTGTTGCCTCGACAATCTTTCTGACTTGTGCATGAGCTTAGGATAAAGAGCAGGAACATGGCACAAATCACCAATAATTTTTTCCAAATTTTCATCTGCTTTCTTTCTTAGAAAACGCAATTTTTAAAAATTACAGTATTTACTTTCTTAAATTTATGGTGAAATATGAAGCTTTTATCTAAAAATACCTACGTAGAAGGCATACTTGCAGGTAATATTGTAATACTTAGTCAAGCTATCACGCTTTTAGAAAGTAGTCGAAGAGACCATAATGAGCTAGCAAGAGAAATTTTGGATAGTGTACTCCCTCATACTGGAAATTCGTTTCGAATTGGGGTTACTGGAGTTCCAGGGGTTGGAAAAAGCACTTTTATTGATGCTATAGGAGAACTGCTGTTGGAGAATGAATCGCGTTTGGCAATACTGGCAATTGATCCAAGTAGTCAGCTAACTAAAGGAAGTATATTGGGGGATAAAACCAGAATGGAGCGTTTGTCTGGAAAGAAGAATGTTTATATTCGTCCGAGCGCAGCAGGAGATACATTAGGGGGAGTTGGACGAAAAACAAGGGAAACCATTATGCTTTGTGAAGCTGCTGGATTTAATAAGATAGTTGTAGAAACAGTTGGGGTTGGACAAAGTGAAGTGGCTGTGCATTCTATGGTAGATTGCTTTATGCTTCTCTTGCTTCCGGGCGCTGGAGACGAACTTCAAGGTATAAAAAGGGGAATTATGGAAATGGCCGATTTTATAGTGTTGAACAAGGCCTATGAAGATGGGCAACTAAGTGCTAAAGCTAAAAAGGCCATCCAAGAACTACAAAATGCCCTGCATTATTTCCCGCAGAAAAAACTCTCTTGGTTAACGCCAGTTAAAGCTATAGATGCCCTTGCTCAGGTGCAAATCCAGGAGTTAAAGGAAGGTCTAGATAGTTACTGGAATCATCAAATTCAGCATGCATATTTTGGCCTTCGAAGAAAAGAACAAGAGAGTTTTTGGTTTCATGAAACGATTAAGCAAGAATTGCTTTCAAAATTTTATTCGAAGCCTCATATTCAAGCCGAAATGAAGAAATTGGAGGAAGCTATTGCTCAAGGTAAAGTAAGTTCTTTCAAGGCAGCAGATAGCTTATTAAATTTAGAATAAATGGCAGCGCTAAAGGAATTGACAAGCAAGGAAGATTTAGACTTTCTAATAAAGGAGTTTTATAAGGAAGCCATGAGTCATGAGCAAATTGGTCACTTTTTTACCGAGGATGTTCAATTGGATTTAGTAAATCATTTGCCTAAAATTGCTGCCTTTTGGAGCGACATTCTCTTTGGTTCTAAGCAATATAAATCCAATCCTATGCAGAAACATATAGAGCTACACGCCATCTCTCCTCTTCGCAAAGAAGATTTTGCAGTATGGCTTAGCTTGTGGAAGAAAACCCTGAACGAACACTTCATTGGCGCAAAGGCCGAAGAAGCCATTGCGAGAGCAGAAAACATAGCTGCCGTAATGCAGTATAAATTGTCGCAGTAATATTTTTCCACACAAATTTCACATTTTGATTTAAAAGCGCTACATTTGCAGTGTAATAAAAGGAAAGAGGGGGCGATGGTCCCCTCTTTTTATTCTAGAAATATGGAAACACTGAAAAGTAAAATTGAATCTTTGTTGCTTCCAAAATTGGAAGAGATGAACTTGTTTTTAGTAGAGATAGTAATCGGTGCTAATTACAAGATTCAGGTTTTTGCTGATGGCAATCCCTCAATTACTATTCAGCAATGTGCTAAATTAAGCCGTTTCTTAGAAGCTCACTTAGATGAAGATGCTTCTGTTCCAGAAAATTACAACTTAGAGGTAAGCTCTCCTGGAATGTCTAACCCTTTGCGAGTTCCACAACAATTCGAGAAGAGAATAGGCAGCACCTTGAAGATTACCTTGAATAATGGAGAATTAGTTTATCTTATCTTGCAAGCGCTTCAAGAGGGTAGTTTGTTTGGACTTAAAACTAAGCCTTTGCCAAAAACGAAGAAACCAGTGAAAGCGGAGGACAGCTCCAATTTAGAAAGTATTGAAATACCATTAACAGAAATAAAACAAGCATTATTACACTTCAACTTTTAAATTTTTTTTAAAATGAATAGCATTGAACTAATAGATTCGTTTTCCGAATTTAAAGATTTTAAAAACATAGATCGTCCTACAATGATGAAGGTTTTGGAAGATGTTTTCAAAACACTATTGAGAAAGAAATACGGAAACGCCGATAATTTCGACGTAATTGTAAACACAGATAAAGGAGATTTGGAAATCTGGCGTACAAGAGAAATTGTTGAGGATGGTGAAGTAGAAGATGAATTAACGCAAGTTTCTATTACAGATGCTAGAGCCATCGAAGAAGATTATGAAGTGGGTGAAGATTGCTATGAGAAAGTAGTAATTGAAGATTTTGGAAGAAGAGCAGTTTTAGCTGCCCGTCAAACCTTAATTTCAAGAATTTTGGAATTAGAGAAAGATGATGTCTATAAAAAATATAAAGATAGAGTTGGCGATATCATTACAGCGGAGGTTTATCAAGTTTGGAAGAAGGAAATCTTATTAATTGATGATGAGGGTAATGAATTGATTTTGCCTAAATCTGAGCAGATTAGAATGGATTATTTCAAGAAAGGAGAAACGGTTAAGGCTGTTGTGAAGAAAGTAGAGTTGAAAAACAATAATCCTTTTGTTATCCTTTCTAGAACAGATAACGCTTTCTTGGCTAAATTGTTAGAATTGGAAGTTCCTGAGATTTTTGATGGCTTAATTACCATCAAGAAAATTGTTCGTGAGCCGGGAGAAAAAGCTAAGGTGGCAGTAGAATCTTATGACGATAGAATTGATCCAGTTGGAGCTTGTGTGGGTATGAAAGGAAGTAGAATTCATGGTATCGTGCGCGAGCTAAAGAATGAAAACATAGACATTCTTAACTACACCGATAATTTAAAACTAATGACGCAAAGAGCTTTAGCTCCTGCAAAAGTAGAATCTATCGAGGTAGATGAGGCAAACAAATCAATTGCGGTTTACTTAAAGCCAGATCAAGTTTCTTTAGCTATTGGAAAAAGAGGTTTGAATATTAAACTTGCTGGTAAGATGGTGGGCTATGAAATTGAAGTATTCAGAGATACAGATGAAGACGAATACGATATCGATATCGAAGAATTTGCAGACGAAATTGATGGTTGGATTATAGACGAATTGAAAAAGATTGGTTGTGATAGTGCCAAAAGTGTCCTAGAACTTAGCGAAAGCGAAGTTTTAAGAAGAACAGATTTAGAAGAAGAAACCGTAAAAGAGATATTTGACATTTTACGTGCAGAGTTTGATGATGAGAAGTAAAATGCTCTTATCTACTTTGTTTTACAAATAACTGCCCTAGGCAAAAACAAAAAAACATAAATAATTTATGTCAGAATTTAAACCAGTTAGACTTATTGCCGCAGCCAAAACTTTAAATGTTGGTACCGGAACCATTATTGACTTTTTGCGCAATAAGGGTTTCGAAGTAGAAGACAAACCAACTACGAAGCTTGATGAGGATATGTACATGAAGTTGTTAAAGGAGTTTGGTGATGCCAAAATGCTCAAAGAAACAGCAGACAATATTCAGCTAGGCAATAAGAACAAAAATGTTAAGCTTGAACTAACGGAAGATGGTAAAACCAAAACCGTAGAGGTTAAAGAGGAATTAGTTGCTCGTCCTAGAGTGGAACTTAGCGGTCCGAAAGTAGTTGGCAACGTGGATCTTAACAAAGAGAAAGCTGCCCCGAAAGAAGAAGCTAAGCCTGTAGTTGAGGCTAAGCCTGCGCCGAAGGAAGAAGCTAAAGTAGTAAAGCCAGCGAAGAAAGAGGTAGAAGAAATTAAAGCAGATAAGCCTAGGTTGGCAGGTCCTAAAATAGTTGGACATATTAAAGATAAGGAGGAAGAAGCTGCCGCTCCTGCAAAAGAAGAACCAATAGAGGAAACAGCGGCAGATAAAGCTCCTGAAGTAGATGTTAATTTTATTGAAACTAAGAAAGTAGAATTAAAAGGTACTAAAGTTCTCGGAAAAATAGAGCTAAAAGATACTAGACCAAAAGCAAAAGAAGAAAAGAAGGAAGACGAGAACAGCGAAGAAGCAAAACGCAAGCGTAAACGTTTCAAGAAAAGCGCTAAAATCGATCCAAAAAAATCGGATTTTGATAAAAATAAAGTAGCTAAAAAACCAGAAGAGAAGGTTGTTAGTGAAAAGGAAATTGAAGAGAAGTTAAAGGCTACTATGGCAAAACTTCAAGCTGCAACTTCAGGAAAAAGCAATCGTCAAAAATTGCGTCGTGCAAAGCGACAAGGGATTGCGGAAGCAGAAGAAGCAAAAGCAGAGGCAAGAAGTGCAGATGACCATAAATTGAAGGTTACCGAGTTTATAACCGTTAGTGATTTAGCCCACATGCTAGATGTAAAACCTACGGAAATTATAACGAAGTGCTTCACCCTTGGGGTTATGGTTTCTATTAACCAACGTTTAGATGCAGAAATTATAGAATTGATTGCTGCAGAATATGATTTTGAGATAGAATTTATTTCAGCCGCAGATCAGGATGATTTCAAAGAAGAAGAGGATTTGGAAGAAGATTTATTATCTCGTGCTCCTGTAGTTACCATTATGGGTCACGTAGATCATGGTAAAACTTCTCTCTTAGACTATATTCGTCATGCTAATGTTGCTGCAAAAGAAGCGGGAGGAATTACCCAACATATTGGTGCTTATGAAGTAGAAATAGGTAAAGGAAAAATTACTTTCTTAGATACTCCTGGTCACGAAGCCTTTACCGCAATGCGTGCGCGTGGAGCAAAACTTACAGATATTGCCGTTATTGTTATTGCTGCGGATGATGATATTATGCCACAAACCAAAGAGGCAATTAGTCACGCTCAATCAGCTGGTGTACCTATGATTTTTGCTATCAATAAAATTGATAAGCCAGGTGCTAATCCAGATAATATTAAAAATCAATTATCCCACATGAATCTAATCGTAGAGGAATGGGGAGGTAAATTCCAATCGCAAGATTTATCTGCTAAAAAAGGTACTAATGTTGACTTATTATTAGAGAAAATTTTACTCGAAGCGGAATTGTTAGACTTAAAAGCAAATCCAAATAAGGCAGCAACTGGAGCTGTTATTGAAGCTTCCTTAGACAAAGGTAGAGGCTATGTAGCTACCTTATTAGTAGATGCAGGTACTTTAAAAGTAGGTGATTTCTTGGTAGCTGGATCTAGTTCAGGCAAGATAAAAGCCATGTTTAATCATAAAGGAGAAAAAGTTCAAGAAGCCGGTCCAGCGCAACCAGTGCAAATACTTGGTTTGGATGGCGCTCCTCCAGCAGGTGAACGTTTTAAAGTGTTCCCATCTGAACAAGAAGGAAAGGCAATGGCTTCTAAAAGAAGTCAGTTGGAAAGAGAACACGGCTTACGTACTCAAAAACACATTACTCTAGATGAAATTGGAAGACGTTTAGCTTTAGGAACTTTCAAAGAACTTAATATTATCATAAAAGGTGATGTAGACGGTTCTATTGAAGCACTTTCTGATTCCTTACAAAAATTGTCAACCGAAGAAATTCAAGTTAATATATTACACAAAGGTGTGGGTGGAATTTCCGAATCAGATATTATGCTAGCCTCAGCTTCTGATGCTATTATCATAGGCTTCCAAGTTCGACCTTCTACACAAGCAAGAAAACTTGCAGAGAACGAAGGAGTAGAAATCAGATTGTACTCAGTAATCTACAAAGCAATTGAAGAAATTACTGCGGCAATGGAAGGAATGCTAGAGCCTACGATTGAAGAGAAAATAACAGGTAACTTAGAAATTCAAGAGGTATTTAAAATTACTAAAGTTGGAACGGTTGCCGGTTGTATAGTTACAGAAGGTAAGATTAAGAGAGATTCTAAAATTAGAGTTATTCGAGATGGTATCGTTCAATACTCTGGTCAATTGGCTTCCTTAAAACGTTTTAAAGACGATGTTAAAGAGGTTGTTTCTGGACAAGATTGTGGTTTAAACATCAAAAACTTCAATAATCTAGAAGTGGGCGATATTATCGAAGCTTATACAGAGATAGAAGTTCAAAGAACACTATAATTCTGACTTGGTATATTAGGAAAGATAAAAAGCACGTTATTCAATATTGTATGACATATCTTGCAAAATGTAGTAACGATAAAGTTTTAAAGCAAAATTTGCTTTTGGCTCTATTTGTGTTGTCCTTTTTTTCTGTGAAAGCCCAAAATTTTGAATTAGGAACTTGGATAGGTGGCGCTAATTATTTTGGTGACCTTAACGACAATGCTAGCTTTACCATGATTCGACCAGCTGGAGGAGTCTTTCTAAGAAACAATTTTAATACCAGATGGGTACTAAAAAGCTCGATTTCTTTTGGACAAATAGCCTTCGATGATAAGAAATCTAACAATGCCTTCAACCGTCAAAGAAATTTACAGTTTCGATCTAATGTTGGCGAAATTGCTGTAATGATGGAATTGAATTTCCTAGAGTTTAACAAGCAGAAAAAGCAACAATGGTTTAGCCCTTATTTCACTGTAGGGTTTGCTGCCTTCTATTTTAATCCACAAGCAGAGTATAATGGTAAATGGTATTATCTCCAACCTTTAGGTACCGAAGGTCAAACCGACCCTAGTTACTCTGGTATCAAAAAATATCGATTGGTTAATTTTGCCATTCCTGTAGGTGGAGGTTTAAAATTCAGTATTAATAGAAATTGGAATATTGGAGTTTTCGGAGATTTGCGCGTAACTTTTACAGATTACTTAGACGATGTTAGTGGTGTTTATCCTAGTCCTTTGTCCTTGCCGCAAGGCAGCCAAGGTCTAGCCTATGCGCTTAGTGATCGCTCTGGTGAAGTAGGAGAGTCTATTGGAGATCCTGGAAAGCAGAGAGGAACCTCTTCCAAGAATGATTTTTATCTTTTTACCGGTATTTCAGTTTCCTACACTTTCTTCCGACTAAAATGCCCAACACCGGGTGCAATGAAGTGATTTTATTAACTTTGTATTACTATTGAAAGCTATGAGTCTGAAACCATCCATAAACCTTGAAAAATTACCAAAGCACATTGCTGTCATAATGGATGGAAATGGTCGCTGGGCTAAAGAAAAAGGAAAGAATAGGGTATTTGGACATAAGAGCGGTGTTGGTTCTGTTAGAGATGTAAGCGAGGCTTGTGCCGAATTAGGAGTAGAGTACCTAACGCTTTATGCCTTTTCTGTAGAAAATTGGAATCGACCGAAGTTAGAAGTATCTGCTTTGATGGAACTATTAGTTCGAACAATCGGAAGCGAAACAGAGACTTTGATGAAGAATCAAATTCGCCTTAAAACGATTGGTTCTCTCAGTTCTTTGCCAAAAAGGGCGCAAGAGCAATTAGCAAAAGTAATAGAGAAAACAAAAGATAATAAACGGCTAACCTTATGCCTAGCCCTAAGCTATGGAGGCAGAAATGAAATTGTAGAAGCTTGCAAAAGCATTGCTAGCCTCGTTAAAAATAGTGAAATAAATATTGAGGATATTACGGAATCCACTTTAAATCAGCATCTTTACGACCCCAGTATCCCCGACCCCGAATTAATGATTCGAACAAGCGGCGAATATCGTTTAAGTAACTTTTTACTTTGGCAAGCAGCTTATACAGAATTGTATTTCACAGAAGAATATTGGCCAGATTTTAATAAAGAATCTTTATACAAAGCAATCCTTTCTTTTCAACAAAGAGAAAGACGTTTTGGAAAAACCAGCGAGCAGTTAAAAGCGCTGTAAAATTGATAGAATGAATACAATAAAATATTTTTTTTTAAGTCTATTTACTTTCTTTTTTAGCCTAAGCGCTATTGCTCAAGCATTAGATTATAATAATCCCCAAGAGTTCGAAATTGGGGGTATTCGTGTAGAAGGAACAGAACATTTAGATAAAAAAGTATTGGTTTCTTTATCTGGTTTGCGTGTTGGCGATATTATCACTATCCCTGGCCAAGAAGTATCTTCAGCAGTGAAAAATCTGTGGCAACAACACTTGTTTACAGATATTTCTATCGAAGTAGAACGTACTTTAGGTCAAACCGTTTTTTTGGTAATTCAATTAAAAGAGTTACCGCGTTTATCTAAGTATTCTATTACTGGAGTTAAAAATACAGAAGTGGAAGATTTAAGGAAGAAAATAGACCTTAAATCGGGTAGCATTTTTACGGAAAGCGACAAACTAAACGTTGTAAACAAAATTAAGGCTTACTACATAGAAAAAGGTTTTTATAGCGCTAATGCAGAGGTAACAGAAAATGTAGACAATGTTTTGGAAAATAGCGTTACCGTTGATATCGTAGTAGATAAAGGCAGTAAGGTAAAAATTGACCATATAGACATTCTTGGAAATGCTTCTTTCTCTGAACGAAAGTTAGAGAAGCAAATGAAAAATACGCGCGAAAAGGTAAAATTTGAATTGGCAGAACTTCTGAAAGTTAAGAAAAATAAGAAACAAGAAGATTTGCAATTCTTTCAAACTTTGGCCAATTTGTCGGTTAGCAAAGCAATAGACTATGGCGATGATTTTGTAAATCTAAATATCTTTAAGACTTCTAAATTTAATGAGAAAGACTACGAAGCGGATAAGAAAAAGTTAGTCGCTTTTTATAGAGAGAAGGGGTATAGAGATGCTGAAATTGTTTTTGATGAAGTAAGTTTCGATGAAGATGGTGAAGTAAATATTAATCTTTTAGTAAAAGAAGGGAACCTCTACTATTTTAGAGACATCTACTTTTCAGGAAACACCAAGTATTCGGATTCCATACTTTACAAGATTTTATCCATAGAAAAAGGAACGGTTTATAGCCAAAGTGTTCTCGACGAGAAGTTATTTATGAGTCAGGATGGCGGGGATATTAGTTCCTTATACATGGATGATGGTTACTTGTTCTTTAACATCACCCCTGTAGAGAAAAGAATTGTAAATGATTCTGTGGATTTGGAACTTAAAATTTATGAAGGTCCACAAGCAATTATCAATGAAGTTAGAATATTTGGAAACACTAAAACGAACGAAAAAGTAATTCGAAGAGAACTTTATGTTTATCCTGGAGATAAGTTTTCTAGATCGAATTTAATTCGATCGCAACGTCAAATTTCTAATTTAGGCTACTTTGATCCAGAACAGATGGAAGTTATTCCAATCCCAAATCCTGAAAATGGAACAGTAGATATAGAATTTAGGGTAGTAGAAAAACCGTCAGACCAATTAGAACTTTCTCTTGGTTGGGGAGGTAGAGGTGCTGGCTTGGTAGGAACCTTGGGTGTTCAATTTACTAATTTCTCTCTGAGAAATATAGGCGATAAAAAAGCGTGGTCGCCCCTGCCCTCTGGCGATGGACAAAATTTAACCGTTAGAGCGCAATTGAATGGTAAGCAATTTCAATCGTACAACTTTTCTTTTACAGAACCTTGGTTAGGTGGTAAAAAGCCAAATTCATTTACGGTTAGTTTTTTCCGCCAGCGTTACAATTTATTGTCTAATACGCTTTCTGGAGATGTACTAGGTAAATCTATTACTACGGGAGGAAGTGTAGGTATCGGAACAAGATTAAAATGGCCAGATGATTTCTTTACCATAAGAAGTGCCATTAATGTGAATCATTATAAATTGGATGATTTTAGTTTGTACAGTAACTTTCCTTTTACCACAGGTTCTGCAACAGATTTAAACCTATCTACTACCTTGGCTAGAAACTCTATTGATAATCCATTATTTCCGAGAAGAGGTTCTACCTTTTCATTTCAATTAGACATGACCTTGCCTTATAGCAAATTATTTGCAGGTAGAAAAAATATAGATTACACAAGTAGTGAAACAAGTGCCGCAGATAAGTATAAATTAATAGAATACCATAAATGGAGAGTAAATGCAGATTGGTATACCCCTATTGTTGGAAATTTGATTTTACACACTTCTGCGAAGCTAGGATTTTTAGGTACTTATAATAAGGATTTAGGAGTAACCCCTTTTGAAAGATACCAGTTAGGAGGACAAGGATTCAATACTTTTACCATATTAGGTACCGATATTATTGGTATGAGAGGTTATGATGTTATCACACCAAATGGTGGTGCTCCTATAATGAATAAATATAGCATGGAACTCCGCTATCCAATCAGCCTAAATCCGAGTGCAACGGTTTATGCACTTGGTTTCTTTGAAGCTGGCAACTATTGGAATAGCATAAAGGAATATAAGCCGTATGAGTTAAAACGCTCGTTTGGTGCGGGTTTAAGGGTGTTCTTACCTATGTTTGGTTTACTAGGTTTTGATTATGGCATAGGCTTTGATGATACAGACTTGAATGCCTTAACAGGAAAGAATCTTTTCTCAAAATATGGGCAGTTTAGAATAATATTAGGTTTTGAACCAGAATAGAAAAAATCAGAAATCATGAAAAAGACAATTTTAATTTTAGCATTATTAGCTTTTAGTTTCGGTAGTATTCAAGCACAAAGATTTTGTATTGTAGATATGGAGTATATCTTAAGCAAATTACCAGAATATACTAATGCACAAGAACAGATAGATCAATTAGCCCAAACTTGGAAGGAGGAGATTGATTTGGAATTTCAGAAAGTAGAAAAAGCCTATACCAAGTTTCAAGCAGAACAGGTTTTAATGACAGAGCAAATGAAAGCTCAGAAAATAAGCGAAATCGAAGCGATGGAAAAGAAGGCAAAGGAAATGCAAAAAGCTAAGTTTGGTCCAGATGGTGAGCTTTTCAAGAAAAGACAAAGCTTAATCAAACCAATTCAAGATAAGATCTATGAAAAAGTACAACTTTATGCAAAGGATAAAAGTTATGAAGCAATTTTTGATAAGTCCTCTGCTGGTGTTTCTATACTTTTCTTTGAAGAAAGATTGGATAAGAGCGATGATATCTTAAGAAGTATAGCACAATAATTAACATAAAATAAGACAAGGAATTATTTAAAAAGCATATTTTTGCCACTCATAAAAAAATCAGAATGAACAAATCAATCAAAATATTTAGTATCGTAATTTTTTCGGTACTTGCTGTATTTGCTAAGGCACAAAAGTTTGGGCATGTAGATACGGAATCTTTGTTTTACGCTATGCCGGAAGTAAAGGTTATTCAAACTCAATTACAAAATAAAAGTAAGGAATACGAAAATCAATTAAAAACTCTTTACACCCAGTATGAGAATATTCTAACGGATATTGAAACGAATGGTGCTTCTTATATGCAAGCAGTTTTAGAGCAAAAATACAAGGACGCTTATGGTTTAGAAGAGAGAATTATGGCTCTAGAGCAAAAAGCGCAACAAGATCTTACTAATTTGGAAACTAAGTTGTTACAACCAGTTGAGCAAAAAGCTTACACTGCTATTCAAACAGTGGCTAGAACCAACGGTTATACTTATGTTATAGATTCTTCATTAGGGGTGTTTTTGGTTTTGCCAGAGGCAGATGATTTAACCAATTTGGTAAAAACGCAACTAGGTATTTATTAAAAGCTAGTTTTGTGAATAATAATCCTATAGGTATATTTGATAGTGGTATTGGCGGCTTAACGGTCGCCAATGCTATTTCTAAAGCTATGCCTAAGGAAAGCTTAGTTTATTTTGGCGACACAGCCCACCTCCCCTATGGAGAAAAATCCAAGGATTTAATTCGGGAGTACTCTTTAGGGATTAGTAAATTTTTATTGGAAGTAAAGCATTGTAAGGCTATTGTAATTGCTTGCAATACAGCTTCCGCTGCAGCTTATGAATATCTTCGCGATAGTCATAAAGGGTCTTACCCCATTATTAATGTAATTGACCCTATCATCGAAGCCTTAGTAGAAAGACCAGAATTAAACAAAATAGGTTTGATAGCTACTAACACTACGATATCCTCTGGTGTTTATCAAGAAAAGATTAGAAGAAGAAAGCCTTCCGCAAGCATAAATACCTTGGCAACTCCTTTGCTAGTGCCTATGATAGAAGAAGGATATGCCAATGATAATATAAGTAGAACCTTGATAGGAAACTATTTATCTAATGAAGCCTTAGAGGGAATTGAAGCGCTTATCTTGGGTTGTACGCATTATCCTATAATTAGAAAAGAAATAGAAGAGTATTACGAGCAGCAAGTGCAACTTTTTGATTCTACGGATATCTTGGCTAATAAGTTAAAATGGATCCTAGAAAAAGAAGATTTGCTTTGCTCCGAACGCAGTGCTCCTAATAGTTTTTATATTTCTGATATGAATCCACATTTCGCAAAATCTGCGGAAAGATTTTTTCAAGAAAGTATTAACTTAGAACTCTTAAATATATGGAAGGAAGGTCAATAATTGGCTTTCTGAATAAAAGAATAAACAAAGTATGAAAAGATATTTTCTGATAATTGCCGTATTTCTTCACCTGATAATTAATCCTTTAATTGCTCAGGAAGGAATTGAATTTTTTCATGGAAGTTTTGATGAAGCCAAAGCTTTAGCTAAAGAACAAGGAAAGCTAATTTTTATGGATGCTTACGCCGTATGGTGTGGGCCCTGCAAGCAAATGACCAACAATGTTTTTCCCCAAAAGGAAGTGGGAGATTTCTTCAATAAGAATTTCATTAACATGAAGGTAGATATGGAGAAGGGAGAAGGACTGAGTTTAAGATCTACTTATGGCGTTAGCGCTTATCCTACTTTATTGTTTATTGATGCACAAGGAAATGTTGTGGAAAGTGTAAGAGGAGCTAGGAGTGCAGAAAGTCTTTTGTCGTGGGCAAAGAGCATTGCCTTACCAGAACCAGGGGTGATGGGGGAAATGCGTGCACAATATGAAAACGGAGATAGAAGCATAGACTTTTTAAAAGAATATATAAAGGCGGAAGCAGCTCACGATAATGATTATGATGCCTATTTTGCAGTTCTCTTGGATAGTATGACGAATGAAGAAAAAATGACTTCGGAAAATGCAAGTTTTATTTTAGAGCATACTTCTAGTATGAACTCCCCATCTTTAGCTTTCATTGCCTCCAACAAATCTTTTTTTAAGAATTTAAATGGAGAAGCAGCATACGATAAAGTATTTAATGCAATTGCTAGTAAAGAAGGTAAGCTTGCCGCTAAAACAAAAGATTTAACAAAGGCTTATGATGTTATCGACTTTTTGAAAAAATACAAGCCCTCAGGCTATAAAAAGTTTAGTAGCGAGTTAATGATTAATTATTTTGCTGCTATTAAAGATTGGAATAGTTATGACAAAGCCGTTAGTTCTCACCTTTCAAAATACAATAAGGTGGATGATGGCTCTTACAAAGAAGTGGCTTGGGTTTATTACATGAATATGGAGGAAGAGGATAAGCTTAAGAAAGCTGAAAAATGGATGCAAGAAGCAATTAAACAAAATAATACTTACGAGAACAACTTAACGCAGGCCTATCTTTTATACAAACTACAAGAATTTAGTGCAGCAGAGGATGCTGTTAATTACGCGCTCATCTTAGCTGATGGTCAGAAAAGAACAGATAATGCTCAAATTCTAAAAGATCAAATTCTCAAGAAGTTGAACAAAGTAGAAATTGCTGAATAAGGGAATAGTTGTATTCTGTTTTTGGCCACTTACTTGGTGAACAAGTGGCTAGTTCTTTCAGATTTTCTAGCTGTAGATTCTCTTGCTCACAGCTTATAAAGTCGCTTTTATCCGTTAGTCGCTGAGCAAGGTATTCTTGCTCCACCTGTCCTGGAGTTGGAATTAGTAAGCAGGTTTTTTGTAAATGGATGTAATCGATGATTGATGTATAGCCAGATCTCCCAATTAAAAACTTCGTTTGTGCAATTAAAAGCTCCATTTCTTGGCTATTGAGGATGTCGAAACAAGTTATATTAGTATAATCCCTTTGGGGAGAATTGTCAGTGGATCCTCTAACTAAGGCGTGCTTACCAGGTAGGGAAGAGAGAAGCTTAAGTAATTTATTCTCTAATATAGTTCTTTGAGGTTCAGGACCTGAGAGAATGGCAAGAAAGTCGTAAACCAGCGGTAACTCTTTTTGCTTCAAACGAGAACTAGCGCCGATGAATTCTATATTTTTCCAATCTAGTTGAGATAGTTTTCCACTAAGCTTATAAGCGCCCGCAAAGTCAGGCACCCATATTTTATCGAATTTCCTTAGAAAAGTTTTATAACTCCTATTAACGATATTTTCAAATAAAGCACTTGCCGGGTATAGGAGTCTTAACTGGTGACAAATTAGTACGTTTGGAATGAAATCATGATAGAAACCGTAGCGATTATCAGATATTATAAGATCAATTTGGTGTTTTAAGCAGAGTTGCTTACAAAGCTCTTGTTCGGCATTTATTGCTTTTAAGAATTTTGGTATTTGAAGAGCCATTTGTATGCTAAAGTTTGAGGCGCTTTCTGCATATTCTGCCTCGTAACCTACACAGGACTCTATAACTAGTTCAGGAAATTCTTTTTGCAAGAGCTCTAGGGCTAAGCCATCGCTAACAAGCACGACCTCATACCCTTCTTGAAGGAGATACCTAATTAGAGGCGTTGAGCGAGTAGCATGGCCTAGACCCCAATTTAATATTCCAAAAAGAATTCTTTTTTTCATGTCCGTTTTTTGATCAACAGGTAGGAGAATTATTTGTGTTTTTGAAGTTTCTAGTCTTTTACAATTAAGTTCACTACTAAAGCGTTAAATTAGCAAAGTAAACCTTGCAAAGATGAAAAAAATGAGTTTATTTATTGCAATCTTGGCTTCTAGTCTTTTGTTGCTGTCCTGCAAGGGAAGTAAATGCGATTGTCCGAGTTTTGCACCAAAGAAACACCGAAGTGAGTTGATACCAATTCTAAATGATGATAGTGTTGCTGTATTTGCTTAATCAAACTCCTTTTATGAAAAATTTTTACCTTTTTTTGCTTCTCCTTCTTTTAAGTTTGAGTGCATGTAAAAAGGAAGATGCAGATTGCAGTGGTAAATTGTTTGGAATTCCGAATGCAAATACTGGTTTAGACATTTCTCAATGCACGCCTCTTTGTATGTGTAAGAATTTTAGTTCTAAAACTTTTAGCTCTGCAGAATTAAATGCTTTACGCGCTTGGGTATTAACAGACACTATAGCAGAGCTTACAGAAAATCCATACCTCTTTCCTCCGCAGCAAAATCCTGCATGTTTATGTGCTGTAGTAGTTGATAACGAACAAACAAAGGAATATCATTTAGAGAATTTTTCTTCTGAAGAAGAAGCGAAAGCAGTTGGCGCTATACCAACCCATTTTGATGCCTGTGGTACTTGTTCTAGCCTTGCAGATTTTACGGTTTATGCAGAAAATATAGATATAGGAGCGGATGTTAGAGCTTGTGCCATTCTTAATTTAAGTCAACCCTTTGAAAATCTTGTTGCTTGTATTGAAGATCTTGGTTTTAGTAAGCCTTGCGCGCAAATATGGGCATACAACGCCAGAAACACGCAGCAACTATGCTTTGATATTTGCATTCAAGATAATATTTACAATAAACCCGATGGTTCTCTAGGCGATTGTTTAGATTGCGATGAAAGACTTAGCGGACCAGTATTTAAAGCAGTAGCAGGAAGAACAAGAAGAAATACAGGCATTGCTTCTAGCATTTGCAGACTGTGTAGTGAAGTACAGATTGTTGAGCACAACTACCCCTTATAACTTAGGTTCTAAACAAACTCGGATAACTCCAACCACCTTAGTGATTTTTCGTCTATAGCTTCTTCCGTTGATTTCAACTCTAAACCGAGATTTTTTAGTTTTTCAAAATTGTCTGCATATTTTGCCATTTCTTCATGAATACTTAGCTTTTTAGCTTCAAGCTTTTCGATTTCCTTTTCTAATTTGTTAAAGAGTTTTCTTTCTTCGAAGCTTAGTTTTCTGTTTTCTACCGCGGGGCTCATATTTTCTTGAGTAGTAACTGCTTTAGTTGCTTTAGCGCTTCTAGCTTCTTTTTCTTCCAGTTCTTGTTTTTCGCGATATTGCGAATAGTTTCCAGGAAAGTCAATTAAGCTGCCATCATCTCCAAAAACAAATACATGCTCTACGAGTTTATCCATAAAATATCTATCATGGGATACGATAAGTAAGCAGCCAGGAAAGTCGGCTAAGAAATCTTCCAATATATTTAAGGTCATTAAATCCAAATCGTTGGTAGGCTCATCCAAAATCAAGAAATTAGGATTTTGGATTAATACGGTAAGCAGATACAAGCGTCGTTTCTCCCCTCCACTCAAACGATCTACGTGTACATAATGCATATAAGAAGGAAATAGAAAACGCTCTAAAAGTTGCGAAGCAGTAATTTTGCCACCGCCTTTTAATGGGATGTATTCGCCAAATTCGCGTACCACTTCTATTAACTTCATCCCTGGCTTTAAGTCTAAACCATCTTGACTATAGATGCCGAACTTTATGGTTTCTCCAATGACAACTTTGCCAGAATCTGGTTCAATTTGTCCTGTTATTGTTCTCAGAAAAGTTGATTTGCCTGAGCCATTTGCACCTATAAGACCCACTTTATCAAAGCGTTTAAACTTATAATCAACACCCTTGAAAAGACATTTTTCACCGTAAGACTTGCTAATCTTATGAAGCTCGAGAATTTTACTACCTAAACGTTCTGGATTAATTTGCAATTCAATTTCTTTTTCCCCCAAGTTTTTATTGGCAATGGCTTGTAGCTCATAAAAGGATTCAATTCTTGATTTAGACTTCGTGCCACGGGCTTTCGGCATTCTTCGCATCCACTCTAACTCGGTGCGCATAAGATTTTTTGCTTTACTTATATTGGCAGCCTCATTTTCTTGACGTGCCTGCTTTTTTTCCAAGTAATCGCTATAATTTCCAGAGTAATTATACAAAATACCATTTTCTAACTCAATGATTTTATCGCAAACTCTTTCTAAAAAATATCGATCGTGGGTAATAAGGAATAGTGTTTTTTTACTCAGAATTAGCCATTCTTCTAGCCATTCTATCATATCCAAGTCGAGGTGGTTGGTTGGCTCATCTAGAATTAGAAAATCGGGTTCGTTTACAAGAACCTTGGCTAGGGCCACCCTCTTTTTTTCTCCTCCTGAAAGATTTGCTGCGTTCAAATGAAAATTGCTGATGTTTAATTTGAAGAGCATGGTTTTAACTCGGTTTTCATAGTCCCAAGCATTGTTGGCATCCATATCTGCCAATGCCTTATTCAAAGTATCCGAATCTGCTGCCTCGGATAGCGCTTTTTCATAAGCTAGTATTGCTTTTGTAGCTGGGTTCTCATCATAAAGTACATTTTCCAATATGCTTAGATTAGAGTCAATTTCTGGATCTTGCATTAAGTAGCCAACTTGAATGCCCTTTGCAAAAAGTATCGTTCCGCTATCGGCAGATTCTGCACCAACTAAAGCTCTAATGAGAGAGGATTTACCAGAACCATTGGCAGCAACTAAGGCAACTTTTTCTCCTTCGCTAACTAGAAATGAAATATTTTCGAAAAGTAGTTTTTCGCCATATCGTTTGGCTAGATCTTGAACCTTAAGGTATTGCATGTATTAATGATTTGCCTTGGTAAAGTTACTTGAATTGTATAAGAGAAAGCCAAATATTTTAGGATAATCTATTTTCGAAGTAATATAGATGGTATTTCTAATTAAGAAAATAAGCCGTATTTTACAATACAATAGATAGCTCGAACGCCATCTTTCCAGCCTATTTTTTTACCTTCTTCGTAGGTTCTTCCATAATAGCTAATACCTACTTCATAAATTCTAATATTTTTAACTTTAGCAGTTTTGGCGGTTACTTCTGGTTCAAATCCGAAACGTTTTTCTTTTAAATCGAGATTTTGTATTATTTCGGTTTTAAATAGTTTGTAGCAGGTTTCCATGTCGGTTAAGTTCAAATTATTGAACATATTACTCAGGAAAGTAAGGAATTGATTGCCTATGGAATGCCAAAAGAATAGGATTCTATGTGGTTTTCCTCCCATAAATCTACTGCCATATACTACATCCGCATGTCCGTCTAATATGGGCTGAAGTAAAATCTTATATTCTTGCGGGTCATACTCTAGATCTGCATCCTGAATAATTAGATATTGTCCTTTTGCCGCTTGGATACCGGTGTGTAGTGCAGCACCTTTACCTTGGTTTTTAGCGTGTTCTATATATTGAATCTTGGCTTCAGGCCTCTCAAGACTATAGTTTTTAATGGCTTCTCCAGTTTTGTCGCTAGAGCAATCGTTAACTATGATGATCTCTTTTTCAATTTGATTAGGCAGATTTACTGCCAGAACTTTATCTAGAATAAGATGTATAGTCTTCTCTTCGTTGTATGCTGGAATTATTATGGATAAGGTACTTGCCATAATTTAAGACTTAGTTTCTATTTGCTTCCCTTCTGGATCGATGAATTTGAAATCTGTTAAAGCTAAATTCTCACTTGCGCTTACTTTAATCCATTTTTTATAGTTAAACAACCACTTAATTCTACGAGAAATAAGACCTTTTTTAATAAAGGCTTCTATAAATGGATGAACCACTAGGGTGAACTTGCTATTGTTGTTTAGTAGAAAGTCAACTTGATTGTCAATTTGGTCCATTAACAATAAAGAGGCTTGTATTTTTCCAGTACCAGCACAAGTAGGACAACTTTCTTTTGTAGTGATTTCAATTTGAGGTCGCACTCGTTGACGAGTAATTTGCATCAAATTGAACTTAGATAAAGGAAGAACGTTTGTTGTTGCCTTATCGAGTTTTAGAAGCTCGCGCATTTTGTCGTATACTTCTTTTCGATTTTCCGCTTTTTTCATGTCAATGAAATCAACCACAACAATTCCACCTAAATCTCTTAAGCGTAATTGTCGAGCAACTTCTTCTGCCGCTTCAATATTTACCGCTAAGGCATTAGATTCTTGATCCCCTTTCATCGCCACTTTATGTCCACTGTTTACGTCGATCACATGAAGGGCTTCCGTGTGTTCAATTACAAGATAAGGACCTTTTCCAAAGTTGACTGTGTTACCAAAACTTGATTTAATTTGACGGGTAATATCGAAATGATCAAAGATGGGTGTTTTCCCTTTATATACCTTGAGTATGTCTTTTTTATCGGGAGCTACATTGGCAATATATTCCTCTAAATCATTAGCAAGAACGGTATCTGAGGTGGTAATTGTTTTAAAATTATCGCTAAGTAAATCACGTACTAAAACCGAAGACTTATCTATTTCCGTTAAGACTTTATCCCTATAATTTGCATTTTTAAGGTTTTTCAAGAGCAATTCCCATTTCTCTATTAGGTTGCTCAGATCCTTATGTAACTCTGCTGCACCCTTACCTTTAGCTACGGTTCGAATAATAACTCCAAAATGCTTAGGCTTTAAGCTTTTTAGCAAGCGCTTAAGCCTTTCTCTCTCCTCGTCGCTACCAATTTTTTTAGAAACCCCAATAGTATCATTAAAGGGGGTTAGTATCAAATAGCGACCTGCTATAGAAAGTTCGGTAGTTAATCGGGGACCTTTGCTGCTTATTGGTTCTTTAAATACTTGAACGGGTATTAGGGTCTTTGGACTTAGTACTTCATTGATTTTTCCACCTTTTAGAATTTCCGATAGATAATCAATATCGTTAATGCTTTTGTTGTTTCCAGCAATAACGCCTTTAAAGAATTGAAGATAAGTTTTAAAGCCTGGACCTAGGTCGGTATAGTGTAAAAAGGCATCTTTTTCATAGCCTATATCTACAAACGCGGCATTCATTCCGGGCATAACTTTTCTAACTCTTCCTAAAAATATATCACCCACTTTAAATGAATTCTCCTCTTTGTCAAGGTGTAATTCAACAAGTTTTTTATTTTCAAGTAAGGCTATTTCGTTACCAGATGCAGTGCTACGAATGATTAGCTCTTTTTCCAAAGATGCACGTATTTAAACGACTAAAAACCACCCCTAAGAGGAGTGGTTTATAGCAATAGGATTAAAAAAAATGATTTTAGGAGAACCGACTATTTCTTATTCTTATGACGGTTTTTTCTTAATCTCTTTTTTCTCTTGTGAGTAGCGATCTTATGTCTTTTTCTTTTTTTACCACTTGGCATGACTCCAAATTTTGTTATAATTAAACAATAATGTTATTTCTGCTATTACTAGCTTTTATTTTATTCCATCAACTGCTTAATGTAAGCGTCGATTTCAGTTTTTAATTCTTCGTTTTCAATTAAAGCCTTACATTTTTCTAAATAGACTTTAGCTGCTTCTTTATTTCCTAAATTACTTTCTGCCTCTGCCGCTAAAAACAAGGCTTCTGTATTTTCGGGCTGCAAAGATAGTACTTTTTCTATTCTTAAAATAGCTTTATCGTATTGTCCTGAAATAATTCCAAATTTACCTAAGGCTAGATTTGCTGCTAAGTGCATACTATCTGCTGCAATTACTTCTAAAAGAAGCGAGATACCTTGCATTGGTTGCTCTGCTTTTTCTACAATTGCGCTTCCTAATTTCACTTTAAGATCTAAATCCGTGCTATCTAGATTTAAGGCTTTAGAGTAAGATGCAATGGCATTTTCATAAAGAATTTGGTTGAAACCAGGGTCGTAAGCTTCATTTGCACTAACGCTAAATTGTCGGTCGCCAGCCAATTCCCAATTGGCTAAACTAGGTTCTAATTCAGCTTTCAAGCTATGAAAGTAAGCCGCAAGATTATATTGCTGCAATTCTTCATATTTTAGAATTAAGCTATCTACAGCCTCTTTGCTCTTTTGCTCTTTTGCTAGGCTATACCATCTTTGGATATCGGCTTGCGTATTAGGGTCTAGACCACTATTAAAATCATCTATAAAGGTTACATCGCTAAGGCTAGTTGTTTGAACTTCGGTTGGGCTTTCTACCTCTTTACTTTGCTTGATGTCTAAAAAAAGATAAATAGATATAAGAGCAATTATGCTAGCGCTTATTGCGAAAATGGGGCCTTTTGACATTATTAATTTGAGGTTTAAACTTTATTTCCTTTTTTTACCGTTTCCACAAAAACTTTAGCCGGCTTAAATGCAGGAATGTTGTGTGCTGGAATTACGATAGCGGTGTTCTTTTTAATATTTCTACCAATTTTTTCAGCTCTTTGTTTTATTACAAAGCTTCCGAAGCCTCTAATGTAAACATTTTCGCCATTTTTTAAAGAATCTTTAATTTCTTTAATCATGCTTTCTATTACAACTAAACTATCTACTTTTGGAACTCCAGTCTTATCTGAAATTTTGTTTACTAAGTCAGCTTTTCTCATAAGGTTTGGTTTTTTTGAGGTGTTTAAGACTCTAATATAAATAAAGATACTTAACTTTTTAACATAAATTTAAGACGAGAACTAGAAAAATTTAAGCTAGTAGTAATGAATCGAGAACTGCATTTTACGCAAAAATTACTTGCATGGCATCGAAATGATAATAAGAGAATAATGCCTTGGAAGGGCGAAAAGAATGCTTATAAGGTGTGGTTGTCGGAGATAATTTTACAACAAACTAAAGTAGAGCAAGGACTTGCCTACTACCTGCGTTTTTTAGAAACTTTTCCAAATCTCCGAGACTTGGCTGAGGCAGAGGAAGATGAAGTTTTGCGTTTATGGCAAGGTTTGGGTTATTATTCAAGAGCTAGAAATTTACATTTCACTGCCAAGGAAGTACAAGCTAAATATGGCGGTATTTTTCCGAAAAGCTCTACAGAATTGATTCAACTAAAGGGAATAGGCGAGTATACGGCTGCCGCAATTAGTTCTTTTGTTAACAAAGAGCCCATTGCAGTGGTGGATGGAAATGTTATTCGCGTTCTTGCTAGATATTTTAGAATTCAACTTCCTTTTGATAGTGCAGAAGGTAAAAATTTTTTTAGGGAGAAGGCAAACCATTTAATTGATCAGCAAAATCCCGATTTGTACAATCAGGCTATTATGGATTTTGGCGCAACCATTTGTAAGCCAAAAAATCCGGATTGTGCCGCTTGTCCACTAATGGATTCTTGTCTAGCAAAACAAGATAATTTAATTAGTGAGCTACCGCTTAAGACGAAAAAAGTGGCTATAAAGAAAAGATACTTTATCGCCTTGTACATAGAGACAAGTCATGGAATTGCCCTTCAGAAAAGAGAGGAGGAGGATATCTGGAAGGGCTTATACCAATTGCCAAGTTTTGAACTAAAGGCCTTCACTAAAAATCTAGAGTTGCAAGTAAATGAAATTTTGAAGAGAGAGTTTCCTGCGGAGCACTTTAAGTTAATAGAGCTAGGCAAAATGCAAAAACAAAAGCTGAGTCATCGCGAAATACAAATTGTATTTGTGCATTTAAAAAGTCAAAATGAGCAGATTCTTTCTGATAGTTACATATATACTCGAAATTTAGCTAAATTTGCATTTCCTAAAGTCTTTATTTTGTATTTTCAATCTAAAGGTATAATTTAGGCTAATATAAAGTAATAGATGATTAATAAAGTAACACTGATTGGAAGATTGGGAAAAGACCCGGAAGTAAGAAGGTTCGACAACAATTCTTCCGTATGTAATTTTACTATAGCCACAAGCGAAAGCTATACAGATAAAGAGGGCAATCGAATTGAGCAAACAGAATGGCACAACCTTGCAATTTGGAGAAAAGGCTTGGTAGATGTTGCTGAAAAATATCTTAAGAAAGGACACCTTGTATATATTGAAGGTAAGCTAAGAACAAGAAATTGGGACGACCAAGATGGCAATAAGCGATATACAACAGAAGTTGTAGTAGACAATTTTAAAATGTTAGAAAGAAGGGAAAATACTGCGACTTCAGGCGATGTTACCTACCCTTCCAATTCTTCTTCTTTTGAAGCTCCCAGCTCTAGTGGCATGATGTCGGGAAACAGTAGTAGTAATGAGGAGAATGATATAAATGACGATCTACCTTTTTAGTTTATAATTAAACAGTACTTCTAACGTGGAAAGTGATAGTATACCCCCCTCGGAACCTTTAATGCAAATAGCTTGGCTAATTTTTATGCAATTAGCTGAAATCAATGCACAAACTCTTGCATTTCAGATTATTGCAATTATTCTGTTATTATTTTTATCTGCCCTAATTTCTGGCTCGGAGGTGGCTTTTTTCTCCATTAGTCCAGCTCAGTTGCAAGAACTTAAAGAAAGTGATTTGCCGAGCGATAAAAAAGTTCTAAATTTATTAGAAAGACCTAGATTGCTTCTAGCATCTGTGCTTATCTCTAATAATTTTGTTAATATTTCGATTATTATTCTCTTAAATTTTGTGCTCATTTCTTTGTTTCCAGCAATGGATAAAGAACTTGTTGCTCTTCTCAACGTATTTATTTTAACCCCACCATTGGTGTTTTTTGGGGAAGTTTCGCCAAAAGTTTTTGCTAGCATGAACAATTTATTGATTGCAAGAAAAACGGCCGGAATCTTCCAAAATTTACGTTTCATTACGTTTCCAATCGGAATTTTATTGGTTAAGTCTGGTTTGTTTATTGAACGAAGATTTGAGAAGGCAAATCATGAAATTGATCTTGAAGAGATAGAAAAGGCAATAGAACTTAGTACGAATGATGGAAGTACTATAGAAGATGTAAATATTCTTAAAGGCATCGTTCATTTTGGAAATACCACAGTAAAACAAATTATGGTACCTAGAGTAGATATAGTTGCTGTTAAATTTAATTATTCCTTTAAGGATATTCTTAATCTCGTAAAAGAAGCTGGCTACTCTAGAATGCCGGTATATAAGGATAGTATCGATAAAATTGAAGGCATTCTCTATCTCAAGGATTTACTAGAACATATTGATAAGGGGGATGACTACGAGTGGCAAGAATTGGTTCGTGAACCATTTTTTGTGCCAGAAACCAAAAAAATTGACGATCTTCTTCGCGAGATTCAGACTAATAGAAAACACCAAGTTATTGTGGTGGATGAGTATGGAGGAACAAAAGGCATTGTTACCTTAGAAGATATTTTAGAAGAAGTATTGGGCGACATAAAAGATGAGTTTGATGAAGTTTTAGATAGCTCTTACAAAAAAATAAATTCGAACACAGCTTTGTTCGATGCAAAAATTTCTCTTTCAGACTTATGTGAAATTATGGATATAGACGAGGAGGAATTTGATGAAGTAAGAGGAGAAAGTGATACTTTAGCGGGCTTACTTTTAGAACTTTCTGGAGAACTTCCAAAAAAGGGTAAGGAAATCCAATACCAGGCCTATACATTTACCGTTCTATCTATGGAAAGAAATAGAATCAATAGGGTTAAATTGAGTATAAAAAATGACTAGAATAATTTTAGTATCTCTGCTTTTAATTAGTTTATTCTCTTGTAAGGAAAACAATTATCTACCTAAAGCAATAGCTTATCCTAGAATAATTCTACCAGAGTTTCACGAATACAAAAGCTTCGATGCTCCTTGTCCGTATACTTTCGAATATCCCGACTATGCTATTATTGTAGAAGATAGTTTTTATTTTGAGGATAGACTCTATTCAGCATGTTGGATTAATGTGGTTTATCCAAGCTTAAATGCAAAAATTCATATTTCTTACAAAGAAATAGGAAAGGACATCAGTTTAGAAAAGGTTATGGAAGATTCTCACGAACTAGCTTACACCCACACTAAGAAGGCAGACTATATTGATGAGTACGAAGTGAGTAATAAATATGGGGTTCAAGGCCTCATGACGAATATTGGGGGAGATGCTGCCAATAATTTGCAATTTTATTTATCCGACTACAAGCAGCATTATTTAAGAGGAGCACTTTATTTTGAAAGTCACCCAAATGCAGATAGTCTTCAGCCAGCGCTAAACTTTATTAGAGAAGATATGTTGCATATTTTTGAGAGTTTCCAATGGCAAACAAGTAATTAGAATTCCCAATCTGGAGATTCTTCTTTGTATTGAGCTCTGCTAGCTACTTTTTCTTTCTCTCTATTTAATATCATTTCTGCTATTCCTCTAGTAGCTTTTTCGGGTTCTGAGGCGGCTATCTTTTCTTTTACTTTGTTCTCATCTAAATCAATTCGGTATAGTAGGCGCAGAAAACGTTCGAAATCCTTGTCGATTAGTTCTTGTACTAATTGTTCAATTAATAATAGCAAAGCTTCTTCATCTTCAATTTTGAACAAAAGATCTTCTCTAAGTTGCAGGGATTTTTGTAGCTGAGTCTTTAATATATCCACTTAAATTGTTTAGTTTTGATAATAAAATTTAAAATTATGAGAAAATTCGGGCTATTCACAATCCTTTTCTTAGTTTGTTTTGGAATAAGCTTGCAATCTTGCGAGGAGCTTAACGATTTTTTAGACACGAATAAAACGGCTGAAGGTCTAAAAGAAGCACTTAAAATTAGTACGGATACCACAGTAACTCAGGCTGGAGTTCTAGATGGTTTTTATCAAAATGCTACTATAAAAATATTGTTTCCAGAGGAAGCCGACCAGATTTTGTCGTACGTTAATGCAAATCCGATCTTAGGCGCCGCCTTAGGAACACTCACCGAAAACTTTGTTCAACGAATGAATAGGGCAGCAGAACAAGCAGCGCCCTTGGCTAAAGACATTTTTTATGAAACTATTACTAATATTACCATTAGCGATGCCTTGGGCATATTAAATGGAGGCGATTATGCAGCCACCAATTTTTTAGAAAACAACGCTCGACCAGCCTTGTATAATGCCTTCAAGCCGATAGTTGAGAATAAAATAAGTGAAGTTGGGGCGGATGCCATTTGGAGTCAAGTAACGGGAGGATATAATACATTAACAGGTCAGCAGGTAAATACAGACATCAATGATTATGTTACCAATAAAGCACTCGACGGACTTTTCCATTTAATTGGAGAAGAGGAAAAGAAAATACGTGAAGACCCTTTGCACCGAGTAACGGAACTGCTTCAAGAAGTGTTTGGTTAAGCCAAACTAGATTTTCTTCTTCTTTGCCATTTATATGCTTCAAACCAAATTACCGAAACAAAAGCAAAAGCAATAGCAGTAATGACTTGCATTAAATGGAGACTTTCTAACTCGAAAAAGTTTCTTATTGGAGCAATGAATAGCAAGCTAAAAGTTAAGATTAAGGTAAGCGAAATCATTATTGGAACTAGTTTGTTCTTGTACTTAAGGCAATCCAGCAAAGAATAATAAAAAGAGCGATTAACGAGGGTAAGGAAGATATTGGCAAAGATTAGAGTAATAAAAATTAGGGTTCTAATTCCTGCTTCACTCATGGCTTGATATAAACCGTATTGATACATTCCTAAAGCAGCAATGGATATGATAAGTCCTTGCACTATACTCAAGCTTAATTCTTTAGTGGAGAAAAAACTACTCGATAAAGCTCGAGGTTTTTC
This sequence comes from Chitinophagales bacterium, assembly GCA_020635975.1. GTDB lineage: Bacteria > Bacteroidota > Bacteroidia > Chitinophagales > UBA8649 > JAFMKE01. The sequence goes on from JACJYT010000002.1 coordinate 136,631, forward strand.
TAACATCGCATTGGCCTCTATGGGTTCATTTTCGTAAATTATGGAGCACGTTGGACCCATTAAAAGCTCCAAGAAAATGATGTGAATTGGGGAAAAAATATTGGGGAATTTCCAAGCTAGAGCCAAGGGTAAAAAGACAGTCAATATAATTGGAATATGAATGGAGATTATATATTGTATTGCTTTTTTTAAATTATTATAGATTCTTCTTCCCAAAGCGATGGCTTCTATCATTTTCTCAAGGTCGTCTTCTACCAGTATTAAAGAAGCTGCTTGTTTCGCAATTTCTGAACCTCTTTTTCCCATTGCAATACCAATATTGGCCGCTTTTAAAGCTGGGCCATCATTTACGCCATCTCCTGTCATTGCAACTGTAAAGCCAAGTTCCTTTAGGGTATTAATAATTTTTAGTTTGGCTTCAGGAAACATTCGAACGAATATGCTTTTTTCTACAACACACTGTTTTAAGTCCTGTTCATTCAAGAGCATTAAAGCATCTCCACTAATACTTTTATCATAGTTTTTAAAATTCACTTGTTTGGCAATCGCGGTGGTGGTCTCTAAGTTATCTCCAGTTATTATTTTCACATCAATTCCCGCCTCATAAAATCCTTTAAGTACAGCACTAATATTATGTTTTGGAGGATCATAAAAGGCGAGTAAACCTAAAAATTCGAATTCAATATCTTGCTGAATTTCTGGGAATTTAGGATAATCATTTTTGCCTTTTGCAAGTCCAAGAACTCTATATCCATCTGCCGAGAGGCTTTTTAATGCCGAGTTAATCCTTTCCTTGTCCTGGTCATTTAACTTCGATACAGCCATTATTGCTTCTGCTGCTCCTTTTGCAGCCACCAACAATTCGCCTTTTTGATTCTTGAAAATATGCGTCATCATGGGAGGCTTACCGGCTAAGGGATATTCCTGAAATAAGTGAAAGTTTAATCTTTCGTCTTCCCCCATAATTTCTTCGTAGGCTTGGTGAAGCGCAATTTCCATTGGGTCGAAGGGACTTTCTTCACTTGCAAACATGGCTATGCGGATTAGTTCGCTGCAATTGGCTTCTTTCTCGTAATTGCCTGCAATTATGCTATTATTTTGAAAGGAATAAAGCTTGGCTAAACTCATTCTATTTTCTGTTAAAGTTCCTGTTTTATCAGAACAGATTACACTTGCGCTTCCTAAACTTTCTACCGTCTTCATTTGCTTTACTAGGATGCCAGATTTCATTAAGCGCATAGCACCTATAGCCATAAAACTAGTGAAAGCAACAGGTATCTCCTCGGGAAGAATGCTCATTGCAAGAGTTAAAGATTTGAGCAAGCTTTGCAATAACTCTCGAGAAAGATAGAAGTTAATACTCCAAACTATAAAGAATACAAGAGCTCCACCTATGGCCATCTTTTTTACAAAATCGTTTATTTGGATTTCTAAACGTGATTTTTCTTCTTGAATAGACTCAAGGGATTTTCCAATTTCTCCCAATTTACTATTGCTTGCCAAAACCTGTACTTCTGCTATTGCCAAGCCACTATTAACCATACAACCTAGGTAGGCATTTGGGTCTGGGTGGTCTTTATCTTTGTAGATAGCCAAAGATTCGCCAGTAAGCATAGATTCGTTTAAGGAAAAATCGTGAGAATAAATTATTCTGGAATCTGCACTCACCATGCTTCCTTCTTCTAAGACCAGTAAATCACCAATCACTATATCTTCTGGAGCTAGGATTTCTATTTGATTGTTTCTTATGAGCTTGGCATTGGCTTTATTGAATTGTTGCAATTTTTGCAAAGCATTCTTACTTCTTGAATCTTGAAAAAGAGAGATAAGGGCAACAATTATTATAGCAGAGCCAAGAAAGATACCATCACCAATTTCGCCACTAATAAAATATACACTAGAGGCAAGAAAAAGTAAAAGGACCATGGGTTCCTTTAAGATATTAAGAAGGGATTTTAGTAAAGCATTTTCCCTTTTTAATTCCATCGCATTTTTGCCGAACTTTTGTCGAGAAATCTCTACTTCAGTATCGCTTAGGCCAGTATACGGGAAGGGGTTTTTACTTGAATTCAATGTCCACGATTTTTCTAAGTAAAGTTAGGCATAAATGATTTAGCTATTAGAACTAAGTTTAGGAAAGCTTAGAAAGCGTGAATTCCTAATCCGAAAAGTGCAAAATCATATTTTACAGGATCGATAGGGTCGAGAGTTTTAAGTGCTTTGCTTAGTTCTAGCACAGTTTTGAAATCTCTTTGAGGTCTTTGGATGAGTCCCAATATTCTTGCTTGTCGCTCTACATGAACATCAAGAGGACAAAGTAGTTGCCAAGTTTGTATGTCCTTCCATATTCCAAAGTCAATATTTTTCTCGTCTTTTCTTACCATCCATCGTAAAAACATATTCAATCTTTTACAAGCAGAATTTCGAGCAGGACTTGCTATATGTTTTCGTGTTCTAGATGGAAAGTAGTCTAAAGAACAGAAATAGTTGTGAAAGCCGATTAATGCATTTTGCACGGTTTCCTCTTTTTCTTTTAAGTGCATGCTAAAAGCACTTTCTAAGCTTTCATTTTTTTCATAATGTTGTTTGAGAAAACTAATGAAATAGAGTAGGTCGCTGGGGTTGAAGGTGCGGTGTTTAAATTTTAAACATTTCTTTAAATCTTCTTCTTGGTGATTTACGATAAAATTATGGGGTTCATTTTCGAAAATTTCCACCAAGTTCCAACAGTTTTTAATAATGGTTTTTCTTTGACCCCAGGCCAATGTTGCCGCAAAAAAAGCCATAATTTCTATGTCCTGCTTCTTACTGAAATGATGAGGCACTTGAAGTGGATCGTCTTGAATAAAGTCGGCATTATGAAAGCGGAGATAAGCTTCTTCCAATATTTCTCTATTTCTTGCACTCAACATAAAGCAAAGATAGGCTTAAAGCGTCTATTCTACTTTACACTTTGTGTATTTAGTCTTTTTCGTGTGAAAATCTTAGCATAAATTACTCTGTTTATCGTTATAGTTTTGTAGTTAAATGTGTTGAAATGAGGATTTTTTTAGTAATGTTTATCTTTCTTGGCCTTAATAATGTGCTTGCTCAAGATAAAATGAGCAACGAAGAATATGTTGCTCGTTTCTACCCTATTGCGGTTAGGAAAATGCAAGAATATCGCATTCCTGCAAGTATTACCCTTGCTCAAGGAATTTTGGAATCGGGTAGTGGTAATTCTAATTTAGCTTTAAAAGCAAATAATCATTTCGGCATTAAATGCCATAGCGAATGGCAAGGCGAAGGCTATTATATGGATGATGATGAGGCAAACGAATGCTTTAGAGTGTATAATAATCCGGAGCAATCTTTTGCAGATCATTCTGAATTTCTAACTACAAGAGCGCGTTATAAGTTTTTGTTTGAAGATTATCCAGTTGATGATTATAAGTCTTGGGCTAAAGGTTTGAAAACAGCAGGATATGCCACCAATCCAGATTATCCAAATTTGTTGATATCCATTATTGAGCGACTTAATCTTGCGCAGTACGACAAAATGGGCTTGGTAGAAATTAAAGCTTCTCCAGAAATGATAGCCGAAAATACAGGAGAATTGGAAAGTAAAGAATGGGATGTAATTCTTCCGAAAAACGCCTACTATACCGACGATAGAAGTGATGTGTTTATTTTTAATAAAATTAGAACGGTAAAAAGTAAGGGTAGACAAGCACTAGCAATTGCAACAGAATACGATATAGATCTAGACCTCTTAATGAAGTATAATGATATAAAAGAAGGCTATCTTTTTACACCGAATCAATTCGTGTACTTGCAGCCAAAGCGCAAGAAAGGATCTGAAAAAACACACGTGGTTAAAGCGGGAGAAACCATGTGGGATATCTCACAGCTCTATGGTATTCAAATGGATAAGCTATATAAGAAAAACAATATGGTTTTCGATAAGCAACCGAAACCTGGGGAAATTGTTTACTTACAAAGTAGTAGAGATGGCGCTCCTAGCTTTTATTCTTACATGGACGTTCTTCTAGAAAGAAAAAAATTAAAAGAAGAACAAGAAGCCAAGGAAAAGGCAGCTATTGATGCTCAAAAGGTAATCGAACTAGAAGAATTGAAGAAAAAGCAAGCAGTTCTAGAAGCTCAAATTGCCGCTCAAAAGAAACAAGAGGAAGCTTTGAAAAAGGAGATTGAAGAGATGAAGAAGCAAGAGGCTCTTAAGAAAGTGGAGGAAGATGCAGCGAAAAAAGAGAAGCAAGTTTTTGATGCCGAGCAAGCACCTCCTCTAAAACTTACTCCATTAACACCTGTTGTAGATTACGATAAATTTGTTGAACCTGAAACGGAAAAAGCTCCTGTTGAACAGGTGGAAATAAAAGAAAACTACGAGAAGGTTTCGGCGAAAACCTATGTGGTTAAACCTGGAGATACCTTGTATTCCCTATCTAATAAGTTTTACATTACCGTTGAAGACCTAATGCAATTAAATAATTTAAAGGATTATAATTTAAAAGTTGGACAGCTTTTAGTAGTTTCGCCAGAATAATGAATGCAACAAAAATAAAATTAAAGGATAAGGAGTTTACGCCCTACTTATCTGCTCAAGATCTCGCTCAGATTAATAAGGAATTAGGTGCTAAGATTAATAAGGACTTTGCCGGCAAAGAAGTTTTGTTCTTAGCTATACTAAATGGATCCTTTATGTTTGCTGCCGATTTAATGAGAGAAATTAATATTAAGAGTACGATCTCTTTTGTTAAAGTAGCTTCTTACGAAGGACTCTCCTCCAGTGGAACCGTGAAGAAATTGATAGGTTTGATGGATTCCTTAGAAGCTCGCCATGTAGTGGTAATAGAAGATATCATAGATACTGGGAACACTCTAGATAAACTTTTGCCGACGCTCTTGGCAGAAAACCCAGCCAGTTTAAGTTTGTGTACCTTGCTTTTTAAACCAGAAGCCTTTAAAGCGGATTTTGAAATTCAATATGTAGGCAAAGAGATACCTAACAAGTTTATTGTAGGTTATGGCCTAGATTATGACGGCTACGGAAGGAACTTAGGCGATATTTATCAAATTTCTTAATCTTCGTAATAAACGAAAACAGAACATTGACTTAGTTTCTCTCCTATGAGCTTCACGTCTAGGATACTGCCTCCAGCACTTTGAATAGCACCTAACTCGTCGTTAATTCTAGTCTCCATTTGATCGTATTTAATCCCAAATAAGTCTATTACTTTCACTTTTTTCATAAGAAATTGCATTTTGTTTAATCGAAAGGAGAACAAAGTATTAAAATTAGCTATGAAAATCACTATTTTTGCATTTTAATTTTAGTATTTAAAGTTTTTTGAATGATTAATTTAGTTTTATTTGGCCCTCCAGGTAGTGGTAAAGGAACCCAATCTGTTAAATTGCAAGAGAAATATCAGTTGATGCATGTTTCTACTGGCGATTTGTTTAGAATGCATATGCGTGAAAATACGGACTTGGGCAAAGAGGCTAAATCATATATAGAAAAAGGAGACTTAGTGCCAGATGAGGTTACCATAGGTATGATGAATGCCAAGATTGAAAGTCACCCTGAAGCTAAAGGATTTATTTTTGACGGCTTTCCTAGAACAGCCGCACAAGCAGAGGCTTTAGATGCGCTTTTAAATTCAAAGAACACACCGGTTAGCAAAATGATTGCTTTGAATGTTCCTGATGAAGAATTGATTAAGAGATTATTGCTTAGAGGAAAGGATAGCGGGAGAGCGGACGACCAAAATGAAGAGATAATAGCAAATCGTATTCAGGTTTATAACGACAAAACTTTGCCTGTTGCCAGTTATTACGAAAAACAAGCTAAGTTGGTGGAAATTCACGGACTAGGATCTATTGATGATATTTTCAATAGACTTTGTGCGGTAATTGACACTTTAGCATAGAAGTGCCACTTTTTTTGCTCAGCAAAATATTAACTCATTAGCTCAAAATTGGATATTTATCCAAAGATTTTATGGCTGAACAAAATTTTATAGATTACGTAAAAGTTTTTTGCCGCTCTGGTAATGGGGGCTCGGGTTCTTCTCATTTTAGACGAGAGAAGTTTGTAGCTAAAGGTGGTCCGGATGGCGGTGACGGAGGTCGTGGTGGGCACATTATCTTAAGAGGTAATGCACAATTGTGGACCTTACTTCACTTACGTTACAAGAAACATATTCATGCCGATAATGGGAAAAATGGCTCTAAAGCTAGATCGACGGGAGCGGATGGTGAGGATATCATTATCGATGTTCCCTTAGGTACAATTGCTAGAGATATAGATACAGGAGAACAGATTTTAGAGATTACCGAAGATGGAAAAGAAGTGGTTCTTATGCGAGGGGGTAAAGGTGGACTAGGAAATTGGCATTTTAGATCGGCCACGAATCAAGCTCCAAGTTATTCTCAACCAGGTATGGAAGGTCGTGAATCATGGGTAATTTTAGAACTAAAAGTTTTAGCGGATGTTGGTTTAGTAGGCTTTCCTAACGCGGGGAAATCTACCTTGCTAGCAAGCATTACCGCTGCCAAGCCCGAAATTGCAAATTATGCCTTTACTACGCTTCGTCCTAATTTAGGCATCGTTTCTTACAAAGATCATTTAAGCTTCGTAATGGCCGATATCCCTGGAATAATTGAGGGGGCTTCTGAGGGTAAGGGTTTGGGCTTGCGTTTCTTGCGACATATAGAGCGAAATTCTTGCTTACTTTTTATGATTTCATCCGAATCGCCAAATATTGCTAAGGAATATAAGGTATTGCTCAAAGAACTGGAGAAATACAATAAAGAGTTGCTATCTAAAGATAGAATTCTTGCTATTACCAAATCCGATTTGGTAGACGATGAATTACAGAAATTGCTTCTTACCGAATTTAAAAAATCTGTAAAGGAAAAGATTGAAATTGTTTTCATTTCAGCGATGACTTCTAAGAATATTGACTCGCTTAAAGACAAACTTTGGAATATTATTCATAGAGAATGAGCAAGAATGGTTTTTCGAGCAATGTGCTAATACTCATTTTGCTCGCTCTAATTTGGGGCTCCTCTTATATACTAATGAAAAAAGGCTTGCTTGTATTTTCAGCAGTGCAAGTTTCTATGCTTAGAATTGTTTTTTCTACTCTAGCCCTTTTACCTTTCTTACCTCGAGCTATTAGAAACTTAAATAGAAAGGATTTCATATTTATTGGTTTTGTTGGTTTATTCGGTAGCGGAATTCCTTCTTACTTATTTCCTTTAGCTATTAGTCATATAGATAGTGGCGTTGCAGGAATTATTAACTCACTAACACCAGTTTTTGTTCTACTTTTTGGCTGGCTATTTTTTAAAACGGCTTTAATAAAAGAAAAGGTAATCGGACTTGCATTGGCCATTGTTGGCGCTTCTTTTTTATTATTTTTTAAAGATAGTGCCATTCAATTCGAACTCAATCATTATGCTTTTTATGCGGTTTTGGCCACTATTTGTTACGGGCTAAGCAGTAATATACTCAAAAGTAAATTGAGCCATGTTAACTCCATGGAACTAACCTCTCTAAGTTTTGCCTTAATTGGACCCTTTGCTCTTCTCAAATTGCTAAGTACAGATTTTATGAGCATCATGCAGCATGACGCCAATGCTTTTCAAGCTATTAGCTATATTGCAATTTTAGGTTTTGTTGGAACCGCTTTGGCTTTGGTCTTATTCAATTATTTGATTCGAAAAACGGATGCACTCTATGCTTCTACCGTAACTTTTATGATGCCCGTAGTGGCACTTGCTTGGGCCTTTGTAGATGGTGAAACTTTGAACATTAATCATTACTTGGGCTTGGCCTTTATCTTGGTAGGAGTATATCTTACCAATAAGCGATGGAAGAAAAAGTTAAGCGAATAGGAATTTTTATAGTATTTTAGCCTAGCTTACATACATACACATGAAACAATTTATTACTATGATGCTGTTTAGCCTAGTCTTTACAGTTCTTTCTGCACAACATCTTTGTGGAACTCATGCTCCAACTCAAGCAGAGCAAGATTATATTTTGAACTACATAGCAAACATGCCCATATTGAAAAATGGTGGTACCACTTGCGTTCCTATTAAGGCCCATGTAGTGAGACAAACCAATGGTTCTGGTGGAATTACTTTAGACGAACTTCATCAAGGTGTTGCTTATTTAAATGAATATTATAAAGCCGCTGGCATAGAATTTTATTTTTGTGGAACCGGCCCCAATTTTATTAATAATTCTAATTTTTATGATTTTCAAAGTGCAACAGAAGAGAATGCTCTAGCAAGTGCTGCACCCGAGGTAAACAATGCTATCAATATGTTTTTTGTTGATGCTATTGATGATACTGGCGGTTCTGGAGTTATAGGCGGTTATGCTTATTTACCACAGAATGCTTTGCAAACCATGAGGATGGTATTTAGAAATGATTTCTTTGCTTCAGGTTTAACCGTGATTCACGAAATGGGGCATCATTATAGTCTTTTGCATACATTCCATGAGGATCCTCCTTTCATTCCTGCAGAATTAGTAAATGGGTCCAATTGTACTACAGCGGGCGATTTAATTTGTGATACCCCTGCGGATCCTGGTTTTAATGGCTCTAATATTAATCCATTTACATGTACTTACAATGGCACTGCTTGGGATGCAAATGGCGATTTGTACGCTCCAGATATTAACAACGTCATGTCGTATTTCCCAGAGCAATGTATGAATCCACCAGTGCTTAGTCCGCAACAAATAATTAGAATTCAACAAGGCTTCGCAACTCGACAAGGACACACGGCTTATTCTCTTGATTGTCCTCCTTCTAATGTAAACGACCCTAGTGGTTTAACTGCAACTATTGTGGGTTCAACAGTTGTATTAAACTGGACAGATAATTCTTCTAATGAAATGGGTTTCTTTATTGAAAGATCATCGACTTCAGCAACTGCGGGATTTGAAGCTTTTGGTGGCTTTGGAGTAGGTGCAAATACAACAACGTTTACCGACAATATTACAGTGCCAACTGGTACTACTTTTTTCTATAGAGTTAAAGCTTCAAATGATGGCTGTAATGATTACAGTAATGTAGCATCTGTAGGAACTGTATGTTCTATTACTGCCATTAGCGCGGGTACGCAAAGTGCTTGTGTTCCTGCTACAAACACTTATACACAACAAGTAACAGTTACTTATAGCAATCCGCCAAGTGGCACTTTGAATGTAAACGGACAAACATTTGCGGTAACAACAAGTCCGCAAACAGTAACACTTACTAACTTAACAGCAAATGGCGCGGCAGTAAATGTAACGGCTTTCTTTACTTCTAATCCAAGTTGCACTTTCACGCAAAACAATGCTTTTACAGCACCAGCTTCTTGTGCGGTTTCTCCTTGCTCTATAACAGCAATTAGTGTTGGTACACAAAGTGCTTGCGTTCCAGCTACCAATACGTATACGCAACAACTCACCATTACTTACAGCAATCCTCCAAGTGGTACTTTAAATGTAAACGGACAAACATTTGCGGTGACAGCAAGTCCGCAAACAGTTACACTGACTAATTTAACAGCCAACGGAGCTGCGGTAAACGTAACCGCTTTCTTCACTTCTAATACAAGTTGTACTTTCACGCAAAACAATGCTTTTACAGCACCAGCTTCTTGTGCGGTTTCTCCTTGTGCTATTACAGCCATTAGTGCTGGCACGCAAAGTGCTTGCGTTCCAGCTACAAACACTTATACGCAGCAAGTTACGCTTACTTACAGCAATCCTCCAAGTGGTACTTTAAATGTAAACGGACAAACATTTGCAGTGACGGCAAGTCCGCAGACAGTTACACTGACTAATTTAACAGCCAACGGAGCAGCAGTTAATGTAACGGCTTTCTTTACTTCTAATACAAGTTGTACTTTCACGCAAAACAATGCTTTTACAGCGCCTGTGTCTTGTGCAGTGTTACCATGCTCTATTACAGCCATAAGTGCGGGTACGCAAAGTGCTTGCGTTCCAGCTACCAATACTTATACCCAACAAGTAACGGTAACTTATAGCAATCCTCCAAGTGGTACTTTAAATGTAAACGGACAAACATTTGCAGTGACGGCAAGTCCGCAAACAGTTACACTGAGCAATTTAACAGCCAACGGAGCAGCGGTAAACGTAACCGCTTTCTTTACTTCTAATACAAGTTGTACTTTCACGCAAAACAATGCTTTTACAGCACCTGTGTCTTGTGCGGCACCGACATGTTCTGCTGGTGATGTGGCAGCAAGTTTAAACGGTACAACAGTGAATTACTGTCCAGGCACTAGCATCGACTTACTTACAGATGGCAATGAAGTGATACCAACAGGGGAAGAATATATTTGGGTATTTATCAATGCTACAGATACCATCTTATTGAACACTGGTGGAAATTATTCTGGAGATGTTAATGCAGATTTGGTAGCAGCTGGAGGAGCGGCCATTCCTTTTGGAACTTATTTGGTTTATGCTTTGGTAACCGATGCTGGTGGTACAGCTATTTGTGAGTTTACTCCCGGTGATTTCACAATCAATGTACTTACTTCTACAGATCCAGCTTGCCTAGGTCAAACTTGTTCTGCTGGAGATGTAGCTGCAAGTTTAGTTGGTACAACCGTAAATTACTGTCCTGGTACAAGCATTAACTTACTCACAGATGGGAATGAGTTTATTCCTACTGGAGAAGATTATTTTTGGGTTTTCATTAATGCTAGCGACACGGTTTTAGTTAGCACCGGAGGAAATTATTCTGGAGATATCAATGCCGATTTAGTAGCTACTGGTGGTACTGCAATACCTTTTGGAACTTATTTGGTATATGCCTTTGTAACTGACGCAGGAGGTACTGCAATTTGTGAATTTACCCCAGGTGATTTTACTATTAATGTATTAGCTTCAACAGATCCGGCTTGTGCTAATCCTTGTAATATTAGTGCAATTACTGCGGGTACTCAAAGTACTTGTAACCCGGCTACAAATACTTATACCCAACAAGTAACGCTAACATATAGCAATGCACCAGGAGGTACAATTAACATTAATGGACAAACATTCGCAGTTGGCACCAGTCCACAGTCTTTTACTTTAGTAAATCTACCTGCTAATGGAAACCCAGTAAACCTTACGGCATTTTTCACAAATAATACCTCATGCACCTTTAGCCAAGCTTTTGCCTTTACAGCTCCAGTTTCTTGTGCTAGTGCACCTTGCTCTATAACGGCCATTAGTGCAGGTACGCAATCTGCTTGTGTGCCCGCAACAGATACCTACACCCAGCAAGTAATAATAACTTATGCTAATGCACCAAGTAGTGGCACTCTAAATGTAAACGGACAAACTTTTGCGGTGACTACTAGTCCGCAAACGGTAACTCTTAGCAACCTAAATGCAAACGGAGCAGCAGTGGATGTAACGGCTTTCTTTACTAGTAATACTAGCTGTAGTTTCACACAGAATAGTTTGTTTACTGCACCAGTTTCATGTTTTGGAACTATTCCTACAGATACTTTAGTGGTAATGATGTTTCCAAATGGAGCTGGAACTATTTTTATAGAAAATGATGTCATCACTTCAACACCTTTTACTGGCATTTATCCTAGCAACGATATATTAGATATTAGTGTAAATACCACAGGATCTAATGTTTTTGATTATTGGCGTTTGAATAACTTAGCTTTATTAGATTTTAGTCCAAGCACTTCTTTCTTATTCATTGATCAAGACACGCTTTTCGCTTATTTTAATGGAGCAACAAGCATTAGTAATTTGGATGGAACCTTAGATTATTTTAGCGTCTACCCTAGTCTTATTAACACTAGTTTTAAAATTTCGTTTGAAGTTTTAGAAACTAGCGATTTGACTGTCCAATTATTTGGAATTGACGGCAAGTTAATCGAGAATTTGTTTCAACAAAAGGTGGAATCGGGCCTAAGTTATTCACAGGATTACACTCTAGACCTTGCCTCTGGTCTATATATAATTAAGGTTTCCAATAACTTAGAAAGCTTTGCTTTGAAAGTTATCAAGATGTAGCTGTTGATAAGCGGTTAATTAACGATTTAGTAATCTAATTGCAGTGAACTTTGATTAATTTTACTGCAAATAATAGATTATGAACAAACTTATACTAAGCTTATTAGGCATCTTCAGCCTTTTTTCCTTGCATGCCCAGGTTTGTGGCACGGAAACATTCACCTCTGCTAACTTAACAGCTACCTATGCAGATGGCAGTTATGTTGGCGACAATGGGGTTACATGGACTTATGTACATTCCCGAGATGAATCTACTTATGGTATAACAGGTAAAGGCATTATGCTGAGAAGACAGTCAAGTAGCAGCAAACTTACCTCTTCTTCAGTAAGTGGAGGAATTGCAGATTTTACCTGTAGCTTACGTAAAGCTTTTACTGGTGCAGGAAATCGTCAGGTGGAGTTGTTTGTAAATAATATTTCTGTGGGTACCTCTATTGCTTGGGATAATACCAATGTTCAAACTTTTACGGTTACGGGCATCAATGTAAGTGGTCCAGTAGTTATAGAAATCAGAAATATTACAGGCAATCAAGTAATTGTTGATGATATATCTTGGACTTGCTATTCAGGAGCGCCAACGCCTACTATAACCGTAAGTCCGCTTAGTTTTTCTGGCTTAGATTATGTTTTTGGTGCTGGACCTTCTGCTAGTCAGTCTGGGGGTATCCAAGGTGCTAACTTAAGTGGCTTTGTTAGTGGCACAGCAATAAATAATTTTGAATTTTCTTTAGACGATATTACTTACCTACCTTTTGGTGGTGGTGTTTTTCCTTTTGTTGGAACCGTAACACCAACTACAGTTTATATGCGTTTGATAGCTGGATTAGCGGTTGGAGTTTACAATGAAACGCTTACTTTGTCGAGTCCAGGAGCAAGTTCTGTAGATGTAACTTTGAGTGGAGAGGTACTTGCGCCAGTTGTACCTTGTGCTCAATTATTCATATCGGAATATGGAGAACCAAATGGGGGGTCTAATAAATATATCGAGATTTACAATCCAACAGCATCTGCAGTAGATTTAAGCAACTATCAGATTTGGGTGGTTACAAATGGTGGAACTTGGCCAGAAGGTACCTTGACTTTGTCGGGTACTTTGGCATCAGGAGATGTATTTGTTGTTGGCAATAATGGCTTTGATTCTAATATAGATTTAATAAATACTACGGTAACAGGATTTAATGGAAATGACGCTGTTGGATTAGCCTATAATGGAGGAAGTGGATCCGTGTTTACATTAATTGATGCTGTTGGTACAGATGGTGCTGACCCTGGAACGGGTTGGGATGTTGCAGGTACGACTAATGCCACAGCGAATAATATTTTGACAAGAAAGTCGACTGTACAAAATCCAAATCCTAATTGGACTAGCTCCGCTGGAACTTCTGTAGCTAATTCTGAATGGGAGCTTACTGCTTATACGGGAGGAATGACGCTTTCAACAATTGGTTCTCATAGTTCCGATTGTATTGTTGTTTCTTGTGCAATTACCGCAATTGCTGCTGGAACGCAAACAGCATGTGTGCCTGCAACCAACGAGTATACCCAACAAGTTGTAGTTAGTTATACTTCGGCGCCTGCTACAGGAACTTTAGATGTAAATGGACAATCTTTTGCAATTACCTCTAGCCCTCAAACAGTGACTTTAACAGGTTTAGTTTCTGATGGGAACGCTGTAGATGTTGTTGCTAGTTTTTCTGATTTAGGAGTGTGTTCTGCAACAGAGTTAGCCTTGTTCACCGCTCCAAGTTCATGCTTGCCAGTTCTTGCAAACTGCTCTCAACTTCTTATTTCTGAGTATGGCGAACCAAACGGAGGAAACAATAAGTACATCGAAATCTACAATCCAAGCGCTAGTGCTGTAGACTTAAGCAATTACCAAATTTGGTTAGTTACTAATGGCGGAACTTGGCCAGAAGCTTCGCTTACTCTTTCAGGAACTTTAGCTCCTTATGATGTTTATGTTGTTGCCAATTCTGCTCTAGCAAATTTAAATGTGGATTTATCTAATAACACTGTAACTGGATTTAATGGAAATGACGCAGTAGGTTTGGCTTACAATGGAGGCAGTGGTTCAAGTTTTAGCTTAATTGATGCGGTTGGTACAGATGGTGCTGATCCTGGAACTGGATGGAATGTTGCTGGAGTTTCTAATGCTACTAAAGATAACATTTTAGTAAGAAAGGCCTCAGTTCAAGTACCAAATACGGACTGGTCAAACTCTGCAGGTACGAGCGCAGCAAATTCCGAATGGGAAGTAAGTTCTTATACAGGAGGAATGGTTTTAAGCAATCTTGGTTTTCATCTTTCTGATTGTGCTAGTACTTTGGCAACAAATATTTGGACAGGTACTACTAGTGTGGATTGGCAAACTGCAAGTAATTGGAGTGAAAACATGGTTCCTCTAATAGGGCAATCTGTTTTAATTCCTACTGCACCAGCAGGAGGTGTTTTTCCACTTACTTCGGCTACCATTACTTGTTATGACTTAAACATTCAAAACGGCGCGAGTTTAACTATTGGTGCAGCTTATGGTTTAATTCTAGCACCATCTGGTACTTTGCTTAACAATGGTTCATTAATTCTTCAAGCCAATGCTAGCGGGTCTGCTTGGTTGGATGAGTTTACAGGAAATGCTAGTTTAACAGGTACCGGAACTTACACTGCGCAACAATATGTAACAACAGGAAGTTCTGTAGGACAAAGATTTTTTGGTAGTCCGGTTAATAACGGTGTAGTTGTTGGTTTAAGTCAAACCTATGCAAGTGGCAGCACTGGTCAAATAATTATGACGAACTGTGCTAGTGCGCAAGTTACAGCGGCATCTCCTTATAATAACTTATTTGAATGGCATGAAGATGCAATTTCGCCAAACAACTGCGAGTATGAAGCTTGGTTTGCAAGATTACAAGCTATTCCATTAGAAAATGGAAGAGGTTATAGCGGATGGATGCAAGATGGTTCTCTAATTTCATTTACTGGAAGCTTTAACTCTGGAAATGTTTCCTATGGTGGTGCTTTAACCAACTCAGGATTAGGTTTAGCAAATAAGGATGGTTGGCATGTACTTAGTAATCCTTACCCATCAAGTATTAATATTAATCCTTTAACCTTAAGTGGGTGGGAAAGTCCTCAAACTTATGATGGAGCTTCTGCTGCTTATGGAGGAACTTTCCAGCCGATTTTACCAGGCCAAGATTTAGCTATTGCTCAAGGTTTTGTAATGAAAACTACGGGAGCAAGCTCTGCAGATTACACGAATGCTATGCGTAGTCAAGGAAGCACTCAATTTAAAAGTAATGATGCTTGGTATGATGCTAAGCTTAACATAGAAGTAAGTAATGGAAGCTATGGAGATATCAGCTACATCTATTTTAACCAAAATGCAAGTTCAGCCTTCGATGCACAATGGGATTGCGAGAAAAGATATAGCGATGCTGGTCGTCCAACCATCTACTCTAAAACAGGAAGTGTAAAAACTAGTTTGAATGGAAATAATATGGCTGATTTAGGTGCTTATTCCTTCCCGCTAGGTTTAAACCCAGGTGGAAATCATACTTGTACTTTCACTGTAACTGGCTTAGAAACTTTACCTGCAAGTAGCTTAGTTTATTTGGAAGACAAAGTGACGGGCACTTGGACCAACTTGAGAGAAGTGAATACCTATTCTTTCAGCATGACCACTCAAGAGAATGAGGAAAGATTTGAACTTCACTTTACTAAACCAATTTTGATTAGCTACGAAGCGGAATCTTGCGAAGGAAATGACGGTAGTATCTATGTTGATTTTGGAAATCAAAGCATAGCAGGTTCTTTAGTATCTTGGAACTATGATATTTCAAAAGACATGCAAAGTCTTGCTAGTGATAGCGAAAGTGATTTCTTAGCATTAGAGTCGCTTCAACCAGGCACCTATGAAATAAGCTTGGCTAATGGCAACTATCAATTTATGGAATCGATAGTAATTGAAGACAAGATTCAAGTTGAGGTAAATGTTGAACTTCCTACGCTTGATGTGTACACTAACGAACAATTTTTAATAAATAATTTAAGCCAAGGAGCAGATACTTATACTTGGGAAATTAATAATGAAAGTTTTAATACAATAGATTTAAGCTATAGCTTTAGTCAAGCGGGAATTTATCCTTTCAGCATCTTAGCATCTAACGTGGATTGTAATGCGCTTTATAACGGAACGATTACAGTTTTAGATAAGACTACAGGTATCAAAGAGTCGGTGGCCTTAGCGGATGTAATGGTTTATACAAAGGATAACACGATTGTGGTAGATTTATCCAAGGCTAATTTGAAATCAAGTACCCAGCTAGAGGTTTATAGTATAGTTGGACAAATTCTTACTCAAAAATTTAATGTTGAGGAAGTAGAATTCATTGAAATGGCCAACCAAGCTAAGGGCTACTATTTTGTAAGAATTATAAACAATCAAGATCAAGTAACTAAGAAAGTATTAATAAAATAGATTTTAACTGGAAGATTTGAGTATGGCGTTTTACATAAATACCATACTCATTTCTTTCTGAAAAAGTCGCGATTCTAATTTCTAACATCACAATTCGATATAATGAAAAACCTAAAACACATTTTTGTCCTTGTCCTTTTATTAAGTTTAACTTTTGGTTTGAGTGCACAAACCGGAGGACCTGGTCCTGCACCAACTGGAGCCCCAATTGATGGATTAAGTGGTATCCTTTTAATGGCTGCCGCAGCTATCTTCGGTAAAAAGTTGAAAGACAAGAAATAATTCTTGTCTAATGCTATAAAACATGCTAAATGCAAAATCTTCCTAGGGGTTTTGCATTTCGTGTTTATATAGAGCTCAACGAAGTGTTTAGTCTTGCATATAGATGATTTTTGTGCACTAATTAAGGAAAAAGTGTATAATTTAACGATTATCTAAAGTTCATTCTGTTCTCTAATTCCTATCTTTACGAAATAAATTTTAATGTAATGAAGAAATTATACAATTTAGTCCTTTTTATGCTATGTGCGTTCGTTCTAAATGCACAGGTTTTTATTAGTGAGATCCACTACGACAATACTGGTGCGGATGTGGGAGAAGGGGTGGAGATTACCGGTCCTGCCGGTACAGATTTAACTGGCTGGTACATTCAACCCTATAATGGTTCGGGTGGAGTTACCTACACTCCTATAGGAAGTTTTTCAGGTACCATTCCCGATGAAGGAGCTGGATTCGGCTCTGTTTTTGTGGCAATTTCTGGACTTCAAAATGGTACTCCAGATGGAGTAGCTCTAATAAATGATTTGGGAGTATCAGTGGAATTTATTTCTTATGAAGGATCTTTCGCGGCAACCAATGGTCCTGCAAACGGACAAAATGCAACAGACATTGGAACAGAATCTTCTACTTCTGCTGTAGGGGGCTCTCTTTCTTTAACGGATGGTGGTTGGGTAGCTACGGCTACAAATTCTTTTGGTTTAATTAATCCAGGTTTAACAGTTGGTGCACCTTCTGGACCAACAATGAGTGTTACTCCTAATTCTTATACAGGTTTAGATTACGTTTTTGGTGCTGGTCCTTCTGTAAGTCAGTCGGGGGTAGTTTCTTCATCTGGTTTAACTGGCAATGTAACAGGTACAGCCATTACGAATTTTGAATTTTCTGTAGATAATGTTACTTTTTCTGCCTTCCCAAGTCCAATCCCAGGTGTAGTGCTTAATATTGCTCCGCAAACTTTTTATGTAAGATTAGTAGCAGGTTTAGCGGTGGGCACTTATACAGAAACGCTTACTTTACAAAGTGCTGGAGCACCCGATCTAGATATTACTTTTAGTGGAACTGTTAGTGCTGCTCCATGTGTGCAAAGTTTACAAGCTTTACCGTACAACGGAATTAATGGTACAGCTTCTTTTAGTCATACAAGTTCTAATCTTCCTCCTGCTGGACCAGCAGAACTTTGCGGAAATAATTTTTTATTGAGCTACCTGAATACTCCAGCTACCGATGTATCAACTAACGAGTTTGGGAACCAAAGTACTACTGGACTTAGTGGTTTGTCGAGTGAAGATTTCGGAGGGGAAGCTAGCTTTCAAACCTACCCTATTGATGTAAGTGGAGTAAATGCGGTTACTGTTGATGCAGTTGGTGCAACCAATGGAACGAATGTTTTTAATGGAGCAAGCGAACAATTTGAATGGTGGTATACTTTGGATGGCGGTGCTCAAGTGCCTTTCTTTACCACTACATCAGATGGCTCTCTAGCGGCTAGTATTTTATCTTTAGATGTTACTGGTGTAAATGAACTAGTAGTAGGCTTTACCTTTAATTTAAACGGTGGCAATACGGGCTTTCAAAATGTGGATCTAACTGTAGTAGAGTACAATCCATTAGCACCTACTGTTACCATTGGCTCTACCGTAATGAACGGCTTTAGTTATCTAGAAGGCGCAGGTCCTTCTGCTAGTCAAGTAAATACTTTAGAGTGGGCCAATTTAACAGGGAGTGTTAGTTCAACCAATCCAGTTAACTATTTTGAGTTCTCTACAAATGGTGGTTCATCTTGGAATGCTGCAACGGCCTTGAATGTGCCAATTCCTCCATTTCCAGCCAATTCTCCTTTTGTTGTAAATGTAGATGTGCGTTTGATTGCAGGTTTAAGTACTGGCAACTATAGAGATACTGTGGTATTAAGTTCACCTGGAGCTCCAACTATTGAAGTATATTTAGAAGGAGATGTGTTCCCTGCCCCTGTGGTAATAAATCCATGTACGGAACTGTTCTTCTCAGAATACATTGAGGGTAGTAGCAATAATAAATGTTTGGAAATTTATAATCCAACTGCCATGGACATCGATTTAGCTCTTGCTAATTATCAAATTGCCTTATACGGAAATGGAAGTCCTACCGCTACTACTGGCCCTGTTGCCTTGAGTGGTATCGTTCCTGCTTATGGCACTTATGTAATTTGTAATGCTGGTGTAGATCCAGGCTTTGCAGCTGTGGCAGATGTTGTTGGTGGGGCCTTAAACACGGTTACTTTTTACAATGGTAATGATGTGGTTGCCTTGTTAAAAGCTGGACAAGAAATAGATGTTATTGGTCAGATAGGAAATGATCCAGGAGTTAATGGATGGTCTAATGCAGGTGTACAAACAACTAATCGTACCCTAGTTAGAATTGCAACAGTACTTGCTGGCGATAATGCAGGTTTAGATACTTTTGATCCTTCTTTAGAATGGTTGGCATTACCAACAGACGATTTCAGCGATTTAGGTCAGCATAGCAACGATTGTGCTCCTTTTGTTTGGACAGGTTTAATAGATTTTGATTGGGCTAATGCCGGAAATTGGAATAAGAATGCTGTTCCAACAAGTGCAGATGTAATTATAATTCCTAGTACTCCAATTGGAATTAGTTTTCCTCTTACAAGTTTTGATATTACCGTTAATGATTTAACTGTAGAAACTGGTGCTAACCTCACCATCGGGGCAGGTTTCGGATTAACAGTTATAAATCAGGTTCAAAATAATGGAAATTTAGTACTGAGCTCTGGATCAACAGGAACAGCCTGGTTAGATGATTTTACGAACCCAACGGCAAGTTATCTTGGAAACATTACTGTGCAAACTTATGTTTCTACAGGTTCTGGATTGGGACAAAGATTTTTTGGTAGTCCAGTAGTTTCTGGAGCTATTCAAGGTTTAGACAATACTTATACAGGATATCCATTGGGAGCTATCATTCCAACTGCAACTTGTGATCCAAATCAATTAGATGCGAATTCTCCTTACAGTAATCTTTTTGAATGGAATGAGGCAGCAGCTTTTCCAACAGGCTGTGAGCAAGAAGGTTGGGTGGCAATTTCCGCTTCTAGTAATTTCGTTCCAGGAAGAGGTTATAGTGCTTGGGTAAATGATGCTTCTATTGTTTCATTTACGGGAACTCCAAATTCTGGAGACGTAAGTTTTGTAACTACAGGTGTTAGCGGAAGTGGTGTTCCAAACGCAGATGGCTGGCACTTATTGGCCAATCCATTTCCTTCTCCGCTAGATGTGGCATCGGTAATAAATTCTGGCTTTACTAGTCCTCAAATTTATGATGGTGGTAGTGGACCATTTAGTGGAACCTATTTACCTGCCTTAGTTAGCGGAAATTCTCTAGCTGTAATGCAAGCCTTTGTTGCAGAATCTACAACGGGTTCTACTTTTACTGCAGCACAAGCAGACCGAATTGCTGCCAATGCATCTTGGTTAAGACCTAGTTTTGCGCATATGCTTGAAATAATGGTAGAAGGAAATTCTTTTGCAGATAAAACCTATTTGTACTTTGATTTTGCTGCTACCAATGCCTTCGATCCTTACGGAGATACTAAGAAGAGAGATAGTGATTATGGACAACCAACCTTATATACAAGTTCAAATGGTGAGCAGCTGAGCTTAAACGGTTTAGCTCTAGATAATATGAATACTGTTGTTCCTATGGGTCTTAAACCAGGTGCAAATGGTAGCTTTACTTTAAGTTTCGATGGTTTAGCTTCTTTTCCAAACTCAAGCTTAATCTTCTTGGAGGATAAGCTAAGTGGCGAATGGATTAATTTAAGAGAGAATAACTCTTATACTTTCGATGCCAGTACTACGGATCTACAAGATAGATTCAATCTTCACTTCACAGCGCCAATTGAACTTACTACAAGCGAAGCTTCTTGTGAAGGAGGAGATGCTAGTATTTCTATAGATTTTGGAAATCATCAAGTTAATGGTTTACCACTAAAATGGAATTACGCACTTTCTTCAAATAATGTATTAATTGAAGAGCTTTCTGAACTAGAAGGTGTGCAGATCATTGAGAATTTGGAAGAAGGCGTTTATGTTTTAAGTCTTTCTCATAACAACTACAGTTTCGAAATGAATGTTCTTGTAGAAGGCGCTCAAAGAGTAGAGGCAGAATTGGATGTTCCAACAATAGTAGACTTAGGTTCTAGTTTAGAGCTAAACGCTGTTGTATCTGGTGCGGATTTATTTACTTGGACAATAGCCAATGATGTAGTTTCTAGTAGCACGCCAACTCTTACTTATACATTCAATACCCCTGGATTGGTATTAGTTGAGTTGCTTGCTAGCAATGAAGATTGTCATTCTGCCCTTGCTAAAGAAATTGAGGTTGTAAACAAAACTACAGCGCTTAATGAACGTTCTCCGCTTGATGCAGTTTTAGTTTATGGTAAATCTGGAAAAATTTGGGTTGACTTGAATGGCTTGGAACTTGATGGCGATACAAAGGTAGAAGTGTATAATTTACTTGGTCAAGTTTTCTATTCTGCCAATAAAGTTAAGGCGCCTTTACAAATCGAAACTTCGGGCACGACTAGCTACTATTTTGTTAGTATTTCGAATGGAAATTTGGCAAAAACTTTTAAAGTGTTTATTAAGTAATATTTTAGAAATAATTCTATCAAAAGGGATGCTTTTATTAGCATCCCTTTTGTATTTTTACCGCCATGAGTAAAAAAAGTCTACCCCTACTTTTTTTATGTTTTTGCCTCATCTCCCTTGTAGGTGCTCAAAACGTAATTTCAGGTCTTGTAATCGACAAGGAAACAAAGGAAGCTTTGCCTTTTGTTAATATTTCTGCCTTGCCATCCAATGAAGGAGTGAGTACCGATTTCGAAGGAAAATTCACCTTAAAAACCACTAAAACGGTAAATGTTTTAAGTTTTTCTTACTTGGGTTACGAAAGTTATACCTACAAGCTAACGAAATCCTCTGAGAAGAATTTACTCATTGAGTTAAATCCCGTTGGTATTCAGATAGAGGAAGCAGTGGTTACCGCCAAGAAAAACAAAAATAAAATTCCTAAAGATACTTTAGCCATATCTCTACAACAATTGGTTGTAGATCACAAAGACGAAAATCGCCCGAAATCTTTTGAAAGTTACTACTATTTAGAACACAACAAAATAGAGTTTGACTATTATAAATTGTCGGATAAATTTACCAGCAGAAAAATATTTAAGCCTTTTTCTGTCATTTTTGACTACATAGATACAACCGCTACAGGGGTAAAATATTTACCCTTGCTCTTGCAAGAAAAGTTAAGTGAGCATTACTACCGACAAGATTTAAATCAAGAGAAAAATGTGGTTTTAGGGCAGTATCTCACTGGAGTACAGAATTTGAGTGCTATGGTAATTTTAGATGATATCTTCGATGCCTACGATTTATATGATAATATTATACCCGCAGGCGGCAAGGCTTTTACCAGTCCATTTTCAGCAACGGGTTTAGTTACTTACAGATACTATCTCACGGATAGCGTACAAGAAGCTGGGAGAACTTATTATAAATTAGATTTTGCTCCACGTAGCAAAGAGAGTATTGCTTTTACGGGTACTTCTCTTATAGATAAGGAAAGCTATGCCATTAAGTCGATAGAGTTTAGCATACCTAAACAAGCCAATATTAACTATGTAGGAGATTTTGAAGTTAAGCAAGAATTCGATTTGTTGGAAGGAGGTAAATGGATTCTTAAAGGAGAAAGTGTTCAGGTGGCCTTAAATCCTACAGGAAAGAAGAATGCAAAATCTCTCATGGTTCGTAAAAACATGCAACGAGATAGCATAGTTGTAAATGAGGAAATTCCAGCCTATGTTTTTGTGGGAGAAAAATTGCAATTGCACGATAGCTTGAAGTTTAGGTCTAAACTTTGGTGGGAAGAAAACAGAATCGATTCTCTTTCAAGAACGGAAGAAGGCATTCTTGTAATGTCGGATAGCATAGAAAGAACAAGGGCATTTAAAATGTACTCTTGGTTCGGTTCTGCAGCTTCAACTGCTTTCTTAAAGGCTGGTCCAGTAGAGTTTGGACGTTTTTATCAATTTCTTAGCTGGAATAGCATAGAAGGTATTCGACCTAAGTTTGGTATTAGAACCAATAATACCTTCAACGAGAATTTTCAACTATGGTCTTATCTTGCTTATGGAACCAAAGACAAAGACTTTAAATACTTTTTAAATGCTAGGATGATGCTGCCTAGAAAAAATAATAACTGGCACACCCTCGAGTTTAATTACAAAAGAGATTTTACTTTCCTGGGGCAGGATTACGAAGATCAACAGTTTTCGCACGATAATATGTTTTTGGCTATCATGAGAACTTCACCACTTCGTAAAATTATGCTTATGGAAAGCATTAAGCTGACACATGAGCGCCAATGGGTAAATGGTTATACAACCACTATTTCGGCAGGGGTCAATACCTTTTATGCAGTGCAAGATGTTTTTCAATTCGATCATGAAAATGCTGATGGGAGCATAACGAGTTACGATAAGTTTAACACTACAGAAATTGGCATTAAACAGCATATTGCCTTTGGACAAAAATTCTTTGAAAATACCTTTTATCGATTTGAAGGCTTCTCTAGGAAACCCATTATAGATCTTAGTTATAAACTAGGAATAAAGAATATAGCTGGAAGCGATTTTTCTTATCATAAACTAGAACTAAATTATCGTCATAGATTGATGTCGAAAATTGGTTATACCTATTACTATATAAACGCAGGTAAAATTTTTGGAGATGCCCCTTATCCACTAATGTTTATTCCTATTGGTAACCAGAATTTCTATTTTAACGGGAAGGCATTTCAAATGATGAATGAGTTTGAATTTGCAGCCGATGAGTATGTTTCTCTTGGATTCGAACACCATTTCGACGGACTTATTTTTAATAAAATTCCGCTAATTAACAAGCTGAAATTACGAAGTATTGTAATGTCTAAAGCTCTTATTGGAAATGCCTCTGCAAGCAACTTAGATATAATCGACTTACCAGTGGGCATGACAGTGCCCGAGAATTGGTATATAGAAGTAGGTTTTGGTATTGAAAATATTCTGCAGCTTATGCGTGTAGATTTTATGTGGCGATTAACCCAAAGGGATAAAGCAGACATTCAGAAATTTGGAGTAAAATTCTCCATTGCACCTAAGTTATAGCTCGAGTTTAAAAACTTATTATGACAAAATTACCCATCACTTATCAGGCGGAAGATTTAGAACAGGCCTTCGATCTACATTATGCAAAGAAGTTTCCAATTAGAAGCAGATTGGTTCTTTTTCTAGGCTTGATTCTTCTTTTAGCGGCTTTAGTCTTGTTATTCATTCCTAGTCCCGCTTTTCCAAAATTAAAGT
Source organism: Chitinophagales bacterium (assembly GCA_020635975.1). Lineage (GTDB taxonomy): Bacteria > Bacteroidota > Bacteroidia > Chitinophagales > UBA8649 > JAFMKE01. Next base: position 160,853 of record JACJYT010000002.1, read on the forward strand.
GGCTTCTCTTATTGGTTGGTTTTTTCTATATGGGTTTTTATTGGTATAGAAAAAGAAGCCTTGTTAGCTTGGCTTTAAAGAATCCTACTATAGCTAAAATGCAAGCCCTGCAATTCGATTCCCAAAGTCTTTTTCTAATTGGCGATACTGGACAAATTGAGTTGCGTTGGCAAGATTTTGAAGAGGCTATTGTTAATGACAAAACTGCACTTTTATATTTGAGCGCACATAATTTCTTCATTCTTCCAAAGCGCTTTTTTACAAGCGAGCAATGGTCTGAACTGTTAGAGATTTTAAATAAATAAAACCTTGAAAGAAAGGAGCTATCTTGCCCATATTGCTATTTTACTAGCTAATTTAATTTACGGAGCTAATTATACCATTGCTAAGTGGGTAATGCCCAACTATATTAAGCCTTTCGGATTTATATTTTTAAGAGTGCTCGGTGCCTTGCTTTTTTTTTGGATATTCCATTTATTGCTACCAAAGGAAAGAATTGATAAAGGAGATTTCCCAAGATTATTTTTTTGTGGAATTTTTGGAGTTGCCTTGAATCAACTAATGTTTTTTAAAGGATTAGCTCTAAGTACTCCAGTTAATGCTTCTCTCATGATGGTAACTACGCCCATTTTGGTTATGCTTATCGCTATCCTTGCAAAGAAGGAAGTCTTTACATGGATAAAAGCTCTGGGTATAAGTCTTGGTGCCTTTGGAGCGCTACTCCTGCTAGCGGGTAAAGAGTTTAACTTTTCTTCTGATACGGCCCTAGGAAATTTTTTCGTTTTTGTTAATGCAGCTTCGTACGGAATTTATCTCTCCATAGTTAAGCCATTAATGAAAAAGTATAAGCCTTTAACTATCATAAAATGGGTCTTTTTGTTTGGCTTTATTCCCGTGTTCTTTGTTGGCTTGCAAGAATTTACTAGGATAGAATGGTCAAGCTTTGATTGGCAAATTTGGCTTTCTGTATTTTATGTTGTGATCGGAGTAACTTGCTTTGCCTATCTTTTTAATATCTTTGCTTTGAGTAAAGTAAATCCTTCTGTTGTTGGAATCTATATTTATTTGCAACCTGTAATAGCTACTTGGATTGCTATTTATTTTCAAGCAGATAGTTTTGATCTTGTAAAGGGTATTGCAGCCCTCTGCGTTTTTCTAGGGGTTTATTTGCTAAGTTTTTATAAGAAGGAAAAAGAAAAAATTTAAGATTATGGTCTATTCTATGACAGGTTTCGGTAAGGCAAGTTTTGATTTACATGATTGTAATTATACCATAGAAATAAAGTCTTTAAATAGCAAGCAAATGGATGTCTTTACCAGATTGCCAAACTTGTTAAAAGAAATGGAAATTCCTTTACGTAAGCAGATTTCGGATTCGCTATTACGAGGAAAAATAGAATTGAATATTAGTTCTTCAAAAAACGAAGATGCAAACTCGGTAAGTATCAATACAGATTTACTGCAAGATTATTATGCCCAAATTAAGGATTTAAATTTACCTTCTAATGATACCTTGGGCGCTTTATTGCGCTTGCCTAATGTTTTAGTGTCAGAGCAAATTCAATTAAGCACAGAAGATAAAAATATAGTAGAAAATGCCCTTACTCTAGCAATGGATGAATTGCAGGCTTTTAGAAAGGTAGAAGGCTTAGCGCTTGAGGCAGATTTAAGAATGCGTTTAGGTTTAATACTAGAGTATAAGCAAGAAGTAAAACGTCTAGCTCCTATTCGAATTGAAAAGTTAAGAACTCGCATGATGGATAATTTAAAAGCGCTTCAACTAGATCTAGATGCGAGTAGTGAACGCTTGGAACAGGAAATGATATTCTTTATTGAAAAATTGGATGTAACCGAAGAGTTTGTTCGCCTAAAGCATCATTGTGAGTATTTTGAAGAGGTGATGCAAAATGCGGAACTTACCATTGGTAAAAAGCTGAACTTTATTAGTCAAGAAATTGGTAGAGAAATTAATACACTTGGCTCTAAGGCGAATGATGCAGAAATTCAGAAAATGGTAGTGCAAATGAAAGATGAGTTAGAGAAAATTAAAGAACAAATTAATAACGTTCTATAATGGAAAAGGCAATCATTATAAGTGCTCCATCTGGTGCTGGGAAAACCACTTTGGTTAAGCTTCTTCTACAAAGAAGAAGAGATTTGGAGTTTTCCATTTCCGCATGTACCAGAGCAAAAAGAGAAGGAGAAGTGGATGGAAAGGATTACTATTTTTTATCGGATAGAGATTTTCAAAGAAAAATAAGAGAGGCTGAATTTATAGAATGGGAGGAAGTGTATCAAGGAATGTTCTATGGCACTTTATTTAGCGAATTGGAACGAGTTTGGAGCAATAATAAAGCCGTCATATTTGATATTGATGTTCAAGGAGCGATTCATCTTAAAGAAAAGCTAGGCAAGAAAGCGCTTTCAATTTTTATTGCCCCTCCAAGCGTAGAAGTATTAGAAGAAAGACTTCGTTCTAGAGGAACGGAAAGTGAGGAGAGTCTAGAAAGAAGGTTGGCAAAATCGATGTACGAAATGCAATTTCAGAATAGAATGGATGCAGTAGTAGTTAATGATGAACTAGAAACGGCTTTTATAGATTTAAACCAAAGAGTTGAAAAATTTTTAGCAGATAAAGTTTAACAACTGCCTACAAGAATTTGTCTAATTTTTTATTCTTCAAATCTGCAGTGATTTTTTTTACTTCTTGTTCTCTCTCTTTTTCAAAGATTAAAAGCACGTCTTTCGTGTCTATAACACAAAAATTTTTCAAACCATTTACCACAACTAATTTGTCATTCGGAGCAACAATTAAATTATCCGATCCATCATGAATTTGAACCGTATCGCCTTTTACAGCATTTTTGAGGTAGTCTTTCTCATACACTTCATATAAAGAGGCCCAAGTTCCTATATCACTCCAACCATAGTCGGCCGGAATTACATAAACATTATCGGCTTTTTCCATAACTCCATAATCAATAGAAATACTGGTACAGCGAGTATATGCTGTAGAAATAGCTTTGGCTTCGTTCTCGGTATAAAAACTAGTTTCACAATCTGCCAAGGCGTCATAAACTTCGGGTAAGTATTTCTCCATGGCTTCGTTAATCTGAGATGCACGCCAAACAAAAGTGCCAGAATTCCAAAGGAAATCACCACTTTTTATAAAGGTTTTGGCAAGCTCCATATCCGGCTTTTCTGTAAAAGCCTTTACTTTATAAAAACCTTCCTCTTCTATATCTTCATGTTGAATATAACCATATCCACTATCTGGTCTAGTTGGCTTTATGCCCATAGTTATTAAAACATCGCTTTCTTCAGCGTGATCTACAGATTTATTGATAATGCGTTCAAATTCTTTTTGATTCAGCACTAAATGGTCAGATGGACTAACAATTATAGTTGCCAACTTATTTTGCTTGTAAATCTTCTGACTAACATATGCAATACAAGGCGCGGTATTTCTTTTTATTGGCTCTGCTAGAATTTGCTCTACTCCTAACTCAGGCAATTGCTCTTTCACTAAGTCAACATAGTCTTCGTTGGTAACTACATAAATATTTTCGGTCGGACAAATATCTTTGAACCTCTCAAAAGTTATTTGAATTAGGGTTTTACCGGTATTTAATACATCTAAAAACTGTTTCGGTTTATGAATCCGACTATAAGGCCAAAATCTACTTCCAATTCCACCTGCCATGATGGCAACATAAATATTCTTCTTGTTTGGCATAATAATCGCTATTAAATTGTGCCGCTAAATTAACTAATTTTAAAAAGGAATTTTTTTAAATAATGTGAAATAATGGTCAATTTTGATGTATCTTTAATAGAGTAAAAACGGATTATTTCAATCTATGTTAGCAATACAGGAAGAAACTTTGAGAGAAGCGCTAAAACAAAATTTTGGCTTTGATGCCTTTAAAGGTAGGCAAGAGGAAATCGTTAAAAGCATACTAAGCGGAAAAGATACCGTAGTAATTATGCCTACAGGTGGAGGTAAATCCTTATGTTATCAATTGCCTGCTCTAGTTAGCGAAGGCTGCGCTTTAATAATATCGCCATTAATTGCTCTTATGAAAAATCAGGTGGATTTGATAAGAGGCTATGCAAGTGATGATACCATAGCACATTTTTTTAATTCTTCTCTGAATAAAACAGAGAAGAAACAAGTTTTAGACGATGTAACTAGTGGTAAAACTAAACTCTTGTACATTGCTCCTGAAACACTTACCAAAGCAGAGAGCATTGACTTTTTTAAACAATCTAAGGTTTCTTTTGTAGCCGTAGATGAAGCACATTGCATTTCTGAATGGGGACATGATTTTAGACCAGAATATCGCAGGATAAGAAAGATGATTGAAGATATCGGAGCAGATATCCCGCTTATTGCTTTAACTGCAACCGCCACACCTAAAGTTCAATCGGATATATTGAAGACGCTAAAAATGGATAGTCCCAATATATTTATAGATTCTTTTAATAGAACGAATTTATATTACGAAATTAGACCAAAAAAGAATGAAGATGCTACTATCAAAAATATAGTTGGCTTTATTCGATCTAAAGAAGGACAAAGCGGGATTATCTACACCATCAACAGGAAAACTACAGAGAAAATTGCCAATTTACTTCAAGTAAATGGAATAAGCGCAATGCCGTATCACGCAGGTTTAGATGGTAAATTAAGATCTAAAACGCAAGATGATTTCTTAATGGAGAGAATAAATGTGGTTGTTGCCACCATAGCCTTCGGTATGGGTATCGACAAACCAGATATTCGCTATGTAATTCACTATGACCTTCCCAAAAGTTTAGAAAATTATTATCAAGAAACAGGAAGAGCAGGAAGAGATGGTTTAGGAGGAGATTGTATCTGCTATTACAATTATAAGGACCTTACAAAGTTAGAACATTTACTTAAGGATAAGCCAGTTGCTGAGCGTCAAAGGGGCTTGCAGTTGGTAGATGAAACCTTGGCATTTATTGAGTCATCTGTCTGCAGGAGAAAGTTTATCTTACATTATTTCGGTGAAGATTATAAGCCAGATAATTGTGGGCAATGCGATAATTGCAAAAATCCTAAGGAAAAGATAGATGTTACTAAGGAGTTCAGTACTATTTTAAAAGGAATTGTTGGTACCAGCGAGCGCTTTGATATTCAATATCTAGTAAAGTTTTTCTATGGTATTAAGTCGAACGAAATAATGGAATTGGGGCATAATATTTTACCCGAATACGGTGCCTTTAAAGATAAGGATTCGCAGTTTGTTCAAGGGATTATTCGCCAAGCACTAATCTCTAAATATCTATGGAAGGATATTGAACAGTATGGCGTAATTATGTTAACAGATAAAGGTCGTGCCTTTATTGACAATCCTACTAAGTTTGAATTTACCAAAAATCACGATTACAAGTCGGAAGGAGAAGAAGCCATTGGTCAATCTAAAGCCTCGGCACTAGACGATGTTCTGCTTAAGATTCTCAAAGACTTAAGAAGAAAGGTAGCTGAACAACATAAACTACCTCCTTATGTAATTTTTCAAGATGCTTCTCTAGAAGATATGGCTACGATGTACCCAATATCTTCCGATGAATTTGCTAATGTACAAGGGGTAAGTAAGGGGAAAGCGCTTCGTTATGGAAAGCAATTTTCGGATGTCATCAAGCAGTACGTAGAAGAAAATGAAATTGAAAGACCAGATGATTTCATGATTAGAACCACAGTTAATAAATCTAGCGACAAGGTAAAAATTATTCAAGCTATAGATCAACGTTTACCTCTTAGTGATTTGGCAAAGAATTTAGGCTTGAGCTTACAAGAACTCTTAGATGAAATTGAAACTATTGTAAATTCAGGTACAAAGCTAAATATCAGCTATGCCATTGAAGATATTGTAGATGAGGATTTAGCAGAGGAAATTTATGATTATTTTAAGGATTCTGAAAGCGATTCTTTAGAACTAGCCCTAGAAGAATTTGAAGAAGAAGATATTGATTTAATAGATATTCAAGCGATCCGAATTAAATTCATGAGCGAAAACGCTAACTAATTCGTGCTTAGTAGATTTAAATAAAAAAGGTCTCAACTTAGTTGAGACCTTTTTTATTTAAACCCGAATTATGCATTAGAACTTCGTTATGAGAGTTGAAAGACCAAAGAAATAAGGCTGTTTGCAGATTTTGTCATAGCACCGCTATGGTGAAATCGAAAACAGCAAGAAATGCTTATTTCAAAGGTGTTTCAGCTTGGAATAGATTTTCTAATGCATAATTCGGGTTAAAAGTATATTAGTTTATTTTCCAAGTTTATACGATAAACCTAAACCAGCGAAACCATCAGAAGAAGCAGAATTTAAACCAAGTCCGGCATTTATGTCCACTGCAAATTTCTTATTAATAGCATATCTTGCTCCCAAGTTTAGACCCAAATTAGAGTAATATACCTTTCTCATAAAATTAAAATGCTCTAGATACAAATCGAGGCATTTCGCTGCATGAACGGTTGCTCTAATCGTATAGAAAATATCTGGGTTTTTTGCAGAAACCGCATCATCTAATACAATTCCTGTCCATTTCAATCCAAAATTATAAGCTAAATCAAATCTACTTCCTATTTTATGTCCAACGAATAAAGCAAACTCTGGTGTTACATAACTTGGTCTGTCTACTAATACCCATGGTCTAGCAGTACCATCATCTTCAAAAGCAGATCTTTGGGTAGTGTTAACACCTAAACCTAGATATAGGGCCGCTTTTGTGGCACTCTTTTTCTTAGAATTCATAAGCTGCGTTCTAATGCCAATTTCTAAAGGAGACCAATAATTATACTTATCCGTAGAACTTCCATCCCATCTTCTAACTACCATTTGATTGTTATTTATGGCAAAATCGATTTCAACCTTGCTACTCAAACCTAAACGCAATTTACCTTTAAAAGGACTGAATATATCGTTCTTGTAAGTGTCGTTATTAGAATTTACCCAATCGTATCCTAAACCAAGTTCCACCTGAAGGCCTTTCGCGATGTTAGAAGCAGATCTTGTATAACTTCCACGATCTGTATTCATAACTTTTGATTCAAAGGAGCTAGAAGCTGAGCTCTCATTCGTGTTTTGGCTATAACCAAAACTAAGAATTGCACTTAGCATTAAAAAAGTAAGGGTTTTCTTCATAAGGTTAGTTTTTTGTAAAGTTATCGTTATTTGTTAAAAAGCATTAAAAAAACAATGCACATTTTAATCGTTCATAAAGGCTTCTGTCATTCCAATAGAAGAAAATCCACCATCATGAAAAAGATTTTGCATGGTTACCATTTTGGTTAAATCACTAAACATGGCAATGCAATAATCTGCACAAGCCTCAGAACTAGCATTTCCTAGTGGCGATAATTTATCGGCATAATCATAAAATACGTCAAAACCCTTCACCCCAGAACCAGCGGTTGTCATGGTAGGCGATTGTGAAATAGTATTGACTCTAACCTTTTTATTTTTTCCATAATGGTAGCCAAAAGACCTAGCTATAGATTCTAATGTAGCCTTAGCTTCTGCCATGTCGTTATATCCAGGAAAGGTTCTTTGCGCTGCAATATAAGTTAAAGCTAATACCGACGACCAATCGTTTAAGGCATCTAATTGATAAGCGGTTTGTAAAACCTTATGAAAGCTTAGTGCAGAGATATCCAGAGTTTTAAGAAAGAAGTCATAATTTAAATCCGTATATTCTTTGTTCTTTCTTACATTCGGACTCATACCAATACTGTGAAGTATAAAATCTAGTTTGCCAAATTTAGCCGTAGCTGCCTCAAAGAGCAGTTTTAAATCTTCCATGCTAGTGGCGTCAGCCGCTATAACTTCTGCATTACAGCTACTTGCTAGTTCATTTATTTTCCCTAAGCGTAAAGCAACTGGGGCATTGCTAAGAATGAATTCTGCACCTTGTTCTTTTGCTTTTAAAGCTACTTTCCAAGCAATAGAATTCTCATCTAAGGCTCCAAAGATGATTCCCTTTTTTCCTTTTAATAAATTGTTCATGAGTTATTTTTCTTTGTTCGATTAATCTACACGCACTTTAACGGTATAATAGCCCGAGTTAGCAGAATTATAAACCGACTCGTAAATTGCTAAATAAATAATACCCGTATTTGCGGCATAAGCATTTAAGTTGTTGCCTGCTTTGCTGAGCACACCACCTTGCCCAATTTTATAAACTATTTGTCCGTAACTTAATTTATTATCATCTATACCCGCAGATCCGTTTACACCACCATCCGCAGTGTAGGTGTTTCCCGATAGACTAGCTAAAACGATTTGTCCACTAGCAGTAATCGTTATTTTCTCTCCTTTTTTAACTAATATTCCTGTATTTAGCCAAGCTTCATCTTTATTTGCCGAGATGTGCTGATTTGCAAAGAGCTTAAAACTCTTATTGTTAGCCATTCCCTGACTAACAATTTTGAAATCTAATCGAGCGATGTCATTCCTGTTAATTTTTATTTTCCCATAATCTGTATCAATATACAAACTGTTAAAATCATAGCTTCCTTCTACTCTAAATTCATCTTTGTAGCTAAGCACATCATAGAGGTTATAATTTCTAGGCACTTTATTTTTTGCTAACAAGACTTCATACAAGGTTTGAATGTTTAGGTCGGAAGAAGAGGCATTAGAGCTCTGACTTGGGGCGTTCAAGTAGGCTTTTACAAAGGGAATGGCTCCTTCTTCCATCAGCAATACTTCATCAAAGGCTTTTTCTTTTTCTTTGTCTGTTCCTTTATCAATTTTTTCTAAGAGCTGCAATAAATTTGCCTTGTCAAATCTCGAATCTTTTAAGCCAAGACTTATCGAATTTACTTGATCTATAGGAAAGATAAGTTTACCAAAATCTGTTTGAAAAGAAATCTCTAGCAAATCGCTTTTGCCAGTAATGACATCACCATTTTTTAAATAAGCACTCAATTCCACCTGCTCACTTTGAGAAAATGCAAGATTAAAAACCAAGCCTAAAAGGATAGAAAGATAGCTTTTCATTCTACTAATTTAATATTTTCCTCCAAAACTTAAGGCACTTACCAAATCATCATCTAGAACAGGAAGTTTGGTTCTTTCTACTAGGAAGGAGGTTAACTCTGCAATCTCTTTAAAAATATAGTGCTTGTTCAAGGCTGCTTGAAGGTAGTCCTTTCCCGTACTTCCACCAGTTCCAACACGAGCACCTATCATACGATGCACCATGTTAATATGGCGAAAACGCCAAGTGGCCATTTGCTCGTCAATATCTAATAGGGTATTTAATAATTGATAAGGCATTTGAAGAAGAGGATAATCTCTATAAAGAATTATAAAGAGTGCAGCTCTATTTGCCTTAGGACTCAATCTTCTTTCTAGTTCCTCACTACCAAAACAAACCGCTTTGAAACGTTGAACGTTTTTCTTCTCATTTTCAGATAAACTTTCCTCATAGATTCGGATATAGTCTTGCCAAAAAACATGGGTATCATCCTCCGTTTTTGGATACCTTTTTAAGTAACTATCCCAATATTCGTCCCCACCCCAAAACGGCATTCTTTCTAACCAATCATTCAATAATTCGATAAAAGTTTTTTCCTTTTCTAAATTTTCAATAAAGGCCTTATCTTCTTCTTTTAATTGCGAAGTATAATATGCTTTTCCAAATCTTTCTTCCATCTTCAAACCTAAGACAGCTTCCACTTGCTTGAATTGAATACTCTGAAAGCCCGAAGCAGGTCTAAGCATATCTCTGAAGTCTAAAAAATCTAAGGGAGTCATCGTCTCAATTACATCTACTTGCTTAACTGCAATCTCCAATATTTTTACTACTCTTTTTAAGCGATGAACGGCAATTTGAAGATCTGGAGAAGTATCGACTATTCTTTCTTGTCCAAATATTTTAGCTACCGAAGCAATTTCATGTAAAATTTGCTTGAACCAAAGCTCATAACTTTGATGTATGATGATAAACAGCATCTCATCATGAGCTTCCTTCCCTGCTATCCTACTTTCGGGTAATTGAGCATCCAAAATTTTATCTAATTGCAAATACTCACTATAGTATACGTCCTTATTATTCATTCTTGAATTTTAAAGAACAAAGTTAAGCAAATTAAAATAGAGTGATTTAATTCTTAAACTCCAGTTCTTTTTTCTCTAAAGAACTGCAATAGTATATCCTGACAAGCATCTTGCAAATAGCCATTTTCTATTTGCACTTTTTTAGGGAATAAGTGTTTTCCTGTGCTAATACAGCCATTGTTTTCATCACTAGCTCCATAAATTATTCTAGGAACTTGACTCCACACTAAAGCACCACCGCACATTAAACAAGGTTCTAAAGTTACATAAAGTGTACAGTCTAGTAAATACTTACTATTGAGGTATTCGGTCGCAGAAGTTATTGCAATCATTTCTGCATGAGCGGTAGCATCTCTAAGTTTTTCAACTTGGTTGTAGCCCTTAGCAATAATCAGATTATTGTGTACAAGGACAGCTCCAACTGGCACTTCGCCTTCCATATACGCTTGTTGCGCAAGCTGTAGGGCTTTTTGCATAAAAAATTCATGGTTCTTCGTTTGATCTTCCACTACGGCACAACTATTTTTAAGGCTTTTTCCAACAAACTTATTTCAAAACTTCCTATTCCAACCAATTCACCATCAGCCTCTGCTTTAACATGGAGGTGGTTTTTAGCTTCCACTTTGATATGCTTGCATCGCATCGTTTCTACTTTTTCATGCTCTACATAACTGCCATTAAACAGCTTGTGTACCATAAAGATAATTTCGGTCTTACTCAAATCTTTGCCAATAGTTAAATCAAAGTAGCCATCGTTAATTAGCGCATCTTTCGATAACATCATCCCTCCGCCAGCGTATTTGCCTAAGCCAGCTATCATCATATATACTTCGCCATTAAGAATTTCTTTGCCATCTACCTCGATTCGAAGTTCTTCAGCTTCGAACTTAAATAAACATTGCACCAAGCCATATAGGTAGGCGCTTTGTCCGAATTTTTTAAGCTCAACAGTATGTTCCACTACATAAGCATCATAGCCGATCCCAACAAAATTCATAAAGTATTCTGCTTCTCTATTTTCGCCATGTATCAAGCAGCCAATATCTTGAAAGTCGGTTTTCCCTGCCAGGATTATTTCAATGGCTTTATCGTAGTTTGTCGGCATATTGAAATGTCTCACCCAGTCATTTCCCGTACCAATCGAAATTAAGCCAACCTCAATTTCTTTGCTATCTACTTCGTTTTGGGAGAAAATTGCGTTAACAATATGATGCAAAGTACCATCTCCTCCTACACCTATAAATTTTCTATATCCTTGTTTTATTGCTAGAGATACTTGCTCAATATTTTCTCTGTGCTTAGTTGAAGTGGCAAAGTCGAAATCGATCTTGGCTAATTCTAGTTTTTCCTTAATTAGAGGCCAATCCCTTCCTGCTTTACCAGCTCCTGAGTTTGGATTTACGCTTACAAAGTATTTAGTCATGGTAATTTGCATTTAGTCCACTTAATTTTTTAAAATTAAGCAACAATATTAGTCCCCCTAAAATTACGAATATTGCTAGAATAAACATGGTTTTTGCAATATTTGCAGCTTCACTAAAATAGCTCAGACTAAATAATCCAATGAAAATAATTCGAAACAAGGTGTTAATTACCATAAATACACTACCTGTTCTACCAACTACTTGATTCGGAATAACTCGAAAGATATAAGTGGTGCGCATTACTCGTATTCCGGCATTGGCAAAGCCAATAAAACCATAAGCCAAATATAAGTATACAAGCTCTGTGTTGTAGCCAATAAAGAGATACATCAATCCTGCAAGAAAACTTAAGCAGATAATTCCAAGTGTCAACTTATTTTTAGGAAAGATGCTTAAAATCAGAAACCCACTGAGTAAACTTCCAAAAGCAAAGCTAGCCTCTGTAATACCATAAGCGCCTTCGTTGCCATGCATGTACAAATTTATAAATATAGGCATTGTAAAAAAGCTACAAACCAGAATTGAGGCAAATACAAAGCCTGAGATAGCACCAAACAAAAGAATGAGAGGGTTCTCTTTTAAATAGCTAAACCCATCTTTTAATCTATTTAAGAAGCTACTTGCTTCTTTGCTTCTTTCTACTAAAGATTGGTAGCGAATATTACTTAACAGGAAGAAACCTAGTATGTAGGTAAAAGCATCAAGTAAAAAAATCTCATGCATTTCCCAGGCATTGAAATGAAATTGAAAGATGTTTCCTTCCATTAAAAATGCAGCTAAAGCTCCCGATAGAATAAAGGTTGCTTGCCCCTGAACTTCAAGGGCTGAACTTATGGTGCCGTAGCGATGCTTTTCTGTAATTTCTTGAGCAAAAGCATATAAGTTGGGGTAGTGAATATTGTAGATGAGTTTGGTTAGTATCATAACCATGGCTGCCATCCATAAACTAGTGTTTTGTTCTTTCCAAGCTAAAAGCGCTATAGAGGAAATACCCAACAAGCCTATCCCTTGAATTCCAAGCATCACTCTTTTTCGGTCGTATTTATCAATTAGGGTTCCAGCATAAGGCCCCCAAAAAAGAGTCAGAAAAGAAACTAGTAAGAACAGTAAACCATATAACTCTGGTCGCTGAAGCTCATTGGCTATGTACCAAGGAATGGCGATAAGGCTAATTCCTTGTGAAACACCTGAAATGGTATTTGCGGCAAACAAGAGATATATGGCTTTTTTATTTTTCAATTCGTAATTTTATAGACTTTTATTATGAAAACCGAAGACAAAGAAAGGGAAATTTTTATTAAGCTATGTCGCTATTGTGCCTATAGAGAAAGGTCGATTTTTGAATTAAAAAATAAGATGTTAAGCTTGGATATACCTCCAAGTAAGCACAATAAGTTCATTAAAATTTTAGAAGAAGAAAATTTTCTGAATGAAGCACGCTACGCTAAAAGTTTTGTGCTCGGCAAATTTCGCAATAATGCTTGGGGAAGAATTAAAATAAACCACGCCTTGAAAGAAAGTAAACTTAGTGCGGAGTTAATAAATAATGCCCTTAACGAAATTCCAGAAAAGGAATATGAGCAAAAAATATCCAGTTTAATTTCTAAAAAAAAGCAGAAGTACAAAGCAAAAAACATATTTCAAACTCGACAGAAAATTGCTCACTATTTGCAAACTAAGGGCTTTGAGGCGAATTTGATTTGGGAAATTTTAAAACAAGATATACCGGATTAGAAAAGCTTCCAAAGAAAATTTTTACTTTTACTTTATATTTACTCCTCAATGAAAGCAATTTACACGTATAGCTTAGTAATTCCCGTTTATAATAGTGTGGATTCGCTTCGTTTATTAGTGGATGAAATTGCAAAGGTTTTCCGTCCAGAAGAATATCAAATTATATTGGTAGACGACCACAGCAGTGATAATAGTTGGGAACTAATGAAAACGCTTAAGGCTGAGAGCAAGCTAAATATTAGTCTCATTTCTTTAGCCCAGAATGCTGGACAACATATTGCCTTGTTTTGTGGCTTAATGCATGCCAAAGGGGAGTTTATCATTACTTTAGATGACGATTTACAGCATCGACCAGATGAAATTATAAAACTAGTTAACAAAGCAGTAGAGGATGAGGCGGATTTAGTTTATGGTATTTATGAACAAAAGAAACATAGCGCTATACGTAATAGTGGAAGTAAGTTTTTCGGAAATATTCTAAATCGCTTTGCTAGTAGTCCTGCACAAGGATCCTCGTTTAAATTAATTCGCCGAGAATTAGTTCTGAAAGTAATTCAACATCAACATTTTAATTTTTATTTGGATGAAGTTTTAGCTTGGTATAGTGCTAAAACCTCCTATGTGACAGTAATTCATGCACCAAGATTGAATGGTAAATCGGGGTATTCCAATTTTAAATTGATGGAAATGAGTCTTCGACTCTTGTTTAATTATACGGTATTACCCTTAAAATTTATTACTTATTTTGGCTTGGTTTCCTCGCTAACTTCCTTTGGTTTTGGGGTATACTACATTGTTGAAAAAATTAATAATGGTGCACAATCCGGCTTTACGGCAATTATCGTATCCATATTCTTTTCTACTGGTTTAATTTTACTGTCGCTCGGAATTATTGGCGAATATATTAGTAGAGTTTTTCGAATTCAAAGTGGAAAGCCTCCTTTCAAAATAAAAGCTCTTATAGAATGATATTAGCTTTTTGCGATTTACATCTAAGAAGAATAGATCAACAAGATCTTGAACTTCTACGCCAGTGGAGAAATGATGAAAAAATAACTCGACACATGTTTTTCAGAGATTATATTAGTCGAGAAATGCAATTGGATTGGTTTGCTAGTCTAAAAGAAAACGATTACTACTTTATTATTGAATACAAGAAAGCCGCTTTGGGCTTGATAAATTTGGCCGATTTTAATTTGGAAATGACTCGTTGCAGTGCAGGCTTGTTTATTTATAATGAAGCTTATTGGGGCGGACCTATACCTGTGCTTGCGTCCATATGTTTACTTGATTTTGCCTTTGAAAATCTAAAAGTTCAAGAGGTTTGGGCGAAAGTGCAAAAGGATAATTTAGCAGCGAGAAAGTATAATGAGCAATTAGGTTTTGTTATTGATTCAGAGGAATGGCAGGTACTAAAATTGAACCATTATAAACAAATCACTAGTCGAATAAAGGCGACTATTCTTTCTCATTACAACAAAAAAAGCCGCACTTAAAAGTACGGCTTTTTTTTACCAAGACTATGAAAAATTAGTTTAAGCTCAATCTAACGCTAGGGTAAGATTTTTGAACGCCATTTTTATCAATGGTTTGAATTTTATAATAAGATGTAATTTTAGAAGGAAGAGGGTATTTGTCTATGATAACATTGCTGCTACTCATACCGTCTATGGCTTCTCCTCCTAAATATTTCACTTCTCTGAAAAACTTTGCAGGATTATCGCTTCTCATAACAATAATTTCTGCGTACTCTTGCGGGTTTTGTAATCCCAAATTAATCATTACTACTCCGTTGCTTTTCTCAACGTTGTAAGTTACTTTGCCACCATTGTAATTTGCCTCTTCACCTGGAAGTGTGAAAGAGAAAAGAGCGAAACTGCAAACTGCGATTAAGATTAGTATAGAGTTTTTCATAATTGTACGTTTTATATTCTCATTTACGAAGCTTCAGTAGTTTTGGTTTCAGTTTTTTTAAGAAAAACATAATTTTATTCCTCTTCAATATTGTTTATATTTGTCTAGTATGCAAAACGACAATACCATTAAGTTTGCAGAGTTGTCCGATAACGAATTAATCGATCGCTTTCGTTATTCTCATAATAATCAATATGTAGGTGAATTGTATACGAGATACGCTCACTTAGTTTTAGGCTTATGTATTAAATATTTCAAAGATCTTGAAGTAGCCAAAGATGCTACAATGGGTATATTTGAATTGTTGCTAAACGAATTGAAAAGACATAAAATAGAAAATTTCAAAAGTTGGCTATACACTGTTTCTAAAAATTATTGTCTACAAGAATTGCGTAAAAAGAGTAGTTCTAATTCAAAAGAAGACTTATACAAGGTTTTTATTAGTGAAACTATGGAAACTGAGATGGATTTGCATCTACATAAGGAAAAGGAAAATTTAATTTTAAAAATGGAACAAGCTTTACCATCTCTTAAATACAATCAGCGCCTTTGCTTAAAGATGTTTTATCTTGAAGGTAAAAGCTATGCCGATATATCCAAGGAGTTGGAATTTTCCTTAAAGGATGTAAAAAGTCATATTCAAAATGGTAAGAGAAATTTGAAAATTAAAATGGAGGAGGCTAATGTCAAAAAGTAAAGCACATAGTAGGGCAGAGGCATTCAAAAAGTATTTTCATTCGAATACAGATGCACAAGAAAAGGAGCTTATACAAAGTGAAATTGAAATGGATGCCTTTGAAAAAGAGGCTTTAGAAGGTTTTAATACTTTGGAGAATAGTAAGCAAGTGCTAGCGGCTATGCAAGCTATTGAAAGTAAAATTTCAGAAAGAACGGGTTTAGAAAGGGAATCAAAAATACAATTCCCCTTATGGAGGAGTTTGGGTATTGCTGCATCCGTTCTTCTAATAGCCTTGGGGGCTTTTACCTTGAGTAAGTTTGTGGAGAGGAAAGAGAATCAATTGGCGGTAAATACTGAAACTTCATCAGAAGGTATAGAAGTATTGGCCGAGGAAGAGCTTGTGGATTTTGAAGAGGATTCTAGTTTGTCCGATTTATCCAGTAATGAAAGCGAGGTGGAACAAGAGGCTCTAGTTAGTAGTAAAACGGATATTTTAAAGCCTTCAGAAGAGAAACTCAACAAGGAGCAGAAGATGGTTTCGACGGTGGTTTCCAGTCCTTCCCTTGCCGATGAAATGCTAATGGAAGATACTAAGGAGCTTACTCTAAATTTTTCCAATGATGCTTCGGTACAAGAGTCGGATAATGGAGGATATAAGTGGAATGATCAGGAGGAAAGAAGTTCTAGTACAAGTTCTACCACTTTTAAACAAGAGCTTAGCTCACCTGCTATGGTAAACACTATCTCGAATGATTTTGAACTAGCAAAAGCAAAGTATAGTGCAGGAGATTTTAATAGCGCCATTCCTTTGTTTGAAAAAGCAGCTAGCAATTCTGAATTTAAGAATGAATCTAACTTTTATATAGGGATGTCGAATTTTAACTTAGGTCGTTCTAATAAGGCAATCAAAGCATTTGATGCGGTAATTGCATCTTCTTCGCCATTGAAAAATAACTCAAAATGGTTTAAGTCTATCCTCCTTTTAGATAAGGGACAAAGCAATGAAGCGAAAATCTTATTGAATGAATTGGCGAATGGAAGTTCTACTTTTAAGCAACAAGCTATTGATAAGCTTAAAAGTTTAGATTAATTGATGAGCAATTTGATATTAGAATAATTGCCATTTTCATCACTAATGCGAAGGAAGTAATTACCATTGGCTAAGTTATTTTTTCTAATTATAAAGCTTGGATTTCTTTCAATAGCCTTATAAACTTCTATACCTAGTACATTATAGATGCTTATTTTAAGTTCATTTCCCATACCCTTTATATGGATTTCTGTACTTTCATGGAAGGGGTTTGGATTAATACTTATTGCATTTTCGATGTAGTTAGAAGTAATTCCTGTGGGATATTCGTCGACTTCAATTTCTCGGAAATAGCTAGCACTACCACATTCGTTTTCAACAACTAGTCTCACTTCATATAAACCATTGGCACCATACGAATGTATAATGGTATTCGTACTCGTAGTGTCAAAGCTATTATCTCCAAAATCCCAATAGTAAGAACTAGCATTTGGGTCACCACACAGAAAATTATAAGAAGCTGCATTATTTGCAAAACCGAAATAAGGATTAGCTAGGTTAATTTCTTGTATACTTATGCTGTTGGTACTGGCTAAACAACCATTAGCATCTACTACACTTAACATGATGTTGCCTGGCTGACTAAGATAAGTAAGGGAATCATTAGAGCCATTACTCCAAATATAAGTACTGTAGGCTTGGTCGGCATAAAGTTCAATGCTATCGCCTGCGCAAAAAGTGAAATTAGCAGCAGGGCTTAATATTTCTGGTGTAAAAATGCTTGGCTCTCCAATTGTAAAGGAGCTTACTTTCTCGCAATTATAGGCATTCTTAATATAAGCATAATAAGTTCCAGCTCCTAAACCGCTTTTTGTTAATCCCGTTGACCCGTCAAACCATTCTACAGTGTAAGGGGCTTTCGGTCCTTGAATATTTAGACTAATTGAACCGTTTACTCCACCATGACAAGTAACATTGCTTATAGTTGCGTTTACTTGATACTCCACATAGTTTTTACTAAGGCTAAAGCTATCTATTACGCTATTGCTGGCATTGATTACATCGTAAGAAACAGTATTTCCATCAACACTAAATTTTATGTAATGATTTTGAATAATGGATTTTATAATTTCTGGGTGATTGGCATATTGGGTATTGCCTCCAATGTCTCCCGCCCCTCCAGAAGTAATGTACATCACTCCATTTTTTTCTGCTTGTTCATACAAGTGTGAATGACCGCATAAAACGAAATCCACTCCGTACTGTTCAAACAAGGGAACTAAATGTTGTCTTACCATAGTGTTGCCATCGAATTGATAATAATCGCCACCTAGGGCATTGGGTAAATAATAATCTGCTCCCCAATAATTGGTCCAGGGACCTTCATGGAAATAAATAAAAACCCATTTTTTATCATTGCATTGCAATTCATTTACTAAGAACTCATATTGCGGCGATCCTGGTCTGAAATCTGTCCACCATCGCTGACTAATTGGTTTTTGATTAATTGGAAAGCTCGTTGGGTCGAAAGGAGTGATTACATCTAAAGCAATAAATTTAGCATCGCCCCAAGTAAAGGAATAATACCTTTCTGAACTATCTGGATTATTGTGAGGCAGGTGAAATTCTAAATCATAAGTGGCTCCGTTGTTCGCATATACATCATGGTTTCCTATAGCAGTATAATGACACTCTCTAGAAAGCATTTTGTGTGTTGTGCCATTGTTATAGATATTGAAGAATATATCGTCATAATTGTCGCCACCAGAGGATTGCGAAACGTGGGGTACCCCACCTTGATCTACATCTCCACACACTACAGCGAAGCTAGCGTCGTCGGCTTCCATTAAACTTCCTAAGGTACTTTGAACACTTGTGTTAAATCCACAATCTCCATATTGAATAAAGGAAAAATCTTGGTCGGTGCTGTCGCTAGCGGTAGTGAAATATTCGGATGCGAGAGCTTGGTTATCAGAAAAAATGGTATAGTAGTAGGTGGTATTCTTTTCTAAGCCTAGTAAACTCAAGGCATGTCTTTTAACTGGGTTGGCTTCGTAAACCGTGTCGAGAAGGCTTGTTGGACTTAAACCATAGACCACCTTTCCTAATACATCATTCGCTGTTTTCCATGCAATAATGGTGCTGGTCTGACTAGTACTTTGGATGTAAGGATATCGATTTAATTGTGCAGATAAGCTTAAGCTAAGCACTGCAAACAAGAATACCAAGGTAGATTTCATTAGCGGAAAATGCGAATTTTCGCTAAAGTTAAGAAAATGTTACTATCTTAAGAAATTGTTAAGTTATTATTTTTCTAGGTATTTAATGGTAGTTTCGAGCTTTTCGTAGAAATCTTCATCATACTTTCTTATCAAAGCTTCTTTACAAAATTTGTAGATAGGAACTTGTAGCTTGGATCCATTGCTACATGCTGGTCTACAAATATCCCATACTTCATAATTTAGAGCGTCGTATTCTGGGTAAGATTGGATTCTGATAGGGTATAAATGACAAGAAACAGGCTTTCTAAAGTCAATTTTTTTATCTAACCATGCTTTTTCGATGCCGCAATAGGCTGTTCCATTTTTGTAGTTGGCAAAGGCACAAGCATTGTCGCTTTTTAAGCTTACTTTCATCACTCCATCTTCTTCATCTAAGTAAAAAGGACCCTGGTTTTCAATGGCTGAAATTCCTTCCGGTGTAAGATAGGGACGAACTTGTTCTAGGAGAAACTCATCTTCCATTACATCTAATTCGTCGAATTCTAGAGGAGCACCGCTATCACCCTCTACACAGCAAGCTCCTTTACATTTTGCTAAGTCGCAAACGAAGTGTTTATCTTTAATATCGTCAGAAATTAATTTGTTGTCTATTGCTATCATGTGCGCTTATAATTTTGAATGATGGAAGAATAGAATCTTGAATTTTCTTCGTTTCCATGCTCGAGCTTAGTCTTTTTCTATTTACCTAGAACGAATACTGCTGGACGCTTGTGTAAGTTAGGTCGTTTTTTCCAATTCTTTATTTGTCTTGTTTCTATAAATTCATTCTCTTCTCCTAGCTCCACAGCAATGCATAGTTTAGTTTCTGGACGCAGAATACTAATCATTTCATCTACTAGTTTTTCATTTCTGTAGGGAGTCTCCATGAAAATTTGAGTGAATGGCGATTGATAAACCAAGCTTTCCAATTTTTTTAAGGCAATTCGTTTTTCTTTATCTTCAATGGGTAGGTAACCATTAAAGGTAAATTGTTGTCCATTGAATCCGCTAGAAATTAGAGCCATCAAGATGGAAGAGGGACCCACTAAAGGTTTCACTACCAGTCCTAATTGGTGAGCTAATTCAACAGCATTTGCACCCGGATCTGCAATACAAGGATTACCTGCTTCAGATAGGAGTCCGATACTTTTTCCTGCTTGTTTTTGTTCGTTAATGAAATTAAACAGACCTTCAAAATTACTTTGATGTTTATCTAACTCAAAAAATAGCACTTCACTATCAAAATCTTTTTGATTGCCAAGTTTACGGAGATGTCGACGAGCAGATCGTAAATTTTCAACTATGAAAACATCTAAATTGCTTGCAAGATCTTTTACTTCTTGCGGAATGTTAGCCCAATTTTCTCCAAGCGTAGTTGGTATTAAATAAAGAGAATTTTGCATCTCACAAAGTTAGCTAAATATTCTACGAAGCATTTGGAAAATACGAGGGCGAAAACATTTCTTGCTAAAAAACTATCAACTTATTAGTGGAAGTTATATATTTGTTGGCGATATGAGAAAAAATTATACATATAATTCGGTGAAAAGCCCTAAAATTTCCCCTGCGTTAGTAGTGGATTTAAAGCACTTGAGGCACGTTTTTATGTAATATTTATATAAATAAGTTATTATGAACCGTGAGCCTTAAACTCACGGTTTTTTTTTGTTTGAAAATTAAGTTTTATGAAAAATTTATATCAAATTTTTAAGTTAATTCAACCATGGCGTTGGTCCTTTTTATTCTCGGCAATTCTATTGATTGTTGGGATTTTTTTTCGCATGTTGGAACCAAAAATGTTCCAAGTTGCTGTAGACTATATAGCTCCAATGTTTATTCAATCTGGATTAAAAAGTGGTAAGACCGACGGGGTTATTTCTGCAGTCATTGCATTTTTGAATAGTTTTTCGGATGGTAGCTTATGGAGTATGCTTGGCCTCTTGGCATTTTTATACATACTCGTTTCTTTATGCAGAGCGGTATTCGTGTTTATTGCCAATACCATAAATGCTAGTTCAACAGAAAAGGCAAGCCAAAGACTTCGAAACATGTTTTTTAGTCATGTGCAGCATTTGCCTATGCGTTATTTTGCCTCGGTTTCTACTGGCGAGTTGATTCAAAGATCAACAGGAGATATTGAAACAATAAGAAGATTTATTGGAAATCAAATGGTGGAAGTTTTACGACTAACCGCAATTTTTGTTTTTTCTTCTTACTGGTTATTCAAAGGAAATGTTGTTTTTGGTTTTATTTCCATTTGCGCCACGCCTCTAATAGCAATTAGTGCCATTTTGTTTTTCAATAAAGAGCAGAAGATTTGGCAGAAGCATGAGGACGAAGCCGATAAATTAAATGCCATTACCCAAGAAAATATTGCTGGCATACGGGTAGTGAAGGCTTTTGCTCAAGAAGAACAAGAAAAGCTAAAATTTGACCAACAAAATCAGAGAAAATTACAAGTTGCTTTGAGTCATGCAAAATTACACACGGCTTTTTGGCCTCTCTCCGATTTATTGGTGCATATTCAAATTGTGTTATCTGTTTTATTTGGAGGCTACTTGGTGCTAAACCAAGCAATTTCTTTAGGCGAGCTGATAAGTTATTATACCTACATCGTAATGGTTGCTTGGCCTATGCGTCAGGTAGGAAGAACTTTGTCGGAGATGGGTATGGCTTTGGTGGCAATGGATAGAATTCAAAGTGTTTTGGATGTGGAAGAGGAAGAATTTGCCTCAAATTTAAAGATCTTAGATAAGTTGGAAAGTATAGAATTTCAGGACTTATGGTTTAGATATCCAAATGAAGAGAACTATGCCATTCGTAATCTTAATCTTAAGATTATTAAAGGAGAGAGTATTTTAATATTGGGCCCTATGGGAAGTGGAAAATCTACTTTATTAAAGTTGTTGTTGCGTTTCTATGAGATAGAAAAGGGTCGAATATTAATTAATGGGCTGGATATTGCTCATTATGATAAACAAGATTTGCGTTCAAAAATTGGTATGGTCTTACAAAGTGCCTTCTTATTTACGGATACGCTTGCTGGAAACATAAGCTATGCTAGGAAGACTGCTCAAGAAGCTGAAATTTTTGAAGTGGCCAGTATTGCCCAATTGAAAGAGGTAGAAGAAATATTTAGTGATGGTTTTCAGACTATGGTTGGAGAAAAAGGAGTTAGTTTATCTGGAGGACAAAAGCAAAGGGTTTCTTTAGCGAGAACCATGCTTCAAAATCCAGAAATATTAATCTTAGATGATGTTACTTCGGCGGTTGATACGGAAACAGAAGCGGAAATTTTACATGAAATCCATAAAAATTGGAGGGATAGAACAACTCTTATGGTGAGTCACCGCTTAACCCTTGTTCCCTTTGTAGATAGAATTGTAATTCTAGAAAATGGAAGTGTAAGTGCCGAAGGTAATCATGAGCAAGTGTTGAAAACAAACACATTTTATAAGAATATACACGAGGTACAGAACACTTTAGAAGCTGAAATAGAAGTGTATTAAAAGAGCTAAAAATGAAAAATAGAATAGAAGAAAAAGAGTTTGAAAGAAAGGATGCCTTATGGCCTTTTCTGAAGCGATTATTTGGTTTAGTTCGAAAGAACTATCCGAGATATTTTTGGGCTTTACTAGCCTCAGTGGCTGTTGTAGCCATTGCAGATGCAAGTTTCCCATTAATTTGGAAGAGTTTTATAGACGATGTTTTAAGTCCGAATTTGCAAGCACTACAAATCGGCCAGCTAAATGGCGAAACATGGATTTTTAATGCGAGTATCTTCATGCATATTGCATGGCAGTTTATCGCTTGGATGTTAGTCATGGCGGCAGGTGTATTGGTATTTATTTGGTGTGCAGAAAATGTGAAAGAACGCGTAATTTATGACCTCAGAAAAATGATGTTTAATCGCTTGCAGCATTTATCTTACAGTTTTTATGACAAAAATTCTACCGGTTGGTTAGTATCTAGAATTACCAGCGATGCCGATAGAGTAACCGAGTTAATCAGTTGGGGTTTTGTTTCGGTGGTTTGGGGAGTTGCCATGGTTTTTGTTTCTTTTGGCTATATGTTTATGCTGAATTGGCAATTGGCTCTGGGAGTATTTGCGAGCATGCCTTTACTGCTTTATGTAGCCATGAAAATTAGAACGCTTATTTTGGAGTATTCTAGAAAGGCGAGAAAGAAGAACAGCGAAATGATAGCTTATGTTACAGAGCACATCAATGGAGTGGAGGTAAATAAGGCAAGTGTTCAAGAACAAAGTGCTATAGAAGGCTATAAAGAGCATACTAAAGCTATGCGAAACTACGCCTTTAAATCTTCCTTTTATACTGCTATGTACATGCCTTTAGTTTTTTTAACGGGTTCTATCGCAGCTGCATTTGTTATTTTGATGGGCGGCCATTTGAGTATAGCAGCTTATGGTTTGAGTTTGGGAACTTGGGCTGCATTTTTTGGGTATTCTCGATTTATTTTCGAACCGATTTTTGATATATCCAGATTTTATGCCTTAGCGCAAGATAGTCTATCTGCTGGGGAACGTATATTCGCATTAATTGACGAAAAGCAGGATATTGACGATAGCAAAGCAGAGGGAGAGTTCTCGAACTTGAAAGGAGAGATTGAGTTTAAGGATGTCGACTTTTATTATTCTCCAAGTAAGCCAATATTACAAGGCTTCAATTTGAAAATAAAGGCAGGAGAAAGTGTGGCATTGGTTGGTCCAACGGGACATGGAAAAACCACCTTGACGGCATTAATTGGAAGATTTTACGAGCCACAAGCCGGTGAATTAAGAATGGATGGCGTGGATTATACCAAGCGAACTTTAAATTCTTTTAGAAAGCAGCTTGGCGTAGTATTACAAAGTCCCTTCTTGTTTTCTGGAAGTTTGAAGGATAATATTTTGTTCTCTTTGAGAGGAGAGCAAGCTTCGATGCCGAGCGATGAGGAGTTAATTGGAATTTTGAAGAGAATTGGTGCAGAAGATTTAGTGGCTAAATTGAATGAGGAAGTTGGCGAAGAAGGGCTGAATTTATCTAATGGCGAGCGACAATTAGTATCTTTTGCTCGAGCGATAATAAAAGATCCTGCTATCCTGATTATGGACGAAGCTACTTCCTCTATAGACACGCTAACCGAAGCAAAGATTCAACAAGGAATTGCGGAGATTATTAAAAATAGAACTTCTATTATCATCGCCCATCGTTTGTCGACTATTAAAAATTGCGATAGAATTATTGTGATTGAGCATGGCAAGATAAAGGAAATGGGAACACATCAGGAACTTATTGAACTAAAAGGGCACTATTATAATTTGTATTTAAAACAAGCAAGAAGAGTTCTAGTTAAGTAGCTTTTAAGCTAGTGTGAATTATCTTTGCAAAAAATTAGACATCATGGGATCGAACAATAAAATAATATCTCTAATGCGAATAGTGGCCATTTTAGAAGGCTTAAGCTATTTGTTTCTTTTTTTTGTTTCTATGCCTCTGAAATACATGGCCGACATGCCTCTACCCAACAAAATTGGAGGCATGTTTCACGGCATTTTGTTTATAGCCTATATCCTGTTAATATTTCCTACAGCTAAAGTGTTGAATTGGGGTGGGAAAACAAAAGCATTAGCAGCATTGGCTTCTATTTTGCCTTTTGGTACGTTCTACATAGATAAAAAATATTTACAACAGTAATAAAATTGTGTAATATAAGCGTGTTGAATTCCATTTTTACTAAGATATTCCTTATTTTGGGCACTTATTCAAAAAACAAAAACACCTTATATGAACAAATTATTTATTCTAATTCTAATTACTTTTTTTAGTTTGGAAGCAAAAGCCCAATGCGAGTATTCCAAAGAACTAGTTGATCCTTTTACCCAATATGTGATTTTAGAAACGCCATCTATGAGCTTGGGAAAGAAGTACCCAGAGATAAAGTTAAACCGGGTAGTAGATGAAAATGGAGAAACAAAATCTTTCACTTTTTTATTTGATCCTGAAGGTTATTTGTGTTTAACTCCAGAAAGTTATGTGCTGATTAATTACGAAAACAATACACAAACTAGACACAATTATTTAGGAGACAAGCAATGCACCATGGATTTGATGACAGGCAAGTTCAAGATTGAAGAAGCAGATGTCAAGAAAATGAAGAAATCTCCTATTAGCGCAGTAAGAATTTATGTGGAAGGTACCTATAAGGATTATATGCAAATAGTCCGTTATAAGTATTTCCAAAACTATTTGGAGTGTATAGAAGATGAGGATTGATTGTTCTGCCAGGTAAATTATTTACTTTCCCAAATAAGCATCTTTTAAGGAGTGCTCCTATTTGTTAAATGTTGGGAGTTAACTTCAGACAGCACGGGAATACCAAAAATTACCTTTTGATATATGTTAGCCCATTTTCTGTTGTCAATATACCATCTTCAAATTCATAACCAAGGCAAGCACCTCCTAAAGTGCATATCTCATCGCAATCAATAACGTAAGGAATCTGAAGTGTATCGTTATCATTAATATCAATCAAATTAAAATTAAAATCATCTATCATGACATAGAAATTGTTACTATCTATGTCATAAGTTCCTTTGATATCTTTATTGCATTTATTCTTATTGCAAGCACAAACAAAAATCAATAACATAGGGAGAATTATTCTATTCATTATACTTATTTAAGGAATGATAACTATATCAAAGATACCTTTTTTATACATTTAATGAGATATTTTCAATTAATCATATTTTGATACCTTGTAACTCCTATTTGCGCGTGGTTTGCACTAAACCCTGTTTTTATGGCCGTGCCTAAAGACTATAAATAACATTTACTTAAATAGAAGCTAAGCTAACAAATAATGTTGGGTGGAAAATCCAACAGCACTAGAAAGCTTATACCAACTTATCAAAGCCAACAAAAGCTTGAACCGCTTTTGGAATTCTAATGCCATCTGCTTCTTGGTGGTTTTCTAGCATGGCAGCCACAATTCTAGGCAAGGCTAAGGCACTACCATTTAAAGTGTGCGCCAAGGCTCTTTTACCTTCATTATCCTTATAACGAAGCTTCAAGCGATTTGCTTGAAAGGTCTCGAAATTAGAAATACTACTCACTTCCAACCAACGTTTTTGAGCAGCACTATATACTTCAATATCGTAAGTTAGAGCAGAGGTAAAACCCATATCGCCACCACAAAGTCGCAGCACACGGTAAGGGAGTTCTAAGGCTTGCACCAGGCTTTCTACATGGGCTACCATTTCTTCTAAAATTTCATAGCTTTTATCTGGATGTGCAATTTGTACTATCTCAACCTTGTCGAATTGATGCAAGCGATTTAAACCACGAACATGAGCTCCGTAAGATCCTGCTTCTCTTCTAAAACAAGGCGTATAACCTGCCATCTTAATAGGTAAACTAGCCTCTTCCACCACCTCATCTCGGTAGATATTGGTAATTGGCACTTCGGCTGTTGGAATTAAAAAGTAAGGGTCGATTTTCATTTCATACATCTGTCCTTCCTTATCTGGCAACTGTCCAGTTCCTCTTGCACTGGCTTCATTTACTAACAAAGGTGGAATTACTTCTAAGAAACCCGCTTCGCTTGCTTTGTGTAAGAAAAAATTGATTAATCCTCTTTGCAATTGGGCCCCTTTGCCTATATAAACAGGAAAGCCTCCACCAGTGAGTTTAACACCAAGTTCTAAATCAAAAATTCTATATTTCTTTGCTAGCTCCCAATGTGCCAATTCATTATCGGCAGCAAGTGTAGGGAAATCGCCCCATTTTCTAACTACCTCATTCTCCTCAGGTGTTTTGCCCGCAGGAACACTACTATGGGGTATATTCGGAATTTGTAAGAGTTTATCTTCTAGCTCTTGCAAAACTTCAGCCTGCTGTTCTTGCAAAACTTTTGCGCTTTCCTTTAGATCTGCAGTTTCTTGACGAAGCACTTCTGCCTGCTCTTTTTGACCGCTCTTAAATAAATCACCTATTTCTTTAGAGAGCTTGTTCGACTTAGCCAAGTGCTCATCTAATTGAAATTGCGTACTTTTTCTCTTGTCGTCAATAGCAATTACTTCTTGCAATAATTCCTTAGCATTAGGAATATTCCTTTTGCTTAAACCCGCTACAGCGGCATCCAAATTTTCTCTCAAATAGTTAAGGTCGAGCATTATTATTTAAATTTCCTGCAAAAATAGCTATTGTATGTTCAAAATATAGCTTAAAAGCAATGTTTTGTATAAATAATGTTTGCAGAAATAAAAAGATTGCGTAACATTGCATTGGCATAAAAGCTGCCATGTGTTAGATCTAACACTTCAAATACAATTCAAAAAAATTTCCGAACACACTTCACTTAAAAAAATCTATTTATCGTATGTATGATATTATACAGTTGAACGAAATGCTAGTACCTGAATTAAAGGAAATTGGCGAAAAATTAAAAATCATAAACAGTAAGAAATTAAACAAACAAGAACTTATTTTAGGCATCCTAGATGCACAGGCTTTGAATCCTGATTCTGTTAAACAAATTTTACCTAAAAAGGAAAGTCCAGCTAAAGAAGCTAAGGCTCCCGAAGTAAAGGAAGAGCAAGTGAAGGATATAGAAAACGCTGCTCCAAAAAACAATTCCGATAAAAAGAAGCGTCCAAGAAAACCTATTTCTAATAAAGCTGCAAATCCAGCGAAAGAGGACTTATTTACAGAATCCAATGTAGAGAAAAGTGATAAACCATTAGGCTCAAAAGAAAATCCACTACCAAAAGCTCCAGAGACTGGAGGTACGAATGAGCACGCTAAGAAAGAAGATAGACCAAGAAATCCAACAGATAGAGATAATACAGCTAAAGAAAGAAGAGAACCAAAAGAAGCTCCAAAACCAAAGTATGTTCCACCAGTTTTTGATGTGGAATTAGATGGGGTAATTGAAGCAGAGGGTGTACTAGAAATGATGCCAGAAGGCTATGGTTTTTTACGTTCATCCGATTACAACTACCTTTCATCTCCAGATGATGTTTATGTTTCTCCTTCTCAGATCAAACTTTTCGGATTGAAAACTGGTGATACTTGCACTGGTACTGTTCGCCCTCCGAAAGACGGAGAAAAATACTTTGCTTTATTAAAAGTAGATAAGATCAATGGTAAAAACCCAGAAGAAGTAAGAGATAGAGTTCCTTTCGATTACTTAACTCCTCTATTCCCTAATGAGAGATTAAAATTATCTACCGACGATCCAAGAAATTACTCAACAAGAGTAATCGACTTGTTTACGCCAATTGGGAAAGGACAAAGGGGGATGATTGTTGCACAACCTAAAACGGGTAAGACAACCATTTTAAAAGATGTTGCTAATGCCATCTCTAAAAACCATCCGGAGGTTTATCTAATTATTTTATTAATTGATGAGCGTCCGGAAGAGGTAACCGATATGGAAAGAAGTGTTCGTGCAGAAGTACTTTCTTCTACCTTCGATGAAACTCCTGATCGACACGTAAAAGTGAGTAATATGGCTTTGCAAAAAGCAAAGCGCTTAGTAGAATGCGGTCATGATGTAGTAATTCTATTAGATTCAATTACTCGTTTGGCAAGAGCATACAACACCGTTGCTCCGGCATCTGGAAAGGTACTTTCTGGAGGGGTGGAAGCCAATGCCTTACACAAACCTAAAAAGTTCTTTGGGGCTGCTAGAAAAATAGAAAATGGGGGTTCTTTAACCATTTTGGCAACGGCTTTAGTTGATACGGGTTCTAAAATGGATGAGGTTATCTTTGAAGAATTTAAAGGAACTGGTAATATGGAATTACAATTGGATAGAAGACTTTCTAACAAACGTGTATACCCTGCTATTGATTTAGTTTCTTCCAGTACAAGAAGAGAAGACTTGTTGTTAGACAAAGAAGTTTACCAAAGAATGTTGATTTTAAGAAACCACTTAGGAGATATGACTCCAGAAGAATCGATGACTTTTATTTTGAAAAACATGAAAGGAACAGAATCGAACGAGGAATTTTTAATTTCTATGAATAGCTAATAAAGATGTTTGCTTTTAGCAATCCAATTTTAAATAAAAAGTCTTTTTACACTGCTCCGGCAGATCGTGAAAAGACTTTTTCACTTTCAGGAACTCTTAACCGCGCTATTCTGCTTCTTAGTTTTATTTCCTTAGTAGCTGTTTCAAGTTGGTACTATAGTTTAAACTTTGATAGCATACCGAATTACGTCTTAAGTCTTAGTGCCATGTTTGCGGTTATTACGGCTTTTGTAATTCGCTACAAACGCAGCTTGGCCTTTCCCCTTTCTTATGTTTACGGCTTGTTTATAGGAGTCTTTATTGGTTTGCTTTCTGCAAAGTATAATCAGCTCTACCATGGCATAGTAATTACAAGCAATGTTGCACTAGCTTGTTGGTCTTTATGCTCATGCTATTTTTTATATAGATTTAAAATTATTGTACTTACTAAAAATTAAGAAGTATTATTATAGCGCTACCAGTGCCATTGTATTTGGTATATCTTCTGTCCTCTTCTTCTTTATATCTTAGATTTACCGAGAATTCCTATACCTACATGAAAATGGATGGATAGGTATTTTATTTAGTGTTTTTTTTGTAAGTGTAACAGCAGCCTTTCATCTACTTGCTGAATTTCGATTTTATAGAAAGAGCGCAAAAATATAAGTACCCAAGTTATATGGAAGCTTATGCGGCATTTGGCTTGATGGTAAGTATTGTTTGGCAGTACCTTTCTATCTTACGCCTCTTGAAAAAAACGAAGAATTAATGAATCTTTTCTAATTTTTCTCCAACTTTACGAAGCTTGTAAGTCTGGTCTTCAATATCTAATTGCATATACTTAATCTCAGCTCCTAGCTTAGCAATTTTGATATCGTTTTCGCGTATAGCTAATTCATAATTGTCGATATCTTGATATAAGGACTCATTAGCTTTTTGAAGCTTTTTAAAGTCCTTTTCTAATTCTTTTTGCACTTTAGAAGCTTCCTCCTTTTCTTCTTCGCCCGCATTGGCAAGTTTCAAAACAAACTCTTTCTGAGCTTGTAATTGAAGTACTTTATTCGATTGATCCAATTGGTTTAAGGTAATAGCATCCTTCGTTGCAATAATATTTCTTTCGTATTGATTATTCTCTAACACCAAGGCTTCCTTAGAATTCAATAAAGAATTACGCTCACCCTCCATTTTCTTTAAGATTTTCTCTTCCTCTTTCAACTCATCGCGAACAGCATCTTTATACGCTTCTACCGCAAAATCTCTTACAAACTTCTTGGCTGGTAAATAAACTTCTTCATCCATATCTTTAGAGATATAGTTTCCTTCTAAATCCATGGCTACCACCAACATAATTTCGCCATCATACTCTTTAATGTAGCTATACAATTGAAGTGGCTGTGCGGCAATTTTCTCGCAATTCGCATTAAGCATCCAAATTTCGCCTTGTTTCTCTAAGGGTTTTTCTTTAGAAGTATCTTTTAAATATTTCTCCCAAGACTTTGTAAGTTTTTGATAATCTGCTTGAGGAATAAAAACTACAAAGGCAGGTACTTCGCCAACAGCAAAGTTTTTCAGTTTTAAACTTACCGTAATTTCTTTCTTGCGCAAAGAGGCTGCTTGTGGCTAAAAATGTAATTAAAGTTAAAAGGAATTTCATACTTATCTTTTTGATAAATTAGGAAAAATCATACCAAAAATAAAGATGCAAAAAATCTTACTATTCTGCAACACTTCTTCAGAGCTAGGGAGCTCTTCTACAAAGAAGTTTTTTTGGAAAATTATCAATAAAACGATACCAACACTAATTGCTGCATCCGCTACGTTGAATATAAATGGAAAGAATTTTTGTCCGCCATACAAGGGAAACCAAGATGGAATTCTAAACAATTGGATTGAGATCATATCTACAACATGACCCTGCATAAAGCTTCTATAGCCAGTACCCCAAGGCACAAAGTTGGCCACATGTCCGTAACTATCGCTAAAAACTAAACCATAGAACAAACTATCTAATACATTACCCATTGCTCCAGCCAAAATTAAAGCCATGGTGGCTAATAAGGCCATGGATGCTTTCTTTTTTATCAGAGAATGGATATAAACCATGAGCACAATAATCGCTACGATTCTAAAAAGTGTTAAGCTGTATTTTCCCAGTTCTCCACCCCAAGAAATACCCATTGCCATACCCTCATTCTCCACAAAATGAATGTTAAACCAAGAACCAAATAACTGAAATTCTTGATTAATGAACATGGTGGTTTTCACCAAAATTTTAGTGACTTGGTCTACCAATAAGACCAAAAACGACAAAGCAAAAACCAGTAAACGTCTTTTATTCAAAACTAGCCGTTTTGCGATTTTTTTGCTTCAATACTTAAAGTAGCGTGAGGCACAATTCTTAATCTTTCTGGAGAAATTAATTTGCCTGTTTCTCTACAAATTCCGTAAGTTTTGTTTTCAATACGAATCAAAGCTTTCTCTAGGTGACTAATAAATTTAGCTTGACGAGAAGCTTGCTGACTTAAGTATTCTCTCTCTACTAATAAAGAGCTATCCTCTAGTCCATTAAATTTATAATCAGAATCAGAAGAACCAGTATTCTTTTTAAGAATTTGATCCTGATAATCCTTTAATTCTTCTCTAGCCTCAGCTAATTTTCTTTCAATTAGCTCTCTAAATTCCTGCAATTCGCTATCGGAATATCTTGTTTTTTCTTGTTCTGCCATCTTACTTAGCTTTTAATAATTTCAATAACTAGCTTCTTATCGTTGATGTCTATTTCTGTACCTCCTTCTAAAGCAGTAAGCACTTCAATATTTTCAGCTAACAATTCTTCGCAAATATAATTTTTAAATTTATCAAGTGCTGATTTGAACTCAGGATTTACTAACATTCTAATCAAAATTTTGTCGGTAAGCTCTAAATTGCTATCCTTTCTTAAATTTTGCACCTTGTTTACAAATTCTCGCGCATCACCTTCAGCCAACAAATCCTCGCTCAAACTAATATCCAAAGCCACGGTTAATCCCTTATCGCTTGCTACTAACCAACCTGGTATGTCGTTCGAGTTTATTTCCACATCACTAATATCTATCGTTAAGAGCTCTCCTTCAATTTCGATTTGAGCACTTAAATTTTTCTCTATATTGGCTATATCTTCTTTCGTGAAACCTGAAATCCAAGCGCCAATAGCCTTCATGTGTTTTCCATACTTCGGACCAAGGGTTTTGAAATTCGGTTTAATCGTTTTAGATATAATTCCAGAAGTATCTTTTAAGTACTCTATTTGTTTTACGTTAATTTCATTCAAAATGTAGGTTTCTACACGCTCTATTTTTTCTTGGAAGCCTTCTTCAATAATTGGAATGATGATTTTTGCTAAAGGTTGTCGTACTTTTAACTTTTCCTTTTTCCTTAATGAAAGCACCAAAGAAGAAATATTTTGTGCCATACTCATTCTCTCTTCTAGTGAGTCGTCAATAAACTCCAGATTAGAAGTTGGGAAATCTGCTAAGTGAACGCTTAAAGCCTTATTTTTCTTGCTTACATCATTCAAATTTTTAAAAATAAAATCGCTGAAAAATGGCGCTATTGGAGCCATTAACAAACTCAGGTTTTCTAAACAGGTGTATAAAGTTTGGTAAGCCATTACCTTATCTTGCGTATACTCTCCTTTCCAAAATCTTCTTCTGTTTAAACGAACGTACCAGTTGCTTAAATTATCATCCACAAATTCTTGAATAAGTCGAGCTGCTTGAGTAGGTTCATAATCTTCGTAGGCTTGAGCTACTTGCTTAATCAAGGTGTTTAAGGATGATAGTATCCATTGATCTATTTCTTGTCTTTCGCTAAAAGGAACTTCCTTCTCTTCGAATTTAAAACCATCTAGGTTGGCATAAAGAGTGAAGAAAGAGTAAGTGTTATAAAGCGTTCCAAACAGTTTACGACGAACTTCATCTACCCCTTCTAAATCAAATTTTAGATTGTCCCAAGGTTGAGAATTGCTAATCATGTACCAACGAGTTGCATCGGCACCATATTGATTAATTGTAGTAAAAGGGTCGATAGCATTTCCTAAGCGCTTGCTCATTTTTTGCCCATCTTTATCTAAAACCAAGCCATTGGCAATAACATTTTTAAAAGCTGGTTTATCGAACAACATGGTAGAAATAGCGTGAAGGGTATAAAACCAACCTCTAGTTTGGTCCACTCCTTCGGCTATAAAATCGGCCGGATAAGCTATTCCTTTGTCTACTAAATCTTTGTTTTTCTTTGGGTAGGCCCATTGCGCGTAAGGCATGGAGCCGCTGTCGAACCAAACGTCAATTACCTCTGTTTCTCTCGTCATTGGTTTTCCACTTGGGGATACTAAAATGACATCATCCACAAAAGGTCGGTGTAAATCTTGGATGGGCTTATTTATTACTCCAAGTGCTTTTCGTGCCTTTTCCATTTCGTTTTCTAGCATTTTCATCGAAGAAATGCACAGCTCTTCTGTTCCATCTTCTGTTCTCCAAATTGGCAAAGGAATGCCCCAAAATCTAGAACGCGATAAATTCCAATCCTTTAACTCTTCTAACCATTTACCAAATCTTCCTTCTCCGGTAGATTTGGGTTTCCAATTAATTTGATTATTGTTCTTGATGAGTTGCTCTCTTACAGCCGTAGATTTTACAAACCAGCTATCTAAAGGGTAGTAAATCACTGGTTTATCGGTTCTCCAACAATGAGGATAGTTGTGCTTATATTTCTGAACATTGAAGGCCTTATTTTCTTCCTTTAACTTGATGGATATGTCAATATCAACCGATCTGTAGTTCTCCTCATCCTTATAGTCTTTTACATATCGACCGCTAAATTCGCCTAATCCATCAACAAATTTTCCTTCTAGGTCGACCAAGGTTAAGGTGCCAATTCCGGCATCTTCGGCAACTCGCTTATCATCTGCTCCGAAGCTTGGTGCAATATGCACAATTCCTGTTCCATCACTTGTGGTTACATAATCGGCAGGTATTACTTTAAAGGCCAAACCGCTTTCTGGTTGAAAGTAAGGAAGTAATTGCTCGTAATGGATATCTAGTAAATCCTTTCCAAGATATTCTTCACAAAGAACATAAGGGATAATTTTATTGCTAGCTTCATAAGCAGTTAAAGTATCGGCTTGAGCTTCTGCTTTAAACCAAGAAGCAACTAATTCTTTCGCTAATACCAAACTCACCTTCTTAAAAGTGTAAGGGTTATAAGTTTTTACTTTGATGTAGTTAATTTTCTTGCCAACCGCTAAAGCAGTATTGGATGGTAGGGTCCATGGAGTGGTTGTCCAGGCTAAGAAAAAAACTTCTTCATCTGCTTCATCAAACAAGAAGGCAGACTTTTCATCTTTAACAATTTTAAACTGGGCCGTCACCGTAGTATCTGTTTCTTCTCGATAACAACCTGGTTGGTTTAATTCGTGGGTACTTAAACCAGTACCTGCAGCTGGCGAGTAGGGCTGAATGGTATAGCCCTTATAGAGTAAATTCTTCTTGTATAATTCAGAAATTACCCACCAAACAGATTCAATATAATCATTATCAAAGGTGATGTAAGGATTATCGAGGTCTACCCAATAGCCCATTTTCTTGGTTATTTCATCCCATTTATCCTTAAAGCGCAATACTCTTTCTCTACACTTTTGGTTATATTCTTCTAAACTTATTTTTACACCAATATCTACTTTAGAAATTCCCAACTCCTTTTCTACTTCAAGCTCGATTGGAAGTCCATGAGTATCCCAACCTCCTTTTCGATCTACACGAAAACCTTGCATGGTTTTATATCTACAGAACAAATCCTTAACGGTTCTTCCCATTACGTGGTGTATGCCTGGCATGCCATTAGCAGAAGGGGGTCCTTCATAAAAAATGAAAGCTTTATCCTCTGGTTTGGAACTAAT
Organism: Chitinophagales bacterium; assembly: GCA_020635975.1. GTDB lineage: Bacteria > Bacteroidota > Bacteroidia > Chitinophagales > UBA8649 > JAFMKE01. The sequence continues at coordinate 195,944 of JACJYT010000002.1, forward strand.
CGACTTCTGAAAGATGCCTTCTTTTTCCCAAAAATTGGCAATACTTTGATCCATTTCATGTAGGTCTAAACGATCAAATTCAGGGTACAAACCGCCGTTATTTGCATTCTTTTGCTTCATTAACTTCTTCCTTTTTTCTTTGACCAACAAAAGTACTAAGTTTCAATTAAGATTATAAAATATAGCATTGGCAATTGCGTTTTTAAGTTGATTTTGTTATTACTTTGCATAAATGAGAAGATTTAAAGCACTCTTACTTCTAATTTCCTGTTTAAAACTGAGTCTCCATGCTCAAAGTATAGGCGATTGGCGTATGCATATTAATTATTCTAATGCTAGTGAGGCAGCTCTTGCTCCAGATAGAATTATGGTGGCCAATGAAAAGTCGGTTTTAGAATATTCTTTTTCCGACAATAGTTTGAGAAGCTTTGATAAGGCAAAAGGTTTGAGTGATCACGGAATTAGCGCCATCTCCTACGATGCACTTAGTGCTACTTTTATTATTGCCTATGCCAACAGCAATGTAGACTTAATTAAAGGAAACACCATCATTAATATTCCAGATATAAAGAATAAGCTTAGTGCTGGTTCTAAAAAGATAAATTCTATCTTGGGTTTTGAAGGCAAGGCTTATATTTCTACAGATTTTGGCATCGTGGTTCTCGATATTGCAAATGAAGAGATAGACAATACCTATATCATTGGATCTACTGGAGATCCCAGCATCGTTTTGGATTGTGCAATCGCGCAAGATAGCATTTATGCATTAACCGATGAAGGATTGAAAAGAGCAGCTTTATCTAGTGATAACCTACTAGATTATACCGAATGGACACATGATTTATTTGTAAATGCGCTTACGGAGGTGGAGAGCTTTAACGACACCCTTTATGCTATAGGTCCTGGATTTTATAGAAGAAACGGACAAGCATGGGATACTTTGATGAATGCGAATCCGGGAGAACTTAAAAAACTTAGAGCTTCTGAAGATTTATGTATGGTGCAAAGCAATTTGTATGTTTTAAGTTTGAACGAAGGACTAGATAGCCTTTCTACTAACTTTTTAATCGACCCACAATTTGCCTTCCTTCAAGGCGGAAATTATTTCTATGGGGATTTGAAGAAAGGACTATACCAAAACAATCAGCAAATTAGTTCAAATAACCATCCTTATACGAATAAGGGTTTTAACGCGGTTGGCTTTGGAACTAGCATAGCTATAAGCTCGGGAGGCTTTGATAAAAACCTAGACGGCAATCAGAATGTAGAAGGAGGTTTTTATGTCTACCAAGGTGATAATTGGACGAATCATAATATTTATAGTACAATTGGCACCAGCAAGCCAAGCGAAGACCCTAACCGTATAGCCTATAATGAAGTAGATGGCAAACTATATATTGCTTGCTTTGAAGGATTGATAGAATATGATTTTTCTACGGTAAAAATTTACAATCAAGATAACAGTCCGATTGACCCAGTTTTGGGGCAAAGTAAATTGACTGGAGTAGCTATAGATAGTGAGGGTAATGTATGGGTAATTAATCCTCAATCAACGGCGGCTTTATTAGTAAAAAAGAGAGAAGATAATACTTGGGCGGAATTTGTATTACAAAATGACAATGCGAAATTCAATCGCCTTTTTATCGACAATGTGGATCAGAAATGGATAGCCCTTAGAGATCAAGGTATTACCTTGTTTAAGGAAGGAGATAACTTAGGACAAAGTGGCTCGCAAAAACTGGTGCTAAGCTCTAGCAGTGGACAAGGTAATTTGCCGAACAACAATGTAAATTGTATCACCCAAGATAAAGATGGTCAAATTTGGGTAGGTACAGATGAAGGTATTGCTGTATTTTCTTGTCCAGAGAATATTTTTGATGCGAGTACCTCGTGTAGAATATCTGATAGAATTACCAATACTTTAGATGAGTATACCGAATACCTTTTTGAAACTGATGCGGTTAAGGCTATTGAAGTGGACGGTGCTAATAGAAAATGGATAGGCACTAGCGCGGGAGTTTGGCTTTTAAGTGCCGATGGAAAGACAGAAATTCACAGTTTCAACAAGGAGAATAGTCCGTTACCTAGCAATGAAATAAATGATATTAAAATTAATAAAGCCACAGGAGAAGTATTTATTTTAACCGACCAAGGAATAGTATCTTATTTTAGTGATGCAACAGAAGGTGCTAGCAATCATGATGAAATTAAAGCTTATCCTAATCCCGTTCGTCCAGAATATCAAGGCTTTATCTCCATTACGGGTTTAGTAGAAAATGCTTTTGTTAAGATTACGGATGCGCATGGTGTATTGATCAATGAAGGTTATGCCTTAGGTGGTAAGTATGTATGGGACGGAAGGGACTATAATGGCAAGAGAGCTAGCACAGGAGTTTATTATATTTTCAGTAGCGATAGTGAGGCAAAAGAAAAGGCGGTAACTAAAATTGCCTTTGTAAATTAAGATAAAGAAAGGGGCCATCACTAAAAACCCTATATTTTGCTTAGCTTTGAGTAAGGAATGATTAGCAAAGAAACCATAGCGAAAATTAATGATGAAGCCGATGTAGTAGATGTGCTTAGCGATTTTATTACACTTAAAAAGGCCGGCACCAACTATAAGGCGAATTGCCCTTTCCACAATGAAAAATCGCCATCTTTTGTAGTTTCTCCTGCTAAGCAAATTTATAAATGTTTTGGTTGCGGTAAGGCCGGTGATAGTGTGAAATTTGTAATGGAGCACGAACATTTTTCTTATGTTGAAGCGCTTAAATACTTAGCCCAGAAGTACAATATTGAGATTGAAGAAACAGAGCAAAGTCCAGAGATTATAGAACAACAATCGAAAAGAGAAGGACTTTATATCGTAAATGAATTTGCTAAAGACTTTTACGTCGATAAGCTCTTCAATCATCCTGAGGGCAAGGCAATAGGCTACAGCTATTTTAAGGAAAGAGGATTTAGTGATGAGATAATTAAAAAATTTCAACTAGGCTTTGCTTTAGCTGATGGTGCCGCATTAACCAATACTGCATTGGACGCTGGCTATCAATTAGAAATTTTACAGAAAGCAGGCTTGAGCTCGAAAAAGGAGAATCTAAAATTGGATTTTTTCCGCGAGCGAGTAATGTTTCCTATACATGGTGTTTCTGGAAAGGTGCTAGGCTTTGGCGGAAGAATTTTAAAGAGCAATGTTAAAGCGCCAAAATACATTAATACTCCAGATTCAGATATTTACGATAAGAGCAAGGTGCTTTATGGTGCTTTTCAGTCTAAAGTTGCTATTCGGAAGTATGATGAATGCCTTTTGGTAGAAGGTTATACCGATGTTATTTCCCTACATCAAGCAGGAGTAGAAAATGTGGTGGCTTCTAGTGGAACATCACTAACTGCCGACCAAGTTCGACTTATTAAACGCTATACCGAGAATGTTTGTGTGCTTTATGACGGAGATGCTGCAGGAATAAAAGCTGCGCTTCGCGGAATAGACATTATTCTAGAAAATGGACTGAATGTTAAGGTGGTTTTACTTCCTGAGAATCAAGATCCAGATTCCTTTGTGCGCGAAGTTGGGTTTAATGGCTTTGAAACTTTTGTAAAAGAGCACAAGCAAGATTTTATCTTGTTTAAATTACAGCTACTATTAGAAGATGCACAAAATGACCCTGTAAAAAAGTCGGCTCTTGTAGTAGATATTGTGGAAAGCATTGCTAAGATTCCAGATGCTATTAAACGATCTATTTATTTAAAGGAATGCGCTTCCTTAATGGGAGTGAGCGAGCAAATTTTAATAAATGAAGGTAACAAGAAGCGAAAAGCTATTCTTACACAACAAAGAAAGGAAGAAAGAGAAGAAGAAAGGCTAGCGCAGAAGGATTCTGTGCTCGAGGATATTATTAAGAACGATGAAGAATACATTGATGCGGGAATCAATATCGAAATCTTTGAACGGGGAGTAATTAGAACTTTGATTGAATATGGTGCCAAGCCCTTTACCGAAAATCTCTTAACTATTCAATATATTCTACAGGAACTGGAATCCATACCTATTGAAAATGAATTACACCAAAAAATTCTAAGTTTAGCTAAGGAAATTAGAGATGAGGGAGAAAATGTAATAGGCAACTATTTTATTAACCATCAAGATAAAGAAATTAGTGAGTTGGCTATCAGCCTAATTTTCGATAAGTATGCCATCTCAGAGGGCTGGAAAAATAAGCATAAAATTCATACACCAGAAAAAGACGACATTTATAAGGATGATATCGATACAGAAATCTATTGGTTGAAATTATGGCGTCTCAAACTATTAGAAAGGGAACTTATGAATAGGCTAAAACAACAATGGCCTGAAGAGGAGTTTATAAAACTACTTAAGATGAAGAAAAAGCTGGATATAGAACGTGCAAATTTAGCTTTGTTCAAAAAAACCGTAATTACGCCTAAATAAGAGCGCTTATATTGGGGTATATTCTAGCTTTGTAAGCATAAAATCAATTTGCTTGGCAAGTTCTATCAATTCTGGGGCTGCATTAGAATTGGCTTTGATGGTTTTTTGTAGCTCCTGATTTTGATATACTAGTTTGAATTGCGGAAAGTCTACATTATCTATAGGATAAGATTCTGGATAAGCGGTCCAATTTAATTGGCTCAATTCTTCAAAAAATAGTTTTGCCTCCGCTTCTTCTAAATTAGCGCTAAACTTTCCTAGATTTTGCACATTTCTTTGGCCTTCGTACAGCACTCGGCCATCTGCAAATACTTGCACCGAATACACTGGGCAAGTTCCGAAACAAGCAGATCTGCTTAATTCAATAGAATCGCTTGCATGAATAAGACTACTTTGCTCCATACTTTTTTGCTGTTTACAAGCTAGTAGACTTATGCTAATGAATATTAAAAATAAAACTCTCATTGGCATCTTTATTTAATTAAAAAGCCTTCCCTGGAGGGGGAAGGCTTTAAGTATTTGGTTAAGGAAATATTAAATTTCGCTTTCTTCGTAAGAGTACATGTACCAGTAAACTTCGCCACCATCTAAACCAACTTCAACATCTTTGTTGTCGAAATACCAGTAAGTGTAAACGAAATCTTCATCAACTTCTTCTTCTTCAGCACCGTATTTTGCAGTAAAAGCATCTCTCATGTCAGTGTAGAAAGCTTTAGCAGCAGCCTCATCGTAGTTATTGTCAGCATCGTAGAAATATACGTAACCGTCAATTGAATTTAATTTACCAGCTTCATCGAAGTAAAGGTCTAACCAATATTGGTTGCCATTTAAATCCCAGTAGTAGTATAAGTAGCTATCTGTTTCATCATCAAAAGCAGATTCAGGTAATTTTCCTTTAACATCACTTCTTGAATCACCTAAATTTAGACCTACGAATTCACCACCTTCAGCAAACATTACGTCATCGAAGTATTCAGAATTATACTTTGGAGCGTCAACTGTCTCAGTTCCACTACCATCTCCAGCTGCATCTCCACCTCCACAAGCTGTGAAAGAAATTGCTGCTACAGCCGCAAGAAACATCATAGAAAAAAACTTTTTCATATTCTTTTTTAATTTTAAGGGGTTATAAATTTTTAAATTGGAAACAAAATTAAAAGTTTTTATTCATATAACCTAAATTATTCTTTAAAAGAATTCCAACCTTGGGCGGTTAGTTTATGTAAGTGATTAGCCCGAGATTGCAGGAGGCAAGACTTATCTTTTTCAACTATTTTACCGATTACAGCTATATCAATTTCTTCTGTGTTCAGCTTCGCTTCTTCTTCCGGTGAAAGTGTAAAAAGAAGCTCGTAATCTTCGCCTCCACTCAAAGCACAGGTAATAGGATCTATGTTAAATTCTAAAGATTGATTATATGTATCGTTGTGAACCGGAACATTAGCTTCGTAAATCAAACAACCCACATTCGACTGGGTGCAAAGGTGTAAAAGTTCGGAAGACAAGCCATCAGAAACATCTATCATGGCCGAAGGTTTTATATTGTATTCCTTCAAATAGGCAACAATGTCTTTTCTAGCTTCAGGTTTGAGTTGTTTTCCTACTAAAAATTGGTGCTCGCCCAATTGTGGCTGCATATTGGGATTTTCTAAAAAGACTTGTTTTTCTCTATTTAGAAGTTGTAAACCCATGTAGGCCGCACCTAGATCTCCACTAACGCAAATAAAGTCGCCCACTTGAGCCCCATTTCTATACACTAGTTCATCTTTTTTTCCCTGACCAATTGCAGTTACAGAAATTATTAATCCCTTTAACGAACTTGTGGTATCTCCACCTACTAAATCTACTTGGTAAAATTCGCAAGCAAGTTTAATTCCTTCGTATAGTTCTTTTAAAGCCTCTACAGAAAACCTATTAGAAACAGCAATAGACACAGTTATTTGCTTAGGTTCTGCATTCATGGCATAAATATCACTTAGATTTACTACCACGGCTTTATAGCCCAAGTGTTTTAAAGGGCAATAGCTTAAATCGAAATGTATACCTTCAATGAGTAAGTCGGTGCTAAGCACGGTTTGCATATCCTTATAATCCATAACGGCGGCATCGTCGCCTACTCCTTTGATGGTGCTTTCTTGTTGTAGCTTAAAATCTTGAGTAAGCTCTTTAATTAAGGCGAATTCACCTAGCTGAGATAGAGGGGTGTGTTTTTCATTCATCTTGCAAAGATAGCTTTTAGTTTATTTAACTATATTTGAAACTAATAAAAACGCCTTATTGAACAAGACATCCTTATTTCATTTAAGTGTTTTCACTTTATTTGGCTTTAGTTTAATTGCCTACATTCTCTTGTTCTTTAACCAACAAGTTGATTTTTGGGAACTGCTTTCGCTGCAAAATCTTCATTTTAAAGCAGTCAGTATAGGTTTAGGAATTGGAATTCTAGCAGCGGTATTAGGCTTGTTACTCATGAAAATTCTTCCAGAAGGGAATCTGAGTAATATGATGGATAGCATGATGCGTAAGCTTGATCCAAAATGGCAACATATCTTTTTTTATTCTTTTTGTGCTGGGGTAGGAGAAGAAATTTTGTTTAGGGGGGCCATTCAAAGCTACATTCATCTTTGGCCAACAGCTATAATTTTTGTACTAATACATGGATATTTAAGTTTAAAGGATAAGACCATGTTTATCTATGGCGTATTTCTAATTTTTATTTCTGGGTCCTTTGGCTATCTCTTTAAATTTCTTGGAATATACGCAGCAATCAGTGCACATTTTATTTATGATGTACTTATGTTTGCCTACATGAAAAAGAAGTAATTTTCTAAAATCTCCTTATGCTTAATAAATATTTTTTCTTCCTTACGCTTAGTTTACTTCTCTTTTCATGCAAAGAGAAAGAAGTTCTTAAAGACAATTGCTTGGATAATGGCGCAAGTCAAAATCAAAGTTTCGAAAACAGAAAGGTTTTAATTATTGGTATCGACGGATTCCGCTCCGATTGCATGAATGATAGTATTTCTCCTTTTCTTTATTCTCTTTCACAAGATCCGAAGTGCTTTTATAATTCAGCGCATCAAGTTGAGAATGTGACTGTAAGTGGACCTAATTGGACAAGCATTCTAAGTGGAGTACATTATGAAAAGCATTTAGCCTCCAATACTTTTTCGGAATACAAAGTAGAAGAATTCCCTCATTTCTATAAGTACATAGAAGAGGCCAATAGTAATTTAAATACGGTATCCATTTGTAATTGGGCCGCAGTTAATGTGTTCATCGCGTATACGTATGGAGATTATTGTCCTTTAGTTAGTTACGACGATCTTACTGTGAATAATTGGGCAAATGATATTATTCTAGGCAATGATAGCGTTGAGGCAGATTTACTCTTTCTTCATTTCGACAATCTAGATCATGAAGGTCATGCCTTTGGTTACAGTCCGGAGATACCAGAATATGCTCAAGCAGTAAATACTATGGATGGCTATGTGGCATCTTTAATGGCTAGTATTAATCAGAAGCGAAACGAAGGAGAAGATTGGTTAGTATTAGTGGTATCGGATCATGGCGGCGAGGGAACGGATCATGCCAATGGTTTAGGTAATAGTAATATTGATCGAACCATATGTTTTGTAGATCATCCTAGCCTCAATTTTAAAAGCAATTACCCTAGCAAGCAGGTAGATTATGTACCTACTATTTTTCAATTCTTAGGAATAGAGAGTGCTGCTTTCTCATGTCAACAAGACGGTGTTTCTCTTTTAGAATAGAGTTAGGTTTAAAATCTTTCCAAATCCTTGTTGTTATCGCCAATTAGGGGTCTTTGCAATTCTGTCCAATCCACGCCATTTTCATTTTCTGCTTGTAATCGCATATATTTTAAAGCAGACAAATAAGCTTCCGAAACAAATAGGAGAAGGCTATGAAAATAAAGCATGAGCAAAAGAAGCACTACGTAAATAGCCCTATTGTCTTGAAAGAAAGCTTCATTCAAGCGCATGATGCCAATGCCCAAGAGTAAAAAGGCAGCTGTAAGTAGAACCAATCCACCTTTTAGTCGTAGAAAATCATGTTGAATCAGAACTTTTACCTCTTTAAAAGATTTCTTTAAATTAAAGCCATTAAAGATAACCGGTGCTAGTAAGAAGACATAGAGGTAACTAAAAAAGAAAAATACAAACATGAAGGCCGACATTACAAAATCACCAGCTTTGCTAGAAGATTTGGTTCTTCCAGTTATCAATGCTATCAAAATCATTAGAATTCCTAATACTGTATAGAGACTTATCCAAACAAAGAGAATGGGAAGCATTAGTAGACTTCTTCCATAGAATACTGCAAACATGGATTTTATTGCTTTTGGCTGTCCCTCAAGTTCTATATTTCTAATCATTTGAACTAGCATAACTGCCGAAAAGTGAAAAGAGAAAATAAATATTCCTCCAAAGAGCAAGCCTTCTAGTAAAAATGCAATAATATCCATCCCTTCATCTTCAAAGCGAATATTAAACAAGTAAAAGGAGCCGAATAAAAAAAATGCCCATGAGACAAGGGCTAATAAAAGTTGAGGAAATTTAGAGTATGCTAGTCCAACACTTACAAATGGGGCTTTACAAAGCTCCCAAATTGAGTCTAAAATTTCTTTCATTCTTTTGTTTTACAAGGATGAAATTAAAAAAAATGTCGATTATTTCTAACCGACATTTTCCACTAATTTTTTAAGACAAGCTTATTTATTGGCAGCAAACAATTCGCTTACTTTATCCCAATTCACTACATTAAAGAAAGCAGCGATATAATCTGGTCTTCTGTTTTGGTAATTTAAATAATAGGCATGCTCCCATACATCTAAACCTAAGATTGGGAAACCTCCACAGCCAACTCCTGGCATTAATGGATTGTCTTGATTAGCACTAGAGCAAACTTCTAACTTGCCATCTTTCACACAAAGCCAAGCCCATCCTGAACCAAAGCGAGTTGCAGCTGCTTTAGAGAATGAATCTTTAAATCCCTCAAAAGAACCGAAAGCCGCGTTTATTGCACTTGCTAATTCGCCACTTGGTTCGCCTCCGCCATTCGGACTCATCACTTCCCAAAATAAACGGTGATTATAAAAGCCACCACCATTATTTCTAATAGCTGGCACATCGCTATGATTTGCCAATAAGTGCTCTATACTTTGAGTAGATAAATGAGCATCGCCTTCTATAGCCGCGTTTAAATTGTTTGTGTATCCCGCATGGTGTTTTCCATGATGAATTTCCATTGTTCTTGCATCAATGTGTGGTTCTAATGCATCGTATGCATAAGGTAATTTTGGTAACTCGAAAGCCATAATTATATATTTTATTGATTGAATAAATTGTTTCTACAGTTATAACAAGTTTAGAAAATTAAAGTTTCCTAAGTGTACAAAAGTATGCATTTAGAAGTTTTTTCTAGTGGTTTAAAGGAAGTAACCCCATTTTTCTATATTTCTTAACAGATAGTTTTTGATAGTTTAGCTGCTCATATTTTTCAAATACACTAGTTTCATTCACCTGAAAAGACGCCCCTTCATTATCGGCAGAATAGCGGGCCTCGTCGTCGTTCCAATTTTGTTCGCCCACTAATAAAGCCCAAATAAAATTGTCGTAGGTGTTTTTTCCAAAACTCAAGCGCATAAAGATATCGCTATCCGTTAGTTTTACACTAGCACAAAGTTCTTGTGTTTTTGGATCTTGTTTTGCCAAATCCTCTCCAAGTAAAGTAGTTTCGATATAACTTAAATTTTGCTCGCTGCCATCAACAGAAAATCCTAAGTAGCAATGGTTGGGTGTAGTTATCAAATAAGGATCTATACCCATGCGCATTAAGATAGATGCCATGAGGATGGTCCCTTCCACGCAGTTGGCTTGTCGGGTGTTATACACTTCTTCGAAGGTGCGAACAAATTGAGCACTTACATTTGGAAAATCACCCAAATCTCCTTTGAAGTAACTACTTAAAGAGCTATAATTAAAATTTTTACTATTGAAATAATGCCAAACAGCATAAACCTGCTTATATACATCATCTCTCGAACCCATATAGCCAGTAACCTTGGAGATTACATTTTGTTGCATGATTTCAGGTAGGATTTTATTGCTAATAATCGGATGGTTTTCATTTACATAGGCAGTATATACATAGTTCATATCGATGATGGTTCCAAATTCTGTAACCGCAATAAATGGACAATCATTAATCGATCGTACGGTGATGTTTTTGGTTTCTTCGCCCGTAAATTTGCCGTCTATATAAACGCTTATTTTTATCGGAACTGGTTTAGGTTGTTTCCAAGAATTGAGTGCTGTCCAATTGTAAAGCAGCTGGGGTGCTGCAAAAAACATTTCTCGAGTAGCAGCCATTTCAAATTCTAAGGTACTCGTTGTTAAAATTTCGCTACTTTCTACTACAATTTTCACCTGACTTCCTTTAGAAAGTTTCGGAAAAATTACTCCAATTTGAGCATTGCCATCACCATAAAAATTACCTGCTTCATTGGTGCTCAAATCATTAGCTAGTTGTGCCGTAGACCAAGCATAAGAAGGAAATATTTGCTGATCGAAAAAAGAGTAATAAACCCAATCTTTCTTTTCTGCTTGACAAGAAAAAGAAACGATAAACATAAAAATAAGTAAAAGCGAAATTCTTTTCATGAGCTAGTTTTTTGAGTTCCTAAATATATTAAATAATAAATTCTAAGTAATATAATTTATGCCATATTCTTTTTTTAAATTTACCCCTATGGACAGAAGAAGTGCATTAAAGTTGGGAGGAATAATTGCCTTAGGATTAAGCTTAAAGCCATATAGGGCCTTAGCACAGTTAAGTATGGAAGATTTAAATAAAATGAAATTTGGGCCAGACTTTCTTTGGGGGACGGCAACTGCTGCAACGCAAATAGAAGGTGCATGGAATGAAGATGGCAAAGGACTTTCAATTTGGGATACATTTGCGAAAAAAGAAGGCAAAATAAAGGACGGAAGTAATGTAGAAGTAGCCTGCGATTTTTATCATAAATATGAAGAAGACATAGATTTAATGGCCAGCTTGGGTTTTGATGTTTTTCGTTTTTCTGTGGCTTGGACAAGAATTCTACCTTATGGCACCCAATATGTAAACCAAAGGGGTATAGACTTTTACAATAGAGTAATTGATTATACCCTAGCTAAAGGTATGCAGCCATGGCTTACCCTTTACCATTGGGATTTACCCCAATTATTGCAAGACAAAGGCGGCTGGGCAAACAGAGAAGTGATTTCGTGGTTTAGTGAATATGTAGAAGTTTGTGCCAAGCATTTTGGCGACCGAGTTAAAAACTGGATGGTATTTAATGAGCCCATGGCATTTACTGGTTTAGGCTACCTATCTGGCATGCATGCACCTGGAGAAAGGGGCTTGAATAAGTTTTTAAAAACAGTACATTACGTTAGTTTATGTCAAGCTGAAGGTGGTCGTATTTTAAGAAAGAATATTCCTGATGCGAATATAGGAACAACCTTTTCGGTAACAGCAGTTGAAGCGAAAGACCCTTCCAAGAAAAAGCATGTAATTGCTGCTAGAAAAGCAGATGCTATGTTTAACAGATTGTTTATTGAGCCTAGTTTAGGAATGGGCTATCCTATAGAAGATCTGCCGATAATAAAGGGAATTGAAAAGTTTATTGAGGAGGGTGATAAGGAAAAATTAGCTTTTAAATTTGACTTTATTGGCTTGCAAAATTATTTTAGAACGGTAGCAAAATTTAGTTTATGGCCTCCGTTTATGTGGGCCAATGTGGTAAAGGCAGAGAAACTAGTAAAAGACAAAAGCGAACTTACCGCCATGGGTTGGGAGGTAAGTCCTAAGGGCATTTACGACATCATTAAGCAATTTGATAAGTATGGCGTTCCAATGTATATCACCGAAAATGGAGCTGCCTTCGAAGACCATCTTAATGCAGATGGTAGCGTGCACGATGTGAAGCGCGTTCAATTTTTTAAAGACTATTTAAAGAATGTTTTGCAGGCTAAAGAAGAAGGTGCAGATTTAAGAGGCTACTTTCTATGGACTTTTATGGATAACTTCGAATGGGCTGAAGGTTATGAACCCAGATTTGGTATCGTTTATAACGATTTCAATACCCAAAGAAGATATGTAAAAGACAGTGGGCTTTGGTGGCAGAACTTCCTCAAAAATTAAGATTGAGCCCTTGCTTCTAATTGCTCATTCTTCCATTGCGAAGGAGTCATTCCTGTGTTTTGTTTAAAGATGCTGTTGAAAGTCGATTTAGAATTAAAGCCACTTTCGAAAGCTAGAGCAACAATGGTTAAATGCTCAAACTTCGGGTCTAGTAGCCTTTTCTTTACTTCCTCTATCCTGTATTCATTGATAAAAGTGAAGAAGTTTTTACCAATATTGTTGTTCAATATTTCGGTTAGATGATGTCGAGAAATATTCAGTTGCTTCGATAAATCTTGTACCGTTAATTCTGGATTAAGATAAGGTCTTTCTGCTTGCATGAAACTAAAAATATGCTCGAGGTATTTTTCTTTTTGATCCTCGCCTAGATTAGAGTTTTTATACTTTTCGTTATCCTTAGAATTCGCATCGTCGTTCGAACTATCTTCCTCGCCATCCTTGTTACTTTCGGGCAATACTTTAAACAAATAAGGCTGCTTAATACCAAAATAACTTACCGCAAAGGCCATAATGGTTAAAAATATATCTGAGCTGTAAGCAATATCAAAATATTGTTCGCCTTTATAAATGTTAACGGCTCCCAAGGCAAAATAAAGCACATAAGTGAGACTAAAAATAGCCATGAGTACATAGAGCCAATTCAACTCGTTGCTTTCAGAAAAATAAGAAAATCTATCCTTTAATTGTTTTCTATGCTTTCTTAATAAAACGTAGGTTTTAAAGGTATAAAAGCTAACAGAGCTAAGAAAGGCAGTGGCATATATGATGCGGGCAAAAACATAGCCATCCTTTTTAAACACCGTATGGGCATCGAACAAAAGTTTGTCTTTAAAAAAGACGAAATATAAAAAAGTAAAGAGCACGAAGGGTACAAAATGATAAGCATCTTTACTTTTAATAAAGAACCTTCTTCTCAATAAATACTTGGTGTACAAATAAAGGAAGGGTCCAAAAGTTAGCGGAATTAAACCTATGGAAAACTGATTGTCGAAAAACTCACCATGCTCTGCACTAATCATTAAAATCATCATTTTAAATGATATGGTAAGCAACCAAGCTAGAAGCATATAGTCTGAACCTTGCTTAGCTTTTTTAGTAAGCAGCACTAAGGCAACGAACAAGCATTGCGAAATTCCGATATAGTATAGAGTTTCTGGATGCATTATTTCTCAACTACTCTGGTCCATTTTTGAGTTTTCGCTAAAAAGAAAAAGAAACCATAGTGCCCCGTTAGTTTCAATTCATTTCCTTCCACTTGAATTTTTCCGTTGTAAGAATTGCCGTTTTTAAAATTATAGATTCGCCCATCTTTCCATTGCTCTCTATACGCATCGTAAACGAAGTTGGTCCATAAATCTAAACCCAGTAACTTTCTGTTTTTCAAATTCGGATCGTCATTATTTACGTCGAACTGATATTTTGCTTCCGTATCATTCAACTTAACAAGCTTAGCGAAGTAGGCATTTTCTTTTTTGTAGACCTCAATAATTTGGGTTTTCTCCTCGTTTGTCCATTTGCCTATAATAGATTCGGGAGTTTGACAGATAAGCTTACTAGTTAGGAGTAGGCTTAATATTAGAATGCTAAATTTCTTCATCTTGCTTAAATAAAAAAAGCCGCTCTATAAAATAGAACGACTTTAAAAAACACCTTAAATTATATATCCTTATGATTTGGTAAATCAAAGGAAAACAATTTCCATTAATTTTAAAAAGTTTCTCCGTTTTATAGAGTCCGAGTTTCTAAATACGAACTTTGTTCTTTATAGGCTTACTTTAATTTTCTTCAAAAAAACCTGTCTTTTTATTCTTTTTAACCTTATCCCAAGTATAGAATTTTCCATTCATAGCTATGTACACGCCGCGCGGTAAACTCTGTGCAAAGGCCAAGGCACTACCTAAATTGAAAAGTGCATCGCTAGCGCCAAAAGCATAAGGTACCATGGCACCGGTGAGAACTATGGTCTTATCCATTTTAGCTTGTGCCAAAAACTTTGCAGTTTCTGTTAAGGTATCTGTTCCATGCGTAATGAGTATTTTATCTTCTTCGCACATTTCACAGTTTCTAAGTATCATTTCTCTGTCGGTATCTGTCATTTCCAAGCTATCGACCATCATCAAGGTCCGAATACTATAATCGACAGTACATCTTCCTAGTTCCAAAATTCCAGGCACATGCGTTTCGGTAAAATGAAGTTTACCATCAATCATGTTGTATTCTTTGTCAAAGGTTCCTCCAGTAATTAAAATTCTAACCGACATAGCAAAGTTTCTTGTTGCTGCAAAAATAAGGGCTTAAGCCGAGCTTTTACAATTTAAGAGAGTAATTCCTTTTAACGATACAAAATACCCAATACTACAGCAGTAATAATTGGAAGGGGTATGTCTCCATGAATTTCCCATTCGTTATCGCCAAAAGAGCCAAAGCGTTTGCGAATTACGCCATCTTCTATAAAGTATTCGTTTTGGTAATTGTTATTCCAAACTTGACGCAGTATACCATTTTGCCAAGACCATTGCCCTTGAGGATTGCCCCCCCAATAAGGTTTTAAAGAAGAGCCATCCCATTGCCATTCTTCTTGGGTGCGTGGGTAATTTCGGGGGTAGAGTTTATCGCCATCGAGAATCCAGAACATGGGGCTGGAACTATTTGCACCATAGGGATATAGGTTTCTGCCATCCCAAATCCAAACCATCCCATTGCCAAATACCTTTTGCATGTAGGCTAGTCCATTGCTAGGGGTGTTTGTCTGAAGGCTTTGTTGAATTTGATTTTCTAATTTTAGATCCTTCCACAAGGCAAAGTATACGGCTATTAGAGCGGCATTACTTATGTTTTTATTGGGAATAAAGGCTAATAAACTATCGTTTAGGGCATTATATATGGCCCAAGATTGATCGGTTTCAGCAAAAATGGCTAGGGCAAAGTTTTGTTCTTGCTTCGTATAATATAGAACAGATTCTTTAAGGGAATAGGAGCTAGATGCTCCTTTGGAATTATAGATTTTCCCTTCCTTTTTTTGTGTTAAACTATCTATGGCTAAGGTGAATTCAATTTTCTTGTAGGAAGTGCTTGCTCCTTTAAAAACTATATTTCCTTGAAAGCTGTAGAGAACTTGGCCATCTTTACTACTAAGTTCTTTGTCGTGGAGAAGGTAAAGCGTATCGCTATTTAGGTTCAATACCGGTACTTGCGCCTTAAGTAGGAAGAAGATGCTGAATAGGAGGAGGGTATAGATGCTTTTTCTACTTTTCATTATCTATAGTAAATTATATAGCAGCTCTCTGTCTTGTAAATGCCAAGTTCTTATGCCCAAAGCTTGAGCCGTTTCAATGTTTTCCAATTTATCGTCGATAAACAAACATTCTGAAGCTGGCAACTTATGCTTTTCCAGTATATAACTATAGGCTTCGGCGTGAGGTTTTCTGTATCCAATTTCGTGCGAATAATATACATGGTCGAACAGCTCATTTAGATTCTTTAGACCGTGCTCTGGCAATAGTTCTTGCTCCAAAAATTGAATATGAATTTCGTTGGTATTACTCAAAACAAAACTTTGATAGGAATTACGCAAGTTTTGTACCAAAGTGATTTTTTTACTCGGTATTTGGAGGAGCATGGCATTCCATGCGGCATCAATTTCATGGTCGTTTGTCTTTACATTAAATTGCTTTCTCAGAGCAGATCTAAATTCTGCAGGAGAAATGGCACCAACTTCTAGTTGGTCGAAAATCTTGCTTTGCTTTTGGTAAGAATAAATTTCCTTATCCTTTAATTGAAACAAGCTTTTGAAAGCTTCTTCGGTTTTATGGAAGTCGAGATCAACAATTACTTCGCCAAGGTCGTAAATGATATTTTTTATTCCCTTCAGAATTTCTTGCATAAAATAGTATGAATTTGGAGCAATATACTTACTTTTGCAATCCTTTTTAAATTCTATTTCTTAAAAGAATATAAAAAGCAAAGTTCTAATTTATACTCTTTAGCAAGAGTAAGATATATGGGTAACTAAAGCACATACCACTAGCATGGCACTCCGCTTTGCTTTGCTTGGTATAAGTTTAGGTACTAAAGATTTAACTTGTTTAGATACAAGTTATGGTCCTATAGCTCAGTTGGTTAGAGCACCTGACTCATAATCAGGTGGTCCACGGTTCGAGCCCGTGTGGGACCACATTGAAAGTCAAAGGCTTACAAGGTTTTTATCGAGTGAGCCTTTTTCTATTTGCCCATAATTTGCCCATAAATCTTGGAAAAGTGCAAAATTGGTATAGTATCTGCTGTTATTCCGTTTATTGAATATATGAATGAAAAAATAGAAAATAGACTCAATCAAAGGGATGTAAAACCTACTGCAATGCGAATCCTTGTTCTTCAATATTTGATGGAGCAAGACAATGCTGTTTCATTACAAAGCATAGAAAATGCCTTTGGTATAGCTTATAAATCCACATTATACAGAACACTTAAAACCTTTGAGAAAAACAAACTCGTTCACACCATTGATGACGGAACAAAGCAATTAAAATATGCTCTTTGTTTAGAAAGTTGTGAATGTGAAACCATTGACCAACATTATCATTTCCATTGTACTAAATGTCAAAACACCTTCTGCCTTACCAATCAAAATATCCCTCAGATAGAATTACCAAAAAACTTCAAAATGCAACAGGCTAATTTGGTTATCAAAGGTTTATGCGAAAATTGCAACCACTAAACTTTGCAAGTGAGTTGCAGAGAATTTGCATTATTTTTGAATCCAGAAATGAGAATATTGGCATTCATATTATGTATTTATATTGCAACACTATCTGTTGTGCCATGTACAGATTATGTGCCACAAACTACCCACTCTTCAAACACTGAGGTATCTACAGGAGACCACGACCATAATCATTCAGACCACCAAGATAGTTGTACACCGTTTTGTGTATGTGCTTGTTGTGGCACTATGATTACTATGCCTACTTTACAACCTTTGGTGCAGGCAAGAGTGGTTATTTCTACAGATTACCTTTTTTATTACACATTAGATTATTCCTTTGATTATAACGAAGGAGTTTGGCATCCGCCAGCCCATAGTTAAACCACTTTTCAAGGGACAACTATGCCCTTTTCAATCATAGTCAAGGTTTAACTTTTTTATAAAAATCAAATATTAATGTTCGATAATATTATCGCTTATTCGGTAAAGAATAAGTTTGTTATAGGGCTTTTTGTAGCAGCCCTCATAGTGTGGGGATTATTTTCTCTCAAACAGCTACCTATAGATGCTGTCCCAGATATAACTAATAATCAAGTACAGATAATTACTATTTCACCAACTCTGGCTACACAAGAAATAGAGCAATTTATTACCACTCCTGTTGAACTTGCCTTACAGAGCCTACAACAAACAGAGGAGATAAGGTCTATTTCTCGCTTTGGCTTGTCGGTAGTTACCGTTGTCTTTGCTGAAGA
This sequence comes from Chitinophagales bacterium, assembly GCA_020635975.1. GTDB lineage: Bacteria > Bacteroidota > Bacteroidia > Chitinophagales > UBA8649 > JAFMKE01. The sequence goes on from JACJYT010000002.1 coordinate 214,062, forward strand.
TTACGATATATATCTGGCTCGTCAGTTAGTCAATGAAAAACTGAAAGAAGCAGAAGAAGATATTCCCGAAGGTTTAGGAACACCTGAAATGGCTCCGCTTTCTACTGGTTTAGGTGAAATATATCAATATGTAGTTCGACCACAAGAAGGTTTTGAAGAAGAATATTCTCCAACAGAATTAAGAAGTATTCAAGATTGGATAGTTACCCGTCAGTTATTGGGGATAGAAGGAGTAGCAGAAGTTAATTCAATGGGAGGTTTCTTGAAGCAGTATGAAGTTGCTGTAAATCCCATATTGCTCAAATCTTTAGAAATAAGCATTACTGATATTTTTTCAGCTTTAGAAAAAAGCAATGAAAACACGGGTGGAGCATATATTGAGAAAAACTCAAATGCCTACTATATTCGTTCAGAAGGTTTAGTCAAATCTTTAGATGACATTGGAAATATTGTTGTGAATGATATGGGTAATGTTCCTGTCTTAGTAAAAGATGTGGCAACTGTACAATTTGGGAAAGCCCCTCGATATGGAGCATTAGTAAGAGACGGTGAAGAAGTAGTTGGTGGCAAGGTAATGATGTTCAAAGGAGCAAACTCTGCACAAGTAACTGAGTTAGTGAAAGAACGAGTTATTCAAATTCAAAAGTCATTACCTGAAGGAGTGATTATTGAACCTTACTTGGTACGAGATAAGTTAGTTAGTACCGCCATAGGTACTGTTAAAAAGAATCTCATAGAAGGAGGGCTTATTGTCATTTTTATTTTGGTCTTGCTTTTAGGAAACTGGAGAGCAGGACTGATAGTTGCTTCTGTCATTCCATTAGCCATGTTGTTTGCTGTTTCAATGATGAATCTCTTCGGAATTTCCGCTAACTTAATGAGTTTAGGAGCTATTGATTTTGGGCTTATTGTTGATGGTGCAGTTATTATAGTAGAGGCAATTGTACACCGATTGCAAATTAACAAAGCAGGCAAAATCCTATCTCAATCAGAAATGGATGATGAAGTCATTACTTCTTCTCAAAAAATAAGAAGTTCAGCTGCCTTTGGCGAAATTATTATCCTAATGGTATACATACCGATTTTAGCCTTAGTTGGAATAGAAGGTAAAATGTTTAAGCCAATGGCTCAAACGGTAATGCTTGCCATTGCAGGTGCGTTAATTTTGTCGTTGACCTATGTACCTATGATGGCTGCATTGGTCCTCAATAAAAAGGTGGTCAATAAAGAAACGATTGCAGATAAAATTATTGCATTTTTTTATAGAGGCTATGAACCTATATTAAATGCGGCACTTCGCTTCAAGACTATCTTCGTAAGTGCGACCATTGTCGCATTTCTAATCAGTCTATTCGTTTTCAGTAGAATGGGTGGCGAGTTCATTCCTACCTTAGAAGAAGGTGACTTAGCAATGCAGCATATTTTACCGCCTGGTAGTTCTATATCACAAAGTGTCGAAACTGCCAAGATGATTCAAAACAAACTTCTAAAAGACTTTCCAGAAATAGAAGATGTGGTTGCCAATATAGGTTCGGCAGAAATTCCTACTGACCCAATGCCTGTTGAGATTGCGGATTATGTATTAGTAATGAAGCCAAAATTAGAATGGACCTCAGCAAATAACAGGCAAGAAATGTTTGAAAAATTAGAAGAGTCCTTACATAGCATTCCAGGGGTGGGATTTGAATTTTCTCAACCTATACAATTACGTTTTAATGAATTGATGACAGGCTCTAAAGCTGACATTGCTATAAAATTGTTTGGTGATGATTTAGACCTATTGTTTCAAAATGCCACTAAAGCAGAAAACATTATTAAGCAAATAGAAGGCGTGGGGACGGTAAACGTAGAACAAACAATTGGAATGCCACAAATAATAGTGAACTATGACTATCAGCGAATGGCACAATATGGTATACATATTCAAGAGGTCAATCAGGTAATTCGTGCATCTTTTGCAGGGGAAAAGGCAGGTACTATTTATGAGGGGGACAAACGATTTGACGTAGTCATTCGCTTAAATGAAGAGAATCGGAAGGGAATAGGGGATGTAGAGAACCTCTTTATATCACTTAATAATGGCAGTCAAATTCCACTAAACAGTGTAGCCAACGTAGATTTGATAGATGCACCTATGCAGGTGTCAAGAGAAAATACCAATAGAAGAATTGTCATTGGAGTAAACGTTGGAAATACAGATGTGGAATCTTTGGTTGAAAAAATTCAAACAGAATTGGATGCCAAAGTTCAACTTCCAACAGGTTATTATTTCACCTATGGAGGGCAGTTTGAAAACCTAAAAGCCGCCAATGCACGACTTTCAATTGCCGTGCCTATGGCATTAGCTCTAATATTTATCCTACTGTATTTCACCTTTGGTTCATTATCGCAAGCAGCATTGATTTTTACCGCTATTCCGTTATCAGGTATAGGAGGTATATGGGCATTGCAGCTCAGAGGGTTACCTTTCAGTATTTCAGCAGGTATTGGCTTCATTGCTCTTTTCGGTGTAGCAGTCCTTAATGGGATTGTTCTTATTGGCTATTTTAATCAACTTAAAAAGGAAGGAATGTCCGATATAAAAGAAAGAATAACTACTGGTACTAAAGTTAGATTAAGACCCGTTTTAATGACAGCAGCAGTAGCTTCATTTGGTTTTTTACCTATGGCAATTTCTACTTCAGGTGGGGCTGAAGTACAGAGACCTTTGGCAACCGTTGTAATGGGCGGTTTACTAACAGCAACCTTTTTAACCTTAGTTGTTTTGCCTATATTCTATTATTGGTTGGAAAAATGGAATGAAACGAAATCAAACCATTCAATGGTATCGAAAGGCAGCGTCTTCGCTTTGATATTGATGCTTGGTTTAACTTTTCCTGTTGAAGCGCAAAACAGACCTATTGATTTGGAAAGTGCTATTTCAATGGCATTAAGTAATCACCCAAATATTAAGGCAGCAGAATTGGATTTAGAGAAGAATAAATCCCTACAAAACTTAAAATATAATTTGGGCACAACTGAAATAGCTTATCAAGGGGATGGTTTGTTTGATAAAGAATTTGGTCAACAAGTAAACCAAATTGGTATTGTTCAAAATTTTTCAAGTCCGAGTATTACTAAAGCTCAGAATAAATTACAAGATGCCTATACCAATCAAAGTAGCACTCAGAAACAACTTACTGAAAATGAACTTAAATGGAAGGTCAAACAAATCTATTTTGATATTCAATATAAGATAGAGTTAGGGAAACTTTATCGGAACCTTGTTTCCTTGTATGAAGAATATTATGAGAAAGCTACAGTAAGAGTTCAGTTGGGAGCAGCAAACCCAATCGAGAAGTTCACTCTAAAATCTAAATGGCAAGAGTATAAATTACTCTTAAATCAAGTAGAAATGGAAATAATTAATCTAAATAGTCAATTTCAATTGTTGCTAAATACGGATGAGTTGGTTACCCCTTCTGATAGCCTATTTGCTTTAAAATATTCTACCAAAGTAGAATTGGCTACGAATCCAATCATTTTGAGAAGTCAGCAAGACATTGCTATTGAAACAGCCAAAGTAGACGTATTAAAATCTGAGTTAAAACCCAGCTTTAACATTGGCTATGCTTCTCAGCGTTTTTATGAGGGGGGATGGCTTTATGCAATGGAGGCTGGTGTTTCCTTTAATCTTTTTAATGGTCAAACGAGAAAGCGTATTAATGCTCAGAAAATACAAATTGATATTGAAAACTACCAGTATCAAAGTAAACTACTTACATTCAAGCAAATCCAATTAGAAACACTAAATACATTAGCCATGTATGAAGTAGGAGTTGTGTTTTACAAAGACCAAATAGAGAGTATTAATCCAGAGATTGAAAGGATAAGTCAATTGAATTATCAAGCAGGTGAAATATCATACTTAGAATTGTTAAGCACTTTGCAAATAATGGCAACAAACAACAAAAATTATTGGGAACAGATAGTCTCCTATAACAAAGCAGTAGCCGATTATCAATTTCTTACAAATCAATAAAAGATAAAACAATGAATAATTTAAAATATATTATCCCAATACTAATTATACTATTAATTTCTTCGTGTAGTCATGACCATAGCGAAGGAGACGAACACAATCACGGAGAAGAAGAAACTTCTCATTCTGATAATGACAAACATAACCACGGAGAAGAAGAACACCAAGAAGGTTTATTCCTAACCAAAGACCAAGCTGAAACAATAGGCTTAAAGTTTGGTGATTTGTCTACTATTAAAGTGAATGATTTTGTAAAAGCAACAGGCACATTAGGGTTGCCCCCAAATGCTTACTCATCGGTTTCCACAAAAACAAGCGGAATAATTGTCGGTACGAAAAAATTTGTTGAAGGTAATTACATCGAAAAAGGTACTATAATTGCCTACCTCGAAAATGCTGATTTTATAATTACCCAACAAGATTATTTAGAAGCTAAGGCAAAATTAGAACTAATACGATTGGAAGTAGAAAGACAAAAAACCTTGGTAGAATCCAATGCAGGAGTAACTAAAAACTTGCAAAATGCCGAGGCAGAGCTTGCTATGTTTGAAGCCAAAACTGAAGGTCTTGCAAAACAACTTTCCTTTTTGGGAATATCAATTTCTAACCTATCACCCAATACAATAAGACAGCAAATTGGCATTGTTGCTCCCATGAGTGGCTATATTTCTAAAATTAATTTTCACAATGGCATGTTTGCCCAGCCCTCTATTGCTTTATTGGATATTATATCTTCAGAGCATTTACATTTAGAATTGGATGTATTTGAGAAGGATATTTCCCTTATTCAAGAAGGTCAAAAAATTAGTTACACGGTTCCTGCTCTTGGTCAAACTATCTATTATGGTAGTGTTAATGTAATTGGTAAAGAGTTCAATTCTGATTCAAAAACAATTCGTGTCCATGGACATTTAGGTGATGTGAAACCTCAATTCTTGAAGGACCTGTTTATCAATGCTAAGATATTTCTCGATAATTCAGAAACCACAGCATTACCAGAAAATGCTATAATTAGAGACGGAGAGAGTACTTATATCTATGTGGCTCGCAATGAAAAGGAAACCACTGAAATTGAGTTTGAAAAGATTAATGTAGTTCCAGGCTCAACAGAAAATGGTTATACTTCGGTTAAACTGATAGATGTAATTCCTGATGAAATGCAAATAGTAACTAAAGGTGCATATTTCATATATGCTCAGTCAAAAGCGGGAGAGTTAGAACACGAACATTAAAACCAAACATTATGTACTTATTTATATTTTTCATCCTTTACTTCCTATTGGTATTTGCACTAAGGTCGTTCATTCTTTGGAAAAAGACCAATGTCAATCCACTCACATTTAACAAAGGGGATGATGCCCATGGCTACAATGGGAAAGTCTTCGGTATTATTTCTATCATAGAGCTGATAATAGTATCTATTTATGCTTTTATCCCAAGTTGGCATAAGTTTCTTTTACCATTTTGGTATTTAGAAAACGAATATTTGGCGTATGTCGGTTGGGTGTTACTCATAGTTTCATTATTATTCGTGTGGTTTGCTCAGGGCAATATGAGAGATTCTTGGCGTATTGGCATAGATGAAGAAAATAAAACAGATTTAATAACCCATGGCTTCTTCTCCTTTTCACGCAATCCTATTTTTTTAGGAATAATAATAGCCAATATTGGATTGTTCTTAGTCTTACCTAACGCTTTTACTTTACTAATCATAACATTATCTACAGTTAGCATTAATACTCAAATCAGATTAGAAGAAGAATTTCTAAAAAAAGAATTTGGCAATCATTATGCTCAATATCAATCTAAAGTTAATAGATGGATAACCTTTAAATTTCCTAACAATGATAAATAAAAAGCATATACATAATTATGATGAAAACGGAAAGCAAACCTGTTGTTCTTTAGAGGAAAAAATAAATATCCAAGCTGACTCCCCTTTAGTTCAATCGAATGAAGATGGTCACGACCACTCGCATAGTGCATCAGGTACTTGGAAAGAATACTTACCAGCGATTATAAGTTTTGTATTGCTTATTTCTGGAATAACTATGGACTACTTTGATGTAATGTTCTTTAAAGATTGGGTGAGATTATCTTGGTATATTATTGCCTACATTCCAGTTGGATTACCAGTTATTAAAGAAGGACTTAAAGTGCTAATGAAAGGTGACGTGTTTACGGAGTTTTTCTTGATGAGTATTGCTACAATAGGTGCTTTTGCAATTGATGAACAACCAGAAGGAGTTGCAGTAATGCTCTTCTATGCCGTTGGTGAATTGTTTCAAGGTGCGGCTGTAAGACGAGCAAAAGATAATATTAAAGCCCTTTTAGATGTAAGACCTAAAATTGCAAGTGTTTTTAGAAATGGTTCTTTTATTGAAGTCAATCCGAGTGAGGTAAATATTGAAGAAACGATTCAAGTGAAGGTTGGCGAAAAAGTGCCATTGGATGGTGTTTTACTTTCGGATAAGGCAAGTTTAAATACTGCAGCTATAACTGGAGAAAGTAAACCGCAAAATATTTTACAAGGAGAAAATGTATTGGCAGGCTCTATCAATATGGATGGTGTAATTGAGATTTCAACCTCCAAGCTCTTTAAAGACAGTTCTGTATCTCGAATCTTAGAACTCGTACAAAATGCTACTTCTAAAAAAGCAAAAACAGAATTATTAATAAGAAGGTTAGCAAAAATCTACACCCCAATAGTGGTCTTTTTAGCCATTGCAGTTTGCTTCCTACCTTACTTTTTTGTTGATGATTATGTTTTAAGAGATTGGTTGTATAGTGCTTTAATCTTCTTAGTAATATCTTGCCCTTGTGCGTTGGTTATTTCTATCCCTTTGGGTTATTTTGGCGGTTTAGGGGTTGCTTCCAAAAATGGTATTCTCTTTAAAGGGGCAACTTATATGGATAAGTTGAAGGAAGTAAATACTATGGTGATGGATAAAACAGGAACGGTTACCAAAGGTGTTTTTAAAATCAGTCAAATCAAAACTTTTAATAGGTGGACCGAAGAATCATTAATGCCTATAATTTTAGCTATTGAGTCTAAATCTACCCACCCTATTGCTAAAGCAATAATGGAATACCAATTAAAAATTCCAATAGCTGAAGCTACAGATATTAAGGAAATAGCTGGGAAAGGATTAACTGGATTAGTGGATGGTAAAAATGTTGTCATAGGAAATCAGAAACTGATGCAACAGTTCAGCATATCAACACCATCTGAAATTGAAGAAATAGTTGAATCAAATGTATTGGTTGCTGTAGATGGAGAATTTGCAGGTTTCATAACCATTGCGGATGAAATGAAGGAAGATGCTAAAGAAACTATTGCTGCTTTTAAAAATGCAGGAATTAACTACATTATGATGCTTTCAGGAGATAAAGATAGTATCACTCAAAAAGTTGCTAAAGAATTAGGTATATCCCATGCTAAAGGAGGTTTGTTACCTGAAGATAAATTGAATGAAGTAGAATTATTAAAAAAGGATCACGCCAAAATAATCGCTTTCATTGGTGATGGAATTAACGATGCTCCTGTATTGGCAGCAAGTGATGTTGGTATTGCTATGGGAGCTATGGGAAGTGATGTCGCCATTGAAACAGCAGATGTCATTATTCAGACCGACCAACCTTCAAAAGTTATTTTAGGTATTCAAATTGCTAAATCAACTCAAAGAATCATTTGGCAAAATATATTCTTAGCTTTTGGAGTAAAAATCATCGTTTTAATTTTAGGAGCAGGAGGATTGGCAACAATGTGGGAAGCCGTTTTTGCAGATGTAGGTGTGGCATTACTGGCAATATTAAATGCAATTCGTTTGCAAAAGATGAATTGGAAGTGACTAAGCATAATATCAGGAAGAATTACAAAGATTAAAGTTGCCTTAATTTAACTCTATATTAATACACTCATTAAGCAAATATTGTAATTCAAAAGGATGTGAGTAGCCAGTTAATTTTTGCCCATTATTTGGATTTGTCCAATCGGTAGAATCTTTTAGAAAAACAAACTCTTGAATATCTGTTATTAGTTTTGTGGTATCCTCTTTAGGCGATTACCTTGTGGTCGGTGTTATCACCGAACCACTTTTCCCATTGGCCTAAGTTCTCCACCAAATGCTAGTTCAAGTCTTGATCCGCCAATTGATGGAAGTGGCTTACCGAATTTTCGGTAAGGGTGGACCTTTTTTAATATCTAGATTTCAGCTTAAAGTAAAGATAGGAAAATATTTAATTTAAGTAAGATTGATAGCTTTCAAAATTGTAGCTGTAAGCTACATTAGGTAATGTAATCCTTAGCCTACGCTGCTCGCAAACTAAGGACAACTGGGTCCGAGCAAGTAACTTAGAGCCTGCTTGGGAATAAAGTGCTGTGGTGATAACGCCAAGCAAAAAGAAACTATAGAAAAAATCTTCCCACTAGGTCCCCTTAATGAACTTTTTTATTTCCTCTTTGTTTATGAAAGTATTACTATCAATATTGTTAGTATTATAATCAAATTGTAAGCGTGGAAGCCTTATTAAGTAATATTCAGATTCAGGTTAATGAAAAAATTTTTCAGAAAGATCCTACTTCCTCCGATCTAGGTCAAAAGATCCTCAGAGAATCTTTAAGTATGATTGATGAACTGGGTCTAGAAAATTTCACCTTCAAAAAGTTGGCATTGCGGCTAAACACAACCGAAAGCTCTATCTATCGCTACTTTGAGAATAAACATAAGTTACTCATCTATCATGTCTCATGGTATTGGTCGTGGTTATCGTACCGCTTGGTTTTTGCCACAGCTAATATGCAAGACCCTAGTGCCAAACTAGAAAAGGCGATACATCTTCTTGTTCATCCATGCCAAGGCTATGAAGATCTGAAAACTTATGATATTAAGACCTTGCAAAGAATAATCATTCATGAATCTTCTAAGGCCTACCTCACCAAAGAAGTAGATGAAGATAATAAAGAAGGATTTTTTAGTGCCTACAAGGATTTTTGTAGTCGACTAGTAGCTTTTATTAAAGAATCGCAACCCGCCTATAAATTTCCTTCTTCTTTAGTGGCTACCACCATTGAAGGCATCCATCTTCAAAAATACTTTAAAGAACACTTGCCTAGCTTAAGTGATGCCAAAAAGGGAGATCAAGATATAGAGCTTATGTTTTCTAAATTTATTCTAAACACTATTAACCACTAAGATATTATGAGCATGTCGCCAATTAGAAGATTTCTAGGCTTACTTTCCTCAGAGAAAGAATCGGTAAAGAAAATATACCTCTATGCAATTTTTAACGGTCTAGTTGCTTTGTCCTTGCCTCTGGGTATTCAGGCAATTATATCGTTTATTCAAACCGGACAAATAAGCGCAAGCTGGCTAGTATTGGTGTTTTTTGTTGTTTTGGGAATTTTATTAGCAGGTTGGCTACAAGTACTGCAGTTGAAAACTTCTGAGGAAATTCAACAAAGAATTTATGCGAAATCGGCACTGGAACTAGCTTATAGAATTCCAAGTATTAAATCGGAAGAAATGTATCCCTTTTATGCACCAGAGTTGGCGAATAGATTTTTTGATACCCTTACCATACAAAAAGGACTGTCTAAAATTTTAATAGACTTTACCTCTGCTCTTATGCAGATTTTATTCGGATTGATTTTACTTTCTTTCTACCACCCATTCTTTATTATACTTGGATTGGTTCTGAGTTTTTTATTGTTCTTAATTATTTGGTTTACCTTCTCCGAAGGACTAGAATCGAGTATTAAAGAATCAAAATTTAAGTATCAAACAGCGCATTGGTTAGAAGAAATTGCCCGTTCTGTTTTTTCCTTCAAGTTAAGTGGAAATAGCGATTTGCACGTAGAGAAAACGGATCTCATTGCCAGCAAGTACTTGAATGCCCGTGCCAAACACTTTAGTGTTTTGCTAAAGCAATATTGGAGCATGATAGGTTTTAAAGCCTTTTTGGCCTTAATGCTTTTGTTAATTGGGGGTTTTTTAGTTATTAATCAAAACATGAATATCGGACAATTTGTGGCGGCAGAGATTGTTATTTTACTTGTGCTTGGTTCGGTAGAAAAGTTGATTCTTAGTGCCGAAACCATATATGATGTATTAACCGCCTTTGATAAAATTGGAGCAATAACCGATTTGAAATTGGAAAATCACGACAAGGCCTTGCTTAAGTTTAGCTGCGAAACTTCTGGTTTAGATTTGGAATTAAAAGAGGTATGTTTTAACTATCCAGGGAGGACATTGCAAGTATTGCACAATATCAATTTAAAGATTGAAAAAGGAACTAAAGTCTGCCTAATAGGATCCAATTCTTCTGGAAAGGCAAGCTTGTTAAATATTGCTAGTACGCTCTATATGCCTTGTTCTGGAATAGTGAAATTTCAAGGTCTACATAGCACCGATTTGAATTGGAAAGAATTGCGCGCCTACATAGGTTCCTATTTAGAAAGTGAAGAATTGTTTGAAGGTACTCTATACGAAAACATATCTCTTAATAGAGCTTCTGTAAGTCCAGAGGATGTACTTTGGAGTATAGAAAATACCTGCTTACAAGACTTTTTAGAAAGTCAAGCCGACGGTTTAAACACCATTTTAAAACCCACGGGAAAGAGTTTATCCAAAAGCGTGATCCAGAAAATATTACTTGCACGGAGCATAGTAATAAAGCCTAAACTCCTAATTCTTGGCAATAATTTGAATAGTTTAGCTTCTATCGACAAACAAAAAATAGTAAGTTTTATTACTTCTAAGGACAATCCGTGGACGATCTTGTGTTCTTCTAATGATGCCTATTTAGCATCTAAATGTGATCAATTAGTTTATATGAAAGATGGAAAAATTGTAGAAAGTGGATCTTTCGAAGATTTAGTAAAAATTGAGGACCTTAAAAATATTTTGTATGCTTAATATTACGAAAAACTCTATAAGCGGAAGCTTTGAAAGCTCCAAGTACAAAAGCTTAAAGTTCATAGATAAGGGAATAAAATCGAATGTTCTAGGCAAGTTGTCTGGCCTCAGTTTACTCTTATTAATATTCTTGTCGTTTCTACCATGGACACAGAACATTAGTGCAAAAGGAATGGTTACGGCCTTGCAACCAGATCAACGTCCTCAAACCATACACTCTATTATTCCGGGTAGAATTGAAGAGTGGATGGTAAGCGAAGGGCAGTTTGTGAAAAGAGGGGATACTGTGGCTCTATTATCGGAGATTAAAGAAGATTACTTTGACCCGAATTTGGTGGAGAATGTAGAGCAACAAATAAAGGCCAAGGAGCTTGGGGTGAAATCTTACATGGACAAGGTGAATGCCTTAGATAACCAAATTGATGCCCTAATTCAAAATGAAATTCTGAAAAAGGAAGAATCAAAAAACAAGATTGAGCAATCTCGTTTAAAAGTGATGACCGATTCTATTGATTTGATTGCAGAGAAGGCCAATCTAGAAATTGCCAAAGAGCAGTTGAATCGTATGGAAGAGTTGTATAGCGAAGGTTTAAAATCGCTTACCGACTTGGAAGGGAAGCGCTTGAAATATCAAGAAGCTTTAGCAAAGAAGATTTCTCAAGAGAATAAGCTCTTAAGCAGCAGGAATGAGCTAATTAATGCCAAGGTGGTTTTTAACAATATCAACAATGAGTTTGCAGATAAAATTGCCAAGGCAGAAAGTGAAAAATACGCTTCGCTTTCGGCCATGTACGATACGGAAACCCAGGTGAGCAAATTACAAAACCAATATGTGAATTATGCGATAAGATCGGGTTTGTATTACATTATTGCTCCCCAAGATGGTTACATTACGAAAGCCTTTGTAAATGGCATCGGCGAAAATATTAAGGAAGGTCAGGCGCTGATGAGCATTATGCCTGCCAATGCCGATTTAGCCGTAGAGATTTTTGTTAAACCCATGGACTTACCCTTACTTCAGAAGGAGCAAAAAGTTCGCTTGCAATTTGATGGCTGGCCAGCTTTGGTTTTTAGTGGTTGGGAAGGAGCTAGTTTTGGAACCTTTGGTGGAAAAATAGTAGCAATTGATAATTTCACTAATGATAAAAATCTTTATAGAGTGCTGGTTGCCCCCGATCCCGACGAAGAGGCATGGCCAGATGCCATCCGTGTTGGAGCCGGGGCTTTGGGAATAGCTATGTTAAATAATGTTCCGATTGCTTATGAAGTGTGGCGTCAAATAAACGGATTCCCACCAAATTACTATGAAGCTAAGAAGGACAATTTAAGCATAGAGGAAAAGAAATAGAATGAAAAGCTTTTGGATATTATTACTAAGTATAGTTTTTGGTTTTGCACAAGCGCAAGAGCTGCTAAGTGAAGAGAATTATATAAAATTGGTATTGCAAAACCATCCCTTGGCAAAGCAAGCAGATTGGATGGAATCACAGGGTTTTGCCAAATTACTAAAGGCTAAAGGCTGGTTTGATCCAAAGGTGGATTTGGCTTATGATCAGAAGAATTTTGATGATAAGAACTATTTTCAAACCCTAGCTAGTCAGGTAAAAATTCCTACTTGGATAGGAGCTGATGTGAAGTTTGCCTACAATTGGAATGCTGGCTTGTATATCAATCCAGAGAATAACATTCCATCTAATGGCTTAATAAGTGCGGGAATTGAGTTGCCAATACTTCAAGGCTTAATATTCGACAAGCGTAGAGCGGATTTACAGCAAGGAAAGAACTACGCTCAAATGGGAAGTTTGGAACGAGCACAAGCATTAAATGAATTGGTATATGAAGCCTCTAAAGCTTATTGGATGTGGTATGAGGCATACCAAATTAGACAAATTGCAGAAGAAGGCTTAAAGCTAGCGGAAAACACCTTCCAGTTGGTAAAGTCTAGCTATGCCTTGGGCGATAAAGCCGCTATAGATACTTTGGAGGCTTTGATTCAGGTGCAAAATAGAAAGATTGATTTGAGCAGTGCTGAAATGGCTTATTTTAATAATAAATTGTGGGCATCCTCCTTTTTGTGGTTAGAAAGTGGCGAAGCAGCAGAGCTTCAAGCAGCAACGATTCCAGAGCTATTTATACTAGATGCCTTGGATCTGAATAGCTATATACAAACTTTAGAAGGGAAAGAGGATTCTTTATTAGCAAGTAATCCTAAGTTGCAATGGTATGCTTTTAAAATTAAGAATTTTGAAATAGAGAAGCGCCTGAAAAAGGAAATGGTTAAACCTCAGCTAAGTCTTGGCTACAATTTTTTAAACCAACCTTTAGAAAAGACCCCTTTCGATCAATTTAATATTGCAAATTATAAGTGGAATTTAAAATTTAGTATGCCTATCTTTTTGAGAAAGGAGCGTGCAGATCTTAAAATTACTTCTGCAGATTTAGCCGCCTCTGAATTAGAATTTAAAAATCTTCAATTGCAACAAAGAAATAAGTTATTGAGTGTTCAAAATAAAATTCTAGTTTATCAAGATCAAATCACTTTGAATTCCAAGAATTTGGAGGATAATAAAAACCTAGTACTAGCAGAAAAGAAAAAATTTAGCATCGGCGAAAGTAGCTTATTCTTGGTCAATTACAGAGAAATAAACTTGTTGAAAGTAATGCAAAAACAGGCAGAAATTGAAGCTAAATTAAAAACGACTCTTGCCGAGTTAGAATATACTATTGGTTGGTAGTCTTTATATTTTATCTATCTCTTGCGCTAGCTGTCTATCTTTCTCTGTAATGGTATTACCAGCATCGTGCGTGGTAAGCTCTATGCGAACTTGGTTATAAACATTGGTCCAATTCGGGTGGTGATTATGTGCCTCCGCTAAGAAAGCTACTCGAGTCATAAAGGCAAAAGCCTCTTGAAAATTGCTAAAAGTGAAGTCTTTCACTAGTTTATTGTCTCTTTCTTCCCACATGAACTTACTCTTTTTTATAGATGTGCCCAGTTAAAACTATCTAGTTCGCTAACGCAGGCTTTCAATAAATCGATGCTCAGGCGAATATCTTTTTTATGACACATTTCAATTACTTGGTGTATGTGTCTAGTTGGTATAGATACAGCGCCGGCAATGGTGCCATATTTGGCCATTCTTTGCATTCCTGCTGTGTCGGTTCCTCCAGCTGTTAATATTTCTGGCTGCCATTTAATTTTATGTTTGGTGGCGGTTTCTTTCATGTAACGAACCATTCTGGTATCGCAAACGGTAGAGCCATCCATAATTTTAATAGCAGTTCCTTCGCCCATTTTAGTAATTTGCTCATGAGCGCTTGAGCCCGGCACATCAAAGGCTATAGTAGTGTCTAAGCCAAAGCTGAAATGTGGTTCAATATGATGACCAGCAACCGTTGCTCCCCTAATTCCTATCTCTTCTTGCACCGTAAATACGCCATATAAATCGTAAGGCACTTCTTCGTTATGTAGTTCCTTCAAAGTTTCTAGTAAGATAAAAACGGATACTCTATTATCTAGCGATTTGGCATTAACGCAATCGCCCATTTCTATTAACCCCCTTTGTCTAGTAATAGGGTTTCCTATTTCTATATACTTTTCTACTTCGGCTTTTTTCATACCCATATCGATGAAAAAATCTGTTGTTTTTAGGCTTTTTGTTCTCTCCTCTGGAGTCATAACATGAATGGGCTTACTTCCCATAACACCAACTAAATCTTTTTTACCATGAACAATTACCCTTTGTGCAGTAAGTGTTTTCGGATCGAAACCTCCAAGCGTATGAAAACGAACAAAGCCATTATCATCAATACCTGTAACAATGAAGCCAATTTCATCTAGGTGAGCAGCCACCATGGTTCTCTTGCTCGAATCTTTGCCTTTTTTGAGCGCAATTAAATTGCCCATAGCATCGATGCTTAGTTCGTCTACATAAGGAGCAACTTGTTCTTTAATAAAATTTCTTATTTCATTTTCAAAACCTGGTGCTCCAGGAGTTTCTGTAATGGTAGCCAATAGAGGAACGTTAATCATATCGTAGAATTAATTTGGCCCACAAAGGTAAGGCCTTCTTTTAGAAATTCCAATATTTAAGTTCTTGCTCTACCTTTTGATATTTTCTTTATAAACAAAGGTTTTTTCTGTTCGGTTTAGAATGGATTCTATGGGGGTATCTACCCATTCTATGCCATTGTAGTTTTTTAAAGATTGGAATCCAATAGTTTTAAGTTTTTCAAGAGCGAAATCAAAACCTAGACTTATTTCTGAGGGCATGTGTGCGTCTGAGTTTAATACAATTGGAATTTCTTTTTTTGCAATTTCTTCCAGTATCCATGTTGAGGGATATAAATCCTTCGACTTTCCTTTGTACCAACCGCGTGTATTTACTTCTATAAAGGAAGAAGAAATTTTAATAGTGTTTAAAGTATTATCAATTTCTTCTTTGTACCAAGCTTCCTGCTCATCAAAATAAGGGAAATACTTGTTGTGCATTTTTATTTTATCTAAATGTCCGATTATAGTATATTGTTCTTCTCTTACCATTTTTCGGATGTATTGATAATACTTTTTAATAACTTTTTGAATATCACCTTGGAAGATTTCATCCAAGCCAAGCTTAAATTTTCTGTGGCTATCGTCTATAGCCCAGGGCGTCCCATCAGCAAAGTAATCTAAGAAATGAACTGAACCGATGGTATAATCAAGTGCAAGCTGTTTTAAGCTTTCTCTTCGTTCATCAGAAATTTTTGGAAGGTAATCTATTTCTAAACTTTTCCATATCATCAATTCTTCTTTCCATTTGTTTTTTAGGTAATCAATTCTACGCAAATAATCTTGAATTTGATTATTGGGCATGGCCCACTGACAAGCAAAGGGAAGCGGCGCATGAGAGGAGAAACCATAGCCAGTAAAACCTAGGTTTATCGCTTCAAGAATATAGTCTTCTAAGGGGTTACTGCCATCGCAATAATTGCTGTGGCTATGATAATTCGTTAGCATAATCTATGTTTTTAGTATCTGTAAAAAGATGGAAGTTTTCCTTTGGAAGTTCTTTTACCCTAGTAAGTATAAAGCCATCTAGAGCCTGATTAAAATTAGGATCCACATTGAAGCTAATGATTTTAGCATTTTGTGCAAAATACTTTTTTAACAAAATTGGAATTCTAGTATGCTTCGGGTCAATATCTTCAATTAATTGATCTAAAAGTTTTAGCTTATTGTTGGTGCAATCTACTAAAATCTCCGTTTGAAGCCTAGGCGTGTCGGCACGAAAGGCTTTTCTTGGACTTACCTCTTTTGCAAGTTTTGTGTCCCAGTGATATTTTTTGATGTATTTTACGATAAGCCCTTTTGATGCATGTGAGTATGAATTACTTATACTAACAGGTCCAATCATATAACGTACTTTAGGGTGATTCTTAAGATAGTTTAGAATGCCACACCACAAAAGAAATAAAGGCAAGCGCTGATTTTGGTAGTCTAGAGAAACAAAAGATCTACCTAGTTCAATACTTTGCTTAAGCACTAGTTCAAAGCTTTTCTTCATCTTAAAAAGAGAATGTAAGTAAAATCCTTTTTTTCCTAAAGTTTGCATAATATAATCGCCATCTCCAATTCTATATGCTCCTGCAATTTTTTTGTTCACTCGATCGTATAAGAAGAGATGCAAATAGTGCAAGTCGTAGATATCTAAATCCATGCTTTCATTGGTTCCTTCGCCAATGTTTCTGAAACTCTCTTCTCTTAATCTTCCTATTTCTTGAATTGTATTTGGGATCTTTTTTGCTTTACATAGATAAAGATTGAAATCTCCTCTGGAGCTTATAAGATTGGTATCTGAGATGGCATTGAGTTCGCGATCAATGAGCTCGGGAGAGATTGGCGCTATTAGTTCTTCTGATTTTAGCTTGTCGTAGAACAAATCTATTTTCAGTTTAGAACCTAGGCCATATAGTTTAGCTCGTAGAAATTGACTGAATTTATTGGAATTGGAAAAATGATAAAGCTTTTTATGAATGGCTTTCCCAATAATTATTTTTACATCCAAGCCTTTTTTATCAATTAAGCTAAACAGCATCTCTTTTGAAAAGCTAGAAGGGTCTAAGCCGTTTAAGAACTTAATTAAATTTCTATTTTCTAAATGGATGTAAATTGGAATTATGGGTAAATCAAGTTGGTAGAGTTCTTTTAGAATAGCCTTGTCCCATTTACTATCTGTTAAACCATTTTCTCTTCCTTCATAATTGGAGCAATTGCCCACTGGAAAAAGACTATAGGAAGTAGATTCTTCCTTTGCAAATCGCAAAGAAAGCAGGTTGTTATCCTTCATTCTATTTTGATAAAAAGCAGAACTATCCGCTAAGAAAGTGTTGTTTAAAAATCGATAGTCTATTCTCCTTTGCTCTAGTATATAAGCTATTAGGTACTCTTCTATAAAACCAATTGGCCTGTTCGAAATGCTTATAAAGGCTTGTTCATTTGGAATTTTGAGTAGGTCTTTTGTCTCAAAGTTTAACTTGAAATTTGGAGTATCAAAGAATTTTTTAAATTCAAGTTCCTTGCTTATTCTATTTGGATAAAGCGGAGTGACTAGATCATTCATTAAAGCTATATTTTATTCAAAGTAAATATTTAGATGTAAGTTGAATTTTAAACTGTCGTTGTTTTATTATAATCTTTAATTAGGCAAGTTTAAAGAATTGTGAAAAGAACTTGGATAGCATTAAAATTTCTTTCCAATTTTTTAAAGCTAAGGAAGTGTCTCCATGGTCTAGTAAGCTAGTAAGCAGTAAGGTAGAGGGAAGATTATTTTGTAATCTCGAATTATGAAGTAGAACAGATTCTTGAGCAGAGATTACCTTGTCGTCCTTGCCATGTAAGAGGAAGGTAGGTGCAATGCAAGAATTAGTTTTGACTATTACATCCAATTCTTTCTTCCATATGGAGATTTCTTGCTTGTATAAAGAGGCCTCCTCTAGAAGCTGCATTCGGAATTTTTTATCTTCTTGTATTTTGTGCCATAGCCTTTTGCAAGTTTCGTTAACTTTGGCAAGTTCAATGGGGAGCTGAGGAGTGCTTCTTTTTAATCCATTATCTTGTACGGCTACAGAGAGAAGATGATGTATTTCTTCTTGGTATTCTAAATCTGTAAAGGAAAGAATGTTTTTTATCAGAATGTTACGACCGTAGTCGTCAATATCCTCGCCTGTTAAAATAAATTGAAGGCAATGCTCTATACTTGAATACGACCCAATTGCGCAAATTGCAGAGATTTTATTTCGTATTCTCTCGTCTGTTGCTGCAATTTGAGCCAAAGACCCAGAAAAGGATGGGGCTAGAATGGCAATCTTCTCTTTTTTATTAAATTTCTTTTTGTTTGCTACATAGTTTATACATTGAACCATGTCCTCAACAATTCTTGTTGTTATGTTTCGGTTTTCAATATCTTCTATAGCTGGAAGGTAAACGTTAAAGCCTGCGGAGGCTATAGCTCTTGCTAGAGTTTTTAGTCGTTCATCTTCATATCCTTTTACAGAAAAACCAGAGAATAGAACAACTGCTTTCTTACTTTTTTGAAAACGTTTTTTGAAATGCCGGATTAAAAAAAACTTGTTCGAAATTTGAATATGTTTGGTTCTAGATACAACACCACTAGAAGGATATTGCATAGAGTACATAAATTTTAAAGCACTAAACAAGTTTATTCATTTGCTTGCAAAGCTACATGAAAGCTTAAAGATTCATATTTCGTCTGTTTTATCTTTATATCAAGATATCATAAAAAAAGCCATCCGTCAGCTGACGGATGGCTTTTTAATTTTTTAGAAAAGAAATCCTTAATTCTCTATAGTACTTTCTTCTTTAATTATCGGAGTTTCCTTAGTTGGTAAAACTCCTGTGTGCTGTTTTTTTAATTGATCATTTGGCGTTGCCTCAATTCTCAAGTTTTGTTCTTTAAACTCAATTTGTTCTTTGGTAGCAATTACTTTGGAAGGCACTTTTTTCTCAATTTTAGAATTTAGCTTTACTTCGGTAGGCTTTACCTCTGATTTTTGTACCACAACTTTTTCTGTTGTATTACTAGGGTTTGTAGTTTGCGCGAAGCCAAAACCCAAGAAAGAGAAAGTACTAACTATTGCGATTAATTTTTTCATAAGTTCTAATTTTAATTATTTATACACTTGCAGGAATTGTGCCAATAATAGTCACCCCACCTTTTACTTTATCTTTAATATTAACATTAATTTCTGTTTCTAAAGGTAAAAACAAATCTACTCTCGAACCAAATTTAATGAATCCAAATTCCTCACATTGCTCTACTTCTTCTCCTACTTTCAAGTAATTTACTATTCTACGCGCTAACTTTCCAGCTATTTGTCTAACCAAAACTTGAAGTTTATCATTTCCTAAGACCACCGTATATCGTTCATTTTTAGTGGAAGATTTTGGGTGCCAAGCCACTAAGTATTTGCCAGGATGGTATTTTACATATTTTACTTCTCCAGCTATAGGGTTTCTATTAACATGCACGTTGGTTGGCGACATGAAAATAGATACTTGTATTCGTTTATCTTTAAAATATTCAGGCTCTTCCACTTCTTCAATTACAACCACCTTACCATCAGCAGGTGCAATTATTTGACTATTGTGTAAATTGAAAATACGGAAGGGTATTCTAAAAAAGGCGACAATAAATCCAAAAAAGATTAATGAAAGTGTCCCGAAAAAAATTCGAAAGGAACTGTCCGAGTGAATGAAATTGGCAACAATGTTTAGGCTTAATAAAAGAAAAACGCTAACAATAATAATCTTGTAGCCTTCTTTATGGATGTTATACTTGTTATTAATCTTCATAGATTTTCCTGAGGAGCCGTGCAAAAATAACAATATTTACTTAGAATTGTTCCAAATAATTTCTTAGGTAAAACAAAGAATGTAAAAGGCTATGAAAGGGATGACAAAGATGAAAGC
Organism: Chitinophagales bacterium; assembly: GCA_020635975.1. GTDB lineage: Bacteria > Bacteroidota > Bacteroidia > Chitinophagales > UBA8649 > JAFMKE01. Next base: position 233,971 of record JACJYT010000002.1, read on the forward strand.
GTCAAATCGATCTAGAAAGCCACCGTGTCCAGGAAGAATATTACCAGAGTCTTTAATGCCTAAACTTCTTTTCATCAAACTTTGAACTAAGTCGCCATTTGCAGAAAAATACGCAATAAGCCAGCTTATTACAGCCCATTCTAAAACGCTTAGTCCCTTAAAAACATAGCCTAAGCCAAATCCTAATGCGGTTAGTACTAGTAAACCTCCTATAGAACCTTCCCAAGTTTTGTTTGGAGAGATTCTTTTGAAAAGCGCTCGACTTCCAAATTGACTGCCAATGATATAAGCAGCACTATCGTATACCCAAACTAGAATTAGGATGCCTAGTAGGGTACTAGGAACATAGTTCCCATTTTCATACACAATAAAGTTTAGCATGGAAAAGGGGATACCAATGTAGACGAAAGCACTTAAGTTTAAGCTTATATTAATAATAGGCTTTTCTGACTTGGCATAAAGTTCTAGGATGAACAAACCAAAAAGTAGAACGGGAATTAAGCTAAAGAATTGAATATCAATTTTATTTGCCATATAAGCGGCAATAATTAAAAAGGCAAGAACATTCGTTGCCATTAACCATATTCTATAGATCGTAGCAAACTTAGAATTTTCTTCTCTTAAGCTTTTTGTAATATCGAAATATTCGTTGGTGCTAAAAGCCGCAATTAATGCCATAAGGATGATGTATCCCCATTCAAAAAAGGAGGCAGCTATCATGATGGTGGCAAAAACAAGTCCACTCAAAGCCCTGGTTATGAAAACACTTTTCACTCTTTAGTTTTTTCCGTTTTTAAATGAAAGAAGTACAATAACAAGCCAAAAGTACAAATTCCTAGAATGGAAGTCCATAAACTTGGATTTGCTTCAAGATCGATTTGACTTATATTGGCTTTATTGCTGGCAGTAATTAGCACAATTAATCCATTGTTAACTAGATGTACAATGATGCTATACCATAAATTTCTTGTTCTATAATAAATGTAGCCTAAAAGAGCACCCATAAACAATAAAGGAAGCATATAGTAAAATTGAAAGTGCATCATTGCGAATAACAAAGAGGAAATGAAAATGACATGTGGGGCTTTCAATTTTAAATCTATTAAAACACCTTCTATCAGTCCTCTAAAATACATCTCTTCCGATAAGGCAGGGAAAATAGCCATCGTGAAGAAAACAATAGCAAATTCGAAAATGCCTTGAAAAGCTAAGAATTGATTTTGTGCTGAGGTGGTGGCATCTTGCAAGGCTTGAAATTTGGCTTGTAGAGCAGCCGACAAAGGAAGCATCTCGTTTAAATCCACTAAGTAGTTTAAAAATAGATTAGCAGAAATAATTAGCGCAATGCTTAAAACTACTACTGGAATGGATGGTCTTTTATCTAAATTCAAAAAGCTAAAAACTTTCTTCTTGTAGAAATAAGCGATTACCAAAGCGGGAATCACTAACATGATGAATACCGATAGTACCTGCATCAAGCTAAGTTGTAAAATAGAGTATTGGCTGCCCAAATCTAGGTTTTCGGCTCCAGTATTGAAGGTGGCACTAAAGATTAAGATGACAGGTAGTACGGCCCAAATGAAAACCAGTATGGGGTTTTGAGCTAGAATTCCTTCTTTATTGCTTGGCGTTTCGCTTGTCATTGTGCTCGCAAAAATAATCAAATTATTAGGAGTCTATGATTTGCATCAAGTTTTTAATGCAGCTTAAAGGCTAGCAGGGCTTATTTAACAATTCTTAATAAGGAAATATACTTATGTCGTATCTTTGCCAATGATGGTAAGAATTGATAAAATAGACTTGGGAGATTTCCCTCTTTTACTTGCTCCAATGGAAGATGTTAGCGATCCTCCTTTTAGAGCCTTATGTAAAAAGTTTGGTGCTGATCTGATGTATACAGAGTTTATTTCTACCGAGGGACTTATACGCGATGCGGATAAAAGTGTTAAGAAACTAGATATTTATGATGATGAACGCCCAATAGGAATTCAAATTTTTGGAGCTGAGTTAGAGTCGATGATGCTTTCTGCAAGAATAGTTGAAGAAGCTAATCCAGAATTATTAGATATTAATTTTGGCTGTCCTGTAAAGAAAGTAGTCTGCAAGATGGCTGGTGCCGGAATTTTACAAGATATCCCTAAGATGATTGAATTAACTAAAGCGGTGGTTAATAGCACTAACTTACCTGTAACAGTGAAGACAAGATTGGGTTGGGATGAGAATTCTATAAAAATTGTTGAAGTTGCAGAGCGTTTGCAGGATGTTGGAATTAAAGCAATTAGTATACATGGGCGAACGAGAAAACAAATGTATAAGGGCGAAGCAGATTGGTCGCATATTGCTAAGGTAAAGGAAAATCCACGCTTACATATTCCGGTATTTGGTAATGGCGATGTGGACACGCCAGAAAGGGCCTTGGAGAATAAGAATAAATTTGGGGTAGATGGAATTATGATAGGTCGAGCTGCTATTGGCTATCCTTGGATTTTCAGAGAAATTAAACATTATATGAGCACGGGTGAGCATTTGGCTCCGCCCAGTGTAGATGAACGGGTAGACACAGCAATCGAACATCTTAGCAGAGCCATTACATGGAAAGGAGAAGGTTTAGGAATTATTGAAACTAGAAGGCATTATGGAAATTACTTTCGTGGTTTTCGTGAAATAAAAGCTTATAGGATGAAACTAGTAACTTCCGACAGTAGTGCAGAAATATTTGATACTTTAGAGGAAATTAGGCAACGATACAAATACGAGGAAGTTTGATTTAAAAGAATGCGTAAATAGCCTTTTTAGGGGCTTCTTCTTAGCTCTAAAAATACTTGATAAAAATCAAAATTTTTTTTCCTTCAATGTTAACAAAATGTTGATTTTTCGTAATCCACAAGTCTAGTAATTGATTTTAAAGGAAATAAGACATTTTCACTTTTTAATGTTGAAAACCGCTCTTTTATTTTAAAAAGTTTAAAACTACTTTTGAAGAGCATTCAAGTAAATCACTTGTTTACAAAACAACTCGTTCGGCAATTTATATTGAGGTCAATTCATAAGATGTTAGTTCTGTAATAGTTATGAAATATTTGCCGAGAGTTAGATTCATAATTAAATAAGAAGTCCTAGTGGCTTTGAAATTAAAGCGTTTTCTTGTTGCATTAGGGGCAACAAGCAAGCATTTTTATCGCCCTAAAAAAAGACGAAATGAAAGGAACAGAAACCATACTAGAAGAAAACAACCAACGATTTGTTTTGTTTCCAATTCAGCACAATGAAATTTGGAAAATGTATAAACAGGCGGAAGCAAGTTTTTGGACAGCAGAGGAAATTGATCTTGCTCCAGACATGGACGATTGGGCTAAAATGACTAGCGACGAGAAGCATTTTATTAGTCATGTTCTTGCATTCTTTGCGGCAAGTGATGGCATCGTAAATGAAAACTTAGTAATCAACTTTATGCAGGATGTAACCATTCCTGAGGCACGTTGTTTTTATGGCTTTCAAATAGCTATAGAAAATATTCATGCAGAAACCTATAGTTTACTAATAGATACTTATATCAAAGATGAGGCAGAGAAGACTAGAATGTTCAATGCTATAGATACCATTCCTTGTGTGAAGAAAAAAGCCGATTGGGCTTTAAAGTGGATAGAAGAAGCGCCTTCTTTTGCACACCGATTAATAGCTTTTGCTGCAGTGGAGGGGATTTTCTTCTCAGGAAGTTTCTGCTCTATCTTCTGGTTGAAGAAAAGAGGTTTGATGCCAGGCTTATCTTTTTCTAACGAATTAATTAGTAGAGATGAAGGCTTGCATTGTGATTTTGCTTGTTTAATTTATTCCATGTTGCAAAATAAAGTTTCTGTGGAAGAAGTGAATGCAATCATTACCGAGGCGGTAGAGTTTGAAAAGGAATTTGTAAGTGACGCCCTTCCAGTTTCTTTGATTGGAATGAATTCAGAAATGATGTGCGAATATATAGAGTTTGTAGCGGATAGACTTTTAGTTTCTTTAGGCTACAGCAAAATTTATAATGCAAAGAACCCATTCCCTTGGATGGAGATGATTTCTTTGCAAGGAAAAACAAACTTTTTCGAGAAGAGAGTGGCAGAGTACCAAAAGGCTGGGGTATCTGCAGTGAAAGAAGACCACACTTTTACTATCGACGAAGATTTTTAATAGAACAAGAACAGAGAACCGATTAACTAAACACGACAAAAACACCAACAAGCATGTACGTAATTAAAAGAAGTGGACGAAAAGAAGCAGTTATGTTCGACAAAATAACTGCAAGAATTAACAAATTATCCTATGGTCTGGATAACAAATATGTAGAACCAATTGAAATCGCGAAAAAGGTTATTCAAGGAATGTATGATGGTGTGAGTACCACAGAATTGGATAATTTGGCTGCAGAAACGGCTGCATCGATGACAACAGTTCATCCAGATTATGCCATATTAGCGGCTCGAATTGCAGTTTCTAATTTGCATAAGAATACCAAGAAGAATTTTTCTGAAGTAGTTGAGGATTTATACAATTATATTGATCCTAAAACAGATGAAAATGCTTCTCTAATTGCTGAGGATGTTTACCAAATTATTAAGGATAATGCGGAAGTGTTGGATTCTGCTATTATTCACTCAAGAGATTTTCATTACGATTTCTTTGGATTCAAAACCCTAGAAAGAGCGTATTTATTAAAAATTAATGGTCAAATTGTTGAACGTCCTCAACATATGTTGATGCGTGTTTCTGTTGGTATACACAAAGAGGATATTAAAGCAGCCGTAGAAACCTATAATTTGATGTCGCAAAAATGGTTTACACACGCTACACCAACTTTATTCAATGCCGGTACACCAAAAGCTCAAATGTCTTCATGTTTCCTACTAACTATGAAAGATGATAGCATAGCAGGAATTTTTGATACCTTAAAACAATGTGCAGAAATTTCAAAATCTGCTGGTGGAATTGGATTAAGTATCCATAATGTTAGAGCAAACGGAAGTTATATTAAAGGAACCAATGGTACTTCAAATGGCATTATTCCTATGCTGCGTGTATTTAATGATACTGCTCGTTATGTAGATCAAGGGGGAGGAAAGAGAAAAGGTGCTTTTGCGGTTTATTTAGAACCTTGGCATGCAGATGTTTTTGAATTTTTAGAACTTAAGAAGAATCATGGTAAAGAAGAGAATAGAGCAAGAGATTTGTTCTACGCCCTTTGGATTCCAGATTTATTCATGCAAAGAGTTTTGGAAGATGGCGAATGGAGCTTGTTCTGCCCTAATGAGGCCCCTGGTTTAGCAGATTGCCATAGTGAGGCTTTTGAGAAATTGTATACACAATACGAGCAAGAAGGTCGTGCAAGAACAACCATCAAAGCCCAAAAATTATGGTATGCTATCTGCGAATCGCAAATAGAAACAGGTACGCCTTATATCTTGTATAAGGATGCAGCTAATAAAAAGTCGAACCAACAAAATTTGGGAACGATTAAGTCTTCCAATCTTTGTACAGAAATTATTGAGTATACAGCACCAGACGAAGTGGCAGTTTGTAATTTAGCTTCTCTAGCTTTAAATAAATATGTTACTAAAGAAGGAACTTACGATTTCAAGAAACTATATGATGTAACCTATACAGTTACTAAGAACTTAAATAAGGTAATTGATAATAACTACTACCCAATTGCAGAAGCGAGAAACTCTAATATGCGACATAGACCAGTTGGCTTAGGAGTTCAAGGTCTGGCTGATGCCTTTATGTTGTTGCGTCTGCCTTTTGAAAGTGAGGAAGCAAGAATGTTGAACAGAAATATTTTTGAAACCATTTACTTCGCAGCGATGACCGCTTCAAAAGATATGGCAAAAGTAGATGGAGCCTATGAAACTTTTAAAGGTTCGCCTTTAAGCGAAGGAAAATTCCAATTTGATTTATGGGGCGTAGAACCAAGTGGCATGTGGGATTGGGCTAAACTTCGTAAAGAAGTAATGAAGCATGGTGTTAGAAATAGTTTGTTGGTAGCGCCAATGCCTACGGCTTCTACTTCTCAAATTTTAGGCAATAATGAATGCTTCGAACCCTACACAAGTAATATTTATACAAGAAGGGTGTTGTCGGGCGAGTTTGTAATTGTAAATAAACACCTTCTTAAGGATTTAATCGATAGAGGCTTGTGGAATGAAGATATGAAATACAAGCTAATTGCTAGAAATGGTTCAGTACAAGATATTCCTGAAGTGCCGCAAGACATGAAAGACCTATACAAAACTGCTTGGGAGATTAGCCAAAAGGCAATTATTGATATGAGTGCAGATAGAGGAGCTTTCATCTGTCAATCGCAAAGCTTGAATATCTTTATGGAGAATGCCAACTTCAAGAAATTGTCGTCAATGCACTTCTATGCATGGAAAGCAGGTTTGAAAACAGGAACCTACTACCTAAGAACAAAAGCAGCAAGAGATGCTATCAAGTTTACTGTAGATAGTGCCTACTTGAAAGGAGATAAAATTGATGCTACAAAAGTAGAAGCAGCAACCTGCTCTTTAGATAATCCAGAAGGATGTGAAATGTGTTCTGGTTGATCAGGAAAATAAATTGCTAACTGACTAATAAAAATGCCGCGCTTTTATAGCGCGGCATTTTTATTTTAGTGAGGTTTTCTATTCTTTATTGAACAACAAGCTTATGGTTTGTAACCAGCTTGGCCCGACTAAGTTCTAAAAAATAGATACCTGGATTTAAATCCATACCGATAAGTTTAGTTTCTATATCATGTAATTCAAATACGGTTTTTCCTTCCAAGTTTAGGATTTTTAGTGAGGATATTTGCTCTAAATGGATAAATTCTAAGAGACCATTTTTACTAGGATTGATGAAAATATTTTTCTTTGCATTCAGCTCGTGGATTCTTGTAGGAATAATTAATTCGCACGAATCTGTAAGGCTATTTTGATTTTCAATACTGCCTTGTTGACTTAGGTCTTTATTAATAAAGCCTTCAAAATCATATGGATATTTCTCTGCCCTGAAAATTCTATTGGAACTAGCTATAATTTCTTCATCTTGCTGAAAAATAGTGTCTTGTCCGCTAGGGTTGATATAAGACCATAAAAGATTACCATCTCGATCAATTTCTGAAATTTTTCCTTTCGATGTTTCGGCAATAATAAAGTTGCCATTTGCTAAGGCATGGGTCCCCGACTTTTTATTTTCAAAGAGCGTGTCTCCAAGTAAAGTTCCACTCCAAGACCACGCATAATCTTCTGGTAGAAAGCGATTATTCATTTTTTGGTAAGCGCCATTCGCTATACTTGGATTTAACATTACAACGGCACTCATGAAATTGGTAGTACTACTTGTTAAATTGTTAAAAACCGTAATTTTCCCTTCATCTAGATATCCCTCCTTAATCCATTTACAATCATGTTGTGCGCCTAATTTCTTATCGGCTAAGGTACCTTGGTCATAAACCATAGGGTTTCCCCATCTCCATAGTATATCGCCGCCTTGATTTGAGTTCCCTCCTAAATGACTAGCAGCCTCTGCCGTAGTAGTACTATGGTCAATAATCATTATTTCATGTAGGCTTCTAACCGAAAATAAAATTTGATCTAAATTGGCATTGTAGTCGATGGCATTAAAATGGGTAAAATCATTTATATAATCGTTTTCAAAGTTGATGTCTACCAATTCTGGATGATCTCCTACGATACCATAGTTCAGTTTGGTACTATCGAAATTTTGGATCAGATGGTCTATGAATTTCCATTCCCATACCACTTCGGCACTATCCATTCCCCAAGGCTTAAGCTCTATAATCTTATCCAATTTTATTGTACTCGAAGGATTACTAATCGTGTCAAAACCTAAAGGAACTAGGTCTTCTTTAGGATAATCGTCTGCAATAACACACAGCACATTGCCATTAGGCAGTGCTTCTATATCGTGGTGTTGATTGAGCCCTAATTTTGCATTAAGAGCAAAACTCCAAAGGAGATTATCATCCCAATCTTTTATTTGAATGGTATCTTTTCCTGCTCTTAATAAATTTCCATTTTCTAGCAGGTAGCAAGTAGCGCCTGGGTTTTCTCCAAAAGTCCATTGATTAACTACTTGTCCACAATTGTCAATTAGATAGACAAAATTATTTGCTTCTGGAGTAAACAAGGTGTATCCAAGACTTGCTTCTTGACTTCGATAAACTAAACCTAGATTGGGCTGGGTTTGAGCCCTTAAGTTAAAGTAAGAAAAGGTGGTAAAACAACTAAAAAGAATAAGTAAAGCATTTTTCATGTTATAAAAATAGCATTTTTACCATAAACTTTAGTTTACAGCAAAGCTTGGTACAGGATTTCAACTGGATGTAAGGCCTTTCTTTGTGTTCCATCACTTATCTGATGTCGGCAACTGGTTCCTGGTGCACAAATTATAGCTTCTTGATCGAGTTTACGTAGCGATGGAAAGAGAACAAGCTCTCCCACCGACATCGAAGTTTGATAATGCTCTTTTTCATAACCGAAACTTCCCGCCATTCCACAGCATCCTGTATTTAATGTTTCTACATGGTAGTTTTTAGGGAAATTTAGTAGTTTTTGGGTATAACTCACTTCGCTCAGTGCTTTTTGATGGCAATGGCCATGAAGAATAACTTGTCGATGTTCTTCGGTAAATAGTGCGGTATTTAGCTTGCCAGCTTCCCATTCTTGAACTAGAAACTCCTCGATACTTAAGCTATTTTTATACACTTCGCTTGATGAATAAGCTCCATCATCCACAAGGCGCAGGTATTCATCCCTAAAACTTAAAATTGCACTAGGTTCAATTCCTACTAGCGGAGTTTCCGCAGTAATAAGGCTTTTTAATATTTGATAATTTTTATTGGCAAGGACTTTTGCCTCCTTTAACATACCTTTTGATACAAATGCTCTTCCACTATCTTCAATAGGAGCCAATTTTACCTCGTAAGCTAAGTGTTCTAACAATAGAACCGCCTTCTTCCCAATTTCTACATCATAGTAGTTGGTGAATTCATCAGAAAATAAATAGATACTTTTTAAAGCATTTTTTGGCCTTTGTTCTACTTTTCTTTTGGTAATCCAGGTCTGTAAACTTTCCTTAGCTAATTTAGGTGCATCTCTCTCTGGAGCAAGCCCCATGAGCTTTTTGGTGATAGGCCACGAATTGACCCAGTTACTAATACTTGGAAACTTTATTCCAATTTTATTTAAACTAGCAACATGTCCAAATAATTTAGATCTAAACGGAATGCCATTTATTTGGTTGTATTGATAAGTAAATTCTGCCTTCATTATAGCAACATCCACATTGCTTGGGCATTCACTCTTGCAACCCTTACAACTTAAGCATAAATCTAAAGCTTGTTTTATTTCTTCTGAGGACCAAGCTTCTCTTTCATTTGTATTTTGAGTAAGAAATTCACGAAGCACATTGGCTCTAGCCCTGGTTGTGTCTTTTTCATTTTTGGATGCCATATAGCTCGGACACATAGTTCCACCAGAAAGATGTGTTTTTCTACAATCGCCGCTTCCATTGCACTTCTCTGCTAATCTTAAAATACCACCTTCTGCCTTAAAATTTAGCAAGCTCTTTAACTCAGGCTCTTTCCGGTCTATTTCGTATCTTAAGTCTTTATCAATGGAAGGGGCATCAATTATTTTGCCCGCGTTGAAAACCGAATTTGGGTCCCAAGTAGTTTTCAAGTCTTTAAGAAAAGCATAGTTCTTTTCGCCTAACATAAAAGGGATAAAACTGGCTCTTACTCTTCCATCACCGTGTTCTCCACTTAAAGATCCCTTATATTTCTTAACCAAGTACGCAGTATCCCAAGCTATCGCTTTAAATAGTTCTACATCCTCCCTCTTCTTTAAATTAAGAATGGGTCTTAAATGAATTTCGCCTGCTCCGGCATGGGCATAATAAACTGCTTCCTGACCATGCTTAAGCATCATAGTGGTGAATTCGTCTATATAATTTGCTAGATCATCTATATGCACTGCAGTATCTTCTATTACTGCTACTGCTTTTTTATCGCCAGGAATATTAGCTAACAAGCCCAAACCTGCTTTTCTTAAATTCCATACTTTTTTAGTATCAGGAGGATATATTTCAGGAATACTGAAAGCAGCGCAGTTTTCTTCTAGTTGCTTGCTGATTAGTTTACTTTGCTCTTCTAATTCTGTTCTTGTATTTGCTCTAAGTTCTATAATTAATAAGGCTTCAGGGTCGCCATCTACAAAAAATCGGTATTTTTTATACTCCGGATTTTCCTTGGTGCAATCCATAATCAGCTTATCCATTAACTCGCAAGAGTAAACTGGATATTTCATTATTTCTTGTACCGCCTTTAGCGCATTATGAAGAGAAGAGAAGTGGGGACATAGCAAAACACTTTCCTTTGGAGGAAGAGGAATTAAGTTTAGTTTTATTTCTGTAATAAAAGCAAGGGTACCTTCTGATCCGCAGAGCAATTTGCAAAAGTTAAACTCCTTTGTACTTGGGTTAAAAAGCTCGCAATCCATGAGTTCATCAATAGCGTAACCCGTGTTTCTTCTATGAATTTCTGGTTTAGGGAAGCCATTCTTAATTTCATCGCGATTTTGGGCATTCGAAAGTAGCTCATAAATATGTCGGTATAACTTGCCTTCTAAATTTTCTAGACCTAATTTTTGTTCGAAAGCTTCTCGTTTAAGTGGTTCAAATCGCACTAAGCTTCCATCGCTTAAAAAGGCTTCTAGCTCTATTACATGATCGCGAGTATTGCCATAGACTATAGAATTACTACCCGTAGAATTATTGCCAACCATACCCCCAATCATTGCTCTATTTGCCGTCGAAGTTTCTGGTCCAAAGAGAAGTGAACTCGATTCTAAAAAGGAGTTTAGTTCATCTCGAATTACTCCAGCTTCCACCCTTACCCAAGATTCTTGGACATGGAGCTCTAGAATTTTGGTAAAATGCTTGGATACATCAACTACGATACCACTTCCTACACACTGACCTGCAAGTGAAGTACCTGCAGTTCTAGGAATTAGGCTAGTCTTGTTTCTATTTGCAAATTGGATTAAACTTTGAATGTCTTTCTTCGTTTTTGGAAAAGCAACTGCTACAGGAAGCTCTCTGTACACCGAGGCATCAGTGGCATACATAGCCAAAGTCATGCTGTCGAAATGTAGTTCCCCCTCAAGCTCATTCGCTAAAGCTGTTAAATTTTGTTGCTTTCTCATTCTTAAAAACAAAATTAAATACTTTGTAAGGCAAATAGTGTATTTTTATCCAGAACTTCTTAAAAACTTTCAGGTAAGAAAGTTGTTTACTTTATATAATAAATCAAATAAAACGTTAAAAAATGAAGAGGATTTTATTCTTATTTGCAGCCGTACTTGGATTAGTAAGCCTTGCATTTAAACCCTTAGAAGAAGAAAAATATCCAACTATAGAGTTGGGAACTACGATTCCGATGAAAGATTATAAGATGCTGGATGTTGCTGGAAGCAAGTTGAGTTTGGCAGAGATTAAGAAGCAGAAAGGTACCTTGGTGATTTTTTCATGCAATACTTGTCCTTTTGTATTGGAATGGGAAGATCGATATGACGACATTATGGCCATTGCCAATAGGGTGGGTGTTGGCGTTGCGCTTGTAAATTCTAACGAAGCAAAAAGAGATAATGCCGATTCATATGAAGCGATGCAAAGCCATGCGAAAGAACAGGCTTATTCTGCCCCCTATTTGCTTGATGAGAATTCTGCTCTTGCAAATGCTTTCGGAGCAAAAACAACACCGCATGTATTTTTATTCGACAGCAGCGATAAACTAGTTTATTTAGGTGCGATTGATGATAATAGTAAGGATGCAAGTCAAGTAAAGGAAAAATACTTATTCGATGCTCTTTATGCTTTAAATACAGGCAGTGAAATAAAAATCGCAAAATCAAATGCGAAGGGCTGCAGTATCAAGAGATTGAACTAATCTTTTAGTAGATCTTCCATCCGCATGGCCCTAGATCCTTTGATGAGTATAGTGCTTTCGTGGAAGTCTTGCTGATGAAACCAGCTTTTAGCTTCTTGGGTGCTTTCAAAGAAATGATAAGCTCCCGTATCTAGTTTTTTAAACTCTTTACCAACTAATACACAAACATCGAAACGGTATTCTTTTAAGGAATCCAGGATATGCTGATGTTCTTTTTTAGAATCTGTGCCAACTTCAAACATGTCTCCCAAAAAGACTATTTTCTTAGGTGCCATTAGCTTGTTAAAACTTTGAAGGGCAGCTTCCATACTAGTGGGGTTGGCATTATAGGCATCCAAGATGATTTGATTACCTCTAAAAGAGCTAATTTGCGACCTGTTGTTTTCTGGTGCATAGGCTTCTAAAGCCGCTTTGATTTTTGCATCTTCCACCTCGAAATAGCTTCCAATAGCAATTGCTGCAGCAATATTGTGGGCATTATAGCTGCCTATAAGTTGACTGTTTACTACAGATTCTTTAAAGTGCACTTTTACAAAAGTGGAATCCTCGTCTACAGAATAAGGATAATCAGAAGAGGGATCCTTGCCATAACTTAAACTTCTACTTACTTTTTTTACTTGTTCTCGAAGAATGTGGTCGTCTAAATTATAAAATACTAAACCGCCATTTTTTTCAATAGCATCGTAAAGTTCTGTCTTACCTTTAATAACGCCTTCAATACCACCAAAACCTTCTAGATGCGCCTTACCTATATTCGTAATTAAGCCGTAGTTGGGATTTACGTAATTACAGTAAGAGGCAATCTCTTTTTGATGATTGGCTCCCATTTCTATGATAGCTAAGTCATGCGTTTTGTTCATAGAAAGGAGAGACAAGGGCACTCCAATATGATTATTTAAATTTCCCTTGGTTGCAAAGCAAGAATACTTTGCCTTTAATACTACATGTAGTAATTCTTTGCTGGTGGTTTTCCCGTTGCTCCCTGTAATCCCGATAATTGGAATATCAAGATAGTTCCTGTGAAAAGCTGCTAGTTCTTGTAAACTTTCGAGAACATTGGTCACTAGAATGTATCTTGAATCAAGCGCATATGCTTCTTCATCAATTACAGCGTAAGAAGCACCATTCTCTAGAGCAGCTTTAGCGTATTGATTTCCATTGAAATTATCACCTTTCAAAGCGAAAAATAGTTGATTTTTTTCTAAGCTTCTAGTGTCCGTACACACTCCGGCACTAGCTAAAAATAGTTCATGCAAATCTTTACTGCTCATCCATCATTTTTTTAAGTAAGTCATTTAAGTAAGCAATATCCTCCTCTAATTTTTCAACCCTATCTTCGAGGTATATCTTTTCCGTAGTGGTGGAATTTACATCCACATTTTTTTCTTGTTCACTTATTTCTATTAAGTTAATAGTCCCTTTTGGATTTAACTTTTTCTTTAATAAATCATCGATGGAAAGATTAAAATGAGAGGAAATTTTCACAAGTGAGTCGATTTTTGGATCGGCTCTGCCTTCTTCATAACTGCCAATACTCCCCCTACTTAAAGAAAAAAGTTCGCCAAATTCTTGTTGACTTAGCTGAAGGGAATTTCTTAAAGTTTTGATATTACTTCCAAAAATTGACATCTTCGGTTTAAGTCCCTTATTTTACCGGATAAATAACTCGAGTCAACCATTTAGACGGATTGCTTTCCTCCATCGGGTCGCTTACATATTCTTCAATAGCTGGTCCAATATATTCCAAATTATTTTCAAGCATATAGCTTTCCATTAGTTCATGAGCCGGACCGATTTCGTTATAATCGCCATAGTAATTAATGAGTAGTGCTTTCCCTCCAGGAATAGTAATTCGAGAAAAACCTTCTGGCACATCACTAGCTTTAGCAATTGGAATCGCAGCTGCCATATCGCTCTGCATGTTTTCTACGTCCCAAGTATAATAGAAACCACTTGGGTATCCTCCTTGCATTTCTATTCCTGTTTCCATTATGGCTCCAAAATTTCTAGCAAAGAAGTTTTGTATTCCGCTAATGTCTATGTTCTCTCTTATTGCTATATAATCTTGTTCCTCAAGATTAATTACTTCTACAGCCATTTCCACCTTGGTATCTTCAAGTTCTAAGCAATGCTGTTTAAGTAATTCTAGACCAGCTTCAAAGTCGGGACCAACCATTTTGTCCATATTAAAAAACAGAGCAAAAATACCTTTGTTCGTTCCAGTGAAACCCCATACTACCTCCGTAGAACCATTAACATCCTTAAGTTTTAAGTAACCATCAGATTGACTTTTAAATGGTTTGAAGAACTGTACTTGATAGAGTAGTTCTTCTCCTTCCACTACACCTGTATTTAACATACTACCACTGCCAGAGTCTTCGCTTGTCCAAGAATAAGAGCTTTCCAAGTCCCCATCATTTCCTTCGAAAGTCCAAATCATAGTACTATCTTTTGCATACCATGGCGACCAAGACTGCCAATTGTGGAAGTACTTGATTTGTTCCCAAACCAAATCTTTAGGCGCATCAATTAGGATGGATCTTTCTACTTGGTAATCTTTTTTACAAGAACTTAGCAATATTAAGCTAAGAAGTATAGGTATAATTATTTTTTTCATAATCGAGCTTTTAACAAAGTTATGAGAATTGTTTTATTTTAATAAAGTTCTTCAAAGAATGTAGTTTCTTCAAAATGATCGTTTAAAATTTCATATACCACATGATGGTACTGAGAAAAGTTAGGAAGGTTATTGTGTCTTCCCCCAATAATTCTAATGAGATGGCTCCTTTTGTTCAGTTGGCTTAGCTTTAAGGCATGTCGATAGGGAATGAGCTTATCGTCGGTTCCATGAATTATGTAAATAGGACATTTTACATTTTGAATGAATTGATCTGTTCTGATGGGGTAATTAAGTATGGAAGCAACTGGGAGAAAGAATAAATAGGTTTTGGTTAAGTGATACATGCTGTAGTAGGGAGAATCCAAAATCAATTTTTTAGGATGATTACTAGCTGCAAGAAAGGCGGCGAAACCAGAACCTATACTTCTACCATAAATAATAATTTCATTCTCGCGATAGTAAGTGCAAAGAAATTTGTAAGCAATCTGAGTGTCCAATTCAATATTTCTTTCTGTTCGCTTTCCCGTGCTTTTGCCAAAGCCTCGGTAGTCTATTACAAAGAAATCGTATCCCTTGCTAAGAAAATCTCGGGCATATTTACCCCAACCTTTTATACTTCTTGTATTCCCCTTAAAATAGAAAATTACCCCCTTCGATTTTGGTAATTTGAAATGCAAACCATTGATTGTTGCTCCATCTTCCGCCTCCAAAAATATTTCGTAATGTGGGTATTCGAATTGATATTTAAAGTCTAAATCTAATTTTTCTGGGTGGAATAAGAACAATTCTTGCGTGTAATAGGCTACAATGCATAGCCCAAAATACACCAAGGCCACTAATCCTATCCATTCTAAAATCGACATGATGAAAAGATATTCTTTTTTATCGACAATTTTTAATATCTGAAGTCTTAATGCTTAGAAATCAAATTCTAAAGTGTCTCCCGGTTTGTATTTAGTATTTTCCTCTTTTTTCTTTTCTTCAATTTTTTTCTCCCCTTCTTCTTCCCTAGCTGAAGCTTCTTCCTTTTCCACTATTTCTATTTTTTGTGGAACTTCTCTTTCTATATCCTCTTCAACTTCCTCTAAAGCATTTTCTTTCTCTTCGTCTTCTGTATTCTCGATTTCCTTTATTTTGCCAGTAATAGAGTGTAGACTCAATTTATTGCCTAAAGCTTTCCAACCTTTTACATCTATAAATTCGCTTAAAACAATGCTCTCCTCAATTTTTTCCTTACTTTTTCCTTTGAGTACATGGAAGCTGATTCGAGGATTATTCTTAGTTGAAACGATACTAACATTGGAATTTTTATGTTCCGAAATAAAAAGGAATTTTTGTCCTTCAGTTTTCGTTTCTATGTGGAAGCGTTTTACATAAAACTCTTTGTTCTCGCCGTCAAAGTACACGCAAGAAATAACTTTTTTCTCGTTATACTTTTCGATAAGCTCGATTTCAGACATGTCATAGCGGTTGCTCAATTCAAAATTGGTAATCTCATAGTGTCCGCTCTTGAATATAACCAAGATTTGATTTCCAGTATTGAAGTTTCCTAAATAAGTTCCTCGCTCGTCTTTATTCAATCGACCTACACTTTTATCTATCCAAATATCTACACCGCCTAAAGTAGATTCTCCTAGAGAAATTTGCTCTACTTTGCGAATTGGATATTTAGTAATCACATTGCCGTTCGAATTTCTACCTTTTATAGCTAACTCGCCAAAATCATAATCAAATTGTTTTTGTCTTGCTTTAGAGTTGGCACTTAGATGCACACTTACTACTTCTTCTTCACTATTAGGGTGTGCTTTAAAGTAGATTAGCTTGGCTTTGTCGGATTTTGTAAGTTGATATTCCTTTTCTCTCGTTATAGAGGTGACAGCAAATCGTTTTACATAATTTTTACCATCTACGAGGTCAGCATAAATCATATGATATACGGTGCGTTCATCATTTTTCTTCCATACTGCAACATAGATAATGTCTTTTCCTACAAACTTTTTATCTTCTAAACGAACCACTAGCATTACGCCATCCTTGCGAAATACGATAATATCATCGATATCGCTGCAATCGCATACAAATTCATCTTTTTTCAAGGAAGATCCTATAAAGCCTTCTTTATAGTTTACATAAAGTTTGGAATTATTGGCAGCTACTTGAGCTACCTCAATGTTTTCAAAGTTTCTAATTTCTGTTTTTCGCTCCTGACCTTTACTGTATTTTTTCATCAAGTCGTCGAAGTAGGCAATGGCATAGTCTGTTAAATGAGCAAGATGATGGGCAACTTGTTCTAGTTCATTTTCTAAGCTCTTGATAAGTTCATCTGCCTTGAAGGAATCGAATTTCGAAATTCTCTTAATTTTTATTTCCGTTAACTTTAATACGTCTTCATCGGTAATATCTCGCACTAAATGAATAGCATTGGTACTATTGTTTTGCTTACTTGGAGTGGAAACAAATTTATGGAGTCCAGTGTAAATGTTGTTGGTTACTTCTTCCCAAGTTTCAGCCTCTTCTATGTCTCTATATATTCTGTTTTCAATAAAGATTTTCTCTAAAGAAGACATATGCCATTTCTCATTAAGTTCGGCTTGCTTAATTTCAAGCTCTCTTCTCAATAATTCTTTGGTATTCTCTGTCGAAACTTGAAGCAATTCTTCTACAGAAACAAAATGGGGCTTATCATTAATAATAACACAAGCATTTGGAGAGATACTTTGTTCGCAAGCGGTAAAGGCATATAAGGCATCGATAGACACATCTGGCGAAACGCCAGCCTGTAATTCTATTTCAATCTCAACCTCTTTTGCGGTGTTATCAATTATTTTCTTAATCTTTATTTTACCTTTTTCTCCTGCTTTAATAATAGAATCTATTAAAGTAGTAGTTGTGGTACCAAAAGGAATTTCAGTAATTTTCAAAGTCTTTTTATCCGAAACTTCAATTTTAGCTCTAACCTTAACTCTGCCTCCTCTTTTGCCTCCATTATAGTCGGCTACATCAATATACCCACCTGTATCAAAATCTGGATATATCTTAACTTTTTTACCTTTAAGCACATCTATAGAGGCCTTGATTAATTCAATGAAGTTATGAGGAAGAATTTTTGTCGATAAGCCAACGGCGATACCCTCTACACCTTGAGAAAGTAATAATGGGAATTTAGCCGGTAAGGCAATTGGTTCTTGTTTTCTTCCATCATAAGATAGCTGCCATTCGGTAGTTTCTTTGTTAAATAAAACATCTAAAGCAAACTTCGTAAGTCGAGCTTCTATGTATCGTGGAGCAGCCGCTCCATCTCCAGTTCTAACATCTCCCCAGTTTCCTTGACAGTCAATTAATAAATTTTTTTGTCCAAGTTTAACTAAAGCATCTCCAATTGCTGCGTCACCATGTGGGTGGTATTGCATGGTTTGACCAATAATATTGGCCACCTTATGAAAACGACCATCATCCATTTCCTTCATGGCATGGAGAATTCTTCTTTGCACGGGTTTCATGCCGTCGTTTATCAAGGGAACCGCTCGTTCTAATATAACATAGCTAGCATAGTCAAGAAACCAATCCTTATACATGCCGTCTACCTTAATTATTGCATTATTCTTATTGGGGCTGAATTCTTCGTTTTCTATATTTTCTTCCATTCTTTGTTGGTTCTACTTGCTTAAGCTCAAATTGCTAGTTGAAATTTAGCGAAAGAGTTGGGTCTCTTTAAAGAAAGAGCGCTATGTACAAATATAAAAGGCTTTTACTGTAAGCAAAAGCCTTTATATCCACATTTAAATAATTAAAAGTGTTAAAATGAACCAAGTAGTAAACAATTAAAGTCCTAAAAGATCTTTAATCTGTTGAGTTGAATTCTTAGTATCCACTTTAGTAAGTACCTCTATAATTTTGTTTTCTTCGTCAAGTATGAAAGTGGTTCGAAAGGTTCCATCATATTCTCTCCCCATAAATTTTTTTCTCCCCCAAACACCATAATCATGATGAACTTTCAAATCTGTATCACTAATTAATGGGAAGGGGAGTTGGTATTTATGAATAAATTTTTGATGGGATTTTTCGTCTTGACTACTAACGCCTATAATGGCAAATCCTAATTCTTGCAATTCTTTAAAGTTATCTCTAAAATTACACGCATTTGCGGTGCAACCTGGAGTGTCATCCTTTGGATAGAAGTAAAGGATTTTCTTCTTTCCTGCAAATTGATCAAGATTGATTTCTTTGCCAAATTCATCCTTAGCATTGATTTTTGGAGCAAAATCGCCTTTTTTTAGACTGGTCATTTCAGTTAAATTTATTTGTTCTTTGTGAGAAACCATAAATAATGCTTCTTTGTTCAATTAAATCTGCATTATTCTATTCTTATATTTAAAAGAAAAGGAAGTAAATTTACCCTTATGAAAGTTTCAGACATAGTTTCCTACTTAGAAAGTATCGCGAATCCTAGCCTTCAAGAATCATACGACAATAGTGGTTTATTAATTGGAACAGGGGAAGAAGAAATTAATGCGGTATTAGTCAGTCTAGACCTTACCGAAGAAGTCTTGGACGAAGCCATAAAGAGAGGGGCTAAAATGATTATCTCGCACCACCCAATCATCTTTACCGGCTTGAAGAGATTTAATGCGAAATCTTATGTACAACGAATAGTGGCAAAGGCTATAAAGAATGATTTGGTTATTTATGCGATGCATACCAACTTAGATAATGTTAGTCAAGGAGTAAATGCAGCTCTAGCATCCAAACTAAATTTGCTAAATACAAGAATACTATTGCCAAAAGAAAACCAACTCGTTAAACTAGTAACTTATGTGCCTAGCGCCGAAAAGGACAAGCTTTTAGATGCCTTATTTTTGGCTGGGGCTGGAATTATTGGAAATTATAGCGAAGCGAGCTTTTCTAGTGAAGGCTATGGAACTTTTAAAGGAAATGAGCAGAGTAAACCCAAAATCGGAGTGCCAGGTAAACGAGAAATTGTTAAAGAAACCAGAATAGAGGTCTTGCTTAACAATTTTCAGCGAGCACAAGTGCTTGAAGCTCTTCAGCGCACGCATCCTTATGAAGAAGTAGCTTATGAACTACTAAACTTAAGTCAGGCAAATCAAGATATTGGTTCTGGGTTTATCGGGGAGCTTCCAGAAGAGATGCTTTTCGAAGATTTTATGGACTTACTCAAAACTAATTTCAATCTTTCTGTTATTCGACATACTAGCAAATTAAAGAACAAAATCAAAAAGATAGCACTTTGTGGAGGTGCTGGAAGTTTTTTACTTTCTACCGCAATTAAACAAAAAGCCGATATTTTTATAAGTGCTGATTTTAAGTACCACGAATTTTTTGATGCTGATAATCAAATTGTTATAGCGGATATTGGACATTACGAATCAGAACAATTTACTTCACAACTTTTAATTGATAAATTGAATGAAAAATTTCGTAATTTTGCGTTCCTTTTAACGGAAGTGAACACAAATCCTGTTAAATACTACAAATAAATAAGATATTACATGGCAAAGAAAGAACTTACTGCAGCAGAAAAAATGAAGGCACTGCACAATTTACAATCTATCGATACGCAAATTGATAAAATTAAAACTTTGAAAGGTGAACTACCTATGGAAGTGGAAGATTTAGAAGATGAGCTAGTTGGTTTGAATACTCGAATAACAAATATTCAAGAAGAAATTGCTGAAGTAGATGCAGAATTAAGTGCTAGAGAATTGTCTATAAAAACTTCTACAGATTTGATTTCAAAGTATGAAAAACAAATGGACAATGTAAAGAATAGTAGAGAATTCGATGCTTTGACAAAGGAAGTTGGCATGCAAAAGTTGGAAATTCAATTGGCTGAAAAGAAGATCAGAGAAGCCAAAGAAAATTTGGATAACAAGAAATCTTATTTAGATGATTGCAAAGATAAGTTAGATGCCATCCAAGTTCAACTTAAAGAAAAGCAAGCAGAATTGGAAAGAATTACCAAAGAAACAGACGAAGAAGAAAAGGATTTGCTTGTTAAATCAGAGAAATATAGAGCTAAGGTTGAAGAAGGTCTTTTAAAAGCATACGATAGAATTAGAAAGGCATATAAGGATGGTCTTGCTGTAGTGGCAGTAGAAAGAAATTCATGCGGAGGATGTCATGCTGCTATTCCACCTCAGGTTCAAATTGATATTGACGACCAAAAGAAAATGATTATTTGCGAACATTGCGGAAGAATCTTAGTTCCAGATTATTCTGTGGTGAAGGCATTATAGAAAATTGAATTTTTAAATTTGAAGCCCAATGTTTTTGCATTGGGCTTTTTTATAAAACCTAATTCAGATTTAATTTTAGGCATAGCTTTTGTACCAAACGAGCTAAAAATGGCTGTGAATTTTGAAATTTTATTAAGTATTTTCTTGGGCTTGGGCCTTGCCGCTTCTGCAGGTTTCAGAGTGTTTATGCCCTTGCTTGCTTTAAGTTTGCTAGGCTATTTTGATTGGATTCCACTTAGCGATTCTTTTGCTTGGCTTGGAAGTATTCCTGCAATTATTACTTTAGCTTTAGCTACGGTTGTAGAAATAGCAGCTTATTATATTCCTTGGGTAGATAATTTACTGGATACTGTAGCACTTCCAATGGCAACACTTGCAGGTACCGGAGTACTAGCGGCTAGCATTACCGAACTTGATCCTTTGCTTAGCTGGGGACTTGCAATAATAGCTGGTGGTGGAACGGCAGGCGCAATCAAAAGTGCTAATGCTGGTACTAGAATGATCTCTTCAGTTAAAACTGTGGGCTTAGCAAATCCTGTAGTATCTACTGTAGAGACTGGTTTCTCCCTAAGTTTAATAGTATTGGCAATTTTTTTTCCCGTTCTAGCGCTGTTACTAGTGCTTTCTATACTTTACTTCCTTTACCGGGTAATGAGGAAATTTAGAACAAAAAAACAAAACTAACTAGCCTTTAAATTCGTCCTTTTGAGAACTAAAAGCAAAGCCCAATCTTTTGCTAGTTTTGTGGGTTAGTGTTCCTGTTTGTTGAATTTTTTCGCCAACAGTTAGTTCTCTAACTTCGTGATAGCTAGGCACCCAAAGATCAAAATTTATGGAAAAGAGCATAGCCTGTTCCACAATTAAAGCCAAAAAATCTTCATTGATAACAAGATTGTCGAAGTCTTTGTATAAAAACCCTAACTGTTCCTCCCCCTCAACGAAAAAGTGCCCTTCTTTATTGATAAAAATCCGAGATACTAAATAACCAGCATCTCCATAACGTTGGTATTTAAAAGAATCAGCAAGAAAATTGTACACTTCTATCATTCCACAATATTTTCTTGATTCATCTTCCTTAACGTAGGCTGTATTATTGATGAAATACTCTTCTGAAAAACTGAAAATATTAGTGTGCATATTAAAAATAAGGATGTCTCCCGCAAATTTGATCTCTGCCTCAAATTTGCCATTTTCCTTGAAATCTACCTCAAATAAATCTTCCTTGCAGCTTGATTTAAGCTGATTTGCATAATTTTCTAAGACTTGTTTCAGATTTTCGAAAACAGAGAAAGTTCTTTGATAAACCTCTTGCTTAAGATTTCCTTTTACCTTGAGATAAGCTGCAATCTTTTCTAAATTTTCATTTTTCATAGGCATCCTCCAATTTATTAATTAATATGCTCTTGCAAAAACAACCTTGTGCTTTGCTTCCTTACCTGTATAAATGCACGGACCACTCGGCAGGTTGTCTTCTAAAGGAATACAGCGAATTGTTGCGCCGGTTTCTTCTTTAATTTTTTCTTCCGTCTCAGCGCTTCCATCCCAATTAGCAACAAGGAAACCACCTTTTTGTTCTAAAACTTGTTTAAACTCTTCAAAACTTTCCACCACGCTAGTGTTTTCTTCACGATACTTTAAAGCTCTATTTCTAAGTTCTTTTTCAATATCAGCAAGCATAGTAGAAATGGTTTCCGAAAGATTTTCATTGCTAAAAGAACTCTTTTCTTTCGTATCTCTTCTTGCAATTTCTACGGTACCATTCTCTAAATCTCTTGGTCCTATAACAATTCGAGTAGGGTATCCTTTAAGTTCATATTCAGCAAACTTAAAACCTGGACGTTTTGTATCGTCATCATCAATCTGAACGCGAATTCCTGCTTGTCTTAACTCATTAGCTATTTCCTTTGCTTTAGCCATTAGCTTTGAATTGATTTCCTCATCTTTAAAGAAAAAAGGAATAATAACACATTGAAATGGAGCTAATTTAGGAGGTAGTACTAAACCTTCATCATCGCTATGTGTCATAATTAAAGCTCCCATCAAACGGGTAGACACTCCCCAAGAAGTTGCCCATACATACTCTTCATTTCCTTCTTTGTCTGCAAACTTTACGTCAAAGGCTTTGGCAAAATTCTGTCCTAAAAAGTGACTAGTTCCTGCTTGCAATGCCTTGCCATCTTGCATTAAAGCCTCAATGCAATAGGTTTCAACCGCTCCTGCAAATCGTTCATTAACACTTTTTAAACCCTTTATTACCGGCATGGCCATAAATTTTTCTGCAAATTCAGCATATACATCCAACATTCTTTCTGCCTCTTCAATGGCTTCGGTGTTGCTAGAATGAGCTGTGTGCCCTTCTTGCCACAAAAATTCAGCAGTTCTTAAAAACAATCTAGTTCTTATCTCCCATCTTACCACATTTGCCCATTGATTTATTAATAAGGGTAGATCTCTATAAGATTGTATCCAGTTTCTATAAGTATTCCAAATTATCGTTTCTGATGTAGGACGAATTATTAATTCTTCTTCCAGTTTTGCTTCTGGATCTACAACTACACTTTTGCCATCAGGAGCAGTTTTTAAACGGTAGTGTGTTACAACAGCACATTCTTTCGCAAAGCCTTCCACATGGGCGGCTTCTTTACTCAAATAACTTTTTGGGATGAATAAAGGGAAATAAGCGTTAACATGTCCAGTTTCTTTAAATCTCTTATCGAGCTCCTCTTTCATTAGCTCCCAGATGGCAAATCCATAGGGCTTTATTACCATACAGCCGCGCACATCGCTATGCTCAGCTAGTCCAGTTTTAAGCACTAATTCATTGTACCATTGCGAATAGTCGTCTGCTCGTTTTGTTAAACCTTTGCTCATCGGAATTATTTTGGTATGCGATTTGTTATATTTACAAAAGACAAAAGTAAAGAATATTAGGCTTTTGTCGGTTTTAAGTATCATAAAAATGAGTGCCATGAAAAAAATAATGCAATTCGGAATTCTTTTACTTGCCTTTTTATCTTTTTCACTTACTAGTGAAGCACAGTTTGATGACGTCTATTACGACGCTTCTGATGATAATTGGAATAGTTCAAGTTCTAACTCTTATCAAAATGCTGATTATTCCGAGTCTTATTATGATGAGGAAGGCGATACCTATGTAACGAATAATTATTACAATGATTATTACGATGAGGATTATTCCTTTTCCAAAAAAATGAGAAGATATTATCAACCTTCTTATGGAGTAGGTTACTACGATTATTTTTACACAGACTATTACTATTATAATTCTTGGTATAGTCCAGCTATAATCTATACTAACAACTATTCTTATTATAGCTATTGGAACAGACCAGTTATTAATATTAGTATAGGAAATAGCTTTTGGCCTTACAATTCTTGGGGCTTTAATTCCTATTATGGCAATTCTTGGGGATATAATTCTTGGTATACGAACTCATGGTATTCAAACCCATGGAACTATAATTCTTATTATGCTAATTCTTGGGCTTATAACCCTTACGATCCATGGGGAAGATATAATTACTATACCTACAACAATCCTTGGTGTGGAGGTTATGGCTATTATGGAAATAATTACTACTATGGACCAAAAAGTGCAAATGCCAATAATACTGGTGGTAGCACTACACCAAATACAGTTTTAGATGGCAAAGCACCAGTAGGGGTATCTAATTCTGGCTATACTACCGTGAAGCCTACTAACTCGAATACTAAGGTGCCTAATTCTAACGAAGTTAAAGTACCCCCTGCAACTATAGATGGCTACTCAGTGAAAAATCCAAATGCATCAAGCTCTACAGTAAACGCACCGAATAATTCTAATGTTAAAGTACCAACTAATAATGGTCAGGGTGGAACGAAGCCTAATTCTTCAAGCACGAGCACCTCAGTTAATGGTAATGTTAGCTATCCTTCAAACACTAAAGTTCCTACAAACAATGGGCAAACCGTAGTATATCCTAATTCGTCTACTACTACTAACTCGAGCAATTATCCAAGCAATACTAAAGTTCCGAGTTCTAATTCAACTAATATTTCCGTGCCAAGTTCGCCTACTACGCCAGTTAAAAATCCTAATACTGGAACAAGTACGCCTAATAATTCGAATGTGGTAAATTCTCCAAATAATTCGTATAAAGTGCCAAGTAATAATTCGTATAAACAACCAAGTAATAACTACAAAGCACCAAGTAATAATTCTTACAATACCCCAAAGAATAACTATAAAGCACCGTCTAATAATAGTTTTAATACGCCTAATAATTCCTATAAGGCTCCGAGCAATAACTATAAGCAACCGAGTAATTCATATAAAGCTCCTAGCTCAGGTTCCAGCTCGCCTAATATTAACTCTAGCAAAGGCAGTGGAATGAATAAGAAGCCCTAACACGAAATGAATAAATTACAAGTTGTAATATTTGCTTTTTTTTGTTTCTTTTCACTTAGGGCTCAGGATTACGAGGCGGATGCTTTAAGATTCTCTCTACACAACAATTATGGAACGGCAAGGTATATGGCATTAGGAGGAGCTTTTTCTAGTGTAGGGGCGGATTTTTCGAACTTAAGCTACAATCCGGCTGGTTTAGGAATGTATAGGAATTCTATTTTTCAACTATCAACAGCTATTAATTTTACTAATTACAATAGTGTTTTTTACGATAGTGAGAATGAAGATTATAAAACCAAACTAGCTGTTCCAAGTTTAGGTTTAATTTTTTCTAGTAATAAAGCTAGTAAGAACTCCCTGTTTAGATCTTTTTCTTTTGGTTTTGGTCTAAATCGTTTAGCAGATTATAATTTTAGTGAAAGCTATCAAGCAGTTATTTCTACTCCCAATTCTTCCATCTCATGGTCGTGGGTGGATGAAATATCAGCTTTAAATGGCTCAAGTAATGGAAGCGTTGCTGATGATCAGTTTAGTTTTGAGGCGGTAGATGCCTATTACACTTATTTGGTAAATTTTGATTCTACCATTTTAGATTATAATAGTCCTATTACAGATACTTTTGAGCAAAGTAGATTTTCAGATGTAAAAGGACAAAAGAATGAAGTTGTACTTTCTGTTGGAACTAATTATTTAGACAAACTTTATTTAGGAGCAACAATTGGAATTCCTATAATTAATTATTCTAGAAATTCGAGAACTATAGAAGAGGACGTAAACAATGCGAATGGAAGCTTTAATTCTTTCGAACTTAAGCAAGCCTATAGGACAGAAGGCTTGGGCTTTAATTTAAAGGCGGGATTGATCTATAAGGTGAATGATGTACTTCGCATTTCTGCAGCAGTTCATACTCCCGAGCTGCTAAGCTTAAAGGAATCTTGGTCTAGTAATATTTCTTCAAGTTTTGATACTATAAGTTTCTATAATGAATCCAGAGACGGTTTTTTTGAATATAAGTTGCGACTTCCGTGGCGGGTGAATAGTGGATTTAGTTTGTTTCTAAACAAAAATGGATTCTTTTCTTTTGATTATGAGGCTGTTGGCTACAACTCCATGCGATATAATTTTGGGAATAGCTACAAGGAAGTAGCGAACGAAATCAACAAGCAGCTAAAAGAAAAGTATAAACTTGGCCACAATTTTAGAGCAGGATTGGAAATTGTAATAAATAAATTCAAGCTTAGAGCGGGATATAATTATCTAAGCTCTCCTATTAAAAGAGATCTAGCAGCCAGCTCATATAATTTTAGTAGTCATCAAGTATCTGGGGGTTTTGGTATTTTATGGAGCAAATGGGCATTAGATTTTGCTTATCAGCATAGCTTTTCCAAACAATTTGAACAAGTATATCGGCTAGACTCAGTAAGTATACCAGGTGTCAACAAGAATATTACTCGAGCTAATTTTAGCGTGTCGCTTGCTTATAGGTTGAAGTAAAATTCTTAAGATTTAGAATTAATATAATTACTTTTGAAGGGTGATACCCCCTCGCCTACATATATTTCTATTTTTCTTTGGGATACTTACAAATCTCTCTGCACAAAGCTTAGATTTTAATCTGAACTGCGAACGGGCCTACACGCATATTATAGCACTTAAAGCAGATAGCGCCACGTATTACCTGAATCAAGAGAAACGCTTAAATCCTTCAAATCATATCATCTACCTATTAGATAATTATATGGATTTTTTGGAGATTTATACTTCAGGATCTACTAATCTATATGAAGCAAAAAAGTCAAGTTTTGACGATAGAATTTCAAGTTTAAAGAAGGCCGACAACTCTTCTCCTTACTATTTGTATTCTCAAGCCGAGATTCACTTACAATCTGCAGTTTTGCATATAAAGTTTGGAGAATATTTTGCTTGTATTTTCGATGCTAAGAAAGCCTTGAAAAAACTAGAACAGAACCAAAAGGATTTCCCAGAATTTATGCCGAATAATAAAAGTTTAGGTACTTTATATACTATTTTGGGAAGCATACCAGAGCAGTATCAGGGTGGATTAGAATTCTTAGGATTAAAAGGAAGTGTTTTGGGCGGGCTGTCAATGTTAGAGAAGGCAACTAATAGTAAAAAACACCCTTTTCAACACGAATCGGCCACTATATATGCTTTCATGTTAATGCATATTCAGAATAAACCAGAGGCAGCTTGGCAAATATTACAAAAGAACAATTTTAATAGTTCTAAAAATTTGATGGATGCCTATTCCTTAGGGCATGTTGGCATTTATGGTATACACAACGATGAGGGAATTAGTGCTTTAACAAAAGCTTCTCGTTCAGGATTTATGGACTTCCCGCTAATGGATTACTTGTTGGGGATAGGAAAAACCTATAGACAAGATAGCGATGCCAATGTTTATTTTGAGAAATTTATTTCTAAAACAGTTGGAATCGATTATATCAAATCGGCTTGGCATAAGATGGCTTGGAATGCCCTAATACAAGGAGATAGAAAGGCCTATGATAAGTATATTGATAAACTAAAGAACTCTGGTAGAGCAGTTGTAGATTCTGATAAGCAGGCACAAAGAGAAGTAGAAAGTGGCATTATTCCTAATCCCTTACTACTTCAAGTGCGTCTATTAACAGATGGAAATTATTTAGATAGAGCATTTAAGCTTTTAGATAAAGTTCATGTAAATAATTTCCAAACGGATTATGAGAAAACGGAATATTATTATCGAGTATCTAGAGTTTATGATAAAAAAGGTTTATCGCAGAAGGCTATTCAATATTATTCTTTAACCATAGCAAATGGCAAGAGAATTCCTTTTTATTATGCAGCTAATTCGGCATATTTACTCGGCTTTCTTTATGAACAATTACAAAATAAGGAAGCGGCACTAAAGAATTATTCTCTTTGCTTAGAATTACCAGGATACGAATATGAGAATAGTATTCATATGAAGGCTGAGGCAGCAATAAATAGATTAAAAAATTAAGGATGAAAGAAAACATTTCGCTTAAGGCTTATAATACTTTTGGGATTGATGCCCGAGCTAAATTCTTCTTCGAACTTAAAAAAAGGGAAGAACTTTCAAGTCTAGCTCATTTCAATTCCTTTCATGATAAGAGCTTAATTTTAGGTGGAGGAAGCAATATCCTGCTTTGCAAGGATTTTGATGGTTTAGTTATACTAAACAGCTTAAAAGGAATAGAGTTAATAAAAGAGGATGAGAATGAAGTTTATCTAAAAGTTGCAGCTGGCGAAGTGTGGCACGATTTGGTAAGCTATACAATTGCTAGATCTTGGGGAGGATTAGAAAATCTTTCGCTTATTCCAGGAAGAGTAGGGGCATCCCCTATGCAGAATATTGGAGCTTATGGCGTAGAGTTAAAGGATGTTTTTTATGAATTGGAAGCTTGGGATAAGGAAACAGAACAAGTTGTGGTATTTAATAAAGAACAATGTCAATTTGCTTATAGAGAAAGTATCTTTAAGAAGGAGTTGAGAGGAAAGCATATTATACTGTCGATTAGTCTTGTTTTAAGTAAGAAGCCTAAAATCAATATAGAATATGGCGCTATAGCTGAAACCTTGAAGTTGATGAAAGTTGAAAACCCAACTATAAAAGATGTTAGTGATGCAGTCATTGCTATTAGGAGTTCTAAACTACCTAATCCTAAAGAGATAGGTAATGCCGGCAGTTTTTTTAAGAATCCCGTAGTAGATCTAAAGCTTGTTAAAGAATTACAGGGCAAGTATCCTTCTCTTCCCGTTTATACGGTAGACGAAAAGTGTGCTAAGCTGCCTGCTGCTTGGCTTATTGAACAAGCTGGATGGAAGGGAAAGAGTTTTGGGAATTATGGGGTTCATAAAAATCAAGCTTTAGTTTTAGTAAATTATGGAGGGGCTAAGGGAGAAGATATTAAGAACTTGGCACATAGCATACAAGCAGATGTATTCTCCAAATTTGGCATTGAAATTAGTCCGGAAGTAAATTTTATTTGATAAGGGAACAGGATTGAAATGCTGCTAGGCAGTTCAGAGCAGATTTTTTGAGTTTATAAGTCTAATCAAAATTTTTGTTCTGGAGGTTTTTTTCCCATTCCCAAGCACTTCGCATCATTTCTTCAAGGCTGTGCCGTGGCTGCCAATGAAGCACGTTTTTGGCTTTAGTATTGTCTGCATAAATGGCTACAACATCACCCGCTCGTCTAGCTTCTAGACTATAATTTAGCTGGATTTGGTTGGCTTTTTCAAAGGCATTAATCATTTCTAGTACGCTATGCCCTTCACCTGTGCCAAGGTTAAAGACTTCGCATAAAGAAGCATCTTCTTGTTTTATTAGCCATTCTAAAGCGAGCGTATGAGCTTGTGCTATGTCTGAAACATGAATATAATCGCGTATACAAGTACCATCTCTAGTTGGATAATCATGGCCAGCAACTTGAAAAACAGGAAGCTTACCCATAGCGGCACCTGTTATTCTTGGAACGATATTTAAAGCTTCTTGTTTTGGTCTTTCTCCTAAATGGCCACTGCTATGCGCACCTGCCGGATTAAAATAACGTAATAAGCTCACTTTTAGTCGGTTCACCTGAACAAAATCTTGAATGATCTGTTCGCCTATAACTTTGGTTTGAGCATAAGGACTTTCGGGAAGAGCTAAAGGACAGTTTTCATCAACGGGCAAGTGTTCTGCATTCCCGTAAACCGAGCAAGAAGAGGAAAACACTAGGTTTGGAACTTCAAATTCGGCACAACATTGTAGAACGTTTATTAAACTTTCTAAATTATTATGATAATATAGCAGGGGAAATTTAACGGATTCATTGACATATTTTTTAGCCGCAAAATGGATTATTCCATCAATTTTCTCCTCTTCTTTAAATACCTTTCTAAGCGCAGCTAGATCACATAAATCAATAAGATAGTTTTTTACTTGAACGCCAGTAATAGCCTTTACACCTTCAAAAGCCGAGGCGTAGGAATTGGAAAGATTGTCTATAGAAACGAGTTCATAGCCATTATGTATAAGTTCTACTAAAGTGTGAGAGCCTATATAACCTGCGGCACCCGTTACAAGAATTTTCTTAGCTTTATTTGCCATAGAATTTAGTGCCAGCGGCTAATATTCGCTGAACGCCTTCGCTAATTGGTAACAAATTGCGACCCAAAAGCTTTCTCATTTTTTCGATATCAGGCTTTCTCTTTTTCATATCCCCTTCTTTTAAAGGAGGAAGATGTACTATTTTAGATTTTGAACCAGTTTCTTTTATGATTATTTCTGCCAATTCTAAAATGGTGACTTCTTGCGTACTACCTATGTTCACGGTGTCATTAATATAATGTCCATGTTCAAAACTACTCAAACAAGCATCTATATTGTCGTCGATATAGCAAAAAGTTCTAGTTTGTAGCCCATCTCCAAAAATGGTGATATCTCTATTTTTAAGCGCAGCATTTAAGAATTTACTCATTACAAAGTCAGTACTTTGCTTAGGCCCATAGGTATTAAAAAACCTAAAAATAGTATAATCTAAATCGAATTCTTGCTTATAGGAACGCAAGAAAGATTCACCTACGTTTTTAACAACTGCATAAGGTAGTCTAGAGTTAAGCGGAGTTGTAGCTTCGTTTTGAGGATGTTCAATTGGCTCGCCATAAACTTCAGATGAAGAAGCGAAAAATACTCTTTTTACATTAGTGTTTTTACAAAGGTCGAGCACATTCTTAATGCCAATAATATCATCCAAAACTAATTTAGGATTGTCTAAGGTTCTTTGTACCCCAACAACCGCAGCGTAATGAAAGACATAGTCAAATTTATAGGCCAACATTACCGAAGAAATATCTTGAAAATTATTGCAATCTGCTTTTATAAATCTCCAAGAATCATTTTCTGTTTTTGGCAGTCTGCGCATATCTCCAGTAAGAAGATTATCTACAATTACAACTTTATGGTCGGTAGTATTTACTAAGCGCTCTGCTAAACTACTTCCAATAAAACCTGCTCCTCCAGTAATTAATATTTTTGCCATTTTACTTAATTAAGTTCATTAGGTACTCGCCGTAGCCACTTTTTAAAAGGGGTAGAGCTAGTTCTTTTAATTGTTTTTTACTTATAAAACCTTGAAGGTATGCTTCTTCTTCAATACAACCAATTTTTAATCCCTGTCTTTCTTCTATTACTTGAACGAATTGAGATGCTTGCATCAAGGAATTGAAAGTTCCTGTGTCTAACCAAGCGGTTCCTCTATCTAGAATAGCAACACTTAATTTGTTTGTACTTAAATATTCCTTATTTACATCTGTAATTTCATATTCACCTCTTGAGCTTGGTTTTATATTCTTTGCAATTTCAACAACAGAGTTATCGTAAAAATATAAGCCGGGTACGGCATAATTAGATTTAGGCTGTACCGGTTTTTCTTCTATCGATATCGCTTTATTGTTTTCGTCGAATTCAACCACTCCATATCTCTCAGGATCACTAACATGGTAGGCAAAAATAACTCCTCCATTGGGGTCGTTATGACTTTGTAATAAATTTCTAAGACCAGTACCATAAAAAATATTGTCGCCCAAAATAAGAGCGCACTTGTCTTTTCCAATAAATTTTTCTCCAATTACGAAGGCTTGTGCTAAACCATTAGGCACTTCCTGAACAGCATATTCAATTCGACAACCAAATTGTTCGCCACTACCTAATAATTTTTCAAAGTTGGGTAGATCATGCGGCGTAGAAATGATTAAAATTTCATTAATACCTGCTTGCATTAGTGTAGATAAGGGGTAATAAATCATAGGCTTATCATAAATAGGCATGATTTGCTTACTAATTGCATAGGTAATTGGATAAAGTCGCGTACCAGAGCCTCCGGCGAGTATAATTCCTTTCATATTCACTAGCAAAGATAACATATTGCATTAAGTATAGAAAGCAAAATATAAAAGTACTTGCTTTAGCTATTGTTTTTTAACTTTGCCCTAATTTTACACCAAACTCAAATCGTTTAGTTTGAATAAACATGTAACTCCATATCAAACAGAAGGAGAAGCGAAGAAGAAGCAGGTCGAACAAATGTTCGATAACATTGCCCATCGCTATGATTTTCTTAACCATTTACTTTCAGCTGGAATCGACAAGCTTTGGAGGAAAAAGGCAATCAAGCATATAGCCAATTTCCACCCTAAACGAATGATGGATATGGCAACTGGCACTGGAGATTTCGCCATAGATGCAGTTAACGGACTTCAGTTAGAAAGCCTTGTTGCTCTTGATTTAAGTGAAGAGATGTTAGCCATAGGCAGAAAGAAGTTGAATCCAAAGAATGCTAAAATTATAGAATTTGTAAAAGGGGATAGTGAGAATTTAGAATACCCAAATGAAGAGTTTGATGCCATGACAGCTGGCTTTGGTGTAAGGAATTTTGAAAACTTGGAGCAAGGACTGCAAGAAATGCATCGAGTACTCAAACCTGGAGCTCCCTTGGTTATTTTGGAAGTATCTCAACCCGACAATAAGTTTTTGAAAGCTATATTTAGTATTTATTTTAAGGGCATTTTACCCTTGATTGGAAATTTGTTTAGTAAAGATCCACGAGCTTATACGTATTTACCGGAATCGGTAGAAGCCTTTCCTAAGGGTAAGGACTTTACAAATATTTTAGAAAAAGTTGGCTTTCGAAATGCTAAATACAAAGCTTTAACGTTAGGAATATGCGCCATGTATTTATGCGAAAAGTAATTGTAGTTATATTGTGTTTTTTTGTGTTTTCAAAACTTGAAGCACAAATGAATTATTTGGAGAAAGGAAATAAACTGATATACTTTGGCATCGCTATTGGGGTTAACTATGGCGATTATAAGGTGGTTAGAAAACCTAAGCTAGATGCGCTGCAAACAGATAGTATAAAACTAATTAGTTCAAAATTTGGACCTGGATTTGATTTGGGTATTATTGGTAACTTACAATTTCATAAGCATTTTGATCTTCGTATGGTACCTACTCTTTCATTTTCAGATAAATCTTTGGAATTTACGGATCAAGATGATAACAAAATTACCAAGTCTGTTTCTTCTATTTATTTAAGTTTACCCCTTTATTTGAGGTATAAATCTAAGCCAATTAATGATTTTAGATTTTTTGTTTTAGGTGGTATGCGCTATAACTTCGATTTAAATGCAAACTCTAACGAGAGAAATAATGAATCGCAAATTTTAGTTAATAGGCATGATATCGGAGTGGAAATGGGTTTTGGATTTCAAATATTTTTTCAATCTTTTGTCTTATCTCCAGAATTGAAAGTATATCATAGTGTTAGTAACATCAAGCAGGCTAATGAGGGATTGATTTATTCTCGGGCCATTGATAAAATGTTTTCTCGAATTTTTACCCTTACCATTAATCTAGAAGGCTAATGCCTATTATTAGAGAAATTCAGTGTAATAATTTTAAGCTTTTAGTTTGGAAAATCGAAGAGGAGCAAGAATTTTTCTTAGATAAATTAGTCTTAAGTTCAATAGAAAAATTGGAGTTTAACTCTATAAAACCAGTTAATAGACGCTTAGAATGGCTTGCTACAAGATATGTTCAAAGAATTTTGGTTTCCGATACCATTTATAAGGATGATTTTGGAAAGCCTTTCTTAAGTAAGATGCCAGGGCACTTGTCTTTATCGCATTGTTCTGGCTTTGCAGCTGTAATTTATGGAAATGAAGCGGTAGGTATAGATGTTGAAATTGTTCATCCTAAAGTAGAAAGAATAGCTTCTAAATTTTTAAGCAAGAAGGAGTTAGCTTTTATTGATCAGCAATTTTCTACAAAACATCTAACTCTTTGTTGGTCGATAAAAGAAAGTGTATACAAATATTACGGAAGAAAGAATTTGGCATTTATTGAAGGCATGCATATTCATGCTTTTGCTTTGGAAGACTCTGAGGTTAAGGTGCAGCTTTTAACTTCCAATTCGAAGGAAGTAGTAAAGATAAACATCGAATGTATTGAAAATATGGTACTAAGCTATCTTTCTGCTTAAATTGTGATGAAAGTTCCAATTTAATTCTATTACATTAGTTATCTTTGGTAATATAGGGAAGTTCTCTAAGCCTAGAGTCTGCTTATGTTTGGAAAATCTGTTAAATTTAGAATGATGAAGAATAATTTTGTAATTTTTGTTCTATTGGTATTATTAGGTTTAAATGCATGTAAAGAAGATACAGAAGGAGATTTAATCCTAGATTTCAATGCGCGAATTAACTCAACAAACCTCGAGTTTAATCGTTTCTATGATATGGATGGTGATTCTGTTCGTTTTGAAATCTTTAAATTTTATATTTCTGATTTTAGTGTTTTAAATAAAGACGGAGATGCAGCTATTCCTCTTGGAGAAGTTTTTTTGGTCGATTTTGAGAATGAAGCTTCTACTAGCATTAGCAATACCATGGAAGTACAATCATACAAGAATCCTAGTTTTAGATTAGGTCTGAGCAATACGCAAAATGAAACCGACCCAAGTACTTATGCAGCTTCGCATCCACTTAGTTTAAATCAAGGCAATTATTGGTTAATGGCAAATTCCTATATTTACTTCAAAATTGAAGGCTATACCATGTTAAATGGTGTTGAATCTCCATTCGTGTATCATGTTGGATTTAACGATTTGAATGCAGATATTGCATTAGAGAGGAGTTTTAGTATTCATTCGGATGCTAGAACAACGCTTATTGCTAATATTGATATAAATTCTTTGTTTGCTAATGTAGATTTTCTTACTGAGTCAAGTACCCATACCACCAATAACATGCCCTTGGCTGTTAAAATGATGAACAATTTTGCTCAGGCTATTACGATTAATTAAATAGACTAGATGAAACGTAAGCTCATATATTTTTTATTACTACTTGCTTTAATTCAAGCTTGTAAAAAGGATAAGGAAATTAATGAGTTGTATGACCCTACTCCTTATGATTTTGTTAAAGTATATAGATTTCCGAATATTGAAGTTCCTACAGATAATGCACTTACTATTGCCAAAGTCCAATTAGGTCGCTCTTTGTTCTATGATGCTTCTCTTTCTTTGAGTGGCAATACCAGTTGTGCTACATGCCATAATCAAGATTTTGGATTTACAGATCATGAATTGGATTTATCTACCAATGATTTAGGAAATTTTACATCTAGAAATGCAAGTAGTTTGTTTAATTTAGTTTGGACAGATAAAGGCTTCTTTTGGGATGGGAGAGCGAGCTCCTTAGAATTAGCGGTAGAAGATGCTATTAATAATGAACAGCATCCTGAATGGGATGTAACACTTGCAAATATTCAAGCTGACCCGAGCTACAAAACTAGCTTCGAGACGGCATTTGAATATGGCGAAGTGAGTAGAGATAACATCAACAAGGCCCTTGCTAGTTTTATTAGAACCATTGTTTCTCAAAATGCTAAATTCGATTTAGTAACTCGCGCTCAAGCTACCCTAACTCCTCTAGAACAATATGGTTTTGATTCTATCTTCGTAACGGAAAAAGGAGATTGCTTCCATTGCCATGGCGTTTATCCTTTTATGACCGATAATGATTTCCATGATAATGGTCTTCAGGGCAACGGATATGCCGATTTGGGATTAGGTGGTTTTAATGGCAATGCTTTCGATCAAGGAAAAATGAAAACTCCTCCCTTGAGAAACTTATCTTATACAGCTCCTTATATGCATGATGGTCGTTTTGCTAGCTTAGATGAAGTAATTGATTTTTATAGCGAAGGAGTTAATCTTACTCCTAATATTGATCCGCTAATGAAAAAAGCGCATCAGGGAGGCTTGCAGTTAAGTGCCTACGAAAAAGAGGCCTTGAAAGCATTCTTGCTTACCCTTGATGATCCGGTTTTTCGATCTAATGTAGATTATTCTAGCCCGTTTTAGTCTAAAATACCTCTCTAGCAATAGCTGCTGTATTTTCACTTCTACTCATAGTGTAGTAATGAATGCAAGGCACATTTGCAGCTTTCAATTCTTTACTTTGTGCAATGGCCCATTCTATTCCCACTTGTTTAACATCATTATTGTTTTTGCAGCTAGACATTGCTTTTTCTAGATCCTCTGGAATGTCGATATGAAACATGCTAGGCAAAATATTCAAGTGACTAAGTGTGGCTATGGGCTTTATTCCTGGAATAATAGGAACATTAATGCCTGCAGCTCTACATTTATCAACAAAGGCAAAAAACTTACTATTGTCAAAAAACATTTGTGTTACTATATAATCCGCTCCTGCTTCTACTTTAGCTTTTAAATAACGTAAATCGCTATTCAAGTTAGGCGCTTCAAAATGTTTTTCTGGATAGCCAGCAACGCCTACGCAAAAATTGGTGTGAAAGTCAGATTTAGTCTCTTCATGTAAGAAATTTCCTTTATTCATTTTTCTTATCTGATCTACTAAATCAACAGCATAAACATTTCTATTTACCCTATCTTCGATGTGGTACTCAGATTTTCCAATTTCATCGCCCTTTATTACTAAAACGTTTTCAATGCCTAAGTAATAAAGTGAAAATAAAGCATCCTCTGTTTCTTCTTTAGTAAAACCTCCACAAATTAAATGGGGAACTGCCTCTACTTT
This sequence comes from Chitinophagales bacterium, assembly GCA_020635975.1. Lineage (GTDB taxonomy): Bacteria > Bacteroidota > Bacteroidia > Chitinophagales > UBA8649 > JAFMKE01. Next base: position 270,873 of record JACJYT010000002.1, read on the forward strand.
ATATTTATTCATTAATGCAGCGCAAATTCCAACGGTTCCAGGTCTTTTGCGTAAAGGAACCTCCCTTAAACTGCCATCGGTATTTTTCTTATATATTATTTCCTCCCTATGATAAGTAACATCAATAAATGGCGGCTTAAATTCCATTAAAGGATCAATTACTCGGTATAAATCATTTATATTTTTCCCCTTCATTGGAGGTAAAATTTCAATGGAAAATAGCGTCTCTTTCGATTCTTTTAAAATTTCAATTACTTTCATAAGAACTAAGGTGTTAAACTTCTAGTTATATTTACACAAAGTTATATTAAGACAGATAATTAATGAAGAATCTATATGAAATAGCACAAAACAAAATCCTTATACTCGATGGAGCAATGGGGACAATGATACAAACCTACACTTTAGAGGAGGCAGATTTTAGAGGAGAGCGCTTTAAAGATCATAAACTTCCCCTAAAGGGAAATAATGATTTGCTCTCTATTTCACGTCCTGAAATAATCAAAGAAATTCATCGTCAATATCTACAAGCTGGTGCTGATATTATTGAAACAAATACCTTTAGTGGAACTATCATTGCTCAAGAAGATTATGGCTTAAGTGAAGAAGATGTATATCAAATTAATTATCAATCTGCTAAAATAGCCAAAGAAGTGGCAAATGAAATGGAGGATAAATTTGTTGCGGGCAGTATTGGGCCAACCAATAGAACCGCTTCTTTATCGCCAGATGTTAATAATCCCGCCTTTCGTGCAGTTAGTTTTAATGAATTGAAAGATGCGTATAAATTTCAAGTTAAGGCCTTGATAGATGGAGGTGTAGATATTTTATTAGTAGAAACGATTTTTGATACTTTAAATGCAAAAGCCGCTTTATTTGCTATTCAAGAGTATTTTGAAGAAGCTAAGTTGAGTTTACCGATTATGGTAAGTGGAACGATTACAGATGCTAGTGGTAGAACATTAAGCGGACAAACAACTGAGGCATTTTTAATCTCAGTAGAACATGCGCCTTTATTCAGTATTGGTTTAAATTGTGCTTTGGGTGCAAAACAATTAAGACCTTATTTACAAGTCTTAGCTAAAAATGCACCTTTTTTGGTAAGTGCGCATCCTAATGCGGGTTTACCAAATGAATTCGGACAGTACGACGAAAGTGCTAAGGATATGGCAAAGCAGATAGAGCTATTTTTAGAAGAAGGACTGTTAAATATAGTAGGTGGATGTTGTGGTACTAGACCAGAGCACATTAAAGCACTATCTGATTTAGCAAAAAATTATAAGCCTAGGCCTTTACAAGCTTAAGACACTTAGATTTTATATTGATAAGACTTATAGGTCCTAATAAAAGAAGCCCCGAGGTTCTGGTGTGGTGCCTGATATTCTTGGAATTTCTCAAAAGCTAGTACCTTGGTTTTTAGCTTTTCTCCTAAGCTAAGCCAAAATTCTTCCCAAAGGATATCTTCTCCCGAGTTGATGTTTTCAACTAAGCGCAATATTAATGGGTTGTTTACTAAGTAAGAGCCTATTTGTTTAGTCGATATAATCTGTGCATCGGGGGCTTTATTGAGAATATCTAATACTTTATTATATCCTCCACAGGATCCTAATATTACCAGCTTTATCTGCGGGTTTAAATATTCTAAACTAGAAGGTAAATAAAAACTATGCCCTCTATGTACCAGTACCTCTAAGTCTTGATTCTTGCTATTCAAATAAGCTAGTATAGATGAAGCAGATGTGTGCCCTAATGTGGGATTTGTCAGATACAATTCCACCCTCTTGCCCTTTATACTTTTAATAATAGTAAAATTAGATTGGTATTCAATTTTCCACTTGCTAGATTTAAAAGTATTAAGAAAAGAAACATAGGAACTTCTCCCATCTTCGTCGTCATAAAAGATATGTAATTCTGTGTGTATACTATCTTCTCCAAATAGCGCATGTTTATTCAGTTGGCCTAAATTGCAAATTTCAAATAGAGCTCCTTCCTGCATGGATGGCTTCTTTGTTAAAACCGACTTGGAAGAAAAAAATGCTAGCAGTAGATCATAGGCTAGTTTAACTTCTTCTTTTTCACAAAGATGTGATTTTTCAATTAATGAAGTTTCCAATACCATTAGGGTAGTGCTATCTGCTATACTAGCTATGCAATCGGCTAAACACACTGCATCTTTCAACAAGTTCGTGCTAGAATCTAAAGACACAAATTTCTCTAATAAAATAGATTTTTCTTCTGGCGACATCCGCTCAAGAAAATTTTGCAACTTTGAATAGGACGCACATATTTTCAAAAAATTTCCATATTCATTAAAGCCTAGTTTTTCTAATAACTGATAGCTCGACATATTTTCTTCTTTTATTTTGCTCAAAAGGAGATCATAAATACCATTAAAACTTGATGTAAAAATCTCCTCTTCGCTATAAATTATAAAAGAATAGATTTGTTCTGCATTATTAACAGCTAAAGACGAAAATCTGTTTTTGTCCATGTGCACTTCGTATAGTGCATTTATAGGTCTTATTTTTTGAAGAGAAATGTATTCTAATTCTTCTGTAAATGATTGTCGCGCTAAAGCTTTTGGATTTCTAGCACAAGACAACAAGGCATTAAAGTAGTGGATATCATTTTCTTTACTAAGTTCGTCTGCTTCTAAAATACTAATCTTTTCGTGAGCTATAAGTTCTAAAAGATTATATGCCTTACTATTTCTACCAACAGCGTTAAAGATTTCTATAATTAGCTGGTCGATTTTGTCATCCGATTTTTTTAAGTCTGTGTAAACCAATTGCTTGCCGTAAAAGTATTTCTTAGCTGCTATAGGGTCGTTTTGACATGCCAAGCTTAGAATTTTACTAGAATAAGCAGCTTCAAAGAAACTCGCATAATTTTCAAGAACAAGTGAGGCATCTTTGTTTGCTTCGCTCTCTAAAAAAGTAGAGGTATGTTCTTCATACAATATCAAGGGTAATATTTGATAGGCATGTTCTGGATAGGCATACAAGTATTGCAATTGCTTATTTTGACTACAAGCTTTCAAATATTCTTCGAAGTAATTATACTTTGATGCTTGTATAGAGTGGCTATTAAGAAAATCAGTATTTATTCTATATAAATCTTGATAGATCGCAAATTCCATTTTCTCTTTCCGATTTGGGGAAAGTTCAGAAAGTTCAATTTGGATTCTATCTATCTGTTCAAAGTAAATAGAACTAAATAAGCTATCGCTACATTTTTTATCTTCTACTCCATCTAGTAAGTCAATTCTTCTTTGCTGAAAGTCAATAAAATTTTGAGCTTTCGACATCGAAAAAATAAGGAGGAATATACTGTAACAGACTTTAATCTTTAGCGTCATGTTAGCAAAGATAGTGCTTTATGCTCTTGGTAAGGTAAATCCAAAAGTTGTTCCTATTCCAATTGCACTTCTTACATGAATGGTTTGCTCATGGGCATCTAGAATATGCTTACAAATAGCTAAACCTAAACCATTTCCGCCATCGAATCTAGATCTATGTTTATCAATTCTATAAAATCGTTCAAAAAGTCTTGGTAGATGTTGTTGCTCAATACCTGGTCCATCATCTGTAATTTCTATTAATACATTCTTATCCATATCATAGAGACTTACCATAACTTTCCCATCTTGCTTTCCATACTTAATAGCGTTGTTAACTAGGTTATTAAGTACAGTTTCTATTTGCAACTTATCTGCATACACTAGCTTGCTATTGGGCGAATCTTTTTTAAACTCCAAGCTAATATCTTTTATATCTGCAGTCATTTCTTGAGATTCAAAAACTTCTTCAATCAATTTTACGATATCAAACTTGCTGAGATTTAGCTTGAGATTTCCCGATTCGTTGTGCGAAATGGTCAAAAGATTATCTACTATATTTGATAATCTATCCAAGTTCTTGGAAGCCTTTTTTAAATAACTTACGTTAACACTTGGATTATTCATTGCGCCATTTAGTAAGGTTTCAATGTAGCCCTGAGTATTGAAAATTGGAGTTTTTAATTCATGGCTTACATCGCCTAGAAATTCTCTTCTATACTGCTCCATCTTCTTTAGTTGTTCAATTTCGGCAGATTTGTTCTTGCTAAAATTACTCACCTCATTTTCCACTTCACTTATAGGGTCAATGGCATTAATCTTGAATTCAGACTTCTTTCCAGCCTTCAGGGCATGTATATTTTTATACAAAATTTTTATTCTTCTATAAATAAAACCATCTACTAAAAAGTAAATTAAAGAGTAGCTGAAAGCAAAAACCGTTAAGGAAATAAGTACTACGTAAATAATACTAAGCTGTATCTTAAGTATTAAAATAATACTTAGTCCTATTAAAGTGCTTAAGCTTAATAATAGCGCAGAAATAAGAGCTATTTGTTTTAAAGAGGCGTGTTTCATCCCTGAAATTTGTAACCTACTCCTTTTACGGTAATGAAGAAATCATCACCAATTTTCTCTCTTAATTTTCGGATGTGGACATCAATAGTTCTATCTACTACTATAGTTTCGGTCCCCCAAACTTTGGTTAGTATTTCTTCTCTTGTAAAAACTCGCCCTGGTTTAGACATGAGTAAGCACAATAAGTTAAACTCCTTTTTTGGTAAGAATAATTCTTCACCTTTAAAAAAAACAAGATGTTGATCTAAATCCACTTTTATGCCATTATGCTCAAATGAGTTTTCAATAGTTTCCTTATCTAACCTTCTCAAAAGACTATTAATCTTGCTAATTAGCAAGCGTGGTTTAATCGGTTTAGAAATATAGTCATCCGCGCCAGCATCAAAACCCGCAATTTGAGAGTAATCTTCATGTCTAGCTGTAAGAAAAGTTATAATTGTCTTCTTAAACTCTGGAAGCTTTCTTAATTCATTACAAGTTTCTATACCATCCATGTTTGGCATCATCACATCTAAAATGATAAGATGGGGTTCAAACTCTTTGGCCCTTTTTATAGCCTCAATGCCATCTCCTGCAGTTACTATTTGAAAACCTTCTTCTACAAGATTATATTTAATGAACTCTAGCGTATCCTCTTCATCGTCAACTAGCAGTATCTTTATGTCTGAATTTTCCATTTTCTTTTAATTTATGGACCAAATATACTGGCTTTAATACTTACTTTAAAGCGCTTAATTATTTGTTCATCTTATGCTTTACTTACTTAAAGATAAGATAACATAAGCGTAAAGTGCTAATCATTTGCTTAAACAATCTTTGCAGCACAAAATTCAAATAACTAAAAGAAAAAAACCTATGAAAAATTATTTTTTACCATTTGTAAGCATTTTATTTCTTGCATTGTCATTAAATTCTTGTAAAGACGACAAAGATGCATGCGAAGGCGTTACTTGTAATGCAGGTCAAACCTGTGTAGATGGAAATTGTGTTGACAATACTACTTCTATTGTAGTGGAAGGCTTTATTACTGCAGATGCAGAGTGGACTTCAGATAATGTTTATGAATTAAAAGGAAGAGTTGTTGTAAAGTCTGGTGCTACTTTAACAATCAACGCTGGTACGGTAATTAAAGGTCAAGAAGGAACAGGAACAAATGCTTCTGTTTTAATTATTGAAAGAGGAGCAATGATTGATGCTCAAGGTACTGCTGCTAGTCCGATTATTTTTACTAGTGTTTTAGATAATATAGTTCCAGGTCAGTTAGTGGGAACGAATCTTTCTGAAACAGATAATGAATTATGGGGTGGTGTAATTGTTCTTGGATCAGCGCCAGTTTCTACAGAGAATGGCGATGTTGAAGGTCAAATTGAAGGAATTCCTGCAAATGAAACTTACGGTGTTTATGGTGGAAGCAATGCTAACGACAATTCTGGTTTCTTAACTTATATTTCTATCAGACATGGTGGTATCACTATTGGAGATGGAAATGAAATTAACGGTTTAACTCTTGGTGGCGTTGGAGCTGGTACAACAATAAATCACGTAGAAATAGTTGCAACTCTTGACGATGGTATAGAATTATTCGGTGGAACCGTAGATATTTCTAATGCAATAGTTGTTTACCAAGGAGATGATGCTTTCGATATCGATCAAAATTACTCTGGAACAATCAATAATATAGTAGGAATTACAGGAGATGGAATCGGAACAGACGAAGCTCTAGAAATAGACGGACCTGAAGGTACAACAAACTTTAATGGCTTGTTTACTATTTCTAATGGTTCTTTTTGGACAGAAGGAACGGAAGGTTCTGCTGCAGATTTAAAATCAAAAGCTCAAGGAACTATTGATGCTTGTACTTTTGAAGGTTTTTCTAGAGGAATCTTGGTGAGAGCTAGTTATTCAGATACAAGTTCTTGTGTTGCTAAATCAGATGCTTTCTTATACCTTACTAATGCTAGTCCAAAGTTAGTAGTATCTAATAATAAGTTTGGAACAACTGGTAGCTTAGCGGATTATGTAACAGTTTATACAGCATCTTGTACTTCATGCGGATGTGTTGATGCCACTGCACAAACAGTTGCAGATAATGAAATTTCAAGCAATGGAAATACTGCTTCATCAGCTGTAACAGGCGGTGCAGATAAAACAGTGTTTGCAACTTGGACTTGGGCATCTCAAAAAGGTAAAATTTAAAAAATAAAAATTAGCTTATTAAAAAGACCCTTCTTTTAGAAGGGTCTTTTGTCGTTTCTGAAAATATCTATTATGAAAAAAATTATTTATCTACTTTTCTCTTTGGTTTTTGTTAGTTCAGTATTTGCACAGCAGGGTAAAGTTAGAGGAGTTATTATTGACGACGAAAATGCTGAAACTTTAATTGGTGTAAGTGTGGTAGTTGAGGGAACAACCATCGGTACGATTACAGACTTAGATGGTAATTATAGTCTTAGTTTAGATCCAGGTAGCTATACTATCGTATATTCTTATATATCCTATGCAAGTCAAAGAGTTACCGATGTTATCGTTAAAGCTGGGGAAACGAAGATTATTGATTTAAGATTTAAAAGTGATGCCGAGCAAATTGGAGAAGTTGTAGTTACGGCTGAAAGAATTACAAACAACGAAACAGCTCTTCAAACCATACAAAAAAAATCGGCCAATGTATTGGATGGTGTTTCTGCACAAACCTTTACAAAAACTGGCGATAATGATGCAGCTGCCGCGATGAGAAGGGTAACTGGTGTTTCTGTTGAAGGAGGTAAGTATGTTTATGTTAGAGGATTAGGAGATAGATATACTAAAACCCAATTAAATGGCGTAGATATACCAGGTCTAGACCCCGATAGAAATACCGTGCAAATGGATATATTTCCATCGAATTTGCTTGATAACATTGTAGTGTATAAAACGTTTACTCCAGATTTGCCTGCCGACTTTACTGGTGGTATGGTGAATATTAATACAAAGAGTTTTCCAAGCTCAGAAACCTTCTCGTTTTCTACAAGTTTAGGTTATACCATCGGAATGAATTTTAATTCAAATGCTTTGCGACATAAGGGGGGTGCTGGAACTTTTATGGGATTTGGAAATAAGTATAGAGAATTACCTTTTGATAAAAATACAGTAGTTTTAAACTTAAAGTATACGGATCCAGCTAAATTAACCAGTTTAACTTCTGCTTTTAGCAAGCAGTTAGCTCCAACTGTTTTTACTAGTCCTTTAAACGGAAGTTTTTCTATTTCTAAAGGAAATCAGATAGATGCCAAAAGAGTTACTCTAGGTTACAATACTGCTTTTAACTATCGCTACCAATTTAGAAATTATGATGAGTATGAATTTGGAAGATCAATTAAAGGCAATCCTTCAGAATCTGAATTACTTCAATTACAATATGCTAAAGGTCAACGATCAGAACAAGAAATACAATGGAGTGGCATGCTAGGTGGGGCTCTTAAAACTAAAAAAAGTAAGTATATTGCGAACATTCTACACAGTCAGAATGCGCAAACAAGATCTGCAGATTATAGCATTGTTTTTCCCGATGGGCAGAATACCGCACTACCTTTAAAACAATTTGTTTTAGATTATTCGCAAAGGTCAGTTAGCAATTTATTACTTGCTGGTACCCACAATTTAAAAGAGGATAAATGGGAGCTAGAGTGGAAACTTTCTCCTACCTATTCTAAAATTACGGAACCGGATATTCGTAGTACAAAATATTTGATCGAAAATGGAGAATATATAATTGATAATGGGGATGGTGCCGTGCCAGAAAGATTTTATAGGTACCTTACAGAGATAAACACCGTAGGAAAAGTGGATGTAACACATGATTTCAAAGTTTGGAAGAATTTAAATTCTAAACTAAAATTTGGCGTAGCAAATACCTTTAAAACTAGAGACTATGCCGTGTTGCGTTATTTGTTTAATTCTACTCTTGATACAGAACTATCCGGAAATGGTGATGAGCTTCTATTGCCTGAAAATATTTACTCTAACACCAATACTAGAGGAACCTATGTATCTTCTGAGCAAAAAAATTACGAAGAAAGCGAGAATGTTTATCAAGCAACGCAGAATATTTTTGCCCTTTATGCCATGAATGAATTGCCCATTACTCCAACTTTTAAGGCAGTATACGGTGTTAGATTTGAAAGAACGGATAGTTGGATTTCTGGTTATGGTAGATTGGAGGGAGAAAATGTTAATCGAGCAATTGATGCAGAAAAAGTTTTCACTAAAAACGACATTCTTCCTGCCGCTAATTTTATCTACAACTTTAAAGAGAACATGAATTTTAGATTGTCGTACAGTAAAACATTGGCTCGACCTTCTTTCAAAGAGAAATCTTTTGTTAGTATCCTAGATCCTTTATCTGGAGTTAGATTTATTGGAAATATTCAATTGGAGAAAACAGACATTCATAATGTGGATTTGCGCTGGGAAGGCTTCTTTAAAAGATCTCAGATGCTTTCTATTAGTGCTTTCTATAAAAACTTTCAAAATCCTATCGAGATTGCAGGATTTGAGTTAGCACCAAACGACCTTACTCCAAGGAATGCTGGATCTGCCAATTTGTATGGTGCTGAACTAGAGTTTAGAGTAGATTTTGGATTCATCTCACCGAAATTAACTGGTTTGTCATTTAGTTCTAATTTCACCTATGTTAAGTCTCAGATTGATATGAGAAAGATTGTTGTTGGCGCGGGCAACGATGGGGTTTTTGGTACAGATGACGACAAAACGGAGTACGAAACTAGACAACAGAATTTAAGAGATGGCGAAACACTTTCTAATTTTAGACCAATGTTCGGACAATCGCCATTTATCGTTAATGCCAACTTAGGTTATGTAAATGATTCCATAGGCTTTGAAGCAAACTTAACTTATAATGTACAAGGCAAACGATTAGCAGTTGTAGGTATAGGAATTCGACCAGATGTTTACGAACAATCTTTTCATAGTTTGAATTTTAAAGTAAGTCAGAAATTTGGCAGCAATAAAAGATGGAAAGCATCTTTTACGGCTCAGAATTTAGTAGGAGATCTTAGAGAAAAGTTGTTTGAATCCTACAATGCAACACCACAAGTTTTTGAAAGGTATAATCCGAATAGAAGCTTTACAGTTGGTTTTTCTTATTTAATCAAATAGAAATAAAAAAGGCTCCTAGAAGGAGCCTTTTTTATTTATGCATTATCAGCAGGTAAGCTTGGACTTGGTTTAGCTAAACCTCCTAACTCTTTGTCAATGTAATACAAACTCTGAGCTCCTGATCCTATTAGACGAATTTTATCTAAAACTTTCTGAAAAAGTGTTTCTTCTTCGCGTTGCTCAGTAACATAAAAACGAAGCATCTCAGAGGTAACATGATCATCTTCTTCTTTCGCAAGCTCAACGAGTTTATAAATGGCTAAACTTACTTCTTTTTCTTTGTTGTAAGCAATTTCGCAAATTTCAGCAATCCCTTCAAACTCGTGGTTTGGTTGATTTACCTTTGGTACAATTGCATGACCATTTACCTCATTAATATATTGGAAAAGCTTAATAAAGTGTAAGTTTTCCTCGTGTGCATGCCCATAAAAGAAACTTGCTCCACCATCCATTCCTTGAGTTTCACACCAACTTGCCATTGCTAAATATTGCAAGCTAGCTTCGAGTTCATATTCTAAGTGCTTATTTAAAGCATCTTCTATTCGTTTTGAAATCATTCTTGAATTTTTTTACTTAAACACAATTTTATAAACAATAGTTGATAATAAGTAATAATTAAAAGCTTTTCTAGTAATTTATAACTTAGGAAAGCAAATTATTAGTTAAATATGGAGTTTTTTTGTTATTTTCGAATGGTACTTTATGATAATTACTATTAGCAAATTCCTAATTCTGTTTATTGCTCTGCAGCATTTTTTCTTTCTTTATCTAGAAATGTTTGCATGGACAAGTTATGCCCCTAAGATTTTTAGAAACTTTCCCAAAGACTTGTTTCTTCCAACCAAACAATTAGCGGCAAACCAAGGTCTATATAATGGCTTTCTTGCTGCTGGTCTAATTTGGTCTTTATTTATTTCCGATCATCTTTGGAGTGTAAATGTTGCCATGTTTTTCTCCTCTTGTGTGGCTATTGCTGGAATTTATGGGGCTTACAGTGTTTCTAAGCAAATATTTTATGTTCAAGCACTTCCAGCACTAATATTAATAACACTACTTTATTTCTTACTATGACAACTTCATTAAAGACCCAAGTTTTATTTTTCCTCTCTATGCTTTTCGCTCTAGTCTTTGCCTTGACCGCTTGGATTTGGCCATTTTATGTTAATGTAATAATCGCTTTACCCGCTTTGATGCTAAGCTTAGTATGTTGGTATTTTGGTCGAATGGAAGAAACGGCAAAATCCAGATTCTCCTATGTATTGTATTTAATTGCCTTAGGAGTGCTAGTGTCTATCATTGCTATTTTCTTTTTTATTTTCTCTCGCTAGCTTTTAAACCACAAGGCTATAGCCATAAAAATTACGGATACGATCATAAACCACTTGATGTATTTTTGTCCTTTACCCGTCGACCATCGGCTTGCCCACCAAGCACCGGCACTCATGCTTATTGCTAAGCTTAAACCAAAAAGTAAATGAATTTTTCCATCTAGGGCAAAAATCATCAAAGCACTTAAGGTGTAAATAAACATGATAAGTGCTTTAGCTACATTGGCTTTTAAGAGATTATATCTATTGATAAAGCTTAAGGCAGCCATTATAAATAAACCGGTCCCCGCTTGGATAAATCCTCCATATATCCCTGTAAAAAACAAGGCAATTGCGCCTAAAACCTTGTGTTTAAAGTCTAATTTTTCTACAAGTTCTTCACCTTCTTTAAGTTTCAATGCAGGGTTTACTATAGTCATAATTACCACTAAAATCATGACGGCTGCCAAAATTTTATTAAATAGGCCATCTGGAATTTCAAGGGCAATTTTAGATCCTAAAATCGCACCAAGTAATGCTGAAAGTCCTAATATTAATCCATAAGAACCAGCACTATGTTTTTTACTTTTAAATCCTGCAATAGCGGTAGCATTCTGAAACAAAATAGCTATTCTGTTGCTGCCATTTGCCATGGCCGAATCCAAGCCCATGAAGATTAATAGAGGCATAGTTAAAAGGGAACCACCTCCCGCCATTACGTTAATTACACCCGCAACAAAACCAACAAGAATTAGAAGTAATATTTGCCAAATTTCCATAGTGCAAAGTTATGTGATTATATTTACATCCTTAAAACTAACTTAATGAATAAAAGAGCGATAATAGCAGGAGCTAGTGGGGCCGTTGGTAAGGCCTTATTAAGGTATTTGCTAGAATCTGCTTCTTTTGATGAAATAGTAGTATTGCTAAGAAGACCTCTTAAGTTCAATCATCCTAAATTACACAGCATTATTTTTGATTTTGATAAGGAAGAGGACTATTCTTCCTTGCCTTCAGCCGAGCAAGTTTTTTGCTGTTTAGGCACAACCATTAAGAAGGCAGGTTCTCAAGAAAATTTTAGAAAAGTAGATTTTCATTATCCTTTTCTACTGGCAAAATATGCTAAACAGAATGGTGCTAAAGCATTTCATGTTGTAAGCGCGCTCGGAGCAGATGCTAAATCTTCAATTTTTTACAATAGAGTAAAGGGAGAATTAGAAGAAGCGCTTCGAAAAGTTGAATTTGACAATTTATACATATATCAACCATCGCTCTTGTTGAGCGAAAGAGAAGAATCTAGACCTGGAGAAAAAATTGCTAGTGTACTTATGCAAGCGAGTTCTTTTTTGTTCTTAGGTCCACTTAAAAAATATAAGGCTATACATGTAAATGACGTAGCAAAGGCAATGCTTTGTGTAGCCCAATCCAATTCCATTAAATCTAAAACTATCGCATCAGATGAAATTCAAACTTTGGCTGATAATTTTATTGTTTAGCGCTTCAAAGCTTTCTGCTCAAACTAAATTCATATCTAGCGATACAGCTAGTTATTTTAAATTAATGTTTGTCGGCGATGTTTCCTTAACGAAGGAGGTGCTAGAAGTATCTTATAGTGAAAGAAAGCAACAATATGACTTTCAGTATTTATTTCATTATATCCGCCCTGTACTAAATTTGGCCGATTTAGTAGTGGGTAATGTTGAAAATACTTATGGCATAAAAAAGGATTATTTGAAGAATGAACTTAACGCTGCCCCAGAAGAATTTGCCGTAGCCCTAAAGTATGCAGGATTTAATTTATTGATGAATGCAAATCGAACAGCCATTGCCCAAGAATCCGATAGCTGGAAGCAAAATAGAGATTTTCTCGAGTCTTTACATATTACGCAAATTGGCTCCTTCGAAAATGAAGAGGATAGATATAGACGGAATCCAAGTATCATAGAAAAAAATGGATTAAAAGTTGCCTTTTTAAACTATTTCTATGGTATACCCTATTATCCAGAATTGAAGCCTTTAGTAAATGGCTTCCAAGAAGATGTAGTGGAAAGAGATATCGTTCTGGCAAAGAACAGAGGTGCAGATTATATCATTGTGTATATGAATTGGGGCTCAGAGTATGAATTGGATGCCAATGCAACACAAAAGAAAATTGGCGATTTTTGTATTCAAGCAGGAGCTAACTTAGTTGTAGGAACCCATCCCCATGTAGTTCAAGAAGCAAGCGTAAAAAATGTGAAGAATGCTAAAGGTATTCATCAAACGGTGATTGCCTATTCTTTAGGGGATTTCATTAGCACAACAAGCGCTCCACTTCAGAATGGAGCATGTATCTTGGAACTTATTCTTAAAAAAAGCAAAGCTTCTGGTCTTACTTCGATAGCAGATTTAAGTTATATCCCTACCTATACTGCTATGTACCAAGAAGGCGAATTTTTGCGTTATGCTATTATGCCAGTTTCCCAAGTTGAAAAAGCCAATTTGAACGTTCCAATTGATAATACAGAAAAGCGATGGATGAGTAGTGCAGCCGAAAAGGTTCGTTATAAATTTAAAGGTCAAATAGATGAAATTGAGTATGAGCTAGATGACGAAATTATTGATGATGTGGCGGAAGTTTTAAGTATTACAAGAAGACCCTTAAATGAAGGTAAGGATTTTACCTTAGGAATTAATAATCATCTTTTGCAAGGTTTGAGCGAATTTATGGGCGAAAAGGAAGAAATTGCCAATAAGCCTATTGTATATGAAGGAATTGTCTATAAAATTCAATTTTTGAGTTTACGTAGAGAAATTCCAATCGACCTAGATTTTTACAAGCATCTAAAAGGTTATGAAGTTTATTTTCAGGATGAGTACTATAATTATGTGATTGGCAATTTTAGAAACCTGAAACAAGCGAATGATTTTTGCTTAGATGTTAAAAGAAATGGACATAAATATGCCTATGTTGTAGCATTCGAAAATGGGGTGCCGAAAAAGTAGTTTTCATGAATTGTATTGTCGATAGAGGTAACACCAAAACAAAGATTTATTTTTTCGAAAAGAATGATTTAAAAGCATCCTTAGCTTTCATGAATGAAGAAGAAGATGCCATTCTTAAAGCCTTACAAAATGACTTTGATAAAATACTCGTTTCAGCTAGCGGCAATCTTCCTAATTTTTTAGTCCAACTAAGAAGTGATCAAATTAACTTATCTAGTTCTACTGCCTTACCAATTCGTTTAAATTATTCTTCTCTAGAAAGTTTAGGTTCAGATAGAATAGCGCTTTCTGTTGGAGCTGCTTTCTTATATCCTCAACGTAATGTATTGGTTGTGAGTGCAGGAACATGTATTACTTATGATTTGCTTGATGAAGCAGGTGTCTTTCAAGGAGGTCTTATTGCTCCAGGGGCAGCCATAAGATTAAAATCTCTTCATGAATATACTTATAGTCTACCTTCTCTAACTTTTGAACCAAAAGAGAATGTTCCTTTAATCGGTAAAACCACCAAAGAATGTATGGAAAGTGGAGTTTATAATGGCATAAAGGCAGAATTAAGTGCTATAATCCAGACCTTTAATGAGAATTATAAAGATTTAACAGTAATAATAACAGGTGGAGATGGTATTTTATTTGATTTCCACATGAAAAATAAGATATTTGCGCAACAAAATTTACAAGCCATTGGCTTAAACCGAATTTTACTATACAATGCAAGCTAAACTCATAAATTTTTTTAGCCTTCTTCTTGCTTTAGTTCTTTGTACTGCCTTGGAAGCACAAACCTTCTCTCCTCAGAGCCAGTTTGGTTTGGGAAACATGCACAGTAGCTTGTTTTCTTCTAATAGAGCAATGGGAGGTATTTCAGCAGGTTTTAGGGGAAGTCGAGATATAAACTACTTGAATCCAGCATCCTATTCTGCTATTAATTATACTACTTTCGATATTGGATTGAGCTTATATGGAAACGTAGTATCGGATTCTGCAAGAATTACCGATGCTGCCAATGGAGGTATAAATCATATAGCTTTGGCTGTTCCAATTAAACAGAATCTTTGGGGTATGGCTTTTGGCTTGCTTCCCTATTCTTATAAGAATTATAGCTTTAATTCTATTATTGAAGAAGACGGACAAAGTTATGAGTATAAACAACAAGGAAAAGGTTCTACCTATCAAGTGTTCTGGGGAAATGGTTTTCAGTTTAAGGGTTTAAGTGCCGGAGTTAATGCTGGCTTTTTATTTGGACAATTCGACGACTCTGAGAATTTTTTGTTTCCCGATTCTTTGGGAAATTTGAATACATCAAAGCACAATGAAGTACGATTAAAAGATTTCTTGTTCAATTTTGGTTTGCAATATCAAGTTAAATTGAACAAATTAGAGAATACAGATAAGGAGAAGCAGGATGTATTCATGACTATTGGCGCTTATGGAGCACCTTCTTTCAATATAAAATCCTTAACTTCTGTATATTCAAATTCGAGCCTAACTAGTGCGGTTACAGGCGAAGAAATTGCTATTGATTCAGCTCTTAACGGACTTTATGATGTGAAAGAACAAACAGCATTACCTGCCTACTTCGGAGCAGGAATCAGCTTTGGAAATGAATTCACATGGATGACAGGTATAGATTTTCATTTTGAAAATTGGAAAAATTTTAGCTCACCAATTTCTTCTAGTCCAATGTCTAATGAATGGCAAGTGAAAATAGGCGGACAAATCTTACCAAACTTTAAAAGTAAGAAATTTGGCAACAACGTTTCTTATCGTCTAGGGGCTCATCTAGGTAAATCAAGGATAATGCTTGATAATCAAGCAGTTCCGGATTTTGGCATGACATTTGGACTTGGTATACCATTCGGAAAAATTTCTACTTTTAATAGATCGTTTAGCAATCTTAATTTGAGTGTAGAAATAGGAAGAAGAGGGCTTAATCAGAATGATGCTCAAAAAGAAAATTATTATAAAGTAGTACTTGCCTATTCTTTAAGTGATAGGTGGTTTATAAAACGAAAATTTGATTAAAATGAAAACAACAAGAATAATTTTAGCAGGAATCCTAGCAAGCTTTGTTTTTGGAATTAATGCACAAAATTCAGTAGCTGATGTAAAGGCTATTTCAGATAAAGTTAGCGCAAATTGTGGTACACCAGTTTGGGGACAAGATAGTGTTAAAGCAGTAACTAACTATTCTCTTTATCGTGAATTTAAAAAGCAAGGTGAAAATCAAAGCGACCTAGCTACAAAAGTGAAATATTATAAAGATGCGCATAAGGGCTGGATTTATGTGTACTACAACGCACCAAGCGCACGTGTAACAACACACCTAGATGGTGCTGACATCTACGAGGCTTTTATAGAAGCAACCACTGATGAAGCTCTAAAGGAAAAGTATATTGATTCCTTATTGGCTATTTATGATACTAGAGCAAATTGCTTTGGAAGTACTGCAGATTTAACTATGAGAAAAGCTTTCGCTTGGTATAGTAATAGAAATAAAGGAAACGAAGAGTATGTTTATTCTTTGTTTAATGAAACAGTGGCTGCTTTTGATTCGGAAGAGGGAACTTCTAAAATGAATATGAGTCCAGCATTCTTAGCGCCTTGGATGATTATGGCAATAAAAGCAAATAAAGTGGTTAAGTCCATCGAAGAAGAAGAAGTGTTTGAGGTTTTTGATGTTATTACGGAAATTTCGGACTTTAATATGGCTGCTGGTAACAATGCTGGGCAATATAAAGGTGCACTAGATAAGTGTTACGAATATATGGATAAGTATAAATACCTTGATCCAGCTAAAATATCTGAGATTGCAACGAAAAAGTATAATGAAAATCCTAAGGATTTAGCAACACAGATAAAAGTATATAAAATGCTTAAAGCTGCTAAATTATACGATGACCCAATTTTCTTTACCGTTGCTGAAGGTGTTTATCAAGCGCAACCGAGTGCGGCTTTGGCAACTTTCTTAGCTAAAAGAGCAAGTGAAAACAAAAACTACACGAAGGCAATTCAATATATGCAAGAAGCGAATGAAATGGAAACGGATAGTGATGTAAAAGCTAAGAACTTACTTAATATTGCTCAGTTCTATCAAATGAAGGGCGATTTTAGTTCTGCAAGATCTTATGCCTACAAAGCTGCTGAAATGAAAACGGGGTGGGGTGATCCTTATATCTTAATTGGTAGACTTTATGCAGCTAGTGGTCCAAAGTGTGGAAGCGGAACTGGATGGGATAGTCAAGTTGTAGTATGGGCTGCAATTGATATGTGGACAAAAGCAAAGAGCGTGGATGCGGGTGTTGCTGGTGAAGCGCAAGAATTGATTAACAAATACTATCAATATATGCCTTCAAAATCTGACATATTCTTACGTCCAGATATTAGTGTTGGAAGTTCCTATAGTATTGGATGCTGGATGGGAGTAACTACCACAGTTAGATCTAGTGATTAAGCTTTCTTTATAATGCTTAATTCAAGTAATATGCAAAGTCCGTTTCGCTTGTTTAGATTAAGTATAGTCTTTACAAGTTTGAAGCGGATTTTGCTTTTTCTCTTATTGTTAAGTTATCATTCTTGCACAAACGATGTGGAAGAGGTTCGGGAGTTAAGCGAAGAGTTTCTTAACATCGAAAAGGGCAAAGATGTAACTATACTTTTCACAGAGGATGCCTTACCAACCATTAGAATAGAAGCCCCCAGTGCTTGGAGGTATGCTGCTAATCCTCCAGATTTAGCCTACACAAAGTTTCCCGATGGCTTAGAGCTCTACGTTTATGATAAAGAAGGAAATCAAGAAAGTGTATTACGCGCTAATGAAGGAAAAATGGCCGATAATAGTGAAGATCTTGAGGTTAATGGTGATGTTCGAATTGAGAATATTAAAGGGGAAAAACTAAATACAGAAAGCTTAACTTGGAATAAGCTTGACAAAAAAATCCGTTCAGATGGCTTTGTTAAGATTTTTACCAATGATGAAATAATCTATGGCAATGGCTTTGAGGCAGATGAAAATTTCACTAATTATGTAATCTTTAATATAAGCGGTGTTGTCAAGATTAAAGATGAAGAATTCTAACCGTTAGGGATTTTTCTAAAATTATATTTAGTACTTGACCATACGAACTATTCAAATGGTTTTTCTCTTGTAAACTTATTGGTCTGCGCTTGACGCACAAAGAGTATTTCTAAGACATTATTTCGAAATTTTACTTGCTTTAAGAGAATTTTAAATGACAAGTTTACTTTTCTATTTATTGAAGGAAAAAATATTTTAGTTGATAATCAATCATTTAGCTTTTTTGTTTTTATTTTTTTAGTACTTTGTATTGCATAGTACTAAATATAGGATATATATTTGTATAACAAATTAATAGGTAATGGATGTTGAGAATACAAAAACACAAATGCGGAAAGGCATATTAGAATATTGCATACTTGCAATTCTTAAGGAAGGTGAAGCTTATTCTTCTGATATTATTCAACAGCTAAAAGACGCTAAAATGATAGTTGTTGAAGGAACAGTTTATCCTCTTCTAACACGACTTAAGAACTCGGGAGCACTACAATACAAATGGGAAGAATCCAATTCCGGTCCACCACGAAAGTACTATTCTCTAACCATCGATGGACAACAACTAATGGATGAATTAGACAACACTTGGATTTTATTACAAACAGCAGTTAACAAACTTAGAAAATCTTAAAATTATGAAAAAGACTATTAGTATAAATTTGGCAGGCCTTGTTTATCAAATCGATGAAGATGCATTTAGTCGCTTAGAAACTTATTTAGAAAAAATTCGCCATGCTTTTCCTGAACCAAGTGAACAAGAAGAAATTTTAAGTGATATAGAGTATCGCTTTGCAGAGCTTTTCACAGAAAAATTAGGCAAAAGAACAGAGGTTGTTCACCTTAAAATGGTGCAAGAAGCAATAGATACTATGGGGGAAATTGAGTTTATTAATGAAGAAACTTCAACATCAAGCGCTACGAACCACAGTGCAAAGGAAAGAGTAAAGCGTAAGTTATTTAGAAGTGTAGATGATAAGATTTTAGGTGGAGTATTGGGAGGTTTATCTGTTTATCTAGGTATTGAAGCCGTGTGGTTGCGATTAATATTTGTTTTGTTAGCTATTGCTAGTATTGGCATACCTGTAGGTATCATCTACGCCTTGCTTTGGCTTATACTTCCAAAAGCTGTAACTGCCAGTCAAAAGTTACAGATGCATGGAGAACCAGTGAATCTGAATAATCTTCAAGAAAACTTAAAAAAAAATTTAAGTTCTGAAAGCATAAAATCTGCAGGTTCGAATATTGCTAGCGGAGTGGGAGAATTAATTAGAGTTGGCCTTAAGCTAACCGCGGCCGTTTTAGGCTTTATTATACTCTTTCACCTAGTGGTATTTTCTTTTGTGTGGTTTATAGCTAGTTTTTTTCTAAGTTTTATGGCAGGCGATTTTATCGCATTAATCTTCAATTCAAACCTTGAATTTTTAGCCCTAAGTACTACTCTGTTTGTTTTGGCAGCTATTCCATCTTTGCTAGCAATTTATTTTATTTACAAAGTGAGATCTAATCATACAGTGCCATGGGCTAAGGCAAGTTTTATCGGTTTTTTTACTTGGATTTTAAATTTGTTCCTAGCTATCCTTTTAGTATTTAATGTTCTAAAGGAGTTTAAAACGAGTGCCACGACAGAAAATTACTTAAACATTCCTTTCACTACAGACCTAGAGGAGATTAGTATTGATTTTAAACCGGAATTAGCGCAAGATCAATTTAACTTCTACTTTGAGGATGGAGAATGGCAAACTGAGGGTTTCTTTTACGATGCTAGTGATAGCATACTAAAACTAAATACAATAAGCCTACAAGTTAAAGCTTCGGAGGATTCGACATTTAGTTTGCTTGCTATGGCGAAGTCTAATGGAAGAACTAAGGAACAGGCTGAAAAGCACCTAGAAAAATTTTCCTATGAAGTAGAATGGTTGAACAATAAAGAACTAGTAATTCCTACTACTTTGCTTTTAGAAGGCGAGAACAAGTTTAGACTACAAAGGCTGATTTATGTGCTTGAAGTTCCGATAGGTACAACCATTAATTTTAAGAATGGAGCGCATTACTTTATTAGCAAAACCGTATTAGAAAGTTCCGCTAAAAAGAAAGATTTGGACGAAAATACATGGCTTATGACAAGAACTGGTTTGGAGTGTCTTAGCTGTGTGAAGGATAGTCTAACTGAAGAAATTGGAGAGCCAAATTCTTTAGAAGAGGTTCTAGATAGCTTAGATGATAAGATCGATGAGCTTATCGAGGATAAATTGAATTAAGTGGGGTTTTTTAATGTGAATCCCCAATTAGCAAAACGCTATGCAGAGCTAATTGGGGATTTTTTAATTTCTATAAACTGGGAAAGTCATACAATGTGGCCCTCCTCTAGCTCTTGATAATTCTGTGCTTGGAATAGCTATAATAGTCTTTTCTACATGTTCTGCTTGGGGTGCTTCCTTTAGAAAAACTTCGGCGTTAACTATCTTATAGCCAGCATTTTTAAGTGCTATTGCAGTATGAAAATTTCTGTCGTAGGCAATTGCAACTCCATTTTTCACAGTTACTAGGTTACATCCGTCGGTCCACTGTTCTCTCTCTGCATAAGTGGGGTCACTATTTCCACATAGAATGAATTGCATATCGCTTCTATAATCTAGGAAAAAGTCTTTAAGAGTAGAAAACTCTTGTTTTCTGCCATCATTGGTATACTTCGTTACTTTAATGATATCACTTTTAAGTGTGTCTTCATAAATCACGAATTCATTTTCACTTATTTGAGTAAAAAGAGTATCAATATGCATGGAAGAACGGTCTTTTGCTATAACTATCCTAACTAAGTTTTTAACCACATTTTTGGAGAATAATTCCTCTTTTAAACATTCGAAGGCTTCTGGTGTAGAACGTTCACTCACACCAACCATGAGATGATCCTTGTCTAACATCATAACATCGCCACCTTCTATGGTCTTATCATCTCCTTTTTTGGTCATATCAATAATTTTTGCATCATTATTTTTCTGAAAACTTTCAAAAACGGGATGATAGTAAATTAGATATCTAGTTAGGATGGATTCTCTGGTTCTCGCTTTTTTAGAAGCATGACAAATGAGAATATGATCATTCACCACTACGCCAATGTCTCTGGTGAAAACATAATTTGGTAAGGGAGAAAGTAAACTTTCATCGGTTGTCTCTAAAAGCCCTGTAAAAAGGGTATATGCTAAATCTTTAGGTGCTAAGGATTTTAGAATTTCAATGGTTTCATTCTCGCAGTTTTCCAAATCCGCAACATAATTTATAAGCTTGTCCTTAGAGTTGTTAGGATTGAGTTCAAGAACATCAATCAACATTTGGAAGGTGTCAATAACATTTTCACTTCCTAGAAAATGAGCTAGAACACTTTTAAATAAATCGTGTTCTTGTCGCATTAAAGGCAAGAATACAATATCATCGTATAAAAATTTTAGAGCGTTTTTTGGTGTTATTACTTCAATGCCATCATCCGGATGGTGAACTATTACTTTTCTAAGCGTACCTATTTCATTACTGACAATCATCTTGCTTAATTTTAGAAGGATTTTGGATTAAATATTATTCTATATTTATAATATCCAATACAAATATACGACTATGTAGTTTGAAATAATAGCAATCGATACTTTTGCTGCTTCAACAATAACTTTCTTCCCTACAGAATCTTTAAAACCTAAGTACTTCGGCTAACAATCATTGCTTCAACTTAGATATCGTCTCCACGAAGAAATCTAAATCTTTTTCTAGCTTCCACCATAAGAACACTATCAGAATAATCGGTAATAATAGACTTATATGCCTCCATTGCTTTTTCTGGATTATTTAAATAATTTTGATAAATGTCTCCTAGCATAAACAAAGCATTGTCTGCCAGAATATCTTCACTATGATTAAGTAATAGAGCATTTAAATTATTTATGGCTTCGTTAAAATTTCGATTTTCAAAAGAAATTTGTGCTTTTTTTAGATAAACATCGTCTGTAAGTGCATGGCCAGGATAACGATATAAAATAGAGTCTAACAGTTCTACGGCTTTTTTATCTTTGTTTTGAATGTGCATTAGCTCTGCATCAGCAAACAACTCCATAGTAGTAGTGGTAGAATCTAATCCAAGATTATCCATAATGAAGACAGAAAGCTGTAAAGAGTTGTTTGCAATTAATTCTGTTGTTGCCCCTTTAAGAATACCTAATTGTGCCTGCGACCATTCGAACTCGCCTTTATAATAAGAAAGTCTCGCATTTCTATATCTAGCATCTTCGCCTATAGGACTATCTTTTTCATCCTTGTCTACTTGAGCGTAAAGCAAGGTGGCTTCCCAAACATCACCATCTAATACGTAGTAATCACCGAGGTCTAGTTTAACCTCATTCTTCGTTTTTTTATCTAAGTTGGGCAATGCAATTATTTCGTTTAACAAGGATATCGCTAATTTTAGTTGATGTAAATAATTGGCCTCTAAATGAGCTAAATCTCGCATAGCGGGCACAGTACTCAGTCCTTTGCCAAATTTTTCTAGATGTTCCAAATAACTTTGTTCTAAAGAAAGTATATCGTCTTGGGTATAGTTTAAAGTTGTTGTGAGCTTTAGTTTTTGCGCATTGATTTGTGAGGATTTGGCGAGCTGGTAATATCGGCCAGATTCGCCTTTAGATTGTAAATACCTATAGGCATCAATAGCGGCATCGTATTGCTTTTCTTGCACGGCACTATTGGCTAAATTAATAATTCTAAATCCATCTTCTTGGTTTCTTTTATCCAAAGCTTTAGCTTGAATTAGAGCTTGATCATAGTCGCCCTGATGGGTAAACAACCAAATTAGCAGTTCGTTGTATTCATTTCTATTCGTGTTTTTTTGAACTAGAGAATATAACTGTGTTTCTAAAGCATCTTGTAAACCCTTTTTATCCAAATTATTAGCCATAATACTTTGAACAGTATTTAAGTAATTTGGATTATCCTCAAGCAACTGCAAGTAGGTACTTACAGCTTCTTTAGCTTGATTATCTTGCAGATATACATTACCCAATTCGAAAGTGTAAAGACTCTTATCTTTTGCTAGTTCACGACCTTTGAGGTAGCTTTTTATTGCGTAATCATTTTGGCGGATACCTAAAAATTTATTGGCAATGGATCGAATTTCATTTTGGTCGCCAAGCAAAGAATTAAGCACTAAATCGTATTGTTCTTGGGCATCTTTAGCGCGATTATTTTGAGAGTAGATGTATCCTAAGTCTATGATGTAGCTTAAATTGTTCTTATCTCTTTTACTTTGTTTTTTAACTAAGATTTCCGCTTCTGAATATTCATTTAGGCGGAGATAACAATTGTACAAGGAACTGTAGTAATAGGTATTATTTGGCTCTTGTTTCCAAAGCTCTTCAAACATCGCTGCAGCTTTCTGATAATCTCCTGTTTGGTAGTATTGTTTGGCAAGTGCTTGAGTTTTATCAACTTGAGACCACGCGACTAGTAGGAGTCCAAAAATAAATAAAATACTTAGCAGTAATTTTTTCATATGAGAATTTCAATACTAAAGATAAGTAACTTGGATGTACATAAAAAAACAAAGCCCTCCTATTTGGGGAGGGCTTTGTTTTTTCTAAAATTTTAACTATCCAATTTTGAAGTTAATTGGAATAATATATTGCACTGGTACAGCTTTACCTCTTTGTTTTCCAGGGGTAAATTGCGGCATAGTTTTCACTAGCTTTAAAGCGGCATCATCAAGTAGTTTGTCGGCACCTTTCGCTACAGAAACATCCACAACTTCGCCTTTTGGACTTACCACAAAACGAATGAATACTTTGCCTTCAATATCATTTTCTAAGGCCATTGGAGGGTAAACGATATTCTTTGCAATAAACTTCTGAATTTCTAAATTCGTACAATTTGTTGCTTCATTCCCATTTAGTTTTTCACAACCCTTGAATTTAGGCATGTCTTCAACAATGGTGAAAATTTCTTGCTCAACTGGCTTTACTTCTTCAGCAATAATATCTGGAACCTCTACAATTTCATCTTCCTCTATCTCGATATCTTCAATTTCAGGCTCTTCATCCAAAATTTCATCATCTTCTACCACTTGAATTTCAGGTGGAGGAGGAGGTGGTGGTGGTGGCTTAACTTGTTCTGTTTGAGGCGGTTCAATTTCGAAATCATCTTCAATAGTTTCCATTACCAAGGCTTCCACTTGTTGCGGTTTATCTCTCCAAGTAAGAGCATAGATAGATGTAGAAAAAGCAACCATTGCTCCGAATGCTAGTAAAATACCTCGTACTTGAGATAAATCAGCTTCTTCATATTTTTTTACAAAAACAGAGTTTGCTTCAGAAGAACCTTTATACTTCTCTATTATTTGATCTGTACTTTTTCCTCCAGAAAGGAAAAAATAAGAAATAGCGTAACCGACGGCACCTAAGCCTACTATTATCGCTGCTGTTATTAAACCTAATTCTAACATAATTTTAATTATTAAGTGCTAAGATATTTACTTACTACTAAATATGCAAGTATTGACCCAAATCCGTTTGCTAATATATCAAAAACATCAAACATTCTAGTGAGTGTGCATATATCTTGAGCGAATTCTACAATAATTCCATATAAAAATGACAATAAACATGCAATTCCAATTGATTTCTTTAAAGTAGTATTGAAGAAACCTTTAAAAATGCTTAGACTTAAAATAAAGTACATGCTAGCATGCACCAATTTGTCGGCCTGAATTAAATTGGTTTCTGGCAACTCTATTTTCGGAAGAAGAGAGAGATACATAATTATAGTCAAAAGAACGATCGCTGCAAAAGCAAATATAGGATGAACTTTAAGAGCTTTTTCCATAAAAAATATTAAAATAAATTCTTTAAACTTTTTATCGGTCAAATTATTGCTTTAATAAAGGTAAATTTACATTGTAGAAAACAGCATTAAGCAATTTTATAAATAATTTTATGCACATTGGATTATTCTTTGGTTCCTTTAACCCAATTCATATCGGACATTTATTTATTGCCGATTATATGGCCAATAATACTAGTTTGGACGAGGTTTGGTTTGTAGTTTCTCCGCAAAATCCTTTTAAAGCTAAAAGCTCCTTACTTTCTGAATTTAATCGACTACATTTAGTGAATTTGGCTATTGAGGGAAATAGTAAATTGAAAGCTAGTAGTATAGAGTTCGGCTTGCCAAAGCCTTCTTATACGATAGATACCTTAGTTTATCTAGAAGAAAAATTTCCTCAGCATAAATTTTCATTAATAATGGGAAGTGATAATTTAAAAGGTATTTCGAAATGGAAGAATAGCGAATTATTGATGGAGAAATGTGAAATTTATGTTTATGAAAGATTAGGTGCTGAAATTAATAAGCAGGATTATTCCCAAAATGTACACATAGAAGAGACTCCGCAAATTAGTTTATCGGCTTCGTACATAAGAGAGCAATTAAAAAATAGGAAATCAGTAAGATATCTTCTTCCTGAAAGTGTAGAGAAGTATATTTTGGATGCGGGTTGGTATCAAGCTAAGTTGAAAAAAAAGTAATTATAGAAAAGCTCTAAATGAACCTCTTTACTTAGTTGATGGTTTCTATGCAAAGCCTGTGATATGAAGATTGGTATAGTTTGTTATCCCACCTATGGTGGAAGCGGTGTAGTAGCCACTGAATTGGGAAAAGCCCTTGCCAAAGAAGGACATCAAGTTCATTTTATTACCTATATGCGTCCGCCTCGTTTGGATGTGTTTCAACCGAATGTTTTTTTTCATGAAGTGAGTTTTCAAAATTATGCTCTGTTCGAATATCCGCCATATGAAACGGCTCTTGCTTCCAATCTTGTAGATATTGTTAAGTATCAGAAATTGGATTTGTTGCATGTTCATTATGCAATTCCCCATGCTTCAGCTGCCTACATTGCAAAACAAATATTAAAAGAGCAAGGAATATACATTCCTGTTATTACTACGCTTCATGGAACAGATATAACCTTAGTTGGTAAAGCGCCAGCATATCGAAGTGTGGTAGCATTTTCTATAAATCAATCTGACGGAATTACAACGGTTTCGGAGAGCCTTAAAAAGGACACCTATACTAATTTTGATATCAGTAAGGATATCGAAGTTATACCGAATTTCATAGACTTTACTCGTTTTACTAAACTTAACAAAGAGCACTTTAAAAAAGCGATTGCACCAAACAATGAAAGAATTTTGATTCACACTTCTAATTTTAGAAAAGTAAAGAGAGTAGAAGATACGGTGAGAATATTTGAAAAGGTACGGAAGGAAGTAAATGCCAAGCTCCTACTAGTGGGAGATGGACCAGAAAGAGCATGTGTAGAAGAATTGGCTAGAAAACTAGAAGTGGAAAAAGATGTTATTTTCTTGGGTAAGCAAGATGCTGTTGAAGAATTGCTTGCAATCGCCGATCTCTATTTAATGCCATCAGAAAGTGAGAGTTTTGGATTAGCTGCCTTAGAAGCTATGGCCTGTGAAGTTCCTGTAATTTCAAGTAATACTGGAGGTATACCAGAAATTAATATAGAAGGACTTACTGGTTTCTTAAGTGATGTTGGGGATGTGGATGCTATGGCAAGAAACGCCATTAGTATTTTATCTAACGAAGAGAAATTGATAGGCTATAAGCAGAATGCTTTGGCACAAGCTAAAAAGTTTGATATTTCTTTAGTATTACCAGTTTATGAAAATTATTACCAAGAAGTAATTAAAAGGGCTAAAGCTTACAATTAGTTTATCTAAGTTGTCTTATATTTTCATCTTCGATTAAGTAAATGCTGGAGGATTTTGCTTCAGTATCTAGATCAGATTTGTATTTCACACAATAATCTACGCCAGTTTTGATAGCTGAATTTATTGCTGAAAATTTGCTTGGACTAGCCTCTCCACTTAGATTGGCAGAAGTTGAAATAATGGGTTTAGCTAATCTTTGTATTAAAGTCCTACAAAAATCATCTTGTACAATTCTAATGGCAACACTGCCATTTTCCGCAGGAACGTTTTTAGCAAGATTTCTAGATTTTGGATAAATAATACTGGAAGGCGTATTTTTTTCTTCGAGTAATTCTAAGGCTAGTTTTGGAATGCTTTCAACATATTTTTCGAGCATGTTTCGATCCGATACTAGTACTATCATGCTTTTAGTTTTAGGACGCAACTTTAAGGCGAAAACTCTTTCTACGGCCTCGTAATTTTCTGCATCGGCACTAATGCCCCAAATGGTATCTGTTGGACATAAAATACAACCGCCATTTTCGATTTCTATTGCAGCTCGTTCAATTTCATCTTCGAATTTCATAGAGTTTCGTAAATTTTTAAGATAGAAGAAGCGAATTTTTCATTAGAAAATTCTAAAGCTCGAAGGTAGTTTTTATGTACCTGCTGCTCGGAATTTGTGTTTAATAGATGGAGAATTTTATCGGCTAAATCTTTAGAGTTTTTTGGATTGATTAGGCAATCTTCATTTTGTAGTATTTCCGACATACTAGTATTGCTAGAGCTAAGACAAGGAACCTTACTAGCCATTGCCTCTAAAACCGGAATTCCAAAGCCCTCTAACAAGGAAGGATAAACAAAAATTTTTGCTAATTGATAAATTGCCGGTAAATCTTCATTGTTTAAAACAGTCTTAAGCTCTACTGTAACATCAAGTTTTTTAGCCAAAATTTGGGTTTCTTTTAAATAGTTTCCACCGGATCCGACTAGCACAATGGGCAAGCGTTTGCTTTTTTCAATTAGGGACATGGCTTGGACAATCAATTTTTGATTTTTTCTGCCTTGAATTGTTCCTACACTAAGAATGAAATCGCTGGGTAGAGAATATTTGGTCCTGATAAGATTTAATTTTTCTTGATTGATTTCTTTATAGAAAGCTTCTGCACAGGATTGGTATACTACTTCAACTTTGGACTCATGAACATTAAAAAATTGCAAGATGTCTTTTTTTGTCGCTTGCGAGGTTGCAATTATCTTGTCGCTATTTATTGCTGCTTGCTTTGCCTTATAATAAAAAATATGTTGATCAAGTTTCGAATAGTCGCTAGGAAATTTTAAAAAACATAGGTCGTGGATATCCACTATGCTTTTGGCATTGGACTTTTTAATGCTTAAAGGCAGTTCGTTGCTAAGACCATGGTAAATATCAATTTTTTCTTTTTTTAGAGATTTAGAAATAGAGCAAGTTCGCCAGTAATAGCTAGAAAATCCACTTCCCTCTATTAGCTTAAATTTGGAGGAAAGAGCAGACATATCAAAGAGGGGCTTATTCACTTTAGGGCTGTAAAGAAAAAAATCATGTTTGCTAGCTAGGCGGTTCAAGCCAGAAACTAAATTTCTACCATAAACACCTAATCCAGTAGTATTATGAAATATTCTTTTTGCATCTAAAGCTATCTTCATATCATGAAATCTCCTTCAATCGTTTGTATTTCCAATAAGTCTCTTTGGCAATTATCCATGCAATTTGAAATCCAAGTTTTCCATCTAAAAAACCTAAACTAAAAAAATAATCTTTAACAAATCTAAAAACAGGATTGAGATATAATTTAATAATGCTGGATTTTTTCTTTTTTGATTTAAGTACTTCTGCTCCAATTTTGGAATATTTCTTTGCTTTATCTAGATGTATGGCTTTGGAATCCATAGAATAGTGCAGTATTGGCGATTTAAGGAACAGTATATTTCTTTTATCATAATCTAAGCTTTCATGAACCTCAGACTCGTTCCATTTAACTTTATCTTTTTCGAATAAACGAACATGTTTCTCATTTTTCCATCTTCCGAAACGAATTAACTTGCCGCAATACATGTTTTGAAATGGAATGGAATATACCTTGGAAGTTTTTAATTCTAGTTCCAGTATTTCCTGAATCAAAGCTTGACTTAAAACCTCATCGGCATCTATAGATAGAATCCAGTCATATTTTGCCATAGAATTGGCTAAGTTTTTTTGATTCCCATAAGACTTAAAAGTAGCGGCTAGAAACTTAAGCTCATAAGATTGCGCTATTTCCTGGGTTTTATCTGTGCTATAACTATCTAAAACTATAATATCATCACTTAAGAGCTTAGCGGCATCGAGCACTTTATTCAAGTGCTTTTCAGCATTTTTAGTAATAATAGCAATAGATATTTTATTCCTCTTCATAAGATTTCAGGCTCAGGGAAGCAAATATTAAGTAGAAACTAATCCCTAATTGAGATTCTAAAGTATTTTCAACCATACAAGAACTAAGGATGATTATGGATAATATAATAAACAAAACGTTCTTTTGTTTAAAGGCTACCACTAAGGGAAAGAAAAGTGCTAAGAACAAGATTAAGATTCCAAAGAAGCCCATTTCTACCGCTGTGAAGAGAAATTGATTGTGCGGTAATTTCCTATTGTATTCCTCCACTTCACTATAGTTTTCTTCATAAAAGGCATTTACAGCGGCTTCCATGTTTCCCAGGCCAAAACCTAGCAGGGGCTTTTCTCTGTACATTTTCCATCCTAATTCAATGGATCTCCAACGTCTTGCATCAGAATTATGTCCAACTTCACCTTCTCGCAATTGCATTAGGTCGTACTTCATATAGTCTAGCTTGTTTTTAAAACTTGGGATGTTATGATAAGCAAGATATGGACTTAAAGCAAGCACGATTACCAGTATAGGTATGTAAAAATACTTTCTACTTTCAATAGCTAGAAAAATTATAGTAAATAAGGTGGCGAGGTAGTAGGAAACCAAGCCGCTTCTAACAGATAAAATGTGAAGTAGAATGAATATAAAAATAGCGCTGAAACCAAAAAAGAATCTATCAAACTTGCTTAGAAAGGTATTTTTACGGAAAAAGAAGAAAATGCTACTTACCCCGCCAAATGCTAGCATCAAGCTGTATCGGATATGGTCTATCGGAACTGGGATGTGTTTTCCTTGTGCGATAATTTCTTTGTAATATTCTAGATTGTAGAAGAAGTTAATCAAGACAATTATTCCACTAATATTTAGCATAAATATTAAGAAAGCTACAAAGAAATAAAAGTATTGCTTCGATCTTGCATTGTTAAATACCAAACTCAAGGGTATTAATAAAAAAGGCAATTTCGACCAAATTCTTTCTAAGGCAGAATTTTTATTTGGCGATAAAAGTAGAAAAACAAAGCAGGAGATTGGTATTAAGATTACGACTAAAATTGACATGACTGACAAATTAGCAAAATCGAATTTTAATTCTTTATAAGAGAAGATGAAATTGGCTAGAAGAGCCACACTTGCTATACTTATGAGGGCTTTCGAGCTAAAGAGGCCAAAAATCAAAATTAATAGTAGATAGAAGTTTCTTCCAGAAAAAGATTTATAGCTGAAATTTTGACTCATAAATTCTCTTGGTCTGCTTTTTGAACGAAAATAAAAGTATTATATTTGATATGGTGAATAAAGATAACTTAAGTAAGCAGGACAAAGATAAAATCTTTAATGGGGAATTGCTCCCTCATGCTAATGCCTTATATAATTTCGCTTATTCCTTAGTGTTTAGTGAGGCCAAAGCAGAGGATTTAGTTCAGGAGGCTTTTTTAAAGGCCTACCGGTTTATTCATTCATTTGAACCAGGTAGTAATGCTAAAGCTTGGCTTTTTCAAATATTAAAAAATGCTTTTATTAATGATTATCGTAAAAACTCGAGGCAACCTCAAAAGGTGGATTTCGAGGAGTTTAAAGATAAAAACCAATTAGAGAAGCAAGCTTCCAGTATAGATATAACCCAAGATGTATATACACATATGTTGGGAGATGAAGTTACTAATGCCCTTAACCGTTTACCTGTGGATTTCAGGGTGGCTATTATTTTGTCTGACTTAGAAGGATTCACTTATGAAGAGATAGCTAAAATATCGGATATTCCAATTGGTACAGTTCGCTCTCGATTGTTTAGAGCAAGGAATTTAATGAAGGAAGAATTGAGGGAATATGCCAAAGAGGCAGGTTTCAAAGAAATGAGATAATAAAAAAATCAGGAACTCTTTTTTGAAAATCTATGTTTTTTACATAAATTAACAATTGCCTAGCAAGAATAATGAAGAAAAGTCACGATTGTAAGGAAGTAGTAGAGCAGTTCAACATGCTCTTAGATGGTTCTCTTAACCCGAAGCAAGAGCAAGATGTAATGTGCGAATTACAAAGGTGCATGCATTGTTTACAAGAATACAATCTAGAAGAAAAATATCGAAACTTTGTTAAAGAGAAAGTCGAGAAAAAATGTCCAACGGAGAGTTTTATTGGTAAACTTAAAGACTGTATTAAAGGCCTTTAGCTCTTATTCCACTATATATAATTTCTTTATTTTGTCTATTGGTCCTTGGCAGAAAACATTATGACAAGCAATACATTGGTCAATACTTAAGTTAAACTTTTTTACTTGTTTCTTGCTTTTTTCACTTTCAATAAGATCTTTTACACTTGCGAGGTAGGCATCGGTTAAGCTTACAAATTGTTCCGTTCTAACATTACTATCCGTAGCCTCTACGGTATAAATGCCATAGAAATCAGTAGGGAAGTTCGTTTCAAATTTTTGTTCTAAGATGGCTTGTCTCCATGCTTCGTTTTGACTGTACATAGAGCGCATCAATAAGGCCAATTCGGCATCTTC
Organism: Chitinophagales bacterium; assembly: GCA_020635975.1. GTDB lineage: Bacteria > Bacteroidota > Bacteroidia > Chitinophagales > UBA8649 > JAFMKE01. Next base: position 302,463 of record JACJYT010000002.1, read on the forward strand.
ATACATAATGGATTCCTCTTTCTTGCTGGTATCTGCCGGATTACAAGCCATGAAAAGAAAAAGAATGCTTAGAAGTAATAAAGTCTTTCTCATTATTCTAAAATAACTCCTTTAGCCATAAAAGTGTAGCTTACCTCTGCTTCCGTAATGGCGTTTATTTCCTCTTCTGATTTTCCCGCATCGAAAGCATAGTGCTTTAACTCTTCTACAGTTAAGCCATCTTTATAGGCCCAGCCTTCAATCACTGCTGTTCTTCCATCACAATTTAAAGGAACAAAAAAACCATAATCTTTAAATCTAACCATTAGCTGCTCAGCTTCACCAATCTCAAGTGTCATCCAACATCCTTTTTTAGTGCAAACGTCTTGAACGGTTCCTCTAAGCTTTAATTCGATGGAATCTCCTTCTGTAAAAACATCAAAGAAATCTTCTGCAGCTATAGCTCCTTCTGGATTAATTTCTTCACCATAATATTCAAATTCATTGCTAGTTGTGTTTTCTGACTGACTCTTGGTATTGCAAGAAAACAATGAAAGAGCAAGAGATACATAAAAAAGTAGGTTTTTCATTGTGTTAATTTTGTGCAAATTTACATCTTTTCTTTTAGGGGCTAAAACTTTGAAACTATTTTAGAGCTATCTTTGAAAAATCAATTAAAAGAAATTATATGAAATCAATATTGACTTTTTTATTTGTCCTAGGCCTAAGTTGGAGCACAGCTCAAAATACTACTTCAGTTAATCTTGACAAAAGTAAGATAGAATGGATTGGTAAGAAGCTTACTGGACAACACAATGGAAATATAGTATTGAAGTCGGGCGACTTGGTTTTCTACGAAGGTAAACTGCTAAAGGGGCTTTTTAAAATAGACATGAATTCTATTTCTTGCTCAGATTTAAAAGGAGAATCAGCAGATAAACTAGTCAATCATCTTAAAAGTGAAGACTTTTTTAATAGCAATAAGTTTCCTGAAGCACTTCTCAATTTTAGAGAAGTAAAGCATATTGAAGGAAGTAGTTATTTAATCATAGCAGATTTAAGCATTAAAGGAATTACGAAAACTATAGAATTTAATGCCGACATTCGCGAGAATAAAGCTAGTGCTGTTATTAACGTGGATAGAACAGACTATGACATTCGTTATGGTTCTAAAAGCTTTTTTGATGAGCTAGGAGATAAAGCCATAGATGATATTTTTGTTATTAAAATTGATCTAGTTTTTTAATCCGCTTGCGTTGAACCAAGATTTTAATATTCTTTACCTTAGAAATGCTGATTATTCCTGTGAAATAATTAGTACCTACGGAGCTTGTATTAATTCCTATAAATTTAAGGATAGGGAATTTATATCGGGATATCAATCTAAAGAAGAAGTCTCTTTGCAACAATATAAAGGTGTCTTATTGGCGCCTTTCCCAAATCGTATAGCCAAGGCTAAATTTAGTTTTGATGATCAGCATCACGCATTAACAATCAATCGGGCAAAGGAAGGTCTTGCTCTTCATGGTTTTTTATACGATAAAGAATTTAGGCTTATAGAGAAAGATGCAGATAAATTGATTTTAGCTTATGATTATGACGGAGATGCGGCTGGCTATCCCTTCCCTTTTAGCATAGCAGTAAGTTATTACTTAGAAGAACAGGGCTTGCTAAGAATTAAGACACATATTTCTAACGAGGGCAAGCAAAGATTGCCTTTTGGTTTAGGTTGGCATCCATATTTTCAAATGGAGTCAATTATTGATGACTTGAGCTTGTCCTTTCCTTCCTCTTCATATTTAGAATTGGATGAAAAACTTATTCCAACAGGTGAGTTAAAGGCTTTTGCAGAGAAGCAGAAAATTTTAAGATTAGACAATCAAAATTATGATACTTGCTTCCTTTTAGATTCCCAAGATTCAGCTAGCTTTATTTTAAGCGATAAGACTATGGATTTGCACATTAGTACACCAAGTATAGAACACTTCCCTTATTTTCAAATTTACACTGCAAAGGATAGAAAAAGTATTGCAATTGAACCCATGACCTGCGCTCCAAATGCTTTTAATAATGGCATGGGAGTGCGTATTTTGAATCCTGGAGAAAGCGCTGAAGTAGAATTTGGAATTCAAGCACTAAGAAGAAACTAAGCTTATAGGAAAAACAGGGCTATAAAGGCAAGAACTTTTTTCTTTATCTTTAGGGTCTAAAACCTCATTATGCGATCTGCCCTATTCATATTTTTATTACTTTTCTTCTATTCATGTAAAAACAGCAATTCCAAATCTGGAATACCCGAAGAAGAGATACTTGCCAATACAGAAAGATTTAATGCTGCTATGGACGAAATCTATAATAAGCATTTATCCTATTCTCCTGTTGCTCAAACCTATGAAGGTTTAAAAACAAATAATGATAAATGGGATATTAATAACGATAGTACCGAATTATTTTTTCATGAAATGGATAAGGCCGAGTTGGCATTTTTAAAGCAAAATTTTGTTCTTGCATCTTTAGATCATCAGGCTCAGTTAACTTATAGAATGTATATAGCTAAGCTCGAAGAAAGTTTATACAACTATGAACATTGGAGAGATTATTATTATCCTGTTAATCAAATGTTTGGGTCGCATACTTGGTTTCCTAGTTTTCTTATGAATGTGCATACAATTAGTTCTAAAGCGGATGCTGAAGCATGGTTGAGTAGATTGTCGAAAATTGATGTCAAAATAGATGAGTTGCTCGCTCAATTGGATAAATGTACTGCAAAAGGGGTGATTGCTCCGAAGTTTGTTTATCCTTATGTGATAAGTGATTGTAATAATTTGCTGAAAGGAGCTCCTTTTGAAGGAGTAGGTACGAATCCTTTAATTGAGGATTTTTCGATGGACTTAAACGAGCTGGATTCGCTAAGTGAACTTGAGAAAACTATATTGATTGACAGTGCCAATACCTTGATGCTTCAGGTGTTTAAGCCATCTTATGAAAAGTTGATAGCTTACTTGAAGGATTTAGAATTGAAGGCGGACGACAATGCTGGGGTATGGAAATTTGAAAACGGAAATCAATATTATTTGGATAGGTTGAAAAGTACAACCACTACAGATTACACGCCTCAAGAAATCTATGATATTGGAATGAGTGAAATTAAAAGAATCCATGCAGAAATGGAAGACATTATGATAGAAGTGGGCTTTGAAGGTAGTTTGCAGGAGTTTTTTAAATATGTAAAAACCAATCCAGATTTATATTATCCCAATACAGATGAAGGAAGAGAAGCCTATTTAGCGAAAAACATAGAAATTAAAGATGCAATGGAAGCCAAATTGGATGAGTTATTTATAACCAAACCTAAAGCTGCCTTAGAAGTAAGAAGAGTAGAGCCGTATAGAGAGAAGTCGGCGGGAACTGCGTTTTATAATTCGCCAGCGCCTGATGGAAGCAGACCTGGTATTTACTATGCCAATTTGTATGATATGAACTCCATGCCAATTTATGAAATGGAAGCTCTAACTTATCATGAAGCTATTCCTGGTCACCATATGCAATTATCAATTGCTCAAGAAATAGAAAATCTGCCTTTATTCAGAACTCGAGATGCTCATTATACTTCTTATGTGGAAGGTTGGGGCCTATATGCAGAGTTTATTCCTAAAGAAATGGGCTTTTATACCGATCCTTATTCGGATTTTGGTCGCTTGTCGATGGAATTATTTAGAGCAGTACGCTTAGTGGTAGATGTTGGAATACATGCCAAGAAATGGACAAGAGAAGAAGGAATTCAGTTTTACCTAGATAATACACCAAATTCTGATGATGAATGCATTAGTATGGTCGAAAGGCATATAGTAATGCCTTCACAGGCTACTGCTTATAAAATCGGCCAGCTAAAAATTCTAGAATTGCGGGAAAGAGCTAAAGATGAACTGAAGGATCTGTTCGACATTAGGGAGTTTCATGAAGTGGTTTTAACCAATGGCTCTGTTCCTCTAGATATTTTAGAAGAATTGGTAGATACTTATATTGCAAGTAAAAAGGAATAGCCTAAACTTTTATGTTCAATTTTGCCAAATTGAGAAATAATAACCAGGTATTAGGCTGGTTCTTTTTTGATGTTTTCATGGTGATTTTAGCCTTGGTAAATATCAATCTAATTATACTGGATTTTACTTTTTCTTACCATTTAGGAGCGCAATTCTATTACTTCCTTTTCCCTAAACTAGCTTTTTGGTATGAATTTACTATACATAATAACTTCATTTGGATTGATTTAAGTTTTGTGGCTTTTTTCGCTTTAGAATTTGTGTTAAGGTGGATTCTAGCTGTATACAATAAGGAATTTGAGAAGTGGTTTTTCTTCCCTTTTGCTAGATGGTACGACCTACTTGGTCTAATTCCAATAGGCTCGATGAGATTTCTACGTGTTTTACGAATAGGCTCGATTTTGTTTCGTTTACAAAAAATGGGAGTGATAGACTTAAAGCAGAGTAGTTTTTATCCCTTTCTAAATAAGTATTATAAAGTTTTTGTAGAAGAAGTTTCAGATAGGGTGGTACTTAATGTTCTTGATGGAGTGAATGATGAAATGCAAAATGGAGAGGATTTTACAAAAGCGATTCTAACTAAAGTGGTTCGACCAAATAGTGATAGAATACTAGAGTACTCCATGAATAAAGTACAGGTGGTTACTCAACAAATAATTCAGAATCACGAGGAGGATATAAAAGCTTATCTCTTTGATAAAGTTAATTTGGCACTTGCTCAAAATAGCGAAATGAAGCTGATTAAGGCAGTTCCGGGTTTAGGTGGTATAATTCGTGAACAATTAGATCATGCAATTGCAGATATAAGCTATAAGGTGATTGCAGGGATTGTGGAGGATGTTGCTAAGGGAGAAGATATTTTTAGTAAAGAAATCAAGGGAATTAGTGAGAGTGTTTTAGACGCTTTAGAAGAGGATCAAGAGCTTGAGGAAATCCTAAAGATTGTTAGTTCACAGACGATTGATATCGTAAAAGAACAGGTCTCTAAACAAAAATGGAAAGAAAATTAGAATACAAGTAAAATAAGTTTGTTATTTACTTTAATAACTTTATCTTTGCACTCCATTTTAAAAAGCAAAATTCTCTTTTTAGAGATTTAAAAAATAAAAAAGATGAAAAGAACATTTCAGCCGTCAAGAAGAAAACGTAAGAATAAGCATGGTTTTCGTGATAGAATGAGTACGAAAAATGGAAGAAAGGTATTAGCTAGAAGAAGAGCTAAAGGAAGAAAAAAACTTACCGTTTCTGACGAAAAGCGACTTAAATAGTAATTTGAAATTTACTTTTGGACGAAGTAATCGTCTTAAAAGCAAGCTTATATTGGCTTCTCTTTTCGATAAGGGAAGCCTTTTTGTTTCTAAGCCTATTCTATTAAGGTATACGCTTACTCTAGCAAGTGAAGCCTCCATTCAAGCGGCATTTAGTGTAGGGAAGAAAAGATTTAAACGCGCCGTAGATAGAAATCTTTTGAAAAGAAGAATTAGAGAAGTGCACCGATTAAATCAACATAGATTTCTAGAACAACTTCAAGCTGGACCTTATAAGTTAGAAGTCTTGTATATTTATACGGATAAAACTATAGCCGATTTTCAAAGCATACAAAACGGGATGAATGCTTTTTTTGATTCGAGATTAGTACTTCCAAAGTAAAGTCACAGAATTGTCAGGTTTAGTCAAATAGTAAACTTTAAGTTTAAAGAAGTTCTTTATTGTATAAATTTGCATTGTAGATATTATGAAAAGATTAATTATAGTTTTTAGTTTAAGTTTGAATTTTTTAATAGCGCAGAATTCTACTTTAGATAATTTAAGTGCTCATGTTTATTTTCTTAGCGACGATCGCCTAGAGGGAAGAGGAACGGGAAGTTTGGGTGAAGCCTTGGCTCTGGAGTATATTTCCAATGTTTTTAAAGAGTATGGGATAGTCCCTAAAGGTGAAAATTCATTCGTTCAGAATTTTGAATTTAAGTCGGGGAAAAAATTAGGTGTTTTGAACGGTTGCATAGTGGACGGTCGAAAGCTAGAATTGGAAAAAGAATATTTTCCTTTGAATTATTCAGGAAGTGGCTCTGCAAATGCCTCGCTAGTGAATCTAGGCTATGGTATTCACGCTCCTGGCTTATATGATGATTATGAAAATAAGGATGAATTAAAGAATAAGGTATTTTTAATAAATCTCTCCTCTCCAGATGGCATTCACCCCCATTCCAAGTACTTGCAATATACAGATTATCAAACTAGAATTAAGACCGCAGAAGCCTTTGGCGCGGCAGGAGTGATTTTCTATAATGTGGACGAAAATCTTGATGACCCTAGTTTTGATTTAAGTATGAAAGTTAAAGAGTTCGAAATCCCGGTAATTTTCGTTAAGGGAGGGGATATTAGAAATGCACTTTCTGTAAAAATTTCTGTTGATTTATATCAAGACGAAAAAGTAGGTCACAATGTTATTGGTTTCATCGATAATAATGCTTCTAGTACAGTAGTTCTTGGAGCACATTACGATCATTTAGGTTGGGGCGAAGAAGGGAATTCTCTGTACAGGGGGGAACCAGCTATTCATAATGGAGCAGATGATAATGCTAGTGGTGTTTCTTTATTATTAGAATTAGCGAAAAGTATAAAAGAAGAGGGTTTAAAAAACAATAACTACTTATTTATTGCCTTTTCTGGTGAAGAACTTGGCTTGTATGGTTCTAAATCCTTCATACAGAATGCTACAATTGATACCTCTGAAATTAACTATATGTTGAATTTCGACATGGTTGGTCGCTTAGATGAAGAAGGAGCCATGGCGGTTAATGGCGTTGGTACTGCTAAGATTTTTAAAGAATTGGTAGAGGGAATAAAGGAAGGGGAAATCAAGGTTAAAACAACAGAATCTGGTATGGGTCCCTCAGATCATGCTTCTTTTTACTTAGCTAATATTCCTGTTTTACACTTTTATACGGGCAACAACCCAGATTATCACAAACCAAGTGATGATGCATGGCTTATTAACTATCCAGGCATGTATAGAGTGTATGAATATACTATGGCTTTATTGCGAGATTTGGATGATGAAGGCGAATTGGAATTTGTGAAAACCAAGGATACAGATAATAAGAATGCACCTAAATTTTCAGTTACTTTAGGTGTGGTTCCAGACTATATGTATGATGGATTAGGAATGAGGATAGATGGTGTTACTGAAGGAAAACCAGCTTCAATTGCTGGAATGAAAACTGGAGATATCGTTGTATTTTTAGGGCAGATTGAAATTACAGACATGATGGCATACATGACCGCCCTTAGTAAATTTCAGAAAGGGGATAGAACAACTGCGGTAGTTATGCGGGATGGTAAGGAACTAAAGTTAGAAGTGGAGTTTTAATGTCTAACTTATTATTTATAGAAACTAGTACGCGAGCTTGCTCGGTGGCAGTGGGAAGAGAATCTGAATTACTTAGTCAGGAGTCTGTATTAAATACCCAATCACATGCTAGTGTATTACACGATTTGATTGCTAAGGCTTTGCTGACTGCGGGAAAAACATGGAAAGATTTAGACGCTATAGCAGTTTCAAGCGGACCGGGCTCTTATACGGGTTTGAGAATTGGAATGGCGGTGGCTAAGGGCTTTTGTTTTGCTTTAGATTTACCATTAATATTAATGGATTCTTTAGAATGCTTGGCACATAGAGCAAGTATCCTTCAACAAGATAAGGATGCGATTTACATAGCATGTATGGATTCTAGAAAAGGAGAGATTTACTATCATGTGATGAATGGAAGCGGACAAATTCTTGAATTTTCTCAAGCTTTGGAACTAGAAAAACATGAATTCCGTCAATATTTGGGAAAAAGAACATACTTTTGCGGGAATACTTCAAATAAAATTAAAAATATTATATTTGAATTAAGTGCCGAGCAAATTGAGCATGAATTTTTAGCAGAAAACATGCTTATAAAGGGTTTTGAGGCATATAATAGGAAGGAATTTTGCGATTTAGCCTATTCCGAACCTAATTACATGAAACCTTTTTCATATTAGAATTGTTTAACTTTAAAATAAAAAACAATAAAATGGGATACAGTACAAAAAAAATCGCAGATATTTCTCTGAAAGATGGGAAAGAAAAGATCGTCATTAAAGGCGGTATTCTGCAAAGCGCAGCTTTGGCTGTGAGAGCAATTAATCACCCTTTAAGAAAAAAGATCATTGATCTTTTAGAAGAAAACGGTGAAATGGTAGTAACAGACATTTATGTTAAGCTTAGAACTGAACAATCTGTTGCTTCACAACATTTGGCAATCTTAAGGAATGCCGGTTATGTTAACACTAGAAGAAATGGCAAGTTTATTCACTATAATTTGAATAAGGATCGTTTCAAACATTCTGCCGAGTTAATCGACAGATTAGCATAAAAAAAGAGCCCCTCGAATTCGAGGAGCTCTTTTTTTACTTATAATTTAAAGGATAAAGCTTTTATGTTTATATATGTGTAGGCATAAAGGAAAATACGGTAGCAAAACTTAAACAGGTAATACCCAAGGAAAATAAGGTTAGACTTATTTTGAATTGTATAGGTTTCAAGAAAGTTTTATTGGGCATTTTTAAATCGAAGTAGTATTTTTTTGCAGATTCTTTATTCTTGAAGAGGGCCTCACCAAAGTAAATGTCTTCTTCATTAGTTTTAAACCAAGCTTTTATCTGTTTTCTCATACTTTTATCTTTATTGGAGTGATAGTTTTTATTGGTCTATGGTTCGTTTTTTTACGCTAAATTCTTCTTCTATGTTTCAAATAGGCATAAGATATATGTGACTTATAACACGGTATATATTTTTGGTAAAATCTAACTTTGATTTATGAAGAGAATAAATATTTTGATACTGTTTTGCATTAGCATATTTGCTTTGCCAGCCCAATTTGGAGAATATACTCTTAAAGTAGAGGAGTTAAGTCTTAATAACCTACCCGCTTTACAATCTTTTGCTATAGGAAGTAAGGATGGCAAATACTTATTTATAGGAGGAAGAAAGGATGGTTTACATCAAAGACAACCTTTTGCATCGTTTCTAGCTGCAGATAATAATCTTACTATTTATGTGGTAGATGTGGAGACGGATGAAAGTTGGAGCGCAAGTTTAAGTACTTTGTCTACTTCTTTGCAAGAACAATTGCAAAGTACCAATATGGAACATTATCAGGATGGCGATGTCCTTTATTTAATTGGAGGATATGGTTATTCGAGTACCTTAGGGGATCATACAACCTATGCTTCTCTGGTGGCAGTAGATGTACCTGCTTGTATAAATGCCATAGTTAGCGGACAAAACATTGCACCTTTCTTTAAACAGTTAAGCGACAATAGACTGCAAGTAACTGGCGGGTATTTATCGAAAATGGGCAATAGGTTTTATTTAGTTGGCGGACAAAAGTTTATTGGAAGATACAATCCAATGGGTCCTACCCATGGTCCAGGATTTATTCAAGAGTATACCAATGCTATAAAGAGTTTTGAAATTATCAATGGAGCCAATCTTCAAATAGCTAACTATACGGAGATGATAGATTCTCTTGATTTACACCGAAGAGATTATAATATGCTACCACAGGTTTTTCCTAACGGAGATTATGGTTTTACGGCTTTTTCGGGAGTTTTTCAGTACGGAGCAGATTTACCTTGGTTAAACGTTGTAGATATTACGGAGAATGCTTACCAAGTTCACCCAAGCTTTAATCAATATTTAAATCAATATCACACGGCATCTTGTCCACTCTTTTCTTCAAGTTCGAACGACATGTATAGTGTTTTTTTTGGCGGAATTAGTAGGTACTATATAGACGCAAATGGGATTATGCAGGATGATGTTAATGTACCATTTGTAAATACAATTAGCTTAGTTCAAAGAAACTCCTCTGGGTCTATGACAGAAATCAAGATTGGCGAAATGCCAGCATTGTTGGGTTCAGGTGCTGAATTTGTTGCCCACGATGATATTGCAAAAGTATTTAATGATATTATCGATATAGATGCCTTGAATGAAGATACTGTTTCTTTAGGCTATATTTTTGGTGGCATTGAGAGCAGTGCGGCGAATATTTTCTTCGTTAATGATGGTACTCAAAGTAGTGCTAGTAATAGATTATTTGAAGTTTTTCTATACAAGGATAATACAGGAACAAGTATCGATGACTTGTTCGGAGAGGACATAGATTTTGTTTTAAGTCCTAATCCAGCTTCCAATGAAATGAGTTTAAGTTTTAGTCTTGAAAATAAAACTGAGCTGCTAATTGACATATTTGATAGTAGTGGAATTAAAGCTCAAATTGTTGCTAATAGAAGCTTTAAAAAGGGCAAGAATAGTATTAATTTGCCCGTAGAATCTTTGTCCAAAGGAAATTATTTCTTAAGAATATTCGACGGATTTAAAATTAGAAACATTCAATTTGTGCTGCAATAATTAGGGGCTTTTAAAATATGCTAGATAAAATGCTTAATTTTGAAAAAAATTTAGTCTTATGGCAGAGAGGTTATTTGTAAGCACAAAAGATGAGTCCCCAAAGTTATTTGATAATCCATTCTTTGATTTTTTCTCAAGAGTACCTTTTTATGTTCCATTAATTATCTTTATACCACTAATCACTTATTATAGTTATTTGTCCTTTTCTGAGAAAGCCACAACTGTATTACAATTTGCCATGTCGGCCTTAATAGGTGCTTTTCTTTGGACTATAGCTGAATACCTAATTCATAGATTTGTTTTCCATGCTCATCCAAAATCTAATTGGGCAAAAAAGATTCATTATACTTTTCATGGAATTCACCATGATTATCCTCAAGATTCTTTACGCTTAGTGATGCCCCCAGCAGTAAGCTTGCCTTTAGCCTTGTTTTTCTATTGGTTGTTTTACTGGATTATGGCGCCTTTAGATATGTTGCAGTTTCATTATGCTTACTATGTTGGTTTTGTTGCTGCTTATTTATTTTATGACATGATGCATTATGCGTCTCATCATGTGGCTATGAGTAATCCTTATTTTAAAATGATCAAGGAGCATCATATGAAACATCATTATAAAAACCCAGATGAAGGTTTTGGATTTACTTCAAAAGTTTGGGATAGGGTGTTCTCCACAGATTTTAAGGAAGATTAACTAAGCCTTACAAACCTAGATGATTAGCTTTACGTTTCTTAAGCTATGAGAAAGGTACTTATAATATTATTTGGTGTGTTTGTATGGATATCGAATGCTCAAAATTCGACTACAAGCTTTAAACTAGTAAATGAAGAGGATAGTGTTTTTCTTCATTTAGATGATTTTCAAAAGAAGGTAATGTGTGGTGGAGCTACAGAAAAACCCTTTAGTGGAAAGTATCTTTACCATAAAGAAGGTGGCACCTATACTTGTGCTGCTTGTGGTAACTTATTATTTAGTTCTGATGCTAAATTCGATAGTGGAAGTGGTTGGCCAAGCTTTTTTGAACAGGTGGATAAACAAGCCATAATTCGAAGGGTAGATACTTCATTTGGTATGAAACGAACGGAGATTTTGTGTGCTCAATGTAAGGGGCATCTAGGACATATATTTAACGATGGTCCGGCGCCCACTGGCTTAAGATATTGTGTCAATTCAGCTGTTTTAAATTTTATTCCCAAAAATAAAGAATAACTATGTCTCGTTCTTTTAGCTCAGTAATATTTGATTTTGATGGGACTCTTTTTGATTCTAGAAAAGGAATCATTTCTAGTGTAAAGTATGCTCTCGACGACATGGGCATTCCCTATCCAAGTGAAGACGAGTTAACGGCTTTTATTGGACCACCACTTTTATGGTCATTTAAAAAGCAATTTGCCTTAGATGAAGAAGAAGCTAAGTATGCTGTTTCAAAACTCAGGGAGCATTATGATGCTATAGGCTATCTTGGTTCTCAGGCTTATGCTGGGATGGAAAGTTTAATTTGTGCGTTAAAAGCTAAGTCGTGTAAGCTAGCAATTGCTACTGCTAAACCCACTATTTATGCAGAAAAAATTTTAGTGGAGAATAATTGGCAAACTTATTTTGATAGTCTTAGAGGAAGCAGTTTAAAAGGAGAATTGTATCCTAAAGAAAGGACCATTGGAGAAGCTTTAGAGGATCTTAAAGTAATGAACAAAGAAAAGGTGGTAATGATAGGCGACACAATTTACGATATTAAAGGAGCTCAACATCATGGTATAGCAAGTATTGCCGTTAACTATGGCTATGGGAAAACTCAAGATTTGAAAGATTCGAGACCTAATTATTTTGTAGAAAGCATAGGCGAACTTAGAGAGCTTCTTTTAAGTTAAAGCTCTAAAGCCTTCCAAACCACATCATTTGGAACAGGAGCTATGATATTTATTTTTTCTTTGCTAACAGGATGAACAAAGCTTATCTTCCTAGCATGTAAATGAATAGATTTGTCTTGATTTGCTCTTGGAAAGCCATATTTAATGTCGCCCTTTATAGGGTTTTTTATAGCACTTAGCTGCGCTCTAATTTGATGATGTCGCCCTGTTTTTAAATTAATTTCGAGGAGATAATATTGTTGGCTTTTTGCGATTAGCTTATAACTAAGTTCGGAGAGAAGGGCATTTGGGAAGGGGTGCAACTTTGCAATGGATTTATTCTTCTTCTCATCTTTTAACAAATAATGGATTAGCGTATCCTCTTTTTTTTCTGGTAGGTTTTTTACAACAGCCCAATAAGTTTTTTGAATAGATTTTTTCTGAAACATTTCATTCAATCTACTAAGTGCTTTACTAGTTCTCGCGAACATTAGTATACCCGAAGTAGGTCGATCTATTCGATGAGGAATGCCTAAGAAAACATCTCCAGGTTTTTTGTACTTTTCTTTTATATATGCCTTTGCGTGTTCCACCAAAGGTAGATCTCCAGTCTTATCGCCTTGCGCTAAGTCTCCGCTTGCCTTGTTAACAATTAGGATATGGTTGTCTTCGTAAAGTACTTCTAAATTCATGAAAAGCGGTTTATGTTAACTTCAGGTTCTATTGCCCCTTGATGCAAGATACAATCTACCAATTGCTTGCTGAAGTAGGGAGCTAAAGATAAGCCTTTGGTTCCCATTCCGTTAAAGATATACATGCCTTGGTGTTTAGGATGCTCACCTAGTAGAGGTCTTCTATCTAAAACAGTTGGACGAATACCGGCTATTTGCTCTAAAATTTCATAAGTGCAATTTATACTAGATTCAAGTCGCTCAATTAAAAATGCTTTCTTTTCTTCGCTTGGTTTTAAACTTCTATCGTCCCAATTATAAGTGGCCCCTACATAATACTTATCCTTCCCTAGTGGACAAATATTTATATGACTGCTTAAAACAAGATTTAATTTTAATTCAGGAGCTTTAATAATGAGCGCTTCGCCTTTAGCAAAACGATTGGGTAGGTAGTTGAAAAAAAGATTACTGCTCACATAATTGCCCTCACAAAAAATAATCCTTTTGCTTTTTATCTGATCATATTGAAAGGACTTGTTTTGAATGCTTAAATTTTCATGAATAAACTCCATTTGATAGAGGCTACAAGCTTTATTTAAATAAGTCTTTAATGCTCGGATTAAGTTCTGCACTTCAATTTGTAATACAGGTTTGATTTCTACACAGGCAAAGGGATTTGGAATTTCCTTATCCAAACGAATTAGTTCAGAATTCATGTAGGGAGTATAAATGGGGTCAGTGCATTTACTTGCAAAATCATTTTGTTGCTCTCTATTTAAGAGTACTTTTAGTACACTAGTTTCTTTCAAAAAAGAAGTGTTTAGCTCTCGCTCTAAATTCGAATAAAAGCTAAGAGCGCTAGGAAAAAGTTCTTCAATTTTCCAAGATTTAACAAACCTTCTACCTGTTATGGGATTTACCAAGCCAGCGGCTTGTTGCGAGGAACTACGTCCATCCAAGGAATCAATGATTGCTACATTTTGTTTTTCTTGAATTAGGTGAAAAGCCAAAATACTTCCGGCCAAGCCCTTGCCAACAATTAGAAAATCGAACTCTTGCATTATCTGAAGTGATCTAGATTTGGTCTTTCTTCTTTTATCTCTTCTTTGTGATCTTGTTTAGCTTTGATGGCTTGGTTCAATTGCCAAAAAACAAAATATCCAGCTAGAATTCCTGTGAAAAGAGCAGGAAGCATAGCATAAGTTAATTTATCGAAGCCTAGATAGCTTAGAATTAACAAGCCTACTAAAATTTCAGCGCTCAAAAAATGAAGTACCAATCGGATTACCCATGACCATGGATTTTCACCAAATTGCTGTGCTTTTTTGTGAATTTGAAAGGCCAATATAATTAAGAGTACCACGTCCATTTTACTTGTTTAGCTTGATTTGATCTTTTATTTTTTTACTTATGCTTGCAAAAACAAGATCGTAGGAATGAAGGATTAAATCTTTGGCAAGTGAATCATTTATTTCCCCTTCATCTAAATAAACTGTGTTCCAATGTTTTTTATTCATGTGATATCCTGGTTGAACGGATCCAAATTTTTCTCTTAATTCTTCTGCATATTCGGGATCGCACTTTAGGTTAACAGAGAATCTAGCATTATCTAAACCACACAAAGCGAACATTTTTCCATAAACCTTAAAAACCAAAGTACTTTGGTCGAAAGGAAAACATTCCTCTACACCATCTCGTTCTAAACAAAATAATCTAAATTCTTCTACATTCATTTGCTATAAGTATAAGAGCAAAAATTAGCTAAACCATTTTCATTAAGCTGTACATCGAATTGAAGTTGTTCGAAACCACTAGTATTTATGTAGTAGCCTTCTCCAACTACGGTGTAGGCTGAGCTTCCTAAGCTTTGATTTGGAATTTGAAAGTAGCTTCCATCACAAGCAACATAGGCGCTAATGTTTCTACCGCTATTTAAGAAGTTGAAAAGAACAATCTCACTCGGGTTGCTACCATTACCTGGATTTATAGTAGCAAAGCTCACTCCGTGTCCAAAACTATTTGTACAATATTCGCTTACATTATAATAGCCAATAAATTTTTCTGTTTCGTAAACAGTGCAGAATGGTTGCTGATCCCTAGTACAGCTTTGAATAAAAAGCAGAATAAAAAGAGGGAAAAGAAATTTAGTAATTTGCCTTGTCATAATGATAATTTAGGTAGGAACTTGCTAGTTAAGTACAGTTTAAACAATCTTATATAAAAAATAATTCCATGCTTCTACAAACTTTAATGAGGAGTTAAAAGCTTTACAACAAAGATAGGACTTAATTATTACCCAAGCTAAGCTTAGAGAAAAAATTGCGGGGCTTAGAGATTAATTTAATTTTATGACGATATTCGTATTTTAAAGAAGCTAGAAAAAATTGAATGGTATGGGAGATAGTAAATTAGGAATTGGTAGTAGGGTTAATCATCCTAAATATGGTTTAGGTGTGGTTTGCAATTTAGATAGTCGATTTTACAAAATTTATTTTTCGACACAAGATGAATGCAAAGAAATAGCCAGAGAGTTCGAAGCTTTAGATGTGGTAGAGAAAATCGATGCTCCAGCAAATAGCATTGGACTAGAGGATATTGAAAAAGCAGTAGAGAATGTTATGTTAAAGTTTAGTGATGCTGGCAAAGTTATTCCTTTAGCGAACAAATGGATAAATGGCACTCTAGAGATTAAAGCGGCTAGTAGCGATTTGCAAAGCAAGGAAATTCCAATTCGCACTTTTTTTAACAAGATTATAATGGTTAGAGAGCGTTTGCGAGTTCTTGAGCAAAACATTAATAATCATGAAAAGTTAGACGAGGCCGACAAGCTTCACCTACAGCAATATATCAGTCGAGCGTATGGATCTCTAACTACTTTTAACGTATTATTCAACGATAAGAACGATTATTTTAAGGGAACTGGAAAGGAAAGCTAGTTCTAATTTTAATTTTCTTCATCGATTTTTTCTAGTTCGCCTGAACACCAAGAACAATCGGCTTTTCCGCAACCCGTAAACTCTAGTTCCTTTATTTTGTTCCAAGTGTCAGAAATTTGGTCTTTAACAATTTCAATGTCCTTAGGACTTATTAGAACTTCTCTCTTTTTGAATTGCCCTGTATCAGGATCTGGCTCAACAAAGTCGAATTCTGCTTTCTCGAGCTCCCAATTTCTATGAAAAGCATTCGTGTTATTATCTAATAATATCTTATAAAAGATCGCTTGTCGCCAATAGTTGCCTCCAAATTTTTCTTCATAACTTGGATTTTCTGGGTCCTTTATTTTTTCTGAAGGTCCTTGAAAGTCTGCTGCTTTTCTATTCTTTTCTTTTCCTGTTTTATAATCAATTACATAGATTTTATTTCCTCTTTGTTCGATTTTATCTAGTTTCCCATTAAGTTTAATATTTTTATAAACCGCTGTTATTTTCTTCTCCAATTCTACGTCCTTATGCCATTCATCAATGTAGTTTTGATAATATTCTGGAAGAAATTTTTCGATGTAGGCTAATTTCTGTTGGTATTCTTTTTTGGTAAAACTATCCTGTTGTTTGAACATTTGTTTCTTAGCTATTTCCACAAATTCATCTTGACTTGGAAACACTTGATTTCTTTCTTTCATTTCTTTGAAAAAACTCTCTAAACTATCGTGGATGGCGCTACCAAAGGCTAGACTCGCATTTTTAGCTTGAGGAATTCGTAGGAAATTATGATAGTAAAATTTGAGTGGACAAGCCAAATAGTTGTTTAGATGAGTAACACTCATAGAATAGTTTTCTAGAAGACTTTGGAGAAGACCCTTTTCAATTAATTCTGGATGAATTTTCTCTTGCATGATTTGTAATACATTATACTCGAAAATCTCTTCATCGCTCAAATGCTTTTCTATTATTTCAGCGTGTTCCTCTTTGCTTATTTCAGTAACAAAAAGGGATGGACTCAACTCCCTTTCTTTAGCATCTTCGTTGGAATAACTAATTTGCAAATATTTCTTTGCTCTCGTCATGGCTACGAAAAAAAGTCGGCGCAGTTCTTCCTGTTTTTCTTCATCATTAGGCTGTATCATTATTCCTTCAGGTAGCTTATAGCCTTTATTATTTGGCCTTTTCTTTTCCCATAAATTACTATTGCATCCGATCAGAAAAACATAGGTATATTCCAAACCTTTGGATCCATGGATGGTAGATAGTTGCACTGCATTCTCGGCAAAACTAGATCTTACATATGGAACGGAAATTTCGTATTTTCTGAGTTGGGCAATTATTTCTAAGAATTCGGCTAAGCTAAGATTGGGGTTCTTAATATTTTCTTGCTTGATGAAATCGAAAAAGGTTTTTAATTCTTGAAGAAGCCAAACCCTTTCCTTTTGTTTTTGAATATAAGGAATGCAATGAATATCATCTAAGATGGTTTGGAAAAGCAATTGCAAGGGTTTTTCTTGTAAATCTTTTTGCCATTTATTACAAAGCTCGGCTAGAGCATGGATATTTTTTATACTTTCTTCATCAAAAATTTTCTGGATCTGCATCAAGGCTTCTCTCCACGTGGTTTTAGGAGAGCTAAATCTGCTTTCTCTTAATTCAAAACTTAAGCGAGCAATCTGAATAGCTTTTATTTCAAAGAAGGGGAAATGCATTATATTGAAAAGCAAATCTTCCCTACTGTGGGCAATTCGGTTTTCTTCGGAGATATAGTTTAATATGTCGAGTAACATATTGGTAAATCTACTTTGGAGAACGTTAATTTTTTTGCTCGTACTTAAAGGAATATTTTTTTGATTCAAACAGAGCTGTAAATCCTCTCCATATTTATGTTCTTTGTATAATACGGCAATCTCATTCAAATTTACGCCTTGTTCTTTTAGTGCAATTATTTGATTAGCGATATCTGCAGTTTCATGACTTGGGTTTGGGTAAACAACAATTCGGGGCTTAGGTTGATTTGGTGTTGCTAGGCTACCAGCTGCTTTGAACTCTTTATTCAGATCTAGATTTGTTATTTGATTGACTAAACGTTCTTGGTTGTTAACTATACTAGAGGCTGCCAGATTTAAAACTTCTTGGCTCGACCTGTAATTATTTTGAAGAACTAGAATCCTAGTTTGCTGTTCTTCTAGACCTAGATGTGCTAAATTAGAGCTGTAGAATTGTATAATATTTTCTAGGTTTGCTCCTTGGAAACGGTAAATACTTTGGTCGTCATCGCCAACAACAAAAACATTTGGTTTTTCCCAATAGCTGATTAACAATCGTAGGATTTCATTTTGTGCACCATTGGTGTCTTGATATTCATCTACTAAAAAGTAGTGAAATTGTTCTTGGTATTTGCCTAAAAGCCATTCATCGCTTTGCAATTTTTGCATAACATCCATTATCATATCATCAAAATCATAGCGATTTGCTTTTTTCTTGAGCTCTTGATAATTTTTGAATTCTTGAATTGCAGCAAGGGTGGAAACAAAGCTTTCCTTTTCTTTGTCTACTTTGGCTATTTTTAGATCTCCAGGTTTGAAATTTCCATATTTTCTTTTGTACACAAAGTCTTCTCTGTTGGGTAAATCCTCTAAATAAGTTTGAATGGCATTTTCAATTTTTTCTGCACTAAAATTTTCTCTTTTCATTAAGGAGAAAAGCATTTTTAAACGCGAACTTTCAAAATAAATGGAACCAGCCCATCTTTTTAATGGATGGTTTTTATCGAATCCATCTATAAGCTTCTCGAGTAATTCCACTTCCTCTAGGTCAGAAAGCGCTTCCATTTCGTCAAAGCCGAAGCATTCTGGATTGTCTTGGATAATTTTATTACAAAAACTATGAAAAGTGTGAATATTCACCTTATGAGCTTCCGCACCAATAAATTGAATAAGCCGTTTTCTCATTGCGGTTACACCTGCTTCTGTATAGGTTAAACAAAGAATATTTTCGGCGAATGCCAATCCTTTATCTAATATATTACCAATTCTAGCTGCGAGAATTTGCGTTTTTCCTGTGCCTGGTCCGGCTACCACTAATACAGGTCCTTCTGTAGTTTCTACCGCTAGCTTTTGAATCGAATTTAACTTATTGTATTCTTCCGTAAAATTGAAAGTTGTGGAATGCATAATATTTATTTAGAGCAAAAATATTTAGGCAAAACGTAAGGTATTTGCGTTTGCAGTAAAATTAACTTTTTTCTGGTTCAACTACGAAAGGAGCTGTGTAAGATTTCACTTATTTCCTATGTTTGTTTGCTTCTCGAATGCTCAGATTGGAAAGTTCGGCATTATCTACATAATGATAAACGGCTGCTGGATTTGTTCTTGCATATTCTCGAAGCGCCCAACCTATTGCTTTTCGAATAAAGAACTCTTTATTTGCGGAAAAATGATCGCAAATGCTAAACAATAATTCTTGATTGGTTTTTTGCTTGAATTTTAATTGAAAGAGTATGCAGCTCCGATGCCACCACATATTGTTGGAGGCCATAAAGTAATTTAATGCATATTCTATTTCGTTAGGATATTTAGAGAGGTAGCTTCCTAAAATATTGGGGGCGATGCCATCCACCGTATCCCACCAAGATTTTGTTGCAAGCAACTCGCTGATATAGTGAAAGTCCTTGACATCGCTGTATTTTTTTTGACAACGAATGGCTAAATCGATAGCACTGTATTGCATTTCTCTTTTGGGATGATTCATCATGGCCAGGATTTCGATTTTATAGCTTTCCTTGGGTGGGATTCCTAGATCTTTGAATACCTTCGAGAATATTGCCCTTCGATTAGGTGATTGGATACCGAAAAAGTCGAAATGGTTTTTCATGTACTTCTTCATAGGCTCTTGAAGCTCCAGTTGGCTCGCTGCTAAAAATTCTTTTTCTAAGACTTTTAAAAAGGTCATAAGCTTTTCCGATTTAAGAATTGCAATAGTTGTTCTAGATTTAAATCTATGAATTTTTAAGAACAACTAGCTTTGTAAATACCTATTTTTGTATTATGCTTGTTAATTGCCAGGGAATAGTTTTTAAATCCTATAAGTTTCAGGACACTAGTTTGATTGTTAAAATATTCACTTCTAGTCATGGTGTTCAAACTTTTATGGTAAAAGGTATTCGAAGTGTTAAAGCAAATGGTAAGGCATCTCTCTTTCAACCTGGTGTTCTGCTTGATATGATTATGTACTATCAAGAAAATAAAAATTTTAAGGGTCTAAGAGAATATCGTGCTAGTCATTTATACAGCAGTAGTTTATTTGATATAAGAAAGTCTAGTGTATTGATATTTTTGATGGAAATTATTGAGTTATGCATACATGGAGAGGAGAGTAATGATGCCATGTTCGATTTTGTTTATTCGGCCTTAGTAAAGCTAGATAAGGAAGAATTTCGGGCAGTTTTTCATATAGAATTTTTATTAGAGCTCATGCAACATTTGGGCATTTATCCTAATGGACATGCTAGAGACTTGAATCCTTATTTCAGTATAAAGGAGGGGGGATTTGTAAACCATAAATCTTCTTTTCCCTACGAAATTAACACAGAAGATTCGGCTTCCTTTAGCAAGGCCTTAGAGGGTAGAGCAGAAGCAATGCTCAAAAAAGAGAGAAAAGTGGTGATGGATATTATTCTCAGGTACTTTTCTTACCATTTGGATAACTTTGGAGAAATCAAGAGTCTTAAAGTCTTAGAATCGGTATTATCCTAAATTTATTAATGTATATATTATTGTTCACTTAACAATACGGGTTGGAAAGCAAAAACTTAGCTTTTCTGATTTAATGCCCTGAAGCGCTTACTTTAGCATTTCATTTAATTGCACAAAATTACTTTGTGTTAAGTAAACTTGAGAGATGCTAAAAATTGGCGTTCTAGGAGCAGGACATTTAGGAAAAATCCATATTAAATTACTTCAAGAAATTGAAGCCTTTAAGGTTGTGGGTTTTTATGACCCAGATGATAAGAATGCAAGTAAGGCAGAGGAGAAGTTTGCTGTTAAGCGGTATTTAGACTTAGAGGAATTAATAGATGCTTGCGATGTTATAGATATAGTTACTGCAACCATATCCCATTTTGAATGTGCTCAGATGGCACTTAGGAAGTCGAAGCATATTTTTATTGAGAAACCCATGACTTCCACTCTAGAAGAAGCCTATAAATTAGTAGAGCTAGTAAAGGAAGCCGGTGTATTAGCTCAAGTGGGGCATGTAGAGCGTTTCAATCCTGCGTTTTTAGCTGTTAAAGATTATCCTTTCAACCCAATGTTTATTGAAACTCATCGTTTGTCACAGTTTAATACTAGAGGAACTGATGTGTCTGTCATTTTGGATTTGATGATTCACGATATAGACATTATTCTTAAGTTGGTTAAAACCAATGTAAAGAATATTTATGCAAGTGGCGTACCTATTATTAGCGACTCGCCCGATATTGCTAATGCGAGAATTGAATTTGACAATGGTTGTGTAGCCAATGTTACAGCGAGTAGAATCTCGGTAAAGAACATGAGAAAGACACGCATATTTCAAAGAGATTCTTATGTGAGCATAGATTTTTTAGAAAAGAAAACAGAAATTTTCAAATTGTATAACGAGCAACCAAGTAATTTGAATACATTTGAGTTAGATTTGGGAGAAAATAAGGCAAAGAAATACATTCATTTCGACACCCCGGAGATTCATCCAATCAATGCAATTAAAATGGAGTTAGAGTTATTTGCCGCAAGCATAATAGAGCAAAAGGAAGTAGAAGTTTCTGTGCTCGACGGTCTAAAGGCCATGGAAGTTGCGTATGGCGTTTTAGATAAAATACAACGTCTAAATATTATTTAGATAATCGTATCGTTATAAAGTACAAGTTGAAAATTATGAATGGAAAAGTATTCGTTTGGTTAGCCATAGTCTTTTTTTTAACGGCTTGTAATAAGAGTCCAAATGATGGTATCCCAAGCTATATTGAAATTTCTCAGGTTGAGCTTACAACAAATTCTAATCAAGGATCTAATGTCCACTTAATCAGTGATTTGTGGATAGAAAGTGAAGGAGAGTATATAGGTAATTTTGAATATCCCAATGTTATTCCGGCGCTTATATCTGGTAATCGCGAAATAATTATGAATGCTGGTATTTTTAGAAATGGCGATTATAATAATAGAGAAATTTACCCAGCTTATCAACCGTTTAAAGCAAATTTCGATTTTGTACCAGGAGATACCGTAATAATTAACCCAAGTTTTGCTTACTACAATACAGTACTTTTCCCTCTAATTGAAGATTTTGAATCTGGAAATATTTTTACAGGAACCAATAGAACCGCACTAGGTGATTCAAATAATATAGAAGGTAGAGCTTTACATATTCATCTTGATGGCATAAATCCTAGCATAGAAAGCATAACCAGTAGTCCTGTTGTGATTCCCTTTGGAAGAAGAGTTTATATAGAAATGCAATTTAAAGGGAGCAATGATTTTGGGTTGGGAATTCAAGCTCTTGTAAATGGTTCGGTAAGTGAGCAAGGTTATATTGATGCTTTTTACTCTTCGGATTGGTATAAAATTCATTATGACATTACCGATGTAATTAATTCTTTGGATGCAGATGGCTACAATTTTTACATCGAGGCAATCAAGTCGGATTCTCAAAGTGAATCGGATTTGTATCTTGACAATTTCAAAATTGTTGTGATTTGAAAAACAAGAAGCCTTATAATGGTAAATTAGCATTTAGCATAATCGACCTTGCTAGTGCTATGTTGGCCTGGTCTATTTTCTTTTTATTCAGAAAGCTCTATGTCGATAAGTACCCACTAGAGTTGGCAAAAGTTGTTGGCGATAAAAATTTTATTATTGCCATGATACTTTTACCCTTGATGTGGTACTTATGGTATGATTTCACTGGGCAGTATTACAAAGCCTACAGACAGTCGCGCTTGAAAATGGTTTTTAAAAGCTTCTGGCAGTCCTTGTTAGGAGTTTTGGCTATATTTTTTGCCTTTCTATTAGACGATAAAGTTTCTAGCTATAAGAATTATTATGCTACCTTTTCTTTCTTACTAATCTGCCATTTTTTCTTTACCACGCTCTTTAGAGTTTTGTTATTGAGTTATATAAAGATTCAAATGTCGAAGGGAAAAATTCAGGTAAATGCTTTAATTGTTGGAACAAAAATAAAGGCTCACCAATTTATTGAGGAATTTCAACAAAACCCCTTGGTTTATGCCTATAATATTAAGGGGGTTGTAGGTTTGGAAACTAATGACCAATCTAAGATTGGAGAGTTGAGACATCTTGGGAATTTGAATAATTTGGAAGAAATATGCCTTCAAGAAGGAATTGAAGATGTAATTATAGCGGTTCAACCAGAGGAGCACAACTATATTAATCCAATTATTATTAGTTTGTCTTCATTGAAAGTTTTTATAAGGATTATTCCAGATTTATATGATATTTTGTCTGGTTCGGTTAGTATGAGTGAGGTCGTAGGAGCACCTTTAATTGATATTTATCCAGACGCTATGCAACCTTGGCAGCAGAATGCTAAACGATTATTGGATATTTTGATTTCATTGCTTTCACTTTTTTTGTTGCTGCCTTTCTTTCTTTTAGTGGCTATAATTATCAAGCTAGGCGATGGCGGACCGGTTTTTTATTCGCAAATGAGAGTCGGTAGAGGAGGCACTGCTTTTCGTCTCTATAAATTCCGATCTATGAAAGATAATGCGGAGCCAAATGGTCCGGCCTTGTCCTCCGACAATGATGAGCGAATAACTCCCTTTGGTGGCTTTATGCGGAAGTGGAGAATAGACGAACTGCCTCAATTTTGGAATGTTTTAAAAGGAGAAATGAGTTTAATAGGTCCGAGACCAGAACGTCAATACTTTATTCATGAAATGAGTAAGATTGCTCCACAAGTTAAGCACTTGCAAAGGGTAAAACCAGGCTTAACCTCTTTAGGAATGGTTAAATATGGTTATGCTCAAAATGTTGATGAAATGATAGAACGTTTGAAATACGATATTATCTATATAGAAAAGCGCTCTTTAGGATTAGATTTTAAAATCTTTCTTTACACCATTATTACCTTGATAAGAGGTCGAGGTAAATAAATCTTATTGATTGAGGAGTTCTAAAACTCGTTTATAACTGGCAAGATTATTTTCGTTAAGAGCCGATTTGGTTAGTTGATAGTATTCTTGTTCCGAAAGTCTTAAACTCATGCTTGCTCTTTTCTCTTCAGGGGCCGCTACGTATTCAAAATTAACGACTTCAATTTTACCTTTAAGTACATCATCTGTTCCGTTAAGAATATAATCTTGAACATAATCTTGATTGATAGTTAAATTACTGGATATACTACCGAAAGAGGATCCTAGCTTGGATAAGAAGGTTTTATATTCGAAATCTTCGATTTTATTCTTTTTTACATTATCTCTAATCTGAACAATGACAACCCCACTAGTATTCGTTTTTATCCAATCTTGAAATACATTTAAAAATCGAAGTGCATTTTCCATTCCAAAATTATCTCTAATTCCTGCATCGAAAACATCGATTTGTGGCGTACTAGGAAGAGAAACATTCGGCAGAATAAGAGGATAGGTTGCATTCATTCGGATGGCTGAACTAATACTTAAATTGTAAGCGTCATTTTTAGAGAAGAAGGCACCAAAATCTATGGCATCTACTTCATACATTTTATTGTGCTCTGGTGCAAATTCTGAATAAGCTCTCATCATATACGAAACCGGTTGCGGACTAATGATCATTTTACGCATATCGTTTACGTTGATGGTAGAAATAAACATTAAAGGAATGCTTGCAGATTTTTCAAAACTTTTGTAATCTGCTAGGCTTTTATTTAGAATACCATCTGTGTGTTCATTAAGGGAAAGTTCAAAAGAAGTGCCTCTATCAAAATTGTATACTTTATCTCCGTAGTAATATTTCCTAAAACCAAAGAATAGGTCGTTTGCAACTATTGTTGTAGTGATTTTATTTATTAGGTCCAAAGAGATTTTGCGCGTATACTCTTCACTTTGTATGTTTTCTGCCAAACCGAGTTGATTTCTGAGGTAAAGTTCTCTATAGTAGGCTAAGCCCATCATGCCACCTGAAGCACCGCTCATAAGGGCGGTGTGTTTCATTACTTCTCCATTACTTAAACTATCTAAAGTTTGTATTACTTTCATCGTAAAAGTGGCCGATCGACTTCCTCCCCCTGTAGCTAAAACGATCATTAATTTAGGTTTGTAGTAGTAGGGTTTGCCTTCTTTATTTTTTTCTTTCCATTTATTTAAAATTTCCAAAGTTTCAATGATGTCTCTTTCTACGTATTTACCTTGGCATAAGCTATCAAGTACTTCTAGAGAATATTCTTGTTTGGTTTCATAGTTTAATCCGTAGGCCTGACTATTTCTTTGCATCCATTCTAACTTAGAGAAGCTGTTTAAACCTAAAATTAGGAGTATAACTACTACCGAACCCCATTTTCCTCCCCAATAGTAAACTAATCCGGCAAGAGATATTACAATACTAAAGAACAGAAAAATAGTGCCTGCAGCGGGAATTTCGAAAAGCGGTTTGTCAATTAACAAACCAGATCCAATTAAAATTGCTGCGTTTAAAATTATAATAAGAAAGGCATTCAAATGGTGCTGCTGAAATACTTTTAGTAAAAGTCCATCGTCATAATGGGTAACATCTCGAACATGTCTAAGTCTAAATTTTCTACTTAAGTAATAGTCTACTCGATCTGCTTTGCCTTGGCCAGATAGGTCGTCCCAGTTTTGATAGTCTGTATTATTTTTTTCGTGCTCTCCACTAGGATCAATAAAGCCAAAGATGTCTTTGTTGCTGGCTACAAAGTAAACTGAGGTGATTAGTAAAACAAGTGCAAAACCTCCCAAAAGACCAAGAACCATCCAAAATATTTGCAGGCTATTTCTACCCATATCGTAGTTTTGGTAATCTACTACTTGAAAAAGATAGGCAATGAAAAAAGCTAGTGGGATAATGCTGTTGTTAAAAGTAAACATGGCAAAAGGCCATCTTAGACTGGCAACGAAGGGATAGCGATAGCTATAAAGTAAGTAACTCACTAAATTCCATGTTATATAAAATATTCCAAAGCATATCCCTACTAATTGAAAGCTAAAATATCCAACGACTCCAATATATTCTGGATTTAGAAAGAGCATGGGAACACCGTAATTATCGCCAAGTTTCCCAATTATTATAAATAGGATAAAAATCCAACTTAAGCTTAATATCAAATTTTCTTTGATGTGATTACTCAAAAGTCGAATAGGAAAGAAATAAATAGTGTTTGTAATTTTTTCTAACATAGCTAGAATAAAATTAAGTAAAATTCAAGATAAATTTCATCTTAGTTTTGATAAGAAATAGCACCAATATCATAGGGGCTTAGCCAAGGATTACAATAGAGGTCGCTTTGGATTCCATTATTTTTACCAGCACCAACACATACGGAGTTAGCGCTTAAACTAAAGTCTGCATTATTGCTATTATTAAACTGAGGGTTTTCATTCACTATGCATGAAATGTAGGTACTTGTGTCTGTGTTCAAGCTAGTGCTTAAGAGACAATTTTCAAAGAGGTAGATAAAGTCAAATTGAGACTCTTTATTCAATAATAATTCGTCGTTTTTGCCACCATAAACGATGCAATTCGTGAACTGGGCTAAACTTAAATCTCCGTAGGCTCCTTGAGAACCATTACTAGCAAAATTCGAAAGTTGAACACATTCTTGTTCGCCAGTACCGTAAAGGGTGCAATTGTCGAAGCGATATTGCCCCCCCATAGCTAAGGTAAGGGCACTTTGTCCGTTATTATGAAAAAGGCAGTTCTGTGCTTCAACCTGAGCATTTAAACAAAACAAAGCCATGTTAGAACTATATTTTATTTCTACTTTGTCGAGTTCAATTATTGGTTGATTACTACTATTGAAGCTTGCAAAATCGTCATAGATCCATCTTCCCATTATACCGTAGGTAGAGTTTTTAATTATAACATTATGGAGTTCGGCACTAGCACCACTTCTTAAGATTAATCCCAACCATAAACCAGGCGTATTTTCGAAATCTAAACCATTGGGTAAATCTTCTATTCTGTCGCTTTGCAAGACCACTGAGTCTTGGCAATTAGCTTCACCAATAATAACTGGTCCATCGCTGAAAATTGCGCTGCCTTGATTAAAATATACTTGACAACCCGGCAAAATAGTTAAGGAGCCGAAGGCTTCTACCCCAACGCCTGGGAAAGAATCTGTTCTAACAACTACATGGGGTTTATCGTTTTGCCATATGGAATCTCCTTCGATAATTTCGCCATAATGAAAATAAGCATTTTGTCCCCATGCTCTTAAATAACTACTTTGTGTAGTTTGATTGTAGCGATATTGAATTTCATCTACCAATACGAAAGGGTTGGTCTGATTGTTTGGATCTATAGTTACTTCGGCAAAAATGTAGATATAATCATTTGCTGGAATTTCAACATCGAAAATTGAAGTACCTGGAATGCCATCTACGTTAATTCGAAATTGATTTCCAGGTATACCCATTAGCTTGATTTCATCAATTCGAATTGCTTCTTTTAAAGGGTTTTCTACTTTAAAATATCTAGTAACGGAGCCTAAGCTAGTAAATACGGTATCAAAAGTTAGGGTGTCATTTGAGAAAGTAAGTACGGCATTGTTTCCTTCATAGAAGCGATCTTTCCTGCAGGATGCAAGTAAAGTGATAAGAACAATAAGAAAGCTAAAATGAAATTTCATGAGATGCAAATGTAGTTTAAAAACTAATATCTTGGCAAAATATTGTATCAATGATTTGTATTACGCTGTGCTAAAAATAATAGGGTTAAACCGTGCATGCCATAGTAAGAATACTAAGTTTGGTTCCTTCTACAAGAAGAATTTCTTTACCGCAAGCCTCTAAAGTTGCTCCAGTGGTTAGGATATCATCTATTAGAAGAACATGCTTCTCTTTTATTTTTTCTCCGTTTTTTAAGCAAAAAATTTGTTCTACGTTTTCCCATCTACTTAATCTGCTTTTTTTGGTTTGGCTCGAATTGTTTTGGGTGCGTATAATAATTTCAGAGTAGAAGGGGAGCTTCCATTGTTTGCTTAATTCTTGAGAAAAACGAGTACATTGATTGTACGATCTTAGTTTTAATTTTTGTTTGTGGAGAGGAACGCAAACTATAGCTTCATAAGGAATTGAACGCTTGGCTTCTTTAAATTTATCGCATAAGATTTGAGCAAGTTTGACACCAACATCCTGTTCTCCGCGATACTTTAGATTATGCATAAGTTCTTGGGTTTTGGAGGCTTTTTCGAAATAAAGTAGACTATAAATTTCTTCAATTTTCAAACGTCCCCAGAAAATTTTTTCCAGAGGATTACTAGAGATTTGATGAAAATTAGTGTAGGGAAGCTTAAATATACAGCTACTACAAATACAAGATTCTTGCAAGGCTAGAACTTGTTTGCAAGCCGCACATAGAGAAGGAAAAGTTAGTTGAAACAATGCGCGTAAATAATCTAAGATTTTATTCATTTTACAAAACTTGGCTTTCTTCCGTAAAGTAATTGCTAAAGTTTTCTTGTTTAGCTTTAGACTTTGTAGAACTAGCTTTTGACTTAGAATTTCTTCGAGAAGAGAAATGTATTGCGGTACATTTTGCTATTTCCCTCATAAAAAAACTTAAAGGAATTCAAAAAATATAAGGCCTCGTAATTTTAGCAGTTTATTTCGTATCTTTGCGCTTCTATTTTAACTATAATTTAAGTTAGAACAGCGTAGGTAATTAAATTCCCCGAAGTAGATATGAGTAAAAAAAGAGTATTAATTATTACCCAAGAAATGAAACCTTATATAGATTTAACTGATATTTCTAATATTGTTTCAGGCTTGCCAACTAAATTACAAGAACAAAACTTAGAAATTAGAGTGCTAATGCCTCGATTTGGAGTAATAAATGAAAGAAGACATCGTTTACATGAAGTGGTTCGCTTGAGTGGAATTAATGTGGTTGTTAACGATGAGGATTACCCTTTAATAATTAAAGTGGCTTCTTTGCCAGGGGCCCGACTACAGGTTTATTTCCTGGATAACGATGACTATTTCCATAGAAAGCAAATTTTTCAGGATAAGGAAGGAAAGAATTTTGACGATAATTCGGAAAGAATGATGTTTTTTGCCTTAGGAGCTATAGATATTGTTCGCAAGTTTGGCTGGGCGCCTGATGTTATTCATTGCCATGGTTGGATGACGAGTTTGCTTCCGCTTCTTTTAAAAACACAGTACAAAACAGAGCCAATTTTTGAGCATGCTAAAGTGGTATTTTCTGCGTATCAGGAAGAAAGTTTTGAAGGTCCATTATGTGAAGATTTTAAAAGTTTTGTTTTAGAGAACACCGATGTTTCAGAAGAAGATTTGGCTTCTTTTGGCACAAGTACAGAAAATGAGTTGAACATTGGAGGAATGCAGTTTGCAGACGCCATTACTATGGGAAGTGAAGAAATTGCTGAAGAGGTTCAAGCACATTTTGATGCATCTGAATTACCGAAATTAGCTTATACAAATGAAACGGATATTTTAATTGAATATGCAAAGTTTATCAAGAATCTTACTGTTTAGATCGCTCCTTGTTTTTGGTGCTTTAATGTTGTTTAGTCAATGTCAGAAAGATCCAAGTGTGGCGGGTCCAGACAACGGAGATTTTTTAGAGCGCATAGATACTTTGGCTCCAGAAGCTTATACAGTATTAATAGATGCAGAGAATGCAAAAAATCAAAATGATGTTGCCTTAGGAAAGGTGGTTGATTCTCGATTTGGAACCAGTATGGCTTCCTTTTATAGTCAGCTGCGTTTAACAACAAATTCTTTTACACCCGGAGCAAATGCGGTTTTAGATTCTGCAGTTTTGGTTATAGCTATTGAAAGTGTTTATGGCAACATGGATATTCCTTTAGATATCGAGGTAT
The DNA here is from genome assembly GCA_020635975.1 of Chitinophagales bacterium. GTDB lineage: Bacteria > Bacteroidota > Bacteroidia > Chitinophagales > UBA8649 > JAFMKE01. The sequence continues at coordinate 332,428 of JACJYT010000002.1, forward strand.
ATCGTTTGGAGGAAGAACTGGTTAGTGAAACTAGCTATACTAACGATTTAAGTTTAAGTGTTGGCTCAACTTTGATTGGTGCTTTAGATGCTTACACCTATCCAGACGATGCCGCAAGTATTAGAATTCCAATGAGCGCTGCTTTTGCCTCAGAGTTGTTTGGTTTGTTTGGAACTAGCACTACAGAAAGTTCAGATAATTTTCTAGCCTATTTAGAGGGTATTTATGTTAGCATAGACCCAGCCACAGGTGGCGACGGACATTTAGATTTAGATCTTACTAATGCTAATTCAGCTTTGAATTTGTATTTTAGATCCGATAATGCAAACGATTCTATTTACTCTTTCGTGATGGATGAGCAAGCTATTCGCTTGAATAAGTACGAACATGATTTCTCGTCTAGCGAGCTTCAAGCGGCTATAGATGATCCAAGCACTAATGAAGAAAATATACTTTTGAGTGGTTTTGGAGTTTCAAAAGCTAGAGTTTATCTACCAGATTTAAGTGTGCTGCAAGGCAAGATAATCAACCAAGCTAAATTGAGTTTTTATCAAACAGATTACAATCAAGCACTAGCCAATGAATTTGATGTACCTGAATATTTGTTTTTGTCTGGTGGAATTGAAGGCGATTCTATACAATACACACTAACGGATTACTCAAGTACAGATCCTACTGCTTACGGTGGAACCATACAACTGAAAGAAGTGAACGGAAGTTTTACCAATGTTTATACTTACAGCCTCCCAAGGTTTATTCAAAGAGTAGTAAATGAAGAAACTACTTTAGAATATTTGGTGCTTGAGGTACTCAATAATAATAATGCTGCCAGAGTGAAGTTAGGTGGCGGTTCTCACCCAGATTTGCCAATTAAATTGGAAATACTTTATACTAAACCCTAAATTGATAAGATATGTGTGGAATTGTAGCATACATCGGAAATAAAGAAGCTTACCCTATTTTAATAAAGGGCTTGGAGCGCCTCGAGTATCGTGGTTACGATAGTGCTGGCGTTGCAATTCTTGAATCAGAAATTAAAGTTTTTAAAAGAGCAGGTAAAGTTCAAGAATTAAAGGACTACGCCAGCGGACATAACACTGCCGGAAATATAGGAATTGGTCATACTCGTTGGGCAACTCATGGTGAACCTAATGAAAGAAATGCGCATCCACATTCTTCATCTGATAGTAATATTGCTATAATTCATAATGGAATTATTGAGAATTATGCCCCATTGAAAGAAGAGCTTAAAAAACGTGGACATGAATTCTTATCGGATACCGATACCGAAGTTCTTGTTCATCTCATTGAAGATGTTCAAAAAAACAATAATGTAGATTTGTTTGAGGCGGTAAGGATTGCATTAAATGAAGTAACTGGGGCTTATGCTATCGTGGTCTTATCGAAAGACAATCCGAATCAGTTGATTGGAGCAAGAAAGGGTAGTCCGCTTGTAGTGGGAATGGGAAATGAGGAATTTTTTATCGCTTCTGATGCTACACCAATAATTGAGTATACTAAGAATGTGGTTTATTTGGATGATGAAGAAATTGCATTGATAGATAGATACAACGGACTTAGTATTAAAACCATTGCGAATCAGATTAAGACACCTTATGTGCATGAATTGGAAATGCAATTAGAAATGCTTGAAAAAGGAGGATATGAGCATTTCATGCTAAAAGAAATTTATGAACAACCTCGATCTATCTATGATAGTATGAGAGGAAGAATAGATAGTAAAAGAGGCGACATATATATGGGTGGGATGTTAGAATATAAGAACGTTCTAACTAATGCCGACAGAATTATTATTACAGCTTGTGGTACATCTTGGCACGCGGCTTTAGTTGCAGAGTATTTATTTGAAGATTTAGCTAGAGTACCAGTTGAGGTAGAATATGCATCTGAGTTTAGATATAGAAATCCAATCATAAACCCAGGCGATGTAGTAATAGCAATTTCTCAATCGGGCGAAACTGCAGATACCTTGGCGGCTATTGAATTGGCAAAGCAAAAAGGGGCAACTGTTTTTGGAGTATGTAATGTAGTTGGTGCTTCTATTCCACGAGCAACTCATGCCGGTGCCTACACACATGCTGGTCCTGAAATAGGTGTTGCTTCTACTAAGGCTTTTACAGCTCAAGTTACAGTACTTATTCAAATGGCACTTTGGTTAGCCTATAATAAAGGAGCTATTAATCAGGCGAAATTAGCTAGATATTTAGTAGAATTAGAAGCTATTCCTGCTAAAGTGGAGGAGGCCTTGAAAAGTGCAGAGGAGGTTGAGAAAATGGCAAAAATTATCGCTAGATCTGAAAATGCGCTCTACTTGGGTCGAGGGTATAATTTCCCTGTTGCTTTAGAAGGGGCTCTTAAATTAAAAGAGATTTCATACATTCACGCGGAGGGTTATCCTGCGGCTGAAATGAAGCATGGTCCTATTGCCCTAATCGATGAGAATATGCCAGTTGTTGTTTTGGCAACGAAAAATTCTCAATACGATAAAATGGTAAGTAATATTCAAGAAGTGAAAGCAAGAAAAGGAAAAGTGTTTGCTATAGTTACCAAAGGAGATGTGGAAGTTAAAGCTATGGCAGATAGATGGATTGAAATTCCTGACTGTCCAGAGGAGTTATCCCCCTTGGTAAGTAGTATTCCTTTGCAACTTTTATCTTACCATGTTGCCCTATTAAGAGATTGTAATGTAGATCAGCCAAGAAACTTAGCAAAGAGTGTTACCGTAGAGTAATTAACGAGTAACTAATAGTTAAGACGTATAACTTTAGTAAATAAAAAAAGGGGAATCTTAATTGATTCCCCTTTTTTATTTCTGCTTTATGAAATTCTATTTCACCATAATATTTGAAGTAGAAACACCTTTAGAAGTATTGATCTTCAAGAAATAGAAACCTGAACCTAGGCTAGAAACAGAGATTGAATTATTGTTGGCCCCTTTTGTTAAATTCATATTTTCCAAAAGTACCACTTGACCCAATACATTTACAATTTCTATGCTTGCCAGTTCATTAAAGTCGTAATCGAAACTAATGTTTAGAACATTGGAAGCAGGGATAGGACTTAGTGTGAAATTATCTAGGTTAAGATCTTGTATAGCATTCACTATTTCAATATCTGAAGCAAATCTTGGCATAATTTGGTAGCCTTCTGTTCTCGGCGCACTGGAATCGAATTGAGAACCAACACCAGTTAAATTAAAAGTAACTGCTGTTGTTAAAGGAACAGTAAACAACTCTGCTCTGTCTGCATCCACACGGATATCATAAGTGATTCCAGAAGCAGTTGCGCTAACATTATAAGATCCTCCAGAAGAGTTCCAAACGCCATTCAACTTCATGTTTTCAATTTTAATTAGTTCAGCTTCTTGTGCTTCTCCTAGAGCGCTTGCAACAATTACTGGACTTAAAGGCGTTGCTGCGCCTAAAGAACTAACATTATCAATATACAATCTAGTTACACCACTAGCTGCTCCAATATTTCCGCTTACTAGAACAGAATCTCCAACAATTGGATCGAAAGTGATCATTGAATCTGAAGAATAAGCCCAAATTCCACCTGTTCCATCAGAGAAGGTAAATTCTGTACCATTTTGAGTTTCTCTAAAATCTGGACTGGTGATAATTCCACGAATTTCAACAACAGTTCCAAGTAAAATAGGATCGCCATTAGCATCCACCTCTGTTAGTTGGGCGATAGTAAAAGCAGGAGTAACTGTTGTACAAGTATCTTCAACATCGCTTAAAAATCTTGGAATTAACTGGTAGTTGCTTGTATATGGAGTATCCACATCGTATTGACCAGCTACACCTATTACATTGAATACTCCACAAGGAATATCTGTAGTACTATATAAATCTAAATAATCTCTATCGATTCGTACAATGAAAGTATCGTTCACACTTGTAAATACTTCCACATCAAAGCCAGAACTACCCGTGTTTGGTGTCCAATCACTTGGATTTACCATTTGTAAACCGTCTACTCTAATTAATGAAGATTCATTTGCTTCATTCGGTTGAGCTGCAGCGGTTGGCATAACCGTGCTTCCTGAGCTTAGCACAGTGATATCTACCAAATCGGTAATTGTAGTAACACCAAAACGTTGTCCGATGTATCCTATAACTTCTACAGAATCTCCAACTACTGCTTCATATACTGCTGCTGGTGCATCATAAACCGTAATAGCGCCAGTTGCATCTTGAATTGAAAATTCAGTGCTATTAAAACCTCTATCTGGGCTATTAACTAAACCGTAAACTTTACATAAAACATTTAAGGAATCCGGCTCTCCAAGTGCATTAACCGTAGTAACAGTAGCTAGATCGTAAGTCGGAGTTGGTGTATCATCATCGTTTACAGTTAAGGTAAAGATGGAATCTGGTCCAAGGATAAATCCAGCAGAAGCAGATTGAAGAATAAAAGTGTATATTTCATCTGCCTCAATTAAAGCATCGTCTGTAAGAGTAATGCTAAGTGTAGCAGTAGTACTAGCAGCAGCAAAATTTACAGTTTGTGTTGTGTAGTTATTAAGGTTTGCAGCATTGCCACTTAATAAAGCAACATCAACATTTCCGCCAGTACTAGCTTGATTAAGTTTTAAATTAAGTACATAAGTTCCGGCAGCTTCAACAGTAGTAGCAGAAGTAGTAGTGAAGTTTACTATAGTATCCGCTGGCGCTCCGCATAAGCTTTGGTTTGGATTTAAATCACCATAAGAATTAACCACGGTGCTATCCCAAGAGAAATCTCCATAAGAAGTTCCAAAACCCATTAATTGTAGAGAACCTCCAACTGGTTGAATACCGCTTTCATATACTGGAATTTCTTCAGCTACTGTACCACTTAAGGCTCCATTACCTGCTGTCATTACCCCTTCATAACTTAAGAATTGGATTACAGTAGAAGTACAAGTGTTGTAAAGACCAATTCCATCAGGAGCACCGTTTTGCATGCCGTTAGAAGGAACACCAAACCAAATCGCTCCATAGCCACAACCTTCATCGTCAATAGTTCCAGTTAAGCTAATTGAATCGTAAACATTATTGTTGTTGCCATTGTATAAATATACTTTGAAACAGCTTAAGTCCGTTCCACTTACACCAGCAATTTCAACACCTTCATCCGTATCCACACCTGCATTATCGTAATGAATTTCGTTAATCCATGGCGCAGAGCTTGGAGGAGGCGTTGCATTAACTGTGATTGTACCTTTCATACCACCAGCAATGTGGTTGGTACAAATATAGTAGTAAGTTCCTGGGGTATTAAACACTTGGAAACCATTACCACTTGGTATAGAAAATCCACCATTACCGGTGCTGCCATTAGCATTATAGGTAGCCATGCTAACTTCTAATACAGGATGTGTTGCACCCACCGACCAGGTAACAGAATCGCCTTGAGAAATAGTTAAATTTGCTGGATTAAATGTCAATCCAGAAGCCGTAATGGTATGATTGGTTGCCAGAGCAAAAAAACCTACCATTAAGAAAGAAAGTATTGTGTAAATCTTTTTCATAGGAAAATTTTATTTCCTACAAAGATAAGCACTTCTTTTAGAATGCTAGTAAAGAAATTATTATCTATTCTACTTAAGATGAATTTTACTCATATAATTGCCATTAGTAGTTTGAATCTCAATTAAATAGAGTCCCTTAGAAAAAGAGTCCAAATAGATAACATTTTTTATTCTACTAAGGTCTTTTAATTCTTTTCCAGAATAATCAAACATTTTAACGGCAATAATCGACTCGCTATCTAGGTCTTGAATGTATAGTGTGCCATTGCTAGGATTAGGATATACGAAGTTGCCATAATTCATTATGGGCGACTCTTTAATACCTACTTCTATTATAACATTGCAAGCTGCTTTTTTAGTTAGATTGGTAAAATCTATACAATCTACTAATTGTGGGAAGTCGATAAATGGATTTCTATTTAGTTGCTTTTCGGCAACATACTGATGTCTTGTTTTTTCAAAATCATCTGGTAAATCTTGATAGTGCCAATCAAGAAGCACTTGAATGTCTTGCAAATTGGCATCTGATAATAGATTGTCTAGGCCCCAATTTTCTCCATACTTGCCATTGTAAGCCAGCATCATATAGAATACTGCTCTTGCAATATCTCCTTTTCTGTCGCTTCTAGGTTCTGCAACAATGTCGTTGTTCACGTCTCTACCTTTAATAAACTCTAAGTACGAATCTGCCCAAGGATTACTAGTAACTATGCCAAAGGGATAATTGCTTCTTGCGCTATTTACATCGTTTTGAACTAGGTCTAAGGAGTGAATATCATTTCCTTCAGGAGTAAGTTCAAATTCTGCTCTGGTAATGCCTTGAAAGTTGATCCAAGAAAATGCCATTCTATGTTCTCTACTATAGCTAGGAGCTGGATTGGTATAAGCAAAGGTGCCGTCGTAAAGTCTTTTTTCGTTGCTGTATTGACAATTCACATATTTTCTACCCACACCTCCAATTACAGTGTCTGTTTCGTAAAAATCTGCCACTATGGTTTCGTCGAATTGAGCATATTCTATACTCGTATGGGCTTGAATTTTGTTAGTTAATTGTTCAATAACATTACCGGCTGTGAAATCAATTCCATTGTAATAATTACCATAGCTTGCACTTGGAGTGGTAAAAGAAGAACTAAGTGGATTATCGCTTTTATAGTTAATGTTGAAGCCACTAGTATTGTAAGCATAAACCGCTACATAATAGGTGTTGTTCTGAAGTAAATTCTTTAGGGAAACGAAGGTACCATTACCAACAGCCACAACTTTTATCGCGCCAACAACTTCTCCTTTTATATAATTGACATTATCTACAGGAGAAAAACTGATTGGAGTTTGACTTGCTACCACTAAATAGCCATCTGCAGAACTTGAAGTAAAAGAGACATTCGTTCTATAAGTTTTTAAACCTGAAAAGTTCAAAGCACTTGGTTGATTGCTAGGTTCCGTTTGCGAAAAAGATACAAAAGATATTAGACAGAATAAAATGAAAAACGCGTACTTCATAGTTGGATTAATGGTTTTTTGCTTTTCAAAGATAGTTATTCAGTGTAAAATATGTAGTTAAAAGTTTAGTTTGAGTTCATATTCAAATTTGTTTAGAAGGCTCATTCCCTTAATTTGATATAGCTTATCTAGTTCTAAAAGTTCGTCTATGCTAAATAAATTTACATGAATTAGAAGATTATCTTGTAAAGCGTATCTAATTTTTTCGAAGAGTAAATTTCTTGGGAAATTTATATATTGTATTAAGTTCTGTTTTATTATCTGCTCTATAGCTAGAGCCTTTTTTGGGTTCTTCACTTCGACGGCAAGTAGAATTATTAGGTCATCCCGACTTAAATCATTTATCGGAATATTACAGTTCGGAATAGACAGGGGAAGGGTATCTTGCAAATAAAGGATATCCGAACGACTCCAATTTAGCAAGATCTCATTTTGGAAAGAATAAGTCCCTAAAAAAAGGATTATTTGATCTTCATTACTCGCTTTATTGCCTTTGTCATTTACTAGGTTTACTGCTCGAACCAATTCGATACTAAAATTTTGTGCAAATAATGGCATGCTAAAAACCAAGAAAAATGAAAATACACTTAGCCTCATGGAGTGGAATTATCTGTCACTAAAGGTAAAAATAATCTTAGTGCTATTCAGCTAATTTCTACATAGATAGAAGTAAGTAATCCAGCTTGATAGATTATTGCTATAAATTTGCTTAATTTTGTGAGCAAATTAAATGCAAAGAATGAAAACGCAAGAAATAATCCAAGTTTTAGGAGAAGAAAGAGCTAAGAGCTTGTTAGATTTTAACACACCTGCGATTGCAAAAAGTCGCCTTCACTTACCTAGTCCAACATTTATAGAGGATATTTGGAAAGATAGTAATAGAACGAATCCCGTTTTAAACAGCTTGGCTGCTATTCAAAACCATGGTCGTTTAGGAGGCACTGGTTATGTATCGATTTTGCCGGTCGACCAAGGAATAGAGCACACAGCAGGAGCATCTTTTGCACCAAATCCAGATTATTTCGATCCAGAAAATATTGTTAAGTTAGCCATAGAAGGTGGATGCAATGCAGTAGCATCAACCTATGGTGTGCTTGCTTCAGTTAGTAGAAAGTATGCACATAAAATTCCTTTTGTTGTGAAGATTAATCATAACGAATTACTCACTTACCCAAATTCATTTCAACAAGTGATGTTTGGAACGGTTAAAGATGCTTGGAATATGGGAGCAGTTGCAGTAGGTGCAACGATATATTTTGGAAGTGAAGATTCTAGAAGACAAATCGTAGAGATTGCTGAAGCTTTTGAATATGCCCACGAACTAGGAATGGCTACAATTTTATGGTGCTACGCTAGAAATGATCACTTCAAAAAAGATGGGGTAGATTATCATGTTGCTAGCGATATTACTTCGCAAGCAAATCATTTAGGGGTTACCATTCAAGCCGATATAATTAAACAGAAGTTGCCAGAGAATAATGGAGGTTTTAATGCTATTAAATTTGCGAAAACGCATCCTAAAATGTATTCTGAATTATGCACGGATCACCCTATTGATTTATGCCGTTATCAAGTGGCAAATTGCTACATGGGAAGAGTAGGTTTGATTAACTCGGGTGGTGCTTCAAGTGGCGAGTCCGATTTAGGAGATGCTGTTGCAACGGCCATCATCAATAAGAGAGCTGGAGGAATGGGATTAATATCTGGTAGAAAGGCATTTCAAAAAGATTTAGCAACTGGAGTTAAATTACTGAATGCTATTCAAGATGTATATTTGAACGATGAAATTACTATCGCTTAATTTAAGATTTCGAGGAGATAGTTATTGAGCAAGCTGAATAAAAAACAAAATGTCAAATTGGTTTAAAAGAATTACACAAGGTATTCGTACCAACGCGAAGGATAAGAAGGAAATGCCCGAAGGGCTTTGGTTTCAATGTCCTCGCTGTAAGACAACCATTCCTCAAGTGGAACATAAGGAAAACTTGAGTGTTTGTTCTTCTTGTAATTACCACGATAGATGGTCGCCAAAGGAGTACTTCGACTTGTTTTTCGATGAGCATACTCGACCAAAATTATTGTTTGATAATTTGTTTCCTGTAGATAGTTTGGAATTCGAAGATTTAAAGAAATATAAGGATAGAATAGCACAAGCGGAGGAAAGTTCTGGAGCAAATGAAGCGATGGATGTAGCCACAGGTAAAATGGGTGGTGCCAAAGTGGTGGTTGCTGCTATGAATTTTGCGTACATCGGTGGTTCGATGGGAGCCGTTGTTGGCGAAAAAATTTCTAGATCAATTGATTATTGTATAGAGAATAAATGTCCGCTAATAATTATCAGTAAATCGGGTGGTGCTAGAATGATGGAGTCGGGCATTTCATTAATGCAAATGATAAAAACTTCCGCTAAATTAACTTTATTGTCGGATGCAAAGCTGCCTTATATTAGTTTAATGACAGACCCAACAACGGGTGGAGTTACCGCCTCTTTTTCTATGTTAGGCGATTTGAATATAGCTGAACCTGGTGCCTTGATTGGTTTTGCAGGTCCAAGGGTTATCATGGAAACCATAAAGGCAAAAGAATTGCCAGAGGGATTTCAAACATCTGAGTTTTTGAAAGAGCATGGTTTCTTGGATTTCATAGTGGAGCGAAAAGAAATGAAGAAGAAGCTGGTAGAGGCTTTACAAATCTTAAAATTGCAATAGTTCCTGATTTCTAGATTTGAATTCTTTGAAATTATCTAAAAAAAACTAGGTATTTTTTATAAAGAATTGTTATCTTTGCACGCTATTAAAAAGACGAAGAATAAAGTTATGGAAAAAATAACAGCAGAAAGAAAACAAGAAATTTTTAAAGAATTTGGTGGAGCAAGTGCAAACACTGGTTCTGTTGAAGGTCAAGTTGCCTTATTTACAGAAAGAATTCTACATTTAACAGAGCATGTTAAGAAAAACAGAAAAGATTTTTCTAACACAAAGGCACTAACCAAAATGGTTGGTAAAAGAAGAAAATTACTGTCTTATTTAGCCAAGAAAGACGTTCTTAAATACAGAGAGCTAATTAAAACTCTCGGACTGAGAAGATAGTTAATCCAGATTATAGATGCCACCCATTTTCAAAGGTGGCATCTTTCATTTTTATAAAATACGTTTATGCAATTAGGAATTACTAAGTCCCTTACTTTAAGTAACGGCACCACTATATCTATAGAAACAGGTAAATTGGCTAAACAAGCTGATGGATCTGTAGTTTTAAAACAAGGAGATACCATGATCTTAGCAACGGTTGTTGCTGAAAAAACGGCAGGAGAGGATGTAGACTTCATGCCTTTAATGGTGGATTATAAAGAAAATTTTTCGGCAACTGGTAGAATTCCAGGTGGATTTTTAAGACGCGAGTCTAGACCATCGGATCATGAAGTACTTATTTGTCGTTTGGTAGATAGAGCCTTACGCCCTATGTTCCCAGAAGATTTTCATGCTAACACCGTAGTTACACTAAGATTATTATCTAGTGATTTAGAAACTCTTCCAGATGCTTTAGTGTGTTTGGCTGCATCTGCGGCAATACAAGTTTCTGATATTCCATTTATAGAACCAATTTCAGAAGTAAGAGTTGCTCGAATTGATGGAGAATTTAGAATTAACCCAAGTTTATCAGAATTGGCAACAGCTGATTTGGACATTATTATAGCGGCCACTAAGGAGAATATTGTAATGGTAGAAGGGGAAATGCAAGAAGTTAGTGAAGCAGAAATGGCTGAAGCCATCCGAGTAGGTCATGAAGCCATTAAATTACAATGTGATTTGCAATTAGAATTGGCAGCTGCTGTGGGAAGAGTTCCAAGAGAATATGTGCACGAAAAATCTAACGAAGATTTGAAGAAAGCGATATTTGATTTTTCTTTTGAAAAATTTAAAGCAATTGCAGCCAAAGGCTTAGCAAATAAATCAGAAAGATCTGCTTTATTTTCAGAAGTAAAAGAAGAATTCTTAGCAAGCTTAAGTGAGGAGGAAAAAGCAGAAAACAAGTTTTTAATTTCTCAATACTTCAAAGCTGCTCAAAAAGAAGCGGTTAGAGAAGTGATGTTGGCTACAGGTGTTCGTCTAGATGGAAGAAAATTAAATCAAATTCGTCCGATTTGGAGTGAAGTAAACTATTTGCCTAAGGCGCATGGTTCTGCCGTCTTTACGCGTGGAGAAACCCAATCTTTAACAACAGTAACCCTAGGATCTAAAAAAGATGAGCAACTAATTGATGGGGCATTTTTTAGTGGAACAGATGGTTTTATGTTACACTATAATTTCCCTTCTTTTTCAACTGGTGAAGCGCGTATGCCAAGAGGCGTAAGCAGAAGAGAAATTGGACATGGTAATCTTGCACATAGAGCAATAAAGAGAATGTTGCCTGCCGACAATGCCTATACAGTTAGAATAGTATCCGATATTTTAGAATCTAATGGATCTTCTTCTATGGCTACGGTATGCGCTGGAACGCTTGCATTAATGGATGCGGGAGTTCAAATTACTAGACCAGTATCTGGTATTGCCATGGGCCTTATTACAGACGGTAAGCGTTTTGCCGTTTTGTCGGATATTTTAGGAGATGAGGATCATTTAGGAGATATGGACTTTAAAGTTACCGGAACAGAGAAAGGTATTACTGCGGTTCAAATGGATATCAAAATAGATGGTTTATCTTTTGAAATTTTGAATCAAGCTTTGAACCAAGCAAAAGAAGGCCGACTTCATATCTTAGGTGAAATGGCTAAAACTCTTGCTGCACCTAATCCTACATTCAAAGAGCACACTCCTCAAATTGTAAATATTAGAATTCCAGGAGATACAATAGGTGCGGTTATCGGTCCAGGTGGAAAAATCATTCAAGAAATTCAGGCTTATTCTGGTGCAACTATTAGCATTACAGAAGAAGGCGACGAAGGAATTGTACAAATTTATGCTCCAAACGCAGAATCTATCAAAATGGCTACAGATAGAGTTAGAGGCATTGTTGCTAAACCAGAAGTTGGCGAAGTATACGATGGTGTAGTAAAAAGCATTAAAGAATTTGGCGCTTTTGTAGAGTTTTTACCAGGTAAGCAAGCCTTAGTTCATATTTCTGAATTATCTCATTCAAGAATTGATAAAATGGAAGATTCTGGCTTGAAAGAGGGAGACCATATCCAAGTGAAGATTACTAAGTTTGATGACAAAAAACAAAAGTTTGTGCTATCTCGTAAAGCCTTGTTGCCGAAAGAATAAGTATTTTTTAGATAGTTGAAAATCATAGGAAAGGCCGAATCACTCAGTGATTCGGCCTTTTTTTATCCTTTATGCAATAATTCGGCTTGAAATGAAACTTATTTTTAACACTTCCGTAAATAAACCTACATCTTCAAAAATTAACATTTATGGACTTGATAAATTTATTTAATAAGGATTCAAATATGGAGTTTAAAAGTGCTCTGCATTTTGACTCTGAATTTGCTTCCATAAATTTTGAAGAAGCTCCGCTTCCAAAGGTTCACAATACTATAGAAGATAAAATGAAGAAGGTTCGTAAGAACTTGCACTTAATCGATAATTGCTTGGCCACCAAAAGAACAGATATTCTACCGGCCTATGAGTTAAGAAAATATGGTGTGTTGGCTTTAAGAACCGCAGCATTAGATTTTGAAGAAAAAGGAGAGTTTGAAGATTTTGCTTCAAATAGAATTGAAAGTTTAATGAATAGAGCAATCGCAGAAGCTCACATGATGACGAAGATAACTGCGGAATCCATTGAAGAAGATCAAATTCATAAAGAATTTGCTTCCATACATAATAGGTTTAGTACCCTATTATTTTAGTTTTAGTTAGTTAGTTTAAAAAATGCGGCATGAATTAAATTTCATGCCGTATTTTTGTTTTAACCAATTGCTTCATCCATGTCTACCATAATTGCCCCTTCTATTTTAGCTGCAGATTTTTCTCATCTTCAAAAAGATATTCAGTTAATTAATGATTCTGTGGCAGAATGGGTTCATGTAGATGTTATGGATGGTGTTTTCGTTCCGAATATTTCTTTCGGATTTCCTATTCTGGAGGTGGTTAAGGCGAATACCTCTAAATTTATTGATGTACATTTAATGATGGTACATCCTGAAAGATATATTAGTCAATTTGTGCAAGCTGGTGCAAATGGAATCTCTGTGCATTACGAGGGAAACTATCACTTGCATAGCCTTATGCAGCAAATAAGAAGTGCAGGTGCAAAGTCGGGAGTAGTACTTAATCCACACACTCCAGTTTCTTTACTCAAAGGAATGTTACATTTGGTAGATACTTTATTAATTATGTCTGTTAACCCTGGCTTTGGAGGACAGAAATTTATTCCTGAAAGTATTGCTAAGGTTGCAGAAGCAAAAGCTTTAATACAAAAAGAAGCTTGTTCTACTTTAATACAAGTGGATGGCGGTGTGAACACGGAGAATTGCCTTGCACTGAAAAAGGCTGGAGCGGATGTTTTAGTTGCTGGTAGTGCAGTTTTTAAAGCGGATAATCCCATCGAATACATAGCACAGCTAGCGCAATAATATTCTATAATAAGTGTTTTAAATTCTCGTTTTACTTGTAATGTTTTTTAGACTAGCACTTTTCTTTTTTCTTAGCCTACTTAGTTTTTCCTTGGGCCATGCGCAGAATTTTGTGCTAAAGGGTCAAGTTCAAGACAATCTTGGTCATCAAGCACAATTTGTAAATGTTTATATAGAAGAATTAAAATTAGGTAAGTTAACAGATGCAAAAGGGCGATTTGAGTTTGAACTTCCTATAAATAGAGAGTTTACATTGAGCATTCAAGGCTTAAATCTAATTAGCAATAGTTTTAAAGTGTTTTCTAGCACTAGCGCAGAGCAAATTCAAACTTATACACTAAAGGTAAATACGAAGTTTGAGGTAGATATTTACGGGGAAAAACAAGAACCAAGAGAACTTATTAGTACTGGAGAAATAAAAATAAAGGAGGTCGAAACGATTCCCAATATTGGAGGTGGTGTAGAGGCCTTCCTCGTTACCCAATTGGGTGTTCAGAAAAATAATGAGTTAAGTTCTGCTTATTCTGTTAGAGGAGGAAACTTCGATGAAAACTTGGTCTATGTGAATGATTTTGAGGTGTACCGACCTTTTTTAATACGTTCTGGCCAACAAGAAGGATTGAGTTTTGTTAATCCGGACATGACCGATAAATTAGTTTTTTCTTCAGGAGGTTTTCAAGCCAAATATGGCGATAAAATGTCTTCTGTATTGGATGTAACTTATCGTCGTCCTCGAGAATTCGGTGGTTCTGTTAGCGCTAGTCTCTTGGGTGCAAATATCCAATTAGAGGGTTTAGATAAACCACGTCGATTTTCATACTCCTTAGGTTTTAGATATAAAACAAGTAGATATATTTTAGGTTCTCAAGATGTAAAGGGTCAGTATTTGCCTTCTTTTATCGATTTACAGGGTTTTTTTACTTATCAAATAAATGAAAGAATACATCTCGAATTTTTAAGCAATTTTGCTCAGAATAGCTTCTATTTTCAACCAGAAGATCGCTCAACTGATTTTGGTCTAGTTAATTTTCAAACTAGATTCAATGTGTACTACGAGGGCGAGGAAGACGATAGCTACCAAAGTTTAATGAACGGAATCAGCTTGGTGCAAAAGGTAAATGATAAGCTCCAGCTAAAATATTTACTTGGTGCTTATAGCATGAGCGAAAGAGAAAAGTTTGATATTATCGGTGATTATTATTTGGGAGAAGTAGAAACCGATCCATCCAAAGAAAATGTTGGCGAAGTAAAATACGAATTGGGTTCAGGCACCTTTCATGATTGGGCAAGAAATGTGCTCAATACCACTATAATTCAGGGAGCTCATAAAGGATCTTATTCCCTTGAGAAACATGAACTTCAATGGGGCTTCACGTATAAAAAGGAAATTATAAAGGATAAGATAAGCGAATGGGAACGAAGAGATTCTACGGGTTATTCTTTACCTAATTCAAGTACCCAAGTTCTTTTATACGATGTGCTTAAAGCAGAACCTTTTGACTTAAATAGTAATCGATATAGTGCCTTTATTCAAGATACTTGGAAAATTGGGGATAGTGCCCGTCTTAGTTGGAATTATGGCTTAAGAATGCAGTATTGGGATGTAAACAAAGAATGGCTCTTTTCTCCAAGAACGCAATTAGCCTACAAGCCTAAAACAAAGAAGGATATTATTCTTACTGCGGCAGCAGGTTTATATATGCAGGCTCCTTTTTACAGGGAAATGAGAAATTTGGATGGTGTTGTCAACACCAATTTAAAAGCGCAGAAATCTGCGCATATGGTAATGGGATTAAACTATGCTTTCAAAGCTTGGAATAGACCTTTCAAATTTGTAACGGAAGCTTACTACAAATATATTTGGGATGGTGTACCCTACGAATTTGATAATGTACTCATTCGCTACTTCGGTAAGAATAATTCTAAAGGCTATGTGGCTGGTTTAGATCTCCGACTTCATGGTGAACTAGCAAAGGGTGCAGAAAGTTGGGTAAGCTTATCTATTATGAGCGGGCAAGAAGATATTCGTGATGATTTTTACACAGAAACGGAAGTAAGAAAAACCAAGGAAGAAGGAAACGGACAAATAATTAATGAGACTTTAGATACTGTTTCGGTAAATACGGTGTACCCAGGCTATGTTCCGCGACCAACAGATCAAAGAGTTAGTTTTGCGGTTTTCTTCCAAGATTACGTTCCTAAGCTTCCTTTCTTAAAAGTTCATATGAATTTGATATTTGCAAGTGGTTTGCCTTTCGGACCACCAGATAACAATCGCTATGCAGATACTTATCGTATCCCTTCGTATCGTAGATTTGATGTAGGATTCTCTGCTATGCTTTTTGATATTGAAAAGAAAGAAGCCAAAGGAAAAGTGCCAAAAAGCTTTTTTAAGTATTTAGATAGAATATGGTTATCCTTAGAAGTGTATAATCTTTTTGGTATCCAGAATACCGTTTCCTATATTTGGATAGAGGGTTTAGACCCAAGAACCGGAACTTTTGGGCAATATGCCGTGCCTAATTACTTAACTAATAGAAGGCTTAATCTCCGATTTAAAATAGATTTTTAATAAAAAAATCCCGATGTACCTAGGTGCATCGGGATAATAAACTAAGTTTTTTTTGAATCTAGAAGCGCTCTAATCCGCTGAAGAAAAAGTTTCCTTCAATGGCGGCATTTTCATCACTATCACTTCCATGAATAGCATTTCTTCCTATATTTTCTGCAAATTTTTGACGAATTGTTCCTTCTGCTGCATCTGCAGGATTAGTTGCACCAATTAAGGTTCTAAAATCCGCAACCGCATTATCTTTTTCCAAAATAGCTGCATAAATAGGTCCTTCTGTCATAAAGTCTACTAACTCACCATAAAATGGTCTTGCCGCATGCACCGCGTAGAAGGCTTGAGCTTGTTCTACACTTAATTTAGTGTATTTTAAAGCAACTACTTTAAAGCCTGATTTTAAAATTTGATCTAAAATCGCACCTGCATGACCGTTAGCAGTTGCATCAGGTTTAATCATCGTAAAGGTTCTATTTGTTGACATATGGATTATTTTTTTTAATTAATTTTTGAAATATGCTGCAAAGCTATGCTTATTCGTGCAATTTTGCTATTATAACTTTAACTTTGTGAAATGAATTTTGAAAAAGAGAATATTCTAAATAGAATTAAGCAGGCTAAGTCGATTGTAATTACCTCGCATGTGAGTCCAGATGGCGATGCCATTGGAAGCAGCTTGGCTATGTACCACTTTATTGCTAGTTGGAATTCTAAAGTTGAGGTTCTGGTTCCAAATGATTTTCCTAATTTTTTAAATTGGCTAGAAGGAAGCGAAAATATTAGACTTTATGATAAAAATGTAAACGAAGGAAAAGCTTTGTTGAGCAATGCAGATATCCTCTTTTGTTTAGATTACAATGAAACGAGTAGAACTGCTTTTATGAAAGAAGCTATAGATAATAGTAAGGCCTTCAAAATTTTGATTGACCATCATATTGGTAGTCCCTCTTGGCCCGATCTTAACTTATCTGTGGTTGGTGCTTCATCTACCTGTGAGTTGGTTTTTGATTTTATAAAGAGTTTGAATCCAATTGAGCTAAGTTTGAATAAGAACTTGGCGGAATGTCTATATACTGGTTTATTGACTGATACTGGAAATTTTCAATTCTCTGCTACAACGACTAAGGTTCATCTTCAAGTCGCTGAGTTAATAGAGGCTGGAGTGATGCCCGATGTGGTTCATAATCACATCAATAATAGTTTTGATGTACAACGCTTGCAATTTTTTGGTTATTGTATAGCAGAAAAAATGAAAATCCTGAAGCAGTATAAATTGGCCTATATGTTTGTAAGTGTTGCTGAAATGCATCGCTATAACATTCAGACTGGAGGAACTGAAGGCTTAGTGAATGAGCCTATGAAAATTGCGGATATAGATATTTCTGTTTTGTTTAAAGAGGATAAGGATAAAATTAAAATTTCTTTTAGATCGAAAAGAGATATTGACGTCAGTAGTTTTGCCAATCGCTTTTATGAAGGCGGTGGTCATCGAAATGCAGCAGGAGGAGTTTCTCTATTAAGTATGGAAGAAACCGAAAAACAATTTATTGAGCGCTTAGGCTATTTTAACATAGTTTAAACTTGTTGGATTAAAATTGACTAAGCTTTACTTATCTTTGCACTTCAAAAATAAAAAAAATGAAAAAAATCGTATTAGGAGTGTTTACTCTTGCCTTTGCCTCAATGGCTTTATTTTCTTGCAATGATAAATGCACAGATCATTATTCAGGAACTGCCGAAAACTTAAGTGATAGCTTAGGTTATGCTCTTGGAGTTAACATAGGAGAAAACCTGAAAAAATCTGGCTTCGAAGAGATCAATGAGCAAGCAATGGCACAAGCAATTAAGGATATCTATGCGGGTACGGCAAGCATGAATTCTGCCGATGCGGAAAGTTTTATAAACAACTATATGATGCAATTGTCTGAAAAGAAGGCTGCTGAAGCAGCAGGAGAAGGCTTAGCCTTTTTGGAAGAAAATGGTAAAAGAGATGGTGTTATAACTACAGCAAGTGGTTTGCAATACGAAGTTTTAACTGAAGGATCTGGAGCATCACCGAGTGCAACAGATGTAGTAACAGTACATTATCATGGCACCTTAATTGATGGAACGATATTTGACAGTTCTGTTGATAGAGGCGAGCCAGCTAGTTTCCCTTTAAATGGGGTAATTGCAGGTTGGACAGAAGGTCTTCAGCTAATGAAAGAAGGTGGAAAAACTAGATTTTATATTCCTTCAAATTTAGCTTACGGCGAAAGAGGTGCTGGACAAACCATCGGACCTGGAGCAACTTTAATTTTCGACGTAGAGCTTTTGAAGGTTGGAGAATAAATTTCTTTACCGCTTAAAAGTATAGTATGAAAAAATTGAATTTATTATTGACGGTACTAGCTCTGATCTTCATCGGAAGTAGCCAAGCAGCGCCGGGTAAAACAGAATCAAAAATGTTTGCAGAATTAACTACAGAAAGAGGAGTAATTAAAATCGAATTGTTTTATAAACAAGTGCCTATGACGGTTGCCAATTTTGTGGCTTTGGCAGAAGGACAAATGGAAAACAAAGCCAAAGCACTTGGAGTGCCTTTTTATGATGGCTTGAAATTTCATAGGGTAATTAGTAAGGCGCAAGGAAGCGGACAAGATTTCATGATACAAGGAGGAGATCCACAAGGAAATGGTATGGGTGGCCCAGGTTATCAATTTCCAGATGAATTTGTAGATTCCTTAAAACATGATGTTCCGGGCATTTTATCTATGGCAAATTCTGGTCCAGCTACGAATGGAAGTCAGTTCTTCATTACCCATGTTCCAACTCCATGGTTAGATGGTAAACACACGGTTTTTGGTAAAGTTGTTGAAGGGATGGATATTGTTTATGCTGTTCTTCAAGGAGAAACTATTCTAAGTCTTAAAATTATAAGAGAAGGAAATGAAGCCAAGAAGTTTGACGCTCCAAAAGTATTTGTTGAAGCGCAAGAAGCTTTGAAGAAAGCTGAAGCAGACAAAATTAAAAATGAAGCGGCGGCTTTCGAAAATTTCATTAAAGACCACTACCCAGAGGCGGTTAAAACTGCTAGTGGATTATATTATTTGCATACAGTAGAAGGTACAGGGAAACAAGCAACAGCAAGTAGTTCGGTTACTGTACACTATGAAGGAACTTTGATGAATGGAAAAGTTTTCGATAGCTCAGTTGCTAGAGGAGAGCCTATTACTTTTGGTTTGAATCAAGTAATAAAGGGTTGGACAGAAGGTTTACAGTTAATGAAAGAGGGCGGTAAAACCACCTTAATTATTCCTTACAATTTAGCTTATGGAGAAAGTGGAAGACCACCTGTTATTCCTGCTAAAGCGAATTTAATATTTGATGTTGAACTAATTAAAGTACAATAGTTTTTTTTAGAATTTGATTCTGCAAGAGGCTAGTCTATTTAGACTAGCCTCTTGTTTTTTAATAAGAATATTATTTGCTAATTTTAGCAAAAAGAATTTGATGGAAGCCTTCGCCCAAGCTCTCAATTATGGAATTCCTTTATTCATAATCCTTATTGGATTAGAAATGCTTTACGGCTTCTATCAGAAAAAAATCACCTTTAATTTATTAGATACGGTATCCAGCCTAAGTAGCGGAATTACCAATGTAACTAAAGATGTATTGGGTTTAATTATAGCCGTAATTTCTTATGCTTGGTTAGAAGAAAATTTTGCTTTTTTTGATTTAGAAGTTAGTTGGTGGATGTTTCCAGTTGTGTTTGTAGCAAAGGATTTTGCGGGTTATTGGATACATCGTTTTGAGCATATGGTAAACTATTTCTGGAATCGACATATGGTGCATCATAGTAGTGAGGAATATAATTTGGCTTGTGCATTGCGCCAATCCATTTCTGAAATTTTTAGCTTTAGTATTTTTATTCTTTTTCCTTTAGCCCTATTAGGCGTTCCTGTTGAGGTTTTTGCCATTGTTGCTCCTATACATCTATTCGCTCAGTTTTGGTATCATACCCGACTAATAAACAAAATGGGCCTGTTAGAAAAGGTTATTGTAACGCCATCTCATCATCGGGTTCATCACGCTATTAACCCAGAATACATCGACAAGAATTTTTCGCAGATTTTCATCATTTGGGATAAACTTTTTGGTACTTTTCAAGAGGAGTTAGCGGAAAAACCTCCAGTATATGGCATTAAAAAACCGGTACACACTTGGAATCCTATTTTGATAAATTTTCAGCACGCAGGAAGAGTTTGGCTAGATTTTTTTAGAACCAAATCGTGGAAAGATAAGGCAAGAATTTGGTTTATGCCAACCGGTTGGCGACCAGAGGATGTTGCTGAAAAATATCCTATTGAGATTATTGAAAATCCTTATGAGCAAGTTAAATACATGCCATTAGTTCCGAATTGGGTAAAAGCTTGGAGTGCTATTCAACTTACGGTTGTTTTATCTTTGGCTTTATTTTTATTTAATAATTTAAGCTTATTTGGTTCTGTTATTTCTCTTCTTTTTGGAGCGTTTATCTACTTAGCGGTTTATAGTTATACTACCATAATGGACAATAAAGCCTATGGAGCCTACTTGGAAATAGCCAAGTCGCTTATTGCCTTGTACGCCATTTATCAGCTGTACCTACTTTATATCCCATCGAGTTTTGAAAGCATTTATTTTTCATTCTTGATAGTCTACAATCTTATTTGTATTGTACTAGCTGTATTTTTCTTTAATCAAAGTAAAGACGAAGCCCAGATTTCAGCGATTTAGATATAGCCAAGCTAGGGGTATATTGAAGCTAACATTTTATTGAAACTTTGAGCATGAAGCAACTAAAGTTTCTTTAACATCCAGATATTGCAGGCAGGGTGAACAGAGTTCCCCAGTGGAGCATCTAAAGTTTCAAATTCGAATTTCTTGTAGATATGTATGGCTCGGTCGAATTGAGGCAAGCTCTCGATATACACTTCTCTATAATTGTATTCTTCTGCTAGAACTAGGCATTTTGCAAATATTTCTTTTCCTAAGCCCTTTGATCGCGCCTCTGGAGCAAGATAAAACTTGACCAATTCTACACATGATTTTGGAAGCCCGATGCTAGGATAAATTCCACAGCATCCCGCAATTTTACCATCGAGTTCCAACACCAATAGTTTGCTCTTTGGTGTTTGAAACAAGTCAAACAAATTATCGGTGCTAGGGTCTGAATAAACAGTACCTTTTGTTGGGGCATTAAACTCGTGAAAACTTGCTCGAATTATTCTAGCTAATTCTTTATTGTCGGATTGAACTAGCTCTCTAATAATTCTCATGGAAGTTTTTAGTTAGTCTTAACAAGAAAATAATTTTTCTTTCCTCTTTGCACTAAGATATAGCCATTTTGAAGTAAATCTGAATTATTTACTTCTCTACCTTCTCCTACTTTCTCCTTATTTATACTAAGAGAATTTTCTTTTAAGGCACGTTTGGCCTCCGCGTTGCTTGGTAAAATTCCAGTATGTTCTACAAGAAAATTGGTGATATCTACTCCTTTTTCTAAGATAGATTTTTCAATTTCAAAGCAAGGCACTCCTTCAAAAACTTCTTCCATTGTGGCCATGCTAAGTTTATTTAAAGAACTTATGTCGGATTTTCCAAAAAGTATTTCGGAGGCTTCCAAAGCTGTAGTTAATGCCTCTTGATTATGTACCAAGAGCGTTAAAGCTTCTGCTAAAGCTTTTTGCAGTTTTCTTTCGTGCGGAGCCTCTCTATGCGCAGCTATTAAACTTTCAATTTCTTCTTTAGTTTTGAAGGTGAAGATTTTGATATAAGATTCAGCATCCACGTCAGAGGTGTTTAACCAAAATTGGTAGAATTTGTATGGCGATGTTTTATCGGCATCTAGCCACACATTGCCCCCTTCACTTTTACCAAACTTCGAACCATCTGCTTTGGTGATTAATGGACAGGTTAAGGCATAAGCCTTTGCCCCTTCATCGTTCATTCTTCTTACTAACTCGGTTCCTGTGGTAATATTTCCCCATTGATCGCTACCGCCCATCTGAAGTTTGCAGTTATAATGTTTATGTAGATGGTAGAAATCATAACCTTGAATAAGCTGATAAGTAAACTCGGTAAACGACATGCCCCCTCCTTCTTCTCCAAGACGTTTCTTCACAGAATCCTTAGCCATCATATAGTTTACAGTAATTCTTTTTCCAACCTCTCTGGCAAAGTCAATAAAGCTGAAATTCTTCATCCAATCGTAGTTGTTTACTAAAACTGGAGCATTTTCGCTAGTATCATTAAAATCTAAAAAGCGCGATAGAACTTTTTTAATTCCTGCTACATTATGATTTAAAGTTGCTTCATCAAGAAGGTTTCTTTCATCAGATTTACCACTTGGGTCACCAATCATTCCTGTTGCTCCACCCACCAAGGCAATGGGCTTGTGACCAAAATTCTTTAAATGCATTAGAAGAATTATAGGCACTAAGCTACCAATGTGTAAACTATCTGAGGTTGGGTCAAAGCCAATATAGGTAACCGTAGATTCTTTTAAAAGTTGTTCTTCGGTTCCTGGCATCATATCGTGAATGAGACCTCTCCAACGCAATTCCTCTACCAAATTCTTCATCTGTCTTTTTTAAGTGCAGCAAATTTAACTAATTCACTTTTTATAATGAGTATAAGTTAGAGGAGAAATTCTTATATAGAGATGTCAGACTAGAATTACAAGTACTAAGTACGGAGTATCGAGTACAAAGTATTGAGAACAAATCCTTTTCAAATCCACCTCAAACAAAGGCACGAATGCGTAAATTGATAATTTTGAGTTTTGAATGATTAAATTTTGAATGATAGAATGCTATAGTTTTCGATAATTGAATACATTTCGAATTTCAAACTTCATTATTCGAATTTCTCTCTTTTGATTAGAGAAATAGAAAATTGGAAAAATAGTGAATTAGGGGGTTGAATGCTTAGTAGAATAGTTAACTAGAAACCACTTTGAAGTCGACTAGTCTGTAAGTCGAGAAGTTGTGGTTCTGAAAGACTGAATACATTTCGAATTTCAAACTTCATTATTCGAATTTCTTAAATCTCACATCTATTATTCTAACCGTTTGAGAAATCATTCCGCTTGCCCTTTTAACATCGGTACAAAGGCAAATTTTTCAAACTCTTCTCGTTTAAACTCTTTGCTTCCTATTTTTGTTAGGCGAAGCATGTCTTGTGCACCTTGCTTATCGTCTAAAGGAATTACTAAAATTCCCCCAATTTTAAGTTGATCGAGAAGTTTAGTTGGAATTTCTGGCGCTGCCGCGGTAATAATAATTTTATCAAAAGGGGCAAAAGCCGGCTTTCCTAAATAGCCATCACCATAATAGAATTTAATATTCGTATAGCCAAGTGATTTTAAGAAGGGAGTGGTTTTATCGTATAATTCTTTTTGTCGTTCTATGGTGTAAAGATCTGCTCCTAGCTCTGCCAATACGGCTGCTTGATAACCACTTCCTGTTCCAATTTCTAGTATTTTATCTCCTGGCTTTACCTCTAAAAGTTGACTTTGAAAGGATACGGTATAAGGATGCGATATGGTTTGTCCGGCGCCAATAGGGAAGGCTTTATCCTCATAAGCATGGCTATGCAAAGCACTATCCGGAATGAATTTATGTCTTTCAATTTTGTTTATAGCTGCTAGAACTCTTGGGTCTCTGATGCCCTTTTCTTGCATTAAATCAGCTAATTCTTTTCGCTTTCTGGCATACTTAAAATCTATCATGGGGTGCAAAAATAAACTTTTTTAAATTCAAGACTAGAGAATTCCGCCAGAGGGAAAGTTTGGTTGATAAAAAAAAATAACATATTTTTGCGCAAAATTGAACAAGAGTGCTACCAACCAAACCAAAACACCTTGTATTTACATTTTTTCATTTACCTGCTTCTGAGCTTTCTTTCCTCAAAGAGCAGGATTTCTATACCTTTTATATTTATAATCAATTATATGAGTAAAATCTACTATTTACCTAGATTTATAGCAAATGGTGTATTAAGAAACTTAAACAGAGTTTTCTTATTTAGTTTGTTTAGTTTATTTATTCCTTTGCTTTCTTTTGCAGAGGGTTCGGCTCAATTGAATCCCAATGCTTCAGATTTGGCATTAATTCAAGTAAACAGTGCTAGTTTCGGACCAGGAATTGCCTATGTTGGTGCTCCAGATATTGAACGTTTGTATTTTAGCATCGAAAATCCAACTAGTGAGTTGGTTTATTTCGGTTTTGCACTTCCTTACACAGTGAATGGGGTAGCAACGACGAATGCCTTTGGATTTCAAGTAAGAAATTCTGCAGGTACCGTGGTACATGGCCCTTTTACCATTAATAACTCTAATGTAAACATTACAGGTACGGAAGCGGCAAGGCAGACTTTAAGTGCTAATGGACCAAACGTGCTAGGAGCCGGGGGCTATTCGGTTACCGCTACTTCTGGACCTAATTTTATTTATATATTCAATCCTGCTAGTTTTGGAGCAGGAGATTACTATGTTGAAATTGGTACAGTTTCGGGTGGCGTATTAAATTTTTCTACAGCAGATCAGTATTTTAGACATTTTGATATCACCGTTACTAACAATCCTGCTACGGCAAGAATAAATGGACGTGCTTACTGTAAGAATTGGACAATAAGAACACCTTGTAATGGATGCCCAGGTGGAGGCACCTTCGATAGATCTTTTACAGGTAAAGTATATATTTATGAGGATAGTGGATTCGTTTCTTCTATAGATTTTGCTTCTGCTACTTTTGCTGGACTTGGATTTGAGTTGGCATTTAATTCCACTGGACCAAACAGTGGTGGTACAGTTGCTGATAATAGAAAGTCTGTCGAGGGACTTTCAACCTTACCAGTTTACAAAGTATTTTTAAATGACCCCGATATAACTTTGTATCCTTCCGGACCTGTGGGATCGGTTCTAGATGGACCAAGAGCTGTGTACAATGGTGCATGCGTTAGCTCTAATATTTGTTTTGAATATACCGTTTCTGAGCCAGGAATCATTGAATTATTGCTAGATTTCGATCAAGCAAGTGGTGCTGGATTGTATGATCCTGGAACTGCAGATGTCTTATTAGTTGGAGAAGCTATTGGTTCAGGACCTATTTCTGGTTGTGTAGCTTGGGATGGTTTAGATGGCTTAGGTAGTCCTGTTTCCGATATTTCTGGCCTTACTTTCGAATTAAATTATAGTCAGGCTCCAACTCACTTTATGATGTATGATGTGGAAAGAGTTAATCCAGGTTTTGCATTAATTCCTGAGCGACCTTTTATTTCTGGTTATGTAGCTGATTTTTTTCATGATAGTGAGAATATTCCGGATAATCCCTTGGTTGGAACCACGAATAAGTTGGAGTTGAATGGTTGTTCTCCT
Source organism: Chitinophagales bacterium (assembly GCA_020635975.1). Classification (GTDB taxonomy): domain Bacteria; phylum Bacteroidota; class Bacteroidia; order Chitinophagales; family UBA8649; genus JAFMKE01. The sequence goes on from JACJYT010000002.1 coordinate 358,013, forward strand.
TATTGCCAAGAGTGGAACTTAAATACTGGGTCTCCAGCAAATGGTTTTGGAGAGTCTAACACCATCAACTCTTGGTGGTATGGAAATAGAATTAGTTCGGTGCAAGTTGCAGCTTCTCAACCTAATTGTCCTCCAATAGCGAATAATGATTTAGTTAGCACAAATGAAGATACTCCGGTTACAGTGGATGTATTGAATAATGATACCGACACCGAATCTGCGATAGACACAGTTTTTATTTTAAGCAACCCAAGTAATGGCTCACTTGGAACTCCAAATCCTATTACAGGTGAAATTGTTTATACTCCTAATCCAGAATTTAGTGGTACTGATGTTTTCACTTATGTAATTTGTGATGCTGGTGTACCAGAACCTGTATACTGCGATACAGCTACAGTTACTATAAGCGTTAATGCGATAAACGATGCGCCAGTTGCTACAGATGACAATGCTAGCACTAATGAAGATACACCAGTTACCGTAGATGTCTTAAACAACGATAGTGATGTTGATGGTAACTTAGTTCCAAGTAGTGTGGCGGAAGTGACAGCACCTGCCAACGGAACAACCAGCGTGAACCCAGCAACGGGAGAAATTACTTATACTCCAGATGCTAACTTCAACGGAGTAGATAGCTTTACTTATGTAGTATGCGATGATGGAACGCCATTGCCAGCCATGTGCGATACGGCAACAGTTGTAGTAACTGTAGTTGCGGTGAACGATAATGTAGTAGCGGTTGACGATGCAGAAACTACAGATGAGGATACGCCGGTTACTGTAGATGTCTTAAACAACGATAGTGATGTTGATGGTAACTTAGTGCCAAGTAGTGTGGCGGAAGTGACAGCACCTGCCAACGGAACAACTAGTGTGAACCCAGCTACAGGAGAAATTACTTATACACCGGATGCCAACTTTAATGGTACAGATAGCTTTACTTATGTGGTATGCGATGATGGTACGCCATTACCTTCTACTTGCGATACAGCTACGGTGGTAATTACAATTAATGCAATAAACGATGCGCCAGTTTCACTTGATGATGCAAGCAGTACTAATGAAGATACGCCGGTTACTGTAGATGTCTTAAACAACGATAGTGATGTTGATGGCAACTTAGACCCAAGTAGTGTGGCAGAAGTAACTGCACCTGCCAACGGAACAACCAGTGTGAATCCAGCAACGGGAGAAATTACTTATACCCCAAATGCTAACTTCAACGGAGTAGATAGCTTTACTTATGTGGTATGTGATGATGGAACGCCATTGCCAGCCATGTGCGATACGGCGACAGTTGTAGTAACGGTAGTTGCGGTGAATGATAATGTAGTAGCGGTTGACGATGCAGCAACAACAGATGAGGATACGCCAGTTACTGTAGATGTATTGAACAACGATAGTGATGTTGATGGCAACTTAGTGCCAAGTAGTGTGGCTGAAGTAACTGCACCGACAAACGGAACAACTAGTGTGAACCCAGCTACAGGAGAAATTACTTATACTCCGGATGCCAACTTTAATGGTACAGATAGCTTTACTTATGTAGTATGCGATGATGGTACGCCATTACCTTCTACTTGCGATACGGCTACGGTGGTAATTACAATTAATGCAATAAACGATGCGCCAGTTGCTACAGATGACAATGCTAGCACTAATGAAGATACGCCGGTTACTGTAGATGTCTTAAACAACGATAGTGATGTTGATGGTAACTTAGTGCCAAGTAGTGTGGCAGAAGTAACAGCACCTACAAACGGAACAACTAGTGTGAACCCAGCAACGGGAGAAATTACCTATACTCCAGATGCCAACTTCAACGGAGTAGATAGCTTTACTTATGTGGTATGCGATGATGGTACGCCATTGCCAGCCATGTGCGATACGGCTACGGTTGTAGTAACTGTAGTTGCGGTGAATGATAATGTAGTAGCGGTTGATGATGCAAGCAGCACTAATGAGGATACGCCGGTTACTGTAGATGTATTGAACAACGATAGCGATGTTGATGGTAATTTAGTGCCAAGTAGTGTGGCGGAAGTGACAGCACCGACAAACGGAACAACCAGCGTGAACCCAGCTACAGGAGAAATTACTTATACTCCGGATGCTAACTTCAACGGAGTAGATAGCTTTACTTATGTAGTATGCGATGATGGTACGCCATTACCTTCTACTTGCGATACGGCTACGGTAGTAATTACAATTAATGCAATAAACGATGCGCCGGTTGCTACAGATGACAATGGTAGCACTAATGAGGATACGCCGGTTACTGTAGATGTCTTAAACAACGATAGCGATGTTGATGGTAACTTAGACCCAAGTAGTGTGGCAGAAGTAACAGCACCTGCCAACGGAACAACTAGTGTGAACCCAGCAACGGGAGAAATTACCTATACTCCAGATGCCAACTTCAACGGAGTAGATAGCTTTACTTATGTGGTATGCGATGATGGTACGCCATTGCCAGCCATGTGCGATACGGCTACGGTTGTAGTAACTGTAGTTGCGGTGAATGATAATGTAGTAGCGGTTGATGATGCAAGCAGCACTAATGAGGATACGCCGGTTACTGTAGATGTATTGAACAACGATAGCGATGTTGATGGTAATTTAGTGCCAAGTAGTGTGGCGGAAGTGACAGCACCGACAAACGGAACAACCAGCGTGAACCCAGCTACAGGAGAAATTACTTATACTCCAAATGCCAACTTTAATGGTACAGATAGCTTTACTTATGTAGTATGCGATGATGGTACGCCATTACCTTCTACTTGCGATACGGCTACGGTGGTAATTACAATTAATGCAATAAACGATGCGCCAGTTGCTACAGATGACAATGCTAGCACTAATGAAGATACACCAGTTACTGTAGATGTATTAAACAACGATAGTGATGTTGATGGTAACTTAGTGCCAAGTAGTGTGGCGGAAGTAACCGCACCTGCTAACGGAACAACCAGTGTGAACCCAGCAACGGGAGAAATTACTTATACTCCAGATGCCAACTTCAACGGAGTAGATAGCTTTACTTATGTGGTATGTGATGATGGAACGCCATTGCCAGCCATGTGCGATACGGCAACAGTGGTAGTAACTGTAGTTGCCGTGAATGATAATGTAGTAGCTGTTGACGATGCAGCAACAACAGATGAAGATACGCCGGTGATGGTAGATGTATTAAACAACGATAGCGATGTTGATGGTAACTTAGACCCAAGTAGTGTGGCTGAAGTGACAGCACCTGCCAACGGAACAACTAGTGTGAACTCAGCAACAGGAGAAATTACCTATTCTCCTAACTTGGGTTACTTAGGTCTTGATAGTTTCACTTATGTAGTATGTGATGATGGAACGCCATTACCTTCTACTTGCGATACGGCGACAGTAGTGGTAACTATTGCACCTATTAATGATCAACCAGTGGCATTAGATGACAGTGCTAGCACTAATGAAGATACACCAGTTACTGTAGATGTATTAAACAACGATAGTGATGTTGATGGTAACTTAGTTCCAAGTAGTGTGGCGGAAGTGACAGCACCTACAAACGGAACAACTAGTGTGAACCCAGCAACGGGAGAAATTACTTATACTCCTGATGCCAACTTCAACGGAGTAGATAGCTTTACTTATGTAGTATGTGATGACGGTACGCCATTACCTTCTACTTGCGATACCGCTACGGTAGTGATTACAATTAATGCAACAAATGACAATGTTCTTGCGGTTGACGATGCAGCAACAACAGATGAAGATACGCCAGTTATTGTAGATGTATTGAACAACGATAGCGATGTTGATGGTAACTTAGACCCAAGTAGTGTGGCTGAAGTAACCGCACCTGTCAACGGAACAACGAGTGTGAACCCCGCAACGGGAGAAATTACTTATACTCCGGATGTCAACTTTAATGGTACAGATAGCTTTACTTATGTAGTATGTGATGACGGTACGCCATTACCTTCTACTTGCGATACGGCGACAGTAGTGGTAACTATTGCACCTATTAATGATCAACCAGTAGCATTAGATGACAGCGCTAGCACTAATGAAGATACACCAGTTACTGTAGATGTCTTAAACAACGATAGTGATGTTGATGGTAACTTAGACCCAAGTAGTGTGGCGGAAGTAACAGCACCTACGAACGGAACAACCAGCGTGAACCCAGCAACGGGAGAAATTACTTATACTCCAGATGCTAACTTCAACGGAGTAGATAGCTTTACTTATGTGGTATGTGATGATGGAACGCCATTGCCAGCCATGTGCGATACGGCTACGGTTGTAGTAACTGTAGTTGCGGTGAATGATAATGTAGTAGCTGTAGACGATGCAGAAACTACAGATGAGGATACGCCGGTTACTGTAGATGTATTGAACAACGATAGTGATGTTGATGGCAACTTAGTGCCAAGTAGTGTGGCAGAAGTAACCGCACCTGCTAACGGAACAACTAGTGTGAACCCAGCTACAGGAGAAATTACTTATACTCCAAATGCCAACTTTAATGGTACAGATAGCTTTACTTATGTAGTATGCGATGATGGTACGCCATTACCTTCTACTTGCGATACAGCTACGGTGGTAATTACAATTAATGCAATAAATGATGCGCTAGTTGCACTTGATGATGCAAGCAGCACTAATGAGGATACGCCGGTTACTGTAGATGTCTTAAACAACGATAGCGATGTTGATGGTAACTTAGTGCCAAGTAGTGTGGCGGAAGTAACAGCACCTACGAACGGAACAACCAGCGTGAACCCAGCAACGGGAGAAATTACCTATACTCCAGATGCCAACTTCAACGGAGTAGATAGCTTTACTTATGTAGTATGCGATGATGGTACTCCATTACCAGCCATGTGCGATACGGCAACAGTAGTAGTAACTGTAGTTGCTGTGAACGATAATGTAGTAGCTGTTGATGATGCAGAAACAACAGATGAAGATACGCCGGTGACTGTAGATGTATTAAACAACGATAGCGATGTAGATGGCAACCTAGTTCCAAGTAGTGTGGCAGAAGTAACGGCACCTGCGAACGGAACAACTAGTGTGAATCCAGCTACAGGAGAAATTACTTATACTCCGGATGCCAACTTTAATGGAGTAGATAGCTTTACTTATGTAGTATGTGATGACGGTACGCCATTACCTTCTACTTGCGATACGGCGACAGTAGTGGTAACTATTGCACCTATTAATGATCAACCAGTGGCATTAGATGACAGTGCTAGCACTAATGAAGATACACCAGTTACTGTAGATGTATTAAACAACGATAGTGATGTTGATGGTAACTTAGACCCAAGTAGTGTGGCGGAAGTAACAGCACCTATGAACGGAACAACCAGCGTGAACCCAGCAACGGGAGAAATTACTTATACTCCAGATGCTAACTTCAACGGAGTAGATAGCTTTACTTATGTGGTATGCGATGATGGTACGCCATTACCAGCCATGTGCGATACGGCGACAGTTGTAGTAACTGTAGTTGCTGTGAACGATAATGTAGTAGCGGTTGACGATGCAGCAACAACAGATGAGGATACGCCGGTTACTGTAGATGTATTGAACAACGATAGTGATGTTGATGGTAACTTAGTGCCAAGTAGTGTGGCTGAAGTAACGGCACCGACAAACGGAACAACTAGTGTGAACCCAGCTACAGGAGAAATTACTTATACTCCAAATGCCAACTTTAATGGTACAGATAGCTTTACTTATGTAGTATGCGATGATGGTACACCATTACCTTCTACTTGCGATACGGCTACGGTAGTAATTACAATTAATGCAATAAATGATGCGCTAGTTGCACTTGATGATGCAAGCAGCACTAATGAGGATACGCCGGTTACTGTAGATGTATTAAACAACGATAGTGATGTTGATGGTAACTTAGACCCAAGTAGTGTGGCGGAAGTAACAGCACCTACGAACGGAACAACCAGCGTGAACCCAGCAACGGGAGAAATTACCTATACTCCAGATGCCAACTTCAACGGAGTAGATAGCTTTACTTATGTAGTATGCGATGATGGTACGCCATTGCCAGCCATGTGCGATACGGCTACGGTTGTAGTAACGGTAGTTGCTGTGAACGATAATGTAGTAGCTGTTGATGATGCAGAAACAACAGATGAAGATACGCCGGTGACTGTAGATGTATTAAACAACGATAGCGATGTAGATGGCAACCTAGTTCCAAGTAGTGTGGCAGAAGTAACGGCACCTGCGAACGGAACAACTAGTGTGAATCCAGCTACAGGAGAAATTACTTATACTCCGGATGCCAACTTTAATGGAGTAGATAGCTTTACTTATGTAGTATGTGATGACGGTACGCCATTACCTTCTACTTGCGATACGGCGACAGTAGTGGTAACTATTGCACCTATTAATGATCAACCAGTAGCATTAGATGACAGCGCTAGCACTAATGAAGATACACCAGTTACTGTAGATGTCTTAAACAACGATAGTGATGTTGATGGTAACTTAGACCCAAGTAGTGTGGCGGAAGTAACAGCACCTACGAACGGAACAACCAGCGTGAACCCAGCAACGGGAGAAATTACTTATACTCCAGATGCTAACTTCAACGGAGTAGATAGCTTTACTTATGTGGTATGTGATGATGGTACGCCATTGCCAGCCATGTGCGATACGGCGACAGTTGTAGTAACGGTAGTTGCCGTGAACGATAATGTAGTAGCGGTTGACGATGCAGCAACAACTGATGAGGATACGCCGGTTACTGTAGATGTATTGAACAATGATAGTGATGTTGATGGCAACTTAGTGCCAAGTAGTGTGGCGGAAGTAACGGCACCTGCGAACGGAACAACTAGTGTGAATCCAGCTACAGGAGAAATTACTTATACTCCGGATGCCAACTTTAATGGAGTAGATAGCTTTACTTATGTAGTATGTGATGACGGTACGCCATTACCTTCTACTTGCGATACGGCGACAGTAGTGGTAACTATTGCACCTATTAATGATCAACCAGTAGCATTAGATGACAGCGCTAGCACTAATGAAGATACACCAGTTACTGTAGATGTCTTAAACAACGATAGCGATGTTGATGGTAACTTAGTGCCAAGTAGTGTGGCGGAAGTGACAGCACCTGCTAACGGAACAACAAGTGTGAATCCAGCTACAGGAGAAATTACTTATACTCCAAATGCCAATTTTAATGGAGTAGATAGCTTTACTTATGTAGTTTGCGATGATGGTACGCCATTACCTTCTACTTGCGATACCGCTACGGTTCTACTTACCATACTTCCTGTGAATGACCCACCAATTGCAATAGGAGATAGTGAGACAACGCTTGAGGATACCCCAATAGATATTCTTGTTTTAATTAACGACAGCGATTTAGAAGGTCCATTGGATACGACTACGGTTAATGTTTTAACGGGGCCTATGAATGGTACTGTAGTCCTTAACTCGGATGGTAGTATTACGTATACGCCAAACACGAATTACTTTGGTAATGATTCATTTATCTACGAAGTGTGTGATTTAGGTTCACCTATTCTATGCGATACGGCAATCGTGACAATATCTATTGAAGGAGTTATTGACACCTCATTCGTTACCATTGAAGAAGATAGCACGGTGTTATTATGTACTACTAATTTTATAAATGTTGGCGGACCAATCGATAACATTCAAATATGCGCTGCCCCTAACAATGGTACTATTGCGCCAAGTTTCTTACCATGTCTTAACTACACTCCAGACAACAATTATGTTGGTATGGATACAATTTGTGTGATTAGCTGCTTCGGAGCTATTTGTGATACCTCCGTATTTGTTATTGATATCACTCCTGTTAATGATACCATTATAGCTAATGATGATTTTGCAAATACCCTAGAGGATCAAAGTGTAGTGATTGATTTGACCGTAAATGATTTGGATCCAGATGGATTAGTGGATACAGCATCCATCGTAATTACTTCGAATCCTATTAACGGAGGAACTTTAGTAGTAAATGCAGATGGAACTGTAGTTTATACTCCAGCTCCTGATTTCGTTGGCTTGGATCAATTCACTTATTCTGTTTGTGATTTTGGTGTTCCAGTATTATGTGATGAAGCGCTAGTAACAATTACTGTTCTTAGTCAACCAGACACATCAATCTATACTGTGCCAGAGGATAGTTTAGTAATTATATGCACTAATGATCTTACCAATTTTGCAGATCCTATAGATAACATTCAAATATGTGCTAATCCAACAAACGGTACTTTGACACCTTCATTCGTGCCTTGTGTAAGCTACATGCCGAATCCAAATGAATTAGGACCAGATAGTTTCTGTGTAATAAGTTGTGCTAATGGATTCTGTGATACCAGTTATATTATCATCAATGTAATTCCTAAAAATGATGGACCAACTGCCATCGATGAGAATGTTTCAACAACGGAGGATACACCAATTGATATCTTAATTTTAGCTAACGACTTTGACTCAGATGGTTTGATAGATTCTACTTCGGTAACTATAGTTAGTGGACCAAGTAACGGATCACTAGTTATCGATCCACTTACAGGGCTAGTTACTTATACTCCAAATGCTAATTTTGTAGGAACGGATAGTTTTATCTATAGTGTTTGTGATGATGGAACTCCAGTTTTGTGTGATGAAGCACTAGTAACTATTACTATTCTGCCGGAAACAGATACTATCTATGTTTCGGTTCCAGAGGATGGAGAAATAGACATTTGTACGGATGTGAATTTGAATTTTGCTAATCCAATTACGGGTATTAGCTTGTGCGATCTGCCAGAAAACGGCGATGTTGCGCCTAGCTTTATACCATGTGTTACCTATACGCCTGGAGCTGATTTTAGCGGTTTCGATACGCTTTGTGTTATCACATGCGCAGGTCTAATTTGCGATACAAGTATAGTTATTATAGAGGTAGTGCCAGTTCCAGATGAACCAATTGTTGCTGTGGAGGATACCGTAATTTTGGAGATAGCGGAAATAGCTAGTTTTAATGTTTTTGATAATGATTCATTAAATGATCAAGCTATTGAAACAGTGGTTAACATTTTGCTAGCTCCTATTAATGGTTCTGTAGAATTGGGATCAAATGGAGTAGCCCTGTATACCCCTTTTACAGATGCAGCGCAAGCAGACAGTTTCCTTTATACCGTATGTCAATACCTAGTAGATGGTGAAGAATTGTGTGATACCGCATGGGTATATATTTTTGTTGGAGGAGATATTATTATTCCTGAAGGCTTTACTCCGAACGGTGATGGCTTAAACGATGCTTTTATCATACCTAATTTACAAGTTGTGTATCCGGGAGCAAGTTTAAAAATATTTAACCGCTGGGGTGATGAAGTTTACAATAGCAGAGGAGCTTATCTAAGCGATTGGAAAGGAGATAATTTTAATGGAAATCAGTTACCTGATGGTACTTATTTCTACATTTTAGAATTGAATAATGACGCAAAAGAAAGTATTGCTTCTTATGTGGTAATTTATAGATAAAATCGTATTTAACTCAAATTTTATAGAAATGAAAAGAGTAATAATAATAATATTTTGTGCTTTGCTTACGGTTGAGCTTTGGTCTCAGCAAGATGCACAATACTCATTTTACATGTTTAATAATGTGTACTTTAATCCTGCCTATACCGGAAAAAAGGAAGCCTTGCATTTTGAGGTTTTACATAGAGAACAATGGCGATTCTTTAATGTTGGAGATAAAATTGAAGGAGCTCCTCAATCAACTTCTTTGAGCATACATTCTCCATTTAAAAGAAGTAATAATGCTTTGGGCTTTAATTTCCACAACGACATAATAGGTCCGTATAAGACCTTTGATTTAGGAATTAATTATGCTTATCGTATTCCTGTTGGAAGTAGACTCAAATTGTCCTTTGGTGTTAAAGCGAACTATAAGTTGTATCAAGTTTCTAATGTAGATTTTTTAGATGCGGGTGATCAAGTGGCTTCTCAGCTAAATTCTTTTCCTAATATTAACACCTTCAATTTTGGGGCTGGAGTTTACTTGTGGAATAGAAATGATAAATTCTATGTGGGCTTTTCGGTGCCCCACTTGCTAAACAATAAATTGTATCATGATCAATCTGTAGGGGATGGCAACTCTGCTCAAGAGTATCAACATTATTTCATAACAGCGGGATTAGTTGCTGGAAAAGCAAATAGCAATTTTAAATTTTATCCTTCTTTCATGATGAAATTAGTTAAAAATTCGCCAATGGATTTAGATCTTAATGCCAATTTCTTGCTTTATAATAGACTTTGGTTAGGCGCTGGATACCGATTTGGTGGCAACTATTATGTAGACAATGAGAAAGTAAAACTTGGCAAAGGTTCTGCGGTGATAGGTATGATTAAGCTTTTGGTAGTAGAGAATTTAGAAATAGGATATGCCTATGATTACACAACTTCAGACCTTGGCTCTTACCAAAATGGCTCTCACGAGTTTCTTGTAAACTTCAAGTTGAATAGAAAGAATCCGAGCATAGACGGTTTAAGAATTACGACGCCTAGATACATTAATTATTTCTAATAAAGGAAATTTAAGAATTATGAATAAGAACCCTAAAATTTTATTAATTGTCTTACTTACTTTTTTCTTCTTCGCAGAATCTTTTGCGCAAAGAGGCGTAAAATTAGGAGATAAGTACGTTCAGAAGTTTGATTTTTTAAGTGCTATTAATGAATATCAATCCGCCTACGATAAAGACGCAAATAATGTTGAAGCTGTAAAAGGCTTAGCTAGTTGCTATAGACATTTAGGTATGTTTACCGAAAGTGAAATTTGGTATAGCAAGCTAGTAGAACTTCAACCAGAAGAAGTGAAAAATAGATTTTACTACTCTCAAGCTTTAATGAGTACCAAAAAATATAACAAAGCTTTGGCAAGTTGGGAAGCTTACATGTCGGCAACTAATGAAGCTTATGTTTCCAACATTATTGATGGTTTTGAATATTTGGATAAGCTATCCATACCAGATCCGTCAGTGGAAATAAAAAATGCGGAGAATTTGAATACTCCTGCTTCAGATTTTGGGGCTTCTTTTATGACTTTTGTAGAATTGACTTTTTGCTCTACTCGACCAGAATCGAAAGGATTGGCTGATAATTGGACGCACGAAAAATATACCGACATTTATTATTCGAAAGTGAGTTTTGAAAATCAAAGTGTCCCAACAAAATTCAAAAATGACCAATATAATGGGGTATTTCATGATGGGCCAGTTATGTTTTATGAGCGCAGCATGTATCTTACTAGAAGTCAATACAAGAGACATCGATTAAGCAAATCAAAAGAAGATAAAACCGTTAATCTAGAAATGTTACAAGTAAATTTGGACGTAAGATCTCCAAAATTAAAATTATATGCACAAGGTTTTGATTTTAATAATAAAGAATATTCGGTAGCTCACCCAAGTATATCTGCCGACGGGAATATGCTGATCTTTTCAAGTGATTCGAAAGTTTTCGATAAATCTTATGGAGGGACAGATTTATTCATGATAGTAAAAGAAAATGGAGTTTGGTCGCAGCCAAGAAATTTAGGTCCAATGATTAACACTCCAGCTGATGAGGAGTATCCTTTTTTTACTTCTCAGAATGAGATATTCTTTGCTTCAGATGGTCATTATGGCTTAGGTGGATTAGATATTTACTCGAGTCGTTTAGAAGGAAATAATTGGTCGAAACCGCGGAACTTGGGTGCACCAATCAACACGTCATTTGACGATTTTAACTATGTTTACAATGAGGAAAGTCAGCTAGGTTTTCTAAGTTCAAATAGACCTGGAGGAAAGGGCTCTGATGATATTTATACATTTAGATATACCGATAATAAGAATTTCAATTCTTTGAGAGTGAATGTTTTAGTCTATAATGAAAAAACATTAGAAGCTTTAGAAGAAAGTCAAGTGGAACTTTCCAAATGTAGTGATGGAATTTACTATACGAATGATAGAGGGAATGCACGTTTATCCATAGATCCATTTAGTACTTGTAGTTTAAATGTTTCTTTAGATGGTTATATTCCAAAAGCAAAGGTTTTCTCCGTTTTTGATCAAGATGTGAATATTGAGATTCCTTTACGCAAAGTAACGGATAATGCTTGCGAGCTGAAAGTATGTGTATTAGATAAGAATACCAAGTCTGCAATTCCAGGGGTTACGGTTAAAATTATTAGCAAAGTAGAAGGAAGTACTTATGTGGCAGCTACGGATAAAGATGGTTGTGCAAAGTTTCTTGGTATTCTTCCAGATAATAGTTACGACATTATTGCTTCTAAGGAAGTAATGGGACAAAAACAAATGTACCTTGCCGTGACCGACCAAGTGATTACCAACGGAGTGGATTGTCCTTCTCTATTGAGCAAGGACTTATATCTAGAATACGTGCAACTTGGAGTGCCTTACGTAATAGAAAATATTTATTATGATTTGGATAAGTACTTTATACGTCCAGATGCAGCAGTAGAGCTGAATAAAATAGTGGAACTAATGAAAAACAATCCAACTATAGAAATAGAATTGGGTTCTCATACCGATTGTCGCCAAACTGCCGCATATAACCAAAACTTATCTAATAATAGAGCTAAAGCAGCTGTAGAATACATTGTAAGTAAGGGAATAAAAGCTTCTAGATTAACTTGGAAGGGTTATGGAGAAACGCAACTAGTGAATTCTTGTGCTTGTGAATGTGAAAAGGCAGTAGGAGAAATTGGATTAAGAGCATTTAGAGATTGTGAAGATAGTCAGGTTCAGAATTGCAGTGATAGTCAACATCAAAGCAATAGACGAACTGAATTTAAGATCACTAAGTTTTAACTAATGAAGGTATAATGGAGAGGGGTGCAGAAATGTATCCCTCTTTTTTTTAGTCCAAATTGTCTTTTATCAGCTTGTCGCACGAAGAAAAGCTGAAGAAATCGGAATCTTAAATTCGCATGCTATAGTACAGCTTTGCTTGCAATGGATGTGAAAGTGAAGTAATTGATAAGCAGTGATTTTGAATTGGATTAGATTTTCGATGGCGCAATTCAGCTTGAAGAGTTTTAATACTAAAAAATAAGAACTTACCTTTGTAAAATAAAATTGACTAATGGATAAAATTAAGTTTGGAACGGATGGTTGGAGAGCAATTATTGCAGATACCTACACAGTAGCTAATGTTGCTAGAGTAGCTAAAGCAACCGCCCTTTGGGTAAAAGGAATGAGCGAAAATCCTTCGATTGTTTTGGGTTATGATTGTCGCTTTGGTGGTTCTATGTTTGCCGAAGTGGTGATTAATATTATGGCTTCAGAAAATGTCAAAGTATATTATGATAGGAATTTTGTATCTACTCCAATGATTTCCTTAGCTGCAAATAAATTAAAGAGCACAGCAGGTGTCATACTTACCGCTAGTCACAATCCTCCTAGCTATAATGGCTATAAATTGAAATCTAATTACGGCGGACCAACAATTCCTGCTGAAATACAAAAGGTAGAAGATTTAATTCCAACTGAGCAAGCTAGCAAAGAATTTGATTTCGAGCTTTTGCAAAAAGAAGGCAAGCTGGAATATCACGATTTTGAAGAAATGTATTACCAGCATGTGCTTTCTAGTTTCGACATGGAGAGCATTATAAACTCGAAATTTACACTTGCTTACGATGCGATGTATGGAGCGGGACAAAGAATTTTACCTCGATTGTTGCCAAATGCGGTAACATTGCATTGCGATTATAATCCCGGCTTTAAAGGTCAAGCACCAGAGCCTATTCACAAAAATTTACAGGAATTCTCTGAACTTATAAAGAATGATGATAGCTTAGCCATTGGTTTAGCTAACGATGGAGATGCAGATAGAATAGGACTATATAATAGCAAAGGGGAGTTTATTGATGCTCACCACATTATTTTGTTGTTAATACATATTCTTCATAAGTACAAAAAAATGACAGGTAAGGTTGTAATTGCATTTTCTGTATCGCCAAAAATTAAAAAGATGTGCGCAGCTTATGGTATTGAGTGTCAGGTTACCCCAATTGGATTTAAGCATATTGCCCAGATTATGGTAGAGGAGGATGTACTAGTAGGTGGAGAAGAAAGTGGAGGTATTGCCGTAAAAGGACATATTCCAGAAAGAGATGGAATCTGGGATGGTTTGGTTATTTTGGAACACATGGCTAAAAGTGGAACTTCCTTAGAAAGTTTAATTGAAGAAGTATATGAAGTAGTAGGTGCTTTCTCTTATAATAGAAATGATTTACATTTAACGGAAGAAAAGAAATTGTCGATTATTGATCATTGCAAGAATGGATTTTATACTGCTTTTGGAAGTTTTCCAATAGAAAGTACGGAGGATATAGATGGCTTTAAATATCATCTGGGAAATGATAGAAACTTAATGATTAGAGCTTCTGGCACGGAACCTGTTCTTCGAGTTTATGCAGAGGCCGAAAGCCCTGAAATGGTGGAGAAAATTCTAAGCGAAGCAAAAGCGGTATTACTTTCTTAATTTGAATTTCTGAAGTCCTTTGCTATCATATTGCTATGTTGTTCCACCTTATTATGGAGTTTTGGACAAGAAGATAGCCTTAAACTAAAGTTTTTTCAACCTGCTTCTAGCTTAAATAAGCCGAGAGCAATTAGTCTTGCTGTTGGATTGCCTTTGGCTTATGCTGGTACCATGACAGGCCTTAATTTTATATGGTATAGCAATAGTACTCGTGCTAAATTTCATTTTTTTAACGATGCAAGAGAATGGCAGCAAGTCGATAAGTTGGGTCATTTTCATACGAGTTATTTTGAAACGGTTTTGTCTACTCAAATGTTGAGATGGGCAGGAGTTAAGAATAAGAAAGCTAGTATCTATGGCGCTTTAATGGGTTTTACTTTTCAAAGCTCCATTGAAATTTTTGACGGCTTTTCTGATAAGTGGGGAGCATCCTTAAGCGATATTGCCTTCAATGCCCTAGGAACAGGCTTGGCTCTATCTCAAAATTTAGTTTGGGGTGAGCAACGTATTCGTAGTAAATATTCTTTCCACCAAGTTAAACATAGTGATGCGCAACTTGAGGAACGAGCCACAGATTTGTATGGCAACGGAAAAGTAGAGCGTTTGATTAAAGACTATAACAGCTTGGCTATTTGGCTATCTATTACCCCTAGTCGATTTATGAAAAATCCTCGTCCAAGTACCAGCTGGCTAGCACTATCTGTAGGCTATGCCGGGGCAAACATGTATGGTGGCTTCGACAATTCTTGGGAAGATGATAATGGTAATCTAATTGACAGAAATGATATAGAACAATATCGCAGATTCTTCTTCTCTTTAGATGTGGATTTCGAGCAAATACCGGCTAAAAAACATGGATGGAAAACCCTCTTAATGGTAATGAATATAGTGAAAGCCCCCTTTCCAGCTATGGAATTTAATACAAAGGGCGAAGTTATATTCCATCCCATGTTTTATCTGAATTGGAATAAGCCAATTGTTTTAAAAAAATAACTCAATTCTTTGAGCTGAATTTTAAGCTGATAAAGGCAAAGATTAAGGTACTAAAGAAGCTAAATATTGCTAAAAGAAGAGCAGGTTTCGACATTTCATTATTTGCCAGTATGCTAGCACTAATTAAAATTGCTAGACTAGTATTTTGCAAACCTACCTCAATGCTAATGGTACAGCTTTCTTTAATGGTAAAAGAAGAAAATTTACTTATAAAGAAGCTAGCAATAAGTGCTGTTAAATGAAACAAAAGAACTGGAACCAAGAGTTGTTGTACATCGAGGATATTCATACCACTTCCACCCATTGCTTCGCTTGCAAAGAACTTCATTCCAAAAACTAAGGCGAGTAAGATGGTGGATAGTAGTTTTAGTTTAGCTTCCCATTGTTTTACAAAGCTTGGAAAATAGATTCTGCAAAGCAAACCTAAAATGGTAGGTATAAATAGAAGAAATACAATTTCTAAGATAGGTCCAGAAAAACTTGTTCCTATCGCAGGACTAGCATTCATAAAATAATACAGACCAAATTTAGTGAGCAGGGGTAAGCTGAAAAGAATCAATAGGCTATTCATACTAGTCAGTGCAATAGATAGACCAAGTTCAGCTCCTACTAGATAGCTGATTAAATTCGACATGCTGCCGCCAGGACAAATGGAAACAAGAAAAATGCCCATTTTCCATTCTTGTTTTAAGTCTACGAAATAAACCAAACCAAAGGCAAGGATAGGAAGAAAGATCATTTGGAGAATTAATCCAAGTCCTATGACCTTCCATTTCTTTCTGAGAAGTTTTAACTCTTGAATGGAGATCGCCGAACCCAAAGCAAAGAGTATAAGGAAAACGGTAATTTTGAGTATTATGTCTAGAGTTAACATCTAAAAGTTTATTCTAGCTAAATAAAAGCTTTAGTGTAAAAATTCTTCTCTAAATGGCAGCAATTTTTCATCCTTATTAGCTTCATAATTTTCGCTTCTTATGTAAAGGTAGAAGTAAAAAACGGCTAATGAATTACAAACGTGCCAAATACTATGTGGTTGAATAAAGCTATCTGGATTGCATCCAATCTTTGCAATATCCAGTTTGAAAAACAACATGGCCACACTGATGAAAATTACCATAAAAATTAAATAAGCTTTATTGGTCTTATTGGGGTCTTTCTTTTCTAATAGGTAACCCAAAATTCCAGTTAAGAGGATTAAGCATGCTACGATTTCATGTACATGATTTAAAGGCACCGCAAAAGTTAACAACAAATAAATAAGAGAAAATACTATAACTAGTACTCTTGTTTCAAATGGATGCTTAATCTTACTTTCTTTTTTTCTCTTAAGTAGGATAAAGCGATGACTAAAATACATCATAGGAAAAAGAGAAATACTATACACTGCAGAAAAATCTAAGTTAGAAGCAAGCTCTATCAAGGAGCTGTGAAAGAAGGTGCTGCACAAAAAGGTATAGATAGAAGTAAGTCCTAATACAATACTATAAAAAGGATTTGCAGTAATTAAATTAAAGGATCTTGCCTTTCTTGCATCGCTAAAACCTTTACTTAGAAAGAAAATGGCGTTAACCATGTAGCCAAAGTTGGTAAAGGTATTTATTGGCTGACGAACAAACTTAAGCATATCTGTTTTTTCGCAAAACCATACATCAATGTTATTATCGGTTGTAAAGTTGAACCAAAAGTTGGAGGGATAGAAGAAGTGATTAATTAAAAATATGATAATTCCAAATAATACCGAAGCTCCAAGCGCGTAGTAGATTTTATCCTTGTAAAATTGCCATATGATAATTCTAAGGTATACTAAATATTTTAAGCTGAACCTTCTTATCTTCATAATTACAAAGCTAAGTTTTTGTTCGTTATTTTTAAATTAAATGAATTGGAATGAGGGTCGTAGAGTGGAAAAATTTAGGGGCTTTTTTCCAGCATGAAGGACATGATATATTTTATATACGAAAGGGTAGTGGTTCGCTTGTGCTCCTGCTCCATGGCTTTCCTAGCTCATCTTATGACTGGCATAAAATGTACCCAAGTTTAATCGAAAGATATGACTTCGTCTGTTTGGATATGCTAGGCTATGGTTTTTCGGATAAACCACTTAATAATCACTATTCTATTCATCTGCAAGCGGATATTGTAGAAAGCTTTCTTCAATTTTTGAAAATAGAATCTTGTCATATTCTCGCCCACGATATGGGCGATTCTGTTGCTAATGAATTGCTTGCAAGACAACAATCTCAAGAACTTTCATTTTCCATATTATCGCTTTGTCTTCTCAATGGCGGTTTGTTTCCTGGGGTACATAAGCCCTTATTTGTGCAATGGGCCTTAATGACTCCTCTTGGAAAGTATATTGCGAAGTTTTATAGCTTCAAAATGTTTAGCAAGGCTTTTTCTAAAATTTTTGGTCAAGCTACTCAAGCCTCCTCGGAAGAGTTGGAAGAAATGTGGTATTTAATGAATTACAAAGAAGGAATGAAAGTATTTCCTCTCTTAATTAAGTACATGCAAGATAGGATAGATAATGAGAAACGATGGTTAAAGGCTTTAGTAACTTGTAAATTACCACTTCGATTAATAAATGGAGCTGCAGATCCTATTTCAGGTTTACATTTAGTTAAGCATTATCAAAAAGTGATTCCTAATCCAGATGTAGTTGTCTTAAATGAAATTGGGCACTATCCTCAAATGGAAGCACCCAATTTAGTATTAAAACATTTCGTAGAATTCTTATCTGATCAAGGTGAAGTTTCCGCTTAAAGTTTCTGCGGAACCATCTAAATATTCAATGTTTGCAACATAAATGTAAACATCTAAGGAAGCATCTTTTCCTTTGTATTTGCCATCCCAACGTATTAAATCGCTGTTGCCACTTGCCTTGTAAATTAGCTCACCCCAACGGTTATAAATCTTAAGTTCTAAATAACTTAAACTTTCACAAATTGGACCATATCCATCATTTACTGCATCGTCATTTGGTGAAAATGCAGTAGGGAAAAGGCAGTAGGGAGATTCAATTTCTATAGAAATATTTACCTGGTCGCTAGCTACACAGTTAAAATCATTGTCGGTATAGATTACTGTATATTGAATATCATCTGTAATATAGGCAATTGGACTTTGACAGTCATTACAGGAAAGCGCTAAATTCGGTGTCCAATTATAGGTTCCATTGGTGCTTCCCACAACTTCCGTGCTTAGTTGTATAAGCTCACCACTTAAAACGCTCGTATCATTAATTGTACTAAGTTGCAGCGTTAGTCCAGCATTGATGGTGAAGCTTAAGCTGGTATCACAAGCATTTGCATCGCTGATAAGGAAAGTATAATTATTTGGCGCTAGATTACTAATTTCATAAAAGCCAGGAAAATCAACACTAGCCGAGATTCCTGCCGTTGGAAGAACAGTTAATGGTTGCGTTCCGCTACTCAAACTAAATAGAAGCGCTCCATCCTCTTCGCCCAAGCAAGTTTCATTTATTACAAAACTAGAATCTATAACTAGAGCCGCAGAATTGCTTAAATTTATAGAACTGTCTACAAAACAAGTAGTATTCCCTACTTCTCTAACAACAAGGATGTAGTTACCAGCTGCTAGATTGGTAAAGCTATTTGAATTTTGAAAGCTAGTTCCATTATCTATACTATATTCGAATGGTGCCGTTCCGCCACTTAGTCCTATAGTAAGGGAACCATTATTAAGTCCGCAACTTGGATTGTTTAACTGAATGGAAGAGAAACTAGGTCCATCTACATTGGAAATAGTAACATTTTGTGTGCTAGTACAACCATTGGCATCTTGAACAACGAGAGTATAGCTAGCTGAAACCAGATTCGTGAAATTTCCACTAGCTTGAAAATTAAGTCCATTATCTAGGCTATAGCTTAATGGAGCACTTCCACCACTTGCGCTAACACTAATGCTTCCATTTAAAGAGCCACAGCTATTGTCTACTACAAGCACATTATCAATACTTGGACCAGCTGGTAAGTTCAAGCTAATTTGCGCTTGACTTTCGCAAGACAAGGCGTCGCTAACCACTACCGTATATACTCCAGAAGAAAGGTTAGAAAAAACATTACTTGCTTGGAAATTAAGTCCATTATCTATGCTATAACTTAATGGTGCTTGTCCGCCACTAGCACTTATCGTTATGCTTCCGTCATTATCTGCACAACTTGGATCTAGAGCTACAAGATTATCAATGCTTGGAGCATTTGCGGCATTTAAGCTTAGGTTTTGATTTGCAGAGCAGTTATTGGCATCGCTAATCACGATGGTATAGACTCCTGAAGAAAGATTGGAAAATAGATTGCTTGCTTGAAAATTTGCTCCATTATCAATGCTGTAACTTAATGGTGCTTGTCCACCACTAGCTAGAATTTCTATACTTCCATCAGCAGCTCCACAAGATGGTGCCGTACTAAGTACGTTATCAATTATTGGATTGCTAGAAGGATTGATTACTTCTAGTTGTGAAGGACTTAAGCAATTGCTTGCATCTCTAATCACTATGTCATAATTTCCTGCACTTAGATTGCTAAAAACATTACTAGCCTGAAAATTCGCTCCATTATCGATGCTATAAGCCAAGACACCATTTCCGGTACCAAATACATTAATAGTCCCATTATTTTGGCCACAAGTAGTTTGGATAAGCTGAACAGAATCTAAGCTTGGAGCTACAGAACTTGGAACAGTAATTTGAATTGTATTGCTGCAAGAATTGGCATCGCTATAGTTAAAAGTGTAAGTTCCTCCAGCTAAATTACTAAATACATTGCTAGCTTGCGTTGGACCAGCCCCAATGCTATAAGAAAGTGGAGCAGTTCCACCACTAACGAACAAACTTACGCTACCATTAGCAAGTCCACAGCTAGTGGCTACTACAGTGGTATCGTTTAGGATGGGTGAATTCGGAGAACTTAGTACTATAGTAGTGTCTTTTTGGCAATTTAAGTCAATATCTGTAACTGTAATGGTATAGCTGCCAGAACCCACATTGTTTAAATCTTGTGTTGTTGGTCCACTAGACCAGCTATAACTGTAATTCCCAGAACCATTGCTTATGGAAACGTCTATACTTCCATTGCTTAAACCACAAGCTGGTTGCTGACTAGTATAACTTATCTCAAAAGGACAGCAATTGTTGTTAGTAACAGTTACATTGATGACATCACTAGCAGATGCGCAGCCTGCACTGTCTGCCACACTAAGGGTGTAAGCTTGAGTGCTAGTTGGGCAAACCGTTGGATTTAAACTAGTAGCATTGCTCATGTTGGTTGTTGGCGACCAAGAATAAATTCCTGTATATATGATTTCTGGGTCGTCAAAGCTGATGTCCCAGCCATTTAAGAATCCAACAGGTATAGTTCCACTAGATAAATTGAAGGTTCCTGAAAAACTAAGAGTCCAAACCCCATTACTTGCGCATCCATTTAAATTACTTAAACTTTGAACAGGTTGAAAAGTGCCATTGTAAGGGCTAGAAGCGGAAGAAAGGGGAGTAGTACTAGTAAGATCAAAGCAAGTATTAGTAAGCGTCGTACCATTTAGATCTCCGGCATTAGCCAATATAATACTACTACCAGAAGGACAAGTTAAGCTAACTTGAAAAGGGCTTAAATTTCCTGCTATCATTAAAGCATCACCTATGCAAATACTTGTCAATTCACCATTTTGCAGAATCGTGCTATTTAAGTCGGTAATATTTATGTTCATAGAAAGAGTCCCATTGAAAATTGCAGGGCAAGTTCCTAAGAAAGGAACGCTAGATCCATTTGGGCAATTACAGCCACTAAAATTTACGCAAGGAATTAAAATATTCGCTAAATCTTGAGCGGAAGGGAGCCCGGTTAATGCGGAAACTTCACTATTGGAATAGGTAGGTGTTTTAGCTGGACTTACAATTATCGTGGCTTCTCCACTTAAATCTAAGCATTGCCCTGCACAAATACTAGTATCGTTACCAGCATCCACTCTAAATACCGGTGGCACTACATTTACAGTAACTTGATCTGTACAAGTAGTTGTGCCGTTAGTCATCGTAACCGTATAAGTTGTTGTGGTTTGAGGACATACCTGATTTGGGTTTGGACCTCCACTATTACCTATTCCGTACGAATAGTTATCGTGTTGCCATGTAATGTTGTAGGTTGGGTCATTAAAGTAAATATTTACATTATCTAGGCCCCAATGGTCGTAGTCGGCTCCAGAGTCATTATCCTGAAACCATCTAATTTGAGTATTTGCGGTTAAAGCCGCCGCTGGTAAAGCGAAACACCAATTATTCCAGTTAATCAAAGATGCGTCGTTGCCCCCATTCGGGTCGAAATAATGGATGGTTACCCAAGAGGCACCATTATTAATAGAATATTGTAAATATACCCCTTCATCTGGTTCATCAGGTCCTTCACAAGGACTTGCATCACCTTGTTCTGCAAATAGCATATCGAAACAAATGGTAGCTCCTGCTGTAGCTGCGCTAAAATTAAATGAAGTTGTTGTTAATTGTCTTGGTACACCGGTTGCATCCCCCATCCATAAGTGCGTTGTTCCATCCACCCCACTTGGATCACATGGGTTCGAATAAGTTGCTTGAGCAGTAGATTGCCAGCCAGTTGGAGCGCCACTATTAAAAGACTCCGTGAAAACTGAATTCCCTTGTCCTTCTCCAAAAGCTGTGAGGGTAACGCAAGTTCCACAAGTAATGTCGGCGGGTAAAGCAGTAGCAACAATTTCACATTGCGAGTAGAGCAAAGGAGTAGTACACATTAAGGAAGCAATTAGGAATAGCTTAGTTAGATTTTTCATCAAGAACGTATATTTTACTTGTTTTTTTAAAGGCCTCTAAAAATACGTTTTTTTTTTAATTTCGTACCTAATTATTTTAGCTATGTTTAATTCTATTTCCTGGCAAATAATAAATCAATCCTTTAAGTTCCAATTGTAAGAGCTGTGTTGAAATTATTCCATTGCTTAATCCCATCTCGAAAAGTACTTGATCAAATTCCATTTCTCCTTTTTGTTTAAGAAGATTCATAATCCTTGTCTCTATTTCATTTAAGTCGACAGCCAGCTGAGCTTGAATGTTATGGTTTTTAACTTTTTCTGTATTCCAAGACATTTGCTCAATCAAGTCATCTGCATTTTCTATTATTTGGGCTTTGTATTTCTTAATTAGATGGTTGCAACCAAGAGAATACTTTTCTTTATAACTGCCTGGTAAAGCAAAAACATCCCGATTGTAGGAATTGGCGATGTGAGCTGTAATCATAGCACCACCAGTTAGTGCGCTTTCAACCACTATGGTTGCATAGGCTAAGCCAGCTATAAGTCTATTCCTCATCGGAAAATGCGCAGGGTGTAAATCGTTTTGACAAGCCAACTCTGAAATTAAGCTACCACCATGGTCTACAATATCTTGAGCAAGTTTAGAATGTACTTTAGGATAAACAGTATTTAGAGAATTTGCAAGAACCGCAATCGTATTTTGTTTATGGCTTATGGCCGACTTATGTGCTTGTGCGTCGATGCCAAGGGCCAATCCGCTAACTACTTGAACATCCAACTTTTCTAGTTGCTCTAGGAGGCCTTCAATAAAATCTCGGCCGTATTTTGTTGCTTTTCTTGTCCCGACTATAGCTATACTTCTTGGATGATTAAGCTCTATATTTCCTTTAATAAATAGAAGGGGAGGGCTATCCGGACAATTATGTAATAATTTGGGATAATTAGGATTGCTTTTGTTAACAAGATTTATTTGATACTTTTCTAAGAAGCGGAGTTCCTTTTCGGCTTTTTTTAATGCTTCGCCGGATTGTAACTGTTCTGCAATCTTAGTTCCCACGCCTGGGACTTTTAAAAGCTTGGATTTGCTAGCAGAGAAGACCTTATCTATACCACCGCAGTAGCTTATCAAATTATCGGAAATAGTAGATCCAACTCCAGGCAAGAAAGCTAAAGCTAAGTAGTAGAAATCATTTTTTGTCATATAGCAAAATTCTAGTTTTGCCTAGTTTTAATTTTGATAGATTCTTATTTCAGCACTCTATGCTCGATTTTAGTATATCTAATTTATCAAACTATAAAAAAAGAGCTAATTTCGAGCCTTGCTTAAACTTATGAAGATGAGATTTTTATTACTTTGCTTATTATCTGTTCAATTTTTACTAGCACAAGAGTACAATCCTATTGCCCCGCCAAATAGCTACCAAAGCGTAGATAATCCTTATTATTGGGCAAACAAAAAACCTTACGCAGATTATTGGCAACAAGATGTATATTATAAAATTTATGCAACAATTAATGAGAAAACGGACATCATAGAAGGAAAGGAGCAATTGGTATATTGGAATAATTCTCCCGACACGCTGAAAGTAGTTTATTTTCATCTCTATCAGAATGCTTTTCAGCCAGGTTCTTATTATGATAATTTGTACCACAACAATGGTGCTTCTCCAAAATATGGAAAGTATGAGTCACAAGGCCTTGGTACAGTTATTAATTCGATTAAAGTTAGTGGTAAGGAAGTGAAAACTACTATAGATAATACCATCATGATAGTGCACTTAAACGATTATATTTTACCTCATACGGGAGTGCAATTTGATATTGATTTTGATACTTATTATGATGTAGGTGGAGTGAGAAGAAGAATGAAAACTTTCATGAGCTACGGAAGGAAGCAATATAACGGCTGCCATTGGTATCCTAGAATTGCTGTATATGATCATAAATTTTCATGGACAACAGATCAACATCTAGGAAGAGAATTCTATGGAGATTTCGGGACCTTTGATGTAACCTTGAATTTCGCTAACGATTATATAGTTGCAGCTACGGGTAAGTTACTTAACGAGGAAGAGGCACTACCTGCCGATTTAAGAGCTAAGTTGGATCTTAAGAATTTTGCCAACAAACCTTACGGAGAAAGACCATCGACTATTATTCCCTATGAAGAAGGCAAGAGAAAAGAATGGCATTTTTATGCTGAAAACATCCACGACTTTGCCTTTACTGCCAATCCTCACTATCGCATAGGCGAAGCAGAGTGGCTTCCTGAAGGCGATCCCAATAAAGCCATAAAAGTATATTCTTTCGTGCAAGAACCTCATGCATCTGGATGGCAGAATGCAGCAGACTATACCGCAAAAGTAATTCAGGTTTACTCGGAAGACATTGGTTTATATGCTTACCACAAAATGATAGTAGCCGATGCTCGTGATGGGATGGAATACCCCATGATAACTATGGATAATGGTTCAGACCCAGGCTATCGTGGTTTGTTAGCGCACGAAGTTGGGCATAATTGGTTTTATGGGATGATGAATAATAATGAAACTTATAGAGCTTTTATGGACGAAGGCTTCACCCAATTCTTAACCAGTTGGTCGCAAGAAAAAATTGATGGTAAATATGTTGCTACTAATTCGGCTAAATCGAAATATATAAACAAGTTTAGAGAGGCTAGAGAAGTTCGAGAAGATGAAATTTATTACGGCTATATTCGAGATGCTAGTTTAGGCAAAGACCCTCAACTCAATACACATAGCGATGGATTTAATGGTGCTCTTGGCCAAGGTGGAGGCTATGGGCACGTCTACTCAAAAACTGGGGCTATGTTGTATAGTTTACAATATACTTTGGGCGACGATTTGTTTTTGGAAGCCATGCAGTACTATTTCAGCAAGTGGAGTTTTTGTCATCCTTATCCCGAAGATTTTCGTCAAAGCATTATTGAATATACCAAAACAGATTTAAACTGGTTTTTCGATCAATGGTTAGAAACTTCCAAGACCATAGACTACAAAGTAGCTAAAGTTAAAAGAGTTAAAGGAGAGGATAACAGCTTTGAGATTAAAATCAAAAGAAAGGGCAGAATGCAAATGCCTATAGATTTTCAAGTAGAGGACAAGGAAGGTAGGTTGTTTGATTTTCATATTCCTAATCAGTATTTTCAAAAAGAAACGGATGCCACAATATTGCCTAAATGGACAGGTTGGGATAATTTGCATCCTAGTTATGTCGCTAAAGTAAGTATACCAGAAGCTTATGAAGCAAAGAAGGTGAAAATTCGAAATGTGAAAATAGACCCGAGCTGGCGTTTAGCAGATGCTAATGTTTTGAATAATTCTAAAAAAGACAAGGTAGAATGGGCTTTTGATAGTCATATTTGGAATTATCCCGACTGGAAAAAGTATCGTATTTATTATCGCCCTGATCTATGGTGGAATGCTTATGATGGTATAAAACTGGGTTGGCATCTTAACGGAAATTATCTGAATAGAAAGCACCTTTTTGAGTTGAGTGCTTGGTATAACACTCGCTTGCTTCAAGGAAATTTGCCACAAGAAGCCATCGATCAAGAAGGCAATAAATATTACACTAACGATAGGATCAATTTTAATTTTTGGTATAAAACCGCACTAGATAAGTTCATGCCTAATACCAATCTGGAGCTTAAAGCGCGATTTTTGGATGGTTTAGCGCTTGGACAGTTTGGTTTGAATAAGAGCTTTAAAAAATTGCAAATCTATGCCTACCTTAAATCGATGTGTAGAAAAGAAGCAAATGATGCAAACTACTTGATTTACCCGAATGAATGGACCATGGAAAAGAGGAATGCTAGTTTGAATTTTGGCTTACTTTATCCTATTTCTAATAGAAAGGGCAATTATTCAGCAGAGTTAAGCTTGCTTGCTAGAAGTTCAGTAACAAAAGATTTAAATTACCAATACGCCGAGTTAAGTTATGTGGAAGAAGTAGTTCTTGGTGGTTTTAATTGGAAGACTAGATTTTATACTAGGTTAGGTACT
Organism: Chitinophagales bacterium; assembly: GCA_020635975.1. GTDB lineage: Bacteria > Bacteroidota > Bacteroidia > Chitinophagales > UBA8649 > JAFMKE01. The sequence continues at coordinate 384,379 of JACJYT010000002.1, forward strand.
AAATTCACCCCAATAGAATCCTCGCTTTACTTTGCAGGCGCTAACCCAGAACAGTTGGTAGAAAATAAGTATACTCGTTCTTCTGGCTTCTTTCCAAATTCATGGATTGGAGCTTATGGACCAGAGACGAATCACTTTCAATTTGGAGGTGGTTTAAATATGAGAGGCTATGCAGGCTATTATTTAGTAGAAGAAGATGTTAGCGGCAAAGCGGTTGCTGCTTATCGTGGAAACAGTGGCGTGGCTATTAACTCTGAATTGGGTTTTGATCGATGGATTAAATGGAAGAAGCTTCCAAAATTGAAGCAAAGATTTGATGTAGATACGTATTTATTTGCCGATTTAGCCAGTATTTCTTACCTAAATTCTAATAAGCAAAGTGAATGGTCTGAGCTCAGAGCAGATGCCGGAATAGGTGCTAGTTTTACTATAAAACGTTGGTGGAAGCTAAGCAATATTAAACCCCTTACTATTCGCTTCGATGTTCCTTTTATAGTTAGTCATGCACCAGCGGCCGAAAGCAATGTTAAATTTAGATGGGTACTTGGAATAAATAGAGCGTTTTAGTGAAGATATATAAGAATCCAGATGGCAATTTAGACTTACTTTATCCAAGTTTGTTTTTTGGTTCGTGCTTCTCCATTGTATTCTTTTATTCTAGAACAATTATTAGTTTATCAGACTTGGCAGGCATTGGGGCATTTGCATTTTTGTTTGCTTTCCTATCTTATTATTTGCTTGCTAGAAAGTATAAACTTTTTGAAATGGAATACATTAATTTATTTTTAGCTACTACTGCTACGCCATTTTTAGTAGCTATCTTTCTTCTGGTTAATTTCAGTATTTCTTTTAAAATTTACGATAAGAAACTTCAATTTGCAGATTATTTAATTTGCCAATCTGGTAAGTCTTGTTATTTTTCTGATGCCGAGGTGCCCGATAACTGTCGTAGTTTTATGGTTGTGCATGAACCTTATTTCTTGCGGAATAATCATTGTGTTCGCATAACAATTGCTCAAGGGCTGTTTAATTTTCCAGTACTAAGGCATAAAATTTTTATGAAAGAATAATGAAAGTTGTAATTCAAAGAGTTAGTAAGGCATCAGTAAGTGTTGATGAAAAAATAGTTGGAAGCATTTCTAAAGGACTTTTAGTCTTGGTTGGCTTTCAGGAAGGCGATGAAGTAGAAGACTTAATTTGGATGGCTAGCAAAATTTGTAATCTTCGAATTTTTAGTGATCACGAAGGAAAGATGAATTTGTCTTTGCTGGATCTTGATGCCCAAATACTTTTAATAAGTCAGTTTACTTTATATGCTTCTACAAAAAAAGGTAATCGACCAAGTTTTATTAAGGCAGCAAAACCAGAATTAGCAAAATCTTTGTACGCGCAATTTTCTGAGCTATTAGCTCAACTTAATTCAAAGAAATGTGAAGAAGGTATTTTTGGAGCCGATATGCAAGTGAGTTTGTGCAATGATGGTCCTGTTACAATAATTATAGATAGTAAACAAAAGGATTAAGATTTGCCTTTAATAAACTCTAAGTAAAGTTCCTCTAGTTTTGTGCGAGCCCAAGGAGTTCTTCTAAGAAATTGCAGACTAGACTTAATACTCGGGTCGAATTTAAAGCATCGAATATCTATAAATTTACTCATCTTTTCCCAACCATAATAAGCAACTAGTTCTTCTAACATGGTGGCAAGTTTAACACCATGAAGGGGATTGTTCTTTTGTCCAGATGTTTCCATAAACTGGGGTTTTACTCCTTATATCCAAAATGCCTTAACATCATATCGTCATTTCTCCAGTTTTCTTTCACTTTGACGAAAAGCTCCAAGTAAACTTTTTTCCCTAAGAAACTTTCAATTTCTATTCTAGAACTGGTACCAAGCTTTTTTATGGCATCTCCACCTTTTCCAATTATAATAGATTTTTGTGTATCTCGCTCTGTGTATATTGTTGCCCTGATCTTATCTAAAAATTCATCTTCAATAAACTCATCAATTTCTACTTGGCAAGAATAAGGAATCTCTTGCTTGTATTGTTCTAGTAATTTTCCTCTTATAATCTCAGTAACAAAGAAACGCTCATTTTTATCAGAAAGCATGTCTTTGTCGTAATAAACCGGACCTTCAGGAAGTTGTTCGATAATGCTGTTTTTAATAGCGTCTAAGTTGAATTTTTCTAAAGCAGAGATATAAAGAATTTCAGAATTTGGCAATAAGCTATTCCACAACTCAGCATATTTTTTAATCTCTTCTTCGTCTTTTGCCTTGTCAATTTTATTGATAAGAACGATAACCGGCACTTTAGCATTTTGCAAAGCTTGATAAATTTCAATTTGCTTTTCAGGGTTTGAACCTAGTTCTACCAAGAATAAGAATATGTCGGCATCTTCAAAAGTAGATTTTACATACTTATTCATTTCTTCCTGCATTTTATATGCTGGCTTTTCAATAAAACCTGGAGTATCAGAAAAAACGATTTGATAATTCTCATCACTTAAAATGCCATGAATTCTATGTCGTGTTGTTTGAGCCTTCTTTGTTATGATAGAAAGCTTTTCTCCAAGAATAGCATTTAAAAGAGTAGATTTCCCAACATTGGGAAGTCCGATGATATTTACGAAGCCTGATTTGTGTGTTGTCATAAGTAGTGTAAAGGTATAAAAATAAAAAGACCCTGAATATTTCAGGGTCTTTTTTCGAGTAGCGGGAACAGGACTCGAACCTGTGACCTTTGGGTTATGAGCCCAACGAGCTACCAGCTGCTCCATCCCGCGATGTGGAGTGCAAATGTAAGGCTAATATTAATAGTTACCAAACTATTGACTGATATTTTTTTGTTTCTGCTTTTTTCTCAATTTAATATTTACCACTTCTACACCAAGAGCAAAGGCAACAGAGAAGTACAAATAACCTTTTGGTATATGGAAGTGAAAACCATCTGCAATTAGCATAACACCAATTAGTATCAAAAAGGATAAAGCGAGAATTTGTAAGGTAGGTTGTTTATTAATGAATTCGCTTATTTTACCTGCGAAGACCATCATTACAAGTATAGAAATTACTACAGCAATAATCATTACTACCACACCAGTGGGAATAGCATGGTGGGTGCTATTGTCTACATCTATTAGACCTATTGCTGTAAGGATGGAATCAAAAGAAAAGACCAAATCAAGTAAAACTATTTGCACAAGAATACTAACCATACTAACAACTTTAGTCGATTTTGCTGTTTGCTCATGTTCATCCAACTCGTCAACTTTATGGTGCATTTCACTCACACTCTTTGCTAATAGAAAAAGTCCACCCGCTATTAAAATCAAATCGCGAACACTAATAGGCAATGCTTCTTTAAGAAACAAAACGCTAGGAATTGTAAAAATCGGATTGGTTAGTTGGATAATCCAAGTTATTGCGAGAAGCAGCATAACACGGAAAATCATAGCAAGGCTTAGTCCAATATTTCTAGCTCTTCCTTGTTTTTCAACAGGCAGCTTATTTGTAACTAGTGATATAAAAATAATATTATCTACGCCTAAAATAATCTCTAAAAAAATTAAAGTTAATAGTGCAATTAGCATCTCAGGTGCTAAAATTTCTTGTATCATGGGTGTATTTATTTATACAAAATTAAGTTATTTTCTAGCATTATCTTCAGTTTAAGTAAACTAGCTATGCTGATAAGATCTCTAATTTCTCCCTCGAGAGCCATGTTAATTGCTTCTTCTACTTTTACTTTTTTAATAATTAATTGTTCTGTTTCTTCTGGCATGGCTTTTTTATAGTTTAACCCAGTAGCAACATAGCTAACAGACACTTCATCACTCACAGAATTAGAAACTTGTGAGTTTAAAATGATTTGCCAATTTTCTGCAACAATACCTGTTTCCTCTAATAGTTCTCTCTTAGCACTTTCTAAATTAGAATTTTCTTTCAGTCCTCCGCCCATAGGCACTTCCCATTCGTAGGAATTCATGGTATATCTATATTGACCTACTAAATAAGTATAGCCATCCGAATCAATAGGAATAATTGCAATCGCAACATTCTTAAAATGCACTACACCATAGATTCCATCTCCACCTTTAGGGTTTATCACTTTGTTTTCTACGACTCTTATCCAAGGGTTATTGTATACTTCTTTAGATTCTTTAGTTTGCCAAGGGTTTTCTTTTGAATTCATAATACCTGTGCTTTAAATTGTTCTATGCCAATACTTGCCTTCTCTTTAATAACTTTAAATTTTTTGGGTAGATTATCTGGAATATTAGGATCTAAGATGTACTTTTCGCAATGGGCTGGAGTATAGTGTATTAGACTAGCGGCAGGATAAACTAAAAGAGAAGTCCCCACAACAAGTAATATGTCTGCCTCTTGAACTAGTTCCAGAGCTTTATCTAGTAAAGGCACAAGTTCTCCAAACCATACTATATGGGGTCTAAGTTGAGATCCTTTTTCACATAAATCGCCAATCTGAATATCTTTATCCCAATAATAAACTAAGTTGTCATCTTGGGTGCTTCTTGCTTTAAGTAGTTCACCATGCAGATGCAGAACTTTTGATGAACCAGCTCTTTCGTGCAAGTCGTCTACATTTTGAGTAATTATTTGAACATCAAACATCTTTTCTAGTGCGGACAATTGAAGATGTCCATTATTAGGTTGACATTGAAGTACTTGAGATCTTCTTTGATTATAAAAGTTTAAAACCAAATTTTGGTTTTTTAGCCATCCTTCAAAAGAGGCAACTTCCATAATATCATGATTCTCCCACAAACCGTTAGAGTCTCTAAACGTACTTATTCCACTCTCTGCGCTTATTCCAGCGCCACTTATCACAACTAGTTTTTTCAATTTATAGATTTACTCTCTTGATAATTTTTAAAAAGTGACTATATTTTTTATTCTCCTTATTATAGATTCCAACATGATCTAAAGTATCTATCCTTACCATGCCACTTGCATGAATAATTTCATTATTGCCTAAACAAATTCCGACATGAGTAATTTTATCCTCTTTACCAAAAAAAGCTAAATCACCTTCTCTAGCTTCCCCAACGAAATTTAGGGTTTCTCCAATGCTAGCTTGTTGATACGCATCTCTGGGAAGAGAAATGGAAAAGAATTTATACACCATTTGAGTAAACCCAGAACAATCTATGCCAAAGGGATTTCTTCCTCCCCAAAGATAAGGTGCCCCTTCATACTTAAGAGCTATCTTTCTTAAATTACTAATGGGGTTCTTCGCTACTTCTATGGCTTTCCCGTTGTATAAATATTTTGTTTTTTCTATGCTAAAATTTATTCCATCAAAATTGGGTAAATTACTACCTAATACTAAGTTCATGGTTTTGTTTCCTAAATGACAAACATGAGAAGATTGTAAACTAATGTGCGAATTTACTTGCTCTTTATTCAATTTAATATATTGCTTATTATCTATCCAAGCTTCATAATTATCGTGTAAACATCTTATCCAAGTCCAAGAATCTTTTATTTCTAGAATCTCCATGCATTCTCCAAAAAGCAATTGAGATATCATTTCAGATCGATCAGAATTTTCTGCGCGCAAAGGAGCAATAGACACATGACATATAGCTAACTCCATATTATTAAATTGTTTTGAATGACAAATCTAAGTTAGTTTATTGAATTTTATTTACAACTTTATGCTAAACAATATCGTTATTGTTATATTTGGTCTTCCTAAACAAATCAAACATGATAAAAAGGCTTACCCTGCTATTTTTTTTAATAGTTGTTTCACATCTTATTCAAGCTCAGGTAAATGCTTCTTTTGTAGCAAATCAAACTGCGGGTTGTCCCAACCCTTTTTTAATGATTTTAAACGATAATAGTACTGGGGGACCTTTCACCTCTTACAATTGGACAATTACTGGTCCTGCTGGATACGTACCTCCCCCTCCCGGAACGAGCAATCAATTTACTCAAGCTTTAACGATTCCTGGTTTTTACAGCATTACTCTTACCGTTTGTAATGGTCCGCAATGTGATACCTTTGTAGGTGCTAATGCTATTGAGGTATATGCTAGACCTACTATAGCGATGAATGTTACTTCCTTAAGTGGTTGTCCTCCTCATCAAACTTGTTTTGATGGAACTTTTACGGCGGGTTGTGGAACTATTACATCTTCTTTTATAGATGTAAAAGATGGTACTGTTTATACCAATGTGGAAGACGTTTGCCATAACTATGCTCTTTCTGGTAATTACAGTAATTTTACGGTTTCTGTAACGAATTCTTGTGGTTGTATTACCACTCAAAATGTTCCGGTAACGGTTAGTGTTTCGCCTGCTCCTATTGCAAACTTTACAGCAAACCAAACTTTTTCTTGTAATCCACCCCTAAATGTAAACTTTACAAATACTTCTACAAGTACTAATGCTGGTAGTGTTTATACTTGGTCTATTCCTGCGCTAGGCTTTACCAGTAACTCGCAAAATATTTCTCAAAGTTTTGGAGTTGGTTCTTATGATGTTCAACTTATTGTAAGCAATCCAAACGGCTGTAGTGATACAATTCTTCGACCTAATTATATTGTAGTTGGCGATCCTAATGCAAATTTTACTAGTAATGTAACAGCTGTTTGTCCCAATGGAACGGTGAATTTCACAAATCTTTCTTCAGGAACTCCAAGTTCAACTTTGTGGACTTTTGAAGGACACGGCACTTCGACAGCTGTAAGTCCGTCTAGGCAGTTTACTACTCCGGGTACTTGGGATGTTACTTTAATCAGTACCTATCCTGGGGGGTGTGCAGATACAATTACTATCCCAAATTATATAACGGTTTATAATCAACCAACCAATAACTTCACGGTTTCTGATAGTTCTTCTTGTTCTATCCCTTTCACTACTACCTTTACGAACACCTCTACTAATGCGGCAACTACAACATGGTCGTTTCCTGGTGGTACGCCTTCAACTGGAACTGGCGCTGGTCCTTTCAACATTACCTATAATACCTTAGGTTCTAAGAATGTTACCATGACAAGCACATCTGCTCAAGGTTGTGTCCGAACAACAGGTTTTGCAAATGTTATAACAGTTAGTCAATTGCAGGTTCAAATCATTGCAGATTCAACCAGTGGATGTTCACCTTGGGCTGTTGATTTTGATTACAGCTTAAATCTTGGTGAAGTTGCAGCTACCACTAATTGGACATTTACGGGAGGAAGTCCAGCAAGTTCAAATCTTCCAAACCCTTTGGTAACTTATACGAATTCTGGTTGTTATGATGTAGTTTTAAACGTTACTAGTACAAATGGATGTACTGGATCTGCTACAGCCAATGATATAGTTTGTGTTGGAAATGCACCAGTAGGAAGCTTTGTTGCTACTCCTAATGACATTTGTTTTGAAGAAGAAGAAGTTTGTGTTACATATACAGGAAGCCCTGCTGATTCACTTTGGTGGTATTTTGGAGATCCAGCACCTCCAGTTTGGGCTTCAGTTGGGGCCGTAACTTGCCATTCATACTCTAATGAACTTGGAGATTTTTCGATTACTTTGGTACCTTTTAATAATGGTTGTCCTGGAGACACAGTAATCTATGTAGATACAGTTCATGTTCTAGGACCTATTGCGGCATTTTCTAGTGCGTTTGACGGTTGCCCTACTTGGAATACTTTTAATTTTACGGATGAATCGACGGACGCAGATTCCATCTATTATACTTTTGGTGATCCAACCACTAATTTAGATTTCTCGAGTTTGCCAGATCCTTCTTGGACTTATCCTGCAATTGATTCTATTAAAACTTATACGGTTACGCAATATGCTTATAGCAGTATAACGGGATGTGAACATCAAGTTTCTAATGATATCGTGGTTTATCCACCTAATGCTCAATTCACCTTTAACAATTCTGTTGGATGTGCACCACAAACAATTCAATTCCAAAATACTTCATTTTTTCCCGGTTCTGGAAACAACACTATTTGGAATTGGAATGGCGCAAATGTATATTCAGGTCCATCACCAGGGGGAAGTGTTTGGACTCCAAACAGTCCTGCTAATCGTACATTTAGTGTGCCAGGAACCTATTCTGTAGGCTTAAGAAATAGTGATAATAGAGGTTGCTTAGATACTTTGTTTCGACCAAATTTGATTCAAATTCATGGTATTATTTCAGGCTTTACTCAGAATACAACATCTGGATGTGCACCTTTGGAGGTAAATTTTGTGGATACTTCTGTTGCCCCATTAACTTTTGTTGCATCATGGCATTGGGATTTTGGAGTTCCTTCATTGACGGATGATACTGCAAATATTCCAAATCCAACTTTTATTTATACCAATGAAGGGGTGTATAATGTTAGCTTGACAGTTGTAGACAGCTTTGGATGTGTTCGGGTTGTTAATAGAACTATTTCGGTATTTGGACCAAATGCAAGTTTTTCTGTTTCAGACACCTTTGTATGTAACAATCAAAGTATTAACATTACCAACTTATCTACTGGCTCTAATTTAGATTATAACTGGCAGTTTTCTAATGCGAGCCCTATAAGCGACACAACAGCTTCACCAGGAACTATTACTTTTAATGCTGAAGGAATCCAAAGTGTATTCTTAGAGGTCACAGATAATTTAGGTTGTTCTAGCGATACTACTATTTCTGTTTCTGTTTTTAACGTGGTGGCAGATGGTTTTGCCAATCTAGATTCGGTTACTTGTTTCGCTAATATAGTTCCAATTAGTTTCTCAAATACCTCTTATAACAATATAGATTCATCTAGTGTTTGGTGGGATTTAGGAAATGGAACTACCTCAAATTTATTCAATCCTTCAGCAATTTATAATGTTGCAGGTACCTACCAAATTTCTATGTCGATTGCATCTAATACGGGCTGTGTGGATACAGCGGTAATTGATACGATCGTAGTGGGCGGGCCTTATGCAAATATTGCTGTTTTGAATGAAGATACAGGGTGCCTTTGTCATACCGTATCTTTTGAAATTACTTCTTGGAATGCAAATAACACTTCCTTTATCCCCGGTGATGGAACGATTATACCTTATGTTCCTAACGGATTACTAGGAGATACTATTGTGGATACCTTGCAATATCAATATTGTACAGTAGGTAATTTTGTTCCTCAAGTTTTCATTGACGACGGTAACTGCTCTGGAAACGTATTGTTAAATGATACCCTACTCATTGATAGTATAGTCATCAACTTTACGTTCGATGATTCAAATTTATGCGATTCGGGTCAAATATGCTTTACGGATTTATCTGTAAGCCAAGTTTTAGGAGCGAGTGGCATTAATTCTTGGCTATGGGATTTTGGCGATGGAGATACTAGTAGCCAGCAAAATCCTTGTCATTTTTATACCAATCCTGGAGCCTATTATGTTAGTTTAGTGGTGGGTAATTTAACGGGATGTTTTGATACCCTGATAATAGAAGCTTACATTCCATTTTCTCCAATCGTGGCAATAGATATCGCCGATTCCACAGCTTGCTTTTCTTTGGATGCTTTCTTCTATGATTCTACGCAAATCGATCCTAGAGCAACAATTAGTTCTTGGTTTTGGGATTTTGGAGATATTAATAGCTTAGCGGATACCGCTGTAACACAAAATTCTAACTATTTCTTTGATCAAATTGGACAAAGTTATACCAGCTTAGTGGTTGTAGATAGTTTTGGCTGTATAGGTCGAGATTCTATATTAATGGAAATTTTCGCCTTACCAACCGTGCTGGCGGGTCAGGATCAAAGTATCTGTTATGGCGATAGTGCGCAACTGAGTGCAAGTGGAGCGCAATCTTTTATTTGGACCCCAAATTGGTTTATTTCAGATACTAGTGTTTTTGATCCTTTTGTTTTTCCTATTAGTGATACTAGTTATATTGTTCAAGGAATCGATACGAATTCCTGTTCGAATTACGATACTTTGAGTGTTGAAGTAAATTTAATTCAAGCGAATTTTACTTCTAGTTTAGCCTGTTTGGGAGATAGTATGCTATTCACAGATCTTTCTTCCTCAGATGGGAATATCATTTCTTGGAATTGGGACTTTGATGAGCCTGCAAGTGGAGCAAATAATACTTCGGTACTTCAAAATCCTGCGCACTTATATGCTACTGTTGGAAGTTTCGATGTGCTTTTAGAAATTGAGGATGATAATTCCTGTACCATAGATACCCTGATTCCTGTTTTTATTAATCAAGCACCTATTGCCAGTTTTGTTGCGGATTCTGCATGTTTAGGAAGCCCTAATAATTTTGATGCCTCTATTTCAAATGGATCTGGTGCGAATATTACTTCTTATCATTGGGATTTTGGCATAAGTTCTTCAACTAGCGATACTTCTAATTTGTTAAACCCTAGTTTCACTTATCCGACAGTGGGAAGCTATACAGTGTGCTTAACAATTTTTACGGATCAGCTTTGTGCAGGTAATTCTGACGATACCTGTTACATCGTTGAAGTGTTCACTTTACCAACGGCAGATTTTGAAGCGGATACAGTTTGTCAAAATAATCCAAGTTCTTTCATAGACTTAAGTACAGCTGGAAATGGTGGAAGTATTGTTTCTAGCACTTGGAATTTTGGTCAAACCATCGGCGATACTTTGCAAATTAATGGCTCGCCTGCCAACACAAGTTTTACCTATACTTCTTTTGGGTCGTACAATGCAAGTTTAACCTTAGTTGATAGTCGGGCATGTACTGCTCAAGTAAGTAAACAGGTAGAAGTAATAGCGCTCCCTAGTGTAAGTTTTAGCGCAGCTTCTTTTTGTCAGAATGAGGACAATACTTTTGTGAGTTTACCTGAAATAGGATTAGATAGCTTGTATGCCGTAGAAAATTATTATTGGAATTTCGATGAAGGTGCTGGTTTTGTGCAAGGAGATAGTATTCAGGTATTTTCTTTTGCCGTTTCAGGTTCTCATAACATTCGCCATGTAGTCGAAAATGAGTTTGGTTGTACGGATACATTTGCACAAACTGTGTTCATTAATCCAGCTCCTATTGCGGTGATTACAGGAGATAATACGGTTTGTTCTGGAACAAGTACGAATTTAAGTGGAGCAAGTTCTACTGTTTCTGTACCTCCTGCTAGCTATAATTGGAGTGTATCTGCCGGACAAACTTCTAATATTACTTACCTGCCAAGTGCCGATGGCCCTGTTTCTTTAGTGGTAGTAGACGGAAATGGCTGTTCTGATAGCACTTTTATTGATATTGATGTGCTTGAAGCCGCAGATGTAGATTTTGAATGGACAGATGCTTGTGAAGATATTCAATTCACTGTAAATTCGACATCAACGCCAGGGGATGGGGCTATTATTTCTTATGCTTGGACCTTAAACTCTAATTCTTCAGGGGTTGCTAATTTCGTTGGACAAAGTTTTAATTATCAAGTAACTAGTTTGGATACCATCAGCGTGAATCTTACTGTAGTAGACATTAATACTTGCGTGAGTAGCTTCACTCAAAATATAATTGTAGACCAACAAGTGGATTTAAGTTTCTTGGCGAGTGATACTTTCTTATGCCCAGGTCAAAGTATAGTATTTGATATTAACGATACTACCCAATTTACCGCGGTAGGTGTTGGTTCTGTCTTATGGTCGCCGGCTTCTAGTATTGATGATCCAAATTCGGAAGTAGTGGTTTTAAGTCCAACTTTACCAACTACTTACCAAGTTATAGCTTACAGTACGCTAAATCAATGTCCACCAGACGAGGAGAATAGTATTTTTGTAGATCTAGCTCCAGATCCGGTTATCGAGTTAGATGCTGTACCTAATCCAGTATTGGCTGGTGCAACTAGTTCTATTACTGCGCTAGTAATTCCTTTTGATTTTTCAACCGATAGTTTAATATGGGAAGATCCAAATGGAAGTTTGAACACACTATTAGGCTTTAATATAGAAGCTAGTCCTTTAGAAGAAACAAATTATCCAGTTCAACTCGTATACCTCTACCATGGTTACTATTGTACAAAAGATACTTTTATCAATATTCAAATTTTAGATGTTTGTAACGGAGAAATTATTTATGCTCCAAATATCTTTACTCCGAATAATGATGGCAAGAATGACGTGTATAAGCTTAGTGGTTATGGTATTGATGTAGTCAGTTCTCTAAGAGTATTTGATAGATGGGGGCAGGTGATGTATGATGGTGCCAATTTGGAGGTAGATAACGGACGTATGGTTACTGGATGGGATGGCAATAATAGAGAAGGAAAAGCATGTAATTCAGGTGTTTACGTTTATACATACGAGTTGGTTTGCGCTAACGGAGATATTGTGAAAGGTAGTGGAAACATCACTTTAATTAAGTAGGATTTTATGAAGAAAGTTATTTTAGCGCTTGCATTTTTATGGACAATTAGCGCAAAAGCACAAGATGTTCATTTTTCAAATTTTAATGCACAACCCCTTCTACTAAATCCAGCGTTGTCTGGATTGAATGGCTGCGATTGGCGAGTAGGGGCAAATTTTAGAACGCAATGGTTGGGAGTTTCTCAAGGGAATACCTATAGAACCGCTTCTGTTTTTTCTGATTTTGCGCTTGGGAAACCTACAAAGTATTCCAATTTTGCAGGTATGGGTTTATCTTTTATTTCGGACCAAGCTGGAGATTTAAACTATAATACGAATAGAATTGATTTTTCTTTAGCCTACCATTTGATGCTTAAGAGTAGAGCTAGACAATCGATTTCTTTTGGTTTACAAGGTGGTTTTGCCCATAGAGGCTTTAATCAGAGTAAGGCCTTATTCGAATTTGACCCAATTAGTGGAGAACCTGTGCTTAGTGCAGTAGAGAACTTTGATGCTAGCACTAGAATGTATGGTGATGCGGCATTAGGTGTTTTATATTCTGCTTCTCCAAGAGATAATTCTAATTTCTATGCAGGCTTTGCACTTCAGCATGTCAATCAGCCAAATATCTCAAGTTTTAATATTAACCGAGATCAAAGTGAGCGTTTATACATGAAATTCACCTTTCATGGGGGAGCTTTGATACCTCTAAGTGAGCAAGTTTCTTTAATGCCAAGTTATCTCGTGTTAAAACAAGGACCGAGCTATGAAATCAACGTTTCTTCTTATATTAAGTATAAATTTAGCAGTATCCCAGCGGTAAAGACAGCAATTTATTTTGGTGCGATGTATCGCGTATTAGATGCTGTAATTTTAGGAGCAAGAGCGGATATTAAAGGCGCTCAAATTCACTTTAGCTACGATCTTAATTTATCAAAGCTAACCAGCGCTTCAAGAGCTAATGGAGGTCCGGAAATTGCTGTGATTTATACCGGCTGCTTTAATAGAAAGAATAACGATCGTTATTGTCCTGCCTTCTAAATAGGATTAGAATTATGATCAAATACTAGTTGTGAAGGTTTTTGATTAACCAAAGGTCCTGAGAGCTGGCTAAGTTAGATGCTAACATGGCTTTTGCTTTAAGGTAGTTTTCGTCGGCAAAAATGCAAACTCTGTAAAAAGAACTTTCTGCACTCAAAACATAAGAATCTAAACCTTGTCCAAATAAAGTTTCTTCATAACGCTCCGCATTTTGAAGACTAGAATAGGATCCTAGCACAATGTAATAGCCTTCTGCAAGTCCTTCTTCTTCTATACTTAACACTCTATTTCGCATTAAACCTTCTTTTTGGTCTACTGGATTGATCAATTCGAAGCTGCTAAGTTTTTGATTTTCAAAACTTACAACATGGCTGTCGTTTGGAAACAATAAATCTACAAAACCTGCCTTTTGTACACTTCCTTCAAGAAAGTGGGTATCTGTAAAGATTAAAGTAAACAAAGAAATAATTAGGAGGATAGAACTTACAAAACCAGCAATTGCAAGTTTAGATCGTTTACGACTAATTTGTTTTCTTTCTTCTTTAGCTACTTGTATTTGTAGTTCTTTCTTGTTAAGCTTTGTATTATTCGAGCTAGAAATTATCTCTTTTGCGATAGCTTTGGCAGCTATTTTTTGCAAACCGAAAGACTCTTTATCTACTACAATACTATTGCTTGCTTTAAAAACTACTTGACCTTCTTCACCGAGGCTAAAATTTCCTATTTGTCGGAGGGAATGCTTTTTATCTTTTTTTAAAGTATAAGCTAGCTGAGAAGCATAGCTTAAAACTTGGTTTTTGGCAGAGCTATATTCTAAACCATAAGTCCCCATCAATGCGCCTGTTAAGAGCTCGTCATCGTGAATTACATTGCGGTTAAAAGCTATTTGTTTGGATGGCGGATAAATTACATGGGTTTGTATATCGCTGGGAACAGACTTTAATATAAAAGCCCCGAAGCCCGGCAAAACCACACATTGGTTATTCTTTAATAATTCTAAAATATGTTTTTCAAAATCGATGATCATATTTTCTTAGTATCTAAATTGTACGCCTACCATACCATTAAAGCCAAAGGTAGGGTAATTGTACCAATTTTGGTATTTAAAATTGGCTAAATTATTTAGCTGTGCAAAGAAAGACAAATATTTTGTAAACTGATATTCCGCTCCTAAATTTATATCGACCATGCCTTTTATTTTTTGGGCATTGCCATTTTCATCTTGAGCAAAAGCCCCTGCAAGTCCAAAAATTTCGGCCTTCATTAAGAGTTTTTCCTTTAATAAATAAGAAGTACTAAAATTGGTATTAATCATGGGTAGATGCCATGCCTTCTCTAGTCCATCTGGTTCGTACAACATAAAATCGAAGTTAAGAACACTTCTCAATTTATTGTTCCAAGCATATGCTCCTTCTAAATTGATATTTATAACAGTAGTATTTTTATCATAAACGATATTAAATCGTTTCATGTCGGTACTATCATTTACATAAATAGGCATTTGCTTAATTACCTTATTCGAGAACCTTGCGTTATAACTAAATTTATCTACCGAACCTTTGAAACCCGCCATTCTATCTTCTATTCGGCTATTTTCTAGCATAATATCGCTGTTGATGTAAGGATTCTCACTAGCAAAATTTAAATAAGTGTTTTTTTGCAATCTTCGACTCCAGCCAGAATAGAAAATTAAAAAGTTCTTGTAAAGTCTTTTCTCGGTATACAACTTTGGATATACATTAAATTGTTGCTCGTCATTGATATCTCCTGCAGCCCCAACAATCCCGGCTGTTAGCTTCCAATCGTCATTATTAAAGGTATAATCTCCCCCAAACCAAAATATTTCTCTCTCTAAATCGCCTCTGCCTGGAGCAGAAGGTATATAATTGCTAAAATCCATTTCGCCAATTACATTAAAGAAATGTTTGTTTTTGTTCACTTTCGTGAATTTAACTTTATAGTTTACAAACCATTCATTTACGTCGAAATTGTCGTTAGTAAAGGAAGTACTTAGTTCTTGAAAATGGTCAAAATTTTTCTCATTTAAGCCAGCATTTTTTAGGTACAAGCTTCCTCCAATTTCTCTAAGTCTATGGTTAATTTCTTTGGATGTAAAGCTCGTGTCGGCGTGATTATAACCATAGAAATAATCTTGATTTTGCATAAAGTTGAAATTCGCGCCTAGCTCTGTTTTTTTCAAATAGTACTTCACGAAGGTACCTAAGTCATTGTCTCTAAATTTTTGATTGTCTGTCTTACCATAGGCGGAAAGATGCTTGTAGTAGGCTCCAAAAACCGTATTTTTAACGTCGTCATTCATATACACTACTTCTGCCAAGGGCGAAAATTGTGTTCCGAAACCTAAGCGAATGTACGAATCATTGAAAGTCTCACTCTTCACTTTCGGCATGGAATAAGGCTTAAGTGTATGTGGCGGATAGTTCAGTTCCAAAAGTTTGCTGGGAACATTATACTCAAGTACCAACTTTTCTGTTTCTATTTCTGGAATATTGGGGTTTATCTTGATTTTTTCGGCGTCCACAATTCTAGCCTCGTAATCCTTTACTACAATAATATCCTCCGAACCTAGATTTCCTTCCTCTTGGGCGTAACTTAGCTGGCTAGCAAATGCAAAGAACAGCAAGCATATTTTAATGGAATTTTTCATAGTTATTTCTTAGTTATTGTCGAATTCAATAGTGTCTGCATTGTTAAGTTGCAAATCTACCTTCGTGTTTTTTAATTCTGTTTCTTTCAATTTGTCTAGCTTGTCTTTAGCTTCTTTCATTAATTCTGGATCGCCTACATAGTTATCTACTATACTTTGTAAAGTGGCCTTTGCTTGAAAAACATTATCGAGCATAGAGTAATTATCTGCTATAAGTATAAAGGTTTTAACTAGCCAATATTCGTAAGAGGCATACTCGTCTTTTACCTTAAAACATTCGTCTAAAGAGGCTTGATACAAATACTTCTTATGAAGAATTAGGGCAAGATTATAGGCAGATTCTGCCTTAATACTACTAATGCTAATGGTGTTTACAATTTGCTTGAAATAGCTTTCCGCCTCAACAAAATTACCTTTAGCCATTAAAGCTTTAGCTTTGTAAAAACTTGCTTCTGTTTTTAACTCATCTTTAAGGGCATTGTTGGCCAAAACTTTGTTTGCTTCTTCTAGCACGGCTTCGTAATTTTTAAGATGAAACTGACAACGAAGCAGTCCCACTAAAGCAATTTCTTGATTGCTCGGTACACTAGCATATTTTTTTAAATCTTGATAGAAGCTTAGTGCTTCAGCGTAGTTAGCATTTATTTCGTAGGCTATATAACTTGCGCGTAGTAGCGAGTTTTCTAAATACTTGCTAGCACCAAAACTGATTACCTTTTTAAAATCTAGATAAGACTTGGCATAATCTTTATCTTTAAACTGGCAATCTGCTCTGAAATAATAGGCATTTAAAATGAAATTGCCTTTAGGGAAACTGGAGATATACTGATCCAATGAAGTTTTGGCTTTAGCGCAATTACCACTCATGTATTGCGTTTCAGCAGCTTCAAACAGTAGGCTATCTTGCTCGGAGGTAGAAATATTAATTCCTGCCTCATTCTGAATAAAACTTACGTAATCATTAGGTCGACCAAGCGAAATGTAGAGCTCTTTTAATGCTGTTAATGCTTCTTTTGCCTGATCCGTATTTTTATAGTCTAAAACTACTCGTTTATAAGCCTTTAGAGCTAGCTCTTCTTCTTGGATATTAAAATAGAGTAAGCCTAATTTTAAATAGGCGTTGGCACCATAAATACTAGAAGGATAAGAAGTAGTTAAACTATTTAATTTGCTTATGGCCTTTTGGAAATTACCTGCGGCAAAGTAGGCATTCCCCATTTCATATAAGGCTAAATCTTTGTAAATGTTATTAGGATATCTAGAGTTTAAATACTCCAGTGTGCTAACCTTTTCTTCAAAGTTTCCTTGTAAGCCTAAAATCACACTCTTTTGAATTAAAGCATACTCAGCACCAACCCAATTTTTATTTATCAGCTCATCGTAATAGTAAATGGCACGGGTATAGGATTTCGACATGAACAAACAATCGGCATTTCGCAGGTAGGCATCTGGAATAATGCGCTCGTGACTCATGCTAACGCTACTAGCACTTTTAATGGTTTCTTCAAAATAACTAGAAGCTGCATCGTAGTTCTTCAATTTAAAATTGCAATAAGCTATGTTGTAATTAGCTATAGTTTTAGACGCAAAATCTTTAGAGAACTTGTCTTTTAAGGTGAATTGTTTAAACTTGGAAAAATTACTAGCAGCATCTGCGTACTCTTCTTTTTCGTACAAAATATTACCTTTTAAGAAGAAGGCTAAAGCTTGTATATCGTTATCATAAGTTTTCTTCAATGACTTATTAACCGTTACTAAAGCGGCATCAAATTGCTTGTCGTTATAAAGTTCAACTGCTCTGTAGTAGCATACTATTTGATACACTTTTTCAACAGAAGCTCCAGTTATTTTATATTTTTCTAGAATTTCAATTGCTTTAGAAAAATTCTTGGTTTCTAACAAAGCCTGACTTAGCAAATTACCCGACTCGTTAGCGTAAGCGCTATTCGGATATGCTTCTAAAAACTTACTTAAATTGTCGATTGCTTGACTAGTGAAATCCAATTCGTAAGCCAATTTAGCATTCTGAAAAGTGGCAACTTCTTTCAAGAAAGGATCGAAGTTAAGCGATGAGGCTTGCTGAAATGCATCTTTTGCTTTAGCTTTTTCCTTGGTTTTTAGGTAGCAGTCGGCCAAACAATACATCGCATTCTGACCTAAAGAATCTTTCACAATATCTAATTGTTGAAAATTTTCTATAGCATCTTTATACTTCCCAGTTTTGTATTGGGCATAGGCTAATTGGTAGAGTTCCTCTTTGCTTAGCTTGTCTGCCTTTTTGATGTAAGCTTCTAAATAAGGAACGGCTTCTTCATAATGTCCAAGTTCAAAATGCGCCTGTCCAAGAATATGAGAAATCTCTAAAAGATTTTCTGTTTTTGGATTGTTCACCAAGGGAGTAGCATAGGATATTACCTTTTCGTGATTATCTCTCAAAAAGTAAATCTGACAGAGGTAGTAAGGAACAATGTTTTTATACAATTCATTGTCTTTTAAGTCTTCAAAACTAGATTCTGCTTCCTTGTAGTTCCCTTCGTAAAAATTGATAAAGCCGTAGTAGTATTTTGCAGGAATAGCGTAGGCATTCTTGGCATCTTTTATAGCTTTAAAAAGTGGCTTTGCTTCATCGAATTTTTTCTTCTTGAAGTAGCTATAGGCAAAATTAAATTTATACTCTATAAGCTCCTCATTGTTCAATTCTTTTGGGTCTACCTTATCATACCAATTCATCGCATCCGTGCTCTTGTTATTTTTAAAATAGTAAGAACCCATTTCGAAGAAAGCCTTGTTTCTGAAGGTACTTTGGTGGTAATTTTCAATAAATCGGGTAAAGAGTAGTTCTGTATTCGGACTGTTCAATCGAGCCGCACAAATGGCATAGTAGAAATCTGCCATCATCAAGAGGGTGTATTGATTGTTGTCTGTTGCCTTAACATTTTCTTGATGAAGAAGTTCAAATTCTTTTTGAGCAGGCAAATAAAGTTTTTGATCCATAAGGTCAAAACCCTTCTTTAAATGCAGATTCGATTCAGAATAAATGCTGGTTTCTTGAGCAAGAATTTGGTTCTTACCAAAGAGAAGAAAGCATAGTATGAGGACAATTTTATATATTTTCATGATTTTAGGTTCTAGAACGCTATTTAAGCTACAATATTAGGGTAAAAAAGCGAGTGGAGTCTGTTATTTATCCACAACTTACTATGGAACGATTTAAAAGAAAACATTCGTACATGGAGATTTACTTTTCTTTTGATTAATTAATTAAAGAGCATCTTTAGATTGAGCTCTTCTTTTTCGTCGAGACTTATCTTTATTGGCACGCCAGCCGCCTTGATGGTAAATCTGCCGCGAATGTTCAAAATGAAGTCGTTCATGCTTAATCCATTAAGAAGTGCTTGTATATAGTTCCAAGAACTCGTTTCTGGACTTATATCAATTCTTAAAGGAATTTCGAAGGCTTGCTCCTTTTTGATTTTAATAGTTTTGTTCAGCTGCTCAATTTTCCCCAATTTCGTTTCACCCACAAAAGCATTTAAATCTAAAGCACTTAATTTCGCTTTTACTTTGTTCGGATTATAGTACACCGCCTTGGCAGAAATTATTATTTGTAAACTGCCAATCTTTTCGATATGCCAATCCTTGATTTTTACAAAACTAGGGTTTTCAAAAGCAAAGCAAGGAACACGGAAGAATAAGAAAAAAAGAACTAAAACAAAGGGAAAGAAAGAACTACTTTTCTTTGATGTTGAAGTTCTCATCTAAATAAAGTTTATCGTTGTTGGTAAAGAGCACTTTTTGCTTAAAATCGTACGAGATTTTATCTTCTTTTTCGCCGCTAAGCGTTTTTAAGTAACCTACAAGTTTTACATCGCAAGCCACATCCGATTTTATTTTTTTTATACCGTAATCGAGATTTTTAAAGGCATCTTCTGGTAGAAAATCTACCACAATTGGAATTTCATACAAGCCTTTGCCCGCTATAGATTTTTCTTTTTTACTAATAAAGGTTCCAATATCTTTTCCATTTACGAATACATCAAACTCAGCATATACCACTTTTATCGAATTTTCGTTGGGATTAAGAAAGCGCAGATTCGTATAAATTTGCACGTTTTTTTTCTTAAATTCTCTTACTTCAACTTTGCTAAACTCTTGTAATTCAAGGTCTTTAACTCCAGAAAAATTACAGGAGATGCTTAAAAGGAGAAGGAAGAGATAGCCAAGCTTTTTACTCATTTTGTCTTGTTAATTATTAGTTGATTAAAATAAACTCAAATATCATTAACTTTGTGGAGAATTTAAAGAAAACCATATGATAATTGGAATTACAGGGACAATTGGTTCAGGAAAGGATACCCTAATGGAGTTGCTTAAAAATGAATACGGTTTTAAACACTTTTCTGTACGACAATATTTAACAGAGAAATTGACAGAGCAAGGTTTAGAAATTAATAGAACCAATATGACTAATCTTGCCAATTCACTTCGAGAAGAAAATCATCCTGCTTATATTATTGAACAATTATTTCTTCAAGCTAAGAAAGAAGGTGGTAATGCCGTTATTGAAAGTATTCGCACTCCTGGTGAAGTAGATTTTCTAAAGGAAGCAACAGATTTTCATTTGTTTGCAGTAGATGCGGATCCTAATCTAAGATATGAAAGAGTGCAAGATAGAAAGTCGGCAACGGATAGAGTGGATTTCAATACTTTTATGGCAGAAGAGCAAAGAGAAATGAGTAACTCGGAGCCTCACATGCAAAACATTGCGGCTTGTGTTCGAGTAGCAGATTATAAGTTTAAAAATAATGCGAGCATCGATATGTTCTACAAAAAGTTAAGAAAGACTTTAGAACAAAAATTAGAGATGAAATCTACTTCTCAAGTTTAAGAGCAAGCTAAGCTTGTTTTTCTTCTTCTAACTTAATTAAAGCAAATACAGAGTAATTAATGATGTCTGTATAATGCGAATCTATCCCTTCAGAAATTAAAGTCTTGCCCTTATTATTTTCGATTTGTTTTATGCGACTTATTTTCATTAAAATTAGATCGGTATAAGAACTAATGCGCATATCTCTCCACGCTTCTCCATAGTCGTGATTTTTATCGAGCATCAAATTTTTGGTAGCAAGTATATGCTTGTCGTATAGTTCTAAAGCCCGATTAAGAGGTAGCTCTAAGTTCTTCTCTAAGCCTAAATCTAATTGAATTAAGGCAATGATGCAATAATTTACCAAAGCAATAAATTCTGGCTCTATGCCTTCATCAATTTTTTGAACTTCCTTTTCTTGGATGGTTCTAATGCGGTTGGCTTTAATAAATATTTGATCTGTTAAACTGGCTAAACGCATAATGCGCCAAGAGGTGCCATAATCTTTCACCTTAAGTTCAAAAATATTCCTGCACTTTTCAATGGCCAGATCGTACTGTTGCGATGTAAGATTTAAATCCAAACTACTTAACTTTGCACAAAATTATATTTTTAACTTGGAATCTAAAGTATTAAATACATTTTCTCTCAATTGCAAAGGGCGACTCAAAGTTTTTGAAGGTGCTGCTCTCATGGGAATTCTTAACTTAACTCCCGATTCTTTTTTTGATGGAGGAAATTACAACAACTTGGATCTTGCTTTCGAACATGCAGTTAAAATGCTTAGCGAAGGTGTAGATATCATTGATGTTGGTGGAGCCTCAAGCAGACCCAATGCCGCAAAATTGGGAGCGCAAGAGGAAATAGATAGAGTAGCTCCCATTATCGAGAAATTAAATGCTAATTTCCCTGAGCTTATAATTTCTATCGATAGCTATCAAGCTGCTGTTGCCGAAGAAGCTATTCGTAAAGGAGCTAGTATTATCAATGATGTGAGTGGTGGAGATTTGGATGAACACATGTTTGCTCTAGTTGCTAAATTGAATTGCCCTTATGTGCTTACCCACATGAAAGGCGATCCAAGTACCATGCAGTTGCAGCCAGAATATGACGAT
This sequence comes from Chitinophagales bacterium, assembly GCA_020635975.1. Classification (GTDB taxonomy): domain Bacteria; phylum Bacteroidota; class Bacteroidia; order Chitinophagales; family UBA8649; genus JAFMKE01. The sequence goes on from JACJYT010000002.1 coordinate 406,382, forward strand.
GTGTTACTCGAAATTGCCAAAGATTTTAGCGCTAAACTATTGCGTTTAGATGCTTTAGGTGTAAAAGACATCCTTTTAGATCCTGGTTTTGGCTTTGGTAAAAGTTTGGATCATAATTATGAGCTATTAGCCAATCTTTCTTACTTTAAGCATCTTTTTCACCGACCAATATTAGTAGGTTTGTCTAGAAAATCAATGCTCTACAAAGCACTAGATATAACGCCGAAGGAAAGTTTAAATGCTAGTACTGCAGCCCATATTATGGCTCTTGAAAGGGGAGCTCAAATTTTAAGAGTGCACGATGTGAAGGCTGCCAAGGAGGCACTTACCATCTTCCAACTTACCCATAGATTTAGCAAGAGAAACTTGGAGTAAATAAAGGAGCTTAGCGAAGCTCTTCTAAATATCATTAAAACTTATTGTATTTTTACCTTGTGAAAATTTCAGCCTCCGTTTATTCTGCAATCAACCAGGACTTGCCTAATCTTTTAAAAGAATTGGAAGGCTTACAAATCGATTTTTTACACATAGATTGTTTTGAAGGCGATGAAGAAAAGTTTCTAGAAGATCTGAAGCTGATTCGTGAACTTAGTTCTATTCCTATCGATCTACATGCTATTAGCTCCGACAGTGCTAAGTACCTTGCCCTTGCAGAAGATAATAAACTGGCCCAGCTGACCTTGCAATTTGAAAATTTACAGGAAGCTTTTGTATTGAGTCCAACCAAGTCTTTTAAATTTGGTTTGGCACTGGTAAACGAAACCGATTTAGAAGCTTTGGTTCCTTATCGAGAGCAATTGGATTATGTTTTACTAATGACGACCACTCCGGGCAAGAGTGGTGGACAATTTAAACGAGAAAGTTTTGAAAGAATAAGAAGATGCAAAGCCTTGTTTCCAGACTTACCTATCTATGTGGATGGTGGCATAAACGCCGAAGTTTCTTTTATCCTCCGCTTATTGGGAGTAAGCTTGGCGGTTTCGGGATCATTCTTAGTAAACCATAAGAACATGGCTCAGGCCTTTTTAGATTTACGATTTAATCAGAATGGCTCTTCTTATTTACTAGAAGATTTTATGATAGCCAAAGAGCGTTTACCTATTCTACATTTAAAGAGCTGTACTTTTAAAGAGGTGCTACTTACCATGGAAACTTATAAAATGGGCTTTGTTTTATTTGAACGCGATGGTCATTTGGAAGGAATTAGCAGTAATGCAGACCTAAGGCGCGGCATCTTGAAGCATGTAGAAGATCTAAATAAAATTGAAGTAGAAGATGTGGTAAATAGAAATCCTATAAAAATTTTAGGCAAGGCAAGTTCTTATGAGATGCTATCTTTACTAAAATCTTATAAGTTCCCTATCTTGTTTTTGCCTGTTGTAAACGAAGAAAATAAGTTACTTGGAGCCTTGAGTTTTAATGAATTAATAAAAGGAGAAGCTTAGCAGCTTCTGAAGCTAAAAAAATGATAATACACTTAAAATCTAGCATTGGCTTGAACGAAGCCCAAGAAATAGCGCATCGTTTGCAAGCTATTTTAATCGAAAAGGAAGAAATTGTTTTGGTAAGTCCATCTAAATTGCAAGAACTGCCAAGCGATTTATTCGCTAAGGTAAGCAGCTTTACAGCTGTTCCCAACGATATTCAATTGGCAAGTAGATTATATAAAAAGGAGACTAGAGAAATTAAGTTTTCTAATTTTAGCATTGGAGGAGAAAGTAATTCTACGCTGATGATTACTGGTCCTTGTAGTGTAGAAACAGAAGAACAAATTGAAACAGCTGCTAAGTTTTGTGTAGAACAAGGGGTGAAGGTCTTGCGTGCTGGCTGCTATAAGCCACGAACATCGCCGTATAGTTTTCAAGGTTTGGGCAAAGAAGGATTATTGCTTCTCGATAAAATGAGAACGAAATATGGCTTGCAAATTATTACCGAAGTGCGTGATGCTAGTCATGTAGAAGAGGTAATTGAATATGCCGATATAGTTCAAATTGGGGCTAAGGCCATGTACGACCAAGGCATTTTAAGAAGGTGCGGAAAAGCTAATAAACCGATTTTGTTAAAAAGAGGCTTTGGGTCTACCTTACAAGAATTTGTACAAGCGGCCGAGTTTATTTTGTCTGGAGGCAACGATCAAGTTATTCTTTGCGAAAGAGGAATTAGAACTTTCGAAACGGGTACAAGATTTACCTTAGATTTATGTGGCGTAGCTTTTCTAAAGGAAAAGACCAACTTACCTATCATTCTAGATCCGAGTCACGCTATGGGTTATGCCTATGGCGTTGCAGATTTAACTCGCGCTTGCGTAGCTATGGGAGTAGAAGGGGTATTAATTGAGAGTCACCCGCGACCAAAAGAGGCTTGGAGTGATGCCGCTCAACAATTAAATTTCGAAGAGTTTGCCGCCCTGCAAGCTAGTCTAAAAGCGCTTGCAAATGCCGTAGGGCGAGTGATGGTTTAAACTTAGAAAATAGAAGGAAATGCAAATAGGAATATATCATGAATTAAAGGTGCTGCGAACTACAAGCGTTGGTTTGTATTTGGGGAATGAAGCTGGGGAAGATATTCTATTGCCTAATAAATTTGTTTTAGCTCATTTTAAAGTAGACGATCTAGTAAGGGTTTTTGTGTACCTCGATAGTGACGAAAGACCAGTAGCAACAACGCAAATTCCAGAAATAGAATTAAATCAATTTGGCTTTTTAGAAGTGGCCTCGGTTGGGCCTGTAGGAGCTTTCTTAAATTGGAATATCGATAAGCAATTATTGGTGCCATTTCAAGAGCAAAAATCTAAAATGCAAGAAGGCGAATACCATTTAGTCTATATGTTCGAAGATGAACAAACGCAGCGCTTAACGGCCAGTGCAAAGTGGGAGAAGTTTATTTCTAAAGATACGAGTGCCTTAAAAGATTTAGACGAGGTTCAGGTTTTGATTCTTGGTGAAACTCCCCTAGGTTATACTTGCATAGTGAATCATCTTTTTATGGGCTTAGCCTACAGAAATGAAAATTTTAAAGAAGTAGGAACTGGAGATAGATTGACCGCTTACATTAAGCAAATACGACCAGATGGGAAGTTGGATATTTTATTTCAGAAACCTGGTGTTGATGCCATAGAGATGAATGCCGAACGCATTTTGAATATATTGAGAAAAAATGGCGGTTTTTTAGCCTTTCACGATAAAAGCGACTCTAAAGAAATTCAAGATAGTCTTCAAATGAGTAAGAAGGCCTTTAAAAGAGCAATCGGTGGTTTGTATAAACAAAAGTTAATTGCCTTAGAAGAAGAGGGTATTCGCTTGAACGAAAAGAAATAAAAGACTAATGGGAAAGATCACTACAAATTTATCGAAGATGGCAAGTCGTCTTGAAGACGAAGTGCATTATTACTTGCACCACGATGAGCAGTATTTAGATATGAATGCCCTAATTGGAAAGGATATGGAAATCGTTTTTGAGGGTATAATAAATTGTGTAGTTTGCGGCAAAAAAACGAATAAGTCCTTCGGACAAGGAGCTTGCTATCCTTGTTTTATAAATGCTCCCGAAACTTCACCTTGCATTATTAATCCCGAGCTCTGCGAAGCCCACCTTGGTAAAGGTCGCGATGTAGAATGGGAAAATGCCCACCACAATCAGCCTCATGTGGTTTATTTGGCTAAGTCGTCGGCAATTAAAGTTGGCGTAACTAGAAATACACAAATACCTACAAGATGGATCGATCAAGGAGCTAGCGAGGCTATTATACTGGCAGAAGTTCCTTATCGCCAATTAGCAGGAGCCATAGAGGTAGAGTTAAAAGATTATTTTACTGATAAAACTAACTGGCAGCGCATGCTTAAAAACGACTTAAGTTCTTTAGATTTATTAGCTGCCAAAGAGGAGGTTTTGCAAGCATATTTATCGGAAGAATTCCACGAGTTTGTTTCTGATAAGGATGAAATTATTTCAATTAACTATCCAGTTAAGCACTATCCAAGCAAAGTAAAGAGCATTAACTTAGATAAAGAAGCCATTATAGAATCGAAACTAGAAGGTATAAAAGGACAATATTTATACTTCTCTGATGGAAAAGTATTTAATGTAAGAAACCACAGCGGTTACTTAGTAAGTCTGAGCTACTAGTTAAAGCTGATGCTTTTAAAGAAGCTCTTAGCCGCCTTGGCGTTGTATTCTGAAATATTGGTAAACACAATAAATTGATACTGAATATTGCCGTCAATTACCACAATATATTCCATCTCCATATTGTTCGCTTCACTAATAATATTGGCTTTTAAGCCAACAATGTTTTTGAATTTATAGGTCGAAGTACTCAGAACATTGCCGCTTAGTCTTTCTGCAAAAGCCTCTAAAGAAACTTGCTCTAAATTATCGGTAGTGCTTAAATCGGTTTCATGTATGGTAGAAGAGGCCATGTAATTTATGCCATCGGCTTCCCCCATGATCTTGGTGGTTACATAGCTTTCTCCTTGTGTTTTATCTACGGTAAAGCTAGCCGGAAAAACAACGCTGAATGCAGCGTCTGGACTCGTATACAAACTTCCTTTTTTTGCAGGAACGAAGGCACTAGCAAGAAGGAATAGGACAAATAAAGGGGCAATTAGTTTTTTCATTTTCAGGGATTTTAAGCTAATGTACTTATTTTTTACAATATTGTTCAGATTTGTCTTTTGGAAGTAGTCGTTCTATATCCACATTATTAAAGCTTTTATTTCCCCAAGAAAACACTTTTTCAAAGAAGGGGAGGAGCTTGCTGTCTTTTACAACTTCAAGAAAAAAGACCTCGTGTTCCTTTTCTTTAACTCCCATTTCATAAAGCACCTCATCGTGTTCGGTGATTCCCAAACTATGGAAAAAATGCATCATCCTAAAATACTCGCATACATTACCGCTTTCGAGTCGACCAGCAAAATAATAGGGCATAAACCAACCTATCACATGGCAAGCAAAGGCTATGCTTTTGCCAATAACATGGAATTTAAACTCATACCATTTAGAAATTGGAATATTATAAGCTTGCATAATTTTAAGCACCTCTCGGCGATGCTGCCATTCCTCTTCTTCTATTTGTTTGATGGGGATTTTAGCTTCCTTGTTTTTTATGCTATTTGCATGTCCGATATAGGCAAAAGCAGCTGCTTTTTCGGCCGAATAGGCCATTTGGAGTAAATCAACAAGCTCTGGGTGATTGAGTTTCATACGAGATTTATAGTTCCATAGAAGAGACTACAAAATTAAGGAAAAATGAGGAGAAATTTGTTTATTCGTAGCTTTCCCACCAAGAATCCGAACTAAAACTTTCGTCAAGCTCTACTATTTGTCCGATACGCGGAATTATAAACTCCTGCTGCTTTTCATTGGCTTCTTTGCTAAAGCGTAAAATGGGGTCTTTCCAATGGTGCATGGCAAGTTTGAAGCCTGCCCAATGAATGGGCATAGCCAATTTGGCTTTTACATCCAACATGGCTTGTACGCTTTCTTCAGGATACATATGAATCTGATGCCATTCTTGATTGTACTGACCACATTCAACAAAGGCAAAATCGACAGCACCATAGAGTTGTTCTATTTCCTTAAAATGCGGTCCATAGCCCCCATCTCCACTTAGGTAAAGCGTTCTTTTGGGTGTTTTAAATAGATAACCGCCCCACAAGGATTTGGCACGGTCTGTAATTCCGCGACCAGAAAAATGGCGAGAAGGCGTAAAACTTAGTTGTATGTCTTTTATAGTAATAGTATCCCACCAATCCATTTCGCTAATGAGTTCTTTGGCTATGCCCCAGGCTACTAGGTGGCGACTTAATCCAAGAGGAACGATATAGTTTTTCACCTTGCTTTGCAGCTGCATGATGCTGTCCAAATCCAAATGATCGTAGTGGTCGTGGGTAAGGAGCAAGTAATCAATTTCGGGTAGCTGTTCAATGATAGCCATGCTGCCTGTGCTAAAGCGCTTGGTTTGCATTGGGGCTATGGGAGAAGCATCTTCGCCAAACATAGGGTCGATTAAGATATTTAGGTTTTCTAGTTTTAGGAGAAGAAGAGCGTGGCCATACCAAATAAATTTATCGCTGTTTGTATTAAAAAGTTCTGCTTGAAAAGGAGCGATGGGCAGATTTTGCTTGGGCTCTCTGCCTTCGGTATTGGTAAATTGTTTTTTGAGGAGTCCGGGCAAGGTTCTAGGGTTAATATCCATGGTGGTGGTCTCTAGGTTTTCGAATTTCCCCTCTTTCCAATGTTTAGATAGCGCCAATCGTTTTTTCTCTTGCGGACTTAAACTTGCACCAAATTGCTTTATTAATTTTTTCATCAGCTTCTTCTTGAGCTAAGGAACAAGCAAACAATGAAATTAATTCCAAAGTAAGAAAAACACATTAGTATTAATTTGTTATTAAAGGATTAGTGTTTAACTTGTGGGATTATAGACCATGTGCATTTATTGGAGGTGGTTTATATTTGCATGTTACCACACATTTGGACCAAACTATGGATATAATATTTTTAGATACTTCAATCTTCGAATCCAATAACTTTTTAGAAGGGAAAAGGATCAAAGAAGTGTTTAAATTAGCTCAAAGAGGTCATCTAAAGGTTGTACTTCCTGAATTAACTTTTGACGAAACCCCGCTGTCCTTAGCCTGAGCGCAGCGGTGGCTAAGGATTAAGTACTTGATGTAGCTTGCAGCTACAAATACTAAATTCGGAAAGAAGAACCGTTCTTTTTTACTGTCTTCGGCTTGCCGCTAAGCTAGATTAAAATCTTTAAAAAAAGCTCTATCTTCAAAACTGCTTTTAAACAAATCTACTAGTCAAAAATATAGCCATGGTGAAATATTTCTTTATTCTTCTCATATTAACGCTTGGTTCCTGTAAGGAGAAAATTAATGATTTTTATCAAGGAAAAGTACTAGATGAAAATGGCTTCCCCTTGGAGCATGTGGTGGTAGAAGAGTACAAAATGGGCAATAGAACAAAAAGCGATAGCCTGGGCTACTTTAAACTGAAGCGCAGCGAAAACTGGCTGGGTAGTTTAGTTTTTAGTAAAGAGGGCTACGAAAGCGATACCCCGCTGTCCTTAGCCTGAGCGCAGCGGTGGCTAAGGATTAAGTACTTGATGTAGCTTGCAGCTACAAATACTAAATTCGGAAAGAAGAACCGTTCTTTTTTACTGTCTTCGGCTTGCCGCTAAGCTAGATTAAAATCTTTAAAAAAAGCTCTATCTTCAAAACTGCTTTTAAACAAATCTACTAGTCAAAAATATAGCCATGGTGAAATATTTCTTTATTCTTCTCATATTAACGCTTGGTTCCTGTAAGGAGAAAATTAATGATTTTTATCAAGGAAAAGTACTAGATGAAAATGGCTTCCCCTTGGAGCATGTGGTGGTAGAAGAGTACAAAATGGGCAATAGAACAAAAAGCGATAGCCTGGGCTACTTTAAACTGAAGCGCAGCGAAAACTGGCTGGGTAGTTTAGTTTTTAGTAAAGAGGGCTACGAAAGCGATACCCTGCCTACGGTTTGGACTCAGGCTGGAGAAACTACAGAATACCACTTTATAAAAGACGATACCAGCCTAGTATACCTGCATTTGCTTAGCCAAAGTGGCAGCTCTTTTTGACCTACTAAAACTTTGAAAAAATGAATAGATTAATTCTCTTGTTCGTTCTTGCTCTCCTTGCTTCCTGCTCGGGCAATAAGCAATTGGATGCTCTGGTGGTAAAAAATCCTGACTTAAATCCCTACATAGACAGTCTGAAGACTACAAGCTTGCTTTATAAGGAATGTGAGAACTGTGCCTTAGACGGACTAGAAGGAACTAAGTTAGTAGGCATTAGCGACCGCTATCCGCCCAATGGGAATTTCGATCATGTAGAAATAGAATTAGGTACAGTTGAGTATGCTAGCTACCAAGTTTACCGCTCGGAAAGCGAAGAAAGCAGCTTGCAGTTAATTTACTTCTGTTTTTTAAATGAAGAGCAGAAGCTTAAGCTAGAAAGCTTCACACCTTTTTATCTAAATCGAATCGCTCATTTTAAACAGAAATGCAAGATTCAATTTGTGGGGAACACTGCCGTAATTAGTATTGAAAATTTAATTTAATCCAAGTTGCTTAGAGTGAATCTTAGCTAGAAAGATATCTCCGAGAAAAGAAAAAATAATAAAACTTGCAAGCCAAAATTAAATATACTTTTTCTGGATCCTTATGGCGCTACCAAGGCGAAGGGGCCTGGTATTTTGTTTCGCTTCCCAAAGAAGTTTCAGAAGAGATTAGAGGCAATTTGCAATGGCAAGAAGAAGGCTGGGGGCGAATGAAAGCAAGAGCTTCGATTCAGGATGTGGATTGGGATACTGCTATTTGGTTCGATACCAAGAGAGGTACTTATATACTTCCAATCAAAGCAAGTATTAGAAAAAAGCTGGCACTCGAAGCCAATCAAGTTCTTGAACTAAGTGTTTATGTTTGAAATTAGGTTGATAGTGCTGAGTACTAAGTATTAAGTACCAAGTACTTTGTACTCAGTACTCACATCTCAAATCTCAATTCTCAAATATAAAAGATGTTTTGAAGAGCCTAATAAATACGAAACGTCATTGCGATGGAACGGAGTGGAAGAAGCAATCTCCTATTTTGAAAACAAATCGTCTGTAAAAAAAGAGGCTAAAATCTCAAATCTCGCAAAGAAGCGGTTTTCCCACATTCAGGGTCTATCGGAGAGGACCCTGAATTTATTTCTGCCGCGGATGGTCTTGTGACCACCGCTTTGAAAAATTGATGTGATTTAAGCATAATGCCACTAGCTTGTTGGTCACAAGACCAACAAGGGCAGGGGGGCATTGCTGAGAGACTCTGCTTATGGGGTAATATTCAGGCCTCTCCCCAACCCTCTCCTGGGAGAGGGAGCTATTATCGGTGAGTATTTATATCCCTACAAATTTTATAAATTCTACATGCTTCCCTTCTCCTGAGGGGAAGGGCTAGGGATGGGGCCATTTTTACATTTCCGACTTCAGAGTACTCAGTACTCAGTACTCCGTACTCCGTACTCCAATCTCAATTCTCAATTCTCACATCTAAGATCTAAAAAAGAAGGGATTAAAGCTCCCGAATTATTTAAAAATAAAAAGCCTTGCTTGCAGCAAGGCTTCACTTGTGACCCCGGAGGGATTCAAACCCCCAACCCTCAGAGCCGAAATCTGATGCGCTATTCAATTGCGCCACGGAGCCATGGCAGAAAAGCGGTCTTTAGCTAATGCTAGTCGCGTAGCCGTTTTCTAAGACAAAAGTAGTACTTTTGTTGCTTAATAAAAAAGTTAAAATTTATGGAGATGAAAACACCTGCTTATTCAAGAACAATAATGACAGAAATAGTACTCCCAAACGATGCAAATGCCTTAAATAATTTACGTGGAGGTAAAATATTGCATTGGATGGATATCGCTTCTGCCATTGCCGCAGGGAAGCATGCTCAAGCTGTTGTTGTTACCGTTTCTGTAGATCAAGTATCTTTTGAAAACCCTATCAAGATAGGAGACGTAGTAACCATCGAAGCAAAAGTTACCAGATCCTTTAACTCGTCTATAGAAACCTATATTGAAGTTTGGGCAGAAAACTTGCCTTCACAAAATAAATACAAGTGCAATACCGCTTATTACACCTTTGTTGCCTTAGATAGTAATGGTCGACCTAAAAAAATTGCCCCAGTTCAGCCAGAAAGCGAAGAAGAGCAAAAACAATTTGAAGGAGCCTTAAAAAGAAGAGAAATTAGACTTATTTTAGCAGGAAGAATTAAGGCAACCGAGGCAGAAAGCCTAAAATCACTTTTCGAAACCAATTAAAAAAGGTTTACATGATCAAAATTCTCAAAAAAGTAGGAAATAAATTAGTGGAGATTCAAGAGCTAGAAAAAGGCTGTTGGGTAAACATCTATCCTCCTTTTTCTAAAGAGAATTTGGAGGAAATAGCAGAAATTCACAACTTACCCCTAGATTTCTTAACGGATTCTTTGGATAGAGACGAGCAAAGTAGATTTGAGTCGGAAGAAGAAGCAGATCTAGTAGTAGTGAACACCCCCATTCTGAACAACGATTTGATTGAGAATGAATCCTTATACCTAACTATTCCTATCGGTATTATAAGCAAGCCAGAATATATCTTAACCATTTGCAGTTACGAAAATAGAGTTATAGACGATTTTTTATTTAACCGAATAAAGGGCTTCGATCCTGCAGATCAAAGTCAGTTTACCTTGTTGTTGTTTAATCGCAATGTGTACTATTTTCAATATTACCTAAGAGAAATCAATAATAAACGTTACTCTTTCGAGAACGAAATTTATCGTTCATCAAGAAGTAAGGACCTTAAGCGACTTCTAGATTTACAGAAAAGTTTGATTTATTTCGTTACTAACTTGCGTAGTAATGACTTAATGATGAATAAGTTAAGAAGAACCAATTTCTTGAAAATAAGAGAGCACGAAGAGAAGGAAGATTTCTTAGAAGATATCGTAGTAGATAGTGGTCAGGCTATTCAGATGGCCGATATCTACACCAACATTCTTAATGGAACTATGGATTCTTTTGCCTCTATCATTTCTAATAATTTGGGAATAGTAGTACAACGCTTAACGGCAGTAACCATAGTATTAATGGTGCCTACCTTGTTGGCTAGTTTCTATGGCATGAATATTCGCCTTCCGCTTCAAGAGGGCTATGAGCATAGTTATTTGCCATTTTATGTAATCATTGGACTTTCATTAGCGATGTCCTTTGTTTTGGGATGGTTTTTTATGAAAAAAAGATGGTTTTAATTTAAAGATTTATGAAAAAGATACTTCTAGGTATTTTGGCTCTGGTGCTGCTTGTTCCTATTGCAATTTTCTTTCTCAGAAAGGATAATGTAGTTAGTATGGAAGAGGCGAAGGACTTGTGCGAAACTAAGAATTCGCATTATTTTGAATTTAATGGTTTGGAATATCATTATACCGAGCAAGGTTCTGGAGAAGAATGCATTTTAATGGTTCACGGCTTTGGTGGTTCTCACAAGAATTTTGAGTTAGTTTCTGAGCTCTTATCCGATTCTTTTAGAGTTATATGCATCGATCTTCCGGCTTTTGGTTTATCGAGTGTGCCTCAAGAGAATGTGCTAGGAGAGGAGATGTTTGCTCTTTATAGAAAGTTTATTGCCAGTAGTTTAGATAAGCTAAACATTAGTTCTTGTCACCTTGTGGGTAATTCTTTAGGAGGGTGGATTTCTTGGGATTTAGCAAGTTCTCAAGATCCTCGTATCAAGTCGCTTACTTTGCTAAATAGTGCAGGTTATGGAATGGATAGAGTAAAAAGTAATGCTTCTAGTTGGATGACAGGACCTTTTGCAAAATTTCTATTTAAGAAAGGGGTTCCTTACCGTATGACCTTGTCGAATGCGCGCAGAGTTTTGTGGGATGATACGAAGGTAAACGAAGAGAAAGTTCGTTTGAATTACTACATGATGAATAAGGAAGGCACCTTCGATTGGATGTTGAATATGGTGGCAAGTGCAGTCATTCCAGATACCACTTTACTTCTTTCCGTTAATTGTCCGAGTCTAATAATTTGGGGCGATCAAGATGAAGTTGTACCGGCAGAGCATGCTGCAAGTTTTGAAAGAGACATTCCCAACAGCGCGAAAATTATTTATGAGAATTGTGGTCACGTACCTCAGATTGAATATCCAGAGCGCTTTGTTGCCGATTGGAAGGCGTTCTATCACCAAAATTTTCCTAAAGAAGTGGTGCTAGAAGCAGATAGCTTGCTTATACCTCAAAGCCTCTAGCTAATATATCTTGGTAAGCGTTGATGAAGTCGAGGGCAGAGCATCTCTTCTTTCCTTCCATTTGTAAACCAATAATTTCTAGTAGTCCTTTCCCCGTACCTACGAAAAGCTTTTTGTCTTTTACCTTTATTTCACCAGCCTTAAGAGGAAAGCTCTCTGAGGATATTTTTGTAGTATGAATTTTAACATTTTTGCCCTCTAGGCTAGTAAATGCGCTTGGAAATGGATTTAAGCCCCTAACTAGGTTGTGGATGTCATGAGCACTTTTATGCCAAGAAATTTTACAATCTTCCTTAAAAATTTTTGGAGCATGTTTGGCTTCAATACTCAAATCTTGAGGCACTTCTTTAATAGTTCCATTTTCAAGTTCTTCCAAAGTCTTCAAAAGCAGTTCTGCTCCCAAATGCATTAGCCTATAATAAACCTCACCCGTTGTTTCATCCTCACCAATTGGCGTGCTAGCTTGTCCGATAATATTACCCGTATCAATTTCGTGCTTCAAAAAGAAGGTGCTAACGCCAGTTTTTTTCTCTCCATTAATCACAGCCCAATGTATAGGAGCAGCACCTCTATAATTGGGTAACAAAGAACCATGCACATTGATCGATCCCAATGGTGGCATATCCCAAACTACTACCGGCAACATTCTAAAAGCTACTACAACATTTAAGTCGGCATTTAGTGCTTTTAACTCGGCAAGAAATTCTTCGTTTTTTAGTTTTTCTGGTTGAAGTATTTTAAGGTTTTGACTTTCAGCATAGAGCTTAACATCCGATTTTTTTACTTGTTGCCCTCTTCCAGCTGGTTTGTCGGGTGCAGTTACCACTCCTACAACAGGATATCCATTTTCTACAAGAGCTTTTAAACTAGCTACTGCAAAATCGGGCGTACCCATAAAAACTATTCTATTCAATTTCTTCATACTTCCTTTCTTCCTTGTTTATGCTCTATCAAAATAAAGTCTTTCCCCTTTCTTTGCTTCGTGAAATTCTCCATTTTCGTAGGCCAAATGACCACTAACAAAGGTATGGGTAACGGTATTTCTAAAAATGCTACCCTCTAGTGGACTCCAAGCACACTTGTAGTGGATGTTTCCCTTGTGCACGTAATTCTTTTCTTTCATGTCAACTAATACTAAATCGGCGAAATAGCCCTCTCTTATAAATCCTCTTTCTTTAATTTGGAAACATCTAGCGGGAGCGTGACTCATTTTTTCAACTACTTTTTCTATGCTAAGTTTTCCGCGTTGATAAAAATCTAGCATCATATTTAAACTATGTTGAACTAAAGGCAAGCCAGAAGGTGCTTTGAAATAAGAGTTGCGTTTTTCTTCTAAGGTATGCGGCGCATGATCTGTTGCAATGATATCTAATCTATCGTCTAATAAGGCATCTAATAGGGCTAGGCGATTTTTCTTTTCCTTAATGGCTGGATTACACTTGATTCTACTACCGAAAATATAATAGTCTTCCGAATCGAACCAAAGGTGGTGAACACATACCTCAGAAGTTATTTTTTTCTCTTCGAGAGGAAGCTTATTGGTAAAGAGTTCTAGTTCTTTTGCCGTAGAAATGTGCAGAATATGTAATCTCGTGCCGCATTGTTTAGCTAATTCTATGGCCTTTGAAGAACTTAGGTAGCACGCTTCTTCACTGCGAATGATAGGATGCATGTAGAAGGGAACTAAGTCACTGTATTTTTCTCTTGCAAGCGCTTCATTGGCACGAATAGTTTGCTCATCTTCGCAGTGAGTGGCAATTAGTCCTTCGAAATTACAGAAATATGCTTTCAATGCTTTCTCGTCATCCACCAACATATTCCCTGTGCTGCTTCCCATAAATATTTTTAAGCCGCAAACTTTAGTTAAATCGGTACGCATCACCTCGTCGTAATTATTGTTCGCCCCTCCCATAAAAAAGGAATAATTTGCTAGAGAGGTTTGCGAGGCTACATGGTATTTAGCAGCTAAATTTTCTTGGGTGGTGGTGGTAGGATTAGTGTTTGGCATTTCCATAAAAGAGGTGGTGCCTCCAGCCACAGCGGCCTTTGCTTCTGTATAAATATCGGCCTTGTGGGTTAAGCCTGGCTCTCTAAAATGCACCTGGTCATCAATTACTCCTGGCAATAAATATTTTCCTTTCGCATCCATCTCAGTAGCTTGACAATCATTACTAATCTCTGCTCCAATTTTTGCAATTCGTTGATTTTTGATAAGTAAATCTCCTTCAAAAATTCTTCCTTCGTTTACAATTTTCGCATTCTTTATTAGGTAGTTTTTCATAATAAATAACTTGTCGTGCTAAGGTAAGAACTGAAAGTAAGAATTAAAACTTATTCCAAAGAAGGCCTATTTTTTTTTAGATATGCATGGGAACGGAGTTCGTAGCGCCCTAGCTACGAAGGGCATACATTTTTAAAGGAATATACAATAACTCATTGGGCCTCTAAGCCACTATATCAACCCTTGTTAATTACTTTTTTCTTTGCTTTTGGCTTCATGTTTTAGTTTTGTACAAACAAAAAATATAGTATGAAATTTTTTATCGATACAGCAAATTTGGATCAAATTAAAGAAGCCGCTAGTCTTGGCGTTTTAGATGGCGTTACTACGAATCCGTCCTTAATGGCTAAGGAAGGCATTAAGGGAGAAGCCGCCGTTCTTGCCCATTATGTTGCTATTTGCAATTTGGTAGATGGTCCGGTTAGCGCTGAAGTGCTAAGTACAGATTTCGAAGGAATGGTAAGAGAAGGAGAAGCTCTAGCCAAATTACACAAGAATATTGTGGTTAAAATTCCAATGATAAAAGATGGAATTAAAGCGATAAAATATTTCACTGACAAGGGAATTAAGACTAATTGTACTTTGGTGTTTTCAGCCGGACAAGCATTATTAGCGGCTAAAGCTGGAGCAACTATGGTAAGTCCTTTTATTGGTCGTATAGACGATAGCAATTGGGATGGGGTGCAATTAATCGAGCAAATTGTTCAAATTTATGAGAACTACGGGTTTGGAACAGAAATACTAGCTGCATCTATTAGAAGTGGCTTACATATCGTTCAATGCGCTGAAGCAGGTGCAGACATTGCAACTTGTCCACTTTCTAGCATAGAAGCCTTATTCAAACATCCTTTAACAGATATTGGTCTGGCTAAGTTTTTAGAGGATTCTAAGAAAATGGCCTAGTTTTTTATGTGCTGAGTACAAAGTACCTAGTATAAGGATGATGGATACGTAGATTAAATTCCACTGCTTTGCGGTGGAATTTTTATATAAAATAGAAAGATGAAAGCTGAACGCCAAGCAATAATTTTAATGCATGTTGCCACTTTTTTGTTTGGTTTTACCGCCATTCTGGGCAAGCTAATTTCTCTTTCTAGTATTAATTTGGTTTGGCATAGGATGTGGATTGCCTCTGCTATTTTTATGCTATTCCCTAAGTTCTTCATAAAACTGAGGGCCACTAATTGGCAAACTAGAAAACAATTTCTTTTAATTGGAATTTTGGTTGCCTTGCATTGGCTTGCTTTTTATGGCTGTATAAAATTGGGCAATAGCGCCTCTCTAGCACTTGCAACCTTCGGAACCATTACCTTGTTTGCCGCCTTGATTGAACCTCTGGTTTTCAAAGTAAAGATGAAGAAGCGAGAGTTGTTTATTGGAGTCTTAGTTATCCTCGGACTTGCCCTTATAGCCAAATCGAATCCTGATGAAAAGTTTTCTTTGCAATCTTCTTATATCCAAGCCATGTTTTTAGGCATTCTAGCTGCATTTTTAGCAGCTCTCTTTTCGGTCTTAAATAAGAAATACGTCTTAAACAACTCGCCTACAGTGGTCACCTTTTTGCAGATGATGGGAGGTTTTATCTTTTTGAGTTTATTGCTTCCTTTTTTTCTGTATCAAGGCCTAAGTTTTGAATTTATTCCCGATGGGAGGGATATTGCTTATTTAATCTTACTTGCGGTTATTTGCACCAACATTGCCTTCTCTTTAGAAATGGAAGCCCTAAAAAATATGAGTGCCTTCACTTCTAACCTTATTCTAAATCTAGAACCACTTTATGGGATTGCTCTCGCCATTATTATTTTTGCAGAGAATCAAATGCTTAACTTCTGGTTCTATATTGGGGCTGCACTAATTATGCTGACCGTCTTTATCCACCCAATCTTAGATAAATATATTAATAGGAAGGCAGCTGTTTAAAGAGGATTAACTTCTTCTATTTAAAGGGGTAAACGAATTGGCTCGTGCTTGCGTTAATAAAGGTTTCACAATCTTGAATGCGCAAGGTAGATTTGTAAATGAAAGTTTTGCCAAGCTGACCTATCACCCATACTTTTTTTCTTTTTTCTATATTACTAGAATAATTAAGCAGGTAGTATTCATTTTCATTTATTTGGGCAATTCCAGGAAAGGCACAATCGCCAGTACTATCGAAATCTTTCACATGGATTAAGCTTTTATTTTTTGTATCTAAAAGATACAAAGCAGTTGTTTTCTTCTTTAAAGAATAGCGCACTAAGTTCTTCTTATATTTCCCTTCTTTGTGAACAAGCGGACCATCAAGATTTCTTCTAGCTATCAAATAGTGCTTTCCATTATGTTTAAAAAATAGTGGACTATCGAATTTGTAGGGACTATACCAATATTCGAATTTGCTATAATCATTATTATCTGCATGTACTAGGTAGGAACCATCGAACTCTAGTCGAGCAATGCCCCAAATATCATCGTTCTCATCAAAACTTAGTTCTATTTCGGCAATGGCTCTATCGTGTTTAATCTGAGGCTCTTCACTTAAAGCCGCCCAATTCATCCCGTCTATACTTTTGTACAGTCTAAACTCACTTGGAACATTCAATTTATATTCATTGATTCCATCGTAAGTAGATAGGTAAAAAACGCCCTTGTGCGAAAGTATTCTCCACGGCACATAACCTAAAGGAATATTCAGTTCTTCAATGCTTGACCATTGAGAACTAAGCGCGTCATAGTAGCAATTAAAAATTCCCTGCGGTTCGAATTTTAGCATTTTAGTTCCTCCTTTGAAAAACATAAAGAAAAGGCTATCTCCTTTCGCATAAAATCTCGGCTCTCTTAAATCACTTTCTAGATAGATTTCTTTCTCTAAACTCCAAGTAGTAAAATCTGCTGAGCTTAATATATACAAGCTAGTTTTTTTAGATGCGAAATGACTAGGAGCATTTCGAAATGCCATATAATACTTGCCCTGAAATTGAATTAAATCTAGATTATTGTTAGCATCTCGAAGTTTTAAGTCTTGCGGAATGTTAGCGGAGGGAATCATTTTTTCCCATTTCGAATTAGATATGCATTATGCCTGACTAGGTAGCAAAATAAAAACAAAACTTAGTGTAAAGAAGCAACGGAGCAGTTTTCTCATTTATGGACTTATTTTTCTATTTTAACACCTTAGACCAACTGCATTTTTCGAGGGCAAGTTCTATCACTCGCTCAACAGAAACTCTTTCTTGCGCCATGCTATCTCTTTCTCTAATAGTAACGGTGTTATCTTCTAGCGTTTGGTGGTCTACGGTAATACAATATGGGGTTCCAATGGCATCTTGACGTCTATATCTTTTGCCAATATTGTCTTTTTCTTCGTATTGGCAATTTAAATCTAAACGCAAACGATTGAAAATCTCTCTTGCTTTATCTGGCAAGCCATCCTTTTTGGTTAAAGGGAAAATAGCCACTTTAACTGGGGCTAGAACTGGCGGCAAGCTTAATACTACTCTCGAATTACCATCTCCTAAATCTTCTTCCTTGTAGCAAGCACTTAAGGTAGCAAGAAACATTCTATCTAAGCCTACGGAAGTTTCTACCACAAAAGGCACATAGCTTTCATTTAACTCAGGATCAAAATATTGTAATTTCTTTCCGCTTAAGTCTTGATGTTGACTCAAATCAAAATCGGTTCTAGAATGGATGCCTTCTAATTCTTTAAATCCAAAAGGAAACTCAAATTCAATATCAGCCGCAGCATCGGCGTAATGTGCCGTTTTTAGGTGGTCGTGGAAGCGGTATTTCTCTTCTCCAAAACCAAGATTTTTATGCCATTTAGCCCTTGTTTCTTTCCAATACTCATACCATTTCGCTTGCTCGCCCGGACGAATGAAAAATTGCATTTCCATTTGTTCAAATTCACGCATACGGAAAATGAATTGACGTGCCACAATCTCATTTCTGAAAGCCTTACCAATTTGGGCAATACCGAAAGGAATTCTTTGTCTTGAGGTATTCAGAACATTCAAGAAATTCACGAAAATACCTTGCGCGGTTTCTGGTCGCAAGTAAAGTTTGCCTTCTTCGCCAGCAATATTCCCCAATTGTGTATTAAACATTAGGTTGAATTGTCTAACATCTGTCCAATTCTTACTTCCAGATAAAGGATCAGCTATACCCAATTCTTCAATCATCAATTTAAAATCAGCTAAGTCTTCATTTTCTAAGCAAGCCTTCATTCTTGCTTCTATCTTATTAATTTCTTCTTGTCTTCTAAGAACATTAGGATTAGTAGAACGGAACTCAGCTTCGTTAAAAGCTTCTCCAAATTTGGCCGCGGCTTTTTCCACATCTTTCAAAATCTTTTGATTGATTTTTTCTATGTGCTCTTCAACTAGAACATCCGCTCTATACCTTTTCTTACTATCCTTGTTATCAATTAAAGGATCGTTAAAAGCATCCACATGGCCACTTGCTTTCCAAGTTTTAGGGTGCATAAAAATGGCAGTATCTAAACCCACTATGTTTTCATGCATTTGCACCATGCTCTTCCACCAATACAATTTGATATTATTTTTTAGCTCTACGCCATTTGGTCCGTAGTCGTATACCGCTCCTAAACCGTCATATATTTCAGAAGAGGGAAATACAAATCCGTATTCTTTCGAATGTGAAACTAAATTTTTAAATAAATCGTCTTGCTGCGCCATGGGAATTAATTATAAGTTTGTAAAAATAAGGCATTTAGCGCTTAAGTGAAACTTATGAGCATTAATTTTGAAAATAAATCGAATACTAAGTTATCTAAGCCTTTTACTTGGAAGTATAGCTACCTTCTTAGCTTTTAGTATAAAAAATGTTAAGCTATACAGAAATACTTGGATTTAGCTAACTTTGCGACTTATGTCGGTAAGCGTAAGCAATCTTAGTAAGGTATATGGCGAGCAAAGAGCTGTAGATTCTATTTCTTTCACGATTAATAGTGGAGAAGTTGTAGGCTTTTTAGGTCCGAATGGTGCTGGTAAGTCTACCACCATGAAAATGATTACTGGATTTTTGGAAGCGGATAATGGAGATGTGAAGGTTTGCGGACTCAAAAATTTGGACGATCCTTTAGCTTTTAAAAGAAAGATTGGTTACTTGCCTGAAAATAATCCTTTGTACTACGACATGTACATTAAAGAGTACCTAGCTTTTGTAGCTTCCTTGTACCAGGTAAAAAAGCCCATGTTGCGTGTTGCTGAAATGATAGAAATGACGGGTTTGCAGAGAGAACAAGGAAAGAAAATAGGACAACTTTCGAAAGGATATAAGCAAAGAGTGGGTATTGCTCAGGCTATGATTCACAATCCAGAGGTACTGATTTTAGATGAACCTACTTCAGGTTTGGATCCGAATCAACTGGTAGAAATTCGAGAATTAATAAGCAACTTAGGGAAAGAAAAAACCATCATTCTCTCTACGCATATTATGCAGGAAGTAGAGGCGATGTGCAAAAGGGTAATCATCCTAAATAGAGGCAAAATTGTAGCTGATGATAGCATGTCTCATGTTAAGGCTAGGTCGCACAAGCAAGCTTTTGTAAACTTTAAGGCAAAAGGTAAAAAAGCAGGAAATTTCCATATAGATCATATAATTTTTGAAGATTTAGAGAATGATTTTATAAGAGCCAGTTCGACAAAGGAAAATGCTCTTAATGAAAAAATTTATAACTATTGCGTAGAGAATAAATTCGTTCTCCAACACCTAGAAGAACAAAAAAATAGTTTGGAAGATATTTTTAAACAACTTACTAAGTAAATGTATAGTATTTTTTTAAAGGAAATTAGACAGTTTTTTAGTTCTCTTGTGGGCTATATTTCCATAGGCTTGTTCTTGGTGCTGAGTACCTTATTTACTTTTGTTTTTCCGGCTACTTCCATTTTGGATACAGGTTTTGCAAGTCTAGATAGTTTCTTTAGTAATGCTCCCTTGTTTTTTTTATTCCTAATACCAGCAATTAGCATGGGGATGTTTGCAGAAGAATATAAAACAGGCACAATAGAATTGTTGTTAACACGACCTTTAAGTTTAAATCAAATCATTTTAGGAAAATTTCTAGCCGCCTTTGCGCTGGTTGTTTTTGCAGTACTACCTACCTTAGTATATTATTATACTATTTATAATTTGGCAATTCCAATTGGGAATGTAGACACTGGTGGAATTATTGGAAGCTACTTTGGTCTTTTGTTATTAGCAGCTTCCTTTGTTGCCTTAGCTTCTTTTGCTTCATCTATTAGTAATAATCAAATTGTTGCCTTCTTAATCGGTGTGCTCTTTTGCTTCTTGTTTTACATGGGTTTAGATTTTATTGCGCAGCTACCGATTTTTGTGGGTAGAAGCGATTATTTTGTAGAACACCTAGGAATCAACGCGCATTATTTATCGATGAGTAGAGGGGTTATAGATACTAGAGATTTAATCTACTTTTTGAGTTTGATTGGAATATTTTTATTGCTAACGAAATTGGTAATGTCTAAGAAAAAGTAAGGCGATGAAATACATCAAGGCAAATATCAATACCGTGCTGCTGCTATTAATCATCTTAGTAGCAAATCTAGTTTCTAGCTTTCTCTACACGAGATTGGATTTAACGGAAGAAAAACGTTATTCCATTTCTAAGGCAACCAAAAACTTTTTAGCTAACTTAGACGACATTGTTACAGTTCGTGTTTTCTTATCTGGAAATCTTCCTTCTGGAATGAAAGAATTGGAGAAAAGTGCGGAAGCAACTTTAAATGAGTTTAAGGCTTATGCGGGTTCTCGTTTAGAATTTGAATTTGTTGATTTAAACGATTACCCCTTAGATATTCAAGAAGAAATTGGTAAAGAGCTAATGGAGAAAGGACTTAATCCTATTAGCTTAACCGTAGTTGAAAGTGGGGAACAAACGCAGCGAATTATTTTCCCTGGGGCAACGCTTAGTTACAAGGGCAGAGTTATAAGTGCCAATCTTCTAGAGAATAAATTAGGCTATGATCAATACGAGATATTGAATAATTCTATTACCCTTTTAGAATACAAATTTGCAAATGCCATTCAAAAGTTGCAACAAAGTCATCCGCCAGTTATCGCTTTTAGTACCGGTCATGGCGAAGCAACTCAAGAGCAACTAACGGAAATTATTCAAGACTTACAAGTGAATCAGTTTGCAGTTTCTATGCTCGATTTAAGACTTGGCTATGAAATTGATAAGCTTGTAGATGTTTTAGTAATTGCGAAGCCAACGCAAGCCTTCACAGAAAAGGAGAAATATAAAATTGACCAATACCTAATGCGCGGCGGGAAAATATTTTGGTTAATCGATCAAATGGCCATGGATATGGACAGCTTGCAAGGTGCCGACTTCTTTATGGCCCAACCTCGAGATTTAAATTTAGACGATATCTTGTTTAAATACGGGGTTAGAATTAATGACGATTTAGTGCAGGATCTTCAGAATACCAAACTAGAGATTCAAACAGGTTTTAATAATAATCAGCCACAAACGCAGTTTTTTTCTTGGCCCTTCTTCCCTTTAATGTTTGGGAATGAAGCGCACCCTATTTCGAAAAATTTGGCTCCTATTTCGAGTAAATTTGTAAGTACTATCGATACCATAAAGAATCCTCAAATCAAGAAGGAAATTCTACTTACTAGTTCCGCTTACAGCAAAGCTTTGATGGCTCCAGTAAGAGTTTTTGTTGGTATGGTGCAAAACCCACCACCTCCAGAAGCTTATATTCAAAGTCAACTTAGCACGGCGGTTGCTTTAAGTGGAAGCTTTGAGTCGGTGTTCAAAAATAGAGCTTTTACCGGAGCCTATGCACAAATGGCAGATAGCACAGAATCCATGAAATTTAAAGAGCAAAGTGAGCCATGTGCAAGAATGATTGTGGTAGGGGATGGAGATCTTATTATCAATGCCTCATCTAAAGGCAAAAAACAAGCTTTGGGCTTTAGTATTTATGGCAATAATAATGAAGCGATGGTTTTCGATAATAAAGCCTTCTTGCTAAATGCTATAGAATACTTAATAGACGATAATAGCTTGTTGGAGACAAGAAGTAAAGAGATTAAGTTGCGTCAATTAGATGCTACGAAAGTAAAGCAAAGCAAACAAAAGATTCAAGTGCTTAGTTTAATTCTACCTTTGGTGTTTTTAGCGATTTTTGCCCTGCTTTATTTATTTTTTAGAAAGAGAAAATATAGCGCGGCATGAAAAAAAGTGGGATTTATATAGTGGTTTTACTAGCCTTGCTTGCCTTGGCTACTTTTCTTTTTCTGAGAGAAAGAAAGAAATATGATCCGGCATTGGAGCGAGCTTTTCAAGTTTTGGATATGGCAGCCCTATCTAAAATTGAACTAGATGATAGAAAGGGAAATGCCATGTACTTGGAGAAAGTAAAGGGTACTTGGTTGTTAAATGGAGAAGAAAATGTAAGGCCTGCAATTTTAGCGCAGCTCTTAGATGCCTTAGCGAATATGTATGCCGAAATTCCTGTTCCTGAAGTTGCTCAAGATAATGTTCTTAAGCAAATGCTTAATATTTCAACTAAAGTAAGCTTGTATCAAAATGACGAAAAGAAGGCCTACAAGGTTTTTTATGTTGGTGGAGGAACTCCAGATAATATTGGTACTTACATGCTAATGGAAATTAATGGGGTAGCAGCAAGCAGACCTTATATTATTCGTTTGCCTGGATTTAGAGGTTATTTAACTTATCGTTTTGCACCAGCCCCAGAGGCTTGGCGTAGTATTGCTTTATGTAATTATTTGCCCGAAGAAATAAAAAGAATTTCCATTAAATACCATCAAGAGGATGCCTTGCAATCCTTTGATTTGAGTAGGAACAATGGGAGTATGGAGTTAAACAACATGGGTGAAATTTATAAGGAAAGTGAACTAAATAAAGAGCTAGCAACGGGTCTATTTTCTTCTTTTATGAATTTGCATTTTGAAAAAAATATCGATAGCCTTGCGCAAAAGGATAGTATTATGCAAGCAAACGCTTATTTACAATTACAAGTAGAAACAAGTACAGGAGAAACAAAAACCTTAGATGTGTTTTATATGCCTCTTGGTTTTGGTTCCACTTCTTCTGCGGATACTAGTGTTGTTTTTAAATACGACATGGATAGACTCTATGCATTTGATCAAGAAAGACAAAAATTAATAAGCATTCAATATGCAGGCTTTGCATCTATATTTCTAAAAGCAAATCAGTTAATTGCTAGTCCACAACAGGACTAGGCAAGATGAATGCGAATAAAATTGAAAAAATTTGGATAATCCAAGGCTTTTCTAGCTATATTTGTACATTAATAAAATTAAATTCAAGTTATGCGTTTTGTCGTTTCAACAACCCAATTATTAAAAAAATTACAATTAATTAGTGGTGTAATCAGTACGAATACGGTTTTACCAATTTTGGAAGATTTCTTGTTTGACATTCAAGGAGGAAAAATAAAAATTTTCGCAACAGATTTGGAAACCTCGATGAGTACCGAATTGGAAGTTGAGGCAAAAGAAGATGGCCGAATTGCCATTCCAGCTCGAATTTTATTAGATACTTTGAAAACTTTACCAGAGCAACCTTTAACTTTCTCTTTCGATGAGAAAACTTATGGTATAGAAATTAGCTCCTCCACAGGTAAGTATAAGTTAGCAGGTGAGAATCCAGAAGATTTCCCTAAGATTCCTAGTGCAGATGATGCTTCAGAAGTAGAAATTCCTTCAGAAGTTCTTGGTCGTGCTATAAGTCAGACTTTGTTTGCTGTAAGTAATGATGAATTGCGTCCAGCAATGACAGGCGTGTTTTTTCAATTACAAGCGGATGGTACAACCTTCGTGTCTACAGATGCTTCTAAACTTGTAAAATACAAAAGATCGGATGTGGTTTCTAAAGATCCAGCATCTTTTATTGTTCCTAAAAAAGCCTTGCAATTATTAAAAGGTAGTTTGCCTGGAGAGGATGTAAGAGTGGCTATAAGTTACAATTCTTCAAACGCATTTTTTAGCTTCAGAGATACCTTATTAATATGTAGATTGGTAGATGCAAAGTATCCAGATTACAATGCTGTAATTCCAGTAGACAATAACAACCTATTAACTATTAATAGATTAGATTTCTTGAATACTTTAAAAAGAGTTAGCATCTTCTCTAATAAAACGACCTATCAATGCGTTCTAAATATTTCCGGAACAGAATTAAAAGTATCTTCACAAGATCTAGATTTCAGTAATGAAGCTTTTGAAAGATTAAACTGTAGCTACGATGGTGAGGATTTAGAAATTGCTTTTAACGCGAGATTTCTAATTGAAATGCTTGGTGTATTGGAAACAGAAGAGGTTAAAATTGAATTGTCAACTCCAACTAGAGCAGGTATTTTAGTTCCTGGAGTTGTTGAAGAAGGCGAACAATTGTTAATGCTGGTTATGCCAGTAATGTTAAATCACTAATATTATGTCTAAATACTTAGTCTTATTTACCTTTATTTTTATGGTTTCAAGTTCTGTGGCTTTGCAATCTTGTAATAAGCACACTTGTCCTACTTATGCTACTAGTGCTCCTTCTAAAGGGGTGAAAAAAGCTTTGAAGCAAAGTAGAGGTGCCTACGATAAAGGCAATGCGAAAAAAGACAAGAAAACAGCTAAAGGCAAGGCTACTTCTGGTATTTAGTTTAGTAATCTATCACAATTTTTTTGGCGTAAACTTCCTTGTTTTTGGCATAAATTCGAAGAATGTAATTTCCTTCGCCAAATTCTTGCGCATCAATTTTAGCTCTTAATCTATCTTCTAAGTTTTCTTCATGTACTAGAGTACCAATGATGCTGTAAATTTCTATTTTCTGTAAAAGTAATTTATCGTTATTTACGTATAAAAAGTCTTTTGTTGGATTAGGATAGATGGCTTTATCTATAAGCTTGTTTAAGGCTATACTCGTAGTGAAATTAAGTTTGTCACTTTGTTCAGCTTGAATAATTTCCTTGCTGCTTGAGTTTTGTAAAAATACAGTAGTCGTTAACTCTTTAGCTTGCCAATCTTGATCTATCTTGCTTCCTACTAAAATGGAAGTTTCATTTCCTACGCTTGGAAGATTAAATTGCTCATCTTGTAATAGAAATTTTCGAAAAACGTCATGATGAATATCCTCTCCATTAGGCGAAGAATAGGCGATTTCTTTTTCACTTAATAAGACATAGAGCTCTGCAAGATTTTCTGAGCTTGCTGCTTTTTTCGAAATGGTAATTTCACTGTACATGGAATCACTAGAGTATTGAAATTGTTCGATTTGAATTTCGAATGCAGAACTTAAATTGTTTTGAGCGTCTAAAATCGGATTGCTAATAAGATTGGAACTAGCAGCAAGAACTTCACCATTTACTACCAATCGAGGAGTACCCCCATACAGATTATAATAATTGGTTCTATCATCATTTTCCGTTGGATTATGCTGAGAAAAAACACAAGCAGCATAAGGAGAGCTAGGATGGTAAGCAATATGGATTACTTTGTCATAAGGTTCTATAGTATTATAAAATCCAGGATTTTTGTTTGCACAAATACTGCACAAAGAGTTGGTAAAATGCTCTACAAGAATGTTTTTTGGAACTTCTTGAGCTTGCAAAGAGGAAAAGAGCAATAAGAATATAAAAATAAGTAGCTTTTGTTTCATAGGGCAGAGTTATTTAATTTCAACGAATTAATTAGCCTCATTTAGTATATAAACGAAAGAAACTTATAAAGAGTTTAGATTAATGATTACGATAGGTCTTATTCATCCCCAGCAGGATCTCTCGAAGAGGACCCTGCTGCTACTTGAAAACCAAAATCATTTAAATAGGTTCTCCGTTGCATGAGCTTTAGCCGATGCTAGGCAGTAAAAAACAGTCAGTAGCTTTAAGCTATGCACTAAATAATAACGCTTCTACTGAGATTCCAAAACCCCTTCAGCACTTATCACTCGGAAAGTAGTTCTTCTATTTTCTTGATGCTTCTCTTCGCTGCAATCTACACCATTAAAACAGCCATTTATTATTTTACTCTCTCCATAACCCTTGGCACTTAACTGTGCACTAGCTACACCTTTTTGAATGAAATAATCTACTACAGATTGCGCTCTGCGTTGACTTAAATCTTGGTTGTACTTATCGCTTCCCCGGCTGTCGGTATGCGATCCAATTTCAATTCTTAAATCATTATTTTCTTCAAAAAAGGAAATCAACTGGTCCAATACGGGTAGCGACTCGGGGCGCAAACTAGCTTTATCATAGTCGTAATAGATATTTGGAATAACAATTTCTTTCTCCGGAAAGATTCGTTCCAATTCTACTTCCTCGTAAAGTTTAATGAGAAGACTATCCCTACTCGAAAGGCCTTTGGTACTGAAGCTTATACTTTTATTGAAGTAGCCAGTTTTTGTAACTAAAATTTTATAATCGCTTTCGGCTTCTAGAGCAAAAAGAAGTTTGCCATCAGAAGCACTAATTTTTTCCTGCCCTTTAAATAAAACAATTGCTCCAGCAAGTGGTTTTAAACCCAATACTTCGCTTTCACTATCTAAAGAATCGCTGTAGCTTTTTTCTACTATACTTAAGTGTAATTCATACAAATTGATAAAAACTTTCTCGTATAAATAAATGTCATCACTTCCTTCACCACCCTTACGAGAAGAACTAAAAACAGCACTTTCTAAAATTTTATCTTCTGCGTTTTGTGGCTTTTCTTTTAAAAAGACAAAGCTAAAATCGTCTGCTCCACAATTGATGGGGTAGGGCAAAGCTTCTGCTTGAGCGAAGCCTAGTTTATCTGGAGCCGCCTTATAAATATCTAAGCCTCCGTAGCCCATTCGGCCATTAGAGGAGAAATATAAATTCCCTTCACTATCTGTGGTCGGAAAAAGTTCGTCTTTTTCTGTATTAATATAGAAACCTGCATTAATAGGGTCTGACCAAGCAAAATCCATTTTTTCGATGAAATAGATATCATTGCCACCAAAGCCATAAGGGGCATCACTCGAGAAGTACAAGCGATTTCCATCTGCACTGAGGTGCGCTTGTCCTACATTCACGGTATCCGAAAAAATTACCATGGCTTTGGCTTCATACCATTGATCGCCATCTGCTTCGATTTCGTAAATTTTACAATAACTATTTCCAAACTCGGCGTTTTCGCATCTAGTGAAATAAGCCTTTTGAAAATCTTTACTAAAGCAAATTCCACCTTCTGCTTTTTCAGTATTAATGAAGTCTGAAAAACTCTCCGGCGTAGAATAAGCGTTTCCGTTCTTATTAGAAATGAAAATGTCGGGATTTTTTTCGCCATTCCATGGATGCTTAAAATCACCGGTACTTGAATTTCTGCTGCTGCTAAAAACCAAAGAAGAGTTTTTATAAGGAAGAGCATTGTAATCTGAGGCACTAGAATTGATGCCTTTTAGCTTGCTTACTACCAAATTGCTTACTTGATTTTGAGCATCTAGAATTTCTTTGCAAGCAGCGATGTGAGGATTGCTATTAAAAACATCCTGACTCATGCTCTTATATCTTTCTAAATTGGTAATAGCGCTTTCGTAGTCTTCATTTTTTTTCTGAGAAAGTCCAAGTTCTAGATATACAAGCGGATTATTGCTGTCTAAGTCTGCGATTTCTTGTCTTGTAGTGCTTTCGCCAGGGGCATCATTAATTTGCGCATAGACATCAGCAAGCATGTAAAGTTTGTTGAGTTTTTGCTGAGGATCATTTTCCTTGCTAATTTCCTGTTTTAGTAAATCTATAGCTAGTACAAATTTCTTTTGTTCATAGGCTAGTTCACCACTATTAATGTTAAGTGCGGCTGTTTTACAAGCTTGTAAAGAAAGGAAAAGGAAGCATATAAGTACAAGATTTCTCACTAACCAAAGATAGCATTTGTTTAAATTATATAACTCGATAATCTAAAAAGTATTATTCATCTTTAAGTAATATTTCATCGCTATAGCTTATAGGAACTTTAAAACGAAAGCCTTTAACATCAAAACTAGCATAGCCCTTAAACTCAAGTTCTATTTTCTGCAAGGCATAGGCATTAAAGGCCGATTCTAAGAGAGAGAATAAATTGTCGTTTACTAAAGAATTTGGATTGAATTCGAGGCTAAGTGGAATGGCAAATTCTGATTTTTTACTAATTTCAGAGCGCTTTGTTTGACTTATATGCCCAACTTTCAATTCATTGGCAAAAGCATCAAGTTCAATAGAATCGAGAAAAATACTAACTGGGTTAGGATTGTAAAGTACGGCTTCTCCAATGATGCTTACTTTATTCGCGTTTAAATCTATTATCTCAATATTTTCCACTCGTTGAAATTTTGGTTCAATTGCTTCTGTATTGCAAGAATACCATAATAGGCTTAATAAGAATAGCATTGAGTAAGTTCTCAGTTTTTGTTTTTTTAGGCTTTTCATTTTATTTTTTTTGCAATGACTAAAATATCGTGGTGAAAAATTTCTTCGCCCAAGGTAGAGCTTCTTGTACTTTTAGTTTCTTCGATAAGTTCTATTTCAAAATCACTAAAAAAATCTTCCACTTCTTTTTTACTTACTAGGCTTAAATTTTGCCAACTATGCTCTAGTCCGAAAAAATTTCCAGCGAACCTTCCACCCAAATTTAAATTACTTTTAATGGCTACTATTAATTCGGATAAGTAGTCTTTTTCGCAAAATGGCAAGGAAAATCCCGCATGAATCAAATCGTATTTTTGCCATTGTATTTCGTTAAACTTAGCTTGTTGAAAGCTTAGTCCTGGGATATTCGCATAATGTTCTTGAAAGTATTTGTAGGATGCTGGTTCGGGATCTAGGCCGCAAACTTGCCACTTCTGTTGGTATAAATAATCCAAATCATTGCAAGCTCCAGAGCCTAAATCTAAAGCTTTCCCAGTGAAATTTTCAGCATTAAACTTTTCCAAAACAAGTTGTAAACTTCGTCTCGGGTCCTTGCCTCTAGTTCTCCGATAATATTCTTCCCAATTATCTTCGTTTCTCATCAATTAAATCGAATTGCTTTAATGGCTTCAATTTTATTTACTAAGAGAGCAGGCAGTAAAAGAAAGATACTTGCTGTTATCAAAGTAAATAAATTTAAAAATACTATCCATGTCCATTCTAAATGAATAGGTGCATAATCTATGTAGTAGGAATCTTGAGGGAGTTTTATAAGATGGCTAGCATCTTGAAATAAGCAAAGGGCTATACCTACTACATTTCCAATCAATAGACCGATTCCTACTATTACTACTCCGTTCCAAACGAAAATTCTTCTTAACTGATTTTTTTGTGTTCCTAAGGCTTTTAAAATACCTATCATTCGAGTTCTTTCCAGAATCAAAATTAACAAAGAGGTAATCATGTTTACCGCAGCTACAAGAAGCATAATCGATAGAATTACTATTTCGTTGGTGTTTTGTAAGCTGAGCCAATTAAAAATGTCTGGTTTGAATTCTTTAATGGTTTGCGCATACAGCTCCTTGTCTATGGAGTAGAAAAGCTTATCGCCGATTTTATCTAGTTCGTCTTTTTGCAATTCTTTGGCCCTAGAAGGACTAACAAAATTGCTCCATATTTTCTTTGCATAAACCAGTAGTTTATCTTGAAAGAGATATTTTTCTTTTACGAAAATTTCAAATCCTCCAACCTCATCTTCCGTCCAATCATTTAAACCACGAATTACGCCAATACCAATCCAGGCATATTGCTTGTCGAATTCCTCTACACCAGAATCATAAATCCCACTTACAAAGAAACTTCTTTTTCTAATTTGCGCGCTTTCATCTATAAAACTAATGATCACTTTGTCGCCCAATTCGAGCTCTAAGCGATTTGCAGTAATTTTAGAAATAAGTATTCCGGGGTTATCTGTGCTTTCTTCCAAATCGAAAATTTCTCCTTCCACCAAGAAGGCATTCATGGCATCTTTTTTAAAATCTTCTCCAATTCCCTTAAGAATGATGCCATCAAAATCTTCTTTAGTATGTAGGATGCCCCCTTTTAAGGCTATGGACTGAATGTGTTCTACCTCTTCGTAATTTGCAATATCTGTATACAGTGAATTCGTTTTAGATATTGGAAACTTATCTAAACTATTT
Organism: Chitinophagales bacterium; assembly: GCA_020635975.1. Classification (GTDB taxonomy): domain Bacteria; phylum Bacteroidota; class Bacteroidia; order Chitinophagales; family UBA8649; genus JAFMKE01. Next base: position 436,582 of record JACJYT010000002.1, read on the forward strand.
ATACTTTGATAAGGACTAATAATAACATGAGCCCAAAAGCCGAACACCTTCTGACTTATAGTTTGTTGAAAGCCACTGATTAAAGCGGTGGCAATAATCATTACGCTCATACTTAGCGCCACGGCAGCAGTAGATATTTTCAAAATGAATCTTGAAAAGGACTGGTCGGGGTTGAGTGCAATCTTCTTTACTATAAAAATGGGGAAGTTCATAGGCAATTGAAATGCATATTTAATAGGATTTATTTATAAAAAGAAACAATAAGGAAGTATTTTTAAAGTCGATATGATAAAAGTAGTTTCAAAGTACTGGATTATTATAATAGCAAATTTACTTTTCTATTCTTGTAGTGCACAAAATTCAGAGAAAATAACTGGAAATAGTGTTGAGTTGGAGCTAGAGCAGGAAGCGGATATTGTTTGTGGCGCGGAGCTCTTGTTGGGGTCTACCAAAGAGCTTAAAGCAAAGAAAATAGCGGTTATGGTTAATCCTAGTTCTCTGGTAGGAGAAAAACACTTAGTAGATGCCTTGCTTGAAGCAGATCTTGATTTGGTGAAAATTTTTGCTCCTGAGCATGGTTTTAGAGGTTTGGCAGATGCTGGAGAAAAAGTGGAGAATGAATTGGATACAAAGACTGGTTTGGCTATAGTTTCCCTATATGGAAAACATAAAAAGCCAAGCGCAGAGGACTTAAAAGGAATTGATTTGGTGATTTTTGATTTGCAAGATGTTGGCGTTCGTTTTTACACTTACATTTCTAGTTTACACTATATTATGGAAGCATGTGCAGAACAAGGTGTTAATGTAATGGTATTAGATCGTCCCAACCCAAATGGCAATAGAGTGGATGGTAATATCCTAAACATGAATTTTAGCTCCTTTGTTGGGATGCACCCTGTGCCAATATTACATGGCATGACTATAGGAGAATATGCTTTAATGATTAATGGTGAGCATTGGTTGGCAAATGGGGTGCAATGTAATTTAGAAGTTATAGCTTGTCAAAATTATGACCACAATCGCTTTTATAGTTTACCAGTGCGACCTTCACCAAATCTTTCTAGCGACCTTGCCATTCAATTGTATCCATCCACTTGTTTTTTTGAAGGTACAGTAATTAGTGAAGGTAGAGGTACAGATTTCCCCTTCCAAGTTTTCGGAGCTCCGAATATCGACCCTAAAATGACGACTTTCAGTTTTGTGCCAAAAAGCAAAGAGGGAGCTAAGTATCCAAAGTTTGAGAATCAAAAATGCTTTGGCTTTAATTTAGCAGAAGGGCAAAACTCATTTTCTGAAGTTAAAGGCATCAATTTAGAATATTTGATTACCATGTATAACCTATACCCCAATCAAGATAAGTTCTTCTTAGAAAATGGCTTTTTTGATTTACTGGCGGGAGGTACCAAACTCAGAGAGGATATTGTTTCTGGCATGTCGGCCGAGCAAATTAAGCAAACTTGGGAAGAAGAGTTGTTAGAATTTAAAGCAAAGAGAAAGAAATATCTGCTTTATACGGATTTTGAATAATAAACGATACTATGTTCAGTGTAAAATACCTTTTGTACTTATTACTAGCTGCCAACGTGATTTTTTCATGGATGGCTTTTTCTAATCATAACTTGTTTGAAAGGTTTAAACTTCAAGTAGGAAGAATACTCTTTCATAAGGAATATTACCGAGTTTTCTCCAGTGCCTTTTTACATGTGGATATGACCCATCTAATTTTTAATATGATAGCCTTGTATTCTTTTGGCAATGTTATGCAGGTATTTTTAAACGTGTATGAATTTGCAATTCTCTATTTGCTAAGTCTCCTGGTAGGTAGCCTTCTTGCAATTTATTTTAATAGACATAATTCTTCTTATAGTGCCGTAGGCGCTAGTGGTGCGGTAAGTGGTGTGGTGTTTGCAAGTATTCTGTTCTATCCCTATGGTGGAATTACCTTTATTTTCTTTCCATTTATAAGTATCCCTAGTTGGATTTTTGGTATTCTTTATTTGTTATATACCGTTTATGGTATGAATAAGGGAAACGACAATATTGGACACGAAGCCCACTTAGGTGGAGCTATTGCAGGAGTAGTATTAGCCATACTTTTTCAACCTGAAATAGCTATGCAAAATTGGTGGCTAAGTCTTATCTTATTGGCTATCCCAAGTATAATTTTCTTTATCAAGCCTAAAAGTGCTCGTCAAGGTTTTGAGTTTAAAATTCTTAATGATAATGTAAAACGAACTAAGCGCTCGGTGGACGATCTTTATTACAATGAGCAGTTTGAAAGAGAGAAGGAGTTAAATAGCTTATTAGAAAAAGTAAATGAAGAAGGCTTACATAGCTTAAGTAAAAGAGAACAAGAACGTTTGAAAGAGCTTTCTAAATAGTGTTTCTTCTGTAGCAAGAACGAATTATGCAAAAACTACTAGTTAACATCAAAGAGCTTTTTCAAGTTCGAGCATCTTCAGAACAGCCTGTTTATGGCTTGGATATGAAGGACTTACCCAGCATCAAAAATGCTTGGTTATTGATAGAAAATGGATGTATTGCCGACTTTGGAGAAATGAATTCACTGCCTGCTTTGTCTTGTGAGCAGCTAGATGCTAAAGGAGGCTATGTTTTACCTACTTGGGTAGATTGTCACACCCACATCGTGTTTGCTGCAAGTAGAGAAGAAGAATTTGTAATGAAAATTCAAGGCAAGAGCTATGAAGAGATAGCCGCAAGTGGTGGAGGAATTTTAAATTCTGCAAGAAAATTAGCTGGAGCTAGAGAAGAAGATTTGTATGAGGATGCAGCCAAGCGCCTAAAACAACTTATTGCTCTTGGAACGGGAGCAATAGAAATTAAAAGTGGCTATGGCTTAAGTTTGGAGGCTGAGTTGAAAATGTTGCGCGTAATTAAGAAATTAAAAGAGAATTTTGCCCTACCTATTAAGGCCAATCTTTTGGCTGCCCATGCCATACCTAGGGAGTATGGCAGTAATCGTAATGCCTATATTCAATTAATTGTAGACGAAATTATTCCTGCAGCGGCAAAGGAGGGTCTTGCAGATTTTGTGGATGCTTTTTGCGAAAAGGGCTTTTTTAGTCCAGAGGAAACGGATTTCATCTTAAAGACTGGAAAGTCTTATGGCTTAAGAGCGAAGATTCATGCCAATCAGCTTTCTATATCAGGCGGAGTTCAAGTTGGAGTAGCTAATGATGCAATTTCAGTAGACCACCTAGAAGAAATAGGAGAAGAAGAGCTGCTGAGCTTGCAAGCTTCTCGCACCATTCCAGTTGCTCTTCCCTCGTGTTCCTTTTATTTGGGAATACCCTTTGCTCCAGTTCGAAAAATGATGAATGCTAACCTTCCTGTTGCTATTGCCTCAGATTATAACCCTGGAAGCAGTCCAAGTGGAAATATGAATTTCCTACATAGTCTTGCTTGCATTAAATTAAAAATGCTACCTAGAGAAGCTATTAATGCCGCTACAATAAATGCTGCTTTTGCTATGGGTGTGGAGAAGGAAGTGGGTAGCATAACCAAAGGGAAATTGGCTAATTTAATACTTACTAAAGAACTTCCATCTTTAGAGTATCTAGCCTATAGTTTTGGTGAGAACTGTATCAGTAAGGTTTTGTTAAAGGGTGAAATTTTTTGAATAAATTCTAGAATTAAATAAATAATATTATATCTTTGATTCATTCTTAACCCCAAAATATACAATTATGAAAAAAATTAACGTATTCTCTATGGCTTTAGCTTCTATCGGTTTAGTATTAGGTTTAAGCTCTTGCAAAAAATGTCAAACTTGTTCTTACGGAGGTGACTCTTACGAAGTTTGTCAAGATGATTTCGATTCAAAATCAGCTTACAACGCTTATATCGATTTAGCTGAAGCTTTCGGTGCTAACTGTAAATAAGAACTAGAAACTTATTAAGGAAAAAGGGACGTAAGTCCCTTTTTTTGTTTTAATACATAGAAATGGCTTGGAAGAAGAAAATATTAGAAAAAATAGATAAAGGGATTTCGAACTTCATTGTTAAAATGATGGACATTCATAAGGAATTTCGGAAATATCGATTTTTTGAGTATTTTGAACAGAGAGAAGATGATATCTATATTATTACCTTCTTTAAGTCGGGTACCACTTGGATGCAGATGATATTGTATCAGATGCTAAGTAAAGATGGTTCCGTAGATTTCGATCATATTTATGATGTATCGCCTTGGGCAACTAACGAGGCAATGCTCAATGGTGATGCAACTAGAATAAATTCACTTCCCTCTCCAAGAGTAATCAAAACCCATGAACCCTACGATCAATTTGATCCTAGTTTTAAAGGTAAATTTGTATTTGTGTATAGAGATGGACGAGATGTAGCTGTCTCTTTATATCATCACCGTAAAAATTATAATAATCCAAGCGAAACCCTAGAAGAAAGCTTTAAAAATTATTTTTCTCCAGAGGAGGAATATAATTGGTTTACTTTTAATGATATTTGGATGCGAAATGCCAATAATTTTGACATTCTTTACGTAAACTATGCCAATTTGAAGCTGCATTTTGATGAAGAGATTGAACGAATTGCTGACTTTTTAGGAGTAGCTTTAGACGAGGAGAAAAAGAAGCGAATAAAGGAGAAAAGTTCTTTTGAATTCATGAAACAACATGAAACCAAGTTTGGCGAGCAGCCAAAAGCAAAGGAAAGAAGAGTTTACAACCAGTTTATTCGTAAAGGCTCTATAGGTGAAGGGGAAAAATTAAGCGAAGAAAACAAAGCTATCTATGCTCAAATGTATGATAAATACATTAAAAAGTATGAAGCTAAGATTAAACTAAAAGATTAGCTTAGTAGCTATACTTTGGCTCCCAATTAGCATTACCCTCTGGTAGCAAAGCGAAGAGATGCCAAGGTGCACAATAGCTATCACCTGGACCAAAAACATCATAAGATCTTCGGTAAATTGAAGTTCCTTTTCGAGTTAGAGCAGAAACTCCTGGAGAGTACCATCTCCTGTTATTTTTATCTTCTGCAAAACCAAGATCTAAGGAAAAATTACTTCCTTCATAAGAATAACAATCAAGCTTCCAATTTCTAGAATTAGCGAACTCACTCATTATTTTGTAGTTATCTGGACTAGTAAGCACAATCTTTACTCTATCTTGAATAATATGCGCCATGCCACTAATTACATCAGCCCACATGGTGCAATAGACACAGGCTTTACCCATATTGTGAATAAGTAGTAATTCTTCTGCTTCGCCAAACAGCTTTAATAAATCCGTACTTATACCCATAGAATCTGTAAATGCGTAATTTGCTATTGGCTCAGGTTCTTGAGCAAGACGTAAAGCCGCAAGCTCCTTTTGCTTAGCAAATATTTCTTCTTGAAGTTTGCTTATTTCTTCTGATGGGTGATTCACATTCTTTGGTTAGGCGGCTAAGAATATAGGTTGAATAGTGCTAGATAGATAAGCTTCCATTTCTTTTATAAGAACCTTTCCTTGCCCTGTTAAATAGTAGTATTTCTTGGGAGTCCCTAGGTCATTTTCTTGTCCACGCCACTCCGACAAAAGTAAACCGTCGGATTTCATCTTTTTAAGTTTTGGATATAGCGTACCTTCGGCAACATCTAATTGAAATTCATCCTTTAGTATGGCTAGAATTTGATGACCATAAAGGGATTTGGTTTTTAAGCTGTTTAATACAAGGTAATCTAGTAATCCCTTTTTTATTTGAGCTTCCCAATTTTCTAAAAAATTTTCTTTTATCATAACTTAAAGCTACAAGAGTCTAAGTTAAACTAGGTACTTAGCGAAGAATAGAACTCTACACGCCCTTGTTCTCTTGTCTGCAATTCTCTACACTCCTCAATTTTTAGATTTTTTTATGGCTATAATGAGTTGGTTCAAATCTTCCAGGTTGAATTTGTCTAAACGTTTAGATTGTTGTAAGTCTTGTTGTTCTAGTTCGGCATATATCAGTTCCAAATTGGCGCAATCAATTACCATGTTGGTTTTGTATAGATTATAAGCACTAATTAATACTGCTTTGTCGCTCTCTTTGCTTTTTAGAGCTTTTTCGATTTCTTCTTTACTCACTAATTGAATAGCGTAGGGGTATTTTTTTTCGACTTCAGCGTAATCTACTATTTTACCTAGACTATATCTCTTTTCAACAAGAAGTGTTTTTTCTTTTAAAAGACCAGCTTTTTCATTAAGGAAATTACTGAGTGCTTCGGTCATTTTGATTTCATCTTTTGCTTTTAGGTCTTCATTAGAAATACCGCTTATAATTTGTTGTAAAGACAGTAACATAGAAGCTGCTCTATAGCTAAGATCTTCGCTAGATTTCTCGAAATCAAAATCGTCGGCACTCACATAGGCTAGGGTAGAGTTGAGAAAAAACTTCATACTTGCAAAGCCTCCGTTAAAAAGAGCTAAAGCGTAGACTTCCCTTTTTTCACCTCGCACTGGATATCGATTTAAGTATACAAAGGAAAGGGCTGGGTCTTGAATAAAGTACTCTAGGCTATCTGCAGGAATGAAGTGGGTAGGAGTAAGCTTCCACTCCGAAGCGGCAGCTTCCCTTAATTCTTGGTTGAACTTCTCGCTATCGCTTAATACTATGTAGGTGGTGGTTTTAAAAAAGCGGGCACAACTGATTTTCCCATTGAGCAAGGGAGAATATTGCGCAGAAGTGGAAAGTGCAAGTATGGAAAAAAGTAGGAGTAGCTTTAGCTTCATTTTCTTAGATTAGTTTCCTTGAATATACTAGATTTAAAGTCTAGTTGTTTCATATAGAAGGCTTTGATCTACATTAATTGAAGACTAAACTTGTTTTATTCAATTCCAATAATTCGGGTTTAAGTTCTTACTTTTGTAAACGTATATATGAAAGAATTTTTGACCTTTCTTTTCTATTTTTTATTGCTTGGGACTTTGGTCTATAAGGCTAAAATCTTTAAATCTGATATTTTTAGTAAAAGGCAGCTTTGGGCTTTGTATAGTTTAAAGATGTTTTCGGGACTTTCCTATGTTTTGATTTCTAAAGGTCTAATTAAGGCTGGAGATATTTTCCTTTATTTTGAAGATAGTAAATTGATTTATCAAGAGTTGCTTCAAGGCCGAGTATTTGATTATTTCTATTTGTGCTTTGCACCGAATGGCTATCTTGTTGAAGGAAACATTGCCAAAGTAGTGGATGCTATGGGTTTTTGGTGGGATTCTAGTGCTTATATGGTTGTACGCCTCAATGCCATATTTAATTTTTTCTCTTTCGCCTCCATCTATACTAACGCGCTGTTTTTTGCCTTCTTGTCCTTTTTGGGCAGTTTACTTTTGGTTCGAAGTATACAGATTGTTCTTAAACCAAAAACCAAATGGGTGTTATGGACAGTTTTTTTAAGTCCAAGCTTGCTCTACTGGACTGCAGGAATGCATAAAGAATCTATTTGTGTTTTTTTAATTGCTTGCTTGCTTTTTGGATTGATTAAAATTTTGAGAACGAGAATTTGGTACTATTATTTGTTGGTTTGTCTTGCGGCGGTCTTGTTGTGGTTTACAAGGTTTTTTATACTAGCTTTACTTATTCCACCTCTTGTTTCCTATATAATTTGGTATTGGAAAAAATTTAACCGACCTATTTTGGTTTTTGCGGTGGTGTATTTTTTAGTTTTTGGTCTTTTGTTCATCTTGCCCGAATGCTTTGACCTTCCTAGTTTAAGTGGACAAATAATTGCTAGAAAGGAATTGTATGAAGCTTTGGGAAGTGGAAATACGGCTATCGAATTGGGCGTTTATGAAGATAGTCCTCTAGGCTTGTTTAAAAAACTTCCTCAAGCCTTGTTCAATAGCTTGATTCGTCCTCATTTTATGGATGTAAATTCGATATTCTTGGCTTTGGCCTCGCTCGAGTCTTTTGTGATTAGCTTGGCTTTTATCATTTCAATTTTTTATTTGAAAGAGCTAAGTAAGCCAAAAAGAGCATTTATTTACCTTTTAATGGCATTTAGCCTAAGTTATTTGCTCCTAACAGGCTTAATAGTGCCTAATATTGGTGCTATTTTAAGATATAGAAGTGTTGCACTTTTTCTTATGATTCCCGCTTTAGCTTATGTCTTAAGTAAAAAGGACAGTTTGGCGAATTAATTATTTTTTTTCTTTTTCTTGTTTTTTTAGTGTTTTGTTGATAAAAAAGTTAAAAATTTTACGCTTGTCGCTCTATTTTATGCTTTAAAGCTTTAATTTTGTGAAAAATTTTAAAATTAATGGAAAACTTAAGAGAAGAAAGTGTTAAAGCAGCACTTCAAAGAAAGAAGATTAACGTTAAATTACCAAGTAAGCGTATCTCTGAGTATTACGGCGAGAATGTTTTCACAGATGCTACTATGAAAAAGTACTTATCGGAAGATGCTTATAATGGCATTAAAAGTGCGATTAGTTCAGGTACTAAAATTGATAGAAATACGGCAGATCAAGTTGCTGCGGCGATGAAAGCTTGGGCGATAGAGAAAGGTGCTAAATCTTATTCTCACTGGTTTCAGCCTTTAACAGGTGCTACTGCAGAGAAGCACGACACTTTCTTTATTCCTACTTCAGATGGTAAGGGAATTGAGGCTTTCACTGGAGATTCATTAGTACAACAAGAGCCAGATGCTTCTTCATTTCCTAATGGTGGAATTCGTCAGACTTTTGAAGCTAGAGGATATACGGCATGGGATCCAACTTCTCCGGCCTTTATTATGGAGATAGGTGATGGTATCACCTTGTGCATTCCAACTATCTTTATTTCTTATACAGGAGAATCTTTAGATCATAAAGCACCTTTATTAAAGTCGGCACACTTTTTAGAAAAAGCGGCTTTGCCAGTAGTTAATTTGTTTGATAGACATGCTACTAAGGTGCAGGCTACTTTAGGTTGGGAGCAAGAGTATTTTGTAATCGACGAGAGTTTATTTTATGCTCGTCCAGATTTAATGTTGAGCGGTAGAACCTTACTTGGACAAGCACCAGCTAAGGGACAACAATTAGATGATCACTACTTTGGATCTATTCCGGAGAGAGTATATGATTTTATGTTAGATTTTGAAAAGGAAGCACATAAATTAGGTATTCCTGTAAGAACTCGTCATAATGAAGTAGCGCCTAGTCAGTTTGAGTTAGCCCCAATGTTTGAAGAAGTAAACGTTGCGGTAGATCATAACCAATTGATTATGGATATACTAGAGCGTGTTGGCAAAAGACACAAACTAAAGGTATTATTGCACGAGAAACCTTTCCAAGGAATTAATGGATCGGGCAAGCACAATAACTGGAGTATGAGTACAGATACTGGAAAGAATTTACTATCTCCAGGAAAAACGCCTAAGAACAACTTAATGTTTTTAACTTTCTTCGTAAATGTTATTAAGGCGGTAAATGAGTATTCTGATTTGCTAAGAGCTTCTATTGCTAGTGCAAGTAATGATCATCGTTTAGGTGCTAATGAGGCACCTCCGGCTATTATTTCTGTATTTATTGGTTCTCACTTAACTTCTGTGCTTGAAGAGATTTCTAAGCGCGTAGAGCAAGGCAAGTATGATGAGGATAAGAATGCCACCTTAAAATTGGATATTCACAATAAGATTCCAGATGTACTTTTAGATAATACCGATAGAAATAGAACTTCTCCATTTGCCTTTACAGGAAATAAATTTGAAGTTAGAGCGGTAGGTAGCACGGCAAACTGTGCATGGCCAATGACTGTACTAAATACCATTATGGCTAATCAGCTTACAGAATTTAAGAAGGAAGTAGATGCCTTAATGAAGGATGGAGAGAAAAAAGAAGGTGCTATTTTAAGAGTAATTCGTAGATACATTGACGATTCTCAAAGAATTTTATTTGAAGGCGATAATTATAGCGATGAGTGGGCTGCTGAGGCTAAGAAAAGAGGTTTGAACAATGTGAAAACTACACCTTATGCTTTAGATTTCTTAGAAGAAAAATCGGTGAAAGATTTGTTTGTTAACAACAACATCTTTAACGAGAAAGAGTTAGAAGCGAGAACAGAGATCTTCTTTGAAGCCTACACTTTGAAGTTACAAATTGAGTCTAGAACTTTAGGAGAAATGGCTTTGAATTCTGTTCTTCCAGCAGCAATTAACTATCAAAATAGATTGATAGAGAATGTTCGCGGCTTAAAAGAATTGGGCTTGAAAAAAGAAGCTTATAGTTCTCAGTTAGCTTTGATTACAAGAATTTCTGAGCACATTAATTCTATAGAGCAAGATGTTGCTGCTATGATCGAAGAAAGAAAGAAAGCTAATGTACTAGAGCACGCTTCAGACAAGGCAAAGGCTTATTGCGATAAGGTGAAACCATATTTTGATACGATTAGATACCATTCAGATAAAATTGAATTGGAAATAGACGATAAATTGTGGCCTTTACCTAAATACAGAGAATTGTTATTCTTCAAATAGGAAAGAATATTTCAAGTAAGAAAAGCGGAACCATGGTGGTTCCGCTTTTTTATTTTTGCATGTTTATAATTTTAAATATATTTTTTATCTTAGGATTAAAATAAGAATACATGTGTTTAGATACTTCCGATTGGATAGCATTATGTAGTGCAGTCTTTGCTCTTTTGGCTGTGTTTGTCTCAATTTATATATACTTAAAACAAGCTAAAATTGATTTGCTTAATGTTCAGAAGATGATAACCGATAGACTATATGAGTTAGATCGCTTAGCATTAGATAACCCTGATTTAGAATTAAGGTTGGCTGAGCTAGCTAATAGAGATTCGAAAGAGTATTTCTTTTCAGAAGTTAATGTTCTAAACAAAGATTTTATTAAATTGAAATTGTATATTCATTACCATATTAATGTAATGGATGAAATTGTCAATGTTTTCGAGGATAATAAGAATATACGTCATTCTTTGGAGTATGGATCTTGGAAACTGTACATTTTACTTACTATGAAGCATCCTTTGTTTCAAGAGGTTTATAATAGTTGCTCAGATATATGGGGAGATCGATTAAATAAATTCTTAAATCGTGAGGGTGTTGCTGTCGAAGATCAAATTAAATTAAACGCCTTGTACAACAATCCAAGAAATGTCTAAATAAATTCCGCTAAAATAGCCAGTTTATTGCTCTTTCATCGCTATCGCCGCCTCAACAAAGCCTTTAAACAAAGGGTGGGGCTTGGCAACGGTACTCGAGTATTCTGGGTGAAATTGCACTCCAATAAAGAAGGGATGGTCTTTCACCTCAATGATTTCTACTAAGTTGTTCTCAACATTTTTTCCAGTGGCTAACATCCCAGCATTTTCAAAACTTTCTAAATAATCGTTATTGAACTCGTAACGATGACGGTGTCTATCTTTTATTTGATCGGCTTGATATAGCTTATAAGCAAGACTATCCTTTGCTAAATCACAAGAATATTGCCCTAGTCGCATTGTGCCACCTTTCTTTGAAACCTCTTTTTGTGAAGCCATTAAATGAATTACTGGATTTGTTGTACTAGGGTCCATTTCTAAAGAATGCGCATCTTTTAAGGAAAGTACATTTCTAGCAAACTCAATGACCGCACATTGCATGCCTAAGCAAATTCCGAAGAATGGGATTTTGTTTAAACGCGCATAACGTATTGCTTCGATTTTCCCTTCTATACCTCTATCTCCAAAACCTGGAGCTACAACAATACCGTTTAACTTGCCTAACTTTTCATCTAGATTAGTAGTGTTTAAACTTTCACTATGAATAGGAATAATTTCAACCTTACAACTAAAAACAACACCTGCGTGCTTGAAAGCTTCATTAATAGAAATATAAGCATCTTGCAATTCAACATACTTCCCAATTAAGCCAATCTCAATTTTCTTTACTGGATTATTCAATTTATGAACGAAGGCCTTCCAATTGTCAAAATTTGATTTTCCTTCATATGGTAAGGCAAGCTTCTTTAAAATAGTTACATCTGCATTTTCTGCTTCCATCAACATGGGAACATGATATATAGAGGGTGCATCAATAGCTTCTAATACACATTCTAAATCTACATTACAAAATCTTGCCAACTTGGATCGAATATCATCGTCTAGTTTGTGCTCAGTTCTACAAATTAAGATATCGGGTTGTACCCCATTTCTAGATAGCTCCTTAACGGAATGTTGTGTTGGTTTTGTTTTTAACTCGCCCGCAGCGCTTAAAAATGGAATTAAAGTTAAATGACAAACTAAGGCGTTATCTTTTCCTAGTTCCCATTTCAACTGACGAACAGCTTCTATATAAGGAAGTGATTCAATATCTCCAACGGTTCCTCCTAGCTCGGTAATTACAATATCGTATTCTCCACTTTCACCAAGTAAAAGCATTCTTCTCTTTATTTCGTCGGTGATGTGGGGAATTACTTGAACTGTTTTTCCAAGGTAGGCACCTTCTCTTTCTTTATTAATTACGGTTTGGTAAATACGACCAGTAGTAACATTATTGGCTTGAGAAGTTCTAATGTTCAAAAATCTTTCGTAATGACCTAGATCCAAATCGGTTTCCGCCCCATCGTCGGTTACAAAGCACTCTCCATGCTCGTAAGGATTCAAAGTTCCTGGATCAACATTAATGTAGGGGTCAAATTTTTGTATAGTAACTTTGTAGCCTCTGCCCTGCAATAGTTTGGCGATAGAAGCTGCAAATATTCCTTTTCCAAGGGAAGAACTAACGCCTCCGGTAACAAAAATATGCTTAGACATGACTTAAAGTAATTGGTTACCCAAAATTATACATATTTTTAAGCTTTGCTAATTTATTTAAACTGAAATTAGCAACGATTTAGTGTTTATAAATTATTTGAAATGAAAGTCCGATTTATTTTGTTTTTTAGTGTACTAGCCAATTTGCTGTATTCGCAATTGTTAGATGGAGATTTTGCTAACTACACTTTGGCAGATACCCTACGAGGAAGTATGCGCCCAGAACGTACAGCTTTTGATGTTAGCTATTATGATCTTTATTTACTAGTTGATTTTGAGAAGAAGGAAATTGCTGGTTACAATGATATTTATTATCAAGCTCAAAGCGATTTTAAGCGCTTGCAAATTGATCTTTTCGATAATATGCGCATCGATTCGATAATATTTGCTGGACAAAGCCTAAATTTTGAGAGAGTATTTAATGCGGTATTTATTGATTTTGCTGAAGCTCAGTTAAAGGGTTCTAGCTCTATGTTTAGAGTTTATTATCACGGTAAGCCGATCATAGCTGAGAACCCACCTTGGGATGGGGGCTTTACTTGGCAAAAAGATAAAAAGGGCAATGACTGGCTTGGCGTAAGTTGTGAGGGCATAGGTGCAAGTTTATGGTGGCCAAATAAGGATCATTTGAGTGATGAACCAGATAGTATGAGCGTGACCTGCACCATTCCAGCAGATTTAACTTTTGTTGGAAATGGTACCTTAGAAGCAGATGTTCTTCTAGCAGAGAATAAAAGAAGCATGACTTGGAAGGTGCATTATCCTATTAACAACTATAATATAAGTTTAAACATTGGTAAATATGTGAATTTTCAAGATAGCTACATAGCACAAGATGGCGAGAAACTTCTCTTAGATTATTGGGTAATGCCCTACAACCTAGAGAAAGCAAAAGTTCAATTTAAACAAGTGCAGCCTATGCTTGGCTGCTACGAGACTTATTTTGGCAAATTTCCTTTTTGGAAAGACAATTATAAATTAGTGGAAACGCCTTATTTGGGGATGGAACATCAAACCGCAATAGCTTATGGAAATGATTATAAGAAAGGTTACGCGGGTTTCGACTTTAGTAGAATTGGTTTGGATTTCGATTATATCATTATTCATGAAAGTGGTCATGAATATTGGGGCAACCTAATTTCTTGTAAAGATGCGGCCGACTTGTGGATTCATGAAAGCTTTTGTACCTACTCTGAAGCGCTTTATGTAGAATGTATGTTTGATTTTAACAAGGGCCAAGAATATGTTAATGCTAAAAAAGCTACGGTAGATAATTTAATGCCAATTGCGGGAGTTTATGGGGTAAATGCCGAAGGTGATGGTGATATGTATAACAAGGGTATGCTTTTCTTGAACACCCTACGACATGTTGTCGATAAGGATGAACTTTGGTTCGCTATTTTAAAAGAAATGACAAGCAAAGAGTTTGCCTACAAAACTATAGATGCTAAGGATCTTATCTCTTTCTTTAAGGAAAGAACTAAGCTTAATTTAGATCCAATTTTTGAACAGTATTTGTATTCTAATAAGCTTCCGAAGTTGTATTATCATGTTGAGAAGCTTAAGGGAAAAGAGTACGCTATTCATTATAAATGGCTAACGGATGCCGAGGGCTTTGAAATGCCTTTAGAATTGGAAGTTGGAACGACAACTATTCGTTTAGAAGGCAACAATACCTTGCAAACTTTTACCTTTAATAAGAAGAAAAAAGAAGCTCTAAATCTAAATGATACCAAGTTCTATATTGATTTAAAAGAGTATTAGTCTTATCTTTTTGGAAGATCAAGCATATTCGTCAAACTAAGTTAATTTCTCTTAACTTTGCAAGATGAAATTAGAAGCTTTAATTATAGCCGGGGTACAAGAAGCAATGCGCAATCTTTATGGGCAAGAGCTTGGTTTGGAAAGTATTGCGCTAAACGAAACAAAGAAAGAATTTGTTGGGGATATCACCGTAGTGGTTTTTCCTTTAACTAAATTTTCGCGTTTAGGTCCCGAACAAACGGCTGAAGCAATTGGTACTTATTTAGTAAAAAGCATAGAGTATATTAGTGCTTTCAATGTAGTAAAGGGCTTCCTAAATTTGCAAATTGCTAATAGCTATTGGTTGAGTTTCTTTAAAGCAGAGCACAATAACTTAGAATTTGGAAAAGGGGAGAAGAAAAGGAAAGTGGTATTGGAATATTGTGGTCCGAATACCAATAAACCTTTGCATTTAGGACATATAAGAAATATGTTGCTTGGTTACAGTACTGCTAATTTGTTAAGTTTTGCGGGCAATGATGTTCATAAGGTAAATATTTACAATGATCGTGGCATTGCAATATGTAAAAGTATGTTGGCTTGGAAGCTTTTTGGAGCTGGTGCAACACCTGAAAGCTCGGGATTAAAGGGCGACCATTTTGTGGGAAAATTCTATGTGGAATTTGACAAACACTACAAAGCAGAGGTTCAAGCTCTAGTAGAACAAGGCCTTAGTAAAGAAGTAGCAGAAAAACAAGCTCCCTTAATTGTTAAAGCGCAAGAAATGTTGGTGCAATGGGAACAAGGAGATAAGGAGGTTTTAGCTCTTTGGAATAAGATGAATTCGTGGTGCTACGAGGGTTTTGAAGAAACTTTTAAGGCGCTCGGTGTTGATTTTGAAAAGCATTACAAGGAATCTGATTTCTACCTACAAGGAAAGAGTTTGGTGGATGAAGGTTTAAAGAAGAACTTTTTTTATAAAAAGGAAGACGGCTCGGTTTGGGTAGATTTAGAAGATAAGGGCTTAGATCACAAGCTTCTTTTACGAGGAGATGGAACTTCGGTATATATCACTCAAGATATGGGAGTGGCAGAAGCTCGTTACCAAGATTACCAGTTTGATGAATCTATTTATGTGGTAGCTTCCGAACAAGACTATCACTTCAAAGTGCTTCAGTTGGTTCTTGAAAAATTGGAGAAACCTTATGCGGAAGGTATTTATCACTTAAGCTACGGCTTGGTGAATTTACCGAATGGAAGAATGAAAAGTAGAGAAGGCACTGTGGTAGATGCAGATGATTTGATTGCAGAGATGATTGCTACCGCCGAAAAACATACCAAAGAACTAGGTAAAATAGATGATTTCACTCCAGAGGAAGCGCAAGCTTTGTATAAAACATTGGCAATGGGAGCTTTAAAATACTTTATGCTTAAGGTAAGTCCGAAGCGATCCATGATTTTCAATCCCGAAGAGTCTATTGAATTTCAAGGAGATACAGGACCTTTTATTCAGTTCAATTATGTTAGAATTCAAAGTCTATTGCGTAAGCAAACTTTAGCGCAACTGCAACTGGATGGAATTGAAATTAATGAAGACGAGAAAGATTTAATTAAGGATTTGTATAAGTTCCCTGCTTTAATTCAAGGAGCAGCAGCTAACTACGATATTAGTGAGTTGGTTAGCTATTGTTATTCTCTCGCTAAAAATTACAGTAAGTTTTATGCTAATAATGCGATTTTAGTGGATACTACAGAAGATCTTAAAAATTTCCGACTATTATTGTCGCGTTGGGTGGCTGAAGTTTTAAAAAGCTCTTTTGGCATACTTGGTATAGAAATGCCGAACAGAATGTAGCAGCTTTCGTCCCCTTGCGGTTTTACTTAGAACTATTACTCAGTTCCATTGCCTTGTTGATGCCAAGGTGAACAAAGTTTTCTACAGCAACAATGGCTTCTTGTATATAAGAAGCTAGCTCCTCGTTTTCTTTAGGGGTCCAAGCACCCAATACATAATCTATTTGTTTGCCTCTGCTAAAATTATTGCCTATACCAAAACGCAAACGATTATATTCTTGACTTCCTAGAACTAGTTCAATATTTTTAAGTCCGTTATGTCCGCCTGAAGAACCTTTGGCTTTCAACCTAAGCTTTCCGAAAGGTAGATCCTTGTCGTCTACCAATACTAGGGTATTTTCTAAAGGTATCTTTAATTCTTGCATCCAATACTGCATAGCCTTCCCACTCAAGTTCATGTAAGTTGTTGGCTTAATTAGATGGATGACTTTATTTTTTAAACGAAACTCTGTATAAAAAGCAAGGCGCTTCAATTCAAATGAAACGCCTGGCTTTTTTATCATTTCATCGGCTATTTTAAAACCAATGTTATGTCTTGTGTTTTCGTATTCAATACCTATGTTACCAAGGGCAATAATTAAATACTTCATTTTTCGAATTACTCAGCAGCAGCCTCAGCTCCAGTTTCTGATCCTTCTTCTTCTTCCTCTTCCATTGGAGTACTGGTATCTGCACCTTTAGAAGCAGCACTTCTCATTGCTCTAGGGATAATTACTTGAGCAATTGGGTTGCCAAGAGAATTCATGATTTCTAAGTCTGTTTTTAAATCTCTAACCTTAACCGACTTACCTAAAGTAAGGTGACCAACGTTAACTTCGATTTCGCTTAACAAGTTTTCTGGAGTAGTTTTAACAATTAATTTTCTTAAAGAAAGTTCTAACTTACCACCTGCCTTAACACCTGGTGCAGTTCCTGTTAATTTAACTGGAATTTCAACTTTAACTTTTTTACCTTTTACTAATTCTTGAAAATCTAAATGTAAAATAGTGTCGTTGATTGGGTGAAAATCCGAATCTTTTAAAATTGCTTCATGTGTTTTACCGTTTACGGTAATATCAGCAACAACAAATTTATCTGTAAATACGATATCTTTAATTTGCTTTAATGTTACAGCGAAGTGTACATTTTCTTTACCTCCATACAATACACATGGTATCATACCTTCATTTCTTAGGGCTTGTGTAGCTTTTTTGCCCATGTCTGTTCTAGCTTGCGCTTCAAATGCAATTCTGTTCATAGTGTTTAAACTGATTGTGTTATAAAAAGTGAATTAATAGATTTATGCTCGTGTGTATTTCTAATTGCTCGCGCAAATAGTTGTGACACAGTAAGCACCTTGATCTTGCTACTTTTTTGCTTTAAAGGAATAGTGTCTGTAACAATTAACTCGGTTAACTGAGAAGCTTCTATTCTTTCGTAAGCAGGTCCCGATAAAACAGCGTGCGTGCATATTGCTCTAACACTAGCTGCTCCTTTTTCCATAATAACCTCTGCTGCCTTACATAAGGTACCAGCAGTATCTATGATATCATCTACAAGAATTACGTTTTTACCGGCTACATCTCCAATTAAAGTCATTTCGGCAATCTCGTTAGCCTTCTTTCTATGCTTGTCGCATATTACAAAGTCTGTGTCGAAATGATGAGAGTATACTCTAGTTCTTTTTGTAGATCCTACATCGGGTGATGCGAATATTAAATTGTCTATTTTAATTTTTTCCAAATATGGAATAAAGATGGCAGTAGAATTTAAGTGGTCTACAGGGATGTCAAAAAATCCTTGAATTTGACCAGCATGTAAATCCATAGTCATTACTCTATCTACTCCTGAAGCCACTAATAGGTTCGCAATTAATTTTGCACCTATTGCCACTCTCGGTCTATCTTTTCTATCTTGTCTAGCGAAACCGAAGTAAGGAATCACAGCAGTAATATATTCTGCTGATGCTCTTTTACTAGCGTCAACCATCATTAATAGTTCCATTAAGTTCTCTGAAGGAGGCATGGTAGATTGAATGATGAAAACATAATTCCCTCTAACAGACTCATGAATAACAGGTTGGAATTCCCCATCGCTGAAATATTGCATTTCTACATTAGCCAAAGCTTCTCCATAAAAATCGCCAATTTTCTTGGCCAAATCCTGAGAACAATTTCCGGTTAATAATTTTACTTCAACGTGATTCATAAGAGATATCTTCTTTATGGGCTGCAAATGTAGTATTTTTTTATATTTTCTTCTACTATTTTGCCATAATAGATAAAGAAAAAGGTCGCAAAACTTTGCGACCTTTTTCTTTGTTGGCCCACTAGGGCTCGAACCTAGACTCTTCTGTACCAAAAACAGACGTGTTGCCAGTTACACCATAGGCCAAAACGGAGTGCAAATTTAAATTATTTTTTTTAAATAATGCAAGTATTAAATCTAATCTTTTTCATTTTTATCTTGAAAATCTAAAGATTTAACATTGAAAAAGCTTAGAAGCTGCTTCGCCTTTATTTTTATATTTTCTTTTAAAGTTGTAGCCACTTTTTTAGAGAAGCTATCATCTGGCTTGTTTAAGAAACGAGAATCCTCGTATTTAACCCCTTCTTCCATTGGGGTAAAGAAATAGGCATAATACGATTTTCTGTATTCGCCATCGGGGAAATTAATCTTTTCATAGCCGTGAGGTGAATTTTCGTCAGTTAAAAAGATAACTGCGGTATTAAAAGTTGGAGGATACTTAACCGCCATAGTTTTCATGTCCTTGTTCCAAATTTCTATTTCTCCCTTATATTCTGGCTTCCATTTTTGATTCATATAGACCAAAAGGTTTACGCGACGCCATAATTTTTTAGCTACGTTAACATTAACATCTATATGTACATCTAAAAAACTTCCTTTACCTCCTTGGTGAATTCCTTGTCCTAAAGAATCGGTATTTGTAAACAAGCCGTCAATGCCCGTTAGTTTCGACATGAATTCTCCCACTTCCTTGGTAATCATTGCATCTCTTAATTGTCCAAAAGCGGGATGCCATCGTTCAAAGTGATAATCTTCCCGTTTATTTTCATTTAAGCTTTTCCTAACCACCTTGAGCGTGTCAAACTTCGGAAAGTTATCGTGAAGGGTATTGGCAAAGCTCTCTTCAAAGAAATTTTCTAGAACAATATGTTTGCATGGTTTAGCGGAACTAAATTGCTCGCTTAGCCTTTGTAAATTTTCGGGCTTGGTATATTCTGCATTAATGAGTTCGAGAGACATAAACTATATTTTGTGTAATTTTCTCATTAAGAAATGAAAAAGTCTAGGAAATAAAAATGCAAATTTAGGCATTAAAGTTTCTAAACCACCCACATACGACTGTCTTTTTTTCTTGCTTATGTTCTTCAAAATGCCTTGAGCACAGTCTTTGGCCGACATGCCTTTCTCTTGGGCAACACTATCCTTGTCATGAATTTCGCCACTACCCGTTAGAGATTTTTTAGTAATCTCCGTTTTAATGAAACCCGGCGAAACGATAGCTACCTCTACACCTAATTTTTCTAGGTCGTAGCGCATACTATTGTAGTAGCCATTGAGGGCGTGCTTAGAAGCGCAGTAGGGTCCCACAAAGGGAAGTCCAATTTCTCCCAGTATGCTGCTAATACCCACTATCTGTCCTTTTTTTCTATCAATAAAATGAGGAAGCAGTGCTTTGGTGAAATTGATGTTAGCAAAGTAATTTACTTCCATTATTCTCCTTTCTACCTCTTCATTAGTTTCTTGAACTAAGGATTTTTGGGCTATTCCGGCATTGTTGATGAGAATATCAATATGATTAAATTTGGACAGGATCTTTTCTCTTACCGCATTAAAATCGATGGCTTGAGAAAAATCTAAAGCTAAAATCAAATAATTTTCATCTGCCAAGTTCATTCTCCGTACATGTTCTTGCATGGCTTCCTGATTTCTGGCACATAAAACAATTTTAGCTCCGTAATTGGCCAATTGCTCTACAATTTCGCGACCAATTCCACTAGAAGATCCAGTAACCACAACAACTTTGTCTTTGTAAAAATTACGCATTCCTTCTCTTTCATGCAAAAGTAATCATATTTGTTGTTAGTAAATGTTAAAGAAAGGGTCTTGACAAAGCATTATTTTTTATCTTTGGGCGGTTTACTCTAAATGTAATTATGAAAGGAATTAATTTTTATAAGAAGCTTAATAATATTACGGGGTGGTTCATGTTTGCAATCGCCTTATTGGTTTATACTTTAACCATGGAAAAATCGGGAAGCTTTTGGGATTGTGGCGAATTCGTTCCGGTTGCTTCTAAACTTCAAATTGCGCACCCTCCAGGAGCTCCTTTTTTTAGTTTGATCGGTAGAATTTTTAGCCTAGTAGCAAAAGATGGAACGGGCCAAGTTGCCATTATGATAAATTTTGTTTCTGCATTATCTACTGCTTTCGTGTCGCTTTTTTGCTTTTGGATAATTACTGCAATTGGTAAAAAGATATTAATTAAAACGGAAGAGGATTATAGCTCTGCTAACATATTCGCCCTAATGGGTTCTGGCTTGGTTGGTGCCTTGGCTTCTACATTTGCTGATTCTATTTGGTTTTCAGCAGTAGAAGGTGAGGTATATGCGCTCTCTATTTTCTTTATGACCTTTGTTGTGTGGGCAGCGATTAAATGGGAAGAAGACGAAAGTGAAAGAGCAGATCGTTGGCTCGTTCTTATTGCTTTTATGATTGGATTATCCACTGGTGTTCACCTACTAAGTTTGTTGGCTTTGCCATTTATTGGGATTATCATTTTCTACAAAAAGTTTAAATTTTCTTGGCCCTGGTTACTATTTGCCTTCGGTATTTCTTTTGTTCTAGTAATCTTTGTAATGGAAGGTGTTATAGTGGGTATTCCTGCTATTTTAGCTCAATTCGAATTATTCTTTGTTAACAGTCTAGGTTGGGGTTTCAACTCTGGTGTATTCTTTGGCATATTTTTCATCTTAGCCATCATGGTGGCTTTAATCTATTTTGCCCACAAGAGCAACAAGTATTACCTAAATCTTGCTTTGGTTAGTTTCTTCGTACTTCTAATTGGTTACTCGTCTTATATGGTGGTTCCAATTAGAGCATTGGCAAATCCGCCAATTAATATGAATAAACCTACGGATGTTTTCTCCATGCTTTCCTATCTCAAAAGAGAGCAATACGGTTCTAGACCCTTATTGAGTGGTCCGGATTATACTGCAGAGATGGCTATGGTTGCTAATGGTGGTGATATCGCCTCGGTAAAAGAAGGTAGAACTTTGTGGTTGAAAGATGAAAAATCGGGCAAATATGTAGATGGCGGTAAAAAACAGGATTATGTTTATACCAAAGATTCACAAATGTTTTTCCCAAGATTGGGTATCGTAGGAGATAATAGTAAAACTGCGGCATACAGAGCTTGGCTCAATCCACCTTATGGGGTATATGATAGAGAAAATAGAAAGATAGTTACTCAGTTCGGTCCCGATGAATTACAAATTGCAGAACAATATGTAAAACAGCTTAACAGTGAGAATCAAAGTGGCTTTGGTGCTAGACGTTATAAGGTGAAAGACATTCTAACTATGAAAGATAATTTGCGTTTCTTCTTTCAATATCAATTAGGCTATATGTACATGCGCTACTTCATGTGGAATTTTAGTGGTCGACAAAATGATATTCAAGGTACTTATGCAAATTCTGATGGGGGATGGATAGTTGGTATTGATGCAGTGGATGATTTTATTGGTACACTTTGGGGCAATCCAGAATGGCGTCAAAGTGATCTGTCGCCGGTTCGTGCGGCAAATTATGCAAATAACAGATTCTATGGAATTCCATTTATTCTTGGTTTAATAGGTTTAGTTTTTGTTTTTAAGAATGATTGGAAAAAAGGAATAGCTATAGGCGTTCTCTTTTTTACTACAGGTTTGATTTTCAACATTTATGGTAATCACCCTCCTATTGAGCCAAGAGAAAGAGATTATGTAATTGCAGGTTCCTTGTTTGCTTATTCTTTCTTTATTGGTTTGTCGGTTTTGGCTATGTATAGAGCTTTAAAATCTAAAATTCCTGCTCAAATTTCTCTAGGTCTTGCATTTAGCCTTGCCATTGTTGGCCCACTTTTAATGGGATTCGATGGTTGGGATGACCACAACAGAAGTGGAAGAACTACTGCCTTCGATTTTGCAAGCAACTATTTAGAATCTTGTGAGCCAAATGCCATTATCTTCACACAAGGCGATAACGATACCTACCCACTTTGGTATGCCCAAGAGGTAGAAGGGGTAAGAACGGATATTCGTGTGGTGAATTTAAGTTTACTTGGTGTAGATTGGTATATCAATCAATTACGTTACAAGATGAACGACGCAGAACCAATAAAGTTGAGCTTTACTCCAGATATGCTTAGTGGCGGAAAAAGAGATGTGGTGCAGTACGTTCAAAATCCTAAATTAGATCCGGCAAAGTATTACGATGCGCAGCAAATTATGCAGTTTATTGCCAAGGATGATCCTCAGTTTGAAGCGATGTATAAAGTTGCTTATTACTTACCAAGTAAAAAACTAAGTTTCCCTATTGATAAGTCTAAAGCGCAAGCGGTTAATTTAGTAGAAGCCAATGATAGCACTTCTTTGGATGCTATTAATTTGGATCTAACAAAAACTAGCTTATATAAGTACGACCTATTAACCCTAGATATTGTGGCTAATAATATCAATGAAAGACCAATATACTTTGCGGTGTCGGTAAGTCCGAGTTCTTTTATGGGCTTCGATAAGTATTTTGAGCAAGAAGGGCTCACCTATAGAATCGTACCTAGATACAATGTAACGGGACAAGCAACAGCCTGCCCAGTTAATGCGGATGAAATGTATGATAATATCATGAATAAGTTCAAATGGGGACAATTGGATGTTAATTCAAATGCCTATGTAGATGAGAATATCGGAAGAATGACCTTGAACTTAGTAAATAATTTTGTTCGCTTAGGGGAGCAATTGGTAAATGAGGGGGAAATGGAAAAGGCCGTCGAAGTTATGGATAAATGCTTAGTTGCACTCCCTGTAGAGAAGGTTCCATATAATTTCTTTCATTCGGAAATACCAGGAATTTACTTAGCAGCAGGAAACAAAGAAAAAGCTAAAGATTTGGCTGCAAAAATCGTGGAAGCAACTAAATTAGAATTAGATTATTTTGTCCTAGTTTATAATGACAAAATAGATAGAGTAAAGCGCTCTAATCCGGCTCTTTTGGATCAATATAAGGCAGGGGCCTTTACACAAGATAGAGATGTAATGGAGCAATTGTATTTGTTGCAACAAATAGCTGCTTCCTTTAAAAAAGATGGAGATGCCGCTTTTGCTGAAGAAGTGGAAAAGTTATTAACGGAATATACCGCCAAATTAAGAGCAGTTTAAGCGAAGGCTACAAAAAAATAGTAGATGAAGAATATATTGAGATATGTTTTGCGAAAGTTGGGTTTATATGCCTTTGCTATAACGGTTGAGAACAAACTGATTACCATTTTCAAAGAAAAGGACCGAATGAAAATGTATGAGGCTTTTATTAAGCCAGGAAGCTTGGTTTTCGACGTAGGGGCCAACGAAGGAAATAGAACCGATATCTTTCTCAAACTTGGAGCTAAAGTGGTAGCAGTCGAACCACAAATGGAGTGTATTCAGAAATTAGAAGCCAAGTTTGGAAACAAAATCGATTTAATAAAAAAAGGCTTGGATGAGAAAGAAGGGAAAAAGCTTCTCTATAAAAGTGATACTAGTTTGATTTCTTCTTTTAATAAAGATTATATCGACTCGGTAAAAGATGATCGATTCAAAGGAGCCAATTGGACGCCCGCTGGAGAATTGGAAATGACAACTTTGGATGCTTTGATTGATCGTTTTGGAGTTCCAGATTTCTGCAAAATTGATGTAGAGGGCTTTGAACAAGAAGTGCTTAAAGGCTTGTCGAGACCCTTGAAAGCCTTGAGCTATGAGTTTGTGGTACCAGAAAATTTAGCGAATGCTATCCAATGTTTGAACTTGCTTATGCAACAAGGGGCAATTGAATGTAATTTCTCTTATGGCGAATCTATGGATCTAGTTTTAGATAAGTGGAAGTCGGGAGAAGAAATGCTTAGCTATATTCAAACGAAAGAATTTGAGTCTTTTTCTTACGGCGATATTTACGTTCGATTTATGTAGCTCTATAATCTGGCTAAGTTTAGAACTGTAATCTTAACTAGTATATTCTTATGAAAATCGTCTTATTAGAAAGTTTTTATGGCGGATCTCATGAGCAATGGGCTAGGGCGCTTCAAGCTTATAGTAAGCATGAAATTATAATTTTATCTCTTCCCGATAAGCATTGGAAATGGCGAATGCACGGAGGGGCTATTAGTCTAGCTAAAAAATTTTTAGAGCAAAATTTAGAGGCCGACTTAATACTTGCGAGTGATATGCTCGATTTGAACCTCTTTCTTTCCCTTACCAGATCGAAAAGTGCTAGCATTAAAACAGCTATTTACTTTCATGAAAACCAACTGACTTATCCTTGGTCGCCAAACGATGAGGACACCAAGTTGAAAAGAGATATGCATTATGCATTTATAAATGTAAGTTCTGCTTTGAGTGCGGATAAATTATTTTTCAATTCTGCTTACCACTTGAATTCCTTTTTAAATGAAGTGCCAAATTTTTTAAAGGTTTTTCCTGATTTTCAAGAATTGTGGATAGAAGATGAACTCAAAAAGAAGTCGGAAGTTTTATATTTAAATTTGGATTTAAACGAACTAATTCAAGCTAAACCTGAGCAAAGGATTTTTCATCACAGAGCGGTTCTCCTTTGGAATCATCGTTGGGAATATGATAAGAACCCGGAAGCTTTTTTTCAGGCTTTGTTCGAACTTCAGAATAGAGGAGTAGATTTTAAGTTAATTGTATTAGGTGAAGAGAGAAAATATTCTCCCCAAATATTTACAGAAGCCAAGCTAAAGCTTGCAGATAAAATTTTACATTGGGGCTTTGTAAATTCTCGACAAGAATATGCTGAGCTGTTGTGGCAAGCAGATATTCTCCCCGTTTGTTCTATTCAAGATTTCTTTGGAGCAAGCGTAGTGGAAGCTATGGCATGTAATGTTTTTCCTTTGCTTCCTCATCGTTTAGCTTACCCCGAACATCTTCCCGCCGCCTATAACGAAACTTTTTTATATAATAACATGGAGGATTTGGTAAATAGATTGCAAAGACTCATATTTGATGTAAGTGTGTTGCGTAAGCAGGACATTCAAAAATGGGTTATGAAATATAATTGGGAACAAGGTATAGAGGCTTATGATTTAGCTTTTGATAAGATCTTAAGGTAGAATGGAAAAGAAATATATTAATAGAGAAATAAGCTGGTTGAGTTTTAACAATAGGGTATTGCAAGAGGCCTCAGATAAGCAAGTGCCTTTAGTAGAACGCTTGCGATTTTTAGGAATTTACTCTAACAATATGGATGAATTCTTTAAGGTTAGAGTAGCTACCATTAGAAGGATGGTTGGGGTTGGAAAGTCTGCAACTACTGCGCTAAATTTTAAACCAAAACAACTCCTAAAAGAGATAGCCCTTTTGGTTAAAAAACAGAATAAGCGATTTGCCGAAATTTACCAGAGTATTCTAAAGGAGTTAGAAAAAGAGCACATTTATATCCTCGATGAAAAGCAAATGAATCCAGAACAAGTGAAGTTTGCCACGAAGTATTTCAAGCTAGAACTGCGCCCGAAGCTAGTTCCAATCATGCTCAATTACATTCAAGATTTCCCTCGATTGAAAGAACAAGCTATTTATTTAGCCGTAAAAATAAACATACAAAACCAGGAGGATGCCCTCTATGCATTAATAGAAATTCCTTCAACTACCAATAGGTTTGTAGAGTTGCCCAGTGAAGGCGAAAAACGCTTTTTAATGATAGCAGATGATGTTATTCGCTATAATTTACATACTATTTTCCAACAGTTTGATGTACTTTCTTTGGATGCCTTTTGTATTAAATTGACAAGAGATGCAGAATTGGATTTGGATATAGATATTTCAAAAAGCCTTATTGAAAAAATAGAACAAAGTGTTGAGGCAAGAAAGAAGGGCGCTCCAGTGCGCTTTGTATACGATCAACATATCGATGAAAATTTACTGAGCTTTTTAATTCATAAGCTCCAAATGCAGGATAATGAAAATAAGATAGCAGGGGGGCGTTACCACAATTTTAGGGACTTTATGGGCTTTCCAGATTTTGGCTTGAAGAAATTAGTTTATCCTGCAGTGCCCGCTCTTACTTTTCCTAAGTTTGAAAAAGCCAGAACTCTTTTTGAACTCCTGGACAAAGAAGATGTGCTTTTGCATTATCCTTATCAAAGTTTCTCTTACCTAATCGACTTTATTCGAGAGGCAGCTATTGATCCGCAGGTTACCACTATCAAAATGACTTTGTATAGGGTGGCTCACAATAGTATGGTTGCCAACTCTTTGATTAATGCAGCGAAAAACGGAAAGAAAGTAGTTGCCGTAGTAGAGTTGCAAGCGCGCTTTGACGAAGAATCAAATATTTATTGGGCAAAAAAAATGCAAGAGGAAGGAGTTACGGTAATCTATGGGGTGCCTGGCTTAAAAGTTCATTCTAAATTGTGTTTAATTACCAGAATAAAAGAGGGTAAGCGAGTACGCTATGCCAATTTTAGTACAGGAAACTTTAATGAAAAAACAAGCAAAGTTTATTCAGATACGGCCTTGTTTACTTCGGATGAGCGCTTAACTTATGAAGCGAATAAGGTCTTTCAGTTCTTTCAGAATAATTACAAGGTCTATAACTTCAAGCATCTAATCGTTGCTCCTAATCAAAGTCGTAGTCGGTTTTATGAATTGATTGAACAAGAAGTGGCCTTTGCCAAATTAGGAAAACCAGCTTCTATTTTTGCCAAGATGAACAGCTTGGTCGATCCAGAAATGATAGATCATTTATATCAAGCAGCTGAAAAAGGAGTTAAAATCCGTCTTATTATTCGTGGGGTATGTGCCTTAATCCCAGAATTAGAGCACTTAAAAGGGAATATAGAAATTATAAGTATTTTAGATAAATACTTGGAGCATAGTAGAGTGTTTATTTTCAATAATGATGGTAAAAAGAAATTTTATCTTTCCTCTTCCGATTGGATGCAAAGAAATTTAGATTTTCGAGTAGAAGTGAGTTTTCCTATCTTTAGTAAAAACTTGCAAAAGGAATTGTCTTTCTTTATGGAAAATCAATGGAAAGATAATGTGAAGTCAAGGATAATAGATGGTTCTTATAAAAATTCCTTCAAAGGCTTAGCTGGAGAGCCGAATCGATCCCAGATAAGTTTTTATGAATATTTGAAGGATAAATATAGTACGGATGAAAATTAAGAAAATTGCTGCAATTGATATAGGTTCCAACGCTATGCGTTTACTTATCAATAACGTTATAGAATACCAAGGTATTAAGCATTTTAAAAAGGTAGATATCGTTCGTGTACCCATTCGTTTAGGAACCGAAGCCTTTAAGGAGAAGCTAATTTCTGTACATACAGAAAATCGTTTATTGGAGGCTATGAGTGCCTACAAGAATCTAATGGCCGCTCACGAAATAGTAGCTTATAGAGGTTGCGCAACAAGTGCGATGCGCGAGGCACAAAATGGGATTGAAATCATTCAAAAAATCAAAGAAGCAACAGGTCTAGATATCGAAATTATAGATGGCAAAGAAGAAGCGGAAATAATTTATGCAAATCATATCGAAAAATTAATCGATGATAAGAAGGCTTATTTATATGTAGATGTAGGAGGAGGTAGTACAGAAATCACCTACTTTAATCAAGGTAGAATGGTGGATTCGAAATCTTTTA
Organism: Chitinophagales bacterium; assembly: GCA_020635975.1. Lineage (GTDB taxonomy): Bacteria > Bacteroidota > Bacteroidia > Chitinophagales > UBA8649 > JAFMKE01. Next base: position 464,807 of record JACJYT010000002.1, read on the forward strand.
GAATTGGTACGATTCGAATTCTTAATGATATGGTAAGCACCCCCATGTGGGAGGAGATGCATACTTGGTTAGAGGAAGTGGTAGATGGCAACGCAGTGGATTTAATTGGGTCAGGAGGAAATATTAACAAGGTGTTTAAGATATCAAGAAAAGATCCAAGCAAGCCTTTAAGCTATGATTATTTAAAAACCTTTTATAAGAATTTAAAGCTCTATACCTACGAGGAAAGAATCATACAGTTGGATTTAAATCCAGATAGGGCGGATGTTATCATCCCTGCAATGGAAATTTATACTACGGTAATGCGTTGGACAAAAGCCAATCATATCTATGTGCCGAAGATTGGTTTGGCAGATGGTATCATTAAACAATTGGGTTAAAGGATATTTCCTTTTCCTTGCTTTAGTTAAAATGTCTTTTCTTTGCACTTGTAATGAATTGGACAGATATTCTTGTTTTTTTAGGAAAGCTTAATCTTAGGAAGTCTTGGAATGCGTTTCAAGTAATAAGTTCATTTTATTTGAGTTCGATTTTAAAGAAGCCCTTGCAATGGGGTTTGCCTTTTAATATTTCTATAGAACCAACCACCCAATGTAATTTGGGCTGTCCGGAATGTCCTAGTGGACTTAAATCCTTCACTAGAGATACGGGCAATTTGGAAATAGATTTCTATCATAAGTTTTTGGAAGAGAATTATAAGCATTTGATTTACTTGTATTTTTACTTTCAGGGAGAGCCCTATTTACATCCTAAATTTTTAGAATTGGTAAAAGCGGCAAGCGCCAAAAATATCTATACGGTTACTTCAACTAATGCCCATTTTTTAAGTCCACGCAAGGCAGAGGAAACCGTTTTAAGTGGTTTAGATCGAATCTTAATTTCGATAGACGGCACTACTCAAGAAAGCTACGAAAGCTATAGAATTGGCGGTAAATTATCGAAGGTAATAGAAGGTACAAAGAACTTAGTTGCAGCCAAGAAGCGACTAAAAAGTAAAACTCCACATATAATAATTCAATTCTTAGTGGTAAAACCGAATGAACACCAGATCCCCGAAATATTAGCCTTGGGCAAGGAATTAGAAGTGGATGAAGTGAAGCTAAAAACAGCTCAAATATACGATTACCAAGGTGGAAGTGAATTGATTCCAAGCCAAGAGCAATATTCGCGCTACAAACAAAATTTGGATGGGACCTACAGCATTAAGAATAAATTAGAAAACAAATGTTGGAAGCTCTGGCACAGCTGCGTGCTAACCTGGGATGCCAATATTGTTCCTTGTTGTTTTGATAAAGATGCCAAATACGCCATGGGCAATTTGAAGGATAAGTCGTTTAAGGAAATTTGGAGGAATGAGGCTTATATTCGGTTTAGAAGCCAGTTGCTCACTAATAGAAAGAGCATCGATATTTGCACCAATTGCACAGAGGGTTTGAGCGTTTGGGCAGAGGAGTGAAAATTGAGATGTTAGATGTGAGAATTGAGATATGAGATATGAGAATTGAGATGTGAGAAGTGAGAATTGAGAAAGCCCCATCCCTAGCCCTTCCCCGCTAGAGAAGGGAACAAAGTATTAGTCAAAATTTAATCAGAGCCGAAATACCTAACAATATCGGCTCCCTCTCCGAGGAGAGGGTTGGGGTGAGGCCCTTAATATAGAATTAAAAATTGAGATGTGAGAAGTGAGATGTGAGATGTGAGATGTGAGATATGAGATATGAGAATTGAGATGTGAGATTTCTTTGTACTTAGTACTCCTTACTTCTCTAACCCCCCTTCTTTTTTACTTGATAACCCTCCTTGAGGAGAAAATCAAAGATTTTATCTCGAAAGTCGCCTTGAACTACCACTTCTCCATCTTTTGCTGCTCCGCCTGCTCCGCAAAGTCTTTTAAGAGTTTTAGCTAATTCTTTTAAATCGTCGTCATGTCCAAGAAAACCTTCCACCAAAGTAACTTTTTTACCTCCTCGTTGCTTCTTATCTACACTTACATATAGCTTTTGCTGTTTATTTTCTAGTGCTGGAATTTCTTCGATTTCTTCTTGAGGAAGTGCATCTGGATCGGTAGAATAAACCAATCCTTGAAGGTCTTCTAAACGCATTTTCTTTGCCATTAGTAATTATTTAAATTTGGAGAAACTAATACTTTTAAAGATAATGGATTTACTTCAATCTCAAAATCACTGCTAGTAATGTTTGAATCGCCATCGAGTTGAATTGCCGATTTTTTATCGAGTACAATCTTCAACGATTTAGCACGATAGATGGTGCATTCTTTAGCCAAATACATTTTACCTATCAATTCGAGAATGGCTATCCATAAAACCTTCCACATAGGAAAGCTTTGAATTACAATTAGGTCCATATAACCATCTGCTAAAGAAGCTTGTTCTACTTTACCTACCTTGTAGCCTAAATAACGAGCATTGTAAATAGTAAATAGATATATTTCTTTAGCGTGGGCTTGTCCGTCTACATTGTATTGATAAACTTGGGGTGTGTATTGAAAAAAAATGCTTTTGACGGTTGCTATGGTATAAGCCAAGAAACCACGTAAGCCTAAATGTCGGTAGGTTCTAGCTGCAAGAGCTTCTAAGCCTATTCCTGCAAAACTAACTACATCCCCTTTGTTTGTCTTTAAGGTGTCAATATGAATAGGCTTGCCAGTATTGATAATTTCTAAAGCTTTCTTTATGTTTTTAATGGGTAAATCTAAGTGATACGCCAAACCATTTCCTGATCCCAAGGGAATTATAGCTAAGCATAGGTCTGTGTTAACAATAGCTCTAGCTATTTCATTAATGGATCCGTCTCCGCCAACTGCCACTACAATATCCACCTTGTTATTCACTGCCTCTTTGGCAAGGTGAGTTGCATTACCAGCTTGTTTGGTGTAGGCAATTTCATAGCTATATTTCTTGTGGTCTAAATGCTCCCGAATTAGATTTGGAAGATTGGCCTTTTTTATATCTCCCGCAATGGGATTGACTATAAATAGAATTTGTTTTTTCAAGTTATTGCTGCTTAAATAGCTTTTAGACTAATGTCTAAACTAGTGTACGAATGGGTTAAAGCACCTACCGAAATATAATCTGGTTTTTCTTCAGCATAGGCTCGTATACTTTCTAAATGGATTCCTCCCGATACTTCGGTTTCGTACCTTTTATCGATAAGCTTAAGGGCCTCTCTAACTTGCTCTACGCTAAAATTATCGAGCATTATTCTTTGCACTCCTCCGTGCTCTAGCACCTGCTTGAGCTCATCTATGCTTCGGGTTTCTATTTCTATAGGCACCGAAAAAGAATTTTCTCTTAAGTAATTATTTGCGAGCTCAATTGCTTTTGCAATTCCTCCAGCGTAATCTACATGATTATCTTTTATCATAATCATGTCGTAAAGTCCGAAACGATGGTTACTAGCACCACCAATCTTAACTGCCCATTTCTCGAAATAACGCAGATTAGGGGTAGTTTTTCGCGTATCTAAAATTACAACTCCAGTACCTTCAACGGCTTGAACATACTTCCTAGTTAAACTGGCTATGCCACTCATTCTTTGCATAAAATTGAGTGCTAAGCGTTCTGCGGTTAGTATGCTTTGAGCACTTCCTTCTACATAAAAAATTTCATCTCCTACATGAACCTCATCTCCATCCTTAAACTTAGTTTCTACAAACTTTAAATTTTTATCTACTTGAGAGAAAATTTGTTTAGCCAGTTCTATGCCTGCTATCACACCATCCTCTTTAACTAAGGCCCTAGCTTTTCTCTGTGCTTTAGGGTCTATAGTAGATAGAGAGCTATGATCACCAAATGGAATATGATTTAAAGGATCTTGAAGGTCCTCTGCTAGTGCTTGTCTAATGAAATCTTCTACAGTCATAATAAAAAAAGTCCCGATAATTCGGGACTAATTTACAAATTGTAAGCGGAAAGCTTAATTTTTTTCAATTCTAATTTCCTGAATGAGCATGCTGCCCATTTTCTCTTTAGCATAAACGTAGGTCCTGTACACACCACCTGAAGTAGTTAATTCTCCGATTTGGTATTTCGCACCGCTACCCGAATCTCCATTGTGAACTACCTTATACGATTTAGGACTATTGCTGCTAAAGAAGTTTTTGATAACCATCTCAGCCTGACTTTTACTGTACACCGCTTCGGTGTTTAAGATGGTTAGTTCAACATTACCATCAAAGTATTTGCCCAATTCGCTAGTATTGCCACTTTGTAAGGCACTACCAATTTTAGAGAAGTCTTGTGCATTTAAGCCACTCACGAAGAGGAAGATAAATGCAAAAAGAAAAAATTTTATTTTATTCAAAGCTTTCATTGCTTATAGATTTTATAGGAACAAACTATCCAAAATTATGCCAAAAAGTTCTTAAAAAGCATTTAAATAGCTTAATTTTGGTACAAATTACGACAAGTTGAATCAGAATTCCAAATCAAAAAAAACTGCCCTGATAATAATGGATGGTTGGGGAAAAGAAATCGACCCGAAACGAAGTGCCATAGCGCAAGCTAAGACGCCGTTTGTAGATTCTTTGTATAGCACTCGACCTTATTCTATGTTAACTACTTTTGGAGAAGCGGTGGGTTTGCCTGAAGGACAAATGGGGAATAGTGAGGTGGGGCATATGAATCTTGGTGCGGGCAGGGTGGTTTATCAAGAATTGCAAAGAATTAATCAGGCAATTAGCAGCGGCGACTTGGAAAAAAACGAAGTTCTTATAGCTGCTTTTCAAAGAGCTAAAGAGAAGGGCTCTGCCTTGCATTTAATGGGTTTAGTTTCGGATGGTGGCGTTCACTCGCACATAAATCATTTAATAGCCCTTTGTCGATATGCCGACAGATTTGGCTTGGAAAAAGTTTTCATTCATTGCTTTACCGATGGAAGAGATTGTGACCCAAAATCAGCTTACTCTTTTATAGAAAACTTACTGGCTGCAATTGCAGGTACCAAAATAAAAATTGCTAGTGTAGTTGGCCGTTATTACGCTATGGATAGAGATAAGCGCTGGGAACGAGTGAAGAAGGCTTACGAACTTTTAGTTAATGGTGTGGGTGTGCCAACGAGGAAGGTCTTAGAGGCTATTCAAAGTTCTTATGATAAAAACATCAGTGATGAGTTTATAGAGCCAATAGTGCTTTGCGATGAAAATAATAAGGCTATTGGACAAATTAAAGATGGCGATGAAGTGCTTTGTTTTAATTTTCGAACCGATAGATGCCGAGAAATTACTGAAGTACTTAGTCAGAGCGATATGCATGAATTTAATATGCACAAATTGAATCTTGGCTATACTACCATGACCAAGTATGACGAGAAGTTTGAAGGTGTTGCAGTGATTTTTGAAAAGGATAATTTGAAAAATACTTTGGGCGAAGTTTTAGCGTTAGAGGGTCGATCGCAATTAAGAATAGCAGAAACGGAGAAATATCCTCATGTAAGTTTTTTCTTTTCTGGTGGTCGTGAAGTGGCTTTTATCGGAGAAGATCGTATTATGATACCTTCGCCGAAGGTGGCAACCTACGATTTGCAACCAGAAATGAGTGCTGTAGGGGTGATGAATAGAGCGATGGATTATGTTGAGCAACACCAGCCAGATTTTGTTTGTTTGAATTTTGCTAATACCGACATGGTTGGACACACAGGCGATTTTGCTGCGGCCATGAAGGCTGCCGAAACTGTAGATTCTTGTGTAGAGGAACTAAGCACTTTTTTGTTAAAATGGGATTATGATATTCTTCTAACAGCCGACCATGGCAATGCGGATGTAATGATTAATGAAGATGGTAGTCCTAATACGGCACACAGTACCAACTTGGTGCCCTTATTTTATCTTAGCAATTCTGATAGGTATACCCAACTTAAAGATGGTAAACTGGGAGATATTGCACCTACCATTTTAAAATTGATGCGTATTTCTTTACCTCCTCAAATGACAGGCAATGTACTATTGTAGGTGGTCGGTTTATTTTTGGCTAGTTGTTGCTATTTTGACTTTGCTAAGTGCTTGTTCGCCAGAAGAACAAGTTAAGCTAGACATTTATTTCGATAGTGCTGCTTATATGCAGGGCGAGATAGAAGCTATAAAAAAGCAAGTTCACTATGCCAGTGCTAGTTTGGCCTTAAATGGAGAAGTAGAGAAAAAAGATAAAATTAGCTTGAACGAAGAAAGTTTAGACCAGTTTGAGCAAATTTTTGATCAGGTAAATATCAACCAGGCTAAGTTAAGAGGAGAATATCAAGTAGATACTTTTTGGATTTTGGATCCAATTAGTGCGGAGCAAATTGAAATATGGAATTATACAAGTAGTAATGATAAGTTGAAGGTGAAATGGATGCAAGTTTATAGCAATGGTTCACTCAAAGCCTCTATCGCAGATCATAATTTTTTGTTTAGCTATGAAAAAGAAATTTATTACGAGAAGCAGAAGAAAATGAGTGCCATTTCTTGGCAGAAGACGCTAGGTATGGATACGCTTCATATTTTTAATGAATTAGAATTTATACCAGAGGATTGATGTATTTTTTGGCAGTATTTTTGTAAATTAAAGCTAAATTTTATCAACTTAAAAAAAATCAAATGATAGATGTAATATTAAATGGCTTGAAAGAGCAAATTGGAGGTGAACTTCAAAATAAGGCTGGCGTTTCTTCAAATATGATGGACGATATTTTGAAAATTACAGGTTCTGTTGCTACAAAGGAGGTGTCGAAGCAAATGCTTAGTGGCAACTTGGATGCTGTAATGAATTTGTTTTCTAATCAAGCGAACAATGCACAAGCGAATTCTCTACAAGATAATATTGTGAATGGAATGGTTACTAATTTTGTGCAAAAGCTAGGTTTAAATAAGCAAACTGCCACTACGGTAACTACAATTATTATTCCTGTTTTAATGAATTTGATTACGAAGAAAAATGCGGAAACACCAGATAACGATCCTTCACCGCTTAACGATTTGTTTAATCCGAAAGGCAAAGGTGGCAGTGACGTATTAGGTGGTTTAATCGGTAAGACCTTGGGTGGTTTATTTGGAAAATAGCAGCTACTGCTTTAGAATTATAAACAAGGGTAAATCGAAATTTCGAGATGCCCTTTTTTTGTTTAAATTTGTATTAATACAGGAGGAATGAGTAAAGAGAAATTTTTAGAAGAACTAGACTTGGGATACACCTTTAAAGGGGAGAGCTTGGTTTTAGGAACTGCTATTTTTGAGAAAGAAGCTATTCCAAATGCTTTGGTTAAAGTGCCCTTAAAGAGTTTAACTCGACATGGCTTGATAGCAGGTGCAACGGGAACAGGAAAAACAAAAACCTTGCAGGTTTTGGCGGAGCAATTAAGTGCCAATGGCATACCTTCTTTGGTTATGGATTTGAAAGGAGATTTAAGTGGCTTAGCAAGGGAAGGGGAAAATAATAAGCACATTGAATGGCGCCATGGTTTAATAGGTATTCCTTACGAAGCAAAGGCAGCTCCTGTAGAACTCTTAAGCTTGTCTAGCGAAAGAGGGGTGAAATTAAGAGCTACGGTATCGGAGTTTGGTCCGGTTTTGATTTCTAAGATTTTGGACCTAAACGATACGCAAGCAGGAATTATAGCGGTTACTTTTAAGTATTGCGATGATAAAAAGATGCCTCTATTAGATTTAAAGGATTTAAAGACGGTATTACAATTTGCCATAGATGAGGGTAAAGAAGAGTTTACTGAGAATTATGGTGCACTTTCTAGTACCTCGGTAAACACCATAGTTAGGAAAATTATAGAGTTAGAGCAACAAGGAGCAGAAATGTTTTTTGGAGAGCTTAGCTTCGACGTAAGAGATTTATTGCGTAAGGATACAGATGGCAATGGGGTAGTGAATATTATTCGTTTAACAGATATACAAGACAGACCTAAGTTGTTTTCTACCTTTATGTTGAGTTTATTGGCGGAAGTTTACAGTACTTTTCCGGAGGCTGGTGATGTTGATAAGCCGAAGTTGTGCATTTTCATAGATGAGGCTCACTTAGTATTTAGCAATGCCTCTAAGGCTTTATTAGAGCAAATAGAGGCAATTATCAAGTTAATTAGGTCGAAAGGGGTTGGTATTTATTTTGTAACGCAAAATCCAACCGATGTTCCAGATGCTGTTTTAAGTCAGCTGGGACTAAAAGTACAACATGCCCTTAGGGCTTTTACAGCAAAGGATAGGAAGGAGATTAAGCAAACGGCCGAGAATTATCCGATTTCTGCATATTATAAAACAGATGAGGTACTAACCTCTTTGGGGACAGGAGAAGCATTGGTAAGTGCTTTGAATGAAAAAGGGATTCCTTGTCCTTTGGCAGCCACCTTGATGCGTGCGCCTCAAACTAGAATGGATATATTAAGTGATTCCGAGATAGACCAAATTGTTAAAAGCTCGCCTTTAGTTAATAAGTATAATGAGGTGATCGATAACAAGAGTGCCTATGAAATACTTAATGCTAAGATTGAAAAAGCGCAAGAAGCAGAGCAGCAAGCCAAGTTAAAAGAAGAACAAGAGAAGGCAAAGAAGCCAAGTACAAGAACAAAGAAGGAGCTAGGAACCATGGAGAAAATAAGTAAGAATACCTTGGTGCGACAAATAGGTAGAACAGTTTTCAAGGAAATTGCTAGAGGATTACTCGGTGTTTTAGGGGCTAAATAATTTTTTATGCTACAAGTATTTTTTATTCTAAATTTATACTTATATTTGCATTCCATTTTGAAAAAGGTGGTAAAGTTCTAAGAACAAAAAATAAGCGAGAGTAGCTTCCCGAAGTTTCGGGAGTAGAGCATCCCGAAACTTGGAAATCAAGGTTGGGGGATTGAGTTTAAAAATAGTTCAGTACAAATAAGCGAGAGTAGCTCAGCTGGTAGAGCACAACCTTGCCAAGGTTGGGGTCGCGAGTTCGAATCTCGTCTCCCGCTCAAAGAAAGAAGATTATTAATAATCTTCTTTCTTTTTACTACCTACCCTGGTGGTGGAATTGGTAGACACGCAGGACTTAAAATCCTGTGATAGCAATATCGTGCGGGTTCAAGTCCCGCCCGGGGTACAAAAACAGAGTAAATTCAGAGCGATAGCGAAGATTTTACTCTGTTTTTTTTCATTCTCACCCTCATTCTCGCTCTTTATCAAGAAATGTTTGATTTTCAAAAACTAGAAGTTTATAAGAAATCTAAGTACTTTCATCAAAATTGTAAATCTATACTTCTAGCGGAGAAATTTCCGTGCGGTAGGGAGCTACCTCCCGACCTCTTAAAATCAGTCTTTAATACTTAAGGGTAAAGTAACAAGATATACTCAGTACTGGTTTGTATTGGAACAGAAGCTATTGAATGTCAGGTCATGCGAACTCGCACTTAACTGCCTTAATGAAGTCAAATAGTTGCGATATGACGCTTTCTAATCCAAATACTGAGGGCTAAAAACAAAAAACCCGCTGAAGCGGGTTTTTGTTGAGGTCGGAACCGGATTCGAACCGGTGTAGCAGCTTTTGCAGAGCTGAGCCTAGCCTCTCGGCCATCCGACCTTATAAGAGGAACGCAAAGGTAGAAAAGTTTTTGATTTCCACTTAGTTTTTAACTTATTTTTTAAATATCTCTTACACAACTAGCAGTTCCCTATCTTTTTCCTTAAATTTATAAGATAAAGTGAAATCTATGCCAAGTACCGACTATAGCTTAAAAGAATTTCTTGCCTACATGCTTATCTATGCAGCAAATGCCGATTTTGAAATAAGCCCCAAAGAGGACTTATACATTGAACGTATAGCTGGCGAAGAAGCTTATAATAAAATGCTCAAAGTTTTTCAAGAGCACAACGATTACGATAGCGCTCAATTTATAAGTACTATGAAAGAAAAACACATGAAAGGACAAAGTGGCGATGCCCTCCTTAAATTAGTGAAAGAGGTTTTTAAAGTTGATGGGAATTTTAGTGCTGCTGAATTGGCCTTGTTTGAGGCACTTCGACACGTTTAGTTAGATTTATAGATTTGTAGACTTTTAGATTTTTAGAGTAAGCCCAACAGTCTGAAAGTCTACAAATCTAAAACTCTAGAAATCTAATTAAACATCTAATTAACGCTTTCCTTTAATTCAATTATGGATTTTTCGGCCTTGCCATCTATAGGTGGATTTAGCTTGGCAATTTTCACTCTTACTTTCTTTATTCGCTTGTCGGTTTTCGACAAGGTGTGTATTATTCTACCAGCTAAGTGTTCTAACAACTTTGAGGGTTTTTCCATTTCAGATTTCACCACATCGTGCAAAATTTGATAATCAAAGGTATCTTCTAAATTGTCGGTATTTACCGATTTCTTGCTTTTAAACCATATATCTACGTCGGTAAAAAATAAATTCCCTTTTTCTTGTTCTTCTTTAAACACACCGTGGTGTCCGTGTGTTTCTATATTACTTAAACCAATTTTAATCATTCTAAATATTTCTTTTTAGCAAGGTAAAATTATGTTATTTTTGCCTAAGAATCACCAAAACCAACAAGATGCATCAAGATACTTACACACACCCCGATTATTATTTATTGGATGAATTGCTAACTGAAGAACATAAAATCATTCGCGATTCAATTCGTACCTGGGTAAAACAAAAGTTAAGTCCAGTTATTAACGACTATGCTCAAAAGGCTGAATTTCCTAAATGGGTGGTGAAAGAATTGGGACAAATTGGAGCTTTTGGTCCAAGTATCCCTGCCGAGTACGGTGGTGGTGGAATGGATGATATTGCTTACGGCATAATCATGCAAGAATTGGAACGATGCGATTCGGGTATACGTAGCACGGCATCCGTGCAAGGTAGTTTAGTGATGTACCCGATTTATAAATATGGTAGCGAAGCACAAAAAAGAAAGTACTTGCCTGGCTTAGCCAGTGGCGATTTGTTTGGTTGCTTCGGCTTAACAGAACCTAACCACGGAAGTGATCCCTCTAGTATGGAAACAAGCTTTGTGGATAAAGGCGACCACTATTTATTGAATGGCGCTAAGATGTGGATTTCGAATTCTCCTTTAGCGGATATTGCTGTGGTTTGGGCGAAAAACGAAGAAGGCAAGATACGTGGAATGATTGTAGAAAAAGGTATGGAAGGCTTCAGCGCTCCAGAAATTAAGAATAAATGGAGTTTGCGCGCATCTATTACTGGCGAATTGGTTTTTGATAATGTGAAAGTTCCAAAGGAAAATCTTTTCCCAGAAATTGAAGGCTTAAAAGGTCCGCTCTCTTGCCTAAGTAGCGCTCGTTATGGTATTGCTTGGGGGGCTTTAGGTGCGGCAATGGACTGCTACGACACGGCATTAAAGTATAGTTTAGAGCGTCATCAATTTGGCAAGCCATTGGCTGGTTTTCAATTGCAACAAAAGAAATTGGCAGAGATGATTACAGAAATCACTAAAGGCCAATTATTGGTATGGCGTTTAGGTATGTTGAAAAATGACGAAAGAGCTACACCTGCTCAAATCTCTATGGCAAAAAGAAACTCTTGTGAGGTGGCTATAGGTATTGCACGCGAGGCTAGACAAATGTTAGGGGGTATGGGAATTAGTGGCGATTATAGTATTATGCGTCATTCTATGAATTTAGAAAGTGTAATTACTTATGAAGGCACCCACGATATTCACCTCTTAATTACAGGTATGGATGTTACTGGAGTAAATGCTTTTAAGTAGTCTGTAGAATGGAGATGTTAGAATGGAGTAGATTCTCATGTAAATACATAAAGTATTCTAATATATAGCTTAAATTAAGTGATTTCTTTATGAATCCTCGGTAGAAATTAAAAAACCCGACCAGAAAATACTTTCTAATCGGGTTCCACTTAAAACCCCGTATCTAGTAGCAAACCAGCTAGCTGTAATAGTTGTATTTCGGCTAACTTAGTGCTGTATTTACTTTGTGTAAGTTGCGTTGCCGCAAGTAATAAATTTTGTTGGGCTTGTCTGTATTCTACAGAGTTAATCTGCCCCAATTTAAATTTCTCGTTGCTTCTCGAAAAGTTATCGATAGTGCTTTGTAAATTATTCTCCAGATTTTTATAGGTGAAGACTTTGTTCTGGTAATCTGCCCAAGCATTTTCAAAATCTCTATTAAGATTATTCTTGGTTTGCTCTAACTCTAAATTTAAATTTAGCTGATTCAGTTTTGTATTTTGAACTGCAGTACTTGTTGCTCCACCATCAAATAGATTCCAACTAGCTGTAGCACCAGCACTTAAGCCATAGCTTACCGAAGAAGCCAAGAAAGAGGCGGCGTTGTTATTACTTCTGTTCCAGCCATATTGGGCAGTACCCGTTATACTTGGTAGGTATCTGGCTTTTTGTACATTTACATTATAACTAGCTATTTCCATGTTTTTTTGTGCTTGCAAAAGACTAGCATTATTGGCCAACATGCTGTTATAAAGCTTATTCTTATCCATTTCTTGCATAAATACTAAATTCGTATCTATGGTAAAATCGCTGTTTATGTCTTGAACCATAATAGCATTTAGGTTTCTTTTTGCGTTAGCCACAGCAAGATTGGCATTGGCATAACTGATGCTATCGTTGCTTAAATCGACTTCGGCATTTAGTACAGCTAGCATATTCCCTTGTCCGAAATTAAAGGCTGTTCTCGTTCTTTCTAATCTATTAGCAGAAAGAAGTAAAGCTTCCTTATAGATCTTCGAATTTAAACTTTGAACCGCAACATCGTAATAAGCCGCTAGGGTTTGCACAACCGCATTTTCTATAGTAGCTCTTGCTTGCAATTCGCTTAAAGCGTATTGTTCTTTCAATTGTTTGTAGTTATACCATCTCCCCAAGCCATCAAAAAGCGTATAGCTAAGATTTAAAGAGGCATTGTAAGCACTCGAATTTGCTCCGTTTAGACTAGTGCTTGTTCCATCTTGACGGTTGGCAATGATGTTGTTTAGATTGTAATTTGCTCCAGCATTAGCACTTAAACTGGGTAGGAAGCGCGAGTTGAGAATGCTTTTGTTATTATTCGCAATCTCTACATTATTAGCACTAATTAGAACGCCAAAGTTGTTCTCTAGAGCTTGTTGAACGGCGCTAGCTGCGTCTAATTGTTCTTGGGCAAAACTTGTAGAATGACTAATTCCAAAAAGGAAACTTAGGTATATTAAAATCTTATTTTTCATCTTCTTTAGATCCAAGTTTAGTGTAAGTCTTCGTTTTCCGATTCAATTTCCATTATGGCTCGCTCTACATTCTCTTTTGTAACATCATCTCTCTCTGTTAGCCAATAGAAGCCCATTTTTAAATAGTTACTTATCGACAGCAATATGGGCAAAATAATTAGAGTAAGAATGGTAGCAATGGCAATACCATAGGCAATAGAAACGGCCATAGGAATTAAGAATTGTGCCTGTCTACTCTTCTCAAAAATTAAAGGTCCTAAACCAGCAATGGTAGTAATGGAGGTTAAGAATATAGCTCTAAATCTCGATTTGCCAGCTTCTAAAAGCGCCTCTTCAAATTTTAAACCCTCTTTTAAGTTGGTGTTGAATTTACTAATCAAAACCAAGCCATCGTTCACCATAATTCCAACAAGAGCGATAATTCCTAAGAAAGAAAGAATGTTGATTTTTATACCATGGAAATAATGTCCCCAGGCTACTCCAATTAAACTAAAAGGAACCAAGAACAAGAGCAACAAGGGTTGAGTATAGGATCTAAAAGTGAAAGCTATGGTAACATAAATGAGAAGTAAAATAACAGGAAGCACTTTAGCCGCCGACTTCTGAAATTTCCCAGCTTCTCTATTTTGTCCTTCGTAAAGCGCACTTACACTTGGGTATTTTTGTAACAGGGCAGGAACAATATTTGCTTGAATGTCTGCCAAGATATCGGTAGCACTCACCTCTCTATTCTTTAAATCGGAACTGACTTGAATTTCTCTTTTTCCATTTAAGTGGTTAATGGCTACATCTCCTCTTTCTATGGTATAATTCGCAATTTCTGCAAAAGGAATTTTTTGTCCTGCTGGACCAACAATTTCCATCATGTCTAAGTTGGCTATCGATGAACGGTTTTCTTCGTCATAACGCACCCAAACCTTAATTTCGTCTGGTCCCCTTTGGAAACGCTGTGCTTGATAACCAAAGAAGGCAGCACGTACTTGAGCCATAACATCATTGGTGTTTAAGCCAAGCAAATAGGCATTGGGCAGCAACTCAATTCGAATTTCCTTAATCCCAGCAGGGTCGTTATCTGCAATATTTTTTAGCAGGGGATTTGCTGCTAAAATTTCTTTGAGTTCGGCTTTAGCTGCTTTTAGCTCTTCAATATTATTACTCAATAGAGAAACGGCAATAGGAGAGCCTCCAAAGTTTCCACCATCGCCATAGGTAAGTCTTTCTATGCCGTAAACCACGCCTGTTAACTCCTCAATCCTATTCGCTATATCTATAGAAGGCATGTCTCTTTCTTCACCAGGGAGTAGATTAACCGCCAAACTAGCATTGGAGGTACCCGGACCAAGAGTTTTGATTACATTTTCTACTACTTGTTTCTGACCACTTTGCTTTTCTGTAAACTCATCATTGGCAATCCAAGCTTTTGCTTCGATATAACTAATTATGGAATCGGTAATTTCTGCACTAGTTCCTTCAGGCATTTTTAAATCTATGCTTACGCGGTCACTAGCAATCGAAGGGAAAAAAGTAGTGCCTATTACATTTCCTTGAATGGAAGCTCTTGTGAGCAACATCATACTAATCAAGATCACTACCGATAGAAATTGATTTCTTAGGGCAAAGGCTAAAACTGGAGTATAAAGCTTGTCACGCATAAAGTTCATTAAGCGATCTCCAAAACTGTTGATTTTTCGAAGTGCTGCAAAAACTTTATCTATAAAGCCCTTTGCTTCTTCTCTATCTTCGCTTCGAACTAAAGCCGCTGAATGCGCAATGTGGGCAGGTAAAATGAGAATGGCTTCAATTAGAGAAACTACCAAGGTAAGAATAACGATTACCGAAACCTCTCCAAAAAATTCTCCAATTCGACTATCCAAAAAGAGGAAAGTAGAGAAAGCAAGAACGGTAGTAATAATAGCAGAAATGATAGAAGGAAGTACTTCCATGGTTCCATCGATTGCCGCTTGAATTGGTCCTTTTCCTGCTTCGAAATGCTGGTAGATATTTTCAGCAATCACAATACCATCATCCACTAAAATACCAATTACGATAATCATTCCGAACAAAGAAAGCACATTAATCGTAACGCCGAAAAGTCCTGCAAAAACAAACATCCCTAAGAAAGCCACAGGCATTCCCATCGCTACCCAAAAGGCTAAACGAGTGTTCAAGAAAAGCGAAAGTAAAATTAGCACTAAGATCATCCCGATTACAGCATTCTCTGTTAGTAGTGCAGTTCTATCTTTTAGGGTAATCGACGAGTCGTTTTGAATGTTTAATTGAACATTGGAGTTTTCTTGGTTAAACTTAGCGATATAGGCTTTTATGTCGTCTGCCGAAGAGAGCAGATCCTCATCATTGGTATTGCTTATTTTAACATTAACTGCTAAGTCGCCATTAAAGAAAGAGGCATTAGGCGAATCTTGAAAAATATCTCGCACGGTAGCCACATCTTTTAATCGAACCACATTACCATTAAGCTCACTTTTAATAACAATAAAATCGAGCTCGTCTGCATAGTAGGATCTATTATTGGCTCGTATTAAGTAGTCTTCCTGACTCGTTTTTATATTACCACCAGTGCTTAGAATATTTTCTTTGGCTACAGCTTGTGCTACCTCTTGAAAACTTAATTGGTAGGCACGCAAGCTATTTTCGCTCACGGCAATTTCAATTTCTTCTAAGGGGAAACCACTTATTTCTACTTGAGAAATCCCCTCTATACTTCGCAAATCATTTTCTACTTCTTCCGAAATGTCTTTTAAAGTTTTGAGGTCAATATCCTTGCCGCTAATAGCAAAACTTATGGTTTCTCTTGTTTCTTCTTTTTTGGCAACTACCAAAGGTTCCATTCCTGTTGGGTAACTTGCTACTCTATCAACAGCATTCTTTACATCTGCTAATACCAAATCAATATCAAAACCTTTTAAGGCTTCTACGGTAATGGTACCCGAGTTTTCCTTAGAAACTGAGGTTACTCTATCGATACCTAGTATACCTTTCAAATTATCCTCGATTTGAAGTACCACCCCTTCTTCAATTTCTTGAGGTGAAGCTCCAGGATAGGTAATTTGCACGGTAATAATTTTCGTTTCTACTAGGGGGAAGAAAGAAGATTTCAGCGACATCGCACCAATTAGACCTAAGATTAAAAAGGCAAAAATGATGACGTTTACCGGGACGCTGTATTTTATAAAAAAGGAGATGAATTTTTTCATGACGCTCTTATTCTTTTCTTATTTATTTGCAATTTTTACGAGCATGCCACTGTGTGCGCCTGGTACTGCTTTGTTTAATATTAAAGTGCCATCTGGTATCCCTTTAAGAATGGCTGTTTCTTCGGTAAAGTAAATAGGATTCACTTCTTGAAGAATTAGTGTACTATCCTTAACTGCGTAAATGGCCTTGTTGTCGATAAGCAGTTTTCTTGAAATTTCATAAACCTCTTTTTCCTCTCTTCCTTGTAATTCTGCAGCTAAATACATGCCTTCATTCAAATCTTTGCCAAGTAGCTCGATATAGGCTTGAATGCTTTGGGTACTTGCGTCGATTACACTATTAACTCGAACAACCTTACCTGTATAGCTCTTACTTTTGTCGAGATTATACAGTTTTACCGTGTTGCCAATTTTTAATAAATCCTTATACGATTCATTGATAGCTAACTCTAATTCGTAAACACTAGGATCAATAAATTCTCCTAATTTTTGTCCAGCTCTAACCAAAGCCCCTTCGCTTACTAAAGCCTCTGTAAGTACCCCATTAAACGGCGCTAGAATATGGTACTTACTTAGTCTTTCCTCCATGTTTTTTATGGTGTAATAGGTGTTTATTATCCCTTTATTACTGATATAGTATTTCTCTTGTTCCGAGTTCATAGAAGGTAAAACTGGAGCAGTTTTATTAATGTCAAATCCTTTTAAATAAGTTTGCCATTTGCCAGCTTCATTAGGATAGTCTAATAAAAGATCTGGCATTGCACTAGTTAGTAAGGAGAAAAAATTACTTCTTGCCGCTACTAGAGAAGCTTGATATTCGCTTTGGTCTAGCTGAATTAAGGTGCTGCCTATCGAATAATTTTGCCCTTCTTTAAAAGCTTTCATGCCCGAAAGAAATATACCTTGCACCTCGGCATAGAGCTCAATTTTTCGTTTAGCCTGAATATTTCCAGTAGCTTTTATTTGTAAATTAATAGTGGTGTTTTTTACCGTATCTACATAAACATTTTGAACCACCTTGTTATAAACAGTTTCTGGCTTCGCCTTCCCGCCCGCAATAGCACTAGCTAGTTTTACACAAGCAAATAGCAACAAGATGCTAAACACGGTGGAGATAATGGATCTAATGGTGTTATTTAGTTTCATTTTGGTTTTCACTTAAGTGGTTAATAATTTTCTTTAGAACTTTGATGGTACTTGCTATTTCTTCTTCGCTTAGAGCTTCTTGCATATGCTTTGCTGTAGCAACAACAATGGGAAAAGCCTTTTCAAATTTTTCTCTTCCTTTTGGGGTAATGTAGATTTTATTACATCTATTGTCTTCTGCGCATTGCATTCTAGTTACTAAACCTTTGGCTTCCATTTTGCTTACCAAGCGAGTTAAAGAGGTTTTATCTCTATTACTTGCGCAAGCCAAGTCGTTTTGAACTAAACCATCTTGCTCGGTTAAATGCTTTAAAAGGATGATTTGTTCTCTTGAAAAGTCCAAATCGTTTTCTTTGAAACTATCTTGTATCCGTCTAGAATATAAGCGAGTGGTGCGACCAATCCAAGGGAGAAGGGTCTCTTCTATGGGCTTTATGTTCGTATTATTTTTCAAAACCATACGAAGGTAGAGCCTAATTTTTTATTTAGTTGCATGTACAACTAAATTAATTCTGATTTTAACATTTTTTTAAAACTATTATTTTCTCGCTATCTTGCAGAGCATATGGCAGGCAATAGTTTTGGAAGCGTTTTTAAATTAACAAGCTTTGGCGAAAGTCATGGAAAAGCAGTGGGTATGGTACTAGATGGTTGCCCGGCTGGTATAACCCTTTGCGAAGCGGATATACAAGTAGAATTGAACAGGAGAAGACCTGGACAATCTACCATTACCACCCAGCGAAAAGAAGCCGATGAAGTGCAGATTCTTTCTGGAGTATTTGAAGGCTTAAGTCTGGGAACTCCCATTGCCGTGCTCATTCATAATCACGATCAGGAAAGTAAAGATTATTCGCATTTGAAAGATGCCTTTCGACCAAGTCATGCCGATTTTACTTATCAGGAGAAGTACGGACATCGAGATTATCGTGGTGGGGGAAGGGCTTCGGCACGAGAGACTGTAGCACGAGTTGCCGCTGGTGCTATAGCTAAGAAATACTTAAGCTTAAGCACTTCTATAAAAACCAGAGCCTATGTTTCTTCCATTGCACATGTAGATCTAGAAACTAAGTACACCGAATTGAATTTAGATCTCATAGAAAGCAACCTAGTTCGTTGTCCAGACCCCGAAAAAGCTGCCGCTATGATAGCTCTTATAGAGGAGAGCAAAGCCAAGGGCGATTCTTTGGGTGGAATTATTAGCTGTGTTATAGAAAATTGTCCAATTGGTTTAGGAGAACCTGTTTTCGATAAGTTAGAAGCACAATTGGCTAAGGCGATGTTGTCTATACCTGCTGTGAAAGGATTTTCGATAGGAAGTGGCTTTGAAGGCACCAAGCTTAAAGGTTCAGAACATAATGATGCCTTTGAAATAAAAGAGGGAAGAGTACATACGAAAACCAATCACTCTGGCGGTATTCAAGGTGGAATTAGCAATGGAATGGACATCTATTTTGAAGTAGCTTTTAAACCAACTGCCACCATAATGCAAAAGCAAGAAAGCATAGATAGCGCTTGGCAAGAAATTTCTTTAGAAGCTAAAGGTCGACACGACCCCTGTGTGTTGCCAAGAGCCATTCCGATCGTAGAAGCTATGGCTAATTTGGTACTAGCGGATAATTTACTTTTGTCAAAACTTTCTAAATTATGAGCAATCCACCAGAGAAAGTAGCCCAGCCCAAAAAGTCTCTCGCCCTTCATTGGAAAATTATCATCGGCATGCTTCTAGGCCTCTTGTGGGCTGTAGTTTCTGCAAAATTAGGACTTAGTAAGTTCACCGTAAATTGGATAGCGCCCTTTGGTACCATCTTTATTCGACTCCTAAAACTAATTGCCATACCCCTCGTTTTATTTTCGGTAATGGGCGGTATTATTGGTATTGGAAATCCGAAGCTCTTAGGTAGGCTTGGAGCCAAAACTTTGGCGATGTATCTTTTATCTACGGTTTTTGCCGTATCCCTAGGTTTGCTCTTGGTGAATACCTTTAAACCAGGTAAGGTACTCGACGATAAAAGCTTACTCGAAAACCGAATTCAATACGAACTGTGGGCGCAAGAAAGCAATACAGAAATAAAGGATAAATTGTGTTATTCTTGCCAAGAAGAAAACCAAGACTTGCTCATAGCCATGCAAGAACGAATGGCGAAGGCAGAAATTTCGGAAGAAGTAAGTCTAAAATTAAATACTGCCGAGCAAACTCTAAATAGCGGTCCTTTGCAAGCTTTGGTAGATGTGGTTCCTACCAATATATTCTTAGCCTTAGGCGATAATGCCATGCTACAAATAATCTTCTTTGCCATCTTTTTCGGTTTAGCAGTCTTGTTCATTCCAGAGAAAGAAAGTCAATTGATGTCCTCTTTTATTCATGCCACCAACGAAGTCTTTCTAAAAATGATAGATTTCATTATGCAGCTGAGTCCCTTCTTTGTTTTTTCTTTAATGGCGGGATTAATTGCTTCTATGGCGGGCGACGATTTAGGGAAGATGGTAGAAATCTTTAAAGGCTTAAGTTTTTATTCCATCATTGTTTTAATAGGCTTAGCCTTAATGATTTTTGTTGTCTACCCTTTGTTATTGAAAACTTTCACTAGAGGCTTTCAATATCTAGATTTCTTTAGAAAGATAGCACCAGCACAGATGCTTGCATTTTCTACGAGTTCTAGTGCCGCTACTTTGCCTGTTACCATAGAGTGTGTAGAAGAGAATCTAAAAGTAAGTAAGCGCATAAGTTCTTTTGTTCTTCCCATAGGAGCAACGGTTAACATGGATGGTACGAGTCTTTACCAGGCAGTTGCCGCTATTTTTTTAGCGCAAATCCATATGATTGATTTGAGTTTAGGACAACAACTTACCATAGTGCTTATGGCTACTTTAGCTTCTATTGGTTCGGCTGCGGTGCCAAGTGCCGGTTTGGTAATGCTGATGATTGTGCTTTCGTCGGTGGGTTTGAATCCTGCTTGGATAGCCATTATTTTACCTGTAGATCGTATCTTAGATATGTGTAGAACCACTGTTAATGTTACTGGCGATGCTACCATTGCGAGTTTAATGGATAAATTAGAAATTAATGACGAAGCAAGAAAAAATTGACGCTTATAATCCTTCGGGAATAGGAATGGATAATGGCCACATTTATGGTCTACCTTTCGAGTTTGAAGAATCCGACATCATAATTCTACCAGTGCCTTGGGAAGTGACTACCTCTTTTGGTGCAGGTTGTTCTATGGGGCCAAAAGCTATTTTAGAAGCTTCTCCGCAACTCGATTTATTTCATTTTGATAGGCCGGAGGCCTGGAAGCAAGGCATCTATTTCTTAGAACTTTCTTCTGAGCTTCAGCAATTAAATAAGAAATATAAGATTAAGGCGCAGGAAATCATCTTGTTGCAAGAAAAGGGGAGAAGTATAGCATCTTTGGCTAAAGAAATTGAGGAGATTAATCAAGCTTGTGATGAAATGCGCAAGTGGGTGCTAGAGCAAAGCAAGGTCTTATTGCATAGAGGGAAGAAGCTTATCTTATTGGGCGGCGATCATAGCACGCCTTTGGGTTATATACAAGCTTTAGCGCAACAATATTCCTCTTTCGGAATTTTGCAAATTGATGCCCATGCAGATTTAAGAAATAGCTACGAGGGCTTTGAATTTTCGCATGCTTCGATTATGTATAATACCCTTAAATTGGAGCAGGTGAGCAGCTTGGTTCAGGTTGGAATAAGAGATATTTGCGAGGAGGAGTTAGCGCTTATAAACAAGGACAAACGCATCACTTGCTTTTTTGATCATGAATTGAAAAGAGAAAACTACAAGGGAATAACTTGGAGCGAGCAAGTAGAAAAAATTGTAGCTAGTCTACCCGAATACATTTACCTTTCTTTCGATATTGATGGCCTAGACCCGAAACTTTGTCCGAATACTGGAACCCCAGTGCCAGGTGGCTTCGAATTTCAGCAAGCTATAGAATTAATCAAAGCAGTAGCCGAAAGTGGAAAGAAAATTATTGGTTGCGATTTAAATGAGGTAGGCAACGATCCTTGGGATGCCAATGTAGGCGCGCGAGTCTTGTACCAGCTTTGTTGTTATATGTAAGAGCCGAAGCATTTTTTACTTGCTAGAAATAATTGCTATTCATATTATTAAAAATTACTTAGACTAACTATCTTTATCATAAAGTGCGAATAACAGCCATGTCCAGATAGTTGGACATGGATGTTATTCGCACGTTGTAAGC
>JACJYT010000020.1 GCA_020635975.1 Chitinophagales bacterium
GGCACTAGTGAAGTTATCGTTATAAGTGCCAGCAGTATTTATATATGTTCCGCCAGGCAATAGGAAAGAATCATTAGCACAAATGCTTGCTGTCTGACTAAAATTATAAGTTGGCAATACGTTGAGCGTAGTCGTCCAAGTAGAATCACAACCATTAGCACTGGTAAAGTTATCGGTATAGCTTCCTGTAGCATTTACATAAGTTCCGCTAGGCAATAAGAAAGAATCGTTAGCACAAATACTAGCTGTCTGACTAAAATTATAAGTAGGTAGTACATTAAGAGTGGTAGTCCAAGTAGAGTCGCAGCCATTGGCATTGGTGAAGTTATCGGTATAGCTTCCTGCAGTATTTACATAAGTTCCGCCAGGCAATAAGAAAGAATCGTTGGCACAAATACTTGCTGTCTGACTAAAATTATAAGTAGGCAATACGTTGAGAGTGGTCGTCCAAGTAGAATCACAACCATTGGCACTGCTAAAGTTGTCGGTATAGCTTCCCGCTGTATTTACATAAGTTCCACCAGGTAATAAGAAGGAATCATTAGCACAAATGCTTGTTGTCTGACTAAAATTATAAGTTGGCAATACGTTGAGAGTGGTCGTCCAAGTAGAATCGCAACCATTGGCACTAGTATAGTTATCGGTATAAGTACCAGCAGTATTTACATAAGTTCCGCCAGGCAATAGAAAAGAATCGTTGGCACAAATGCTCGCTGACTGACTAAAGCTATAAGTTGGTAGTACATTTAGAGTTGTAGTCCAAGTCGAATCGCAACCATTAGCACTGGTAAAATTATCAGTATAACTTCCTGCCGTATTTACATAAGTTCCGCCAGGCAACAAGAAAGAATTGTTAGCACAAATGCTTGCTGTCTGACTAAAGTTATAAGTTGGTAGTACATTAAGAGTTGTCGTCCAAGTAGAATCGCAGCCATTAGCACTGGTAAAGTTGTCGGTATAGCTTCCTGCGGTATTTACATAAGTTCCGCTAGGCAATAGGAAAGAATCGTTGGCACAGATGCTTGCTGACTGACTAAAGTTATAAGTAGGCAATACATTAAGAGTAGTCGTCCAAGTAGAATCGCAGCCATTGGCACCTGTAAAATTATCAGTATAACTTCCTGCCGTATTTACATAAGTTCCGCCAGGCAACAAGAAAGAATCATTAGCACAAATACTTGCTGTCTGACTCAAATTATAAGTTGGCAGTACATTAATAGTGGTAGTCCAAGTAGAATCGCAACCATTAGCACTGGTAAAGTTATCGTTATAAGTGCCAGCAGAATTCACATAGCTTCCGCCAGGCAATAGGAAAGAATCGTTGACACAAATACTTACTGTCTGATTAAAACTATAAGTAGGTAGTACGTTCAGAGTTGTTGTCCATGTGGAATCACAACCATTTGTACTTGTGAAATTGTTTGTATACGTTCCAGCGGCATTTACATAAGTTCCGCTAGGTAATAAGAAAGAATCGTTAGCACAAATGCTTGCCGTCTGATTAAAGCTATAAGTAGGTAGTACATTGATAATGGTAGTCCATGTCGAGTCACAACCATTCATACTAGTGAGGGAATCTATATAGGAGCCAGAAGTGTTGGCATAGCTTCCACCTGGAAGAAGGAAGGAGTCATTTGCACAAATAGTGATGCTTTGTGTAAAGTAGAATGGTGGATTTACTTGTATGTTAAAGTTGCTAGTATCTGTACAACCCATGCTGTCTACAATAAATATAGATACTGAAATGCTGCTATCTGGCGATAAATTTAGATTAGGGCAATTATTACAAAAAATACTAGAATCTAAAGAAAACCAACTTAAGGTACCGCTAGAATAGCTGGCTTCTATTAAAACCGATTCAGAATAGCAAATACTAAAATCGCTAATTGGACTCAAAACCGGATTAGGAAAAACTTCAATGAATACATTAGCTGTATCTCTTGAGCAGGCAGCAAAGAGGGTGTCGATAACTACGACAGAATAATTCCCTGTAACTAAAATGGTCAGAGAGCTATCTGTACCCACCAAATTACCTGTAGCATCAACTCCGTCGTACCATTCATAAGCTAAGGTACTAGTGGCATTGTAAACTGTGGGACTAACTAAATATGGAATTTGATCCTGACAAATGGCTTGATAGTTAGGATCTATATCTATTGTGAGTGGGTCATTAATCTGTATGCTTACCGTGTCGCATCTGTATTCACTAGTAAAATCGCAGGCGTTTGGAACAAGCATCCCACAAACTTCTATTAAAATACTATCTGGTAGGTTGGCTACAGAACTAAATTGTGTAGTATCACATGCTGAAATACAACTAAACAGAGAGTCATATTGTCCAGAACCGGAAGTTATTTCATGCCATACAATACTTGATTCTATCAGACCTTGTACATAGAGATTGGCATTGCAGCCTTCTATGGTATTTGCTCCAAAACTTTGTAAGCCACCTTCTATGGCTTGGATGGTATATTCATTTTGATTCGCTCCTGGCTTGCAAAAGGTGAGAACATGAGGGCCAGGACCATCTAAACAAATCATTTCACCAACAGGAATTTCAGGTCCACAATTTACTTGATAGAACAAAGAACCAGACGGCGCCGCTCCACTGTAAATATCGAAAATAACCCCAATGGTAGAAGGGGCAAGAAGCAATTCAAATTCGATACATCTTTTTGGAAAACTAGTTCCGCAGCAATTACCTTCTCTGATATCTGGTGGAGAAATCCATTGACTGTCGGCATTCGATGATAAATCTACATAGTAATAGGGGGTGATACTATCGCACAAGCCAGATTGAGCATCTAAACTTTTAAAGAGAAGAGCTACAAAAATAATTATTAGAAAATGGCGTAGATTTGTAATCAATGTTTTAGACTTTATATCTTATTATTTGTACGAAAAATTTAGTTCAATGGTTTTAGATTTTGCGAATAGTTTTTATTTTCAAACAAATTCAAATTAAAACTGTCCTACTTCGAGTTTACTATGAAAAAAATCTTTATTTGTATTACGCTAACAATTATGATGCTGCGTGTAAATGCTCAAAATGATGTGAATTGTTTATATTTCGATAAAGCGGGCCGAGCTCGGGAACACACGGTTGATTTTATAGCTATGTCGCTTGATTTATCTTTCAACACGCAAGAAAGAAGAATATTTGCTAAGGTAGCCTATAGTTTTACGCCTCTTCGTAAAAGTATTGATTCCTTAGTATTGGATGCTCCAGACATCCAAGTAGATAAGGTTCTCACTGTAGATCAGGAACTAAAATTTCGTTCTACTAATAATGATTTAATAATCTATTTCGATTCATCCTTGCGGTGGGGAGAAACTTATTCGCTTGAAATTAGTTACACAGCACAACCAGAAAAGGGTTTGTATTTTCTTGGATGGGATGATAAAAGTAATAGAGCGAGAAAGCAAATTTGGACTCAAGGACAAGGAGTGGATAACCGATACTGGATTCCGAGTTATGATGATGTGAACGATAAGTTGTATACCGAAACCTTCATCCGTTTTGAAACTGGCTATGAAGTAATTTCTAATGGAGATTTGATCGAAAAAAAGGACCTAGGAAATGGCACAACGCTTTGGCATTATAAAATGCAAGAACCTCATGTAGTATATTTAATTATGTTGGCAATAGGCGATTATGCTTATGCCGATTACACTTCAAAAAATGGGGTAGTTAGTCGACAGTTTTATTATCCTGATCAGCCCCAAGATTTGTTGTCAACCTATCAATACACCAATGAAATGATGGATTGGATGGAAGCAGAATTTGGAATTGCCTATCCTTGGGGAAAAATGTATAGAAACGTTCCTGTAGTAGATTTTTTATATGGAGCAATGGAAAATACTAGTTCAACTATTTACACGGATGTTTATTTACAAGATTCGCGTGAGTCCTTAGAAAGAAATTACATAGGTACGAATGCCCATGAGTTAACGCACCAATGGTTTGGCGATTTAATAACAGAATGGAGCGGCACCCATCATTGGCTCCACGAGAGCTTTGCTACTCATTATGCGAAGCATTTTAAAAGAGCTGTTCTTGGCGATGATTTGTTCCAATGGGATAGATATCAAGAAATGCAATCAGCATTGAATGCAGACGATAAGAACCAAATTCCTATAGCTAGCTCAAAAGCTGGTTCGGCAAAGCACTATCCTAAGGGTAGCATTGTGATTGACATGCTAAGAACGGTTGTAGGTGAAGAAGAATATAAAAAAGTGATTCACTCCTATCTAAGCAAATATTCCTTTAAGCATGTAGATACCCACTTGTTTTATCTAGAATTTTTAGAAGTTCTTGGCCTTAATTTAGACTGGTTTTTCGACCAATGGATTTATAAAGGGGGCTATCCTCATTATGAAGTTTCTTATACCGAATTAAAAGATAAGGTAAAATTGAATGTGGCTCAAATTCAAGAGGAAACTAGTACTGTTTCTTTGTTTCGAATGCCAGTGGATATTGAATTACATTATTTGGATGGTAGTATGCAAATGCATCAAATTCAAGTGGATTCCGCCTATCAAGAATTTGCCCTTCCAAAAGAGGCTTCCAAGAAACTAAGTTATTTGGTATTTGATTCTGGAAATAAGATTTACAAAAGAATAAGCTTCATTCGCAATGCAGACGAACTGCTTGCTCAAGCTAGTTCTTCAAAAGAAATGATAGACAGGTATCTTGCATTAAAGGAATTAGAAGAAATTGATTTGGAAAAGAAAAGATCAGCTTTAATAAATGTTTACACAAAGGAAGAATTCTTTCTTATCAAAGCAAATATCATTAAGCAAGTCATAGAAGATGATAATAAGGCAAGTAAAAAATTAATTAAGAGTGCTTTTCAAGATGCAGATGCTGGCGTAAGAAGGGCTTTAATTGATTATGTAGATAAGATTCCTGAAGACTTGCTTGAAAGCTATGAATATCTGCTTAAAGATAGTTCTTATCTTACTATCGACAAATGTTTGAATAAATTAGCATCTCAATATCCTGAAAAACTCGAACACTTTTTAAGTTTAACGGAAGCGGATAGTAAGAAAAATACCAGCCTAAGAATTACTTATCTAAAATGGAAATATACTCTTGAGCCCAAGGTTCTCGATGAATTGATAGATTATTCAAGTCAATCTTTTGAGTTTAGAACAAGAATGAAAGCTATGGAAGCTTTAGAAGAAATCCATGTTAGATCTACCAGTTTCATAAAAAATCTTCTAAATGCAAGTCTCAGCTTTAATTCTAGATTAGCATCGAATGCGCGAAATATCTTGGAAGACATTTGCTTGACGAATGAAAAAAAGCAAGAAGTGTTTTCTCTCATTAAAAACTTGAGCTTGGATAAGAATGAGCAGAAACGATTAGAAATTTTGGAGAAAAAAATAAAGTAGTCAATACTCTTTATTCGGATCCCAAAGCAAAGCCTCGAAGTCAAGGACTTGATTATTCTCTACTCTTATGCCCTCCAATTCAAGTCGTTTTTCCATTTCACTTGGACCATCAAAGTGGTGCTTTCCACTTAAGAGACCTTTTCTATTAACTACCCTATGTGCTGGGAGTTCTGGATAAACAGTGTGCGAATGGTTCAAGGCCCAACCTACCATTCTAGCAGCTTTTTTTGAACCAATGCATTCAGCAATGGCACCATAAGTGCATACTCTTCCTGCGGGAATTTGTCGAACTACACTATAAACTTTTTCAAAAAAGCTTTCTTCCATAACTATTGGAATAATTTAAATTGCACATAGTTTATCATGCGGCCATCTTCTATATGCATTTTTTCGTAGAAGGTTTGAATTTCAGTTAGTTCTGGATGGATAGTGCCTTTATTGTATATATCTCGTTCCACTATATTATAGCTCATTCCCTTTCCATCCAATACACCTAGGGTATAATTAAACAGTAATTCACTATCTGTTTTAAGGTGTATGATAGCATTTGGCGAACAGATTTTTTTATATAGTTCTAAGAATTTTGGTGATGTTAAGCGATGCTTGGCATGACGATCTTTTGGGAATGGGTCAGAAAACACGATCCATATTTGATCTACCTCATTGCTTGCAAAGAATTCAGGTAACAACTCAATTCTTGTTCGTAAATATGCTGCATTATCAAGGCCTTCTTGCAAAGCTTCCTTCGCTCCCTTATGAATTCTTGCCCCTTTAATATCCACACCTATAAAATTTCTATTCGGATGTCTTTTGGCAAGACCAAAAGTATATTCTCCTTTCCCGCACGCCAATTCTAAAGTAAGAGGATTCGAATTCCCAAAGTGCTTTTCCTGCCACTTTCCTTTCATCTCTACTACCTCCCCCTCAAAATTGACTAACTCAGGTTTCTCATAATCTAAATTTTGATAAAAATTTTTGAAGCTTTTTAACTCATTAAAGCGCTTAAGTTTGTCTTTTCCCATCCTTTTTTTCGAAAAATTAAGCTACAAAAGTACTCTTTATTCTATTAAACAATAAGTAGAACTTATGGAATACTAATTCAACTACTCAAGACCTAAGTATTTCTCTACAAAAGGGGAATTTTGTCTTTTTTTAATGGGGTCTCAGGCGTATCTTTGCATCTAAGAAGAAACTAATAAAACAAAAATAACATAGTTTCGTTAGTAAGAAGGTGAGAATGATGAGAAGATTTATATTTCTGTTGGCGTTTATTAGTGCTTTTTTTAGTCTTAAAGCTACCCACTTGGTTGGTGGAGAAATGACCTATGTTCGTTTGTCGGGTAATACTATAAGGGTAACTCTTACGGTTTATAGAGATGATTATAATGGTAATCCAAATGCTTTGCTAGACAATCCTGCGGTAATAAGCTTTTTTAATCAAAATGGTCAATTTCTAGAAGCTATTGATATCACTTTAGATTTAGATACCCTATTTCAGCAAGATTTGAACCCTTGTCAAGATGCAATACCTAATGTTCGCACAGAAACAGGAGTATACATATTCGATATAAACCTGAATACCATTTCTGGCTTTAATCCTAATATGGCTACTTTTATGGTATATGGGCGATGTTGTAGAAATAATATTATTAATAATCTGTTTAATTCTGGAGATCAAGGATTCTCTTCTGTAGCTAGGATACCTCCGATGTCTACTAATAATGGATCTCCCGTGTTCAATGATTTTCAGCAGTATCTCTGTGCAGGAAGGGTAAATACTTTGGATTTCTCTGCTACAGATCCAAATGGGGATTCTCTTTACTATAGCTTATGTGACCCTTTCTTGGGGCTTGATAATAATGTGCCAGCAGCTAACTCTAATGATTTGAATTTTGGAGGGGTAGTTTATAATAATTATGGTTCGCCTTTTAATACAGTAAATTGGGCATCCGGATATAATGCTGGTAATCCTTTTGGCGGACCAATTTTTCTAGATCCAAATACGGGCATTATGCAAGTTACTCCTTCAAGTCAGGGCGTATTTGTAATGGGGGTTTGTGTGTCGGAGTATAGAAATGGCATTTATTTAGGGACGGTACTAAGAGATTTTCAATATTTAATTTCGGCATGCGATTTTCCAGAGATAATTGTTGATTTTAATACTAGTTTAGGTGTTGATCCAGCTACAGGATTTAATATAATTAGTGCCAAGTGTAATGAAGCATTAGTAAATTTCGATGCAAGTAATAGTATTAATGTACTTTCTTTTTCTTGGGATTTTGGCGTGCCAGGTATCACTACAGATGTGGGAACAGGCCCAACTCCAAGTTATTTTTATTCGGATACAGGTAGTTTTGTGGTTACCGTTTCAGGAACTACCTCAACTGGCTGTATTGCTACCTCTGACTCTTTTTTAGTTTTGGTATATCCAATTTTTGAGCCAGGGTACTCTTTTGTAGATTCATGTCTTAACCAATCTGTTCAGTTCACAGATTTGACAATTTCTACCTCAAGTGCAATTGATTCTTGGTCTTGGAATTTTGGTGACCCTAGTACTAATTTGGATGTGTCTACTCAACAGAATCCCTCCTACACCTATGGTCAAGCAGGAACCTTTAATTCTTATCTTATTGTAACTACAGATAAAGGATGCGTGGATACTGCCTTTCAACAAGTTACCATTCATCCTTTGCCTATTCCTAATTATACTCCTTCTAACCCTCTTTGTGAAGGAAGTTCATTTACCTTGAGTAATAATTCTACCATTCAAAGTGGTAGCATTCAATCGTATTCTTGGTTGATAGATGGTAATGTGCTATCAACAACGAATGCAAATTATAATTTTACAAGTGCAGGAGTCTATCCGATTCAATTGATTGCTGTTTCTGCTTTGGGTTGTACAGATACCTTGGTGCAAAATATTACGATTAACCCCTTACCAAATTTGCTTACTAGTCCAGACGATTCTATTTGTCCAAATACTACAGCTTTATTAAGTGCTTCTGGCGCTAATACCTATTCTTGGTCGCCAGCTTCCTTGTTAAATACGCCTAATGCGGCAAATACAGCGACTAGTGTCTTACTTAATGATACTAGTTTTATTGTTACAGGAACGAATAATTTTGGCTGTTCTAAGTCGGATACGGTAAATATTTATCTCTTAGAACTTCCAAACGCTTATGCGGGAGAAGATACCTCGGTATGTTTGAATGCTGCCAATGTCCTTTCCTTCAATACCTCCGTTCCTCTTCAAGGAAGTGGTGGAATTAGCTACCAATGGTCGCCCAGTCAAGGACTGAGCAGTACCAATACAGCAAATACTGTTGCTACACCTACATCAAATACTACTTATGTCTTAACAGTAACCGACGCTAACAATTGTGTAAATCAAGACTCTGTGAATGTTTATGTACTTAATCCTGCTCTTGAATTGATTAGTGTAGAGGTGGATTCTATGTGTTTAGGAGATACCGTTTATGTAGATGTTTTGGATCAGGGTAATGTGAGCACTTATTCTTGGTCGCCAGCAATATTCCTAACGGATGCTAATGTGCGTGAACCGGGATTTTATCCGCCTAGTAATAGAAGCTATGTAATTACGGTTACGAACTACTGTTATCAAGATATGGATACCGTTAGCATCGAGGTAATTCCTACCCCTACTTTGGATGCCGGCCCACTAGATTCTATTTGCTTTGGCGACCCAGCGTATACATTGAATGCAAGTCCAACTAACCTTGATTTTTATCAATGGACTTCCCTAGATTTAAGTTTAAGTGATCCCTCAATTCCAAATCCAAGTGTGCAGCCAACTGCATCAACTTGGTATTATTTGCTTGGAGTGGATACTGTAGGTTCTTTGGCTTGTAGCGCTAATGATTCGGTAAATATTTTGGTGTATAATAATCCAGATTTGACTTTGTTGTTTCCTTTTAATTATCCTGGATATATCTGTTTTGGGGATTCTGTTGGTCTTGAAGCCGTTTCTTTTGATGGAATTGATTTTCAATGGTCTGCCAACAATGGAGCACTTATTATAACACCCAATGCTGCTTCAACTTCTGTAGTGCCTACAGACACGAGTATCTTTTATCAACTTGTTACGAATACCCACGGCTGTACTACCGAAGATTCTATGCAGGTGAATGTTCAACTGCCTGTTCAAGCTTCTATTCTTGGAGATACCGTGATGTGTTTTGGCGATTTCGTAAACTTGGAAGCCTTTGGAGGCTTGTATTATCAGTGGTCGCCAGATAGTATTTTCTCGAACGCCAACTTCCCAAGTACCCAAGCTTCTCCAGATAGTTCTATAACGGTAATGGTGGAAGTGAGTAACGATTGCTTTAGTGATTCTGCCTATCATTTTATACAAGTAAATCAACTTCCTGTTGCGGATGCAGGACCAGATTTGTTTATTTATAGAGATGAGTCAGATTTCTTATTGGGCTCAGGTACTGGAGAACCTTTATGGTATACAGAAGACAAAACTTTTGATGGTTTATTAGACGTGCCACTTATTTTTGATCCAGAAGTTAGTCCATTCAATACTACAAATTATGTACTAGAGGTAACCGATCCTTTAACCGCTTGTGTTAATTATGATACGGCAAGGGTTAATGTTGAAGTACTTACCTTATTAGCTTTTCCTACAGGCTTTTCACCTAATGCTAATGGCACTAATGATTTTGCACGAATTATTAAGTATTTAAATATTGAGAAATTGATATATCTTTCTATCTACGATAGATGGGGAGAAGAAATCTTTAGAACAGATCAACTAGACGGCGCTTGGGATGGAACTTTTAAAGGAAGATCTTGTGAAATAGGAACTTACGCTTGGGTAATAAGAGCGCTTACTAAGGATCAAGAAACCATAACTCGAAGTGGAAACATAACGCTAATCAGATAATGAAAAAAGTATTTTTTATAGGTTTCGCCTTTGCCTTTTACGCTTGTGGTTCACAAGCCACCACAGAGGCGTCTACTGAAAAAAAGGAAGTGCTAAGCGGAAAAGAAGTTTATTCCATTTATTGTGTTGCTTGCCATGGCGCTGATGGCAAATTAGCTTTCTCTGGGGCAACGGATTTGTCTAAATCAGAATTAGATTTGGAGACTCGAATACTACAAATTACCCATGGTAAAGGAGTAATGAACGCATTTAAAAATGTTATTTCCCCAGAAGAAATTGAAAATGTAGCACTTTATATAGAAGAGCTTAGAAAGTAAATTTTTAAATAGTATTCGGTGACAAAGAATTTCGAAGTGTATTATGCAATTGGCTTAATGTCTGGAAGTTCTTTAGATGGTTTAGATATTGCTTATTGTTCTTTTACGAAAATGGAGACATGGCAATTTGAAATCCTATGTGCGGAAACCTGCGATTTGGGTAGTTGGAAGGAAACCTTAGCCAAAAGGAAGAACTATAGTATAGAGGAAATAGAAGGTTTAAGCAAGACCTTTGCAAAATTCTTAGCAGAGCAAGTACAAGGCTTTATAAACAAATTCAAGATTGATAGACTCGATTTAGTGGCCAGCCATGGTCATACTCTTTATCATTATCCAGAAGAAGCTAGAACCTGTCAGCTTGGAAATGGAGCTCGCTTATCAGAGTTGTTACAACAAACGGTTGTTAGTAATTTACGACAAAAAGATATGGATTATGGAGGACAAGGAGCACCTATAGTACCTATTGGTGATCTTTTACTCTTTCCAGATTACAAGTTTTGTCTTAATCTTGGAGGAATTGCGAATATTAGCTTCAAAGAGCAAAATTCTATTAAAGCCTATGATATTTGTCCGGCTAATCAGGTACTTAATTACTTTGCGAAAAAGAGAAATCTAGCTTTTGATGAAGGCGGCGAGCTAGCGCGTAAAGGCCATGTTTCCATGAAAGTATTGGAACAACTGAATAGCTTAGATTTTTATAGTATTCAGGGACCAAAATCATTGGATAATTCCTTTAGTGAAAATGCTATATTCATTCTTGAGGAGAATAAGTTAAGTGTGGAAGATGCTTTAGCAACTTATTCAGAACATATTGCTTATCAAATAAACGAAAGCGTAAAAGCCTTGCTGAAGAACACTGAAAATCAGAATAAGGAAAAGATGCGTATTTTGCTTAGTGGAGGAGGAGCGTTTAATTCCTTTTTAATAGAAAGGATAGGTGAAAGATCCATGGCTAAATTGGTTTTAGCATCAGAAAATTTGATTAATTTTAAAGAAGCCTTAGTTATGGCTTTTATTGGAGTACTGCGTATACGGGGAGAAGATAATGTCTTAGCGAGTGTTACAGGAGCAAGGCAAAATAGCTCTTGCGGAGATATTTATTATTTAAAGGATAGGAACTAAAAGATGGAGAATAAGGAAATTATATTGGTAACAGGCGCAAGTGGTTTTGTTGGGGCAGAGTTAGTAAAGCAATTAGTGGAGCAAGGAAAAAAAGTTAGAGCCTTACGCCGTAAATCAAGTAATGTTTCTTTTTTGCAAGATTACGAAGGTAAATTTGAATGGGTTTATGGTGATGTGAATGACATTCCGTCTTTAGAAGCTGCCTTTGAAAATGTTGCTTATGTTTATCATTCGGCAGCTATGATTTCCTTTGTACCATCAGAAAAGTACAAAATGTTCAAAGTGAACATTGAAGGTACAGCTAATATGGTTAATATGGCTTTGGCAAAAGGAGTGAAGAAGTTTTTGCAAGTGAGTTCGGTTTCAGCTTTTGGACGTTATGATATTCAAAAGGAGATAAATGAAGAAACGAAGTGGGTAGAAAACGACGAGAATACCAATTATGCCATTGCAAAACATCGAAGCGAGCTAGAAGTTTGGCGGGCTAAAGAGGAGGGTTTAGATGTTGTAATAGTCAATCCAGCTACTATCTTAGGATTTGGAGATTGGTCTCAAGGTTCTTCACAAATTTTTAAAAATGTTTTTGATGAAATTAGTTTTTATCCTACTGGAATCAATGGCTTTATTAGTGTAGAAGATGTAGCTAAAGCCAGTATACAGTTAATGGAAAGTGATATTAGTGGAGAGCGATTTATTCTTTCTGCCGAGAATATAGCCTTTAAAGATCTTTTTGCTAGCATTGCCAAGGCCTTTGATAAGAAAATTCCTTCTAAGCCTTTATCGCCCTTCATCCGAGAAATTGGCTGGCGCTTTTATTGGTTGAAGTCTAAGCTATCAGGTCAACAACCATTAGTTACGAAAGAAACTACACTCTATACCTCTAGGAATTATATTTACTTGAACGACAAAGTTAAAGAAGCACTTAATTTTGAATTTGAGTCCATTGAAGAAGTCGTTAAAAGAACTTGTGCAAAATATCTTCAAGCTCAATTTAGTAAGGCCTAGATTTTAAAATTTAAAAAATGCTTAGATATGAAAGTTATAGGAAAATTATTCTTGCTCGCATTCTTATTTTCTAGTCTTTTTTCTTGTAAAAAGGAAATAGATCCTGAAGAAAATTTGGTGGGTACTTGGACAGTTAGCAAGGTAGAAGGACAGCAAATCATCAATGGAAATCCTGGCTTTTCTGCGGCGGATAATAATCCCAGTGGAACCATTAGTTTCTCTGCTGACGCAACTGGACAACAAAACTATAGTTTTAGCTTTTTAGGAACGGTTTATCCGCAGAATGATAATTTTTCTTGGTCGGCTACAGAAACAGAAATAATAATAGATAGACTATTAAATCCAGACTTGGTTTGGACAAGAATAGTAAACGAGAGCAACAAGCAAGTAGCAAGTTATGATATTCCCGTAAATGCCTCGCAGGTAATTCGCTATACACTTACTTTGGAGAAATAGTAGACTAGCTTACTAGTAAAAAGTTTGCTCGGTAAAGTTTTGAAACATTAAATAGTCGACAAGAAAAGGCTTAATACGAATTCATCAACTCGCTGAATTCTTCGGGACTTATTTCTTTAAAGTAGCTGGCATCATAAGTGCAAGCTCCTTCTTCTTCAGAAAAAGACTTTATCGTGTAACCCGATGTTACTCCCTCTGAAATTACATAATATTCTAAAGGAAAGCCTCGTAGTCCAAGTTGCTCTAAATTGTTATTTGGGAATCTGCTTTTAACTTCTTCCGTAACATAGAAATAAGCAGTTTTTTGATTACTTAAACTAGCAAGAGCTAAATAGCAAGAATAGCCGAGAATGGTTTTTTTCTTACTTTCATCATAGCTGAAACTAACAATACTATCTAGTTCCATATAACTGCTAGACGAATTATTAAAAGAGGCATCCTTTTCATAGCGAATGAGGTATTTATTACCTATTAATTCGTACAACATAATTGCAGAATCCGAATCAAAATCATCTATTATCCAAGTTTGAAGCATGCCACCCATAGCCTTAGCATTTACTATGCTTTTATCTGTGGAGTAGCAAAAACTTATGGTGTTATCTGCTAAAAAACCTAAATCATCTTCTTCAGAACTTTCTTCTACTAATAATTTATATTCTGCTTTAAAATGATTGGTTTGAGTAAATCCTTTATAAAATAAAAGACTTATGATAAGCAGAGTTAATAGCTTTTTCATAGGGGTATTTTTAGAAAGATAAGGCAATTAAATTTTCAAACCAAATTCTTCTGCGGTATCACTAGCTATATCATAGCCAGCATCATAGTGTCTTATAACGCCCATAGCTGGATCATTATGAAGAACTCTACTCAATCTTTCCTGTGCATCTTGGGTGCCATCTGCTACGATTACCATACCTGCATGAAGAGAATAGCCCATGCCTACGCCGCCGCCATGATGAAAACTAACCCAACTTGCTCCGCCGGCAGTATTAATCAAGGCATTTAAAATGGGCCAATCGGCAACAGCATCGCTGCCATCGAGCATAGCTTCTGTTTCTCTATTTGGCGATGCTACTGAACCTGTATCTAAATGATCTCTCCCGATAACAAGTGGGGCTTCGAGCTCTCCATTTTTTACCATTTCATTAAATGCTAAAGCCGCTTTTTCTCTAGCCCCCATTTCTAACCAACAAATTCTAGCTGGTAAGCCTTGCCAAGCAATTTTTTCTTTTGCCATTTCAAGCCATCTAAGGAGGCCTTTATTTTCAGGAAAAAGTTCTTTTAACTTTTCATCGCACTTGTAAATATCTTCTGGGTTTCCGCTTAAGGCAACAAAACGAAATGGACCACTTCCCTTACAAAACAAGGGACGAATATAAGCAGGTACAAAGCCAGGAAAGTTGAAAGCATTGCTAACTGCTCTTCTATCTTTCGCTTGTCCGCGTAAATTATTTCCATAGTCGAAAGTAATGCTTCCTCTTGCTTGCAATTCTAACATCAATTTTACATGATGAGCCATAGTGTCTAAAGACAATTCTTTGTACTTTTCTGGATCACGCTCTCTAAGTGCACAAGCTTCTTCTACAGTCATTTTTTCAGGAAAATATCCAATCAACTCGTCGTGAGCAGAAGTTTGATCAGTAAGCGTATCAACCTCAATATTCCGATCCAGTAATCTTTGCAAAAGATCTACAACATTACAAACTACACCAATAGAAAGCGCCTCACCCTTTGCTTTGGCATCCACAGCCATGTCAATAGCTTCGTCAATATCCAAACTCATTTTATCTAGATAACGAGTTTCTAATCTTTTGCGCACTCTCCACTCTTCCATTTCAGCAACTAGAGCCACGCCTTCATTCATCGTTATTGCAAGAGGTTGAGCACCACCCATCCCACCTAAACCAGCAGTAACATTTAGCTTGCCTTTTAAAGAAGGCACGCCGTAATGTTTATTGGCCAAACTTAAATAAGTTTCATAGGTCCCTTGAACTATCCCTTGGGTACCTATGTAAATCCAAGAACCTGCAGTCATCTGACCATACATCATCAAACCTTTCTTCTCTAGTTCATTAAAATGTTCCCAATTGGCCCATTTACCAACCAAATTAGAATTTGCGATAATCACCCTCGGAGCGTTTTTATGAGAACGTAAAACACCCACTGGTTTGCCACTTTGAACCAACAAAGTTTGATCTTCTTCTAAGTCTTTCAAGCAGCTCAATATTTTTTCAAAAGCATCCCAATTTCTTGCCGCCTTTCCTCTTCCACCATAAACAATTAATTCTTCTGGTAACTCGGCTACTTCTGGGTCTAAATTGTTTTGAATCATTCGGTATGCCGCCTCTTGAACCCATCCTTTACAATTTAGTTTGGTTCCTTTAGGGGCTCTGATTACTCTTGCTTTTGAATTCATATCTTGGGCTTGTTTTACAAAGTTAACCATTACTAGTGGCTAGAACAAAGATAAAATAGTATTGTTTAGCTAAGACTCCCTTTCCTGTAATTCTTTATCTCCTTGAAGTATAGCAAGCAGCCTTGAGCTAACTACCATATAAATTGGCTTTTCCAAGTAATGCTCATTTAATTATTTTAATTTTGTAGTCCAAACCAAACTACAACTTATGTCAAAAAAATTAAATCCAGAAAGCTTAATGATGTCTTATGGCTATAAGCCTGAGCTATCGGAAGGCGCAATTAAATGCCCAATTTTTCAAACCTCTACCTTTGTTTTTAAGACTGCTGAAGAAGGTAAAGCCTTCTTTGAAGTAGCTTACGGAAAAAGAGAAAAAGGAGTTAATGAGGAACTTGGATTAATATATAGCAGATTGAATAATCCAGATTTAGAAATTTTGGAAAATCGCTTATGTCTTTGGGATGAAGCAGAAGATTGTGCTGTCTTTGAAAGTGGTATGTCTGCCATCAGTACCGTTTTATTGGAATTTTTAAAACCGGGGGACACCATTTTATACGCGCTTCCCTTATATGGTGGAACCGATCATTTTATACACCATTTTTTACCAAGTATAGGCGTTAAGGTGCACGGTTTTAAGGCAGGAATGAGTAAGAATGAAATCTTGGCTAAACTAGAGAAAGAGCAAGTAGATCTAAGATCTTTAAAGATGATTTATTTAGAAACCCCTGCAAACCCAACCAACGACTTAATCGATATTTCTTTGCTTAGAGAATTTGCCAATGATATTAAACAAGAAGAAGATATCTTGATTGCTGTAGATAATACCTATATGGGGCCGCTCTGGCAGCACCCCTTGAAGCATGGGGCTGATTTCGTTATTTATTCGGCTACGAAGTATATAGGTGGGCATAGCGACGTGATTGCTGGAGCAGTACTTTGTTCAAGAGAATTAATGTCGAGAGTGAAAACCCTCAGAACTTTTTTAGGGAATATGGCTGGACCATGGACGGGTTGGTTGTTGATGAGAAGTTTAGAAACTTTAAAAGTAAGAATGGAACAACAGCAGAGCAATGCGGTGAAAGTTTCTGAACACCTAGCTAAACATCCTAAAATTAAGTCGATCAGCTATTTGGGTTTGCTTGAGGAGAAAGATCCAAGCTACCCAATTTTCAAGAAGCAATGCAAGGGTACGGGAGCTATGATTTCTTTTAATGTGAAAGGAGGAGAGAAGGAAGCTTTTAAAGTGCTGAATGCTTTAAAATTGATAAAATTGGCGGTGAGTTTGGGAAGTACGGAAAGCCTAGCACAACACCCCAAAACAATGACGCATGCAGGAGTGGAAGAAGCCAGTATGGAAGAAATGGGAATCTTTGATTCTTTAATTCGCTTATCTGTTGGAGTGGAAAATTACGAAGATATTATTTGGGATTTAGATCAGGCTTTAGAGCAAATTTAAGCAGCAAATGTCCATAAATAGTTGGCTGTGAAATTCCAAAGCATAAAAATTATCATGGCCACTATTTTAGCCCGATAGAAATTTAGTAAGGTTAATTTTTCGTTGAGGAGATAAATAATGCCATTAACTATTCCTAGTCCAATAAAGGCAATTAATCCAAATTGTAACATCTGGTAAAGCCAAGCTGGGTTGCTATCTTGAAAGGTCCATAATTTATTTGCAAAAAATCTAAAAATCACCCCAAATACAAAGCCCAAAGAATTTGCGGTATATTTTTTAAGTTGAAGTTTTTCTTTCAGTAGCCAGGTAATT
This sequence comes from Chitinophagales bacterium, assembly GCA_020635975.1. Taxonomy (GTDB): domain Bacteria; phylum Bacteroidota; class Bacteroidia; order Chitinophagales; family UBA8649; genus JAFMKE01. The sequence continues at coordinate 17,391 of JACJYT010000020.1, forward strand.
GCCATGTCGACCGCAAAGCCTATACCGCCTACTGTGAAAAATTTGGCAAAAGTTAGCGCAAAGGGGCTCATTCTTAAATCAAGAATTTGCCATTTTCGTAGACTTTTTCACCATCGGCAAAAATTTCTCCGCCATTGGTCATATCGGCTATCATATCCCAATGTATCGCACTATCGTTTTTACCGCCACATTGGTGGTAGCTTTGTCCAATAGCCATATGGATAGTTCCACCAATTTTTTCATCAAAAAGAATATTTTTGGTAAATCTATTGATGTTAAAATTAGTGCCCACGGCAGCTTCTCCAAAACGTCTAGCTCCTGGAATATCAAATACTTTATCCAAAAGTTCTTTACCTCTTTTAGCATCCCATTTAACTACTTCTCCATCCTTAACCTCTAGTCGAATATCTTCTACCAAGGTTCCCATGTAGATGCTTGGGTGAGAAAATCGAACATAGCCATTTACTGAATTTTCTACGGGAGCAGTATAAACTTCACCAGAAGGCATATTGGTTTTTCCATCACTGTTAATCCAAATTCTACCTTCGGTTGAAAAATGAATATCAATATCATTTCCCTTGTAATGTACTTTAGTACATTGGTTTAGATGTTCTACAATGCTTTCTTGGCGCTTACTCAATTTCTTCCATTCTGCGATAGGATCATCGTAAAAGAGATTGCAAGCATTAAATACAAAATCTTCATATTCTTTTAAGCCCATGCCTGCTTCTTGAGCACTAGCTTGGGTTGGAAACTGACATAAACTTCGTCTTAAATCATAGCTACCTGTACGCTCCATATAGGTCTTCATTAGACCTTTTCTTGCCTCACTGGAAATTTTTCTTTTAGCTGGGTCTATACCCTGACTGTCGTATAGGTTGAATGGGGCTCTTATCACTAAATAGCAATCAAACTCTTCCATTACGTATTTTGATAAGGGGTTAATCCATTCTAATTGATGCGCTTCACTGTGGTCGAATATGATTTTTTCTTGAGCTTGAATCTCTATATCTAAAACGGGGATTCCACCAGCAAGACAAACTTCTTTTACCAATTCTTGAAGTAAGGGTTCCGCCAAATAGGTAGATTTAATAAACACTTTATCTCCCTTTTTCACTTGTAAGCAATAAGAGCTTAAAAGATGTGCATACTTCTCGTAAATAGTTTTCATAAATTTTCTTGCTTGGTTTTGTGAGCAGGGCGAAGATACGATTTGTTAAAGCATTGCGCAAAACAACTTAGAACTATGAACTTCTAAATCCAAATTTTTTTTTACTTTGCATGCTAATTTCTAAATACGCTCAACTATGATAATTATTGGTATTGCAGGAGGCACAGGATCTGGAAAAACAACTGTTGTTAAGAAGATTATGGAAACTATACCTTCTGGAAGTGTGGCTGTGCTAGGTCAAGATTCTTACTATAAAGATAATAGCAGCCTTAATTTTGAGGAGCGACAAAAGATTAATTACGATCATCCGAGAGCCATAGATTTTGACTTGCTAATTCAGCATTTAAAGGATTTAAAACAAGGCAAAGCTATTCATGAGCCCGTTTACTCTTATATAACCCATGCTAGAACTGAGGATTATATAGTAATTCATCCCAAGGACGTGGTGATTGTAGAAGGTATTTTGGTTTTTACCAATGAGGACTTGCGAGACATGTGTGATATAAAGATTTTTGTTCATGCAGATGCTGATGAAAGATTGATTAGAAGAATGCGCAGAGATATTACTGAGAGGGGAAGGGATATTCAAGAAGTATTGACTAGGTATGAAAGTATGTTAAAACCAATGCATAATCAATTTATAGAGCCTACTATGAAATATGCCGATATCATTGTTCCTGTTGGTGGCGACAATCTGGTTGCCATAGATGTATTGGCATCTATGATTAAAGATAAATTGAGAGCAGATTTACAAGCATAAAAAAAGCCGAGATCTTATCTCGGCTTTTTTATTAATTTTTATTTTTCTTTCCTTTTCCCTGATTTTCTTCAAAGTCAAGTACTTCTTGAGGAATAGCTTGCTGTGGTGCCGGAGAACTATCTTCTGTTTCTTCAACTTCTGTAGTTTCTTCCGTATCGGAGCTATTTCCTTTTTCTTTTTTCGATTTAGATTTTGGCTCTTCTTGCTCTGTTTCTTCGGGCGAAGTTGGAGCAGTTTCTCCTTCTTCTAAATTAGGATTTTCCTCGGAAGCACCATTTTCTTCCTTATCCATTGGTTTTTCCATCGGTGGATCAGGAGGAGGTAAGGTCCCCCCATTTTCTAATATTTTCATTCTTTGCAAATAAGCCTTTGCCTTCATTTCGTTACCCGCAACATAAACGTAATAAGCATTGTTCTCTCCCTTGATTTTTCTCTTAGTAACATCCACGGCATTGATGCTAGCAATAACATCATCGAAAGAGGAGGAAATTTCCATAAGGGTGGTAGTAAAGGAAATAAAGACATAATCGTTGAAGGAAGTTTTTAAATAAATGTTCATGTAATCCGAACCCATTCTGTGTCCGAATTCCAAGTAACCATTTATCTTTTTGTGAATTGCCTTTTCTCCTACGAAAGCTAAACCGAACTTCCCTTTCGAGCGATAAACTCTTTCAACCGGATCGTAAGTCATATCAATATCTGTAAATACAATACTTTCTTTGAGATCTTTTGGTCTAGCGAATAAGCCCGTAGAGTTAATCTCTTGGGTCATTTTTTCAAAAGATTTTGGACTAAGTAATTCTACCCACTGATTTTGAATTTCTTCCTTATCGTAAGATACGTCTTCCAAATCAAAATTATCTTCGTAGAGGTAGTAGGCAATTCTTTCTAGAACGTTGTTGTCTAGTTCTAAAGGAAGCGCTATACTAGTGGTAAAACTGTATTCGTTTTGTTCCAAATTCGATTTTACTTGTCCAGCAATTTTTTCATCAATTGCTCCATAGGCCAAAGAGAAGTCTAAACTTCCTTCTGCCTCTATCGTATTTTTCTTAGGATCAAACACGAGAATATTCCCCTTAACAGGAAGTTCTGAATTCATTTTTTCTTCGCTTCCAAAAGTATAGATATTATTTATGCTATTGTGTTTAAGAATGCCGTTAGCTTCTATCATAGCAACATCTAAAGGTCCGATTTGGTTATTAAGAATGTTGGTGTAAATTGGTTCGATTCCAATTTTATTTACAAAAATTCCAGTCCTGATAGCTTTGCCGGTTGGGTCTTTTGCTCCATCTAGAGTTAAATTTAAACTCTCTGGATCTACCTTGCCATCCACTTGGAAGAAATCACTCACTACATAGTCATTTTTAAAATCAACCTTGGTATAGCCTTTTATATTTAGGTTGTCGATAGAAGAGAACATTTCAATATCCCCATAGTATTGTACATCTGGATAAACTATAAAATTTTCGGCCTGACTAATTTTCCCTTTGGCATGTATAATATGACTAATAACTTGATTTTTCTTCTTGTCTAGCATGGAAGAATCGGCCAAGATTATTTCAATTTTTGAAAGTTGCACAAATTGATCTGGAGTATTTTTAGCTTGATATTTATACATTCCACTTGCATTAATATCATTCTTTCCATTTACAGTTACTTCCACTTGTTCTATAATGTGTTTTTTTGTAGTAGTGCTTGCTTCAATAGTAGCATTGCTTAGTGGTTGCATTTTGGCCTCTGGTAAAACAACTACCTTGCCTTCATTTGGGATTATTCTACTATCGGCTACAAAGATTTCGGATACCCCATAAGCTTCAATAATGGATGTTTCTAAACTGTAATCTGCATTCGTGGCAATAAACATCAGACTGTCTTGATTCGGATTCATAGAAACAAACGGTGCTCCTGTACTACCTTGTGGAACAGAAAATTTGAGTTGTTTATTATCTATATCCCAAAAGAATTCGTCGATGGTTGTTACATACTGATTGTAATTAAACTCGGTTCTGTTTTCGTCGGTATTGGATTTAAAATATCCCGTATTCTTTGTGAAATCTACAGAGGCATTTACGTTAGGGGTATTAAAAGTTACCTTATCGCCATCAATGGTTTTAATTTTAAGCTCGGCCGTATCGGCTAATAATTCATCCGATTTGAATTGAAATCTATTGGAAATTAACTGTGCGTCTTCCCAGTCGGCAATACCAGAACCATGTATACCCTTGTTCGTTATTTCGAGGATACCATCTAGCTTTATTTTATCGCCAAACATTTCAAAAGGATTGATATTGCTCGAATATGCCACCATACTATCTAAATATGGATACCATTCAATTTTATTATCGGAACTCTTTACCCAAGGAGATTCATATGCCCCTTTAGATTCTTTAATACCAAAAGTATCGGTTATAGCCATCATAGAATCTGGGTAGAAGGCTATGTTTCTCGATTCAAAAGAAGTGGTTTTATATTTTATTACTCCACTTCCTGTTAATCCAGTATTGTTTAAAGTAATATCACTTATAAATTTTCCTTTTCCTTGATACACTTCAAAACCATCCGGGGGAGAAGATAATTCAAAGCCTAAGGATAAGTCGGATTGAACTTTCAAACTCTGATTTAAATCTGGGAAAATTCCAGCAGAATACAATTTGCCTCCAAATTCTAAATTGCGAATACTCAAGTATTTTAAAGAGTCTAGCGTGAAGGGTTCAATTTCATAATAGAATTTATCTCTTGCATAGGTTCCGTTTCTAATACTTGGGTCGTCATAGTATACTCTAGATTTATCTAAAGATTCAAAAATTGGGAATTGTGCTAGCTCTGAACTTCCAGATTTATTTATTGGGATATTGATATTTAGAGTTCCTCTTAAACCTTCCAAAGTAGAATTGATTGGACGCAGAACGGGGTTGCCATAGTTATCAATTTTATCGCCATCGGGAATGTTCATAATCATGGTGTCAATAGTGGGAAGGTCCATATTGAAATCTTCATAAAGAAAATGATTGTTTTTACCCCAAAAATCTAGTCTTCCACAAAAGAGTAGTCCATTAAAAAGCATATCTCTATTTTTCTCAATAGTTATTTTCTGACTATCAGGAAAAAAGTAAGTGCTGGTAGCTATACTAATAGGAACTGTTTTAACTCCTTCTAACTCGAGTGTTCTTTTTGCTAGATTTAAGCGAGCATTATCGCCCTTGGTATTGGAGTTAATAAAGATATTATCAAAATCTTTTTTCTTAGCATTAGCTTTTACATAGTGTTCCACTTTTGGGCGCATGGTTATTAAGTCGGTTTCTTCATTATAAATAATGAAACCTTCTTGTACTAGATTAAAAAGAAGCGGTTTGATTTGTTGCACGGTAAGTTGTGGAGATATCTTTTTTGCAAAGACATCTGCATAAATAGTATTGTCTAAATTCATTTCAGCTTCTTTACGCAATATTGAAAGCGGATCATAGCTAACATTACCGCGTAATTCTTTCATTTTTTGATCGCTAAAATATTCTTTGGATTCGAAGGTGGCAGCTTTAATACCCGAGGTACTAATCGTATTGAGATTCATGAAATCATCATTAAGATTCCAGGTAATAACATCTACATTAAATTCTACATTGTGATAGGAATCCGTGAAGCTAGATTGCGATAAACTTCCATCTCCTTTCACCAATTTTATCGTATTGTTAGTAAGATTATAAAAGAGATCTATACATGGATGATAGATACTATCCTTATCGAAGTATAAAGATATTTGAGCATTGCTACTACTTATTTTTTCTGGAAGGTTAATGGTAATAGAATTAGAAAGGGCACTAAGAATCTTTACTTTAGAGTTTTCCTTGTACACCACAAGTAAGGATTTTTCATTTTCTGAGCCGCCAAGCACTTTAGAACCAGCCAAAGTAAAACCGCCGTAATAAACAACATTTGGAGTTATTTCTTGAGGAGGAACACTTTCGCTATCTGCAACAAACCTTGGAAATCTAATGGTTTGGGAGCTAGTGCTGGTTGTCATTTTATCATCGAGAGATCCCTTTAAGGAGGTCTTGAAATAATTTTTATAGGTAAATGTAACTTCGGGTATGGCGTATGCTTGTGTATTGGTATTGATTTGATAAGGGCCAAAACTTGCATAAACTTCATCTTTTGGAAGTCCCGCTTTGAGCCAATTTACTTCGCCTTTGGTACCATTCCACATTTTTGAGTTATAATCAAAAGTTCCTGCTGTATTTAATATTTTTATGGAGTCGCCTTTAGTCTCCCCTATAATATCGCATTGTTCCGAAACCACTATGGGTCCCTCTTCTGCATAGCGTAGCTTAAACTTATCATTGCTCAGCTTCCAGGTTTTGGCAGTACTGAAAAAAATGGCATTTTCTCTAAATAAAGGAATAGCAAACTCTATAAAATCTAAACTAGACTTGGTGTCTCCTTTCTTAGAATTATTCATTACTTGCATTAAAACACTTTGAAAATCGAGCCATTCTGCTCCATTAAGTTCTAGTTTATTTAACTCAAGGTAGTAGCTTAGCATGCTAGAAAGTTGAGGGTAAGCTTTACCTCTCATAAGTAACATTTTGTTACTTGCTTGACGTATTTTGTCAATAACAGGGTCGCTAACTAAACCATTCTTAATTTGAGTTTCAAATTCTTTACTTAGATCACTAAGTTCGCTTCTTTTAGTTTCTGCGAAGAGTTGATTTAACTCCTTAACAAAAAGTGTTTTATCCGCAGAAAGGGTGTCTATAACCTGGCTAATTCCTTGTGAAAAAGCGAGGAAAAATAAGCTAATAACTAATAATAATTTTTTCATCTAATTTGCTTTTTGAAAGTGAAGAGCTACCCAATTGTTTTCCATTTTTTCGGAAATTAAAATTAGCTTCAAACTTTTGGCTAAATCTAATACTATATCTTTTTGTTCAGCTAGAATACCACTTAAAAGAATGTTGCCATTTAGAGTTAAAAGTTGGAGTAGTTCCAACAAATTTTCTTGTATGGTTAAAGTAGTGACATTCGCTAAGATAGTATCATAGTTCGTTTTTGGAACCACATGAATATCGCCATATAAGGCATGAATGGATTTGCAATGGTTTAATGCTGCGTTTTCCATAGTATTTTCAAAAGCGGGAAACTCAATATCATTAGCTTCGATGCTTGCTGCACCTAGCTTTTCGGCAAGAATCGCTAATATCCCAGTCCCGCAGCCAAAATCTAATACTTTTTTGCCCTTAAAATCTAGCTCTAACATGAGTTCTATAACCATCTTTGTGGTGGCATGATGGCCAGTTCCAAAAGCCATTTTAGGTTCAATAACTAGATCATATTTTGCCCCTGAGCTGGCATGAAATGGGGCTCTTACCTCGCAAATTCCCCCTACCTGAATAGCTTCAAAGTTTTTTTCCCATAAGGCATTCCAATTTTTATTTTCTAAGGCTTTATGTTTAAATTGAATGCCCTCAAAAATTTCAAGACTTGCAAGGGTTTCTTCAACCAAACTTTGCTCAAAATCTTGTTCTGGAATATAGGCTTTTAGTTCATTTTCGTTAGGTTCTTCGTAAGAATCAAAGCTTAAATCATTTAATAGGGCTATTAAAATATCATTTTGAGCCTTCGTATTCGTGAAATGAACAATTCTATATTCTTGCATTATATGGCCTTTACTATTTTGATGAATTCACTTGCGTTTAAAGATGCCCCTCCAACTAGGGCCCCATCGATATCTTTTTCTTTAAATATTTCTTTGGCATTCGAACTCTTTACACTACCTCCATAAAGTATACAGATTTTGTTTGCTAACTCAGGGCTATAGTTTTCAGATATCAGCTTTCTTACAAAGACATGTACCTCTTGTGCTTGTTGTGGACTTGCAGTTTGTCCGGTTCCGATAGCCCAAATAGGTTCGTATGCTAAAATTACAGAGGATAGATCTTGTGCATTTAGATCTTGAAGTGCCTCTTCAACTTGCGTTTTTATAATTTCCAAATAATTTCCCTTGTCTCTTTGTTCTAGACTTTCACCAAAGCATAGAATGGGACTCAAATCATTTTTTATAGCAATCTTTAATTTTGCATTGATGTCGGTGTTGTTCTCCGAAAAATATTTTCGCCTTTCTGAATGTCCAACAATTACATACTCTACTCCGAAAGAAGCAAGCATTTTACCCGATATTTCTCCAGTATAGGCACCTTCTTCTCGACTACATAGATTCTGCGCTCCAATTCCTATTCTATCATCTGCTAATTCTTGTGCAGTGCCTAAATGGGTATAAGGCACGCAAAGCACTGCGTAATCATCGCCAATTAAATTTTTAATATCAATTATTAAATTGATGGCCTCATCCAAACTGGTATTCATCTTCCAATTGGCCACTATAATTTTTCTTCTCATTCTTCTTTAGATTGGTATAAATATTCTATTACCGATTCTTCTTCTTTACTTAGTTTTAAGCCTCTTCTTTCCATTACTCTTTCCGCCACTTCCTTTGCTTTTTCTAATTCGAAAGGCACAAAACCTGCAGCCCCTCCCCAACTAAAAGAAGGAATGTATTTGGGAGGGAAATTACTTCCAAATATATTGGCGAAAACCCCAACAACCGTGCCTGTATTAAACATCGTATTGATGCCACATTTACTATGGTCGCCCATGATTAATCCTAAAAATTGTAGTTTGCTATTAACAAAGTTCTTCGTAGCATAGCTGTACATTTTTACTTCACCATAATTGTTTTTAAGATTGGAGTTATTGGTATCTGCTCCGAGATTGCACCATTCGCCAATAACCGAATTTCCCAAGAAACCATCATGTCCTTTATTACTATACGCTTGAATAAGAGAATTGTTAAGTTCTCCACCAATTTTACTATACGGTCCGATAGTGCATGCACCATAAATTTTTGTTCCTAATTTCAAGCTGGCACCTTCACATAAGGCTAAAGAACCTCTTACCATAGAACCTTCCATAATTTCTGCATTTTTACCTAAGTAAATTGGTCCCGAGTTGGTATTGAGAATAGAAGCTTCAACTTTTGCATTTTCCTCTAAAAAAATTAGTTTTTCATCTCCAATTACCCTATTGCTAGAACTAAGCTTTGCACTTTTTCTTCCTGAAGTAAGAAGCTCGAAATCTTGTTTTAATACTTTGTCGTTGTATTGGAACAAATCCCATGGATTATTAATCTTTATCAATTCATTTGGATACTCCAATTCTTTTTCAAAACTTGTTTTTCCGATAGTAAGTTTAGAAGCAATTAACTGGCCTTTTTGGTATAAGCTTTCCCCATCATGTAATTCCAAAATTCTTGCCACTAAGGGGGCATTTGGAATATAACTAGAATTAATAAAAACATTTTGTTCTCCAGGAATTAAACTAAAATCGTTCTGCCAATTTAAATAGCTTTGACAGGTTTTGATTTGTGTTTTGGATGGTAAAAGCCTATCCCATTTTTCTTTTATGCTTGTAATTCCAATTCTCAGCGAGGAAATAGACTTAGTAAGTGTTAATGGATTTAGACGTATCCAATCTTCGTAATGATCGCTAAGTATAAAATTCATCTTCGACATTTGGTAAAAATATGAAAAACTACTGAATAGTTAATTTAAAGATTTAATGTTTGTAATATTCCTGTTAAATAATTCTATACAGCCTTTCTTATTTTGGAAATGCAGATTTAATTCTTTAGCTTTAGAAGAGAACTTGGTACTATGAGTTGGCGTAAACTAAATGGCACTTTTCTTAGTAATGATATCGTTAAATTAGTTGAAACTACTATTTTGAGGGAGCAAGCAAATGGCGTAGACTTGAAAGTATGTGTTGGAACGGATTCTCAAGTTTATCGAAATCATATTGAGTTTGCATCGGTGGTGGTCTTTTTAAGAAAGGGTAGTGGTGGTTTTATGTATATTAACAATCAGCGTCATATCGGACGTATGGGAATTAAGGAAAGAATGATTTTTGAAGTTTCAAAAAGCATAGAAATCGCGTATAGTATTTGTCATTTGTTAGATGAACATGGTGTTGATTTAGAGGTACATGCTGATATAAATACCAATCCTCAATTTAAGTCGAATACGGCCTTGCAAGAAGCAATGGGCTACATAATGAGCATGGGCTTTGTTTTTAAGGCCAAGCCCGATGCCTTTGCAAGCAGTTCTTGTGCAGATAAGATAGTTTAAAGAATTTTTTCGCAGAGTTTTTCTGCCGGAAAATCGCTTTCAATCACCCCTCCCTGTTTTAGCGTATAAAGCACATTTTCTAACATTTTAAGGCTTATTTCATCATTAGTACTCCATTCTGTGCTATGAAACCAATTTCTAACATCCTCCAATTTCTGCTCATAACGTGTACTTACTTGTTCTATACCGTCTATAGAGGCCATAAATTGCTTGTTAATGAAGTAAAGTGTTTTGAGCATGATATTTAATGCTTCTCTTTTTTCTTCTATAGCCTTGTTAGTTGCGGCGAGCATAAAGCAGGGCCATGGCGTAACGAATTCTCCCAAACATTTAAATATTCCTTTATCTACATAGGGCTTGGTGGTGTATTTTTCCCAGTAGAACACATCGCTTTGATTGGTACTTAGTGCTTCAAGTGCGCCGTCTAAATTTTTTATTATTTTAAACTGCTCGTCCTTAATTTTTCTTCCTTTGAATAAGGCATCTACAATAGGCATTAAATGAGAACCAGAACCATAACGACTGATGGCATAATTTTTATCATAAATTTCGCCATAGTAGTTGATGGGATTATTCTTGCCCGTAAAAACGCCCCAAATAAGAGGAGTATTTAAATATTTACTTATTATTTTGGAAGGATTTCCCTTTACAATATCCGCGATGATTCCTTCGGTTAGCACTACGCACACATCGATATCATTATTTCGCAGGGCTTCTGTCATTTGGCCAGTACCTCCTTTAAAGGTAGTCCAAGAGATTTCTAAGCCTTCATTTTGAAAGATTGCGTTCTCCATGCCAAGATGCCAAGGCAGATTAAAATGTTCTGGAACGCCTCCTACTCTTAATTTCATCATTTATCTCAAGCTTTTAACTTGTTCAGCTATCTCTGAATAAAGTGCTTTACTTATAGGTACTAGAGGTAATCTTAATTCATTTTCGCACAAACCTAATTGTTCTAAAACGGCTTTAATGCCAGCAGGATTATTTTCTTTAAAGATTAATTTGATTAATTCTAAAAACTTAAATTGTTCTTTACTTGCTTCTTGAAATTTACCTTCTAAGGCGAAATTTACCATGCTTGTAAAGGACTTAGGAATTCCTTGGGCAATAACAGAAATAACACCTGTGCAGCCAAAACTAAACATTGGAAGGGCATGAACGTCATCTCCAGATAGCAATTGAAAATTGCTAGGCATATCTTTGACAATTTCCATACATTGTAAAAGATTATTACTAGCTTCTTTAACGGCTACGATATTACTAAAATCATGGGCTAATCGAAGCGTTGTTTGGGCTTCCATATTTTGTGCTGTTCTACCAGGTACATTATATAAAATAATAGGAAGTGGTGTATTTTGTGCGATATATTTGTAATGCTGATAGATTCCTTCTTGGGTGGGTTTGTTGTAATTCGGACTTGAAGAAAGAATGGCACTATATCCTTCTAGTTGGAAAGAATTTATCTTATCCACGATAAATTGGGTGTTATTTCCTCCAAAGCCTGCTACCAAAGGAACTCTGCCGTTTACGTGTTCTTTGGTAAAGTTTAAAATTTCTTGCTTTTCTTCTAAGCTTAAAACTACAGTCTCGCCAGTTGTTCCGAGAGAAACGAGGTAATTTACTCCACCATCAATACAATGGTCTATTACTTTAGCTAAACTTTTAAAGTCTATTTTCTTCTTACTGTCAAAAGGTGTTACTAAAGCTACACCAGTACCTTTCCATTGCATATTTTACGGATTAATTGCTTTTAAAAAATGATCAATTTGTTGAAGTAAATATTTCAGACTTTGGTTTTGTTTGGTATTAATCATTAACTCAAAATAGTTCGTTTTTGTTGCGTGAAACGCTCCAACACGGAAGCGAGCATTGCTTGTTGCTGCAATGTATTCCAAAGCTAAACTTTCTCCGAGAAAGGCACAAATTAAAATGTCTAATTCTAAGTTTTGAAATGCTTCTATATTTCCACCTTGAGGTATAGAAAAGAGATTGATTTGCAAATTATTGAAAAAGCGACTATCTCGCAATTCTTTTTCTTTATTGTTTTGGTAAGCCAAAAGATGCACTTTGATGCCTTGAGCTCTTAGCGTATCGCTATATTGGTTAATGGTAATAATGTCATCGGGTTTACTAGCATCGAATATAATTCCGACAGCCTTAGCCTGCTTGATATTGAGCATGGTTCTAGTGGTGTCTGCATACTTTTTAGCATCTTGCTCTAGCCTCCGTTTATAGAAAAAGTGAAGTATCTTTTGAAGAAAGCCCATAATTTACTGTAGTTTTCTTTCTTCGAAAGTGCCTATTGCGTCGTATTTGGCAATTCTCTTAGCAATTCTTTCTTGCGGGTCCATTTCTAAAAGCGTAGTTAAATTTCTTTTAATTGCTCGCTTTAAGGTTTTAGCCATTTCTTCCCTATCATTATGCGCACCTCCTAAGGGTTCTTTAACAATGGAGTCAACGATTTTCATTTTATGCATATCGTTGGCAGTAAGCTTTAATTGTTCTGCTGCTTGCTCTTTGAAATCCCAACTTCGCCAAAGGATAGAAGAACAAGATTCTGGAGAGATTACCGTAAACCAAGTGTTTTCTAGCATGAGTAATTTGTCGCAAACTCCAATACCTATGGCCCCACCTGAAGCTCCTTCGCCAATAATTATACTTATCACAGGAACTTTAAGACCAGTCATTTCATATAAGTTTCTAGCAATAGCTTCGGCCTGACCGAACTCTTCGGCAGCAATTCCAGGATAAGCTCCTGGCGTATCAATAAAGCTAATAATTGGTTTGTTGAATTTTTCGGCAAGTTTCATTAAGCGCAAGGCTTTTCTATATCCTTCGGGATTTGCCATGCCGAAATTTCTATATTGTCTCATTTTGGTGTTCACACCTTTTTGATGACCAATTACTACAACGCCTTGACCGTCTAATTGGGCAATGCCACCAACAATAGCTTTATCGTCTCCAGCTTTTCTATCTCCGTGAAGTTCTATAAAATTGTCGAAAATGTGATGTATGTAAAATAAACTATAAGGACGGTCTGGGTGGCGCGACAACTGAACTCTTTGCCATGCACTGAGCTTACTATATAGCTTTTCCTTTTTTTCTTCAATTAGCTTATCTAACTCGGCTATCTTGTCGTCAAGATTTAAATCGCCTTGAGTTTGCATCTGAATAAGCTGCTCTCTTTTTTCATAGAGCTGGGCAATGGGTTCTTCGAAATTCAGAAAATTCATAGGACAAATTTAGTACTAAGTTTAATAATTAAGCCTTAAATAGCAAATAAAGCTAAGTTAATTTGTCTATTTGCTCTTGCTGAAGTTATTCCTCTTTTTCGAATAATTTTTATTCTTGTGACGATTGTTGTTTCTATTGGAATTATTGTTGGAAAATGATTTTTTCGTAGAAACTACCTTGTTCAAAGTAATTTCATTTCCTAAACTTAGCTTTCCTTTTGAGAGAATTTGTAAGTCGTTTAAGATAGTTTCATCTGTTACGGTTTCGCTATTCCAATTGTTGTGAACAATTTTCATATAGTTTGCAATGCACTTGGAATAGGCTTCTTTTTTTTCTTCATCTTCTAAGGCGATAGCTTTTTCTATCATGCTTAGAATGTGTTTACCATAATGACGGTATTTTGTATTCTTATTGGGATAATCGAATTTTTCGGGTTTGGCAAACAATACCTCTTTTACTGGTAAAGGGTAGGGCGAATCCACTTCTAATTTAAAATCGGCCATTATATGAAGGTGGTCCCAAAGTAAGTGCTTGAAATCGTCGACATTCTTTAAGTGAGGGTTTAAATTGCCCATAATGTCTATCACGTGATTTACTACATCCTGTCTTTCTTTTTTATCTTCTAGGGAGATTGCAAATTCAACCAATTTTTGAATATGCCTACCATATTCTTTCAACCTAAGAAAGCCACGCTGAGAATTATACTCCATAAATTACTAATAAATTGAATAAAAAGTTTTTTGTTATTTTTTCAGAAGTTCTTGTTAAGTAGGGAAGTTGTACTTGAACTTATACATTTAGTTGTGCTAAAGTTAATGCAAGGTAAGAAGTTTTTTCCTTTTGCAAAATTTTTTAGGCACTAAACTCCATTTAAAGCACTTTCTAGTCAAGAATTTTAAGTTTTGCAAATTTCAACATAATCTTTTTTTCGCCTTCTTGTTCAAATTGTATACTTGCAATACTATTCACTCCCTCTGCTATATGAGTAACAACTCCTTTGCCAAATCTCTGATGTAATACGCTTTGACCAACTTTCAAATTGCTTGGATCATCGGCTTCAAAGGCTTCGTCGTAATTAGTATTACTCGCATTAGGTCTTCTTATTAGTAAGGCTTTACGTTGTTGCTGAATTGCAGAGCTGCTTAATCCTGACTCGCTTTTTCTTTCAAATAAGTTGTTTTCTTTTTTTACGGGAGCGCCCAAAAATTGAAGTTCCGTTTCTGGCAATTCTTTTAAAAATCTACTAGGTTCTGAAAATTGAAGATTTCCAAACTTATATCGGGTATTTGCGTAGGATATATAAAGGTGTTTTTCTGCTCTGGTAATAGCAACGTAAAACAATCTTCTTTCTTCTTCTAAGTCTTCTCTGGTGTATAAGGACATGGCAGAAGGAAATAAGTTTTCTTCTAAGCCAACGGAAAAAACAACTGGAAATTCTAAGCCTTTAGCGGCATGAATGGTCATCATCTTAACACTCTCTTCATTATCGTTTTGCTTTTCGTCGCCAGTTAGCAAGCTAATGTTCTGTAGGTAGGCACCAAGGCTCCTATCGTTTCCCAATTCCTCAAAATCATAAACGACATCTTCTGTGCTAAATTCTTTGATACCGTTTAGTAATTCTTGAATGTTCTCATAGCGACTTACACCCTCTACGGTTTTGTCGTTATACAACTCTTGCAACAAGTGGGTCGATTTTGCTGCATAAGCCGCCAAGTCATAAGCATTTTTACTCGTCAACATGGTTTGAAAACTTTGAATCATTGTAACAAATTCCCTCAAAACTTGAGTAGTTCTGGTTGGGAAGGAGTGCTCTTCTATTTTTTCTAAAATCTCCCAGATGGAACAATTGTTTTCGCTTGCTAGCACGGTTAGCTTATCAATAGTAGTATCTCCAATACCTCTTTTGGGGTAATTAATTACTCTACGTAGAGATTCTTCTTCTTTTGGGTTTACCGTTAGTTTCAGATAGGCTAAAAGGTCCTTAATCTCTTTTCTTTGATAGAAGGAAAGACCACCATAAATTCTGTAAGGAATATTCATCCGTCTAAGAGCTTCTTCCATAGCTCTAGATTGAGCATTTGTTCTATAGAGAATGGCAAAATCATTATTGCTTAGATTTTCGCGCATTTTTAGCTCGAAAATTAAATCGGCAACCTTTTTTCCTTCTTCGTTATCGCTAGCTGTTTTAAAAACCTTGATTGCTTCTCCAAGTTGATTGCTCGTCCAAATTTCCTTAGCAATTTGAGCTTTGTTGTGTTTTATAAGATGGTTTGCAGCTTTTACAATTTGAGGGGTACTACGGTAGTTTTGTTCTAGTTTCACCAAATGGTAGTCTGGAAAGTCGCGTTGAAAGTTTAAAATGTTGGTAATGGTTGCCCCACGAAAAGCATAGATACTTTGCGCATCGTCGCCCACCACACTAAGTTGCTGATTGGCATCGGCTAGCTTTTTAATGATGGCATATTGTGCTGTATTTGTATCTTGAAACTCATCAATTAAAATATGCTGAAATTTGTTTTGATAATAGTACAAGGATTCAGGAAATTTTACTAATAACAAATGAAAATTCACAAGTAAATCATCAAAATCCATAGCACCATTTTGCTTACACTTTAATGCGTATAATGCATATAGCTTTGCAATTTTTGGCTTTCCTGCAGCGGCATCTTCTTCTAACATTTCAATGTTTTCTGCATAGGCCTGTGGACTTATAAGTGCATTTTTGGCTTGAGAAATTCTATAGAAAACTTGACTGGGTTTATATATTTTTTCATCTAAACCTTGGGCTTTAATAATGGCTTTTAAAACACTTTTTGAATCGTTGGTGTCGTAGATAGTAAAGTTGCTGGGGTAGCCTAGTTTGCCTGCTTCTTTTCTTAAAATTCTAGCAAATACCGAGTGAAAAGTGCCCATAAAAAGATTTCTAGCTTCAGCTCCAACAATTTTTTCAATTCGAGCGCGCATTTCGGCAGAGGCCTTATTGGTGAAGGTTAAAGCTAAAATTTGAAAAGGATCTATGCCATTCTCTATCAAATAGGCAATTCTATATGTTAGTACCCTAGTTTTACCCGAACCTGGTCCCGCAATAATTAACATTGGGCCTTTCGTATAGCAAACTGCATCTAGTTGGGGAGCATTAAGTTCCTGTAGAAAATTCATGAGGGTAAAATTAAATCATGCAAGTTTAAAAAAAACTAATTACGGGCTTTATTCCTATTATTGTTGAAAAGTTATCATATTCGCAAAATAAATTATTAAACGTGGAAGAAAAGGAAATAGATTTCTCTAACATCGACGAGCTAATTAAACATGGGGCAATCAATGTGCTAGCCATGGGCTACCGAGGTATAGATTTATGGCGAGAAAAAAGAACTCCTCCAGAAAAAAAGAAGAAGGATGATGAAGAAAAAGCCTAAGTTTTTATTACTTGGATGGGATTCGGCAGATTGGAAAGTGATTAATCCCTTAATGGATGCAGGATTAATGCCTGCACTAGAAAGCATAGTGAATAAGGGAGTAATGGGTAATATTGCTACACTAGATCCACCACTTTCTCCGATGCTCTGGACCTCCATAGCAACCGGAAAATATGCCTTTAAACACGGTGTCCATGGTTTTTTGGAAGCTTGTGAGGACAATAAGAAAGTAAGAGCGGTTACCAACGAGTCTATAAATACCAGTACCGTATGGGAAATTTTAAATAAGAATGGATATAAAACCAATGTAGTTTCTTGGTGGCCTAGTCACCCAGCGGGTGAGCTGAATGGCGTTCAGATTTCTAATTTTTTTGGAAAGGCAGCACCTACTTCTAAGTGGTATGATTGGGCTAAGGTACCCGGTAGTGTATATCCCCAAGAGTATGAGGAAGTTTTAAATGGATATCGGGTGCATCCAGGAGAATTGGATTTCAACCAACTCTCTACTTTTATCCCAAAGTTTCATTTGCTAAAAGAAGAAGATCAAAATTTAATTAATTTGCTAGCCAGCGATTTGGCGGAATGCATTTCTGTTCATTCGGCGGCAACTTATCTTGCAGAGCATACCGAATGGGATTTCATGGCAGTGTATTACAATGCTATTGATCATATTTCGCATTGCTTTATGAAGTACCATCCACCTAAACTGGCTTGGATAAAGGAGGAAAAATTCGAATTATTCCAAGAGGTAATTAATGCCATTTACCGCTTTCATGATTTAATGTTAGCCCGTTGGTTAGAATTAGTAGACGAAGATTGTTATGTAATGGTCTTATCAGATCATGGCTTTCACTCCGATCATATGAGAGTAAAAGAATTGCCTAAAGAACCAGCAGCAATTGCAAGAGAACATAATTATTTGGGCATGCTTGCAATGAAGGGACCTGGAATTAAAAAAGATGCGCGAATTTATGGTTCAAATCTCTTAGATGTTTGCCCTACTATTTTATCTATATTCGACCTAGCCATAGGTAAGGATATGGATGGTAAAATCTTACAATCTGCTTTTGAGGAAATACCCAAGCTAAAAGTGCTAGACACCTGGGATGAAGCTAATTTAAAGAACAAGAATAAAGTACACTTGCTCGAAAATGCAGATTTGGTGCAGCAACTGGTCGATTTAGGCTATGTTGATGCTGCTAATTTTGACAGTCCCGTCGAAGTTAAACGCATCCTAGATGAAAACAATTTTTACTTAGCTAGAAGCTATTATGATGCTGCTAAATATCAAGAAGCTTCATGGATAATGGACGTGCTTTGTCAAGAACATCCACAGAATATTCGTTATTTACTTTTTGCTGCAGAAATAGCAGCAGAAAGAAAGGAAGTTTCGGCTTTAGAAGCTTGTATTACCAAATTGGAAAAGCTGGATACCAAGGCCAAGGCCGTATTGAGTTTGTTAAAAGGTAAACTTGCCTTTTTGCAGAATGATTATAATACAGCATTGCTTATTTTTCAATCTTTGCTTAAAACAAAGGAGCATAATTCGGCTTACTTAGAATATCAAATTGCGAATTCATTTTTGAAATTGCATAAATATAAGGAGGCAATTGAACATTATCAATTCAACCTAAAGGCAAATCCTAGTAGCGCCCATGGTTTACATGGGATGGGAGTGGCATATTTGGGTTTGGAAGATTATGAAAAGGCGGCAGAATGTCTAATTGATTCTGTGGCTATTACTTATTTTAATCCTTCTGCTCACTTTCATTTAGGTATTGCCTTGAAAAACTTAAGCGCCTTTGAAGAGGCCGAGCAGGCCTTCTTAGTGGCTAAGCAATTAGCTCCAGCTATGGCAAAAGCCCGATTAGAGTTAATTGCTTTATACGAGAATGAATTGGCAAATCCTCAGAAATTACAGGATTTGAAAGAAGAATTACAAAGAAAAAGATCAGGTACGGTTTATGTCGTTTCCGGCTTGCCTAGGTCAGGCACTTCTATGATGATGCAGGCACTAGAGGCTGGTGGATTGGAACTCTTAGTAGATAATAAACGAAAGGCAGATCTTAGTAATCCGAAAGGTTATTATGAGCATGAAGCGGTAAAGAGATTGGCTAGCGAAAATGCGATCATTTTAGAGGCTAAAGACAAGGGAGTAAAAGTAATTTGTAGTCTTTTAAGATTTCTGCCTCCTCGTTTTGATTACAAAGTTATTCTCATGAAACGCCCTGTAAAACAAGTTTTAAGTTCTCAAGAACTAATGCTCGTTTCTCAAGGCAAAATGCAAAAAGAAAGTTCGGTGTTTGAAATGGACAAACTGCTTGTAAAATCCTATGATGATGCCAAAGCTTGGATGGAGAAAAGTGCTAATATCGAATATTTAGAAGTCGCCTACGAGGAAGTATTGGCCAATGCTCCGGAGCAGATGAACTTAATTACTCAATTTTTGAAACTAGATTTGAAGGAGAAAGATATGGTAAATATTATTGATAAAAGTTTGCATCGAAATAAATAAGTCGTACATTTAAATCTTAAAACCTCAAAATATGGAAACAGTTATTTCAAAAAAACTTAGAAGTAAAATTGGAACCTATTCTCTAGTTGCTGGAGCGGCAATATCCATGTTGTCTTCTTGCAAAAAAGATAAGGAAGATACGAATGATCCCAACATCAAAGAAACAGACCTTAATCCAGATATTGTTTTGAATCCTGGATCAAACAATTTCTTGAGCTCAAGTATTGACTTTAATAACGACGGAGTGGTAGATGTAGTTGTAGAAACTGGTAATTATACCTATACTTATTATGGTCAGACTTCAAGCAATGCTTATGCAAATATTTTTAGTAATAGTGGTGCGGAAGTGCTTGGCAATGTAGAATCTGAAACTGTCTTTGGTTACACTTATACTTTTGATGTAGTTACTCCTTTAGCTTCTGGAAGTTCTATTGGGGTATCCCAAGTTACTTGGATGCAAGATGCTTACTTGGGTTTTAAAGGTACATATGGAGGAGCTAACTATAGTGTAGGTCAGTTTATTGGCGCGGATAGATATGTTGGCGTTCGTTTTCAGTTTGCTGGAAATACTCATTATGCATGGTTGCAATTGGCTTTAAGTGCAGATTGTAAAGTGCTTACAGTTAAAGCATATGCTTATAATAGTATCCCGAATACACCAATCGAAGCTGGTAAAATTTAAAATTTCCGAATTCTTTAGAGAAGCCCCTCATCAAATGAGGGGCTTTTTTTATTTTAT
>JACJYT010000021.1 GCA_020635975.1 Chitinophagales bacterium
TTCTATTAAGACCTCGGTATCTGAACTTGTTTTAAAATTTACATCCTTAAATTTTAAAATATCTTCTTTTAACTCTTTAAAGTTGTAAACCTCACCATTAAAAACTATCATGTATCTTCCACAGGAAGAGGGCATAGGCTGGTTAGCTGCCTCTCGTAAATCTATAATGCTTAGTCTTCGATGGCCAAGCACACAATGTCCGTCGTCGCTTTGGTAATAACCACCAGCATCGGGACCACGATGTTTTAACAAATCTGTCATTTCTTGAACCAAAGCCAAAGAGGCTGTTGCCTTAACAGAAAATATTCCGCTTATTCCGCACATATTATTTATTGTGAAAGGGGTGAATACTCAAAGGAAATTTAGCAAAAGGGTGGTAGTCGCCCACTAATCCGACTGCTTTTGTGTTTCTAATTTCGTGTACGATTCTAATAGCACTTAAGGCTTCTTTAATTCTAAAACCATTACCATTTAGAATAGCTTTATAGCTTTTATCATGTAAATCTGTGAAGCCATCACTAAATTCAATTTCTTCTCCTTCCAATGTCATGCTTCTATAGGTAGTCTTTCCAGCTTCCTTTATATGTAATGGTAGCGTTTCGGAATTTATACTCAAAAACCACCTAACTCTTGCTCTCTCAAATTCCAGATAGCCTGCAGCTCTATCAAAGCTATGTAAATGAACTTGATTCAATTTTAAATCCCCAAATATCCATGTAAGCATATCAAAGAAATGCACCCCTATGTTGGTGGCAATTCCTCCCGACTTTTGCTCGTCTCCCTTCCAGCTAGCATAGTACCACTTGCCTCTAGAAGTAATATAGCTGAGGTCAAAATCAAAAATTTTATCTTTGGGAGCAGCATCTACTTTTTGTTTTAAAGCAATGATACTGTCATGCAAGCGAAGTTGTAATATATTATAGACTTTTCTATCCATTTCCTTTTCAAGCTCCATTAAACCTTCTACATTCCACGGATTCAAAACTAGAGGCTTTTCGCAAATTACATCCGCACCATTTTTTAGGCCAAATCTAATATGAGAATCATGTAAATAATTAGGAGAGCAAATAGAAACATAATCTAAGTTAGTTCCTTGTCTTTTAAGCTTATCGATATGTCGATCAAAACGCTCAAATTCTGTAAAAAAATCGGCTTGAGGAAAGAAACTATCCATTATCCCTGCGCTATCGAAGGGGTCGTAGGCAGCAAGCAATTGTCCTTGATTATTTTTTATTGCCCGCAAATGACGCGGAGCAATATAGCCTGAGGCACCTATAAGTGAAAAGTTCTTCATAAGAGATTGCAAATTTATGAATTTAGAACTCTAATTAATGCATTTATCGAATTTCTCCTTGAATACTTTTCAATTTTATCCTTAGAAATCAAGCTTAAAAAAGCTTGTTCCTTCTCTTTCTTTGCTATTAAGTCTTTCAAGCATTCTTGTAATTCTCTCTCTCCATTTTTAACAATACCCAAGCCTGTATCCAGCAAAATATCCTCTATTATATCCTTGTCGGATGGACAAAGTAAAATTGGTTTTTGAAAAGGAAGGTAATCGTATAATTTACTAGAAGGCCAGCCTTTCATTCCTTGAAATGGAAACATTAAAAAAATGTCCGTTTCTTCCATTCTTTTAAGTACTTCATTTTTGTCTAGCCAAGCTTCCCTTTGCACTAGTCCTAAGGGCAGTTCTTTAAGAACTTGTTCTTGCTTTAAACTAAACTTCGAGCCTATAAAACTAACTTGCAGCTCTTTTGCATCGAAAGATTTGATACTATTTAAAAAAACATCCAGTATTTGATTTTCATATAAAGTGCCACTAAAAAGTAATTTCAAGGGCCCATTTACTTTTGGCGACTTGGGATCTTGACTTAAGTACTTTTCAAAATTTTCTCCGAAACCATTTGGCACAACATGCACCCTTCGTTGATGCAAAGTTTCTAATCTTTTTGCAAAATACGGACATACCGTTTGCACATGCTTAGCCGATTTTACCCATTTCAACTCCGAGCTTCTCTCCAATTTTTTGATTACTTCATTTTTTGAGGTAAAGCTGTTATATAAATGATGACTTGTCCACTCATCTCTATAATCAGCAATCCATTCAATTCTAGGAAAGGCCTTTTTCAATAGATACCCAAAATAGAATTGTTCAAATAAATTACCTGAGATAATTACTTTAGTGACACTTTCATCTTTCTTAAGTAAATCTTTGGCATGGAAATAAATATTGTAATAAGGTATTGCTTTGACACTAAAATTTTGAAATATCAAATGGTACAAGGTTAAAACTTTGCTTAGGATTGCAAAGAGCTTATTGCTTTTGCCCTTGATAAAGAATCTGTCTCTTAGCGACGACTTGTAGGGAAGATAATGAATTTCTGAATTTTCATTTTGCACAAGTCGCAAGGTGTTTCCACTGGAGAGCAGTCTGTCTTCTTCTGTTAACTCTTTACCTGTCCAATTTCTAGTTAGTATTATGGGATAAAAGCCTTGTGAAGGTAAATACTGTTGCCAGCTACCAATTCTGTTTGCAGCAGTTAAATTGCAAGGGGGAAAAAAGTATGATATAATTAAAACTTTCTGCATTTATTAAAGAATTGATCTATAAATATTCTTTAACTGAGCTATATGCTTGTCTATGTTAAACTGTTCTAATACTTTAGCTTTGTTAATCTTCAAGTATGTAAATTCTAATACTTTCTCCATGTTTTTCGCATAGCTCGCTATATCATTTTCTTGAGATAAAAGTCCATGAACTCCATTTTCAATTGCTTCAGGTATTCCGCTGTGATAAGTACTTAAAATTGGCAACTCCATCGCCATAGCTTCAATAATAGCATTGGGTATTCCCTCCATATCGCCATTTTCGGGTATTATACTATGATGAAAAAAACAAGTTGCTTTTTGCAAAACTTCTATTATCTCGGGATGCGATTTATTTCCTAAAAACTGAATTCTGTCAGAAAGTCCATGCTCTTCTGTGTACTTTTTTACTATATCTAGATTCTTTCCTTCGCCAATAAAAAGCATTTTAACACTTTGATTATTAGAATTAGCAATAAATTCTCGAAATGCTTGAACACTAATAAGCTGTCCTTTTTTATCGTTAAAACTTCCCACTTGAACGAAAAGAGGGTCTTTTTCTTTATAATCAGTTCTAATGAAAATTTCGGTGTTTATTCCTGTGTAAAGAATATGCGGCTGGTTAGCAAAGGAAATATTTTGAGCTTCTAACATCTGTAATAAGGCCTTACAAACAAAAATACAATGCACATTTTTCTTAGATACTATCTTTTTAAGCTTTTCTACATAGCTTTTATATCTCAGTTTATAAGAAGCATCATATCCTCTAAAATTAATAACAACCGGAGTTTCATCATCTTCTATATTGTCAAAATATTTTAGCCCTTCATAGGCAAATTGACAATGAACAATGTCTGGATTAAAATGATTAATGGCTGCACTTAATCTTTTAGAAAAGCCCTTATCATGCCAATTTAAATATAAGTCTGCCTTTTCCAATCTCCACAAAATTTTACTTTTTAACGAATTACTGGGATAGGCTATCAAAGCTGAGCTATAATTTTTTGTGGGATAATCTTTGTCTTGATTAAAGGCTATATAGTGAACTTCATTTTCTTTTGAAATTAATTCTACATCTTGGCGTATAAATGTGTTATTAAAAGGAGTTTGGTCTGAAAGGTAAAGAATTCTCATATCTATTTCTTACTCAGCTTATGCCATTCTATAAATCTTGAAATTCCTTCTTTAAAACCAACTTTAGGAGAGTAATTAAGAAGTTCTTTAGCTTTAGAGATATCTGCAAAAGTTTGCTCTACATCCCCTGGCTGCATGGGTAGTTGCTTAATGTTTTTTTCCTTACCCAATACCTCATAAATCGTGTCTATCATTTCGCGCAAGGACAAAGGCTTACTATTTCCTAAATTGACAATTTCATATACCTTTTTATGGTTAACCAAATAATTTATAGCAAGCAATATACCCGCTACAGTATCTTGAACATAGGTATAATCTCTTCCTGTCGACCCGTCACCGTACATTTCTATTGGCTCATTATTCTGAATTAAGCTTATGAATTTTCTAATAGCCAAATCTGGTCTTTGTCTTGGTCCAAAAACAGTGAAAAATCTCAAGCAAATGGCGTCAATTTCATATAAATAATGATAAGTATGAATTTGAAGCTCATTGGCTCTTTTAGTAAATGCATAAGGAGAAATAGGCCTTCCTACATCATCTAATTCTGAAAAAGGCGTTTTTTTATTATTTCCATAGATAGAAGAACTCGAGGCAAAAACTATTTTATCCACCTCTCTCTCTCTCATGAAATCTAGCACATTTTGTGTTCCATTGATGTTTGTGTCTATATAAACCGTTGGATTTTGAATAGATGGACGAACTCCGGCCTTTGCAGCTATATGCACTACCAAATCTATATCATCTTGAATACTATAAAGTTGTTCTTTATTACAAATATCTACTTCATAGAAACTAAAATTGGCAGCATTATTATTAGATTGAATACTGCTAAGGTTAGCTAACTTTAATTCTTTAGAATAGAAGCTATCAAAATTATCTAGTCCAACAACCTTAAAGCCCTCTGTTAGCAAAAGTTCTGATAAATGTGAACCGATAAAGCCCGCTGCGCCAGTAATAAGTATTTTTTTCGCCATCTCTCCTTCTATCTTAACAACAAAGCTAAATTAAATTAATAACTTTTAAGAACCTAATAATTCAATACTGGGCTTTGGAATTAGACCTCTAGGGGTTTTATTAAAAATTTATCTGCCACCCTAGTGAAATATTTGGGTGCTATGAGCTTGTTCTTTTGAGCCATTTATGCAACACATAAATAATCCAAAGTTTATGTGAATTATCTTTCTCTCCAGACATGTGTTGATTATAAATTTCTTGAATGAAATTATAATTTAGAGGTAATATTTCTTGCTTTTCAAAAATCACCTCCTTGAAATGTTCTTTAAGATCATGCCTCATCCATTGCCCCAAAGGAATACTAAACCCCTGCTTTTTTCTATAGATAAAATCATGATCAAAGTGTTTTTCAGCGATTTTCTTTAAAAGGTATTTATTCTCATTATCCTTCATTAAATAAGAATATGGTAGGCTTGAAACAAACTCTACTAATTGTTTAGCCACCAAAGGAGTTCTTAGTTCAATTGAATTAAACATCGACGCTCGATCCGTTTTAACAAAATAATCGTTAACCATTCTTGTTCTTATACTTGCATTTAAAATGGAGTCAAAAACATTGTTAGACACTTTTAAGGCATTTGAAATAGCCTTTGTATTTTCTTCTTGAGCAAATTGAAGTAAATTAGGAAGATCTGGAGCTAAACTGGCTAATTCAAGTGAATTATAGCCTATACTTCTATAAAGCGCAGAACCAAGTACTTTTGGGTCCTTTTGCATCACTCCAATCAAATATTTAAGTTTTTCGCTTTCCTTTATATTATTAGCTAATTTTAAAAAAGGAAGCAAATAATTATGATTACTCCAAGCCTGCATTCTTTTCGCTTGGGTGTGTGTGCCATAACCTGCAAAAATTTCATCACCACCATCTCCCCCTAGTACAACTTTTACATGCTGAGCCGCAAACTTAGACACGTAATAAGTTGGAATTTGTGAAGAATCTGCAAAAGGTTCTCCATATTCTTCTAATAAAGCATCTATTACATGAATATCCTTAGCATTTAAAATTATCTCATGATGTTCAGAGTCTATCTTATCAGCAACTTTTTTTGCATAAGGTAACTCGTTGAACTTCTCATATTCAAAACCTACAGAAAATGTAAGTAATTTGCCTGAATACCTCTTTGCCGCATATAAAGAAACCAAAGACGAATCTAGCCCACCACTTAAAAAACACCCTACGGGTACATCAGAAACCAATCTAGATGCAACGGCATTTTCAATATGCTCTTCGCTAATATCTATTGCTTCCTTTAACGATATGGAACTCTTCTGCAAGAAAGATTGCGTCCAATATTGCTTTAATTTAAACTCTGTTTTTGAAAAAGTTATATACTGGGCAGGGGCTAATTTTTGTACTTCGTTCCAAATACTATGCTCAATTGGTGTGCACATTTCAGTAAAGTAATAAGCTAGAGCATGCAAATTGATTGTCTTAGTTATTTCCAAATGATTAAAGGAACGAATATCAGAACTAAAACTTATGCAATTCCCGTTCTTATTATAATAGAGCGGTTTTTCTCCGAAACGATCTCTTGCTAAAAAGCAAAGCTCCTTTTCCTTATCGAAAAGAGTAAAGGCAAACATACCCTCCAATCTTTCTAAAGTTTGTTCAATGCCATAAATTTCGTAGGCATTAAGAATTACTTCCGTGTCGGAATTACTATTAAACAAACAACCTTTACTAACGAGCTCTTGTCTAATTTCTTGATAATTGTAAATTTCACCATTAAATACAATTAAACTCTTTTTAGAATAACTATACATTGGTTGCTTTCCAGATTCAGATAAGTCAATAATGCTTAATCTTTTGTGCGCAAAACCAAGCTCGTAATTCAAATCCGTACAAACTTCAAATCCTTCTTGGTCTGGACCTCTATAATTGAGCGGTTGAGCCATATTGCGCAACAAACTTTCACTAATATTTAGCTTTTTATCAAAATTTACTAGTCCTGTAATCCCGCACATTTCTATTTACCTTTATAAATTAAAGCTAGCTTATCTACGTAAGCCCCTATATCAAATCCTTTTGCAAAGTCTTTTGCGAAATTACTCATCTCTTGCCATTTAGTTTGATTTTCCCAAATTTCCTGAACTTTGTAAGCAAAACTTTCAGGATTCTGTTCTGAAAAAATATAACCATTTTTATCTTGAACAATAAGATCTCTATTACCTCCTCCATCTAAGCAAACCACGGGCAATCCCGCTGCCATGGCTTCAACCAAGGTTAAACCGAAGGCTTCACTTAGTGATGAATGAACATAAATACTAGATTTTAATAAATATGATTCAACATTTTCAACATTTCCTTCAAACAAAACTTTAGAATGAAGATTTAAATCAGTAACCTTACGCTGAAGGGCCTCCCTTTCAGCACCATCACCTAGTAAGGTTAAATCTACCAAAACCCCTTTTTCAATTAAAACTTTTAACACATCAAGCAGGAAAGTTTGGTTCTTTAATTTTATAAAACTTCCAACATTCACCAATCTTAAAAAAGTAGTATTTTTTTGAAATCTTGCTTGATTGAATCTATTATAATCTATTGCATTGGGTAGTAAAACAATATTGGAATCATTTTTAAACAATTTCTTCGCATAATCGAAGGTACTTTGAGAAATACTAACAAAGTTGTTTCCTCCGTTCACGCTATACCTTCTTAACAAATAGTGCTTCTCGTATAGCCTTACTAAGTATTCTTTTGAAAAACTTGGTTTACTAGTATTAAAGCCTTTCATATTATCATGAAAGTGGGTAAACCATTTTGCTTTTGGGAAAAAACATGATCTCGACACCATTTCTGCTTCAAAAAGATGAGAGTGTATAATGTTTGGCTCAAAAGAATTAATATATTGATTCAAAGCATCAACGTTCAATACGTTTTTTCTTAAAACAGATAACTGAATACTTGCCGGAACAATTTTAATAATAGGTTTAAGATCGTCAATCTCAAATTCAATTTCATTTCTAAATATAAGTAATTGGACTTCAAAGTTGTTTCTTTTATGAAATTCACGAACAATATCAATAACCAAACGCTCTGCTCCACCTTTTCTTAAACACGGTATTATATGAAGTATTTTCATCTTTTAGCTTCTCTGTATTTCCAATGAATAATCAACATCATCGATTTGCATAAAACCAAATTTCAATAGAATATTTTTTACTCTATTCGCTTGTTCCTCTGTTAGGTTCTTTTTCCAAGTTTCTAATTGCAATTTAGGCTCGGTTAATATATTGCTACCTTGTTTAGTTGTAGAAGAGGGTTTTTGAATTAACTCATTTAAATGGCCTGGAGCTTTTATATTAAGGAAATTAAAGATTTTGTTAAAGTTTTCCTCAGGATACAGAAATAATTCTTCGTATTTCAAATGAAGAACCCTTTCGCTTTGAGCAGCAAATGCCGGAATAACATCTAAAGCCCAAATTACCGCTAATTGCTCCTCAGGGTATCTAACTTCAGATAGTATATTTTTATACTGCTCGTAGTATTCTGGATAATACTCATGTCCAGTTAACTCAAAACCATTATACTTCTCCTTATAATTCCACGCTCCGTGTTTCATTTGAGAAGCCACTACTGCTAAAGGATTTCGATAAATTTGGATAACCTTATAGTTCTTAAAATGATTTACAAACCAAGGCAATAAGGCGTTCAGTCTGCAAAACTTCACTAATAACTGCTCAGTAGACTTGTAATCTTTAAAATGTATGTTCTTTTGTAACATACTTTCCGTTATAAAATCTCCTTGACAAACATCTGCTATAAACTTATTGATTGTAACTACATCTTCGGATGGTGGAATATATTTATGAAACCATTGATTCGTGTTGGGGTAATATTCTTGGATAGTTTTAGGGTGCAAGGGCTCCCATAATCCAAATGAATTAGTACTTGCCTGTAATACCTCATATAGCCAAGTTGTACCTCCCCTAGGAGACCCGGAAATAATTATTGGATGTTGCTTACCTTTAAATTCATTTCTAAAAAAAGAATTTATTCTTTTTAATCGAAAAAGGTAGACCATCCTTTTTACAATACTTATAATTCTATTCATTCCTTCTTTTTAATTTGAGCTAAAGCATCCGTTATAAGAGCTAAGTAATTTACATCGAAAGGCTTTATGCAAGGCACACCCATTGCTTCGCTTTCATAAGCAACAAGCCCCCAAGATTCGCTATAAGACAAATAAAGATTTAAGTCCATTGAACCTAATATGCTCAAGAACTTTTCTTTGGGGAGATTTTGTCCATGCTCAACAATTCTATTATCTAACATTAAATATGAAAAAATCGACTTATCTAAAACATGAATTACTGTATTTTCTAATAATAAGGCATGAATAACCTGATTGTGTAAATTCTTATTGAATGTATCCGCACCAAAAACCCCAATATGAATTTTGGTTTTATCTAAATCCAACTTATCAAGATTTTCTGGAATGGAAGGAGCGTTTAAGGCTTGATGATAAGTTTTAAACCCATATAATGTATTAAAAATTTCGGCCAAGCCTACTTTAACAAAACCAAAACTATTTATTTTATTTTGTCTGCCGTAAGTAATTAGTTGGGCTATAAATTCTCTCCTATTTTCATCATGAAACTCGCTAATTGTTCCATGAAAGAGAATGGTAACTTGTGTCGACGCATGCACATAGTCTATCCATTTAAAAAAAAATGATGCAAATCCACTAACAATTATTTTTTCAAATTTGAGTTTTGCTATTAAATTCAATACTTCCTTTTCTTGTTTCGAATTTAGCTCTAAATGAGAATACCATTGTGGTATCTCAACAGCTTCATTAGGAAACAAGCCTAAGGTTGCATTTGCAATACCCAACCAACTGCCGTTAGTTGGAGACCCATAAAGCACTAATATTGTGCTTCGTTTTCTTACATTTTCGATATTATCGATAAGCTCCTTCACATTAACAGCACTCTTATTAGCAGAGAGTCTATTTTTGATTCTATTCCACATATTTCAAAAATTTAGATGCACTTGAGGGCGCTCTCTTGTACTCGCCTTTTATTTTTTTGAAGTAAGTATCAAAAACTTTCTTTTCTTTTTGAATGCTACCCCATAGCTCTGGATCTTTATCTTTTTTAATCAAAACTCTATTTAAAAGAAAATTAAATCTCACCAAGATTGACCAAAGAGCATATTTAGCAGAACTAAAAACTTTATAGAAGTACAAGTACTCTGAAATTTGAATTTGATAATTTTTAAAAGGGGAATTATTTGTGCTAGCAGAATTAACGTGATAAACCTCAATCTCGCTATAAAAATAATTAAAAAAGCCTTTATCCCTAACCCTATAACTCCATTCCACATCTTCAAAATAAAGGAAAAAATCTTCGTCTAAAAACAAATTATTTTCAATAATTTTCGATTTTTTAATCATAACACAGGCACCACTTACAAAATCAATTTCATGATTTTTGTAATGCATTACCTTTGGTAGATATTTTTTATCTTTTCTTTTAAACTGTCTTTTTAGAAAAATGTATATGGGATTTGCGTTAATATATTTATATAAACCAGGGAAGTTAACTCCGCTACCCACTAACAAACTAGCATCTATCGAGGATATAATTCTACAACCTAACAAGCCAAGCTTATTATTTCTATCTTTTTCCTTATAGAAATTTAGATATTTTTTAAAAAAACCTTCTTTAACAAAGGAGTCAGGGTTAAGCACAACAATATAATCGCCTTTAGCTTGTTTTATTCCAATGTTATTAGCTCTACTGAAACCTGCGTTGTAACCACTATCTATCCAATTTACATCGGGAAAATTTGTCATTACCAATTGCTTCGATTCATCACCTGAGTCATTATCTACAATAATTACCTCAATACTTAAATCTTCCTTAAATGCATAAATCGATTCTACACATTTTTTTAAAAGATGCGGCGTTTTATAACTTACTACAACGATTGATAAATCCACAACTGTTTAATAATTTATTGTTTTATTAAATTGATTTGTACTAAAGTGATAAACGCCATTCAAAAAATAATTCAGTTTTTCTCTGCTAATTGAATTACCTAATGGATACCTTGGTAATGCGAAAATAGAAGATTTATGTTGATTAAAAATATTTCCTGCATAATTTAAAGTAGCAGTATCAAAGCCCAAGTCTTTTACCATTCGATACTCTCTTGCTCCGGCATCTTCTAATCCACCATACGGATAGGCAAAATGCTTCACTTTCTCACCTAAATACGTTTCCAGTTCAATCTTAGCAGTTTGTATTTCCTTCCTTAAATCATCTTCTAATTTAATATGTTTTAAAGAAACATGATTTTGAGTGTGTGCTCCTATCGTTACGAGCTCTTCTTGATTTAATTCTTGAATATCAGACCAAGAAAGAGATAAGTTCTCGACTTCCGATTTAATAATTTCATCAGTTTTATCAAAAAAATCGCGAGCAATTGCACGAATTTCTTCTATCGAACTATTCTTTAAGAAAATTCTAAGTTTATTATAGAGTTCTAGTTTTTTCTTTTCTGAATTACAAGAATATTCTACTTTATTAAAAATTACACTGCTATTTCTACTTATTTTTTCTTCCAGCCAATACCACCAAAGGTTTGCTGTATAATTTGGAAAACAATTAGTAACATAAAGCGTAATCGGAATATTATACTTCTTAAAAACTGGAAGTCCATATTGCCAATTATCCTTATAACCATCATCCAAAGTGAAACAAATTAATTTTTTCTTATTACTCCCAAGTCCTTGATTCAAAATGATATTTAACTCATCTAAAGAAACAAATTGGTAGCCTTCTTTAATAAAATATTGAATACTTTCTTCTAAAAATTCTGGTGTAATAGCTAAGTCCCTATTGTATGTAAACTGATTTCTTAAATTATCGGGCAAAACTCTATGAAGCATAAATATGTGTCCCAAGCCTCCAAAAAGAGGTTTTGAAATTTTTCCATGCGTTTTCACAAGTAATCCTAATATTTTTTGCTCAAACCAATTCATTTAAAAGGTATCGTTGTCGGCCATGGTAAACTTTAGTTCTTCTAGAGGAATTACATTTGTAAAATTCACTCCACCTATTGCGTAATTAATCTGCATTTTTTCCGCTCTATTTTTCAGTTGTAAATCCATCCAACTATTCGTGCTGCAATGGAATCTCAAATGTGGTATTCCCATAAGGAAGGCCACTTTCTTCAAGCTCTCTATTACCTTTAAGAAGGAGGATTCAGAGCATCGTTCTATATCTCCAATTTGCAAAAACATAGCAGAAGTTTTTAACCAAACAGATACTCCTTCTAATTCTATTAAGTAAGATTTTTCATAGTTTTTATACTCATAAAAAGCTGCTGAATGGTCTACAACTGGAATATTCTCAGCTAAACAAGATGAAGGAAAAGCTTTGCCTTTTTTATACTTATTTAATATCTTCTGACAAAAACTATCATGCCAAGTTTGTTTAAGACCAAACAGCTTTTGAATCCTTAACCATGGCAGTGTTTTTACTCTGAAATGATATGCTTGAAAATCATCGAAATGAATCCAATCTAATCTTTTAACAAAGCCGGGATAAGAGTTTTGATTAGGAAATCCGAATACTAAATGCACCCCGATTTTCTTGCAATATTCATAAGTATGTAAAGCTAATTTTGTAAAAAGCCCTTTTTTAATATGGTTTGGATGTGTCATGGTATCTCCAGATTGCGCAGCAAGATATATTTGTCCATTAAAATTAATTTGACAGGCAAAAACTCCATAAAAGGCAGCCGGTTCATTCTCTTCGCTATAGGCTAAAAAGCCCAAATTTTTAACACCAAAAGCAAGGGTATTATGTTTATTTATTAAATAACTAGGTTCTACTTCCTTGCCAAACGCATGTTTATAAATGTAGGTAAGGTCTTCTATATTATTTTCATCCAATTGTTCAATTCGATAATTCATGTTTTAAACTTTTTTTTTACCCACCTATATGGCTTGAGTATAAAATTACCAATTCTAAAATCAGGAGTTTCCTTTAACATTTTCTTCTCGTAAAATAGCCTTTCATAATTACTTGAAAGAAGATCTATATGCTTTTTATAAACATACTCTTTAATCTTGTCCAAATTTTGATTAGCAACTTGAAATGTTCTAGAAAGATTACTAACTCTAATTTTAAAAGTAATTTCTTCTATTTTTTTAAAACCCCAATCATTCTTAAAAACTCTTATCCAAAACTCCCAATCCTCTAACCCCGGTTTGCTTAAAAATTCGTCATAAAATCCAACATCATCGAAAACGTCCCTTTTAATTAAAGCACAAACTGCTACTTGATTCCAAAGTAATTGTTTAAATATATCAAATTCTTCTTGAATTTTAATTTCATTTTTTTCTCCGAAAAAAGCTAAATTCCCATAAACTACACCAATTTTTTCTCCTTCTTGAAATAATTGTAACCCCTTACTAATGGTGTGTTCTAGTATTAAATCATCTGCGTCAATAGGCACGATAAACTTTGCAGAACTTTGTTTAATTGCCAAATTTCTCGCAACGCTAGGACCGGCATTTTCTTGATGTAAAACCTTTATTTTTGGAAGCTTAGCAAGTTCTTTTAGTTTTAATAAAGAATCTCTATCCGTGCTACCATCATTAACAATCCAAATATCAAAATTTGTATAAGATTGACTAAATATAGAATCCACAGTTTCTTGAATAGTACTTGCACTATTAAAAAAGGGTATAACAAATGATATTAAAGGATTCGATTCCATCTAGCTATTTATGAATAAAATATGCCTTTGAGTTTAACTCTAAATTTTTAAACCCACTATTTAAGGGAAAACCACTTACTATATGTTTAGAGCTAGAAGCTTTATCATTGGCGGGATCTACAATTTTTCGAGAGTATATTTGGGCATCAATGTTTGGACTAAAGTAATAATGCAAAACTAAATTAAGTAGGGTCATGTCTTTGTGCCCTGCTGTACTCGTTTTTAAAGCTAAATCAATAACCCTAGAAAGAAAAAACATTAACACTTTTCTGTGCCCGCCTGTTACCCCTGCATTATACAAATTTTGATATTTAAACACTTCTGGTGTCTTCTCCTGAGAATCTTTCTCAAACTCTCTCAATTCCTCAAGAAGCCATCCACTATCTTTTACTTTATTCGCATTATCTCTGCCAATATAGATAGCTTCATCTCGACTTACAAATTCAAAGGGATTAGCAGTAATATATACGTCATTTGCATCCGTGCAAAACACTTTTTTCACTTTACTTTGTGAAACAAATAAATAATACGCAAACCACCTTTCTTCAAAAATAGAATAATTTCCAGCATCATATTTTC
This sequence comes from Chitinophagales bacterium, assembly GCA_020635975.1. Lineage (GTDB taxonomy): Bacteria > Bacteroidota > Bacteroidia > Chitinophagales > UBA8649 > JAFMKE01. The sequence goes on from JACJYT010000021.1 coordinate 14,051, forward strand.
TAAATTGCACATATTCATTCTCGTATTGTTCTATAAAATCATTTTCAATACCGTCATGAATAACAACACCTTTTAATTTTAGTTTTACAATACTATCATACCATGGCGCAATGTATTTAATATCTGGTTTTGCTCTTACAATCCCAAATTGTGGATCCGGTTTTTTAGTGAAATAACAAGTCAAAATTACATTATCCAATTCTTGATCAGAATCCATGATTTCGACCTTCCGAATATCCGTAGAATTGAATGTTAAGAAATTAGGGTCGGGCTTAATATTTTTTAAATTTTCCTTGAAATTTGATAAACTCTTCTTTTTAGTGAAGCAATTGTATTTCAAAATTTGAAATCTTATGGATTTATCAATCAAAAACTGGCTAAGTCTGTTTGTAAAACTATTCATGTGTTGTTTTTTAAGATAGCTCCTTTTGCACAATACTTTGATAAAGGGATTCAAGTAACACTACATTTTCTTTCATGTTCCTATTTTTTAAGGTGTCCTCATATTGAGCTTTTGATAAAGCCTCGGCTTTTCCGCAATTACTTAAAATCTCAACACTCCTATCCACCAAGGAGTTTAAATGATTAAAAATTGGAAAAATAGCATCTTTGGCGCTTCCTTCTGTATTGCTGAAATTCCAAAACAACTGAGGAATAGCAACACTACTTATATCAAAACTAGCAAAGCCCCCTGGCTGACCGTAATAACTATGAAACCAAACTAAATCTATTTTATCATTTAATGCAGTATCGATTAAATTCGTTTGATGTCCTCTAAAAATAACTTTTTCTTGAAGATTTAATTGCTTAACATATCTCAGCATTCCAGACTCTTCAGGATCTCCAGAACCATAAATATGTAATTCAACTTCTGGAAATTTATCTAACAATAAATGAAAGGCATAAAAAAAAGGATCTAAAGGCTTATGTAAGGTTAATCTAGTGAAAATCCCTATTTTCTTCTTTCCTTGTTCAGTAAAGCTCCATTTTTCCGTTTCAAGAAAAGACACGGAGAGAGGTAAATAATAGTGTTCGTAGTTAGAAAATTCCTTTAATTCCTCTTGTATTTCAGATTCTAAAAAACCTGAGCAAAAGAGAAACTTTTCCTGTTTATTAAACTTCGAATAAATTTCCCCATACTGATGAATAGAATTCATTATATGAATTATCGTCCTTTCCTTCTGAATTTTATTTAAATATTTAGCAACGAAGGGGAAATTGTACTCTCCCAGAATCGAGATAGCTTGATACTTCTCAAAAAAATCTGAAAGTATTTTATCCTTAACCGGCAGACTTCTACCACTAATTCTGTTTTTTATTCTGGAGAATTTGCTTTGCTTTATAGAAGCAACAAGGTCTTCGAAAAAAACTATTTTATCTCCAAGAGATAAGTGTTTTTCATAGTAATAATCAGCCCAATTTTCATTAGAACCAAGAGGCCTTAAAGAAAGTATTGTTATGTTAAAAAGCTGCCTATTAATAGTGGAAGCAACTTCATAGGTGAATCTTTGCGTACCAGCTTGCCAAAACTCTGAAACAACAAATAATATATCAACTTTAGGATTATTCACTAAAAAAAGATTTAATAGACTCAACAATATTATCTATTTGCTCTTTACTCAATTCATAGAAAAAAGGAAGTCTTAATAAGTTATTAGCATATCTATCGCAATTTGCCAAAATTCTACCATCGTGTTTTTCTTGATAAAAATCACTTTTATGAAGGCTTAAATAATGAAAAACACTATGTATGTTGCGAGCCTTTAAAAAACTAATAAGAGCATCTCGCTCTTCTTGATTTTTCAAAACTAAAAAAAACATATGTGCATTATTGGTGGCATAAGTAGGCATTAACTGCAAGCCCAATTTCCCTTCTAACCCTAGGCTTTCAAGTCCTTTGTAATATGCATCCCATATTTCAATTCGCTTTGCTTGAATCTTATCTATATTTTCAAGTTGAGCGAATAAAAAAGCTGCTATTATATCTGAAGGAAGAAAAGACGAACCAATATCAACCCACCCATATTTATCTACTTCACCTCTAAAAAACTTACTTCTATTTGTTCCCTTCTCCCTAATTATTTCAGCACGTTGAATAAATCTTTGATCGTTTATAACTAACATTCCTCCTTCACCAGAAATAACATTTTTAGTTTCGTGAAAAGAAAAGGCCGCTAAGTGCCCTATGCTTCCAAGCACTCGTCCTTTATAGTAAGAATCTATAGCTTGAGCAGCGTCTTCTATTACAAATAAGTTATATTTTTCAGCCAATTCCATAATAGGGCCCATATCACAGGCAACTCCAGCATAATGAACCGGAACAATTGCCTTAGTTTTGGGAGTAATAAGTGCCTCAATTAAAGAAACATCCATGTTTGGATGATCGGGCATGGAATCAGCAAATACAATTTTTGCTCCTCTTAAAACAAAAGCATTAGCTGTAGACACGAAAGTGAAAGAGGGCATTATTACTTCGTCTCCAGGCTCTATATTTATTAGTAGAGCTGCCATTTCTAGGGCATCCGTGCAAGAAGTTGTAAGAAGACATTTCTTAAAGCCGTACTTTTCTTGAAAAAAAGCATGACATTTTTTTGTGAACATTCCGTCACCAGAAATTTTCATAGATTGCACAGCTTGTTCAATATATGTAGTTTCCTTACCTGTTAAGTATGGTTTGTTGAAATTAACAATACTGTTCATTCTTTTATAAATTTTGCAGGGCAACCGAAATATAACCCAGGTTTATCAATATCACTTACAATTGTTGCTGAAGCTCCAGTTCTTACATCATCTGCCACTTTTAAATTGTCTATAATCACTGTTCCTATGCCAAAATTAACTCTTTTACCGACTTCAACGAAACCAGCAATTTTTACAGAGGGCGACAAAACGGAATGGCTTCCTAAAATTGAATTATGGGCAAGAACACAGTCATTGTACATCAATACATTATCTCCAATCGTGGTATACATATCGATATTACACCCTGGATAAATAAATGAGCCCTTTCCCAAACGACTAGAAGAATCTAAAAAAGTAGAAGAATGCACAAATGAAGCAAAAGGAATAGTGTCTGAAAATCTTTGAAACAACTCTTCTCTGAACGACAAATATTTATAACCTATTCCTATAATTAATTCATCAAAGGTTTTTGCTTCAAAGAAATTTTGAATTTCATCTATTTTACCTAAAACAGGAATGCCATATTTACGAGTACCCTTTATTTCAAAATCATCAAAAAAACCGACCACCTGAAACTTATTATCAGCTTTTACATGGTGAGCCATTTGTTGGGCTAAATCCTTGCTTCCTATTATTGCTAACTTTTTCATCTTACAATAAATTGTTTCGCATTTTCACCTTCATTAAATATCAAATCAAGCACACTAACAGCATGAACAAAGGGTGGAAACAGCTGGTTATACTCACGATAGCTTGAATAATCCATCCACTCTACTTCAATACCTTCTTTAAGGAACAATTCTTCATTTAAATAACTCTTTGCACTGGGTCCTGATAAATAATGAGTTCCCCCAACTTTTTTAACAGCATCAATTAATCTTAAGTTATTATCACCTTGTAAATCCAAACTTTCGGAATCAATTATTTCTGTATTTATATTTAAAATCTTATTTATAGTTTGAATAAATAAAAGGTTAATTTCGGATAAGGATGAGGTAGTAATAGAAGAATACAAGTCTTCAAACAAAGGCGCATATTCTTTAAAGTACTTAGCCTTAGAATAATAATTTTTTATGGTTTTCCAATGTTTGCTCGTCCAGTACATATTAGCAACTTGTGTTTCACTAATTTTTTGAGAAAGCTGATTTTTTATTACTGGAATGGTTAGCCAAACTAAACCCTGTGGAGTTTTTAAAACATTTCGGTTTCTCCAATCATTTTTAGTGTATTGAACCTCGTCGTAAATTATAAATAGATCCACGGAGTTTATGATATCAAAGTAGCCTTTCCATGGAATATAGTTTGATTGTAAAATTGCAACCTTTTTCATTACACATTAATTTTAAACAACAAGTTAACTCCACTTTAATATTGGTCGAACAACTCCACTCACTTTTCCAAAATAACTTAGTTCTCTCTCTAAATCCACCACTTCAAATTGAATAATGTCAGGCTTATTATATAACCTCCTCATATTTTTATCAAAAAAGAACAAGGTAACACTGTACAAATCATCATTCAAGAAATTACTAGGAATTTCGCAAGTGGCAGAACCAACTTTATCTTGAAAATGCTTAACAGAAGTTGCAGTACTAAAAACCGTTTGTTCTTGTGCATTGGTTAAATCAAAACATAGAAGCACCTCTTCTAAATCTAACTTATTCCAAAAACTAAAATGAACTTTTATAGAATCCGATAATTTGATTTGAGTTGATGTAGTTTCAATATTTTTTAAAGCAATAAATTCATTTCCAGGAGCCTCATCAAGAGAATAATGAACTTTGTTATTCACTTCACTTAAGCTCATTTTAGAGTATTCGTCAATGGCCATTTCTGTCGTTCCCTCAAAACTTACCTCACCATTGTTTAGCACTATAGCCCGAGTACATAAACTTTGCACAGCTGCCATGTTGTGGCTTACAAACAAAACCGTCCGTCCTTCGCCTTGACTAACTTCTTTCATTTTACCAATTGCCTTTCTTTGAAATTCGGCATCTCCTACAGCTAAAACTTCATCGACAATAAGAATTTCTGGTTCTAAAAACGCCGCAACTGCGAAACCCAAACGAACTCTCATCCCAGAACTAAATCTTTTTATTGGCGTATCAACATACATGATACAACCTGAAAACTCAATAATCTCATCAAATTTGTCATTAATCTCTTTTTTAGTCATGCCCAAAATTGCTCCATTAAGATAAATGTTTTCTCGCGCCGTCATTTCTGGATGCATACCAGTACCCACCTCTAGTAAAGAGGCAACTCTTCCTTTGGCTTTAATACTTCCTGTGGTAGGACTTGTTATTTGAGATAAAATCTTCAATAAAGTGGACTTTCCGGCTCCATTTTTACCAATAATTCCTAAGATCTCTCCTTTCTTAACTTCAAAATTGATTCCCTTAATAGCCCAAACATAATCACTCTTAGAAGATTTAGATCTATCGTTCACTTGTCCGACTTTTGCAAAAGGATCTTCCTTTCCCATCAATTTAGCCCACCATCGATTTAAATCGTGAGAAATTGTTCCTGTTCCAACTTCGCCAAGACGATATAATTTGGACACATTACTAACTTTCAATACTACTTCTGACATAAAATTTAAAACTTTAAACTGTGTCCATAAAACTTTGTTCCGTTTTATTAAAAATTATCACCCCTAGAACCAAAAACACTAAGGAACAAATAAAAGTATATGCCATTCCTTCCCAACTAAAGGTGCCTTGTCCTAAAAACGCTAATTTAAAAGCCTCAATAATATGGCTCAATGGGTTGAACCACATTAAAGTTTTCATTCTATCGGATAAAATACTAATCGGATAAATAACAGGCGTAGCGTACATAAACAACTGAACTCCAAACTGAATTAGAAATTTCAAATCTTTATACTTAGTTGTTAATGAGCTGAAAATCAATCCAAACCCTAGCCCGATCATAGCCATCATTATAATTAATAAGGGAGTTATTAATATTGTTTTTGTTATATATATTTCGCCAGATTGAATGCTGTAGTATGCACAAACCGCCAAAAACAATAAAAACTGAACAGCTAACTTTAATCCGCTCGATACAACTATTGACATCGGCATTATTAACCTTGGAAAATAGACTTTTCCAAATATCTCTGCATTAGCGGTAAAGGTGTTTGATGTTTTATTAAAACAATCAGCAAAATAATTCCAAAAAACAATTCCTGACAAATAAAATAAAGGCTTTGGGATTCCGTCTGTAGAGATATTAGCAATATTACCAAAAACCACCAAAAACATTAATGTAGTTAAAATGGGTTGAATAAAAAACCATAAAGGACCCAAAATGGTTTGCTTATAAACAACTACCAAATCTCTTTTAACAAACAAGAATAACAGATCGAAGTAGGCTATGATTTTTTTTACAGGAACCTCAAAAATTCCGCGACTAGGCTTAATTACTATATCCCAATTCTCTTCTTCCATATATTACTATTTTAAAACTCTTCTCTAAACCTATTATATTTTTGTCGAAAATCGACCAAGACGAGGCGAAAATACTATTATTTACAATCATTACAAAGTGAGAAACGCGATTTTAACCTCAACCAACCCCCTTCGCCTAAATAACAATCAAAAGTTAATGAATTAAATTTTTATTCTTATTTTTATAATCTTTAAAGGCCAAAAGAAAGATTTCTTCCAAGATGAAAATAATTAAATTACTAATTTCTGCCATATTTGTGTCTTTCCATATATCCTGTGTCTTTTCTCAAATACCCTCTAACAATTTAAAACTTTGGCTTCAAGCCGATTCAAACGTTGTTCTATCAAGTAATACTGTTGCAAGTTGGAATGATGTAAATTTCAATGGTTTTTCAGCAGTTCAACCCAACGCCAATAGCCGACCTACTCAAGTGTTCGACAATAGTATTCAAAGCAATACTATCCAGTTTGATGGTATTGATAATATTCTGCTAGTTGACTTCGGAACACTTACCCCCCAAGCCAACACTTACTTTATTGTATGGAAAACAAATGGAACAACTCCTATCCAAATAGCATTTGGAAGCTTCCCCAAATTAAACGCCCTTCTCACCAACAATAATCAACTTTTTTTAAATGCGGGAACTGGACAAAGCTATTATAACGAGCCCCTTCCTTTTAATTATATAATCTCATCGTGCGTTTTTAATGGCACTCAAAGTAAATTATATCGAAATGGGGTTCTTAAAAACACAAAAAATTCTGGATCTAACGAGTTAGATGCCGTCCTAGAAATTGGAGGCCTTCGTGCACAGGCTGCTCAATTCCCAAGCATTCCTGGTTGGTTGAATGGAAACATTGCCGAATTCATAATGTATGATTCCTTGCTAACCGATACAGAGAGAGCTCAAGTTGAACTATATTTAGCAAATAAGTATACACAGCCTTTAACTTTAGGACCAGACACTATAGCATGTGCTTCAAATGTTAAAATTGGTTTTAAACATAACCCCCAATTCGAAAATATTACATGGTCTACGAATGCAGTTAATACAGACTCGATTGTCATAACACAAAACGGAACATATTGGGTACAAGCGCAAAGCTTTGGACTTAGCGTTTCAGACACCATAGTGGTTAGTGGTATTGTTACACCACCAACTATCTCTATAACCAACGATACTGTGATATGCTATGGCGATTCTCTGATTATAAATTACACCCCGCTTCCGGGCTTCACGCCACTATGGTCTAATGGCTCTAGCAATAACAGCATAGTGGTTAAAGATTTTAATCAGAGTATTCAACTAAGTCATTCTGATGTAAATAATTGTTCTGCTATCACCCCAAGTTATAATATTGTTATTGACTCTTTAAAATTACAAAGCAGTATTGGCGATGATAGAAATATTTGCGACGGGGGGAGTATCCTTCTAAACACAAGTTCTGCACAAGGTCCCTTTAGTTATTTGTGGAGTACCGGCGATACCTTAAACTTTACGATTCCAAATCTTCCTGGGGTTCAAGATGTTTGGCTTGAAATGCAAGATTTTAATTTATGCTATTACAGAGACACGATAAGCGTCAATATTATTAATCTTCCTGCTCCAAATGCAAATTTTAGCTTCGATACCGCTTGTCCATTTACACCAACATCTTTCATAGACCTATCTAGTCCGGGAGGCACAGATAATATAGTTTCATGGTTATGGAAATTCAATGCTAACGACACCTCAACTCTTCAAAACGCGAGCTATAGTTTTAACGAAGGTGTTTTCAATGTGATTTTAGAAGTAAGTACAGATTCTGGGTGTATTAATTCTACTAGTAAACTTATTAGAACTCACAAAAGACCTTATGCTATTATAGAAGATATTATTGCTTGTGCTCAAAGTGAAACCAATGCCCTTTCCAGCTCCTTTGTTGCTATTCCCGACTTTATAAATACTTATTCATGGGTAGTTGAAGGTCAAACATATAACGGACCGAATCCTAGTCTTACCATTAATAATTCGGGAGATATAGATTTTCAACTAACGGTAACGAGCGACAAAAACTGTATAGACTCAACAACAAAAACAATCGAGATATTTCCAGCAATTAATCCCGATTTTGAGGCTCAAAATCTATGTTTCGGCGATACCACCCAGTTTATAGATCAAAGTGCATCCTTTTCTATTATAGATAGATTCTGGAGTTTTGGTGAAACTAATGCTTTCTCTAGTGAAGAATCGCCAAGTTATTTTTACGATACGACAGATAGTTTTACAGTTAGACTTAGTGCAACAAACGCCCTTGGATGTATTAGCTCTATCGAGAAAGAAATTGTAATTCATCCAAGACCGACTGCCATTGCTTTAGTAGACGGAGCCTGTGAGAATCAGATAAGTACTCTTTATGATGCTAGCATTGTTGCCAATGGTTTTGTAAGCGAAATGTTATGGCATATTGAAGCCGACAGCTTTCTAAATGATTCTGTTGAATACCTGTTTCAACAAGCTGGAACTTATTCTGTTTACCACGCGATTATAGATAATTTTTCTTGTACAGACGACACAATATTTAATCTTATAATCAATGAAATACCTCTTGTAGATTTTGATTTCAGTCCTAGTTATGGAACAGCCCCTTTACTAGTAGAGTTCAATAATTTAAGCGACAACTCCTATGTTTTTTCATGGGACTTTGGAACTAATTCTGCCACTAGTTCGGATATTAATCCGAGTTATACTTATGAAGAAAATGGGGTATATAATATAACTTTAAATGCCATTAATAGTTTCGGCTGTAGCAATATAGCACAGAGTGAGCTATCCGTTATTCCAACAGAACTCGATGTAGAACTCAGCAATTTAAGCGTAGAAAGAACTGTACTTGTGGATGGCAAAATAGGCTTTAAAGCTAAAGTTCTGATTAAAAATGTTGGTACAAGAAAAATTGAAAACCTTGATTTGGCAGCATCTATAAACAATGAGAACAAACTAGTGGAAACCTGGGAAGGTAGTTTAGAAATTGGACAGGCAATTTTATACGAATTTCAATCTTTCTTTGAATTAAGTAATGAGGATTTACTAAAGTATATTTGCGTTACCGCTAGTAGGGTGAATGACAATACAGAATTGTTTATTGAAAATAATAAAGCGTGTGTTATTCAAGAAGGCTTATTACAGAGTTCTAAAGTGTATCCTAATCCTAGTAAAGATCAAGCCTTTATTGATCTTATAGCAAAAAACAAGGGCGAAATTCAGGTTGAAGTAATTGAAAGCAGTGGTAAAATTGTTCTAAAACAAAATCAAATTCCTATTCAAAAAGGATATAATCTTATTCAAATCGATTGTGCGAATTTGCAAGCCGGTAATTATTATTTGAACATTATATTCCAAGATGAGAGTTATTCTCATCAGCTTATAATTACTAATAAATAATGAGTAAAAATATAGCTATTTTCCTCTCTGGTAAAGGCAGTAATGCCATCGAGTTTATTCAAAAAGAAAAAGAATACGATTATAAAGTTGCTTTGCTTGTTAGCAGCATAGAATCCAGTCCTGCTCTCAAGCTTGCACAAGACAAAAATATCCCCATACTCGTTTTAAACAAGGAAAAATTTTTAAATGGTAATGAATTGGTCGAGCTTTTACAAAGTTTAAAAATAGATCTTATTGTTCTGGCTGGTTTTTTATGGAAAATCCCTGATTATCTTCTTAATTTATTTCCGAATTCATAGTAAATATTCATCCTTCGCTTCTTCCCAAATTTGGTGGAAAGGGGATGTATGGAATGCATGTTCATCGAGCAGTTAAACAAAACCAAGAGGAGGAAAGCGGCATAAGTATTCACTGGGTAAATGAAAAATATGATGATGGTGCTCTGATCTTTCAAGCCAAAATTAACCTGAGTCAAAATGACAGTCCAGAAATGATTTCAGAAAAAGTTTTACGGCTCGAACACCAACATTATCCTAGAGTAGTTCACGAACTATGTAAATCATTTTAAATAATTCGCAAATATTGTCGCAAAGCCTTGAATAATGCCAATTTAAAAGATAAATTTGCATAAAATCATATTCGCTTCGTGAAAAAAATCAATTCTGCACTAATTTCCGTTTATTACAAAGATGGCTTAGATGTTTTAGCAAAGACTTTAAGCAAAAATAAAGTTACCATTTACAGTACAGGGGGAACTCAAAAATACCTAGAAGATTTGGGAATAGAAGTAGTTGCCGTTGAAAGCCTAACCAACTATCCTTCCATTTTAGGTGGACGTGTTAAAACCTTACACCCGAAAGTTTTTGGGGGAATTTTAGCTCGTAGAGAAGTGGCTCAAGATCTTGAACAATTAAATGAATTTGAAATACCTGCTATAGATTTGGTTGTTGTGGATTTATATCCTTTCGAAGAAACTGTAGCTAATTCTAATGAAGAAAGTGAAATTATTGAAAAAATAGATATTGGAGGTATTTCATTGATTAGAGCAGCTGCGAAAAACTATAAAGATACTTGCGTACTTTCTTCTAATTCGCAATACCCACTTTAGTTGATTTGTTAGAAACACAAAATGGCTGCACTACTTTAGCTCAACGTAAAAGTTTTGCTGCGGCTTCTTTTGCAAGCTTCTTCCCATTACGATAGTGCTATTTATAGTTTCTTTTGCTCGTGATGAAGAAGAACAAAAATTCAGAGTAAGTTTCAATCAAAAGTAAAGTTTACGTTATGGTGAAAACCCACATCAAAAAGCAGAATTTTATGGTGATTTAGATGCCTATTTCGATCAATTAAATGGCAAAGAATTGTCGTATAACAATTTAGTTGATATTGATGCGGCTATTAATGTAATTGCTGAATTTGAAAACCCTAGTTTCGCCATAATTAAACACACCAATACTTGTGGTTTAGCTAGTGGAATAAACAACTTAGAAGCTTATGAAAAAGCCTTTGCCTGCGATCCTGTTTCTGCCTTTGGTGGAATTTGGCTACAAAAAAAAAAATTGAATTAGCTTTAGCAGAAAAAATCAACACCCTTTTTGTGAGGTTGTTATCGCCCCTGAATTTTCTGATGAGGCACTTAGAATTTTTAAAAGGCAAGAAAAAACAGAATATTATTAAAACAAAAAATCTTCAAAACAAATAAAACTCAATATAAATCTCTTTTAAACGGAGTTTTATGGCAGGATTTTGATAATGCTATAGAAACAGAAAACGATTTTAAATTAAGTACAAATAGAGCTTTAGCAAAGTGGAGAGGCTAAAGATTTAGAATTTGCTATAAAAGCAGTAAAACATTTAAAATCGAATGGTATAGCAATTATAAAAAATGAGCAGCTAGTTGGAATGGGTTGCGGACAAACATCTCGAGTAGATGCATTGCGTCAAGCAATCGCTAAAGCCCAAGCTTTTGGCTTTGATATTAAAGGTGCTGCTATGGCCTCAGATGCCTTTTTTTCCTTTTCCAGATTGTGTAGAAATTGGAGCAGAATTCGGAATTAGTTGCATAGCACAACCTGGTGGCTCAATAAAAGATCAAGATTCTATAGATGCTTGCAATAAGTTGGGAGTTTCTATGGTTTTTACTGGAGTAAGACATTTCAAACACTAACTATACATGAAATAATGAGTTTATTTAATTTTTTTACAGAAGAAATTGCGATCGATTTAGGAACAGCAAACACTTTGATTATTCATAATGACAAAGTTGTAGTAGATCAACCTTCTATTGTTGCTATCGACAGAAAAACAGACAAGGTAAAGGCTGTTGGAAGCAGAGCCATGCTAATGCACGAAAAAACGCATGCCGATATCAAAACTATTCGACCTCTAAAAGATGGGGTAATTGCTGATTTTCAAGCGGCAGAAAGCATGATTAGAGAAATGATAAAAATGATATACGAGGGCAAAAGAAAACCCCTTTTTCCTCCATCATATAGAATGGTTATTTGTATCCCTTCGGGCATTACCGAAGTTGAAAAAAGAGCTGTAAAAGATAGCGCGGAAAACTCTGGCGGGAAGGAAGTAAAAATGATTCACGAACCCATGGCAGCAGCTATAGGAATAGGAATCGACGTTGAAGAGCCTTCAGGCAACATGATTATTGACATCGGAGGAGGAACTACAGAAATTGCCGTTATTTCCCTTTCGGGTATTGTAGGCGATCAATCTATTCGCGTTGCTGGCGATGAGTTTACTGCAGATATTGTAGACTACATGAGAAGACAGCATAACATGATGATTGGTGAAAGAACTGCAGAAAGAATAAAAATTAATATTGGTGCAGCATTAACAGAATTGGAAAATCCACCAGAAGATTTCCCTGTTAACGGGAGAGATTTAATGACTGGTATTCCAAAGCAAATTATTGTTACTTATTCTGAAGTAGCTCATGCTTTAGATAAGTCTATATCAAAAATCGAAGAAGCCATTTTAAAAGCCTTAGAAACCACACCTCCCGAATTGGCTGCCGATATCTACAAAACGGGCTTGTATTTAACTGGTGGAGGAGCTTTGCTTCGTGGCTTAGACAAGCGAATTTCTGCAAAAACAAAACTACCTGTTCACGTAGCAGATGACCCCTTGCGTGCTGTTGTTAGAGGAACTGGAATCGCTTTGAAAAAAATGAATCAATTTACTTTCCTTATGGACTAATGAATTTTGGAGATTGAGAAATGTATAATTTAGTAAAGTTTATAATCAAATATCACTTTCTTATTCTCTTCCTCTTTCTAGAATTAATTGCTTCTTTCATAATTTTCAACAACAATAAGTATCACAAGGTAAAATACTTGAATACCGCCAATTTTCTGTCTGGAAGCATTTACAATTTCCAGTCAGGTATTAAAGAATATTTCAAGCTTAAGGAAGTGAATGAAGCTCTTGCCAAAGAAAATGCGCTTCTTCAAGAACAAATTTTGGAGATAACTTACATGGAAGTTCCTAAATTGTTCAACGACACTGTTTTTGTGCTTGATAGTTTGGTTTTAGATACCATCCAACAGATGCATTACATTCCAGCTAAGGTGATTAATAATTCCTTGAACAAACAATTCAACATGATCTATATCAATAAAGGAAAAAAAGACGGCTTTTATGAAGATATGGGCATTATAAATAAAGATGGGGTAGTAGGTGTTGTTAGAAACGTTTCGAATAATTATGCTAACATTACTCCTATTATCAATAGAGATTTTAACATCAATGCTAAGATTAAAAATAGCGGCTTTTTTGGAAATTTAAGTTGGGATGGTCTCGATCCAAAATTTGGTCAGCTGTACGACATTCCCAATCATATAATTCCTTCTATTGGAGATACCATTTTAAGCAGTGGCTATTCGCAAATTTTCGATGAGGGCCATATTATTGGCTATATCGAAGAGGTTCATTCTGTGCCTGGCAAAAGTTTCATTAATATTCAAGTAAGACTGGCAGTAGAGTTCGGAAACCTGAATTACATTTACGGAATAGAAAATTCTATTAAAAACAATCTAGATAGCTTAGTCATTGAACAACAATAATAGAAATATAATTTTTGGGGCATTTATCTTGCTTTTGCAACTTGCTGTCTTTAATAATATTCACGTAGGTGGCTTTATTAATCCCTACATTTATCCCTTAATTCTATTATTACTTCCTTTCGATATTGCTGGATGGTTGCTGCTAGTAAGTGCATTTTTTCTAGGTCTTATCGTCGATTTATTCACTGGCACTCTTGGACTTCACATCTTTGCTTCGGTCTTTGTTGCAGGAATTAGGCCTTTCTTTATTAAATTCTTATCCTCAGGAAAAATTGACCCAGGAACCACCATAAACTTTAAACAACATGGTATTGTTTGGCTTAGTGTGTTCATTTCCGTAATTTTCTTTATTCATCACAGCGTTTATTTCACCCTCGAATCCTTAAACCTTTCCGGTTTTGGCTACACTATTTTAAGAATTTTTGCCAGCAGTTTTATTAGCGTGTTTTTATCTCTTTTATTGCTATTTTTATTTAAAGACCCTAATAAGAAATGAAAGATCGGAATAAAAGAAGAGCCTACGTTCTTAGTTCTTTGATTGTAATTCTCTCCTCTATTTTTCTGCTGAAGCTCTTTTCCATTCAAGTAGTAGATAGTAAGTATAAAGATATTGCAAGTAAAATTGCGATGAAACAAGTTAAACTCTATCCAAATAGAGGCTTAATTTACGATAGAAACAAAGAGCTACTAGTATATAATCAAGCTATTTACGACATCTTAGTTGTTCCTCGTCAGGTAAAAGATTTAGACACAACACTTTTATGCGAAATTTTGGATATCAGTAAAGCGAGTTTTGATGAAAGGATGGCTCAAGCAAGCAAAGATCTTCACTTTTATAGTACCAACGAATTTTATAAGCAATTGCCCGCCGAAAAATATGCTCTCTTTTTGGAGCACTCCTATAAATTCGAGGGCTTCTTTGGGGAAACAAGAACCATTCGAAAATATACTTATCCTGGGGCAGCGCACATTCTTGGTGATGTTGGCGAAGTGGATTCTAGCGATATAAAAGCTTCTGATTACTATTACCAACCTCGTGATTATGCCGGAAAAAGTGGCTTAGAAAAAGTATATGACAAAGAGTTAAGAGGAAGCAGAGGCTATAAATTTGTCTTTATTGATAAATACAATAAGGAACAAGGAAGTTTCAATTTAGGAAACCAAGACAGCATGCCCACGCAAGGAGCAAACCTAGCGACTACCATCGACATAAAGCTACAAATGTATGGAGAGCTCTTGCTTCAAAACAAAATAGGAAGTGTTGTAGCTATAGAGCCTAGTACAGGCGAAGTATTAGCCTTAGTAAGCAGTCCTAACTTCGACCCCAATCTTCTGTGTGGATCATCTAGGGGTAAAAACTATAGCTTGCTTGAGGCAAATAAGCTCAATCCTCTCTTTAACCGAGCCGTTATGGCTCAATATCCTCCCGGTTCTACTTTCAAACCAGTTACCGCGGCTATCGCCATGCAAGAAGGTGCTATTAATCAAAACTTCTCCTATTACTGCAACACCATTTACAGTATACCGGGTTATACCCTACATTGCTCCCACAATCATCCTCCTGCTCTAAACGTTCAAGAAGGTTTGCAACATTCTTGTAATCCATATTTTTGGCAAACCTTTAGAAACACCCTCGATAGCGAGAAATACAAAACTACTCTAGAAAGTTACGGTGCCTGGTATGCCTATACGCAAAAGTTTGGCTTAGGACAAAAATTAGGCATCGACATGCTGAGCGAAAAAAGTGGTAATATACCCAGTGTAGATTATTACAATAAACTCTATGGCAATGGCAGATGGAGAGCCTTAACCATTATCTCCTTAGCTATTGGTCAGGGAGAAATATTGTTAACCCCGCTTCAACTAGCCAACTTATATGCAGTTTTCGCAAATAGAGGGTACTATATTCGCCCACATTTGGTAAAAAATATCAATGGTGAAAATATTGATGATTTAAAACGAATTGAAACTGGTATTGATAAAGAATACTTCGAAGTAATTGCTGAAGGTTTGCAATTGGTTGTTGATGCAGGTACAGGAAGAAGGTCCAAAATTCCAAATATAAACTTCGGAGGAAAAACAGGTACAGCACAAAATCCACATGGAGAAGACCACTCCATTTTTGCAGGCTTTGCTCCGGTTGAAAACCCTAAAATATCCATTTCTGTAGTTGTAGAAAATGGCGGTGGCGGATCGAAGTATGCCGCACCAATTGCAAGTTTGATGGTAGAAATGTATCTTCATGATACTATCGCTACAAGCAGATTAGCCTTAGAACAAAGTATTCTCGATGCCAATTTGATTGACCCAGAGGAAGAAAAAGAGGATTAAAATGAGACAAGACGCTATATTAAAAAACTTGGATTGGCTGCTAATTGGCATTTATCTAGTACTAGGTGTATTGGGTATAGCTTTTGTCTACTCTACCACCTATACCCCTGCAAATCCCTCTATATTTCAGTTGGACACTTCTTATGGAAAACAATTTGTTTGGTTTTGTATTAGCCTAGTTGTAGCCATGTTAATTATTGTAGTCGACTATAAGTTTTATACTTCCTTTGCCTATATCATTTTCGGCTTAATCATGCTTTTACTTGCCTTTGTTCTCTTATTCGGTGTAGAAATTAATGGGTCTAAATCGTGGTTTGCGCTTGGCTCTATAAGATTTCAACCTGCGGAATTAGCAAAGTTTGCCACTTGCTTGGCTCTTGCCAAAGTATTAACTTCTGTAAATATGAACTTGAGGAGGCTTTCTGGTAAGCTTAAAGCCTTAGTTGTTTTAGGAATTCCTATCAGTCTAATTCTTCTTCAGAAAGATGTTGGTTCTGCACTTGTTTTCTCTAGTCTTATATTTGTACTTCATAGAGAAGGCTTAGAATCTGCCTTTTTAATTATAGGATTTGGACTCATCTTTCTATCCATAATGGCTTTGTTATACCCCCCTCTTTTTCTAATGTTCATCTATGGCGTGCTTATGGCCTTGCTTGTTTTCTACAATAGAAAAGATAAGTATCCGATTATTGCTTTGATTGTTATCTTATTCTCTAGCATTCTTTACGCCATTCTTTACCATCACTATTTAATAGACTACTTTCCACTTCCTTTGGCTCTCTTGTAATTGACCCTCACCTAATGCTTACCTTACCAATTTTAATTTTATTGCTGGTTGGTTTTTTTATATATATAAGAAAAGAAAAAAAAATGGCTTCCTGTAGCCTTCGGTATATTTTTAATTGGAGTATACTCTTTCTCTGTAGATTTTATCTTTAATCAAGTTTTAAAACAACACCATAGAGATAGAATAAATCTTAATTCTTGGTAAGATTGAAGATCCTTCTGGCGCAGGTTATAATCTCTTTTCAATCTAAAGTAGCTATTGGTTCTGGAGGTTTTGCAGGCAAAGGGTTTTTACAAGGCACACAAACCTTATTTAATTATGTTCCAGAGCAGTCTACCGATTTTATATTTACTTCTATTGCCGAGCAATTCGGCTTTATCGGAAGCTTTATCTTAATTGGTTTATATGTTTTACTTTTATTGCGAATTATCGCTGTAGCTGAACGGCAGCGATCTCCATTTGCAAGGGTATATGCTTATGGCGTTGCCAGTATTCTCTTCTTGCACTTTGCAGTTAATATTGGGATGACCATAGGCTTAGTTCCTGTTATTGGAATTCCTCTTCCTTTTATTAGTTATGGAGGAAGCTCCTTTCTCAGCTTCACAATTTTGCTTTTCGTTCTAATCAAATTCGATACCGAACGCTTAAGCGTATTAAGATAAACTAGGGTTGAATAGCTTTTTGCAATTCAGAAATACTGTTTTGAAAACTGAAGACATCATTTACTATAAAGTAATTTTGAGGGTCGTAACAATAGGCATAAGCAAATTTCGCATAGTGCAATTTGTTATCCTCAAAACTAAAAAGTTCAGCTAATCTTTTATTTTGAAAACTTGTAAGACAATTGCTACTTGTAATTTGCTTTGCTACACTCAGTTTTGTCTCATCAAAAGATTTTTCAGCAACGCTATTCATCGCCGTTGTAAACGTTATCTCTGTAAGTGGATAACTGCACGAACCCGTTTCTATTATAGCTGGTGGGGTATAAACCGGGTGAGCTTGAGGAAGAAGACCTGGGCTTGAGTTTCTACTACAGTAATGGTGCTAAGTTCTTGATGGCTAAATTGGTGGGTAGTACTAGGAATTAAGGTATGTTGGCGTGGTATTCGGCTGCTTATAGTTTACATTGAAACTAAAACTGCTTGGGGTAGCTATTTGATTATGCACATGCGTCGAGCTTTGATTCGGAACAAGTATAACAGGCGCTTGATTAGTTGTAGTGGTGTTGGTAATGATTGTGTTTGACTTGCATTTGATTCGAAACAGGGAACAACTTGAATAATTTCGGCTTGTTCTATTGGCTCTGTATTTAAATTGTTTGAAGAAAACAATTCTATTCGATACGCTTGCTGACTGTCCTCTTTACTATCCCATTTAGAAATTGCTGGATTATCTGGCAAATCTACACTCGTATTATTCTTAATTAAGACATAGACCAACTCCATATTTCTTTCAAGATTTACAATTTGAATCAAAGACCCCAAGGATTCGTTTTCAAATACTATTTTCAGATGGTGTTTTCCCGAATTCAATTCTTTGGCTTTCACATTAGTAGCAGCAGCTTCCTCCCAAAGTTGACCATCAACAATCAAATAAAAAGCTTCAGGATTCTCATTAAAAACCACAAGCGAAGAATTCTGCGCTTCTAGGTGTAAAAAGAAAAGTAAACTAACGAAAGAGAATAGGTTTTTCATTTGTGATAAGTTTATAAAAAAAATGATGCTAGCTCAAAGAACTAGCATCATTTCAAAAAATGTACTAATTCTAAATATTAATTACCAATATGTTTGTTCAATTTGCCGATACTATCATCCCATTCGAAAGCATCATTAACTTGATAATAATTCTGTTTATCTAAGCAATAGGCATAGGCAAATTTAGCATAGTCTAAACGCGTATCTTCCCATTGAAAAACTTGCATAACATTTCTAATTTGAGCAGAAGTAAGACAATTTGCACTTGTTGCTTGTTTCGCTATAGTTAATTTGTCCTCGTCCCATGATTTTGCTTGCAAGCTACCAAGCAAAGAATTAAAGCTCGCACTATTCATTGCAGTACAGCCCGGTTGTTGAACTACCGTAGTGGTAGTAGCAGGCACTACCGTGGTGGTAGTAGTAGTAGTGGTGGTTTGGTTCGTTGAACTGCTTCCAAAGCCATCGTTAATATTTACATTCACGCCCATATTAAATCCACCCATATTAATTCCCATATTTACATTATCGGAGCTTCCGGTAGTAGTAGAAGTCGTGGTTTCTGTAACCTGTACAGATGTTCCAAAAACTGGAGCAGGCATTGGCGTTGTATTGTATTGCACCACGGTTACATTTGGAGGAGGAGGAGCAATTTGCGCGGCAGGGGTAAAGCTAAAATATTTTAAAGTTTGCTCTCCTTTTTTATCCGTTTTCAAAATGTAAGTTACTTCTCCAAAAGACCCAGATAAGGGATCTGCTAAGGCAATATTCTTATCAATTTCTCCTAGCATTTGATTGGCAAAAATAATTTTAGCCTTCGCGTATTCGGCAGGAAAACCTTGTACTTTAACATTTGTTTCTGGCTTTTCATTTTGACGAACACCATTCAGAATCAGATAAAAAGCATCTCCATTTTCAGAGAATACTTGTAAATTACTTTGTGCATTTATTCCAATTACAAAACACAAGGCAAAGAAAGAAAGTATTAG
>JACJYT010000022.1 GCA_020635975.1 Chitinophagales bacterium
GAAAAAATAGAAGGCTTAACCATAGGCACAGCCTGGAACTTTGCTTATGAAGAAGGTGGACAATTCTTTATGTGGAGTGGTTTGGATAGAGATGCTCTTCTTCCCTCCGACCCTAAATCTGCCTTTAATAAGGATGTTCGTACGGATTATATACAAAGAAGGATTAGCCTTAGTCCCTTTATAAATTACTTTGATAAAAAGGACAATAAGCATAGCTTCAACTTTAGATATTACAACAATTTTAGCACGAATTTTAGTCTAGAAAGCAACTTTACCAACCATATTTATGGAGAATATACCTATAGCAAAAGCCTAACCGCGAAAGGCATTGAATTGATAAGTGGTGTTTCTGGCTATTATACTACCACCAAAGGATTAAACGTAGGTAATTTAGAATTGGACGCTAGCAATGCCAGTATATTTATACAAGCCGACAAGAAGTTCTTTGGGAAATTGAATTTTACAGGAGGCATTCGAGTAGAATACAATAAAGTAGATTCGATCATTCCAGACAATAAACTTACTATACTTTCCATATTTAAAAAGAATGGGGATTTTACTTCTCCAGTTAAGCCTTTGTTGCGTTTCGGAATGAATTATCAGGCGCATCAAGCTACTTTTATAAGAGCAAGTTGGGGACAAGGTTTCAGGGTACCTACGCTTAATGAATATTTTGTAGATTTAAAAAGAACCATTCAAGTTCAAGCAAATCCAAATTTGTTGCCTGAAAATGGCTGGTCGGCCGAAATCGGAGTAAAACAGGGGGTGAAAGTAGGCTCTTGGCAAGGCTTCTTCGATTATGCCTTTTTCTTTACCAAATATGTAGATTTAATTGATTTTAGCTTGACTCCAACTTTTACTATCCAAGCTCAAAATTTAGACGATGCACGCATTTGGGGGCATGAACTTTCTGCACTTGGACAAGGAAAGTTGTTTGGTTATCCATTTACTTTTTTAGCAGGTTACACCTTTATTCAGCCAATTTTACTTAATCCTAGCGAAGCTAGAAAGAAAGATTATCCAGATACCTATCAATATATAAATTATAGAAGTAAGCACAATTTTAAGGCGGATGTGGAAACAACGATCAAAAAATTATCTTTAGGCATATCGAGCACATTTACTAGTGTAATGATTAACCTTCCTTTTACTACGAATAATGTTCCGGGAGTTGTAGAGTATAGAGAGAAAAATAACCATGGAGAATGGGTTTGTGATACTCGAATAAGATGGAATTTTACGGATAAAACCAAGCTCGGTTTTGTTGTAAAAAATGTATTTAATAATGAATATACTACTCGACCTGGTATCTTAGAAGCTCCTAGAAATTACACCCTTCAGTTTCAGCATGAGTTTTAAGAATATTTAATGCAGAATTTGTTATTGCTGGCAATTTTTTCTTTAATTTAGGACTTCAATTAAATTTTATTGGAATGTTGCTAGGTTGCGGAAAAGCAGATATCACCGCCTTTGTAGAAGGGGTTGGTATGCTGGGTTATGGTATGTATTATAATATAATGCAACAGGTGGAAACGCCATTGTTTGCTAGGGCTTTTGTATTTAAAACAGATTCTCGAAAAATAGCTTATGTGAATTGTGAGCTCGCCTTCATTACTCCTTCTTTGAAAAGAGGAGTTATTAAAAAACTAACAAGAAAATATCCTGATTTAGGCTACGAAAACCAAAACCTATTAATCACTGCACAGCACACCCATAGCGGTCCGGGTGGCTACTCTCACCATGGCTTGTATAACATGAATAGTCCAGGTTTTGTAATAGAGATTTACAAAAAGATAGTGGATGGAATTGTAGAGGCAATTTTAAAGGCGGAAGAAAACTATGAAGACGTCGATTTAGAACTTTCGAAGGGAGAATTTGCGCCAGATAAAGAAGTTGGTTTTCAGCGCTCTCTTCATGCCTATTTACAGAACCCAGAGGCAAAACAAATCACGAAGAAAGACTTACATTTAGGTATAGATAGAGAAATGACGATGTTGCGCTTTGTTAATAAATCGAAGAACATTTTAGCTTCTATAAATTGGTTTGGCACCCACCCTACCAGCTTGCCTAATACGAATACTCGGGTTTGTTCTGATAATAAGGGATATGCTACGCAATATTTGGAGGAAGATTTAGGGAAAGAAAATCCCAATTTTATTGCTGCTTTTTCGCAAGGAAGTTGTGGCGACGTATCTCCAAAGTTTATTTATAATAAGAAATTCAATCGACAACGAGGAAAATATCAAGGCAAGTATGCCGATGATTTGGAAAGTGCAAAATACAATGGCAAGCTACAATACGAGAAGGCTAAGGAGCTTTTGGAGACTACGGCAACAACTGAATTTTCTGGCAACGAAGTAGATTATACACTGCGATATGTAGATTTCTCTAACATACAAGTGAATCCAAAATTTACAGGAGGAAAAGAAAATGTAAGAACAAGTTTATCTTGCATGGGAGTTTCTTTTATGGAAGGTGCCATTATGGATGGTCCTGGTTTGTTACAACCCCTAAGTTTTGTAGCAAGAAGAATTAGTAATCTAATTAAACTCTCTGACTATCTAAGAGCGCCTTTTATGCCTAAGGAATGGGGAGTTGCAATGCGTCAAAAATATGCAAGTCAAGGTAATAAACATGTCATGATTGAATCGGGTGCACGAAGAATAATGGGCACTTATAATGTAAGTAAGATGATCCTTCCAAGCTTTATAGATGAAACTATTGCTAATTTGAAGGAGTTTCATAAACGAGGAGCTTTGGATGGTCATCCTTGGACACCACAGATTCTACCACTACAAATTGTCCAAATTAATGGCATAGCGCTTTGTGCATTCCCTTTTGAAATAACCACTATAGCAGCGCAACGACTTAAGAAAAGTTTGGAAGATGTGCTCTTGAAGCATCCCCAAATAAAGGAGGTAATTTTGTCGCCATATTCTAATGCCTATAATGGCTATGTAACCACCTTCGAAGAATATCAAGTTCAATGTTACGAAGGTGGCCATACTGTTTTCGGAGAATATACTCTAGCAGCTTTACAAACAGAGTTTGAGAAATTGGCTGAGGAAATGTTGAAACCTTATGAGCAGAGAAGCACTAATCACGAAATTCTTCCTTTGGTTTTTACCAAAGAAGATTTAGAGAAATTCGAACATTTTAAAGGAAACTATTATCAAAATAGCTTAAGAAGGAAAGAAAAACTAGCTAAGTTAAACGCCAAGCGGAGAGAAAAACTAGAAAAAAGAAAGATGCGAATTCAAAGTCGGATCGACAAGCTATCTTAATAATATTCTCTTGAAATGAAGAGGTAATGAACGCCAAAGTTTATTCCCGCTGTAAAGTTGTAAGAAGGACGATATTTTACATCGTTATTACTATAATATTGAAGATCTCTAATGGCTTCTCCATTGATATCAATTAAGCCAAAATATAGATTCAAACCTGTGCTTAGGTAAACATTGTTATTAACAAAAAACTGCACACCATTTTCAATGCATAAGCCAATATCTACTTTTCTAAATTTATCGCTTTCTGGTATGCCCGCCAAATTGTTGCCTATCCCTTCCTGCGCAATTGTTACGTTTTCGTATACCGACATCAAATAGCCTAGTTGTGGACCTAGAGCAAAGAAATAATTCATTTTTTTAGAAAGACTTCTCGACTTTGGTTTTAAGTCAAATTTATATAGTAATGGAACTCGTAAATAATTCAACTTTACATTTCTTTTAACTTCAACCGGATACGAGCTAGAAGATGTTGCGTCTTCTTGGTAAACATCCCCGTGGTACTTTTGACCTGCCTGTTCAAATAAAACACCAAATTGAATTCCGTGTCTTTTCGTTATATTATAACCTCCTACAAGGCCAAAACTTCCAGAAACTTTAATGCTATAATCTAATTCAGATCCACGAGCAAAAGGGTTGTTAAAGCCATCTAAGGTTCCGAAGTTGTTTTGATTAAGAATCCATGGGTTGGTAAACATTGCTGCTCCACCTAAATGAAAAGCCTTTTCTTGAGCCGAAATTATTCCAATTAAAAATAATTGTGCAAATAAAAATGTTAGTCTTAAAAACATAGGCGTAACTTTGTAATTAATTTAATACTCCTTGAAGCTTAGTGCAAAAATACATACTTTAATTCAGTTTTTTCAATATATCAAGCTGTCAAAAACCAAATTCAAGGTCCACTCCCCTTTTGTATTCCACTTTATTTTAAACATACTCGAAAAGCCAGAACCGCTTGCCTTAAAGAAAAATCAAGAACTTAAACAATACTATCAAAGAGAATTAAAACAACTTACTGCAAGTGCAAATGGAGGAGCTGGTTCTCAAGTATTAGGTACAAAGCAAGTTGCAGTTACAAAGTTTATAAAAAAGCTTGGCTTACCCGAGAAATATGGTTCTATTCTTGCACATCTTAGTTTGCTGCAGGATCATAGTATAATTATTGAGTTAGGAGGTTCCTTGGGAATAAGCACTAGCTTTCTTGCAAGAAATTCTAGAAATAAGGTGTATAGCATAGATATTAATAGTGAGGTGCAAGCGCATTGTAAAAAAGCTTTTGAAGCTTTAGATATAAAAAACGTAGACTGGATAAATGCTTCTTTTGATGATGTTTTAGAAGATTTATGCCGGAGCGAAAAAAATATTTCTTTGGCTTTTGTAGATGGAAATCACCAGAAAGATGCGACACTCCGTTATTTTGATATTTTGCTTAAACATGCCAATGAAAATACTGTTTTAGTTTTTGATGACATTCATTGGAGCAAAGAAATGACTGAAGCTTGGGAGCAGATTAGCCAAAATATTAATGTAACTTTGAGCATAGATTTGTTTCGAATAGGAATTGTTTACCTAAATAAAAATCGTAAGGAAAAAGAAGAATTTATATTATGGTATTAAGAATAATTACTTTTTTTAATTGCCTGCTATTGGCTTGTTTAGTAAATGCTCAAGCTAGCTTGGCATATACCGATGCCTATGGAAGTAATTTGTTTAAAGACACAGAAAATAGTGTTGTTTTCCAGAACAATACTTGGGTTTTATTAGATTCTTTAGGTAAAGAGGAATTGCTAGAAATAATGAATTCTTATTTTAGTGAAATAGAACTTCCCGTTTATAGCAAGTCGAGCGAGTCGCCCATACAATTGGTATTTACCTATGAAAAAAGTAGCCAAGATTTATTTCTAAGTTGGAGTAATATATGGCATCAGAAGTATGAAAGAAAAGTATTAGAATTAGCGCTAAAGTATTTAAAAATGCAAAGTACTAAACACCGAGATATTTTTGCCAATTTGCAAGAAGCTGCTCTTTATAAATTTACCCTTAACGAATACATTAAATCTCAGGATAGCAATAATTATTTCTTTAAAACGAATTTAAATCTTAGTTCAAAAGATTTAGATGTAGCCAAGTTTCTAAAAGTAAATTTAAGTCCTAATCTATCTCTAAAGCGTGCTATCACGAATTCAACAAGTAATCAATACAAAGAGGCTTTTGAACTTGAAAACTTTGCAGGGGTTCTTCATTTTAACCTAGGACCAAAATCAAGTTCTCGTTTGGTGGATTGTTTTTCTATGCATGTTTTTTGCAAATTAAATGGGCTTGATGCGCCAATCTACTTTAATAATTTTTCTATTTTCACCTATCCAGATAGAATGGATTTCGTACTAAGTAATGAGCTAGATATGAGTTTATTGATGCAGGTAGAAAACGAAATTTTGAACCTGGCAAATAATCCTATTGCTTGTTTTTACAATATTGCAGATAAAGAGGCTTTAGCGAGTTTGAGAGAGTCCTATACGGCCATGGATTTGCAGCGATTTTATGAGGTCTTTGTGCAAAATCGTCTTGACAATACAGTCTTTGGTGAGGATAGTGCTAGACTAGCTTTTCAGCTAGGTAATTTATCGGATAGTATTTTTTTTAAAGTAAATACAGAGAAATTTTTGTCGGAACAAGATAGTCTTAAATTGGATAGAATTGCTTTGTTTTTAATTAATAACTCAAGCAGAAACTTAGTCTTATTTGGTCAAGCAAAAAAGAGTGAATATACTAAGGTGGATAAAGCGAAATTTTTAGCTCTTATCGATAAATACAAAGAATATACCCCAGTGAAATATAGTCGAAGAATGGATTTATCCCTATACCGTTCATTATTGGTTTTTGATTATTTGGTGGGAAAGGGTGTTGATCCAAAATCTATGACTTGTATGGCCAAGCTTACTAAAGAAGGCGAAATGCAGATTCCTTATCTAATATTTAAGTTTAAGCTAAAGTAAAAATTAGGTAGACTAGAATAATAATTACAGACATCGAGGTAAATTGGGCAAGATCTATGCTTTCCATGGAACCGCCTTTATTAATAGTAACATAGTTTTTTCTATACCCAAAAATTAGAACAAATAGTAGGATTAGAAAAATTACCCCTAAGCGAATAAAATCGTGTTGCAAGAAGTACTTAAACTCGTAAGTAGGTACGATTAATACTCCTAGAGAAAAAAGGGCTGCACCAATAAAAAAAGCCATTAGGATATTACTGCTTAAAAATTTAACTCTAGCCAATTTTGATTTTAACTGAGATCTAGAATCTGCTAGTTTGATAAAGGGGCGCTGGGCATAATAGGCAATAATTGGAATTACAGGGAGAATGGCAAGTGAGAAGGCGAAGGTAGTTTCTCTTTTGATGTAATACCAATCGAAGACGATGCTTAAGGTTCGTTTAAAATAAGGTGCACTTATAATATCTGCTATAAAAAATGCTAAGGAAATTAATATTAGCCAAACCAAAAAGATGCGAGATTTTGCTTGTTCAGAGCCAATTCTATTTAAGACCACCCAATAAATAAAAGCAGAAAACAGCATAAAAAAAGAAGGTAAACCATATACCATAACTACTTTAAAGCGTGTCCATTCGTGAAAGTATTCTTTGTAATCAAAATAAATAGTGGTAAAGTAAAAATGAACATTAGGCATATCAATGCTTAAGGCTGCTAAATAATTGATGGACAAATAAAGCATATGTACCATAACATAGGCTGAAACAAAAAGTAAGCTTATGTTGAGTAGTCTTTTAGTCATTCGTTTTTCTGTTGCTTGAAGTAAATATAATAAAACAGAATTAAAGTTCAGCGGCTATTCAGTTTAGATTCTGCCCTTTATTTAACATGGGGAGAAGCTAGCTTATTTCTGCATTTGTTGATAAATTTCTTGATATTCTTTAAATTCAGCAAGCAATTCCTCTGCATCCCCATTTCGAACACTAAATTCAGCTTCGTTTTCTTTGCTTAATTCAAGAACTAATTCATCTAAATGGAAATAGTACATTTTGTCAAGTTCATCTTTAGCTTTACCTTTTTCACCTTGTCCATTATCTTCAATAACGACTAATATCAAACCAGATTCGTCAGCATAAAACTCTTCCGTTCTGTTTGATATTCCTTCGTAAGGATAAGTTTTTACTTTTAGGATTAATCCATTTTGTACATAGAAATGTATTTTACTCCACTTCTGTTTAATTTTTTCTCTAAGGTTTTCTGTACTTACTTCGTATGCCTCTAAAGTAAGTCCTTCAATAAGCAGACGTTTGGTATCCGTAATCGCCATAAGTTCTTCTTTATCTATACTTGGCGTTGTTTCTTGCACTTCTTCCGATAAATTAGTGCTTGTTTCGTTTTCTTGAAGCTGTTCTGTATTCGAAGAGCAACTATTGAAAAATAAAAGGGAAAGAAGTATGGGGATAAGTAGTGTAAATTTTTTCATTTCTTATTTTTTGTATGGTAAGATAGGGATTAATTATTCAAAAGGACATGCTTAAGCACAAAAAATCAGCGCTACTTAGCAGATTAATAGCAAACGTTTTTCTCCTACTTTCTCTAAAGGTGCGCGATGAACACAGGGAGCTACGGCACTTTCTGGATGCTCGATGGCTAATTTCCATAAATTCCCTATACCTAAGCTAGTAGCTTGAGTATTTTCTAAAACTTGGTAATGTAAATCGAAAAAATTCTCGCTCAAGAAAGCATCAAAACCTTCATCGTCGCCTTCAAATACCTCTCGTAGTTGAGCTCTGATTTCTGGAATTAGAATCTTTTGTTTTGCTTCAGCATTTGCAATGATTTCACTTGCTTCTCCATGGTAGGTGCAAAGAAAGGTTTCACTAGGAATTGGCGATCTATCCACATGGAATGAGTAGACGTCTCTTGGAAAGAAAGGAAAGCTATGGTCTCTTTCATAGGATTGAATTAAGTTTAGGACAGGAGCTGCGCCATGTGCCTTTAATCTTTGAAGATCTTGGAGTAGAATTGCTCTAGCTTGCTTTCCCGCCTCACTTAAATCTAAAGCAAGCAAATCTTCTGGTTCCAACTCTCGCATATTTTCTGAGAGTTCTAGTTGATTTATTAGCTCCGAGAAATCTCCGCTAAGATCCCGTTTCCAACAAATAGCATTTACTTCGCCTTGAAAGCTACATTCAATTAAGGCCTCAAAGCTTGAAACAAGTTGTACTTGATTCTGCATGCTGACTAAGTTAGATTTCTTCAAGGCTAGTTATTAAAAGGTAAAGAAATGCAGCCTAATTCGCGAAATTGAAATAGCTGTGTATGCCACTTAAAATACTCTGAACTGCATAAGAAGCTAATATAAGTCCCATTATTTTACTAATTACGGTAATTCCATAATTCCCAATCTTTTCTTGCAAATGATTCGCAGCGAGTAAGATCAAGCAAGTTAAGAAAATAACAAGAAGCACTAGAGCAGTTGTAATGCTTTGCTGTTTAATGGAGTATAAATGGTTGTCAGTCATCAATACGACCGCCATAATAGCGCCAGGTGAGGCGATGGAAGGAATGGCAATAGGAAAAACAGTTACGTGTTTATAATCTGTAATTTCACTTTTTTCTTGAGCTGGTTTTCCGTTTCCAAATATCATGCTTAGTGCAAATAGAAACAGAATAAGTCCGCCTGAAATTTGAAAGGCATCCAGCGATACAGACATGCCACTTAGTATGATTTGCCCTAGAACTATAAAGAAAAGTAGAATTAGAAATGCTATAATAGAAGCCCTAATGGCAATCTTTTTCTTGTGAATTAAATCAAATTCTTTGGTTGCTTCGAGATAAACTGGAATGGTGCCAATGGGGTCTATTACAGCAAAAATGAGAAATATTGTTGTTAGAATTTCAATCATTATTAGTTGTTTTGCTGTAAAGATACACCGAGATTTTTAAGACATCTTAGTTAGGAGCAAATCTTCTTCAATTTGTGTTAGAGGATTAAAAAACATAAAGCCCCCTATAAAGGAGGCTTTAAACTTGCTGCTGAGGTAGGATTCGAACCTACATAAGGGGGTTAGTTACCTTGTAATTTGTCCCCAAATCCTTACCCTCGAGACAGGAGGGCATGTCTGCCAATTTCATCACCCAGCATTGTGTATGTTTGTAAAACAAAGATCTACACTATTGTGAATAAACTAAATTTTATTCTATTATTTGTTTAAATTTTTAGATATTGTTTACATTTGTTAGTATAAATCTAAATATTATTCTAAAAATGTAAATCTTTATGTATGAAAATTGAATTAGATTCAATCGATAAGGGCATACTCAATCTCCTTCAAGAAAATTCTAAGATGCCATATGCGGATATAGGGAAGCTCCTTCATGCCTCAGCGGGTACAATTCATGCTAGAATAAAAAAAATGGAGCGACTTGGTATTATTCAAAAAATGGATATTCAAATCAATTATGCATTGCTTGGGTACGATATCACTTGCTTTATTGGCATTTATCTAAATCGAAGTAGCCACTACGATATGGCGTTGAAAAAACTAAAAGAGATTAAAGAGATTATTGATTTGCATTATACAACCGGTCAATATAGTATGTTTGCTAAGCTTATCCTTAAAGATACCAATCATTTAAGGGAAGTGCTTCATGATAAAATTCAAAAAATTGATGGTATTCAAAGAACGGAAACCCTTTTATCTTTGAATCAAAGCATCAGTAGAAAATTAGTTCTCTAAGGAAGAAGGTAGATCTTCAGGGTGCACCTCCTCATGTAAAAATGTTATTTCCTTCGTTTTTTCATTAAAATGCATGGCGCTAAGTTTTCCCCCATAAACACAAGCCGTGTCTATATTCCAAGAATTGCTTTCTTTGCTATAAATTGGACCTTCTTTAATTGGCGTATGTCCATGAACTTGTATTTTGTTCATGTTTTTTAGTGCTTTTCTTGTCCATAAAATGCCATGTTCTCTTTCTTCTTTATCTAGTGCAGAAGGATGATCGCATATTCCAGCATGACTAACTAGGATATCCTCATTTTGCCAAACAAGAGGCAGGTGTTCCATCCAAGCTAGGTCGTCTACCAAACTAAACGCACTTTCGGCATATTGCAAAATAGTTTCTTCGCCCATTTGGTTAAACCAATACTGTTTTCCATCTGGCTTCATTTGTTTAGTAGCTTCAAACTCGTGGTTCCCCATCAGTACAATGGTGTCGGGGTACTTAAATTGAATTTGTCGGACGTAGTGAACGGTTTCAGGAGAAAAAGCCCCTCGGTCAATTAAATCACCAACAAATACAAGTTGGTCGCTAGAAAAATTACAATGTTGCAATAGTGCTTTAAGCGTATTAAAACAGCCATGCACATCCCCTACTATAAATGTATTCATTTACTCTAAAACGATTAGTTTTTGAAAATTTATGCTATTACGATCTTTGATGATATAGCTACCTGAAGTCAAGGATAAAACTCGTTTTTCTTTAGCCAACAAATTTTCAGTTTGAAGCTTTTGCCCCAAGAGATTGTAAACTTCTAATACTAAAGTTTCATTGCTTTTATTTTCTAAAACAAAACTAGCTTTACTCGGGTTAGGGTAAGCAATAAAGCTTAGTTCTTCTATGCTAGTAGCATGTATGCCTACAGTACTTACATAAGTTGCAGCAAGTTGTAGTGCTTTATAGGCATTTACTCTACCATGCCCAACCTCTATATTCCAAGTTCCATGAATGCCGATAGAATCATAGAGATAGTTCGCTACTCTATCTGCACTAATATTTAAAATGGCTTTTACATCACGAGCATGAAAATCGGGATTAATAGCCAAAATTAATGCTCCTACACCTGCAGCATTAGGGCAAGCGGCACTTGTACCATTAAAGGTGTAGGTGTAAGCATTGTTGCTATAGCCTCCAGATCCGCTTACATCCGTTGTTGTTATTCTAACACCCGGGGCCATAATGTCTAGACTATAGCCATAGCTGCTACCCCAATCTTCTGGCGAACAATCGTTAGGATTTTTTCTTTCGTCGCACATGGAACTTGCCCCAATCGCAATGGTTTCATTTAAATCTGCAGGCCAAAGAACATCATCGATATCATCATTCCCTGCCGAAAAAAACATCGCTATACCTCTACCTCCTCGAGCAGAACTAAATGCCTCCGCAATTTCCGCGTCTATTATAGCGGTGTTTACTCCGAGTGCACTTATAAAAAGTGGACTTAAGCCTGCGGAAGTACTCATAATATCCGCATCAGCTACTCGCCATGCATAAGCCGAGCCACTTAGAAGAGCATCGGTGTTAGTAGTAGCTTGAATGCCTATACCTGGGCCATAATCTTGATAATAAAAGATACGAATCGGTATGATTTTAGAACGATAAGCAATACCAATTCCGCCAAGATTATTGTCGCCAACTGCTGCAATAATTCCAGCACAAGCGGTACCATGACCATCACTACTAAAGTTTAAACTTGGATAACCTCTAGTATCATTTACACCGTTTGCAAAAGCATCGTAGCCAGCAAGTAGGTTCAACATTAAATCTTCATGTAAAGTATCAACCCCACTATCTAAAACGGCAACTTTTATGGTATCGCTTCCTGTTGTAATTTGCCATGCCGAATCTACTTGCATATCTGCGTCTGGTGTGCCTCCACTTTGAATGGCACTTCCAACATTTTCAATAGACCACTGCCTATTGTATAAGGGGTCGTTAACCGTGGCGTCAAGAGTAAAGACCTGTTTGAAGCTTACTTGTTCTACAGCGGCATGGTTTTCTAAATGCTTAACCATTTCGCTCAACTCTTCTTCCGTTTCTGTTGTAGCAATATAGTAGTATAAGTTAGGTATAAGCTTGTGTGCTTTTAGTTCAAGATTTAAGCTAAGTGATTCTTCTTCAACTTTAAGTTTTATTAGTAAAGTGTTGGTGTTGAATGCTATATGATTTTTATAGCTCTTTAATTTGGAATAATAACAAAGTCCTTCTAGTGCTTGTTCTTCCCCTTCTACAAGAATATAATTTTCAAAACTTAGACTAGCAAGAATACTTAGCTTGCCATTTGACTCTTTATCTTTTAGTGAGTTCAAAATTTGTGAGTCGCAAATTTGCACTGCAAAAAATTCGGCTTTTAAAAACAAGCTAAGCGACAACATAACTAGGCTGGTAAAAATATATTTCATAAGAATTATTTGCCCTAAAGATAAACATTTTAAGAAAATGCTAGTATGACTTCGATATAGGCTTTTTAGATCTTCAAAGCTTTTAAAAAACAGAAAATATTCTTATCATTGTAAGCAAAATAAAACACCTTTATGAAAAACAACAAATTATTATTCCTTGGGCTATTAAGTCTAACATTCTTTGCCTGTAATGATGGCGGTAAAGTAGATCCTAAAGACACAGAATCTATGTATCAAGCCAGCCCTGAAGAGGTTGAAAAGCTTATCGAAGATTTTATCATGGTGGAAGAAGGTGGTACGATTACTATTCCTGCTGGTTTTTATGATATCAACTCTCAGTTAATTTTGGATGGCATAAACAATGTGAAAATTATAGGAGCTGGAATGGATGAAACTATATTGTCTTTCAAAAGACTGACTACTGGAGGCGAAGGAATGAAAATAGTTGGAGATAATGTTCTTTTGCAGGATTTCTCGGTTTATGATGCTCCGGGTGATGGCGTTAAAGCACAACATTGTGATGGGATAACTTTTAGAAGAGTGAATGCTACTTGGACAAACGGGGATAAATCAAAAAATGGAACTTATGCTATTTACCCTGTACAATGTAAAAATGTTGTTGTAGATGAGTGTATCGCTTCTCATTCTCGAGATGCTGGAATTTATATTGGTCAAAGTGAAAATATTATCGTTAAAAATTCTGAAGCTTTTGGTAATGTGGCTGGAATAGAAATTGAAAATTGCGATAATGCAGAAGTTTTCAATAATAATGCACATGATAATGCCGGTGGCGTTCTAGTTTTTAATTTACCAGGTTTAATGAAGGCAGATGCTCGTGGCACTAAAATTTACGATAATGAAATTGTTAATAATAACCATGAAAATTTTGCTTCTACCTTAGCAGGAAATAATGGTAATGCGGTTACGCAAATTCCACCCGGATCTGGCGTTATTATTTTGGCAGCCAAAGGTGTTGAGGTTTACAATAACAGAATTAAAGGAAACAAAACTGTTGCAGTTACTGTAGCTAGCTATCAAATTACCCAATTCCCTTTCGATACATCTAATGGTTGGTCGCCTTATTCTATTGATATTTATGTTCATGATAACGAATACGAGCGCCCTGCGGCTTTGCCTGACATGAGTAAAGAACTTGGACAATTAGTGAGCATGAAAAATGCCCATGGTCCAATGAAAACGCAAGATATCGTTTATGATGGAATTCTAAATCCAGATAGAGGAACAGATATTACAACTAACCCGATGAATATTTGTTTTAAAGAGCCTCAAATGGAAGATCTACATTTTAACTATTTTGAACTAACTGAAAAAATAAGTGATATCAAAGCATTTAAAGATTATTCTCCTTTTGTTTGTGAACAAACAATAGAAACAAATGTTTCTCATTTAATGCAACGATAAATTTCATGTTAACGAATAGAATAAAGATTTCCATTGCCTCCCTAGTCGGCTTGCTTATTTTTTTAATTGCTTGTAATTCTTCAAGTCCACTTGTGCAGAAAAGTCCAAATGATATAGATTTTGCACAAATTCCTTATCCACTGCTTTCGGATTATGGATTTTTTATTGGAGAAATGAAAGATTTAGTTGCCAACGAAAGGGTACTACTTTATGAACCCTCTTCTACCCTGTTTACGGATTACGCGGAAAAGTCGAGGTTTGTTTGGATGGCCGAAGGCGCTAGTGCAAGCATCATGGATAATACATGGCAAGAAATTGATTTTCCAGATAAGTCGGTTTTGATTAAAAACTTTTATTATCCAGACGCAGATGGTGGTTCGAGAATAGTGGAGACTAGACTTCTTGTAAAGCATGAAGGCAAATGGAATGCTTACCCTTATTTATGGAATGAAGATCAAAAAGACGCAGTTTATAAAATGACTGGAGCCATGCTTCCATTGGCCTTTACAGATAGCTATGGAAGACACCATGAAATTGATTACCTCCAACCGAATAAGAACCAATGTAAATCTTGTCATAATCAGAATGAAGAATTCAAACCTATTGGACCAAAGGCAAGAAACCTAAATTGGGACTTAGATTATGGTAATGGAGAACTTAAAAATCAGTTGCAAAAATGGCAAGAGATGGGTTACTTAAATAATTTTACTGCCGCTGAGAACTATCAAAGTATTCCAAGTTATAAGCATGAGGATGTAGACTTAAACTTTAGAGCAAGAGCCTATTTAGATGCTAATTGCGCTTATTGTCATAATCCACTCGGACCAGGAAGTACTTCAGGCTTGATGTTGAGTTATGAAGTTAGTGATAGCAGTCAATTAGGTTATTTTAAGACCCCGGTAGCCGCTGGTTTAGGCGCTGGTCCGCATACTTTTGATATTTATCCGAGCAAAGCAGATTCTTCAATAATTGTTTACCGAATGAATTCTAGCGAAGCTGGTGTTATGATGCCAGAATTAGGCAGGGTAATGATAGACCAAGAAGGCTTAGACTTGGTAAGTGCTTGGATTAATGCTATGAAATAGTGGAATCAAGTTCTTGGTTCTCCAAGAGACTAGTTTCTAGATGCTTTCATTATTTGCTGTAAAAGCTAGGAAAACTTTTCTTATATTTGGCTTTAGCTAAATATACCCCCAATGAAAAAATTACTACTTATTGCTTTTGTTTTGTTTTTTAACAAAGCCGTATTTTCTCAAAGTTCTGTATCTGGAATGCTTAACAGTTTAATTCTTCCATCTTCTGGAGGTGTTTTTAGGGGGGTTAATTTTTACATGATGGAAGATGAGCTAGCTGAGCTCGAAGAATCTAGGTATAATGTAACCTTTAGTTACGAAGATATTGACGAAGCTTATTATTACTATTTAGGTTATGATATTGATTTTGATATTGATAATTATGCCTACTTAGATTATGTGTTTGATTTATATGGAATTGTAGAGATTTATGCTGATGTTTATCTAGAAAGTAACAAATTGGCATTAGATTTTTATAATGCCATAAATGCCTACTATACGAATCTTTTAGGCCCTGGCACCATGGATAGTGATGGTTGGATCTTATTTGAAGGACAATACGAAGAAGATTTATTTGATTTGTATATCAAGCTTCAAAAAGATGCGGAATATGGCGATTTTGTTAGTTTAGAAATCTACTATATGGAATAAGGAGACCTTGCAGCTTGTCTTAATTCTAATTTATAATTCTTGTTATGAAAGGCATCTACCTAGTTCTTTTTAGTTGTTTAATGATATTAAATAGTTCTGCTCAGTCTGCGAGCCAAAGTGCTTATCTAAAGTTACTTCTTCCTGCTGAAGAAGGATTGTTCCGAGGCATCGATCTGAAAGAGTCTATGAGCACCGTAGTCAATAAGGAGTCATCCAGAAAGAACGTAGAACTTCTTAAATCAAAAAAGTACAGTACAACTTACGATTATAAATATTCTGTTAATCTAGAAAACCTTAATGTTGCCGATTTAAATTATGTTTTTAACGCTTCTTCGGAATTGATTTATGCAAGAGCGAATATTTATACCACGAAGAAAGAGATTGGAGAAGAGCTTTACACGAAGTTAGTTAACTATTATTTAAGTCTACTTGGCGAAGCAAGTCAGAAAAATTCTGACAAGACCGGCTTTTACGCAAAAGATAGCAAGTCGGAATTTGAAATATGGATATCACATGGTGTTGACGAGGGTGAATCTATAATCACCATCGAGTTTATCGAAATGGAATACTTTGAATTAGAATAAACTAAATCGTAAAATCCTTAGTTGGAGGTATCCATTCACAAGGATAATCAAATAAGCAATTCTTCTTAATTAGATAAGCTACTTTCTCTGGAACTTTATCTTCCCAGGTATCTTCACCAGCTTTAATTTGTTGTAAAATTTCATCAGAAAAAATCTGCAAATTATGCTCGTCGTATTCACAAATATCTTTAATGTAATTATTAACTAAGAAGTGCTGATGTAGGTGTTCAATTTCAGGATAAGTTTTAAGACTTTTAGCACTGATAATTTCCCCATTTTTATAGCGTTGATAGGGGTAGGCATACATCGTTACCTGATTTGCAAACAATTGTCCGAAAGAACTAAGCACAGCTTTTGAATGGTTTTCATTATTGGTAAGTCCATAGATTTTCAAGAGATTTAGAACGCCTATAATTATCCCAATTCTTTTCGTTTTGCATTGTGCTAGATATTCTACTAACTTATGGTGTTCATGAAAGTTGGAAACCATAACATTGTGTCCTAAAGAACACAAAATTTCTGCCCTATCTAAGAAATCTTTTCTACTTTGCTCTTCTGCTCCCTTATATAAAGTATTTAGAGTCATTTCACTTAATACCGTAATTTCTTCTTCAGGAACTCCATCTTGCGTAAAACTCTTTATACCATTAGTAAGCATATCTTGATTTACCAAGGTCACTGGTCTAAATCTTCCACGCATTACCAAAACATTCTTTTTGTAAAGAAAGTCTTTAGGTTGGTACATCATTTTATTCGGACCGAAAATGGTAGCATTAGTAAAGCCCATTTTCACTAACAACATACCTAGTAATCTGTTGTCTAGATTAGCAAAGGCAGGACCCGAAATTCGAATCATATCTACCTCCAAATGATTGGTGCTTAAATTATCTTGCAAAGAACGAACTATGGTTTCCGGATCATCTGAATAATAGAAAGCGCCATAAATTAGGTTGACACCAATTTCACCAAGAACTCGTTGTTGTAGGATGGCATTGTTATCGTATACCCGAACGTGAAGAATGATGTCGTTAGGTTCGCCATTTGGCGTTAACTGAAATCGCATTCCAACCCAACCATGTGGTTGATTCGTTCTAGCGTAGTTTAAAGTAGTAACGGTATTTGCAAAAGCAAAAAAACGGCAATTATCATACTTCTCGCCTTTTAATCTTTCAGTAAGCAGTTCGTATTCGTGGTCGAGCATTTTGAGTAAGCGACTCTCACTAACGTATCTTCCGTCTTCTTCTACGCCGTAGATATTATCGCTAAATGCCATGTCGTAGGCCGACATAGACTTAGCAATGGTTCCAGAGGCAGCTCCTACCCTAAAAAAATTTCTAGCAACTTCTTGTCCAGCCCCAATTTCAGCTAGAGTACCGTAAATACTTGGTTCTAAGTTTACAGTTAATGCTTTTTTATTAATTGGTAAAATTTCTCTCTTGTCGCTCATGAGCTCTATATCGTTCTGTTTA
>JACJYT010000023.1 GCA_020635975.1 Chitinophagales bacterium
GTAATCTTTCCATGCAAACATTATTATAAAGGCAATAAGAGCATGGAATAACATCATATTGAAACTATAGGCAGCCACAACAGCCGCTAAGCTTGCATTAAATTGTAAAAAGGCTAGGGGTAGTAACTGTGTACATGCAGCTATAAATCTTTGCGATCCAAAGGCGAAGCTTCTTTCATTAACTAAGTTATAGAGATAAGTTGCAGTGTCTGCACTTAGAATTCTTTCTAGGCTGAAAACCAAAGAAAAAACTAGTAATACAACTATACTTAGACTAGAAAGCAGCCTATAAAAGCCGGAGTGATCTTGAGTTAGTTTCATTTAGTGCGCTTCTAACCAATTTGTTCCTTCTCCTAATTCAGCTATAATGGGAACCTTCAAGCCGCCTAAGGCATTCTGCATTTTATCGACAACCAAAACCTTCAGCTCTTCCATTTCCGATTTAAGTACATCAAACACTAATTCATCGTGAACTTGCAAAGTCATTAGAGATTTCATTTCTCTACGCTGCATTTCTTGATGAATATGAATCATAGCTAATTTAATCATATCAGCAGCCGAACCTTGAACTGGCGCATTAATAGCATTTCTTTCTGCATGGCCACGTAAAATAGCATTTCTTGAATTGATATCCTTTAATAAGCGTTTTCGTCCCAAAATAGTAGAAACATAGCCCTTCTTTCTTGCTTGTTCCACATTCTCTTCCATGTATTTCTTGATGCCAGGATAGGTTCTGAAATAAGAATCTATTACTTCTTTACTCTCCGTTCTACTTAAGTTAGTTTGCTGACTTAAGCCAAAAGCGGAAACACCATAGATAATTCCAAAATTAACGGTTTTCGCATTGCTCCTCATCTCTTTGGTAACTTGGCTTAAGTCTACATCAAAAACTTTTGCCGCTGTTGCTGTATGAATGTCTAGTCCTTCCTGAAAGGCGGCCAACATGGCCTGATCCCCACTGAGCTCTGCTATTAGTCGCAACTCAATCTGACTGTAATCTGCAGCCAATAAGAGCCTATCTGCACCACCGGCAATAAAGGCCTTCCTTACCTTTCTTCCTCTCTCGGTTCTAATAGGAATGTTTTGCAAGTTTGGATTTACAGAGCTCAACCTGCCAGTAGAAGCAACTGCTTGACTAAAGGTGGTATGCACTCTGCCCGTGTTAGGATTAATCAACTTAGGCAAAGCATCTACATAAGTGGATTTCAATTTAGCAATTTGCCGATACTCTAAAATAGCATCTACTATAGGATAATCCTTTTGATAGCTCAATAAGGCATCCTCTCCCGTTGCATACTGTCCAGTTTTTGTCTTTTTTCCTTTATACGGAATTCCCATTTGATCAAATAGAACTTCGCCTAATTGCTTAGGAGAATCCATATTAAATTCTGTATTCGCTTCTTTAAAAATTTGTTCTCTCGTAAGAATTAATTCTTCATTCAATTCCTTTCCATATTGTAAGAGAAAATTCTCGTCTAAATTCACCCCATTTCTTTCCATATAAGTTAGCACTGGCACGAGAGGCATTTCCAGTTCCATTAAAAGCTTATCGAGCACCTGTTCTTTGCATAAAGGAGTAAATACTTCCATAAGTTGCCAGGTAATGTCGGCATCTTCAGCGGCATATTCGGTTTGTTGTGCTAGATCTACATCCTGAAAACTAGCCTGATTCTTACCTTTCTTGCCAATTAAATCCTCAATTGGAATTGGACTATAGCCCAAATAACTTTCTGCTAAATAATCCATATTGTGGCGCAAATCAGGCTCTAATAAATAATGTGCTAACATGGTATCAAACAACTCCCCCTGCAAATGAATGCCATGATTTGCCAAGATGTGCATATCATACTTAATATTCTGACCAACTTTAGCAATAGTAGGATCTTCCATAATAGGCTTAAGAATAGCTAAGTAAGCTTCTCTATTTTCTTCACTTAATGGAAGATAAAAGGCTTCGCTAGCATGACAACTAAATGAAATTCCCAGAATAGTTTCGTTCATTACGTCTAAGCCCGTAGTTTCTGTATCGAAGGCGAATCGCTTATTCTTGCTTAAAAGTAATAAGACGGATTTTAGCTCCTTCTCTGATTTAATCAAGGTATAATTATGCTCGGTATTGGTAATGTCCTTTCCCTTTTCTACTTCTGGCTCTGTATTAGCTTGCTCTGATGTAGCAAATAAATCCATTTGGCCATTAGACGTCTTTTGGTTCACACTATAATCGTCCCCTAAGATTCTTCGTCCTATATTTCTAAACTCTAATTCTGCAAACAATTCAGCAAGCCTTTGCTTGTCCGGCTCAGAAATCAACAAATCCTCATCACTTACTTCTATAGGCGCATCCAAAATAATCGTAGCTAGCATTTTACTAATTAATGCCTGCTCTACATTCGCTTCTACATTTTCCCTCATTTTCCCCTTTAGCTCATGAGCATGCTCCAACATGTTCTCCATGCTGCCATATTCGGCAATCAACTTCTTTGCAGTTTTTTCACCAATGCCTGGAATTCCAGGAATATTATCTACGGCATCGCCCCACATTCCTAGTATATCGATTACCTGTTTTGGGTCTGAAATCTCCCATTTTTCCAAAACCTCTGGAACCCCTAAAATCTCCACACCATTACCTTGTCGAGAGGGCTTGTAAATAAAAATTCTATCGGAAACCAGTTGAGCAAAATCTTTATCTGGAGTTACCATATAAACAATATGTCCGCTCTTTTCCTTTTCTTTAGCAATTGTTCCAACGATATCATCTGCTTCGTAGCCAGCCAACTCCAACATGGGTATATTATAGGCCTTTAATATTTCCTTGATGTAAGGAATTGCTAAGACAATATCTTCTGGCATGGCTTCTCTATTCGCCTTATAAAAGGAATGTTCTGCTGCTCTATCTGTCTCCCCTGGCGAATCGAATACCACAGCTAAATGGCTTGGCTTTTCCTTTTCTAATAAATCTATTAAGAATAGGGTAAAACCATAAATAGCAGAAGTATTCTTCCCTTTTGAATTTTTTATAGGGTTTTTAATAAATGCATAATAAGCTCTATAAATAAGGGCAAATGCATCTAGTAGAAAAAGTCTTTTATCTTCCATGAATATAGCTTCGATTTTAAACAAAGATAATATAAATAAAAAGCCCCTCCTTCCGAAAATGGAAAGAGGGGCTTTTAAAAATATAAACTAATCGCTATTCTTAGTGTCTAACTACAAATTTTTGCGTAGACAAGCCATTAGCAGACTTAATTTTAAGGATGTAAACACCATTGTTCAAGTTAGCAGTGTTGAAGTTAGTGTTAACATCTTTAGCATTATTAAAGTTAATTGCTTCGATAACTCTACCTTCTACAGAAACGATAGAAACCTCTACATTTTCTGAACTAACTAAGCTGAAGCTCAAGTTAAGAACTTGGTTAGCTGGGTTAGGGAAGATATTTAAAGCTGAAACAAAAGCAATATCATTAATACCTGTAGCAGGGTTACAATCTTCATCTACACCACTGTTAGGAATATCTGTAGCACCTGGGTTAATTGCAGCGTTATTATCGTTACAGTCACCACCTACTAATACGTATCCGAATAAAGTTTCGCAAGTATCGATAGAACCAACTGGGCTACCATAACCGTCACCATCCGCATCTACGTAGTAAGTTTCAACAACCAAACCTTCGTCAACTTGACCATCGCAATCGTTATCTATACCATCGCAAATTTCAGGAGCACCCGGATAAACAGAAGCGTTGTTATCGTCACAATCTTGACCAGTTACTGGGTCGTTAGATGTATCGAAACCATCACCATCCACATCAGAAGCGAATAAATCGCCATCGCAGTTTTCATCAATAGCGTTTCCAACGATTTCGAAAGCATCTGGATTGATTGCAGCGTTATTATCATTACAATCTAAGCTATTTGTAGAGTATCCTGGAGGAACTGTAGCAGTACAAGTCATTGTAGTGTTAGCTGGGTCACCAAAACCATCATTATCATTATCTCTGTAGTAAGTAAATGTTGGCGTATTAACTGTAATTAGAGCTGTTTTAGTTTCTGAATCTGTACCTACAAGGTTAGTTGCAGTTAAAGTTACATCATAAGTACCTGGCACGTTATACACTACCGTTGGGTTTTGCGCTGTAGAAGTACCTGGAGTTCCACCTGGGAAAGTCCAAGACCAAGATGTAGGAGAATCAGAAGTTAAATCTGTAAAAGTTACTGTACCACCTGCACAAACTGTTGCAGGAGAAGCAGTAAAGTTAGCAACTGGAGGATCCAATTCGTCAGCTTCAAACAAATCTAAAACGATGAAACCATTTGAAGTTTTGTTTATATTAACCATGTAATCCGTTCCACTTGTTGTACACATGTAGTTGAAAGAATATTTTTGGTAAGCAGAATCAGCAGCAGTTAAAGTTACAGAACCTAAAGCCGCAATCACGTTTTGATCACCATCTACTAATTGCATAGAGAAAGAACCTGTAACACCAAAACCTGTTCTAGCATAAATACTGAAAGAATAAGCAGTACCTGCAGC
This sequence comes from Chitinophagales bacterium, assembly GCA_020635975.1. Taxonomy (GTDB): domain Bacteria; phylum Bacteroidota; class Bacteroidia; order Chitinophagales; family UBA8649; genus JAFMKE01. Next base: position 4,532 of record JACJYT010000023.1, read on the forward strand.
TAAAGTCATTTCTGGAGATTGCATAGTTTCATTTACCGCAGAAGCACTTAATTGGTTACCATTTACTAAAGAACCATATACTTGCATTGAACCATCCTGAGCTGGAAGGTTAGTGAAATCATTAACTACAGAAAGTGTAGCACCATCATTGTCATTGTCGAAATATTTCCAACCCCAAGTTTCGTGGTCAAATAAGAATACACCAGCACCTAAATCAGCAACTTCGAAAGAAGAAGAGTAAGGAGTAGCATAAGATTCAGCTGGAGCAATTAAAATACGACCAGCAACATCAGAGGCATCAGAAGATAAATTGAAAGCTGAAGAATCTGCTAAAATAAAGAAATCTAAAACTTGATCAGAAGCTAAAGCTGGGAATAAAGTATCTAAACCGAAAGCCTCGAAATTGTGTGTATAGCTAGCACCTGGAGCTAAGGCTGGAACTAATTGAATAGAATCTGTAAAAGCAACACCTTCTGTTGGAGCAGTTACATCATCCACTAAGAAATAAGTAAGAAATACTGAATCTAAAGCATTAACACCTGTATTTACTACCTCAACTGAAGCTTGGAAATTTGTTCTTTCAGAGAAATCAACAATTAAGAACTGACCACTAGAGAACTCACTAGATTGATCATAACCATTAGTAGTTACTGCACCTAGCTCAACATCGTAAGCAGCTGGCTCACTTACTTCAATATCATCAATCCAACATTGACTTTGGTCTGTAGAAATTAAACGAAAAGCAATATAAACAGTACCACCAACATAAGGAGCTAAACTGATCGTGTGATCCGTCCAAGTTTCTAATTCATTTGTAATTGTCGTTAAAGTTGTAAAACTACCAATAGCTGTATTCGTAGTAGAAATTTTAACTTCGTAAGTTTCTGGATAATTTGGACCTTCAAAAGAAATACCTTTCCAAGAAAGACTAGTACCTGCTGTTGCAGAACTTAAATCAATTCCACCACTAATTAACCAATCATCCACCGTACAAGCTGCTGGGTTAGTCCAAGATTGAGCAGAAGCAAACTGTCCTTGAGCATCTCCGTTATCACCAACTACCCAAGACTCATTGGTGAAAGTTGCAGGATTGTTAACAGAACAAGCATCTTCGTTTAACACAGTAAAGTTAGATGGTGGGTCGCCAGCTACTTCCGCTTCGAAATCTTCGAAGAAGTATACTTGCGCTTTCAAAGAAAAGCCAACAAGTAGCAACATAAATAAAGTAATTTTTTTCATCATGTTTTTTTAAGTTTAAAATATTTGTTTTTAAAGACAATGACCAAATATAATACTTCTAAATCAAATATTCTGACATTCTCTGTCATTTTTAACAAAATTATCTTTACAATGCTTTGACATAATCTTCATATATCTTTAGGTTTTAATAGCGTTTTCCTTGTAATTATTTAACAAAACAAAAAATTATGAAAACGGAAAACAAAACACAAAGTTTCCTAGCAACGAGTTCTAGAAAATTCTTTAAAGTAGGTTTAGCAAGTTCTATTCTCCTTAGCATTCTCGCCTTCAAATTACCTATTTATCAAAAAACTCCCTCTATTGTAATTCTTGAACCCGAAGAAGACGACGGAATTTTCACGATAAGTGTAGTATTACCCGAAGAAAAGAAAGAAATGAAAACAGAGAAAGTAATCAGCACTCCTCCAAGTCCTGTTCAAAAAATTATTCCAGTTATCCATGAGCCCATTGAGCCACTAGAACCAAGTAAGCCTGTAGAACCGATAAAAACAAGCACTCTCGTGAGTGCTCCAAGCATATCGGAACCAGATCCAACTCCCCCTACCTATATTGGTATTGTAGAAAAAATGCCCGAATTCTATGGTGGAGAGGCTGCCCTATTAAGCTACTTAGGTAATAAAATCAAGTATCCTCCAATGGCGATAGAATACGAAATTGAGGGTAAGGTGTACGTTCGCTTTACTATCAACCCTAAAGGGGAGGTAGTAAATGCAGAAATTGCTAAAGGTGTGAACAAACTTCTAGACGACGAGGCCCTTCGAGTAGTTAAAAACATGCCCGATTGGCAGGCTGGAGAACAAAATGGTAAAAAAGTGAATGTGGTTTTGGTAATTCCTGTAAACTTCGAACTACGCTAAGTTCCTCCCTTCTACTTAAAAGAAAAGATAGAAACTTTATCAGACTCTACTACATATACTCTATCTTTTCTGAGTTCAGATGCCTTTGCCTGCAGCCATTCGGGTAGGGGCATTTGTTCTTCTTTAAAGCTAAGTAAATCGTAACTGAACAAGCTATTCTCTTTAAAGTAAATAAGTTTGTTTTGAATAATCTGAAATGAATTTAACTCCAGAAGAGGAATTCTTTTTTGATACGTACCAAAGCGATCAAATACATAGATGCCATTCTTCGGGTCGTTCAAATAAACGAAGTTTTCATAATCGAGCATGGTGCTCACTTGAACCGTTTCTTTAAACAAAAGGTTAAACTTCTCGCTAGAATACAGAGCCGTTCCTGCAGCATCCATTTTCTTTAAACGGAACGCAATATTATCGAAAACCCAAAAATTATCGTCTCTAGCATGGGCTAAGGCACTAATACTATAATAACCCAAATCGTTTAAATTATAGCTTCCTATTTCCGACAAGGTTTTGTCCAATACTTTTAGGTGCATGTAATCCTCGTAATAAACTAAAATTTTTAAAGGATCACTAACGTCCACACTGCTTATTTTCCCATGACTATAATCTTCATAGATAAAGGAAGAATTTCCGTTCTTATCATAAAGACTTAAACGATAATTCTCAATCAAATATAAATTGGCTAAATAATCTGTTACGATTTTAACTTCTTTAGCTGGAAGACTTTTGATCAATTGGTAGTTTTGCGCTTTGGCCTCCAGAGAAGCAAAACTAAGAATTAGAATACTTAAGTAAGTGAAGTGCTTGTCCGTCAAACATTGCATAAGTTTGCTGACTAAACCAGTCGCCGAGATTAATGTATTTCGCATTCGTGTCAATGTTTATATCTAAAGCCAAGTGCCGATGTCCAAATATATAATAATTTGCTCCCAGTTCTTGGTGTTTTTTCTTACTATATTGAATCAGCCATTCTCTTTCCTCTCCTAAAAACTTCTCTTCTGTTAGCCCCCCGCCGTATCTGCTTCGGTTCGACCAATAATGTGCAAGAGCCATGCCAATATCTGGGTGAATCCATTTAAAACAAAACTGACATATAGGATTGCGAAATATCTTTTTTAAGAGCTTGTATTTTAAATCTCCCGGACCTTTACCATCGCCGTGACCCACCAAAAATTTTTGCCCCTCTTTTTCGAAATAATAATTGTCGTCGTGAATTATAAAGCCCAACTCTTTTTCAAAATAATCGCAAAGCCACATATCGTGGTTCCCTTTAAAATAATGTACGGGAATACCTTGGTCGCTAAAGGAAGCCAATTTTGCAAGAAGTCTTACAAATCCCTTTGGAACCACCTTGTTATAATCGAACCAAAAATCAAAAATATCGCCAACTAAAAATAATTCAGAACACTGCGGCTGAATAGTATCTAACCAAGCAATAAAGTTTTTTTCTCTTTGAAAGCTGCTTTGGTAATTAGGTGTGCCAAAGTGAAGATCTGAGGCAAAATATATGTTTTTAGCTTTAATCAAGTTTAGGGATATCTATATAAAAAACAAAAACATTAGGTGTTCCTTCTGCATTGAGTAATCTGGCATGATTCGCTCTGCATACTTTTCTGTCTTCGTTTAATTCTAATAGAGAGGGAAGTTTATCATAGTATTCCTTCTGAAAACTTGCCATTGCTGGTTCTAAAGATTCGTGTAAATTTTCTCTAGTAGCAATTAGCAAATGATTTGGAGGAAAAGAGGTTAGTCTTCTATTAGTTGCTTGATTCGGGGTAAGCATAATTACTCCTTCATTGGCTAGAAGCGCATAACAATCGGAAATTGCAGCATCGCTGTTGTCCATAAAGAAACCGATGGTTTTCGATTGAAAATCCTTACTTTCCAAAAGATTTTTTATGGCAGGATTCCAAGAAAAAACGTGGTTCCAAGAATTTTCTTCTTTAAGCGATTCCAACAGATTAATAAATTCGTCTACACTCGAACAATAGACGAACTTGCCACCACTAGCAGAGAAATTTTCTGCAAAGCGAAGATCTAAATCCTCTGCTTCTGAAGGACCTTTAAAACTAGGCGTCACTCTTTTGTCTTCTTCTTGAGCTAAAGACTTAAATAAGTTCTGAAACAAACCCGATTTTCCTTCATTAGACGTATCCATGAAGCAAAAATACTAAATTTTCTATTTGCTTGTTACTCTTCGCTAATTTCTTCTTGGCTTTCTGTTAGATTGTTTTCTTCGCTAGCAGCTTCTGCTTCCTGAGTAGCCTCCACTTTCGCATCTACTAAGAAAGGGCGTTCCCCAATTACGGCAACTACATCATCCTTCACGATCACCTCTTTCTCTAACAATATCTGGGCAATTTTATTCAATTCCTCTCTCTTCTCTTGAAGCAAATTAAGAACTCTCGTATATTGTTCGTCGATAATTCCTTTCACCTCTTGATCAATAATTCTTGCTGTTTCCTCAGAATAAGGGCGATGTAAAGAATCGTTTTTCATGAGATCGTAGTAAGAAACATTTCCTACGCTTTCTGTCATTCCATAAATTACTACCATAGAATAGGCCGAAGAAGTTACTTTATCTAAATCGTTTTGAGCGCCAGTTGAGATTTCTCCAAAAACAATTTCCTCTGCAGCTCTTCCCGCTAAAGTAGCAGCCATTTCATCTAGCATTTGCTCCTTAGTACTTAGATTTCTTTCTGACGGGGTATACCATGCTGCACCTAAAGATTGTCCACGTGGAACCACGGTTACCTTAACCAAAGGATGCGCATGCTCTAAGAACCAGCTACTAACCGCATGGCCTGCTTCATGGTAAGCAATTCTCTTCTTCTCATCTGGAGAAATAATCTTGTTCTTCTTCTCCAAACCACCTATAACTCTATCGATGGCATCGTTAAAATCTACTAACTCGATAATGTCTTTATTCTTTCTAGCAGCAATTAAGGCCGCTTCATTACAAATGTTTGCAATATCGGCTCCAACAAACCCTGGTGTTAGCGCTGCGAGCTTAGACAAGTCAAGATTTTTATCGAGCTTAATATTCTTAACATGCACGGCAAAAATCTGCTCACGTTCTTTCAAGTCTGGTCTATCCACATGTATTTGACGGTCGAATCTTCCCGGTCGCAATAAGGCAGGATCAAGTACATCTGGTCTGTTCGTTGCGGCAATTAAGATAATTCCCTTTTCGCTTCCAAAACCATCCATTTCTACTAACAATTGATTCAAAGTGTTTTCCCTTTCATCATTGCTTTGCATTACGTTTCTACCTCTTGCTCTTCCTATGGCATCAATCTCGTCTACAAAAATGATACATGGCGCTTTTTCTCTTGCTTGTTTGAATAAATCTCTAACTCTCGAAGCACCAACACCAACAAACATCTCTACGAAATCTGAACCCGAAATAGAGAAGAAAGGAACTTTTGCTTCGCCCGCCATGGCTTTCGCCAACAAGGTTTTTCCTGTACCTGGAGGACCTATCAACAAGGCTCCTTTAGGAATCTTACCACCTAATCGAGTATATTTTTGAGGTTCTTTCAAGAAATCTACGATTTCCATTACTTCTTCTTTTGCTTCTCCTAAACCAGCTACATCTTTAAAGGTAACTGGAGAGCTTCCGTTTTGATCGAACAAGGTAGCTTTCGACTTGCCTATGCTGAATATCTGGCTTCCACCGCCCATGCCGCCACCCATTCTTCGCATAAAGTAGAAAGCGATTAAGATTAAGAAAATGAAAGGGAAAATTACAATCAAGGTATCCATTAAAGATTGTCTCTTCTCGTATTCGATATTTATTTTTACATTAGAATTTGCTGCGCGAACTTCGTTCATGTCGCTGGCAAATTGCTCTCCTGAAGCTATGGTAAAATAAGCATCGTAAGAATCAAAAAATGGACTAGCATCTTTTTTAAGATCTTTATACTTGTCGTTGTTTTCTAAAGCTTCTTTTTTAAGATATACCTCTACTTCTTTATCGTTTACAACAATAGCTTTATCTAAATCATTAGCCAACAAAATTTCTTCAACGAAATAAGTTTGGGTAATTTTTTTACTGTTGCTTCCGCCCATTCCCCCTGAAAGGAAGATGGATACAAGGAGTAAAACAGCCAAAATACCATAAATCCAATACGGATTAAAGCCACCTTCATCTTTCTTGGGCGAACTTTGGCTTTTTAAATTTTTATTCTTTTCTTCCATAATCTATGTGTGTTCTACAGCTATAGCATCGCTCCATAGCTCCTCTAATTGATAGTATTCTCTCGTTTCATTAAAAAAGACATGCACTACAACGTCAAAATAATCCAAAATAATCCATTGTGCATTCTGCTTTCCTTCTTGTCCTTTAGGAATTAAGCCAAGCTTATCTTTAACTTCTTTATAAACAGCGTCTGCAATAGCATTTACCTGAGTGCCACTGTTACCATGACAAACAATAAAATAATCTGCTACCGAGGCTTCTATATTTCTTAAATCTAACTCTAAAACTTCGTTTCCTTTCTTATCCAAAATAGCTTCTACAACTATTCTTTTTAACTCTTCCGAGTTATTTTTCTTTATCTTCTTCAAATAAAATTTAATTTAGATTTTTAATTTCCCACAAAAATAACAAATCTTTTGAGTCCACTTACTAACACGCTTATAATAGGAAAGGTTCTTCACGAATTAAATTCATGCGATTCCACTAATAACTACGCGAAAGACTTGATTGCAAAAAGTAAGCCACTTGAAGGCAGTGTTGTAATTACTGACAAACAGACTGCCGGAAGAGGACAATTTGGCAATTCTTGGGAGGGAGAAGCGGGTAAAAACATCACCATAAGTATTATTCTTTACCCAAATTTAGCCGTAGCAGAACAATTTTACCTTTCAAAAATAGTAAGTATTGCTTGTGTTGAGGCCCTAAAGAGCATTAGTAATCTCGATTTTAAAATTAAATGGCCCAACGATATTTACTATGGTAAACAAAAAATAGGAGGCATTCTCATAGAAAACCAAGTTAGTGGCTCGAAACTAGCAAATGCTGTTGTGGGTATAGGAATTAACTTAAACCAAGAGAATTTTGAAGGCTTAGAAAATGCCAACTCCTTATTCAATTTAGTTCGCTATGTACTCAATCGAAAAAAATGCACAGAAATATTGCTAGAACATATCGATGCACAATATCTAAAATTAAGAAGTAAGGACTTTGCGGGTATCGACAAAAGCTATCATGCTAAACTCTTGTCGTACGGAGAAGAATTTCATTACTTAGAAAATTTGCTCCCTAAAAAAGCCCTGCTGCTGGAAGTAAATGCTGCTGGCCAGCTAAAAGTGGAAGTGGAAGGAAAGGAGCACTTGTTTAATTTCAAGGAAATAGAGTGGGTCTTGTAAAACATTTCTTTAATTTCGCAAATCAAAGTTGAACTATGGATACAATAGAATGGCAAAATGCCTTGCCCGCGCATCGACAAGGTAAAGAATTTGAAGACATTACGTATAAGAAGGCAAATGGCGTAGCTAGAATTGCTTTTAATAGACCCAATGTAAGAAATGCCTTCCGACCAAAAACTACCAAAGAGTTGTATGAAGCTTTTTATGATGCGGGAGAAGACACTTCTATCGGCGTAGTACTATTAAGTGCCGAAGGGCCTTCTACTAAAGATGGTGTTTATTCTTTTTGTAGCGGTGGCGACCAAAAAGCTCGCGGTCACCAAGGCTATGTTGGCGATGATGGCTACCACAGATTAAACATATTAGAAGTGCAACGACTCATTCGTTTTATGCCTAAGGCGGTGATTGCTGTGGTTCCAGGTTGGGCTGTTGGCGGCGGACATAGTTTACATGTAGTTTGCGATCTTACTTTAGCGAGCAAGGAACACGCCATATTCAAACAAACAGATGCCGATGTTACTAGTTTCGACGGAGGCTATGGCTCTGCTTATTTGGCGAAGATGGTGGGACAAAAAAAGGCGAGAGAAATTTTCTTTTTAGGTAGAAACTATTCTGCGCAAGAAGCTTTTGAAATGGGCATGGTAAACGCGGTTATTCCTCATGCCGAATTAGAAAGTACGGCTTACCAATGGGCGCAAGAAATTTTAGCTAAATCGCCTACTTCTATCAAGATGTTAAAGTTTGCGATGAACCTAACGGATGATGGTATGGTGGGACAGCAGGTTTTTGCTGGCGAAGCAACTCGATTAGCTTATATGACAGACGAAGCCAAGGAAGGTAGAAATGCTTTTCTAGAAAAAAGAAAGCCAAATTTCGAAAAGAAGTGGATTCCGTAGCGAAGCACTATTCCACTTCCACTAAAACTTGTCCCTTCTCTACTGCTTCTCCGGTTTTCACTTTGATGGCTTTAACCACTCCAGCTCCCGGACTCTTCAACATATTCTCCATTTTCATGGCTTCTAGCACTAGAATGGTGTCGCCCTCTTTGAGCTCGTCGCCTTCTTTAATTTTAACATCTAGTACTAAGCCAGGCATAGGTGCTTTAATATCTCTCATCTTTTTGGCAGATAGATTACTCATGCCTAACTGATCTAAGAGCACATCATACTTGTCTTTTAAGCTAACACTGTATTCGGTGTCATTTACTGAAATAAGCATGTTTTTTCCACTTTCATCTTTCTTTAAAAGAATGCAGCGATAAGAAACTTGATCCTGTAAAATATGAAAACTACTTCCTTGTTCTAATATATCCCAGGCCGCTAATTCTGTGAATTCAAATTCCTTTTCGTTTACTTTTACTTTTAACATCTTTCCAGTTTTAGGGGCATAAAATTATACAAAATTTACTTAGGCATATAAATATAGCTGTGCCATTTGTACTTTTAAAGATATATTTGCATTTCACGAAATTTTTAAAATGAAAAAGATTTGGTATTTAGCCCTTGCTTTGGTGCTTTTATCTGCTTGTAAAACAAGCAAAGATAGCCTTGTTGGAAAGAATGAAGTTTTACTCGACGAAATGAAAGTAGTGGGTAAAAAATACCCCTACCGAGCAGCAGCCGAGCGTATTAACGACCTCCTACACACCAGTTTAAAGGTGAGTTTCGATTGGAAGAAGCAGCACTTGTTTGGTGAAGCTACTTTAACTTTAAGTCCATATTTCTACCCTACAAAAGAATTGGTTTTAGACGCCAAGGGAATGGATATCAATAAGATTTCTTTAGTTGGTGGTGGCGATTTAGCTTATGAGTATAATGGAAGTCAGCTGGTAATTGCCTTAGACAAAACCTATAAAAGAGGCGAAGAGTATTCGGTTTATTTAAATTATGTTTCTAAGCCGAATGAATTAACCAAGGCTTCGGGTTTGGTGGCCATTACCGATGATAAGGGTTTGTATTTTATCAATCCACTTGGTGAAGAAAAAGATAAGCCTATGCAAATTTGGACGCAGGGAGAGCCAGAAAGCAATTCCGTTTGGTTTCCAACCATAGACAAGCCCAATGAAAGATGCACGCAAGAAATTACCATGACAGTAGAAAATAAATTTCTGGCTATGTCGAATGGTTATTTGGTAAGTGATATAGATAATGGCGATGGCACCCACTCGGTAACCTGGAAACAAGACAAAGCCCACGCACCCTATTTATTTATGATGGCCATAGGCGAATTTGCTCAAATTAAAGACGAATGGAATGGCATGTCGGTAGATTATTTTGTAGAAAAAGAATACGAAAATGTGGCCAGAGAAATTTTTGGAGAAACGCCAGCGATGTTGAGTTATTTTTCTGAAGTACTTGGAGTAAACTACGAATGGGATAAGTATTGGCAGGTTTGTGTTCGCGATTATGTAAGTGGTGCTATGGAAAATACTTCGGCGGTAATCTTTGGCGAATTTGTGCAAAGAGATGCAAGAGAATTATTAGACGAAGACCATGAAGACATCGTTTCGCATGAGTTATTCCACCATTGGTTTGGCGATTTAGTGACTTGCGAAAGCTGGGCGAACCTACCTTTAAATGAAAGCTTTGCAACCTATGGCGAAGTAATGTGGAGAGAGCATCGTTATGGCGATAATGAAAAGCTTCGTAAGGTTTACGAAGATATGCAAGGCTATTTTGCTGAAGCGGCATCTGGCAAGCAAGTAGATATGATTCGCTACCACCACGACACGGCCGAAGATATGTTTGATGGCCACAGCTACGCGAAAGGAGGAACCATCTTAAATATGCTAAGAGAAGTAGTTGGCGACGAAGCCTTCTTCTTGTCCTTAAAAACTTATTTAGAAGATAATAAATTTCAATCGGTAGAGATTCACAATCTTCGCTTGGCCTTTGAGAAAGTAACGGGTAGAGATTTAAATTGGTTTTTTGATCAATGGTTTTTAAGTGCTGGTCACCCTATTTTATCTATAGACTACGAATACACAGAAAACAGTGTGGTAGTAAAAATGAGACAAGAAGCAAGTGTCGAAGATGCTTTGGTTTACACCCTGCCTTTTAGAATAGATGTATATGAAGGAAATAATGTTACGGGCTATGATGTCATATTTCATCAGAAAGAACAAAGTTTTGAGTTCCCAACTAAAACTAAACCATTATGGGTGAATGTAGATGCAGAGAAATCTTTATTGGCAGAAATAGCTAACAATCAAAGCGAAGACAATTGGATTTTTCAATTTATGAATGGCAAAAACCTATTAGACAAATACTATGCTTTAGAGTATTTGGTGAATATTGAAGAGCCTTCTGATAAAGTTGTTGATGCCCTACGTTTTGCTTTAAAAGATGATTATTGGTATATCCAAGAATTGGCAGCCGCGAGCTACCCAATAGACGAAAATGATAAAGAAGCTATTGCCTCTTTAAAATATTTAGCAGAGAATGCCAGCAAAACCGATGTACGAGCTGCTGCAATAATTACCCTATCGCTTTTAGAAGATGATGAATTAGAAGCGATTTATGTGAAAGCTTTAGACCATCCATCGTATCGCGTAAACTCGGCAGCTCTAGAAGCTATTATGTATTCGAACCCCGAGTTAAGCTTGAAAAAAGCCGAAGAATGGGAGAACATTGAGAACTATGAACTTATAGATGCCATTGGCTATATTTATAGTGAGATTGGCGGCGAAGAAAAAGCATCTTACTTCGAGAAAATGGCCAAGAGCGAAGAGGAGTACGACCGTTATTATGGCGTTTATTACTACTCGATGTTCTTAGCTCGCATGTCGCCTTCTTTAGCCCAAGATGGTATTGCTTTTATAGAAAAATTTGGTTTAAACGACAAGGGCGACTATTCTAAAAATGTAGCTAAATCCTCTTTAAGAAGAATTAAAATGGCATTTGAAGGTCAGGCCGAAGCAATGAAAATGGAAATGGGAAGCACGGGTTTAAGCAAGGCGCAAAAATTGGCTTTAGAAGCAGAGATGCTCGATTACATGAATGTGGCCGACATAGCGCAAGAGGCGATAGCCCATATTGGAGAATAAGCAAAAAGAAAAACCTATGATACACGAGAGTTTTAATTGGAAGCAAAACGAGACAGAGTTTTTTGGACAAGTTTGGAAGATAGATCATGCCAAGGGCATAGTTGCTTTAGTGCATGGCATGGGCGAGCATAGCGGAAGATACGGTGATTTTGTAGCACCACAATTAAATCAAGCAGGATATTCTGTAATTGCTTTCGATCAATATGGTCATGGTAAAACCAAAGGCAAAAGGGGCCATTGCCCAAGTTACGAAGCCGTACTAGATAGTGTAGATATGTTGCTCGTTCAAGCTAAGGACCGTTTAGGTTCTGAATTGCCACTTTTCTTATATGGACACAGCATGGGCGGCAATGTAGTGGCTAATTATATTATTAAAAGAAACACCAAGTTACGCGCTGCGGTTATTTCTAGTGCCATGTTCCGTTTGTCTTTTAGTCCGCCAGCATGGAAAATGGCTGCGGCTAAGGTGATGAAAAACATCTATCCGGCCTTTCAAGAAAGCACAGGTTTAGATGCTAAGGCCATTTCAAGAGACCTAGAAGCAGTAAAAAAATACGAGAACGATCCTTTAGTGCACGATAAGATAACAGTAAACTTCTCTTTGCCTTTCTTTGAGGCGGGAGAGTTTGCCATAGCCAATGCTTCTCAAATTAAAGTACCAGCTATACTGATTCATGGCACCGCAGATGCCTTAACCGATTATAAGGGCAGCGAAGCCTTTGCGGCGAATGCGGGAGCTAAGGCTGTATTAAAATTGTATGAAGGTGGCTACCACGAATTGCATAACGAACCTAATAAAGAGGAAGTTTTGGGGGATGTGATTGCTTGGTTAAATTCTAAACTTTAATGCCCTTATTAAACGAAGATAGTGCTATTAATTCGGAGTTATCGGAAGGCTGGTTTGCGGTAAGACGCTTAGTGAAAGATACTTTTGGAAAACGACCAGATATTAATGCCATTCTTTTCTTAATTGGCATGAACGAGTTGGGTCAAATTAGAGACAATTGGGGAAAAGAAGAGAAGCAAGATTTGATGCACATAGCCATATGCAAGCTGTTTGAAGGCGAGGGCTATTACGCTTTTACGCACGAAGATGAAGAAGGCTGGCCACATTACGAGATTATTAAGCCTTTGCCCAATATCCACCTGAAAGAACAAGAAGCCTGGTTGAAAGCTAAAATAGTAAGCTACTTTAAGGAGAATGGCTATATTTAGATGCTTAGATTTTTAGAGCGCTAGATTTTTAGATTCTAGAGCTTTAGACTTAAAGGAACAAGCGTTTTGTTTGGTGTGCCTAGAGCTTTTACCTATTAATATTATAAAAAATTCATTAGTTGGATTATCTTTAGCATAAAGTGCGGATAACAGCCATGTCCAGATAGTTGGACATGGCTGTTACACGCACGTTAGAGTGAATATTTTAAGCCGGTCCGACAAGTCTTGGGGCACCA
>JACJYT010000024.1 GCA_020635975.1 Chitinophagales bacterium
AATAACTTCCTCTGGTGAACCTAAAGAAGTAATAATAAAATCTACCTTCATTTCCACACAAGTAGCCAATTGACGTTTGTAATGGATGTTCGATTTATTTACAATTAAATTGATACCTATAGATCCGCTAACTGCCGAGCGTATTTTATTTAAACCTGCACGCATTTGCTCGTCGGTTCTCCAATTTAAGGCAGGAATACAAGGAGCAATGCCAGCTTTAATAGCTTCTATGCTCATTTCTTCATTGCTCACCAAAAACATAGGTGCCAAAATGATAGGATATTTGATTCCTAGCATTTCGGTAAGAGTAGTATTTATTTCTTTCATAAGTTGTGTAAAAGTAAGAATTTTTTTAGACAGAGGTCGTAATTTTTGAATGATGGAATGATGGAATGATAGACTGATAGACTGATAGAATGATAGAATGAAAGAATGATAGACTGATAGAATGATTGAATTTTGAATGCTTGAAGTTCAGGCAACTTTAGAATCCAAACATTTGGTATAACTCTTCTTCGCTCATATCATTAATCTTTTCTAGTTCCTCCACTTTATCCTTAATCATATTGATTATCGGAGTTGGATCCATTTCAGTATTATCCGTACTGTATAGAGTTATATAACTCCCTCTAGTTTAATGCTTTCGTCACCTCTAGTACCGTAAACATATATACTTTTAGATCTTTAGTCAGACTAAAAGCCTAAAATGTAAATGTCTGAATAAATTAATGGCTTAGAATTTTTATTAATTCACTCACTTTTTCTGATGAAAGTCCTACTTTATATCTTTCATTAATCATCACAAAATTACCATCTGATTTAATGATGTCGCTAACGTAACTGAGGTTAATGATATAGGACTTGTGACAACGAAAAAAGTCGGAATTTTCTTTGAGCATAATCTCGTATTGTTTTAAGTTTTTACTGGATAGTAATTCTGTACCATTCTTTAAATGGAAGTGGGTATAGGCCCCTTCGCCTTTTAAAAAAAGGATGTCGCTTAGGTCTATAAATTTAATAGATTGCGAGGTAGCCACACTCATTTTTTTTAGCTGTTTGCTTTGCACCAGCTCTTTTAAATAACTATAATTTTGTTTTTGTTTTACATTTGAAAATCTTTTCACGCTTTGCTCTAGAGCATCCCCTTCAATGGGCTTTAACAAATAATCTACGGCCGAAAGTTTAAAGGCTTGAATAGCAAATTGATTGTAGGCTGTAGTGAATATGATAGAAAAATTAACTTCTTCTTCATTGAAAAAATCCAGAATTTCTAGTCCATTATGTCCCGGCATTTCTATATCCAAAAAGACTAAATCGGGTTGATGCTTTTTAATTGCTTTGATGCTTTCTGGTAGGTTTTCGCAGCTTGCCAAAACTTCTACATCTTGGCAGTATTCTTCAAGCATTGCATTAAGAAGCTGACGTGCCTTTGCTTCGTCGTCTATGATTATACTTTTTATTTTCATTTCAATAAAATTCTTAAAATTACCTTTGTACCAATAGGATGTTGATGTTCATTATGCAAATCTTCATAATGGACACTGACCATATTCGGATTGTTCTTATTGATAATGGCCAATCTTTTTTCATTGGCACCTGTTGAAAAGGAGCTAGGCTTATCTTCTTTCAAGGTATTCAGTTCTAATGCTTTAGCTCTTCCAATTCCATTATCTACAATGATTACTTTTAAGAAGGAAGCTTCCTGTAGGAATTCAATTCTTAAATTCTTTTCTATTTTGGAATGTAACAAACCATGTTTAATAGCATTTTCCACATAAGGCTGAATGAGCATGGATGGAATATGGCTAAAATCTATATCAAGTTGTTCATCTACAATTATATTAAAGTTAAAGTCCTCGCCAAAACGCATTTTTTCTAGCTCTAAATACAAGGTCAAGGCCTCTATTTCTTCTTGCAAACTTATCTTTTCTCTTTCCGACATCTCTAAAATGAGTCGGGTGAGCTTAGAAAATTTATTCAAATACTTGCTTGCGTTTCTCTTATCATTATCAAATATATAGGCTTGAATTGTATTTAAGGCATTGTAAAAGAAATGCGGATTCATTTGAGATTTAATGGATGTTAGAATTGAAGAGCTAAGGCTTTTTTCTAGCTCTATATTGGCTTTTAGAAGAGCAATTTGCTGGTTTAACTGATTCAATCGATATCTGTAATATAGATAAATCAAAGCCATAATACTTGCTACACAAAGCAAGATAAACCAGGTTCGTTTCCAGAATGGAGGGCTGACTTCAAAGAAAATTGAAGCTTCTTGAATCTCTTCATTTACCTTGAAAAGTATCTCATAAACTCCTGGTGCTAGTTCTGGGAAATCTAAACTTCTGGTAGTTGCGCCAATAGGAATCCATTCCTTTCCATTAATGGAATAGAAGAGGGAAGCAGTGTTTATTTTACCAAAATCTAATAGTGAAAAGTGAATACTTATTTTATTTTCATTATGATTGAACTTATGATTTTCGCTCAAGCTTATTTTGTTGTTTCCTGCCCAAAATTGAGTGATTTGAAAAAGTGGGGGGATGTCAGCGTTTTTATCTTGTTGACGGCTTGGAATCTGAATAATACCTTCGTGAGTGACTATGTACAGGTCCTTTTCATCTAAATACAAATCATTGATTTCGTAAGTGCTGATATTGATGTTGTAAATAAGGTGTTCTTTGCTATCTAGATTAACTGCATGAACATATTGTTGACTTATAAATACCAATTGATTTCCAAAGAGCTTTAATGCTTTAATTGAATATGGGCTTAAGTTGAAGCTTTCATTGAGTAAACTGAAATTATCTTCAGTATCTAATCTATATAGATTCCCTTTAGCAGATAAAGCATAAATATCGTTCTTGAAGCTTACAATTTTATTGGCTAAGAATGACTCTTCATTTAGTAAAATTTCTCTTTCTCCTTTTGAGTTAATTGCAAACAAGCCAGTGTTCGAGGCATAATAAATAGTTTGCTTGCTAGAAATGAAAGTGGTTGAACGTGCTCTTAAATTTGCTTTAAGCATGTATACCTTATCTAAGACAGTGGAGTAGTTTAGAGCAAAATTTTGCCAAGATGAAACTACTTCACCTTGTTGGTCTGCTATAAAAAAGCCAATCAAACCGCTTGCGGCAAAACTATAAAGTGAATTTTCTATTAGGGCAATTTCCTTTACAGCTAAATCATAAGATTGAAGTTGATTTGACTTCAAGTCTAACACATTGAAATACATATTGGAAAAGGCGATAAATTTTTCTTTCTCATCAAGATATAGGTAAGTGATTTCACTTTTATCGCTACTAGAGTAAAGTGTTTTTTCCAATCTCATATTGCTATCAACTTGAATGATTTCTCCCTGTTTGGTAGCAATTAATAAGCTTTTGTTATCCAACTTAACTATTTTATTCGGTTTATAGTTATCTAGTTGATGTATAGGACTATTAAGATTGGGAGCTATAAAGATACCTTCTCGGGGTGTGGCTATCCAATAATTTTCTTGACGATCTTTTATAATACAACTTATACTTTTTGAAGGAAACAAATGATCGATGCTTCCATTTTCCTTTAGTAAATACGTGCCTTGATTACTGTGAATCCAAGCTTCTCCATTAATGTATGTTGCTCCTAAAATTACCTCTGGACCGATTAAGTCCCAAGTATGCAAATAGTTCAGGTTCTTGTCGAAGAAATGAATAGCCTTGTTTTCATTAAATTTAGAAACGATAAAAATTCCATTTTCATCCGCATAAATTTGCTTGGTTCTTTCTCCTCCTGGCAAAGAATAGTTGACTTTCTTAAGATTTAAGTTGTTATCAATTTTATACAAGTCGTTCTGATTAAAAAAGTAGAAGTTATTGTGTGCAGAACAGGAACTACTAAACTCGGAGAGTTCGAAAGTAAAAGTGCTTACTTTTTCGAGGTTAAGAAGATTATATACATCAATTCCCTTTTTTTGAAATACCAAAAGATAGTGTTCAGTTAAGCCAAAAGGTATATAGCCAATGGGGTCTTCTTGCTTTAGGGCTATTAGGGAATCACCATTTTGCTCAAGATAATAAAGATAGCCATCAAAATTCTCATACCAAATTCTTCCGAAGCTATCTTCCTGAATTGCACTTCCAGGCTTGGATGTTTGACTTTTTGAAAGATAGGTTTTGTAGTTTACTCCATCATATCTGGTCAAGCCCTCTAGGCTAGCAATCCAAATAAAGCCACAACTATCTTGCTTGATATTGAATATAGAATTGTCAGGCAGGCCATTAGATTTATTCAGTTTTAATGAATAAGGTTCCTGTCCATAAACTTGTATAGAAATCAAGAATCCAAACAAAAAGATCAGCCAACTTTTATTAAAAAATAAGTAGGGAGATTTTAAGATGCACTGAAGCATTTTCATATTCTAACAAAGATAAAGAAGATTTATCGATTCGGATGTTCACTTTAGTAAGGACACATTTCACTTGAGGAAGGCGCTGATGTGATTGAGCTAATCTAGGTACATGGATGACTATTTTTAACAAACGATTGAAAATCAGTTCTTTTTTGTTGCAGACAGTTTGTTGAAAGCTAGCTATTAAAGTATCCTTTTGTCAAATGAAAATGGGGTTTGGTAAAGTGGATCTAATTAGATTCTTTCCGGCTAAGAAATTTGTGTTTAAAATAAACTTTAGAATATGAATAAAATATTTACACTTTTAGCAATCATATTTTGCTACAACACTTTTGCTCAAATTCCAAGTTCTGGCTTGGTAGTCTATTATCCATTCGATAATGACGTGATAGATGATTCTGGCAATAATTACAATGCAACAGCTACTTCTTTAACTTATGCAAATGGTGTTTTAGCTCAAGCTAATCGTTCAGCAGCCTTTAATGGAACTTCTTCGCGAGTTAGCTATAATAAATCAGCTAATAATGCGGCTTTTAACAACCAGATATATTCAGCATCCTTTTGGGTAAATATGAATTCTATGCCCAATATCTACGGAAATTTCTTTGAGATAGGGGAGGCTACTTATTTTAGATTTATTCAAGATGGCACCTCAGATTATGGAATTCAAGTAGGACATAAAAATGGAACTAGCTATTATGGTGGTTTTTTAGATTACAACAGTTTTCAATATTCGCAGAAAGAATTGTTTGATAATACATGGAATCATTTTGTTGTAACATCTACCAATTCTTCATCAGATAGAGTTTATAGCGTGTATTTAAATGGCGTATTAATAGGAGAAAAAGTAACTGCTTCTGCTACTTCTACGATTAGCTATGCTGTTGCAGATAGTCTTTTACAAATTGGACATAGAAAAGGAACTTCACTGCTTTCATTGGATGGGAAAATTCAAGATTTTTGTCTTTATAACAGGGTGTTGACCAACGCTGAGATTCTGCAATTATATAACACCACAGGTTGCGTAACACCAACAGTATTTACCTTGCCTGCAGCCAATACCACCCAAAGGTTTTGTCAGTTAGGCGATATTGTTTTAACTAGTCAAGCTACAGGTGGAGCCAACGCTGTTTACACTTGGTATAAAGAGGGAGTTGAAATTCCAAATCAACATACCAATATACTAACCATTTCGAATGCACTAGAAAGCGATGAGGGTAATTACACTGTGAGTGCTAGCACAGATGATTGTTTATCTAGCTTTGCTAATTACTCCTACCAGGTAATTATAGATCAAGATTCTCCAGTTGTTGCTTCTCAGCTGTATGCTAATGATTATTTTCCATGTGTGGGTACGGCTTATAATTTTGCAGTCAATCTTCCCGGATTGCCACTTAATGATTATGATTGGTCGTGGACGATTCCTTCAGCTTGGGGAGGTGTTTCTTCAACAACGAATAGCATTGGATTAACCGTTGGGAGTACTGCCAATAATTTAACTGCAACAGCAAGTAATGGTTGTGGAAGCAGAGATTACGTGTTCAGTAATGTAAATCCAGCTACTGCTGCTCCAGGTGCCATTTCAGGATTCTTTGACGATCCTAGTCAAGTATGTGAAGGCGTTGGAATTACTTTTTCTTTCCCTTTTTCATCAAATATTTCCTATGCATGGACCTATCCTTCAAGCTGGCAGGTAGAGGATTCTTCTGCTGCTTACAGGTTTTTTATTCCTGATGCTTCAGGAGAGGTTTTGGTGGTGCCTTCTAATGGTTGTGGTACTGGGCCAACACTTTCAACTTATCTTGTTGTGAACCCGAGCCCTGCCACTCCGGTAGTTGAACAAGTAAACAACACTATTCAAACTTCCGCTATTGCCGATGAATACTATTGGTATAATGAATTTACTGAACAGATTGACACAACTTTAAGTAATGTCTATATTCCAAGTGTTAATAATGACTTCTCCTTAGCCATTTATAAAGATGGCTGTGTAAGTTCTTGGTCGGATGCTATTTCCTTCTCAGGCATGAATGTCGGCATCAAGGACTTATCAAAGGCATTCACTCTAAACCTTTATCCAAATCCTGCAAATGAAAACTTGCGCATAATGAATTTACCTGTAGGAAGTCAATTAACAATATGGAATGTAGCAGGACAAATCGTGTATGAAACTAGCGTTGAAGCAAGCACGGAATGGATTAATTTGAGTTCACTTTCTAATGGAATTTACCAAATAACAGTTATTCAGGAAGGCGTGATTTTGGGAACTAATAGATTAATTGTGTCAAAATAAAGAAGATCCCTAAAAACCTTAGTTTGTCGGAAAGAGTCCCTTGAAAACGAAGTTCGAGGGATTTTTTTTGTTGGACAACTTTTGCTTTGGTGAACTGAAAAGTGACATTAGTTAAAGCAAAATCAAGCTAGCTCAAATGAGTCATTTTCTAAAAGCTCTTGGAGAGAAATTTACATTTAAATCAAAAAATAGTATACTCATGAAAAAAATTATTACATTCCTATCTAGCATTTTTTGCTTGATTTCAACGCATGCGCAATGGGTGGGTGTTCCCACTCCATTTTCACCTTTTTCTGGTATCATGCAAACCATTGATGTTGGCGCTAGCAACCAAGTAGTTGGTACGGCATATCACACCAATGGTTCTGGTTATTGGATAGTTTATAAATTCAATTTTGCAACCAACACTTGGGATATTTACCAAGATATGCAACTATCTGGAATCAATATTTTTTCGGCAAGCATTGCTCCTGATGGTACAGTTTGGAGTGTAAGTTCTACAAATACTCTTTACAAAAATAATGTTCTGAAAACGGGTGCTCTATCTCAGATTAGTTCTACTAGCACGAATAGGGCAGTTGGATGTTCTCCAGGGAATTTTTTTACATTTAACGTATATGAATCCAATAGTGCAGATGCCTTTAGTTTGCTTTCAGTAAGTAGTTACCCACCAAATGTCAGTTTATCACAAGTAGAGGTCGGCGATGATGGAACACTATTTGGAATTCAAAATCCAGGCGTCAACGCATCTAACTATATGTTTAAGTTAGAAAACGGTAATTTTGTAAATTATAGTTTAGGTTTTTTTGATTGGGTGGATATAGCGGTAGGAGATGCTACAAAAGTTTTAGCCGTTAGAAATGGTTGGCTGTATTATCTTGATCCAATTAGCAATTCTTTCGTTAGAGATATTACTGCGCCAGCAAACGTAACAAAGGCTTCAGTAGCTGGCGATGGTACTGTTTATATTCTAACTTCAGGAACTGCTAACAATATATATAAAAATACTTGGGCTGCCATTCTTTGTGGCTCTATCCCTATGCCCACTCTTGCAGTTAATCAGTATTATGTTTGTCCAGGCAATACAGCAAGCTTCACTGCAAGTGCTTCAGGTACCATTAATTGGTATAGTTCACTCACGTCTACTGTTCCTATTTATACTGGTACAACGTTTACTACTCCTCCAGCAAACAATTTTACAACTTACTACGTAGAAAATGTTGTAAACGGCTGTGCCTCTAACAGGGAGTTAGCTTACGTTTCCATGTCGGCAGTGCCTGCAACGCCAGTTAACAATACCCCAACAGCTAACTTAACTGTTTGCCCTGGTCAAGGAACCACATTAACAGCAGTTGCTCCTTCTTCATATTCAATTACGAATAGATGGCTTGCTACAGATACCAGTACTGTTCCATTAGCTACGGGTGATAGCTTAAACGTTCCAGGAAGTTTGTTGAATTCAACGAGCACTTTTTATCTTCAAGCTATTCGTACTTCTTCGGGGTGCACTTCTGCCATGGTTCCAGTTACAGTTACGCTTGGTAATGGCCCAGCCGCTCCTGTGAATACTAGCACAGCAGCTAATTTATCTATATGCGCTGGTTCTTCAGCCAATTTAACGGCAACAGGTTCTGGAACCATCTCATGGTATTCGGATGCCTCGGCTACCAATCTTCTTACAACAGGTACAAGTTATACAACGCCTGTTTTAAATGCAACAAGCAATTATTACTTAAGAATTAATGGTTCTCCTTGCCCTTCACCAATTACCACAATTACAGTTACAATTAATCCATTGCCTTCTCAACCCCTTAACACTACACCAAGTGCTTCTTTAAATATTTGTTCAGGAAATAGTACCACATTAACTGCATCAACTAGTGCTAATGCAGAAATTAAATGGTATTCTGCAACAGGTTCGTTTTTAGGAACTGGGGCAAGTTTTAATACAGCTGTTTTAACAGGTAATACTACCATCATTGCTCGAGCAGAAATTCCAGGCTCACCTTGTATATCTGCTTTCACAAGCTTTGATATCAACGTAACACCTGCGCCAGTTGCAGGTACTTTAAGCGGAACTCAAGCAGTTTGCACAGGTTCTACAACAACTTTCAGTTCTACGGTTAGTGGTGGAACCTGGTCATCTTCAAACACTGCTATTGCTTCGGTAAATGCAAGTGGAGTGGTAACGGGACTAGCTGCAGGATCTGCAACAATAACCTATACCGTGGCTGGCTCTGGTCCTTGTACTAATGCAACGGCAACAAGAACAGTTAACGTAACAGCGGCTCCAAATGCAGGAAGCTTAAGTGGCGTTCAAGCGATTTGTTTGCCAGGAACTTCTGCTTTTAGCACAACGGGTTCAGGTGGAACATGGTCATCTTCTAACACGGCTGTTGCAACAGTAAATGCAACTACAGGTTTAGTAACAGGTGTTGCTGCGGGAACTGCAACCATAACATATACCGTTGTGGGTTCTGGTCCTTGTGCCAATGCCACAGCAACAAGAACAATTGAAGTATTCTCTACAATCACAGCTGGAACTCTAAGCGGAACACAAGCCGTGTGCGCAGGCTCAACTACAAGTTTTAGTTCAACGGTAAGTGGCGGAACCTGGTCTTCATCAAGTAATGGAATAGCAACAGTAAATGCTTCAACAGGAGTAGTTACAGGTGTAAGTGCTGGTACAGCAACTATTACTTATACTATTGCAGGTGTAGGTGCTTGTCCAAGTGCTTCAGCAACAAGAACGGTAACCGTTACAGCTGCACCAAGTGCCGGAACCTTAAGTGGAGCACAAAGCATTTGCTTACCTGGTACCACAAATTTTAGTTCCACAGTTAGTGGTGGAACCTGGTCATCTTCTAATACCTCTGTTGCTACCGTAAACGCAAGTGGAGTAGTAACAGGTGTGAGTGTTGGTAGTGCAACGATTACTTATACTGTTGCTGGCACAGGTGGATGTTCAAATGCAACTGCTACAAGAACAGTGACCGTTGATAATGTACCAACAGCTGCTGTTATTACTGGAAACTCTTCTGTATGTCTTGGTGAAATTAGCAATTTAACTTCTTCTTCTAGTAGCGGAACTTGGTCGTCTTCTAATAATGCGATTGCTAGTGTTAATTCATTGGGAGAAGTAAGTGGACTTGCAGCAGGAACTGCAGATATTATCTACACGGTTCCTGCAAATGGAACTTGTGCTGCAGTAAGCACATCTTATCCAATTACTGTTAATACTGCTTCTCCAACTACGATTTTAACAGAAACCATTTGCTTTGGAGATTCCTTCTTTTTTAATGGTCAATATTATTCGAGCAATATCAATATCCTTACACCTATCTTAACAAATAGCTTTGGTTGCGATAGTGGTGCTCAACTAATATTAAGCGTTCTACCTGAGTTATCGTATTCTAGTTCGCTTCAGTTATGCATTGGCGAGAGTTATGATTTCTTTGGACAAACTTTAGTAAATGATGGTATTTACACGGAAGTACTTATTTCAAGCACTGGTTGCGATAGTACGGTGAGTTTAGACATAAGCTTTGTGTCACAAATTATCAGTAATTTTAGCCTAACCATTTGCGATGGAGAGAGCTATGTGTTTGGTACACAAACTGTAAGCGTTGCAGATGTTTATACTGAGACTTTTGTTAGCTCAGGTGCCTGCGATAGTGTGGTGACATTAGATTTAAGTGTGTCAAGTCTTCCTTCAGGTATTGTAGTAAGTCAAAATGGCTCAGAATTAAGTGTGAATGACGATTTTGATAGCTACTTTTGGTTTAGCGAAGCAGATCCTTTAACTGTGCTAGGAACAGATCCAACATTCACTGCAAGTGTAAGCGGTTCTTATTACGTGGCTGTCTACAACGCAAGCGGCTGTTCAGCTTTAAGTGATGTATTGACAGTCGTAATTAGTGGTATCAAGGATTTAGCTGGAATAAGTTTCTCTGTATATCCAAACCCAGCTAAAGAAAGCCTAAGCATAACTAATTTACCTTTGGGAGCTCAAGTTAGCTTGAGCAATTTAAGTGGACAAACAATCTATGAAACGACTATTAAGCAAAACATAGAAGTGCTTGACTTGTCGAATGTTGCAAATGGATTTTATCTCATTAGCGCAAGTCAAGACGGAATATTGTTAGGAACTAGCAGATTTATAGTATCAAAATAGAATTTTTTTTCATCAGTGAAAATCCCTTGTCAGCAATGGCAGGGGATTTTTTGTTTAGTTGTCTTGTCCTTGATTAAGTTGGTGCCAACTAGTGAAATTATTGGAAAGAAAATCAACTTAAATCCCAACTATTGTAAAGGATTAAACTGAATGAAAGTATCGGAAAGGGTACTGCTAGAATAATCAAAAAAAACTTAGTTTATTAGAAACCGAAAGCATCTTCATAATCGGCGTCCATATCCTCTTGTAATTTTTTGTCGTTTAACTCTTGTTGCTTTAATTTTTCAAGCAGATAATTTGGGTCTATTTTTGCAAAATTATTGTAATCGAGTACTACTAGATTTACCAGCTCAAATTTTTCACTTCCTTTACTTCCAAACACATCAATATTTTTGGATTTTATGTCGCTTGCTGGAATAAATACCTTACCCTCTGCATTCGTAAGTCCTTTTCCTTCGGTGGTGCAGTAACAAGTTATTTCAATCTCCCAATCTGCTGCGGCTTCGCCATTCATAACAAATTGAAGACTAATACCTTCTTCTGAAGCTTTGTTGTTAGTGCTTGTATTTTGTGCCTCTAAAGCATAAAAAAAACTTAAGCTCAAGCTTAAGAATATTAATTTGTTTAAAACTGTTTTCATTTTCATTTTTTATCGAATAAAGCTAAGTAAATTTATCAAACTGGTCGACTTGTTTGAGAAAATCTTTTTGTTTAATTCGCAAAAAAGTATTGAATATCTGCGGCACATTTTTCTAATTCTTCCAACATGGGCACATGACCGCAATTTTCATAAGTTAAGAAAACATTGTTGGGCAAATCTCGAGCAAAGCGCTCTGCATGACTGTAAGGAATGATTTCGTCTTCTGTCCCCCAAATTAATAGCGTCGGACTTTGAATTTCTTTGATTAGACTTGTGTCCATAAATTCTTTGTAGCTAGCTAGTTGGCGTAAGTAGTCTAAATTTCCTTCTTTGTTCATCATGCCATACTTTCTGTCAAACAATTCTGGGTCGATATTCTCGTCC
>JACJYT010000025.1 GCA_020635975.1 Chitinophagales bacterium
TAAATTCTAAATATTACTATTTAATAATTTCTATGTCAACTCTTCTGTTTTCAGAAAGTTTTGGAGATTGTTGGAAATATTCTCCGTAACCATATAATTCTGCTCTAGAGCCATTGAAACCTTTTTCACTCATGTACTTCCAAACATTTTGTGCTCTTCTTAAAGAAAGATTAACATTGCTGTATTCATCTCCAGCTTCGTCTGTATAGCCTTTAATTTTCACTTTGTAATTTGGATTCGCTTCTAGAATAGCAAGTACTTGGTCAATTTTTTTCTTCTCTGAAGCACTTACAAGATCACTGCCTGAAGCAAAGAACACAGAGTTAGTACCAGTGCCAGTTCCAACTAAATTAGAAGAACTTGGACTTGTAACAACAGGTGTAGAAACTGTTGGTGTACTTGGTACAGTTGGAACACTTACTGTTTCAACGGCTTCTTTAGGGCAACCATTGTTAGAAGCTACTCCAGCAAGTTCAGGACACTTGTCGTACTTGTCTACGATACCATCACCATCAGTATCTGGACAACCAGCATAACGCTTATCTCCTTTTTCGTTAGGGCATGAATCTTTGTCGTCTGGAACACCATCTCCGTCTGAATCGGCCATTGGACAACCTTTATTATCCATAGAACCAGCTTCTTGCGGACAATTGTCACGACTATCGCCTAGCCCATCACCATCGCTATCTGGACAACCAAAGAATTCAGCTGTACCTGCTGCAAAAGGACATTCGTCAATCAAATCTGGAACGCCGTCGCTATCCGAGTCGCTTACTTCAGTGTCTTCAGATTTAGCTTCTTTTTTGCCTTTGCCAAAGTTGTAAACTAGAGAGGCAGAATGTTGCGTATAATCATAAGAATTATCAATATTCAATTTGTACGTAGATTGGATGTTTATAGTTAACCAATCTGCTGGACGAATATTTAAACCAATTCCAAATGGCACATAAGTGTTTACATCGTAATCTACAATGCTATTAAAACCAAATCCAGTGTGAATGTATGGCGCAACCACTGCACTTTCTTTGAAAATATAGCCATTGTTGAATTTGTACTCTATATTAATACCAGCATCGTAAATGTGCTTTAATTGGTAAACATCTGCAACTACATCTGGATAGGCTGTAATGGTAGGAAACCATACTTTACCAAATGTGAAATCTAACTTGGCATTAAATGAAGGGTTAATATATCTTCCAACAAAAATCCTTCCCGAACCTTTGTAATTGTCAAAATCGAAATAAGATTTAGTTATAGGTCCAGAGAAATCGGTAGCACTAATTCCTGCTCCTACAGCCCATTTGTGGCTCTCATTTTGAGCTATTGCGGCTAAACTTAGTGAAGCAACTAATAGTAAGGTGAAAATTTTCTTCATTTTAAATTATGTTTTAGTCTATAATTTGGGCACAAAAGTAACACAAATATTTAATTTGAAGGGTTTTCTATTCATTTTAATTTTTTATTTCCAAGGTGTCTTTTGCTGTCTCTGTTCGTTTTTTTTGCCAAATTTTTTCTCATTGCATCTTCTAAATTGATATTGTTTTGATTTGCCATACACATCAAAACAAATAGAATATCTGCCATTTCATCTTCGAGAGAATGCTTTGTTTCTGTTTCCTTAAAAGATTGTTCTCCAAATTTTCTGGCATATATCCGTGCTAGTTCACCTACTTCTTCCATTAAAATAGAAAGATTCGTTAGATCATTAAAATATCGTACGCCGTATTTTTTGATCCAAAGGTCAATTTCATTTTGAACTTCTGTAATTGTCATTTTTGTTCTATTTTACACGCAAAATAAGGAAATGAAACGTAAATTTTGGACAATTCTCCTAGTCTTTGCTTTATTAGCTGCTTTGCTTTTTGGCTTCCGTTATAAACTGCTTGCTTTTTCGGCGAATATGCTTATCCATACAGATGAGTTAGTGCCGGTAGATTATGCCTTTGTTCTTTCAGGAGGGGCTAAAGATAGGGGAGCTTATGCATCCGAATTATATAACATGGGGTATGTTCAAGATCTAGTGTGCACGGGGGCAAATTTGTCGCCAGATTTAGAATCCTATGGAATTGACTTAGCGGAATCTCACCTTACGAAAATGCAAATGGAAGCACTTGGCATCCCCTCTGATCATATTTCCGTTTTAGCTTTAGGCACCAGTACTTTAGAAGAAAGTGAGCTAATTTTGGCTTTTTGTATGGTTAATAAATTAAAGAAGATTGCGGTTATTAGCTCGCTATTTCATACAAGAAGGCTAGCTATGGTTTTCTTGAAAAAATTTCACGAAGAGGGAATAGAAGTGAGAATTTATGGTGCTGCCAGTACGCAATATTCGGAAGTAACTTGGTGGGAAAGCGAAGCCGGTTTAATAGCTTTAAACAACGAATACATAAAATTATTTTATTATTGGATTAAATACTAAATTTAACCAAGATAGGATAGTGGTCTGACAATTCTTCGTTTAACCTCTTGTATGAATTCACGGTAAAAATTGTGTCGAAAAGCAAATAATCTATTCGAAGAAAAGGACTAGGATTTACATAAGTTTTTCCAAATCCCATTCCTTTTTCGATAAAGGCATCTTTTTTATTTTTACTTAAAGTTCTATAGGCAAAGGAAACCGGAGTATCATTGAAATCGCCACAAATTATGCTTGGATAAGGACTCGAAGCTAGGCTTTCTAAAACCTGCTGGCTTTGCTTAGCCCTATTGATGTAGCCTTTTTTTAGTTTAGATATAATTTTTTCAACAGACTTACCATCTTGATTATCACCGAAGTTTTGGATAAAATCGTAATCCTCTTTAGCAAATTGGTTGCTTTGCAAATGTAAATTGTACAATCTTATGTTTTGGTTTGAATTAATTTCAAGATCTGTGTACATGCAAGAGTTTAATCTAGTACCTTCTACAAAAGTTAGCTTACCAGTATCTAAAATTTTAAAATTGGAGAATATTACAAGTCCCCAATGCGAGTTTTCATTGGAACTATAGGTCTTCGCAAAATAAACATGCGAATAGTTTAGAAGCTTCTTAATATCTTTTAAATTCGTAAACTTTCCTTTGTCTTCGGTGTAAAATTCTTGTAAGCACAAGATGTCTGGTTTGTTTTCCTCTAATAAGTTTAAAATCTTAGCCCGGGTATCTTCATTGCCACTCCAATTGTATAAATCAAAGTTTTTTACATTCCATGTCATAATGCTAATCTGCTCTAGCTTGCTAGAACTCCCAGAGATAGAAAAGTTTGCTTTGTTACTCGACCATGTAATAAGTAAAGCTATTAAGGGAAGCAGTGCTAATCTTTTTGCTTTTGAAAATACTTGTATAATAAAGAGGAAAACTACCACTAGAAGCAGAAGGGGGTAGATTAATCCTAAAAATGCGGTTGGCCAAAATTTAAGGGGATTGATAGAGGCAGAATAATGAACTAATACCAAAGAAATGGCAAATAGTAGATTCAAAAAAAGTTGAAATTTTTTAAACATTATTACTGAAGCTGAAGATTCTAATCAAACGAAAATAATTGGATTCTAGTTTTTGCTTGCTCTAAATAAGTAATCTTTTTCCACTTTAGTCAAACTTTCATAGCCATAAGCAGAAATTTTATCAAGAATAGCATCGATTTTATCTTGATCTATTTCTATGACTTCTTTTACTTCCGATTTGGTAGCTGCTGTTTTGTTATCCTTTTTCTTTGTAGGCACGAAGTTTAAACGGAATTTGGTCCTACTCATAAGGTAGTCTACTGCTTGGTTGAAAGGCTTGTAAATAGGATATCCATTTTTATCTAAAAGAACATAGAAAATTCCAAAAAGGAGACCACTTAGATGAATGATTCCAGATCCTAGAGTTTCTATCTTACCTAGATAAACTAATTGCAATAGCACTAAGGAAAGAACGATCCATTTTAAAGAAACTTCTAAAACGAAGAATAGCTTTAGCTTATAATCGGGATATAGAATGCCAGATGCTCCAATCAAAGTCATGAGGCATGCCGAGGCTCCAACAATCGGGGAAGGGGCTATATTTAGGAAGGCGAATTGGCAGGCAATTCGATAAAGGATAGCAGCAAAAATTCCACCTAGAAAATATAAAGGAACTAATTTTTTAATGGAATAATTCTTAAAGATTATTTTCCCAAAAAAGAACAACAAAAGCATATTCATCAAAAGATGCAATATACCATCATGAAAAAATTGGTAACTAATAAAGCTGTAAAATTCCCAAAATGTGAAAGTACTAGAGGAACTTAAATAAAATATTCGCTCAAGGGTATTTCGCAGATAATGAGAATCTTTAAACAGGATTAAATCCAGAACTTGTATAAGTAATTGAGCAAAATAGACCCCGCAGTAAATAAGAATTAGTCGGCTTATAAAATCTCCATTTAAAAAGCGATTTTTTAGAGCCTTGGCTGCGAAGGTAAGCTGAGCTTGCATAACTAGTAAAAGCTATTTCTAGTTTTTTGCCAATATTTCACTATGAGATATCCTACTAATGCACCACTTAAATGAGCGAAATGAGCTACATTGTCGCCTGCAAATTGTTGAAAACCCAGATACAACTCAATAGCAATATAGATCAAAACAAAATATTTTGCTTTTAAGGTGATAGGGGGGAAGAGTAAGCGTAATTCGGTGTTTGGAAAAAGCATTCCAAATGCTGTAAGAAGTCCGAAAATAGCTCCAGAAGCACCTACCATGGGAACAAAATAATCTGCCGAAACGAGTCCATCGCTATAAGGAAACATTGAATGAATACTAGGATTTAAGTAATATTCCAATCCCGTAACTAATAGATAAAGAATAGATGCGAAAATGCCAGTAGTAAAGTAGAAGAACACTAGTCTTTTGGCACCCCATACTTTTTCTAAGATGCTTCCAAATAAATACAAAGCATACATGTTAAAGAAAATATGCATAAAGCTTCCGTGCATAAAGAAATGCGTTACTAGCTGCCAAGGCTTAAAGAAAGGAGAATCGACATACCACAAAGCCAAAACGGGCGACAACTTGCTAAATGGCGAAAAATCTGCGCAAAACAGAACGAAAAAAATAAGGTTGGCAATAATTATGTGTTTTACAATATTGCTGTCA
>JACJYT010000026.1 GCA_020635975.1 Chitinophagales bacterium
GCTAGATAGATGTGAGAATTGAGATGGCTATATTTCAGAAAAAAAATCTGCGCCCATCCGCGAAATCTGCGGGAAAAGCTTATTTAGGAAAAAGTAGTATTGAAAACCGTTCTCCCCACTTTTCAAGGGGGGAGTTAGAGGGGGGTAATTTCAGATTTTGAGAGTGTTAGATTTTTAGAGTGCTAGATAGATGTGAGAATTGAGATGGCTACATTTCAGAAAAAAAATCTGCGCTCATCCGCGAAATCTGCGGGAAAAGCTTATTTAGAAAAAAAATAATATTGAAAACCGTTCTCCACCCTAGATAAGGGGGGAGTTAGAGGGGGGTGATTTCAGATTTTGAGAGAGTTAGATTTTGAGAAAGTAAGACCTTGTTTCATAGCCTAAAACAAAAAAATCCCTCACAGAACCAAATCTATGAGGGATTTTTTTATTGAGGTAGATTCGGAATCTATTTTTTAGATCCGCCTTTACCGCTTATAGAGTCGCGCATGTCGGTATCTGCTTTGATGTTTTGGAATTTGTAATAATCCATTACCCCTAAGTTTCCACTTCTAAATGCTTCTGCAATTGCTTTAGGAATTTCAGCTTCTGCCAAAATAACTTTCGCTCTTGCTTCTTGAGCTTTCGCTTTCATTTCTTGCTCTTCGGCAATCGCCATAGCTCTTCTTTCTTCTGCTCGAGCTTGAGCCACATTTTTATCTGCATTCGCTTGATCAATTTGTAGTTCAGCACCAATATTTTTTCCAACATCTACGTCGGCAATATCAATAGATAAGATTTCAAAGGCAGTTCCTGCATCTAAGCCTTTACCTAAAACGGTTTTAGAAATAGAATCTGGATTTTCAAGAACTAATTTATGAGAATCTGCAGAACCAATAGAACTTACAATACCTTCACCCACACGGGCTAAGATAGTTTCTTCTCCAGCTCCACCCACTAATTGTTTGATGTTTGCTCTTACAGTTACTCTTGCTTTTGCAATTAATTGAATACCATCTTTCGCAACAGCAGCAACTGGGGGAGATTCAATAACTCGAGGATTAACGCTTAACTGAACAGCTTCTAGTACATCTCTACCAGCAAGATCAATCGCTGTAGCATCTTTGAAACTTAAATCAATATTCGCTTTATCTGCAGAAACTAAAGCGTTTACCACTTTAATTACATGTCCACCCGCTAAATAGTGAGCTTCTAAGTAATCTTTTTGCACAGGAATACCAGCTTTTTGAGCGGTAATCATGGCGTTAACTATTACCGAAGGTGGAACTTTTCTTAAACGCATCGCGATAAGGTCAATAATTCCAATCGGAACTCCAGAGGCTAGGGCAGAAATCCATAGTCCTACCGGTACAAAATACAAGATGAAAAAGAGGAAGAAAATTCCTCCAATCACCACTAAAACGGCTAATGTTGGCATATTTTAATTTTTATTTAAGGGTTTAACAATGATTTTATTTTGTTCAATTTTAATGATTTGTAAATCTACATCTTTTTCAACAAAGGCTCCAGTAGAGAAAACTTCAATTTTCTCGTCGTTAAAAATTGCTTTGCCATTTGGTTTCAAATCGGTCAAGCTTCTTCCTACATCTCCAACAACTACTTTTGCCTCAAGTTCATTTACCTTGCCTGTTAGTTCTTGTTTTAAAGCTAATTGATCTTCATTCATCAATTTTCTTCCTAAAAAGAACATAATCAAAAATACAACAAAGCCTAAAACAACAGTGAGGTGACCATAATTAGAACCCAGCAATTTATAAGCAAAGAATATTGCTGCTCCAGAAAGTGCTATTCCAGCAAAAGCAAAAATAGTAGTTCCTGGAATAACAAATACTTCTAAAAAGATAAACACAATTCCAAGTAGTAAAACAAAGGAAATTAGGGCAATAGTCATCGGGGTTAATAGATTTTCAATAAATATATAGCTAATTTTTTTCTTTTTTTCTTTCTAGACTCAATTTTATAAACATCCCATCAGCTTTTAATAAATTTTAAATTATTCTACTCTAAACTTTATGTAAAAACTAAGTTTACACAACTTTTTTTATTACTATTCTCTGCTTACATTTGAGGAAATGAAAGTGAGTTTCGCATATATTGGAAAAACCTCTTACAGCTTTGTTCAAGAAGCTTGTAACTTGTATTTTAATCGAATCAAGCACTACTGCAAATTTGAAGAAGTTTTAATTGAAGATGTTAAAAAGGCTGGTACTTTAAGTCCCGATCAGCTTAAGTTAGAAGAAGGAAAAAAGCTATTAGCGAAAATTGATAATAAAGATTTTTTAGTTCTTTTAGATGAAAAGGGAAAGGATTTTACTTCCGTGGCTTTTGCTTCTTGGATAGAACAAAAACAAGTTCAGGGTATTAGTAGTTTAGTTTTTGTGGTTGGTGGTGCTTATGGATTTTCGAAGGAAGTATATGATAGAGCGAATATGAAATTGCAATTATCTAAAATGACTTTTTCTCACCAAATTATTCGTGCAATTTTTGCAGAACAACTTTACCGAGCGTTTACCATTATAAAAGGTGAACCTTATCATAATGAGTAATAATTGCTCTCCAAATAAGGAAAGCATTACCTTTAAGTTTTAGTTTAATTGGCAATTATGATAGATTTAAGAAGTGATACCGTAACAAAGCCAAGCACGGCCATGTTGGAAGCCATGATGCAGGCAAAGCTGGGTGATGATGTTTTTAATGAAGACCCAACGGTAATAGAATTACAAGATAAATTAGCGCAAATGTTTAATATGGAAACCGGACTATTTTGTCCGAGTGGCACCATGTGCAATCAAATTGCCCTTAAGGTACACACGGTTCCTTTAGATGAAATTATTTGCGATAGGCTTTCACATATTTATTACTACGAAACGGCAGGTTATGCGGCGAATGCGCAATGTGGTATTCGACTAATTGATGGAGATCAAGGAAGAATTACAGCACAGCAAGTAAAAGAAAATATTCAGGCAGATTTTGATTGGCTACCAGTTAGTAAATTAGTGGTAGTAGAAAATACTTGCAATAAGGGTGGGGGAGTCTACTATGATTTGGAAGAGCTTAAGAAGATTTCTCAAGTTTGTAAAGAAAATAATCTTCGCCTGCATTTAGATGGCGCACGTTTTTTTAATGCCCTAGTTGCTAGCGGTACAAGTTTGGAAGATTATTTCGGACTTTTTGATAGTATTTCTATTTGCTTAAGTAAGGGCTTGGGTGCTCCAATTGGCTCTGTTTTACTTGGCTCCAAAAGTTTTATAAAAAGGGCTAGAAAAGTAAGGAAAGCCTTTGGCGGTGGCATGCGTCAGGTTGGAATTCTTGCGGCTGCCGGAATATATGCTTTAGAGAACAATATAGCTAAACTAAAAGTAGATCATGAACATGCCGAAATTTTAGCATCTTGCCTAAGCAAGCAAAGCTATGTGCAGAAAGTAATCACTCCACAAACCAATATCGTAATATTCGATTTAATTCCTGAATTAGAAGTAGTTCGCTTTATAGATTATCTAGCCTCGAAAAATATTAAAGCCATTCAATTCGGTCCAAAAACCATCCGAATGGTTTGCCATTTAGATATTAATAGAGAACAAATAATAAAGGTCTGTGAAAGTTTAGATAGTTTTTCTATCTAAACTAACATCATTACTGGGTTTTCTAAGTTTTGTTTAAGATCCACTAAAAACTTAGTACCAACTGCTCCGTCCACAACTCTATGATCGCAAGAAAGCGTTAATTTCATAATGTTGTTTTCAACGATTTCTTTCTTTTCGTTATAAGCCAATTCTTTCTTTATTCCACCTACAGCTAAGATGCAAGCATCTGGGGGATTTATCACTGCTGTAAATTCACTGATACCGAAACCTCCTAAATTAGAAATACTGAAGGTATTGCCTTGCATTTCTTCTGGACTTAGTTTCTTGCTTCTTGCTTTATCTGCTAATTGCTTCGC
>JACJYT010000027.1 GCA_020635975.1 Chitinophagales bacterium
TTAGTGATTTAGACCTAAGTGATATTCAAGACTTAATGAAAATTCATAGAGAAAGACACTTGTTGCCTGGAGATTGCTACATTCAAGAGGGATCTACAGCAAAACGTGTTGCTTTTATTAAAAAAGGACTTATCCGAGCTTACTTTATTAATGAGAAAGGAGAGGAGATCAGTTTTTTATTGCGTTGGGAGAATCAATTTGTGGCTTCCCACGATATTATTATACTTAATCGTCCATCACGCTTTGTGTATGAAGCTATGGAAGCTTGCGAATTGTTAGAGCTCGATTACGAAGCCCTTCAAAAAGTGATTGCCAAGAATTCGAAATTAGAAAAATATAGAAAGGATTTTCTGCTCCGGATGTTGTCCGAATCTTTAGAACATTTAGAATCTTTTGTTTTACTATCTCCAGAAGAACGCTACTTGGAATTTGTGAAATCCAAGCCAAATATTTTGAATCGCGTTCCCAATAAGTATATAGCCAGCATTTTGGGAATAACTCCAGTTTCTTTGAGTCGCATTAGAAAAAGAATTGCGGCTAAAAAGCACTAATTATCTTTTGTTAATCTTATTGACAAGGCTTATCTGCCATCTTTGCTATAAATAAATCGATATGTCATGGATTATATAAGCAGTTTTTTAGTCGCTTTTTCTTTTTCTCTTTTGAAGTATTTTGTGTTTGCAGGAATTCCTTTCCTCTTGCTTTATAAGTATTTCACTGAAGCCTTTTCATTAAGTAAATTGCAAAAGTCGGATGCTAAAAAATCGGATTTCATAAGAGAAATCCTCTATTCGATTCAAACCACTGCCATCTTGGTGCTATTTGCCTTAGTCATCCTTAAAACGCCACTCAAGGAATACACCGCTGTTTATGAAAATCTAGCTACTTTTCCGCTGTGGTGGATACCCCTTTCGCTCGTTTTGAGTTTAATCCTACACGATACTTATTTTTATTGGATGCATCGCCTGCTACATCACGAAAAACTGTATAAATACATTCATGCTGTGCATCATAAATCTACTAATCCTAGTCCTTTTGCTTCGCACGCCTTTCATTTTTTGGAAGCAATAAGCGAGATGATGATAGTCCCCATTATTTTGTTTCTTCTGCCTATGCACATCTATAGCTTGTTGATTTTTGGAACCATTACCTTTATGATTAATGTCTACGGTCACCTGGGATACGAAATTATGCCAAAGGGATTTAGAAATAGCTTTCTCTTTGAAATAATAGGAACTTCTTTATACCACAATTTACATCATTCCAAATTTAAAGGCAACTACGGACTTTATTTCAGAGTTTGGGATCGATTGATGAAAACAGAGAATCCAGATTATGTAAAGGCCTATGATGCTTTACAAGAAAAGCGTTTTGCTTATTCAGATGATTTGATTAGAGAAATAGTAGACTAGTTGAATAGAAAATTAGAAGATTAGAAAAATAGAGAAATAGAAAAATAGTTAACTAAATACTTAAAATAATCTCATATCTAAATTCTCAATACTAAACAAAAAAAAGACCCAACATTGCTGTCAGGTCTCTTATATAGCTAGTTATGAATTTAGAGTTTCGAGTAATCTCACATCTCAATACTCAAATCTCAATTCTAATTTATGGTTTAAACTGAATCTTACGCATTCTAAGGCTTTCTGGAGTGATTTCCAAATACTCATCGTCGTTGATATACTCCATAGATTCTTCCAAAGAAAAATTAATCTTTGGAGCTATTTTGGCGTTATTATCTGAACCTGAAGCTCGCATATTGGTTAGCTGCTTACCTTTTGTTGCATTGATTCCTAGGTCGTTTGCACGAGAATGTTCACCAATTACTTGTCCTACATAAATTTGATCTCCAGGCTCTACAAAGAACTTCCCTCTATCTTGTAATTTATCTAAGGAATAGGCGAGCACTTGGCCTTTTTCGATTGATACTAAAGAGCCTTTTTGTCTACCAGGAATTTCTCCTTTAAACGGCTGGTACTCTCTAAATCTATGCGTCATAACTGCCTCTCCTGCCGTTGCTGTAAGCACGTTGTTTCGTAAGCCGATTAAACCTCTAGATGGTATATTGAATTCTAAGTGCATTAAATCGCCTTTAGGATTCATAACTTCTAAATCCCCCTTACGTTGAGTAACTAGTTCAATAACTTTTCCTGAACTGTGTTCCGGCACGTCAACAACTAAAGTTTCGTAAGGCTCGCATTTTTGTCCATCAATGGTTTTAAAAATTACTTGAGGTTTTCCTACTTGTAGTTCATAACCCTCTCTTCGCATCGTTTCGATAAGTACTGATAAATGTAGAATTCCTCTTCCATATACCATGAATTTATCTTCGGTATCCATATCTTCTACTCTAAGCGCTAGGTTTTTTTCTAGTTCTTTATACAAACGATCACGAAGGTGACGAGAAGTAACAAACTTACCTTCTTTACCAAAGAAAGGCGAGGAGTTAATCGTAAATAACATACTCATCGTTGGTTCGTCTACCGAAATTCTCGTGAGTGCCTCTGGATTATCTAAATCGGCAATAGTGTCTCCAATTTCAAAATCATCAATTCCAGTTACAGCGCAAATATCGCCACTTCTTACACTGTTCACTTTAATTTTACCCATACCTTCAAAAGTATGTAGCTCTTTAATTCTTACTTTCTTATTGCTATCTTTCTTGCATAGCATGTAATCCTTATTTTCTTGTAAAGAACCTCTCAACACTCTCCCTATGGCAATTCTTCCTGTAAAGGCAGAAAAGTCTAAAGAAGTAATTTGCATTTGAGGTGTGCCTTGGTGCTCTGGTGCTTCGGGAATTTCTGTTAAAATGGTATCTAGAAGAGCTAAAATATTATCTGTAGGTTTCTTCCAATCCATACTCATCCAACCTTGTTTAGCTGAACCATAAACCGTAGCAAACTCTAATTGATCTTCGCTGGCATCTAGATTAAACATCAGTTCAAAAACATCTTCTTGAACAATATCGGGAGTACAGTTTTCTTTATCTACTTTATTGATTACAACAATTGGCTTTAAGCCTAATTCTATTGCCTTGCCTAATACAAATCGCGTTTGCGGCATGGCTCCTTCAAAGGCATCTACTAAAAGTAGTACACCATCAGCCATTTTTAAAACACGCTCTACCTCACCACCAAAATCGGCGTGACCAGGGGTGTCGATGATGTTTATTTTTACCCCTTTATAGTTAACCGAAACGTTTTTAGATAAGATGGTAATACCTCTTTCTCTTTCCAAATCATTGTTGTCAAG
>JACJYT010000028.1 GCA_020635975.1 Chitinophagales bacterium
AGGCAAATGTTTCCAATTGGGTAATAGGGCATTGTTGGGATCTCTAAACATCGTTCCCACATTGCGAGCGTGATCTTCGCTACTATAAAAATCGGTGTAATCGCCAACTCGAACCGGCATGTGCATGGTGGCTTCCGCTCTATTCACCATGATACTACCTCTTGAAACCGCATCTTTCAGTTCGCTATTTCCTTCTCTTAGTAAATCCATTATTCTTAGACGAAGTTTAGAAGCGAATTCTCTACCTTCTGCCATTAAATCGTTTAAGTATTCATTGTTAAGCAAGTTTTCGTTTACTTGGATAAACTTATTCTTGTTTAGCTCTACTAAATCAATTATTCTATCTCCAATAGCAACTCCCACTCGGGCACTTTTTTTACTTGTTGAAAATATACCAAAGGGCAGATTTTGTAGGCTAAAGTCCGAATTCGGGCTCACTTCTACCCAAGATTTTAAATTAAAGTCGCTCATTGTATTCAAATTTTTGATTTAATTGATGCAAGTCTTTAGAACTTGTGAATAAGGAAGTGCAAACTTAGGACTTTAGTAAAGAATCTACTAACTTTAGACTAAAATTTAATGCACATGAAACTAATAGGAAATGTCATTTGGGTAATTTTTGGTGGCTTTGTTACTTGTATCGAGTATTTATTGGCTGGCGCGGCCCTGTGTGCCACAATAGTTGGAATTCCCTTCGGCCTGCAATGTTTTAAACTAGCCTTCTTTGTTTTGATGCCTTTTGGCTTAGAAGCTAAAAAAGTAGAAGATGGCAATGGTTGTTTGTACAGTGCCATGAATTTTATTTGGTTCTTTGTAGGCGCAATTCCTTTAGTTTTAACCCATTTGGTTTTAGGAATTCTCTTCGCTATTACTATTATAGGTTTACCATTTGCTAAGCAGCATTTTAAATTGATGGCAATGAGTTTGACGCCTTTTGGAAGGGATATAGTTAGTGGTCGGTAGACTTTGGTCGGTGGTCGTTAGAAAGGGCTTCTTAACTTTCGCTTGGCGTGGGCTATTTTGTTTTTTAGTTCTTAAGTCTAAAATTTTCGTTCTAATGGAATTTATTTTAGTGGAATTATCTTGTTAATCTGGTCATGGAGTCGAAAATCGCAAAGTCGAACAGTCGAATGTAACGTCCTAAGAAAAAGTAGACACACAAAAACCTAAAGTCCATGAAAAGGAGAAAAGTTATTCGTTACAGTGAGTCATTTAAGATTCAAATTGTTAAGGAATATGAGGAAGATCATATTCCTGTTGTGGAGTTAAGAAAAAAATATGAGATATTTGGAGGGGCGACCATTCAATCTTGGATACGGAAGTATGGTAGACCGAGTTCACAATTAAAAATTATCAAAGTGGAAACTCCAAAAGAACGAGATAGAATCAAAGAATTAGAAAAGGAAAATAAACTATTAAAGAAAGCTCTATCCAAGCAAACTTTAGAAGCTATTATTAGTGAATCTACAGTAGAAGCCATAGCGGATATGCTGGGTATGAATGTGGAAGAGTTAAAAAAAAAGTATGGCGACAAACAATAGATAAATCTTTAATAAAAGGAAATACGATAAAGGCTTCTTGTGAGGAACTAGGATATGCCAGATCATCCTATTACAAGGTAAGGAAGTCAAATAAAAAACAAGAACAAATAGCAATAACTGCGTTATCCACGATACGAAAGATAAAGCAAAGAATGCCAAATCTTGGAGGTAAGAAGATGTATAAATGCATTAAGAAAACAGGAGAACTAGAAATGGGGCGGGATAAATTTTTTAGACTACTTCGAGAGCATGATTTATTGGTGTATCGAAAAGCTAAGTATAGCGTTACCACGAATAGTAATCACCCGTTCAAGGTTTACAAGAATCTAATAAAGGAAAGAGTGGTGACAAGACCAAATGAAGTTTGGGTAAGTGACATTACCTACTTAAAATGTGGAGATAAGTTTTGCTACCTATCCTTAATAACGGATCTATACAGTCGAAAAATAGTAGGTTACCATGTTAACAGAACATTAGAAATGGAAGGCGCAATAAAAGCTTTACAAATGGCCTATAAAGCAGGTTCGCCAGAGATACACCATTCTGACAGAGGAAGTCAATATTGTTCGTATAAGTATACAACACAATTGAAGAAAAGAAGTGTGAAAATCAGCATGACAGAAGGAGGCAACTGTTATGAAAATGCCGTTGCAGAAAGACTAAATGGTATATTGAAACATGAATTCAATTTAAATGCTAACTTTACATCATTGGAGCAAGCAAAAAAAGTAGCTCATCAGGCTATACATACATACAACACCGAAAGACCTCATTGGGCATTAGATTTACAAATACCCAATGATGTATATTTAAGTGCTGCTTAATTTTATAAACCGTGTCTACTTATTTCAGGACATAACA
>JACJYT010000029.1 GCA_020635975.1 Chitinophagales bacterium
TGTCCTTTAGATTTGATTTTAAGAATTTTAAAGAAGAACTATAATCATTAAGATTTCTTTTTTGCTTCTTTTTTCTTTAACAATCCACAATATTTGTGGATAAATCAAATAACCACCGACAATGGTGTATCAATGTGTTGTCAAGGAATTAGGTCCTATCTCCCGATAAGAGCCATTGTCGGTTATCTGAATAAGAATCATATAGAAATTAAAGCTTGCAGGCTTATTATTAAGGACTAGATGTTAATCAGATGTGGTTATTCAAATAACAATGTATTATGGACAAATTTAAACATTTTGTGGGTATTGACATATCCAAAAGCAGCTTTGATGTTGCCGTATTAACGCCTTCTAATCTTGAGGCTAAGATTCACCAGGTATTTCCTAATAGTGTCAAAGGGATTAAAAAATTTATCAAATGGATAAACAATGAAGGTTTAGCTATTGACAACACTCTTTTCTGTCTAGAACAGACTGGAATATATAGTGAGCTTCTTTCTAGTCTTCTGGAAGATCAAAAAGCAAAAGTATGGATAATTATGCCTTATGCTATGAAGCACTCCATGGGATTACAAAGAGGCAAGACAGATAAACTTGATTCTTTTAGAATAGCAGAGTATGGGTTCCGTCATGAAGATAAGGTTGTATTAGAAAAGCCTAGTAATCAGGGAATTAAAACCTTGAAAAAAATGCTTACAGCAAGAGAACAACTACTCGATTCAATTAGCAGACTTGAGGTATATTTAGCCGAGCTAAAACAGTTCGATCTGGATAGTTACAAAATTATTAAGCCAAGCTATACAAGTAGCATCAACTCATTAAAAAAGAACCTAAAAAAGCTAGAGGAAGAAATAGATAAGGTGTGCTTAGAAAATGAGGAAATAAGAAAAACATTGTCGCTAGGATGCTCTATTGTAGGTGTTGGAAAAATCACTATGTTACACATCATGGTAGCAACTAAAATGTTTACGAAATGTGTAAATGCAAAGCAGCTGGCATGTTATTGTGGAGTTGCACCCTTTGCCTTTAGCTCTGGTAAATCCATAAATAAAAAACCTAGAGTACACTTCATGGCAAACAAAAAGATAAAATCATTATTACATATGTGTGCGATCAGTTCAATACGACACGATCAAGAGATTAACGCTTACTATACTCGTAAAATTGAAGAAGGTAAACATGCTCTAGTCTGCATTAATAATGTTAAAAGAAAGCTGCTGGAGCGAATTTTTGTAGTAATAAAAAGACAAACACCTTATATGAAAGTAGCTGCTTAAAAAAATATCAATCTAATGTTTGGTTTTATCATAGAAATCGGGAGGTAGCTCCCGACAGCACGAAAATTAGAATATTTACATTATAATCCGGTAGAAGACATGATAGTTGAAAAAGCACAAGAGATTATGCAGGAGTTCAAGGATTTATTAAAGTTCTAATTTACCAATGAATTTAAGTTATCGTAGCTGCAAGCTACTCCTTTCATAATTAGTCGCTTAGCCACCGCGGCGCTCAGGCTAAGGACAGCGGGGTTGTTATGAATATATTGCATCTTAGTTTCAAACAAATCTTGACTTATTATAAACAATTCGTCAAATCTATCTTGCCATATCTTGAACTTCTGTTTACCCTTTGTATAAAATAATTTTTTGAGCATTTCCGGTTCATGTAATTCAATTTCTTTTCTAATCTGAGTGGATGTAAACTTCTTAAAGTCTCTCATAAAAGCAATTCTATCACTTCCTCTTTTAAAATTAAGAATCATATGAATATGATTAGGCATAATCACATAAGCAAGAATAGAAAGCTCATATTTTTGAGCATAGTATTTGAGGTTTTCAGCGATCAAATTCATGTTATTATGCACAGACAATAGTTTATACCAATTGTAGCATGTCGTTGTTATAAAGAATATGTTGTATTCTGTATACAAGTATCGATTTCTTAAGCCCATTATTCTATTTTACTGGGACCAAGATCTTTAGACCTTTTTAAGTATTTAAGTTTATTTAGTACTTGATTTACTTCAGTTTGTAAAAGCTATTTTACCATGAAGCTTGGCATAGTAAATGTCGGGAGGTAGCTCCCGAAAGCACG